>NZ_JBHYDE010000002.1:337379-581336 GCF_051861155.1 Sphingopyxis sp. | reverse complement strand
GCCAAGTCGAAGGCGCGTATCAAGAGCTTCGACCAGCTGGTCGAAGCGCAGGAAAAGCGCATCCCCGGCAAGGCGCAGATCGTCATCCAGGTTCCCGAACGTCTGGGCGGCAAGGTGATCGAGGTCGAGGGCATTTCAAAGGCCTATGGCGACAAGCTGCTCTTTGAAGACCTGACCTTCTCGCTGCCCCCCGGCGGCATCGTCGGGGTGATCGGCCCCAACGGCGCGGGCAAATCGACCTTGTTCAAATTGATCACCGGTCAGGAAACCCCCGACAGCGGCAAGGTGACGATCGGCGACACCGTCCGCCTCGGCTTTGTCGACCAGAGCCGCGACGACCTCAAGCCCGACAACAATGTCTGGCAGGAAATTTCGGGCGGCCACGAGTTGATGAACATCGGCAAGCACGAGATGCAGACGCGGGCCTATGTCGGGGCGTTCAACTTCAAGGGCGTCGACCAGCAGAAAAAGGTCGGCCAGCTGTCGGGCGGTGAACGCAACCGCGTCCATATGGCCAAGATGCTGAAACAGGGCGGCAACGTCCTACTGCTCGACGAACCGACCAACGATCTCGACACCGAAACGCTCGCTGCGCTCGAAGAAGCGCTCGAAAACTTCGCCGGTTGTGCGGTCGTCATCAGCCACGACCGCTTCTTCCTCGATCGCCTCGCGACGCACATCCTGGCGTTCGAGGGCGACAGCCATGTCGAATGGTTCGAGGGCAATTTCGAATCCTATGAAGAGGACAAAATCCGCCGCCTCGGCGACGATGCGACGCGCCCGCATGCGACGTCGTACAAAAAACTGACGCGCTGACCGCGATGGGGGAGGGGCAACCGCCGATCTCGTCGGGCACGATCCGCATCGACGCGGAAGCGCTCAACGCGTTCATGGCCGACGCCTTTCCCCACTCGGCCCCGGGCTCGCGCGGTATCGTCGTGTCGACCGCGCCTAGGCATATCCAGGCGCGCTTGGACCCCAATGACAATGCGCTGCGCCCCGGCGGGCTGATCTCCGGCCCGACCCAGATGGGGTTCGCCGACATGGCGGCTTATGCGCTCGTCCTCGCGCATATCGGCCCCGTCGCGATGGCGGTGACGAGCGCGCTAAACTACCAGTTCCTGCGCCCGTGCCGCCCCGGCCCGCTATTCGCCGACGCGCATATGCTGCGCCTCGGCAAGCGGCTCGCGGTGATGGATGTACGAATCTGGACCGACGATCCCGACAAGCCGGTCGGGCAGGCGAATGTGACTTACGCGATTCCCTAATATTCCAGTGCCGGATACCAGTCGGTGCCGCGGCCGCCCGGGGTCAGGTCGAGGATGTTCCACAGGCTGGCGATGTCGGGCGCGCCGCGCGGGTCTTGGCCCGGGTCGGCCATTGCGGCGGTCATCTCGCTTTTCCAGAACAAACGGACGCCGTCGCGGCCGCGCTTATAGACCACCAGCGCCGGATCTTCGCTGCCGTCGGCGCGCAGCAGGCCCAGATCGCGCGCATAATCGTCGCCGACGGTCTGCACGAAATCGAGCGCCCGCCAGCCGCGTTCCTGCGCGAACGCCTGTTGGCGCTCGGCCGGACTGCGGCCGAAAATCTTCAGCGCGACGCGCTGTTTGATGTCGGCGGCGTTGCCGTTCACCGCCCCCAGCCAGTTGGTGCACATCGGGCAGGGGCGTTCGCGTTCGGGGCCATACATCCAGAAATAGCTGACCAGCGTGTCATGCGGCCCAAACAATTCGTCCAGCGACAGCTCGGCGCCATCAGCGTCTTGGAACCGGTAATCCCTTGCGATCAGCGGCCCGGGCGGCAGCGCACGCCGCTGTTCGGCAACGCGCGCGATCTTGCGGCGCAGGTCGATCTCTTCGGCAAGCAGCGATTTGCGCGCCTTGGTGTAGGATTCGTCTTCGCCGTGAAAAGCGCGCCGCCGCGACGCCAGCGCCGGGGCGGCGAGTAAAGATGGGCGAAGCGCCATATATGTCTCCCTGATTGCGACCGGGAATCGCTTTGCCCGCGACACCGAAAAGCGCAAAACAGCTGCTCGCGCCGACGGCTCGGTTAGGCCCGAACCTGCCCTGAATCAGCGACGAAATGCCGCAGTGCCGCTTCGTTAGGTCACCATTTCCCTGTCGGCAGTGCTGTGTTATGTCACCAATACAATTGGGAGGACCATCATGCGATTTGCCCTTGTCGCCGCCGCTATCACCGCCGCCTTGCTGTCCGCCGCGCCGTTCGCCGCCCAGGCGCAGATGCGCACCGACCCCGCCGTCATCGTCGAACAAAAGGCCGCGATTGCCAAGCTCGCAAAGCTGCACGGCGAATGGCGCGGCACCGCGACGATCACCTCGCCGGGCGGCACGATCAGGCTGGCGCAGACCGAACGCGCCGGGCCGATGCTCGACGGCACCGCGCTGGTGATCGAGGGGCGCGGGTATGACGAGGCGGGCAAGCTGGTCTTCAACGCCTTTGCGGTGATTTCCTACGACGCCGCTACCGATCAATATGCGATGAACAGCTGGACCGACGGCCGCACCGGCAAATTCCCCTTTGCGGTGACCGACACCGGCTTTGAATGGAGCATCCCGGTGCCGAACGGCGCGACGATCAAATATGTCGCGACGATCGCCGACGGCAAATGGAGCGAGGTCGGCAGCTATATCGGGGTCGGCATGCCGCCGGTTGAGTTCGCGAAGCTGGAGGTCGCACGTACCGGCGATACCAGCTGGCCGGCCGCGGGGTTCGTTCCCGCGAAGCCGTGATCGTCGCGGTCAGGCCGGCGACACCGCCCACAATATCAATTTGGTCGCATGGACATCCTCGCGCGCCTTGGCGGCGTCCAGCCGCTCCAGCTTGATGCTGCCCTTCAAGGCCCCCATTTCGATCATCGCGCCGATCACTACGACCCCGCCCGCGCCGACCTCGATCTCAAATTCGGCGGGATGCGCCAACTTGGCTTTCGCGGTGGTAACATGCAGGTGATGGGTGCCGGGATCGACGTCGGCCATCAGCATCTGGCCTGACTTGATCTGGCCCTGTCCCGTGCCGTCGAGCGTAACGTTCATGCCCTGCAGCGCTGCGACGAAGCCGCGGCGGGTGACATAGATCCGCGCTTTGCCCGTCGGCGCCTGCATCGCCCGCGCATCGGCAATCGCCGCGGTGTCGGCCTTGGCCCCGCTCTTGTTGCTCGACAGCGCCCAGAAACAGAAAATGACGATGCCGCCGATCAGCAGCACGGACAGGATGAGCAAGGTTTCGGGCGACACGACGCTGGCCAGCGACGGCCCCAGGAACGCGCCAATGATTGCTGCCGCAAAAATCAGGGTCAGCCACATTGCATTCTTGCTCATATCGCTCTCCTGTTTCAGGCGGCGGGCACAAACTCCCCCGTCGCTTCGTCCAAAAGATGCAGCACGCCGTCGCTGATCGCGAAAAAGGCGCCGCGCAGCCGCAGCGTGCCGCGCCGTTCCTTTTCCTGAATGCAGGGGAAGGTGCGCAGATTGTCGATGCTGACGCGCACTGCCGCCATTTCCATCGCGCGGCCGGCGTCGCGGTTGTCGATGTCGGCATGGTTGCGGCGGATTTCTTCGCTGGCATCGTCGAGCAGCGCGATCCAGTCGGCGATAAACCCGCCGCGGCCCGGCTCGGCGCCCGCCATCGACCGGTGCAACGCGGCGTGGCAGCCGCCGCACAGGCCATGGCCCATCACGACGATTTCTTCGACATGCAGGAACTGAACCGCAAATTCGAGCGCCGCCGACACGCCGTGGCGCCCGGGCGTCGTTTCGAATGGCGGCACCAGCGCCGCAACGTTGCGGACTACAAAGATTTCGCCGGGATTGGTATCGAAAATCTGCGACGGTTCGACGCGGCTGTCGGAACAGGCGATCACCATCACCTTGGGCGATTGTCCCTCGGCCAATTCGCCCCAGCGCTGCCGCTGTTGCTGCCAGCCGCCGTTACGGAAACGGCGATAGCCGTCGATCATGTCGGTAAAGTGAGTCATGGATGCGCCTTAGCATAGGTAGAGAGGTTGAGAAGAGGCGCGCGCGCGACTATGTGGGCGAAATGAACGCTCCTGCATCACCCGCCGCTACCCCCAGCCAGCGCACCCGCAAGCCCGACTGGATTCGCGTCAAGGCGCCGACCAGCCCCGGCTATGCCGAAACGCGCAAGCTGATGCGCGAGCTCAACCTCAACACGGTGTGCGAGGAAGCGGCGTGCCCGAATATCGGCGAATGCTGGACCAAGAAGCATGCGACCGTCATGATCCTGGGCGACACCTGCACCCGCGCCTGTGCGTTCTGTAACGTCAAGACCGGGATGCCGCGCGCGGTCGATCCGCTCGAACCCGAGCATACCGCGATTGCCGCGGCAAAGATGGGGCTCAGCCATATCGTCATCACTTCGGTCGACCGCGACGATTTGCCCGACGGCGGCGCCAGCCAGTTTGTGAAGGTGATCCAGGCGCTGCGCCGCGAAACCCCGCAGACGACGATCGAGATCCTGACCCCCGATTTCCGCAACAAGCCCGAAAGCGCGATCGCGGCGATCGTCGACGCGCGGCCCGACGTGTATAACCACAATCTTGAAACCGTGCCGCGGCTCTATCCGACGATCCGCCCCGGCGCGCGCTATTATGCCTCGCTGCGTCTGCTCGAAAGCGTTAAGCGCCGCGACCCGTCGATCTTCACCAAATCGGGCATCATGCTCGGCCTCGGCGAACAGCGGATGGAGGTGCACCAGGTGATGGACGACATGCGCAGCGCCGACATCGATTTCATGACGATGGGGCAATATCTGCAGCCGACCCCGAAGCATGCGAAGGTCATCGACTTCGTGACGCCGCAGGCGTTCGACGCCTATGCCCAGATCGCCCGCGCCAAGGGCTTTCTGCAGGTCGCGTCGTCGCCGCTGACGCGATCGAGCTATCACGCTGGCGATGATTTCGAACGGATGCGCGCGGCGCGCGAGGCGCAGCTGGCGCGCGCCGCCGGCTGATACCCACTTGCCCAGGCACCACGAAACCCGCGCCCTGCCGTATAGCGACGAGCAGATGTTCGCGCTCGTCACCGACATCGAGCGCTACCCCGAATTCCTGCCCTGGGTGATCGCGCTGCGCATCCGTAGCGATAGCGAGCATGAAGCGGTCGCCGACATGATCGTCGGCTTCAAGGGGCTGCGCGAAAGCTTCTCGTGCCGCGTCCACAAGGAGCGGCCGCGCGAGGTGACCGTCAGCTATATCGACGGCCCGATGCGCCATCTGAACAACGAATGGCATTTCACCCCGGTCGAGGGCGGCGGATGCCGCGTCGATTTCATGGTCGACTTCGCATTCCGCAGCCGCGTGTTCGAAGCGCTTGCCGGCCAGATGTTCGACAAGGCGCTGCGCAAGATGATCGCCGCGTTCGAAACGCGCGCCGACGATCTTTACGGGGCGGGGAGGGCGATGTCTTCCGAAGGACGCAGCGCGTCCCTTTCGGGTTGAAGCAGGTCGAGCGCGAACAGCGTCGCATGGTGGCGGATCGCCGCGCGATCGGTCGATTCGAACTGCACCCGTTGGGTGAAATAATCGTCGGGATCCTGGCCACGAAGCGCGCGTGCGAAGACGACCATGCCGACCGGCTTTTTCTCCGATCCGCCGCCTGGACCGGCGATGCCGGTGATCGCCACCGCAATATCGGCATCGCTGTTGGCGAGCGCGCCGGTCGCCATCGCCCATGCGGTCGCGAGCGAGACTTCGCCAAAGGTTTCGAGGATTTCGCTGCTCACATCGAGCTGGCTTTGCTTGGCGTGACCCGAATAGGTGATGAAACCGGCGGAGAAGACGTCCGAACTGCCCGCGATGTCGGTCAGCGCGGCGCTGACCATGCCGCCGGTGCAGCTTTCGGCGACCGCGACCTTGCGCCCCGCGGCTCGGTTGTTGGCGAGCACGCTCGTCGCAAGCTCGTCGCGCACCAAGAGGCGCGATTCATCGTCAGGCAGCACGGCGTCAATTCTCCGGAAGTCGCAGGGTCGCGACGGCTTGGGCAGCTATCCCCTCGCGGCGGCCGGTGAACCCCAGCCGCTCTGTCGTTGTCGCCTTCACACTAACCCGTTCGAGCGGAATCGCAAGAATTTCGGCAATCCGCGCGCGCATCGCGGCGCGGTGCGGGCCGATCTTCGGCGCCTCGGCAATGATGGTGAGGTCGACATGATCGATCTGTCCACCGCGCGTTGTGACGCGGTTTGCGGCAAACTGCAGGAAGCGATGCGAAGCTGCGCCGCGCCATTGCGGGTCGCTCGGCGGGAAATGATCGCCGATGTCGCCATCGCCGAGCGCACCCAGGATGGCGTCGGTCAGCGCGTGAAGCCCGACGTCGGCATCGCTATGGCCTTCAAGTCCATGACTATGCGCGATTTCTATGCCGCCGATCCACAGCGGCTTGTCGGCGACAAGGCGGTGGACGTCATAGCCCATGCCGACCGCGGTTCGTGTCATCGCCTCAATCCCCAACAGCCCCGACAGGATCGCCATATCCTCGGCATAAGTCAGTTTGTGGAGCCGCGCTTCGCCTGCTACCGCCGCCACCGCGAGGCCGAGCCGCCGCACCAGCTGCGCATCGTCGGTCGCTGCCGCCTCGACCGCGGCGGCGTGGGCGCGGCGCAATGCCCCAAGGCGGAACGCCTGCGGGGTCTGGACCCGCGCCAGCGCGCTCCGGTCGACGACCTCGCCCGCGACGCCCGCGGCCTGTTCGACCAGCGTATCGGGAACGGGGAGGCTGGGGATCACCGCTTCAGCCATGCCCAGTGCGGCAAGTAGGCGGTCGATGACCGCGGCGGTCACCCCGGGCCGCGCGGCATCGTGCACCAGCAGCGGAGTCTCGTCCTCACGGTCAGCCAGCGCGGCCAGCGCATTGGCCACCGACTGTTGCCGTTCTTCCCCGGGATTGGCAGAAATCCAGCCATCCGGTAACGTGCCGAGCGCCGCCATGACGTCATCATTGGCCACCAGCACGCCGCCGCCAATCGCCGAATGGGCACAAAAGGCATCGAGGCTCCAGCGCAACACCGGCTTACCGCCGAGCGTCGCTAGCTGCTTGGGTACGGCGAAACCGGCCCGGCTGCCCTGACCGCCAGCAAGCAAGATGACCATCGCGCGCGGCGTGGTGAAGGGAGCGGACTCGGTCATTATGCGCGCCGGTTAGCGCAGCCGCGGCTTGCGGGAAAGCGGCTTAGCGTGTACGGGCTGCTCAAATTTTAGGCAATCAGACGAAAGTTCCCGCCATGGCGCCGCTGCGGCCCATCCAGATCGGCAACATCACCATCGCGGATCCCGTGATTCTCGCGCCGATGACGGGCGTCACCGATATGCCGTTCCGCACCCTGGTGCGCCGCTATGGTTCGGGGCTCAACGTCACCGAGATGATCGCCAGCCAGGCGGCGATCCGCGAGACGCGCCAGTCGATCCAGAAAGCGGCGTGGCACCCGGTCGAGGAGCCGGTGTCGATGCAGCTCGTCGGCTGCACGCCCTATGAAATGGGTGAGGCCGCTAGACTAAACGAAGATCGCGGCGCCGCAATCATCGACATCAATATGGGCTGCCCGGTGCGCAAGGTGACGAGCGGCGACGCGGGCTCGGCGCTGATGCGCGACCTGAAGCTTGCCGCGGCGTTGATCGAGGCCTGTGTCAAGGCGGTGTCGGTGCCGGTGACGGTCAAGATGCGGATGGGCTGGTGCCACGACAGTCTGAACGCCCCCGAACTCGCCCATATCGCCGAGGATCTGGGCGCCAAGCTCGTCACCGTCCACGGTCGCACCCGCAACCAGATGTACCGCGGCGAGGCCGACTGGAGCTTCATCCGCAGCGTCAAGGACGCGGTATCGATCCCGGTGATCGCCAATGGTGACATTTGCTCCGCCGACGACGCGCGCACCGCGCTGGCGCAGAGCGGCGCCGACGGAGTGATGATCGGCCGCGGTGCCTATGGCCGCCCCTGGCTGCTCGGCCAGGTCATGGCGGCACTGCGCGGCGAGAATGAGCGCCCGGACCCCGGCATTGACGAACAATATGACGTCATTACATCGCATTACCGCGCGATGATCGACCATTATGGCGAGATCACCGGGGTCAATATGGCGCGCAAGCACCTCGGCTGGTACGTCAAGGGGCTGCATGGATCGGCCGAGTTCCGCAACAAGGTCAACCAGATCCCTGACAGCAAGGGCGTGCTGGACGCGCTCGAAGCCTTCTATGGCCCGCATCTGACCAGAGCGGCCGCGTGAGCGCGCTCACGTCGAGCATCCCGACCTTCGACCACGACGAGTTGATCCACTCGCACCCCGTCCCGACGCTGTTGATCGACAAGGGCGCCGTGGTGCTGTTCGTCAATGCCGCCGCTGAACAGATGTGCAATATGAGCCGGTCGGCGATGATCGGGCGCGTCGTCTATGACGTGATCGCCATGGATCGGAGCTATCGCCAGCGGATGAGCGACGCCGCGACGTCGGCGCTGTTCGCGCATCGCGCCGAGATTTCGGTCGGCGGCCGCAAGGCGATTTTTGTCGATATGCAGATGGTCCCCTATGGCCAGAGCGGTCATCGTATCCTGGCGCTAGTTCCGGCGCAGAGCGACGCCGAACTGATGGGCGGCGCGATCGGGCGATCAGGGCGCGCCGCGGGCGGCGCCGCGTCGATGCTGGCGCACGAAATCAAGAACCCGCTCGCCGGGATCAAGGGCGCGGCGCAATTGCTGGCGCGCAAGACCGACGCCAGCGGCGAACGCTTCACGACGCTGATCTGCGCCGAGGTCGACCGGATCGCGACGCTGATCGACCAGATGGAGCATTTCTCGCGCGGCCAACCGATCGCGTGCGCGCCGATCAACCTGTATCAGCCGATCCACCAGGCGATGGAAACCGCGCGGGCGCGCCAGTTTCCGGGCGTTCGCTTTGCCGAGGATTTCGACCCGTCGCTGCCGCTGGTGCACGGCAACCATGACGCCATGGTGCAGATATTGCTCAACCTGGTCACCAATGGCTGCGAGGTGCTGGGTGGCCGCGACGATGGCGTGGTGCGGATCGCAACCGCCTATCGCCACGGCCTGTCGATCGACAATGGCGACGGGCGCGGGCGGATCGCGCTGCCGATCGAGGTCAGCGTCAGCGATAACGGCCCCGGCGTTCCCGCCGACATTCGCGGCGACCTGTTCGACCCGTTCGTGACGACGAAGCGCGAGGGGCGGGGACTCGGCCTCGCCCTCGTCGCCAAGCTGGCGCGCGACATGGGCGGCACCGTCCAGCATATGCGCGACGGCGAATGGACCCGCTTTCGCGTCCATCTGCCGGTGGCGCAAAAGGGACGCGCCGCATGAGCGATCGCAAGACGATCCTGTTGGTCGAGGATGACCCCGCGATCGCGATGATCATCCGCGAGACGCTGGTCGGCGAATGCGGCCATTTCGCGTCAGTCAGTAGCATCGCCGAACGGAACGCCTGGCTGGCCGACAACCGCCCCGACCTGGTCATCACCGACGTCGTCCTGCCCGACGGCGACGGCATCGATTCTTTGCGGGTGGATGCAGGTACGCCGGTGATCGTGCTGTCAGCGCAGAACACGCTCGACACCGCCGTCCGTGCGACGGGGATCGGCAGTTATGACTATCTGCCCAAGCCCTTCGACCTCGACGAACTGACCGCGAGCGTCCGCGCCGCGCTGGAGCGCCGCGCCGAGCCGACGGCGGGCGCCGACCCGGCCCAAGCCGACAGCCACGGGCTGGTCGGCCGCGCGCCGGCAATGCAGGCGGTGTATCGCACCATCGCCCGCCTCGCGTCGAACGATCTGGCGGTGCTGATCCTGGGCGAATCGGGGACCGGCAAGGAGGTCGTCGCGCGCGCGATCCATGCCACCGGGCTGCGCCGCGCGGGGCCGTTCGTTGCGATCAACATGGCGGCGATTCCGCGCGAATTGATCGAGGCCGAGCTGTTCGGGCACGAAAAGGGCGCGTTCACCGGCGCGCACAGCCGCAATGCCGGACGGTTCGAGCAGGCGGCGGGCGGGACATTATTCCTGGACGAGATCGGCGACATGCCGCTTGAGGCGCAGACACGGCTGCTCCGCGTCCTGCAAAGCAACGAATATTCGACCGTCGGCGGCAATCAGGCGCTGCGCGCCGACGTCCGCGTTATCGCCGCGACCCATCGCGATATGCGGACGCTGGTCGCCGATGGCCGGTTCCGCGAGGATTTGTTCTACCGCCTCAACGTCATCCCGGTAACGCTGCCGCCGCTGCGCGATCGGCGCAGCGACATTGCGGCGCTGGTCCGCCATTTTGTCGAGGCCGGGCGCGGTTCAGGCCTGCCCGACCGCCAGTTCGCGCCCGCCGCGATGCAGTGGCTCGAACGCTATGACTGGCCCGGCAATGTTCGCGAGCTGGGCAATGTCGTCCAGCGGCTGGCGGTGCTGTCGCGCGATACCATTGTCACCGTGCGCGATGTCGAAACGGTGCTGCACGAAAACGGCGAGGGCGGCGGTGCGGCGGCGCCCGCCGACCTGATCGCCCGCGCCGTCGACGATTGGGCGCGCGAGCAGATGGCGAGCGGCGCCAGCGAAGGCGACCTGCATGGTCAGCTCGAAGCGATCGTCGAGGCCGCACTGTTCCGCCGCATCCTGCGCGACGTGCGCGGCAATCAGCTGGAAGCGGCGCGACGCCTCGGCATCAACCGCAACACGCTACGCAAGCGCTTGGGGCAACTCGACATCGATCCCAGCCACCTGTGAGTGACCAAACTAGCGCATAATAACGCCGTTCGAGCGCCGCGAGCGACGTTTGTGTGTTTTCTATGCAACAGGTTTGTCGTAGCATGGCAACAATGGCGCATGCGGCTCCCCTGACTCACGACATCGATTCCGCCGATCAGGACGCACGCTCGGGCTTCTGGCGCTTCGCTGCGCCCGAATATTATACGCTGGCGCTGATCGTCAGCATCGGCATCGCGACCTATGTCTTCGTCACCGGCGACGCGCAGAGCGAGCGGCTGCTCACCCCGGCGCTGGTCGCCGCGATCATGGTCGCCAACCTGGTGCCCGCCATGGCGCTGATCGTGCTGATCGGCAGCCGCGTGGCGCGCGCTCGCGCCGTGCGGTCCATGGAGGGCGGCAATGGGCGCCTCCACGTCCGGCTGGTGGCGCTGTTTTCGTTGATCGCCGCGACGCCCACCCTGCTTGTGGTGATTTTTGCGTCGCTGCTGTTCCAGTTTGGGGTCGATTTCTGGTATTCCGACCGCTCCCGGGGAATGTTCGAAAACGCTGCCACGTTGGCGCAATCGTTCTACGAGGAAAGTCAGAAGTCTGTGGCCATACAGACCTCCACAATGGCCGGAGACCTGAGCAAATATCTCGACACCCAAGCCATCGACAGCATCAGTTTTCAAGACGCCTACGGGTTTCAGGTTGTGGTTCGCGAACTCACTGAATCCGCGATCATCGAAGTTGGCCGCGATGGCGTTGCGCGGACTGCGGTGATGATCGACCCCGACAATCGGGCGGCCGAGGGTCGCGTTACGCCAGCGATCATCCAGCGGCTCAACGCTGGCGAAGATATCGTCGTTACGCGAAGCGCTAACCGCATCGAGGCTGTTACACGGCTTCCTGGCAGGCCCAATGCATTCCTCTATTCTTCGCGCGCCGTCTCGAGCCTAGGTCAGCAGCAATTTAATCTCGCCCGCACGGTCCTCGCTGACTATAATGCACTGTTTGAGCGCTCTCAGTTGTTGCAGCTGCAATTCAACGGCGCGCTCTACCTTGGGTCGCTGCTGCTCCTCGCGCTTGCCGTGATCGCCGCAATCGTGGTTGCCGACCGCATCGTCCGTCCGCTCGGCACGCTGATCGGCGCGACGCGCACCGCGGCGGGGGGCGACCTGTCGGTGCGGGTAACCCCGCCGGCGCGCGATGATGAGATTTCGGTGCTGACCCGCGCGTTCAACCGCATGACCGAACAATTGCAGGGACAGACCGGGGCGCTGGTCAGCGTCAACGAACAACTCGAAGCGCGCCGCAGCTTTATCGAGGCGGTGCTCAGCGGCGTTTCGTCGGCGGTGATCTCGGTCGATGCCGATCACCGGATCCTGCTTGCCAACGCCGCCGCGGAACGGCTGATCTGCCAGTCGACCAATTGCCTGACCGGACGGCCGCTGGTCGAGGTTGCCCCCGAACTGGCGCAACTGCTGACCGGCGACGAGCGCGAGGCGATCGTGCAACTGGCCCGGCCCGACGCCGAACCCGCGACGCTCGCCGCCAAGGCGGTCGCGCAGGGCGACGGTTTTGTCCTGAGTTTCGAGGATATTACCCAGCAGTTGCTCGATCAGCGCCGTGCCGCCTGGTCGGACGTCGCACGGCGGATCGCGCACGAGATCAAGAACCCGCTGACCCCGATCCAGCTCGCCGCCGAAAGGCTCCAGCGCCGCTTTGGCGACAAGATCGAAGGCGACAGTGCAACTTTCAAAAAGCTGACCGATACGGTGATCCGCCAGGTTCACGACATGCGGCGGATGGTCGACGAATTTTCCAGCTTTGCCCGCATGCCCAAGCCGACCTTCGGGGTCGAGGATGTCCGCGACATCCTGCGCCAGGCGGTGTTCCTGTTCGAGGTCGCCAAACCCGACATTGTCTTTGCGGTGAAAACCCCTGACGAGATCGAGCCGCTGGTCTGCGACCGCCGCCTGCTGTCGCAGGCAATGACCAACATCGTCAAAAACGCCGTGGAAGCCATTGAAGAAAAATCTAAAAATTCTGAAGCTGTACCCGTCGGCCATATCGATGCCGAACTGGCGATGGGGCCGCGGGGCGAGATGGTGATCCGCATCGCCGACGACGGCATCGGGCTGCCGCAGGCGCGCGAGGCGATTGCCGAGCCTTATATGACGACGCGGCAGGGTGGCACCGGCTTGGGGCTCGCGATCGTCAAAAAGATCGTCGAGCAGCATTATGGCGAACTGGAATTTTTGGACAATCCGGCGGGGCAGGGGACGTGCGTCACGCTGACGCTGCACCCCGACCGGCTGCGCGCGCTGGGCGGAAAGGGCGAAGAAACAAGCATGGGACAGGCAGAATCGGTTCCGGGGCGGATCCGCAACCGACAGGACAGAGAAGAACATGGCGCTTGATATTCTGATCGTCGACGACGAGCGCGACATTTGCGACCTCGTCGCCGGCGTCATGGAAGACGAAGGCTATGAGGCGCGCACCGCCTCCGACAGCGATTCGGCGCTCGAGGCGATCCGTCAGCGGCGCCCGTCGCTCGCGCTGATCGACGTCTGGCTTCAGGGATCGCGGCTCGACGGGCTGGGGCTGGTCGAGGCGATCAAGGCGTTCGATCCGACGCTGCCGATCATCGTCATTTCCGGCCACGGCGGGCTCGACACCGCGGTGGCGGCGATCCGCCGCGGCGCGTTCGACTTCATCGAAAAGCCGTTCGAAGCCTCGCGCCTGCTGCACCTGGTGGCGCGCGCGACCGAAAGCGAGCGGTTGAAGTTCGAATATGAGCAGCTGCGCGAAAAGGCCGGGCCGTCGGACGAGCTGACCGGGACCAGCGCGTCGATCAACAACGTCCGCGCCACGCTCAAACGCGTCGCCGGGACCGGCAGCCGGGTGCTGATCACCGGCGCGCCGGGGGTCGGCAAGGAAGTGGCGGCACGGGTGCTGCACGGATGGAGCGGGCGGCATAATGCGCCGTTCCGCGTCATTTCTTCGGCGCGCATGGACCCCGAAACGGTCGAAACCGAGTTGTTCGGATCCGAAGCCGACGACGGCGCGATCCGGGTCGGGCTGCTCGAACAGGCGCATGGCGGCACCTTGTTCCTCGACGAGGTTGCCGACATGCCGTTGACGACGCAGGGCAAGATCCTGCGCGTGCTGACCGACCAGAGCTTTACCCGGGTCGGCGGGCGCACGATGATCCGCGTCGATGTGCGGATCATTTCGGGGTCGGCGCGCGACCTGATGACCGAAATCGCCGAGAGCCGCTTTCGCGAGGATCTCTATTACCGGCTCAACGTCGTTCCGGTGCATATCCCGCCGCTGCGCGAACGGCGCGACGACATCGCCAGCTTGTGCGACCATTATATCCGCCGCTACGCCGCCGACCGCCGCGTGCCGCCGCCCGAAATCAGTTCGGAAGCGATGGCGGCGTTGCAGGCGCACGAATGGCCGGGCAATGTCCGCGAGCTGCGCAATGTGATCGAACGCGTGATGATCCTGGCGCCGAGCGACCGGCTGGCGCGGATCGACGCCGACATGCTGCCCGGCGAGTTGGTGCGCGGCGGCACCGATATCTTGCCCAATTCGGAATCGATTACCGCAATCCCGCTGAAAGAAGCGCGCGAGAATTTCGAACGCGAATATCTGCGGATCCAGATCAACCGCTTTTCGGGCAATATTTCGCGCACCGCGACCTTTATCGGCATGGAAAGATCGGCGCTGCACCGCAAACTGAAACTTTTGGGGCTCACCGAGAGTTCGGAGGGCGAGGGGTAAAGGCTTTGCGCTAGACCTTGTGCATGCTTTGCCGCATATTGTTTGTCAGAAGAAGGTCTTGAAAGCCGGAAAACCGGTGTTGTACCCGCGGTGATACCGCCAAAAACAGGAGGCAAATGTGTCCGATAAAAATCAGAATCTCCAGGATATTTTCCTAAACGCCCTGCGCCGCAGCAAGACCCCGGTGACCATGTTCCTGGTCAAGGGCGTCAAGCTTCAGGGCATCATTACCTGGTTCGACAATTTCTCTTTGCTGCTGCGCCGCGATGGCCAGTCGCAGCTGGTCTATAAGCACGCGATTTCGACCGTGATGCCGTCGCACGACTTCGACCTGTCGCTACTCGGCGACAATCTGCGCGACGCGCCGGCCAGCAAGGGCAAGGCGTTACAGGACGTGTTTCTGAATGCCGTGCGCAAATCCGATGAATCGGTGACGATGTTCCTAGTCAACGGGGTGATGTTGCAGGGCGACATCGTCGCGTTCGACCTGTTCTGCATGCTGCTCGAGCGCGAGCGGCAGGTACAGCTGGTCTATAAGCACGCGATTTCGACGGTGCAGCCGAACGGCCCGATCAACCTGACCGACAGCGGCGAGGCCGACGGCGAAACGGACGACGCCTGATCGCCTCGATAATCGACAGTCCGGACGAGGTAACCCGCGGCGCCGCCGCGCTGATCGTCGTGCCCGAATGGCACAGCCAGCGTCTGGCGCGCGATCTCGACGCGCGCGCCGAGGAGGCGCGCGGGCTGGCGCTGGCGATCGGGTTGGACGTCGTCGCAGTACATATGCTGCGGCTACGGCAGACGCGTGCCGCGACCTTGCTCGGCGTCGGCCAGATCGAGGCGATTACGCCCGATATTGCGGCGAAGAATGTGCAGCTGGTTGTCGTCGATGCGGCGCTCAGCCCGATCCAGCAGCGCAATCTGGAAACCGCATTCGGCACCAAGGTGATCGACCGCACCGGGCTGATTCTCGAAATCTTCGGCGAGCGCGCCGCGACCGCCGAGGGGCGGTTGCAGGTCGAACTGGCGCATCTCGATTATCAGGCGGGGCGGCTGGTGCGCAGCTGGACCCACCTCGAACGCCAGCGCGGCGGTTTTGGTTTCCTCGGCGGCCCCGGCGAAACGCAGATCGAGGCCGACCGCCGGATGATCCGCAATCGCATGGCGCGCATCCGCCGGTCGCTGGACGATGCGCGGCGCACGCGCCAACTCCAGCGCTCAAAGCGCCAGCGCGCGCCATGGCCGGTGGTCGCTTTGGTCGGCTATACCAACGCCGGTAAATCAACGTTTTTCAACCGCTTGACGGGAAGTGACGTCATGGCGGAAGACATGTTGTTCGCGACGCTCGACCCGACAATGCGCGAAATCCGGCTGCCGGGGATCGACAAGGCGATCCTGTCCGACACCGTGGGTTTCGTGTCCGACCTGCCCACCGAACTGGTCGCCGCCTTTCGCGCCACATTGGAAGAGGTCACGACCGCCGATCTGATCGTCCATGTCCGCGACATCGTCCATCCCGACAGCGATGCGCAATATGACGACGTCCGCGCCATCTTGCGGTCGCTCGGCGTCGATGGACCGCAAGACGATGGAGAGGGGGATGCGCCGCCCGCGATCCCGCAGATCGAAATCTGGAACAAGATCGACACCGCCGATGCCGAGCGCCGCGCGGCGATCGAAGAGATGGCGGCGCGCCGCTCTGACGTCGCGCTGATCTCGGCCGTGACGGGCGAGGGCGTCGAGGCGGCGCGCGTGCTCATGGCGTCGCAGCTGACCGCGCTCCACAAGGTGCAGCGTATCTATCTTGGCTATCATGAAGGTGAGGCGGCGGCGTGGCTGCATGCCCGCGGCGAGGTGCTGGCCGACGAGCCCGAGGGCGAGGGGCATGTCCTGACCGTCCGGCTCGATCCCGCCGACGCGGCGCGGTTCGAGCGGCTGTGGCCTACGAAAGACGCTCTGACGCCTTGACCGCCAGCCAATGGGCTTCCTGCGCGTCGAGCGACAGGCCCGCCAGGCTGCCGCCGGCGCGATCTTCCATTGCCACGAAGCGCCGCGCGAACTTGACGTTGGCATCGCGCAGTGCGGATTCGGCATCGACACCCAGGTGCCGCGCGTAATTGACGACCGCGAACAGCAGGTCGCCGATTTCTTCGTGGCGCGCCGCATCGTCGGTCGCGACCGCGACTTCGGCGAGTTCTTCGGCGATCTTGTCGCGCGGGCCGTTAACATCGGGCCAGTCAAAACCGACGCGTGCGGCACGCGACTGGAGTTTCTGCGCGCGCAAGAGCGCCGGCAAGGACAAGGCAACGCCCGACAACGCGCCCTTGGGGCCATCGGCGGCGCGCTCGTCGGCCTTGATCTGTTCCCATTGCTGGCGAACATCGTCCGTCTGGCTGCCGCCAAAAATATGTGGGTGGCGACGCTCCATCTTGTCGCTGATCGCCGTGGCAACGTCGTCGAAACCGAACAGGCCGTCATCCGCCGCGATCTGGCTGTGAAAGACGACCTGGAGCAACAGGTCGCCAAGCTCGTCGCAAATCGCCGCAGGATTACCGCCGGCGATCGCATCGGCGACCTCATAGGCTTCCTCGATCGTGTAGGGCGCGATGGTCGTGAAATCCTGCGCCAGATCCCATTCGCAGCCGCCGTCGGGGTCGCGCAGTTTGGCCATCACGGCGAGCAGGCGATCGATGGGGGACTGGAGCGTCGCGTCGGGCATCTGTTTATCCGATAATATATATTATGTTAAATTTATATATGACTGGAGAGGAAACGACCCCCCTGCCGTTGATATCATATGATTTTCCGCGCCGCGTCGATTTGGCGCCTTTGTGTCATGTGACCATCTGCCACGTGCGGATAACCAGAAACACCAGACCAAAGATTGCGGCCCATGCCAGCGCCATCTTGACCCAGTCGGCCGCGGGCAATCGCCTCGCGAGCAATGAACTGATCACCAGCGCCAGCGCGCCGAAGAACCAGATCAGTTGCACCCCGGTATCGCCGTTCATAGCTGCACCTCCAACCCGTCATAGCCCGGCTCGACACCCGGCGGCAATTCGGCCGCAAGGTCGTCATAATCCATCGTATTGTCCATATGGGTGATGATCGCCCGCGGATTGCCGCATTTTTCCAGCGCCGCGAGCGTCATCGCGAGATGCGGATGCGTCGGGTGCGGATAGCGACGCAGCGCGTCAATGATGAACAGATCGACGCCCTGGAAAAAATCGACCATCTCGTCAGTAAACTTAGAAAAGTCAGTAGCATAGGCTATCTTGTGCGAACCATCGCTAAAGATCAGTCCGCTCGCCTTGATCGGGCCATGCGGCATTTCGATCGCCGACACCTCAATCGGCCCGATCGATTGATGATCGAGCAGGTCGATCGGATCGACCGACGCCGGATAGCCTGCGTTGCCGGCAAAGGCGTAAGTGAAGCGCCATTTCAGGATGTCGAGGACATGGTCGCGCGCATAGGCAGGGACCGCCGAGCCGCGCAGGTGCATGATCTGGCGCAGATCATCGAGCCCGTGGCAATGGTCAGCATGCTCGTGGGTCCAGATGATGCCATCGACGGCGCCGACCTCGGCGTCGAGCAGTTGCAACCGCATGTCGGGGCTGGTGTCGACGAGCAAGCGAAAGCCACCGAGCGAGATCAGGATCGAGGCGCGGCTGCGCAGGTTGCGCGGATTGTCGGGGTCGCATTGCCCCCAGTCATTGCCGATCCGCGGCACCCCCGACGAGGTGCCGCAGCCGAGGATCCGGACCTTCATACGCGGTGTGACATTATGGCGCGGCCTTGTTGAAAAGCGCATAAAAATTGGCGCTGGTCGCCGCCGCCAGCGCTGCTTCGTCGTCGCCCCGCAGCGTTGACAGAAACGCCAGCGTGTCGGCAACGAAGGCCGGTTCGCCGGTCTTGCCGCGGTGGGGGACGGGGGCGAGGAAAGGGGAGTCGGTTTCGATCAGCAGCCGGTCCTGCGGCAACCATTTTGCCGTCGCCTGCAGATCGGCGGCATTCTTGAAGGTCACGATGCCCGAAATCGAAATGAACAGCCCCAGGTCGAGCGCCCGGCGCGCGAAATCGTCGCTGGCGGTGAAGCAATGGATGACGCCGGGAAAGGCCGCCCTGCCCATCTCCTCGCCAAGCAACGACAGTGTGTCGTCTTCAGCGTCGCGCGTATGGACGATGATCGGCAGCCCCGTCTGCTGCGCCGCATGGATATGGCGGCGGAAGCTGTCTTGCTGCCGGACGCGGTCGCTCTTGTCGTAATAATAATCGAGCCCGGTCTCGCCGATGCCGATCACGCGCGGATGCGCCGCGCGCTCGACCAGCTTGGCGGTGTCGACGTCGGGATGATCATCGGCGTCGTGCGGATGGATGCCGACGCTGGCCCACACATCGGGATTGGCCTCGGCGGCCGCCAGCACGTCGTCCCATTCGCTTTCGCGCGTCGCGATGTTGAGCATCGCGGTGACCCCGCGGGCGCGGGCGCGCTCCAGCACGTCGCCCTGCTGCTCGGCGAGCCCCTTGTAATTAAGGTGGCAGTGCGAATCGACGAGCATTACGCCTCCCCTTCCCCTGCCGGCAGTTCGAGACGCGGGAAGAGGGGGGTCGGCTGGCCCACCTTGAAGCCGGTCGCGGCGAGGTTCGCGAACCAGTCGGCGTCAGAAAGCGCCGCGAAATTGCGGGCGTCTTCGCCAATACCCATTTGCTCGAGCAACTGGTCCGCGGCAGTCGGCACCACCGGACGAATCGCGATCGCCAGGGTGCGGACGACCTGAAACAGGGTCATCAGCACCGCGCGCATCCGATCGGGGTCGGTTTTCCGCAGCGCCCATGGCGCCTGTGTATCGACATATTGATTGCACGCGAAAACGGCGCGCAGCCACTCTTCGATCCCGGTCGAGAAGGCAAGCTGTTCAAATTCGCGCGGTAGCAGATTGCCGCAGGCATCGTCGACGATCGAGAGCAACGCGCGATCATCCTCGTGCCACGCATAGTCGGTCGACAGAACACCATCCAAATTCTTGAAAATCATCGACAAGCTGCGCTGCGCTAGATTGCCGAAGCTGTTCGCCAGATCGGCATTGGCGGTGCGCACGATCGCTTCGGCCGAATAGGTGCCGTCCTGCCCGAAGCTGACCTCGCGCAGCAGATAATAACGCAGCGGATCGACCCCGAAGGTGTCGGCGAGTGCCATCGGATCGACGACATTGCCCAGCGATTTCGACATCTTCTCGCCGCGGTTGAGCAGGAAACCGTGGCCGAACACCTGCTGCGGCAGCGGCAGACCGGCACTCATCAGGAAGGCCGGCCAGTAAACCGTATGAAAACGCACAATATCCTTGCCGATCATATGGATATTCGCGGGCCAGAATTTGCCGAAATCGCCATCGAGCGCGGGATAGCCCAGCCCCGAGAGATAGGTGGTGAGCGCGTCGACCCACACATACATCACATGCCCGGGCGATCCGGGCACCGGCACGCCCCAGTCGAAACTGGTGCGCGAGACGCTGAGATCCTTAAGCCCGCCTTCGACGAAGCGCATCACTTCGTTGCGGCGGCTTTCGGGGCGGATGAAATCGGGCTGGTCGTGGTACAGCGCGAGCAGCCTGTCCTGATAGTTTGACAGTCGGAAGAACCAGCTCTCCTCGACCGTCCACTCGACCGGGGTGCCCTGCGGCGACAGGCGGGCATCGCCTTCCCCGTCGACGAGCTCGCTTTCGTCGTAAAAGGCTTCGTCGCGAACCGAATACCAACCTTCGTAACGATCGAGATAAAGATCGCCATTGGCCTCCATCGCGCGCCAGATCGCCTGCGACGCGGCGTGATGCGCGGCGTCCGACGTGCGCATGAAATTGTCATAACTTATGTTCAGTTTGGCGTACATATCACGGAAATAAGACGACATTTCATCGGCAAGATCGATGGTTTCGCGGCCCTGGTCACGCGCCGTCTGGAACATTTTCAGCCCATGTTCGTCGGTGCCGGTGATCAGCCGGACGTCGCGGCCGCGCGCGCGCTGGAAGCGTGCCATCACGTCGGTGGCGATTGCTTCATAGGCATGGCCGATGTGCGGGCGGCCATTGGGGTAGCTGATCGCGGTGGTGATGTAGAAAGGGGCGCTGTTTTCGGACATGGCCGCGCCTTAGCCGCTGGCGCGCGCGAGGGAAAGCGTCAGCGTGCCGCCTGTCCCGAACGCGGCGCCAGTCCGGCCAGGCAATTGCCGATTTCGAACCCCACCATCGTCCCGTCATAGGAACCGCGAATGGCATCGCGAACGGTTCGCTGGACGCGGTCCCATTGCGCGAGAATCGGGGCAATCTCCGCAACCGAACGCTCGCGCGCCAGCCGCGCGAGCAGCCCCGGCACGATGTCGATAACAAGTTCGAGCCGGGCGCGATTGCTGGTGCCGCCAACCTCGCGCGCCAGCGCCTCGCGCAACCGGTTTTCGGGGTCGCCGGTCGCGGCAATCGCCAGCAGCTTTTTCTCCATCGCCGCAACATCGCTGTCGATCAGCGCCAGCGCCTTGCCCGGCACACCGCCCGACGCCGCGACGATCGCGCGCGCTTCGGCAAGATCGAGCATCGGGCGCAGATCGTGCAGCCACGCTGTCATGACGTCACGATCAACTGGTTGAAAACGCAGCGTTCTGCATCGCGACCGGATCGTCGGTAACAAGCGTCCGGGCGAGTGGCTGACAAGCAGGAACAACGTTTTCGCCGGCGGTTCCTCGAGCGTCTTGAGCAAGGCGTTGGCGGCGTCGGTTTCCAGATCGTCGACCGCATCGACGATGATGACGCGCCAGTCGCCGAGCGACAGCGACAGGTGCAGGCGGCGGATCATCTGCCGCACCTGTTCGATCGTGATGTTGCGCGCGAGGTCTTTGCTCTTGTCCTTCGGCTGACGCGTCAGGTGCAGGATTTCGGGATGATTCCCCGCCTCAACCAGACGCCCCGCGGTGCCGTCACCGGGATCGTCGAGCGCGAGCGCCTGCCCGTCGCCGCCGCGGCCATGGGTGACGAGGAAGCGCGCCACACGTGCGGCAAACGCCCCCTTCCCCATCCCCTGCGGCCCGGCGAGCAGCCAGGCGTGGTGCAGCCGCCCGCCCTGCCAGCCTTCGAGAAAGGCGGCCTCGGCATCCTGATGGCCGATCACAGCCATTCGGAAAGCCCGTTCATGATCGCCGCGGTGACCTGCCCGGCGGGGGCGTCGGCGTCGATGATCCGCCATCGGTCGGGTTCGGCCGCGGCCATTTCGACGAAACGCGCGGCGAGCCGCGCCTGATAGTCGGCGGGTTTGCTGCCCATGCGGTCGCTGCCGCCGCGTGCGGTCAGGCGCCGCGCGGCTTCGGCGGGGCTGACGGTGAGCAGAAAGGTGCGGTCGGGCAGCAGCCCTTCGGACCCCACGCCATGCAGCGCCAATATGTCGGCATCGGTGATGCCGCCGCCGCCGCCCTGATAGGCGCGGCTCGAATCGACGAAGCGGTCGCACAAGACCCACGCGCCGCGCGCCAGCGCAGGGCGGATCGTGCGCGCGACATGGTCGGCGCGCGCCGCGGCGAACAACAACGCCTCGCTGCGCGCATCCCAGCGGTCCTCGCTGCCTTCCATCAACAGCGTCCGGATCGCTTCGGCGCCTGTGCTGCCGCCGGGTTCGCGCGTTGTGACGACTTCGATGCCGCCTGCCGCAAGCGCCGCGGCGAGCGCATGGATCTGCGTCGATTTGCCGACCCCTTCACCGCCCTCCAGCGTGATGAAGCGCCCACGCGTCATGCCGACCGCCTGTCGAGATCGAGAAGAAAGGAGCGCGCGTGCATCATGCGGCGGTAGCCGCCGCCACGCGCTTTGTCATCACGGCGCAGCGCGGCCGCCGCCACTGGCTGCCTTTTTGCCTATGCCGCCGTCGACCGACGCTATCGGCACCGAAAAACCCCAGGTCATCAGCCGTTCGGCTTCATCGCGGCGCGCCTTGTCGCTCGGCAGGCCCGCGACGACCATGATCAGGCGGCGCCCGTCGCGCTTCGCCGACCCCAGGAAGCAATAGCCCGCTTCGGATGTGTGCCCGGTTTTCAGGCCGTCGGCGCCAACAAAGCGGCCGAGGATCGGGTTGCGGTTGGACTGGACAATCGGCTTGCCTTCGGGCGAGGTGCCGTGCTGAAGCCTCGGCAGCGAGAAATAGCGGGCATAGCCGCCGGGATGGTCGCGGATCAGCCGATCGGCGAGTGTGATCAGGTCGGCGGCGCTGACTTTCGTCGCCCCGCCGTCGGGCCAGCCACTCGGCGTTCCGAAATAGCTCGATTTCATCTCTATGCCACCAGCTATTATGTTCATTCTTTTAGAGAAAACTTCTTCGCTGCCATCAATTCCAACCGCCAGCACCGCCGCGGCATCATTGCCCGACACGGTGATCAGGCCTTTCAGCAGATCGTCGACCGAAATTTTCTCGCCGGGGCGAAGGAACATCGTCGATCCGCCGCTGCTGCCGCTCCATTTCTTCCATGTCGCGTCGCTGACGGTAAATTGCTTGTCGCGCGACAATTCGCCCTTCTTGATCAGGTCGAGTACGACATAGGCGGTCATCACCTTGGCCATCGATGCTGGGGCAAAGCGTTTTTCGGCGCCGCGCGAATAAAGGATTTCGCCTGAGTCGAGATCCTTGAGCATCACGATCGGCGCCTGAGTGGTGTAAAGCGGACGGGCTGCGGCGGCGCTTTTCGGACGCGCATCGTTCGCCGCCGACGCGGGCGCGGCAAAGACCAGTGCAAGCCCTGCGAAAACCGCGGCGCTATTCTTTGTTATTCTTGCGATTTCTATCACCGATTGGCCCGTCAGCGATCGCGCTGGACCACCGCGTCGCGAAAGCCCTTGGCCTTGGCTTTGCCCAGCGCGCCGCGCGCGTCGGCATCGCTCGCGAAGGGGCCGATCCGCACCCGCCAGAGGTTGCCTGCCTTGGTGACCGTGCCATCCACCGAACTCGCCGCCGCATTGGCGCGGCTTTCGCTGCTGAATGCACCGACCTGCACGACATATTTGCCGGTGGCTGCCGGAGCGGGCTTGGCCGTCACTGCCGGTTTGGCCGCGGGCCTGGGCTTTTCAACAACCAGGCGGTCGTCGCCGGGCTTGGCTTTCGCCGAAGCGATCGGCGCAGCAGGCTGCGCCTCGACCGATGGTGCCGCGGCCAGCGCCTTGGGCACCGGCATGGCTTTCAGCTTGGTGCGCAGGATCGACAGCAGCGAATCGGGGGTCGCGATCCGTTCGGGGACCGCTCGACCGGCGCGCAGCTGTGCGCGTTCGGCGGCGGGCGGGTTCGTGCGCCGCACCCGCACCGCCGAAACGCCGTCGGTCAGGCCCAGCTGTTCGGCGGCGCCGCGCGACAGGTCGATCAACCGGTCGCCGACCATCGGCCCACGGTCGTTGACGCGAACCAGGATCGTGCGCCCGGTATCGAGCGCCGTCACCTCGACATAGCTGGGAAGCGGCAGTGTCTTGTGCGCGGCGCTGATCGCCGCGGGGTCAAATGTCTCGCCATTGGCGGTCGGCCGTCCGGCGAGTTCCTCGCCATACCAGCTTGCGTAGCCGACATCGTCATAATCGGCGATGTCCGATGGGGTGTAGGTCGTGCCGCCGATCGTATAGGGGTCGCCGATCTTGACCGGCGTATCGCTGACGCCGCCCGTCGATTGGGCCGGTGTCGGGCTGGCGGTCGGCCCGCCCTCGCGCTCACCGCCGAAACTGCCACAACCGGCGAGCAGCAGCAGCGCCCCGGCCATCAACCCCGTTTTCCTACCGATCGATTTCATCCGCCAGCAACCCCACAGACAGTGCGTAAAAGTTGGAACAATTATAGTCCAATATCGCACGATAGTTACCGGTCAGCAAATATGCGGTTCGTCCGGGGCCGTCGGGTTCGAGCAGCACCGCCTGAACCTGTCCGTCGGGCCAGCGCCCGCCGATCGGCTGGATACCGTCGGCGCGCCATTCGGCCATCGTGCGCCAGCGGCTGTGGCGCGCAAAAACGCGGGCGCAGCGGGTGGGCGCCAGGCGGCTGGCGACGCGGCTTCGGTCAAAGCCGCCCGGCACGGTGACGGCGACGCCCCATGGCTGCCCGGCGCGCCAGCCCGCACGGCGGAGATAGGCCCCAATCGATTCGATCGCGTCGGCCTCGCTCGACCAGATATTGGCGCGCCCGTCGCCGTCGCCGTCCTCGGCCACCGCCAGATAAACCGACGGCAGGAACTGCGGATAGCCGAACGCGCCGGCCCAGCTGCCCTTCAGCACCTCGCGCGGCACTCCGCGCTGGACCATTTCCAGCGTCGCAAGGAACTCGGGTTCGAACAGGCTGCGGCGGCGGCCTTCATAGGCCAATGTTGCCAGTGCTTCGGGCAGGTCAAAGCTGCCAGTAACCTGCCCATAGGCCGTCTCATGACCATAGATCGCGATCATGATGCTGGTCGGCACCCCCGTGCGCGCCTCGATCCGCGACAGCAAGGGCAGCAGGCGGTCGTGGACCCGGCGCCCGCCGCCGATCCGCGCCGCATCGACATGCTTCGCCTTGTAGGGCGCGAAATTCGGGATCGGGGTGTCGTTGGTCGGCGGGCTGCCCAGATTGTCGCGGTCGAGCGCGATCACCCGCGGGTTATAGCGCAGTCCCGCGGTCACACGGTCAAACACCTGCCGCGACACGCCGCGCGCCTGCGCCTTGGGCCACAGCGACTGGACATAGGCGTCGAAGCCGCTGTCGCCGCTCTGCGCGTGCAGCGGCGCCGATGCGGTGAGCAGCCAAGCCGACAGAATAGCGGCGGCGAGAGCGAAAAGGCGTCCGATTTTGAAACCGATAGCGTGCATGATGTACCCATCCATAAGGCGTGTCTCGCACAGATGCGAGCGGCTTGGCTAGGCAAGGGCGGGATGAGCCGAGTCATTCGCACGGCAGGCCGAGCCAGCAAGGTTTTTCTTGCCGCAAGGCCGCATCGCGCTATGGCGGCGACCGAGCGGACAGGTGGCCGAGTGGTTTAAGGCAGCGGTCTTGAAAACCGCCGTGGGTGCAAGCTCACCGTGGGTTCGAATCCCACCCTGTCCGCCAAGTGGCGCGCTGCCCCGGGAGTTCGCATTTTTACCGCGATGCCCGGTGCAGAGTGGACGCTGCCCCAAGCGAACGTCCGAAACGATCGCGGCGAAACGCCACGGCGACCTTATGTTTTTTGCCCCCCGTAGCGCGGCCCCCATATCAGGCGCACCGCGAATGGTAAATGGCATCGACACCAACGCGCGGGTCGCCGTCAGGCGTGCAATCTTTTCTCCAAGGCTGCGCCGACCCTGCTCCGTCTTGTGATTGTCGCCGGACCAATATTCCGGCCCCGATCACAAGAGGAACCCGATGCGCAAGACCCTGCTGGCCACCACCTGTCTGGCCGCCCTGCTTTCGACACCTGCCCAGGCGGAAACGACGATCACCACCGCGACCACCGCCCCGGTGCGGACATCGACGATCAAATCGGGTGCGCCCGATGACATCAAGATCACCTCGACCGGGTCGGTGAAGCCGACCGGCGGCACCGCGGTCACCATCGACAGCAATCACAAGGTGATCAACGAAGGCACGATCGAGATCAGCAACGTCAACGGCGCCCGCGGCATCGTTGCCAACGCCGGGACGGTCGGATCGATCACCAACGCCGCGACTGGCAAGATCATCATCGATGAACCCTATGCGCCGACCGACATCGACAATGATGGCGACATCGATGGCGCCTTTGCGCTGGGCAGCAACCGCGTCGGCATCGCGACCGGCGGCGCCTTTACCGGCAACATCGTCAACAACGGTTCGGTCGCCATCGAGGGTAATGATTCGGCGGGCATTCGGCTTGGCGGGCCGCTGACCGGCAATTTCATCAGCGACGGCACGGTCACCGTGCTCGGCGACCGCGCGCTCGGCGTCGGGTTACAGGATGTCACCGGCAACGTCCGCCTGGCCGGGACGATCACCGCCACCGGCGTCGATGCGATCGGCGCGCGACTGGCGGGCAATGTCACCGGCGCGCTGGTCGTCCAGGGCAATCTGACCGCCACCGGCTATCGCTTTATCACCCCCCCGGCAGACCCGTCGAAGCTTGATGCCGACGACCTGCTGATTGGCGGTCCGGCGCTGTCGGTCGAAGGCAATGTGACGGGCGGCATCGTGCTTGCAGTGCCGCCCAAGGACAACAGCACAACGGACAATGACGAGGACAAGGACGGCCTGCCCGACGACAAGGAAGGCAGCGCCGCGGTGCGTTCGTTCGGGTCGGCGGCGGCGGTGCGCATCGGGTCGACGGCGCAAAGTGTGACGATCGGCCCGGTCGCCGGGACCGGCACCTGGTTGGGCCTGATCATCGACGGCGCCGTGCTGGGTAATGGGCTTTATGCCGGCAAGGACGGCAACGGGATGCAGATCGGCGGCCTCGGCGGCGCGGTGACCATCGCGGGCGGCATCGGCATCGGCGCGACCGGCAGCGTGACGGCGCTGTCGAGGGACGTTGCGGCGACGGCGATCCGGATCGGCGGCGGCGCGACCACCCCCGAACTGCGCAACGCGGGCAAGGTCGAGGCGACCACCGCGGGCAATGTCGCGGGTTCGGTCGCGACCGCGGTCATCGTCGAGGCCGGCGGCGATGTCGCGCTGATCCGCAACAGCGGTACGATTGCGGCCAAGACCGGCGGGGACAACGGCACCGCGCGCGCGATCGTCGACCTGTCGGGCCGGGTCGCGACGGTCGAAAACAGCGGCACGATCAGCGCCACCGGCGCGCTCGCCTCGTCGGATCGCAATGTCGCGATCGACCTGTCGGCCAACACCAGCGGGGCGACGGTCAAGCAGACCGCGGTCGCGACCGGGGTGACCGCCCCCAGCATCGTCGGCGACATTCGCTTTGGCAGCGGTAACGACATTTTCGACATCGCCGACGGGTCGGTGAAGGGCAACAGCATCTTTGGCGCGGGCAACAACCGCCTTACGCTGTCGGGTGACGCGACTTACGCCGGCAATGCGCGCTTCGGCGCGGGCAACGACAGCATGGCGCTGTCCGGCACCTCGAAATACACCGGCGCGGTCGATTTCGGCGGCGGCACCGATACGCTGAGCATCGGCGGCACAGCGATGTTCTCGGGATCGCTCGCCAATGCACAGGGGCTGGCGGTCACGGTCGGCGGCGGCACCTTTGACGTCAGCGGCGCGGCGCGGATTGCGTCGCTCGCGGTCACCGACAAGGGAACGTTGGGCGTCCTGCTCGACACTGGCAGCACCGGCACCGCGGTGCAGGTCACCGGCAACGCCAGCTTTGGCGCCGAATCCAAACTGGCGCTGCGGCTGTCGAGCATCGAGCAGGCCGAGGGGCGGCACATCGTGCTGACCGCGGGAACGCTGACCGGCGCGAACAACCTGACCGCGTCGCAGACGCTGCTGCCCTTCCTTTACAAGGGCACGCTGACCTCGAACGCCACCCAGCTGATCGTCGATGTGTCGCGCAAGAGCACGGCCGAGCTCGGGCTCAACCGTTCGGAAGCCGGGGCGTTCGATGCGGTGCTCGACGCGGTGGTCGCCGACCAGAAGATCGAGGACGTCTTCCTGGGGATCACCAGCGGCGACCAGTTCCGTGCCCAGCTCGGCCAGATGCTGCCCGAGCATGAAGGCGGGGTGTTCGAAACCGTCACCTCGGGTTCGCGCGCGCTGTCGCGCCACCTGCAGGATCCCAATGCGCCGTTCCAGGACGAAGGTAAATGGGGCTATTGGGTCAACCAGGCCGTGTGGGGGACGTCGAAAAGCGTCGGAGACACCGCCAGCTATGACGTCAGCGGCTGGGGCATCGGGCTTGGCGCCGAAATCAAGAGCGACATCGGCAACTTCGGCGGCTCGATCGCCTTCCTCAGCGGCAAGGACGGCAATGGCAGCAACGCCAATGAAGTCGCCACCAGCCAGTTCGAAGGCGCGCTGCACTGGCGCCTGCGTTCGGACGGCTTCATGGCCAACGCGCGCGTGTCGGGCGCCCCGATCAGCCTGAAAGGCACCCGCATCTTCCGCGCCGAGGCGGGCGCCGAGGACATCGACAAGACGATGAAGGGCAAATGGGACGGCACCCTGTGGTCGGCGTCGGGCTCGCTCGCCTATGATGCCGAAGCGGGCGGCATCACGATCCGCCCGATGGTCGCGGTCGATTATTTCAAGCTGACCGAGAAGGGCTATCAGGAAACCGGGGGCGGCAACGCGCTCGACCTGAAGGTGCTGGGCCGCGACAGCGACGAGCTGGCGGTATCGGGCACCGTTGCCCTCGGCATGGATTTCGGCGGTCTCGACCAATATGACGGCTGGACGCGCTTCGAAATCGAAGGCGGCCGTCGCCAGATCGTCGGCGGCACGCTGGGTTCGACGACCGCGTCGTTCAAGGACGGTACGCCGTTCACCCTTACCCCCGATGATCGCACGAGCGGCTGGGTCGGCCGTCTCCGTGGTATCGCTGGCAATTCGGCCTTTCAGGTCGCCGGCGAAATGTCCGCGGAGGAACAGCAAAGCCATATCGGCTGGGCGTTCCGTGCGAGTCTGCGGGTCGGCCTCTAGCCCCCCGGCCGGCCCCGCGTGCAAGGGGGAAGCGTACTCCCTACCCTCGCTTCCCCCTTGCCTTTTTTGGAACTGAACGAAGACAGCGATGCTTGCACGATCGATCCCTTCCCTACCGGTGCCGGAGTTGCGCGGCGGAGCATGGGCGCTATATGACGGCGTCATCGGGGGGACGTATGGCACGCGCCGGGGTGGCGCGATCCGGCAAAAGATGGCGTTCCAGAGCAAGCAATCCATGACCATGTCGCACGACCGATCCGGCGCCGCTCAGGGCATCGAAGGCGTATTGCTCGCCAACCGGAGCCGGATCATCCGGTTTCTGGAGGTGCGCGGCGCGGGCGACGCGGCCGAGGATCTGTTCCAGGATTTGTGGATGCGGCTGACCGATCGCCCGATGGGGCCGGTCGCCGACCCGCTGCCCTATGTCATGCGCGCCGCGAACAATCTGATGCTCGACCGCTATCGTTCGGCGCGGCAAAGCGCGCTGCGCGACCAGGCGTGGGGTGAAGCCGCGGCGGGGCATGTCCCGTCGGCGGAGACCGCGCTGATCTCGCGCGAGCAGCTGGTGCTGGTCGAAGCCGCGATTGTGGCGACCGGCGAACGACCGGCCCGCATTTTTCGCCGGTTCCGGGTCGACGGCTTGCAGCAACGCGATATAGCCAGCGAAATGGGGGTCAGCCTGAGCACCGTCGAAGCCGATTTGCGCAAAGTCTATGCCGCCCTCGCCGCGCTACGGAGGCAGTTCGATGCAGCCTGATGCCAGCCCCGCCGAAGCACGCGCCATCGACTGGTTGATCCGTCAGCGCGATGCCGCGTTCGACGATTGGGACGGCTTTGCCGACTGGCTGGCCGAAAGCCCCGACCATGCCGCGATTTACGATGCCATCGCCAGCCTCGATCAGGATCTCGACGCGCTGCCGCCGCTGGCCAAGCCCGTGGTCGTCACCATGCCGATCGCGCCGCGCCGCCCATCGCGCCGCGCCTGGTTCGGTGGTGCAATGGCTGCCGCTTTGGTCGCAGTCATCGGTTTGTCGACGGTGAACCCGTTCGGCAACGCCGACCGGATCGAAACCGCGGCCGGCGAACATCGCACCATCAAGCTGGCGGACGGATCGCGGATCGAAATCAATGGTGGCTCGGTCGTCGAAATCGATCCCGATCGTCCGCGCTTTGCTCGGCTGGAAGCGGGCGAGGCGATGTTCCATGTCGTACACCGCGACAACGATCCCTTTGTGGTCGAGACGGGCGGCGACCGGATCGTCGACCTGGGCACCGCATTCAACGTCGTGCGGCGCGAACGCCAGACGTCGGTCGCGGTGTCGGAGGGCATCGTCCTCTACAACCCTGACCGCGACAAGGTCCGCCTGGTTGCCGGGAAAGCGATCGAAGCGCGCGACGGCGATCGTCGGCCGCCGATAGTTCAGGACGTCGACGTCGCCAGCGTCGGCGGCTGGCGCAGCGGGCTGCTCGTTTACAACGGTGCGCCGCTGGCCGTGGTGGCCGAAGATCTGAAACGAACCGCCGGTATGGAGGTACAGGTAACCCCTGCCGCCGCGGCCCTTTCGTTCCGCGGCGCGCTGATCATCGACGCCAACCGCGACCGCACCATATCCGATCTCGCCGCTTTGTCGGGAACAAGGGCGCGGCGGCAAGGCGATGGCTGGATCCTGACCCGCTGAACATGCACCCGCGCCTTGCCTTCGTCGCTGCGGCGATAACGCTGAGCTTGCCCGCGCAGGCCTTGGCGGCGGAGGAGCGCGCCTTCGACGTGCCCAAGGGAAGTCTGTCGACCGCCTTGCCGGTAATTAGCCGCCAGGCCGGCGTCAGCATCAGCGTCGTCGACGCCAAGCTGTGGCAGGCGCGGGTCAAACCGGTGCGCGGGCGGATGAGCGTCGAGGAAGCGATCAAGCGCCTGCTCAAGGACTCCGACGCCCGCGCCGTCCGGGTGAGCGCCACCAGCTGGCGCATCGAACGCCGCCCGCCCGCGCCGCGTCTCGCGCGTCGCCCTGCCCCCGCGCCGCAACAGGCGTCGCAGCCGCGCGCGCGCGAACCTTCGCAAGACATGGTCGCCGCGGCGCGGGACGAGATCATCGTCACCGCGTCAAAGACCGACCTGCCCTATTCGCATTTCGCCGGCGTCGTCACCCAATTGAGTGGCGGCGATTTGGCGTTTGGCGGCGAACGCGGGATGGAATCTATCCTGTCGCGCACCGCCACGGTGTCCTCGACCCATCTGGGTTCGGGACGCAACAAGCTGTTCATCCGCGGCATCGCCGATTCCAGCTTCACCGGTCCGACGCAATCGACCGTCGGGCAATATCTGGGCGACATCCGCCTCAGCTACAACGCGCCCGACCCCGACCTGCGCCTCTACGACGTCGACAATGTCGAAATCCTCGAAGGGCCGCAGGGCACGCTTTATGGCGCCGGGTCGCTCGGCGGGATCATTCGCGTCGTCCCCAAAGCCCCCGACCCGCGCGCCATGTCGGTGCAGGCGATTGCGGGCGTCTCGCTGACCCAGCATGGCGACCCCGGCGGCGACATCGCCGCGATCGCCAATCTGCCGGTTGGTGACAATGGCCATGCGCTGCGGCTGGTCGGCTACATGCTCACCGACGGCGGCTATATCGATAACCCGCTGCGCGGCCAAAATGATGGCAATCGCGTCCATGTGCGCGGCGGACGCGGCGCGTTTCGCTTTGACGCGGGCGACGACTGGACGGTCGATCTGGGCGGCGTTTTCCAGTCGATCAAGTCGAACGATGCGCAATATGCCGACAAGGCCGCGCCGCCGCTGACCCGCAACTCGATGGTCGAGCAGAATGCCTCGGCGCGCTATGGCCTTGGCACGATCGTCGTCATGAAGGATTGGGACGGCCTGCATTTCCAGTCGTCCAACGCCTTTATCGACCACCGCCTGTTCGAGCGCTTCGATGCCAGCCTGCCCGAAGCCCCGCCGGGGTCGGTCGTCACGGCTGGCGCGGTGGACGTCGAGCGACTGTTCGCGCCAGTTCAGGTGACGCCGCTCAGCGACGTGCCGCGTGTGCTCGACCAGCGCAATGCGACGCGGATGTTCGTCAGCGAAAACCGCCTTTCGCGTCCCTATCATGACGGCTTGGGCTGGGTCGTCGGCGCCAGCTTCATCGACAATCGCGCGCGGCAGGACCGCGAATATGGCTATGGCCCGCTCCGCACGGTGCGGCCCGGCGTCACCAATAAGATCACCGAAGTCACCGGCTATGCCGAGGCCACCGTTGAAGTGATGCCCGACCTCGTCGCCGCGGGCGGCGTCCGTTTGTCGCACGCGCGGCTCGGCGGCATGGCCGAAGGCGTGTCCTTCGCGCTTGCCCAGGCGGGCCGCGCGACGACGGCGTCACGCAACGAAACCGACTTGCTGCCGTCCTTCTCATTGCTCGCGACGCCGCTCCACCACCTGCGGCTTTATGCCCGCTATCAGGAAGGATTCCGTCCCGGCGGGCTGGCGGTCGACGGCAATTTCGTGCGGCGGTTCCTGAACGATCAGGTGCGGACGTGGGAGGCGGGCGTCCGCCTCGGCGACAAGGGGCAAAGCTTGTTCGACGCCAGCATCGCCGTGTCGCACAGCCGCTGGCGCAACATCCAGGCCGACTTCATCGACAGCACCGGCTTTCCGACCACCGCCAATATCGGCGACGGACGGATCACCAGCCTGTCGGGCGCGCTCGCGATGCGCCCGACCGAGGCGCTGACCTTTGAACTCGGCGCGGTCTATAACCGCAGCCGCGTCGACGACCTGGCGCTCGAAATTCTGCCCGTATTTGCTGCCGCACCAGCTCGGCTGGGGCGCATCCCCAATGTCGCGAGCCACGCGGTGCGGGGGTCGATCAACTATGCGACGGTAATCGGCGACGAGGATTTCCGGATCAACGGCTGGGCCAATTATATCGGGCCGTCGCGGCTCGGCATCGGTCCGGTGCTGGGTGAGAGCCAAGGCGACTATATCGATACCGGGTTGGCGATGCGCGTCGGCAACGACCGGCGCGGCCTATCGCTGACGCTCACGAACCTATTCGATTCACGCGGCAACCGGTTTTCGCTCGGTACGCCGTTTGTTGAAGGGAATGAGGGCTTTATGACGCCGCTGCGGCCAAGGACGCTGCGTATCGCGGTCGACGTCGCGTACTAAGGCCAATGCCCCTCCCCTGAAGGGGAGGGGCAAAAGCGCCTCAATCCGCCAGCACGATCCGTTCGTAGCGATCCATATGATAATCATGGCTGCCGAACTGGCCCTCGATCATCGTCGCGCGCTTGAAATAATGGCCGATCGCCAATTCCTGCGTGATGCCGATGCCGCCGTGGGTCTGGATCGCATTCTGGCCGACGAACTTGGCGCCGCGCGCGACCTTTGCTTTGGCCGCCGAGACCGCGGCCATGCGCTCGTTTGCGGGCAGGTCGAGCTTCAGCACCCCCATGATCGTCATCGAGCGCGCCTGTTCGACTTCCATGAACATATCGACCATGCGGTGCTGGAGCACCTGGAACTTGGCGATCGGCACCCCGAACTGCTTGCGCTGCTGGGTGTATTCCAGCGTGCCTTCGTGCAGCTTTTGCATCACCCCGGTCGCCTCGGCGCACACCGCGACGGTCGCTTCGTCGACGATCTGCTCGACCAGCGGCAGGCCGGTGCCCTCGCCGCCGAGCAGCGCATCGCCGGGGATCGCGACATTCTCGAAATAAATTTCCGACGCGCGGCTGCCATCGACGGTCGGATAATCGCGGCGGACGATGCCGGGCAGATTGGCGTCGATCAGGAACAGCGACACGCCCTCCCGGTCGCGCTGGCCACCGCCGGTGCGCGCGGTGACGAGTAGGTGCGTTGCCCACGGTGCGGCGTAAACGACGCCCTTGTGGCCGTTCAGCACATAGCCCGCGCCGTCCTTCTTCGCGGTGGTGCGCAAATTGGCGAGGTCGTAGCGGCCCTGCGGCTCGGCATAGGCAAAGGCGATAATCGCATTGCCGGCAATGATCTCGGGGATCATCGCGTCGGCCTGCGCCCCACCGACGGCCTTCAGCGCGCCGCCCGCGATGACGACGGTCGGCAGATAGGGTTCGATCCCGATGACCTTGCCCAATTCCTCCATCACGATCGCATTTTCCAATGCGCCGCCGCCCAGGCCGCCATGGTCTTCGGCAAAGGGCGCGCCCAGCATCCCCAGTTCCTGCGCCAGCGCGGTCCAGATCGCCGGATCGCGGCCGCTGTCCGAATTGATGAACTTCTGGCGCGTTTCGAAATCGTAGGTATCGCTCAGGAAGCGCGCGAGCGTGTCGCGGATCATGTCCTGCGTTTCGGTGTAGGTGAAATCCATTGTCGTCGTTCCTGATCTCTATAGTCATCCCGGCGAAGGCCGGGATCTCACCGTCGCGTCATGGCGAGAGGTCGAGATCCCGGCCTTCGCCGGGATGACGTCTATTATGTGCTTAAAGGCCGAGCACCATCTTCGCGATGATGTTGCGCTGGATCTCGTTCGACCCGCCATAGATCGTCGTCTTGCGGACGTTGAAATAGGTCGGCGCGGCGCGGTGGGCATAATCGGGGCCGATCGGATGCTCGTTGTCGCCCTCTCCGAAACCGCGGAAATAGGGCGCGCCGTAGTGGCCGACCGCCTCCAGGCTGAGCTCGGTCAACCGCTGCTGGATTTCCGACCCCTTGATCTTGAGCAGGCTCGATTCCGGCCCCGGGCCGCGTCCGGCGTTCGGACCGGCGAGGCTGCGCAATTCGGTAAACTCCAGCGCCGCCAGATCGACTTCCAGCTCGGCAACCTTGCGTTTGAAGAACGCATTGGCCAGCAGCGGCTTGTCGCCATCGAGTTCGGTGCGGGCAATCGCCTTGACCTTTTCGATCCCGCGCTTCGAAGCCGCCACACCGGCGATCCCAGTGCGTTCGTGCGCGAGCAGGAATTTGGCGCAGGTCCAGCCCTTGTTTTCCTCGTAAACGCGCTGCGACACGGGGACACGGACGTCTTCCAGCCACACTTCGTTGACTTCATGCTCGCCGCCCAGCGTGATGATCGGGCGCACGGTGATGCCGGGCGACTTCATGTCGATGAGCAGGAAGGAAATGCCTTCCTGCTGCTTGGCATCCTTGTCGGTGCGAACCAGGAAGAAACCCCAGTCGGCGTGCTGCGCCAGCGTCGTCCAGGTCTTCTGGCCGTTGACGATATAATCGTCGCCGTCGCGGATGGCCGTGGTGCGGAGCGAGGCAAGGTCACTGCCCGAACCGGGTTCCGAATAGCCCTGACACCACCAATCCTCGCCCGACAGGATGCGCGGCAGGAAATAGGCTTTCTGTTCGGGGGTGCCGAAGGTGTAGATCACCGGGCCGACCATCGCGAGACCGAAGGGCATCAGGCGGATACAGTCGGCGCGCGCCGTTTCCTCCGACCAGATGAAACGCTGCGTCGGGGTCCAGCCGGTGCCACCATATTCGACCGGCCAGGCGGGTGCGATCCAGCCCTTTTTGTGCAGAATCTTGTGCCAGGCGAGAAAATCCTCCTTGGACATCTCTTCGCCCTCGTCCTGCCGTTCACGCAGGTCGGCGGGGTAATTTTCGGCGATGAAGTCGCGCACTTCCTGTTGGAAGGCGAGATCTTCGGGGCTGAATTCCATGTCCATCACGAATCTCCCATCGGATAATGGCGCCCTTATACGGCGCGCTCACCTTTACGTAAACGGCAAGTTGCGACTTGCAACGTTTGTCGCGCCGATGATTGCGCCACGCGGCGCCGCTTGTCCAGCGCGCGGGCGCCCTCGACCGCCCTAGGGCGCGGACCGTGTCACCAGGACAACGGCGCCGTCGCTGGCGTAGGGGCCGCGCACCTCGGCGATGGCCAGGGTGACGGCGATCGCGGTTCCGTCGCGGGTGACGATCTGGGATGCCAGGCGCGCCGAGCAGCCCGATCGGAAGACCGATTCCAGTGCTTCGGCAAAGGCGCTGCGATGCCCGACCGCCAGCAGCGCCGAAAAGCGCACGCGCCGGATCGCTGCCGGATCGACCCCGAGCAGGCCGGTCAGCATGGCATTTGCCGCCTCGACGGTTTCGCGCACCGACAGGCGCGCATGACCGATGCCGCCGTCCGTTTCGACCGCATCGAGCAAAGCCTGCCGCGCGTCGGCCGCGGCAAAATCGTCGATGGCGCCGCTGACATCGCGCAGGATCAGCGCGCCGCCGATCGGCGCAGGGACCAGATCGACGCGCAGCCACTGGCGCGGCCGCAGGATGTCGGGCACCTCGCCCGAAAAACGCTCGCGATGGTCGATCAGGCGGATGATATGCTGCGCCAGCAAACTGCCGCCCAGCCGCGGTACCGCGGTCAGCAGCGGCGCGCCGATCAGGTCGGCGCACGACGTCTCCAGCATATCCGACGCCGCCGGATTGACCGCGACGATCCGCCATTGCCGGTCGATCAGGATCACCGCGTCGCGGATCGCTTCGACCAGCCCGGCGAGCGAGCGTTGCAGCTTGTCGGTGTTCGCCGCGACGTCATCCGCGTCACGATCCAGCCGCCGATAGTCGTCGAGCGAGATCAGCACATGCGCGTCCTTGCCATGATGCGTCACGACGACCGGCTCACGCGCCGATTGCAGCCGCCAATTGGCAAAGCCACGGATAAAATCTGCCGCCGAAACGCGCTGCGGCTCCTGCGCTGTGGTCACCCTCACCTCCCCGATTGCGGACGCTGTCCAATCATTTTGAGAGGTTTTGCCGGATGATGGCCGCGAAAAGCATCCGCCCCGGCGCCGTTATGGCGCGGTCAGACCAGCTTGGCCTTGCCGCAGCGCAGCGCGTTGACCCGCGCGTCGGCCTGCCCGACATGCACGCCGAGCAGCCCGGTGACGTCGGCCAGCACGGTGTCGAGCACTGGCGCCGCCAGCGCCACGGTATCGCCGACGACGGTTCGCAGCGCATTGAGGTTGAGTCCGAGCCCCAGCACATTGACGCGCAGGTCCATGCGATCGGACAGCGACTTTGCGGCGCCCGCGACCAACCCGCTGCTCGACACGGTCTTCACCCGTCCATCGTCGATGTCGCTGCGCGCAAAGGCGACCTGCTTTTCGGCAAGGTCCGACAGCACCAGCTCGGCCTCGGCATCGACGCTGGCGAGCGGCAGTTTCACCACCCGCGCCGGCCGCGGATCGAGCGGGCGCTGCATGTCCTGAAAATCGGCATCGTCGACGGTGCCGATCGCCAGCATCGCAGGCGAGGTGACCACCGCCAGCGACACCGCTGCGCCGCTGTTGGGCCGGCAATCAATGTCCGAAATCCGCGCCGACGCCGAGCCGAGTTCGGCCAGCACCGGGATATGAACGCTGGCAAGCGGGGTCGCGATCCGGGTGTCGAGCTTCAACCGCACCTGCGCGGTGCGCACGATCACCTGATTGGTATCGGTCACCGCGATCAGCGGCGAGTGCGCCGGCGGCTCGCCGATAAGCAGCGCAATGTTGATTCCCGACCCGCCGGGCAGGTTGCTCGCCAGCGACAGGTCGACCTGACGATTGGCGCTGCCGAGTAGCAGCATCGCGCGCAGCAGGCTGAGCGCATTGACCTTGACCGGATTGGCGGCATCGACGCGGATGCTCGAAGAGCGCGGCCCCAGATCGATCGCGCGCGACGGAAACAGGCTGCGCGGCAGGGCACGTGCGGCGATATGCTCCAACGCGCTCGCCGCCTGCCCGTCCGACGCACGCGCCAGCGCCGACGCGACCTGCGGCATCGTTACCTGACTGTCGAGCGTCTGGCCAAAGGTCAGCACATCGGCATCGATTTCGGTGCGCAGCGCGTCGGAAAATGCCAAGAGGTCGATGTCGGTGCTGGCCAGCGCTTCATAGTCCATCAGCGACAGGTTGATCTGGCTGCCGGTCAGTCCCGACAATAGCGCATTGGGCAGCCCGCCATTGACCGCGGCAACCCGCGAGCCAAGCGAAAAGGCAGCGTAGCCGCGGCGCGCGCCGGTCGCGGTGGCGCGGATCACGCTGCTCGGCTGACCGGTCAGGAAGCTGCCAAAATATAAGGGGCGGTCGCGCGTCAGCACGATCCGCACCGCATTCGCCGATGCGCCGCCGGGGGCAAAGCGCTGTTCGGCGGCGACCGCTCCGTCGGGCGTGTAGGTGCCAGGGGTCAGCGCCGCGATGCGGATGCCGCAATCGCAATTGGCCGCGATGATCCGCTCGGCGGCCGCCTGCTCCTCGCCCGGTCGGCTAGCCGCCGCCATCGCCGCAGCATCGGCAATCCCCTGCAACTTGCGGCGGTCGAGATAGAGCGAGCCGACATCGACCGCGAGCGCCGCGGCGCCGATCAGCATCGTCATCGCAAAGGCGGTGGCGATGCTGATCCCGGCGCGCCGGTCGCGGACAAGGACGCGAAGAGTGTGAAGCAGTGCCATCGTCAATCCACCGGCAATTCAAAGGTCGCGCGCGACCGGATGACGTTGGTCGGCGACGGGATCAGCGCCGAGCGCAGGAAGCTGTCGGGCGGCGCCGTAAAGGTGACCGCGACGGTGATCGCCTCGCTCGTTTCGGACACCGCGACGCTGTGCGCCCCGCTCACCGCCTGCAAGCTGCGCGCCACCGCCCGCGCCGCCACCGCCCGGCGATCGGCGGCATCGAGGCCAATAATGGCGGCGCGCGCGCCGTCGTTCGCCGCCTGCTGGACGCTGTGCGCCAGCATGAAATATTGGCCATAGACGAGCACCCCCATCAGCAGCGCGAGGAGCAGTGGCAGCACCAGCGCCATTTCGACGATGGCGGCGCCGCGCTCCTCGCGCGCCAGGGTAAGCCGGGTCGGGACGGGCTGGCCGGGATGCCCGGGATATGGACGGAAAGCTGTCATGCCCATCAGCATGGCGGACCAGAATGAAAGCGGCGTCGAGAGAACCCGACGCCGCTTTTATGTATTTTACATGGACCGGCCTTAGGCCCCGATCGGGCAAGTGACGCAATTCCGCCGAACCGCGCGAATGATAAGCAAAGCCCTAAACATCCTGCGCCGCCCGTTCGTGCAAATTGCGATTATTCGGCGGCCTCCAGCTTGTCCTGCGTCCGCAGGTCAAAGTCCGACGCGTCATGCCGTTCGTGCAGCTGGCTCGCCGGATCGCCCAGCACGCGATTGACCATCCGCCCGCGCTTGACCGCCGGGCGCGCCGCGATCTGGTCGGTCCAGCGCTGGACGTTCTTATAGTCCTGCACCTGCAGGAACTCGCCGGCTTCATAGACCAGCCCCTTGGCGAGCGCGCCGTACCAGGGCCAGATCGCCATATCGGCGATGCTGTAATCGGCGCCTGCGATATATTCGTTCTCCGCCAGCCGCCGGTCGAGCACGTCCATCTGGCGCTTCACCTCCATCGCATAGCGGTTGATCGGATATTCCTGCTTGAACGGCGCGTAAGCGTAGAAATGGCCGAAGCCGCCGCCGAGGAACGGTGCACTGCCCATCTGCCACATCAGCCACGACAGGGTTTCCGCACGCCTTGCGGGGTCGGTGGGCAGGAACTCGCCGAATTTTTCGGCGAGGTGGATCAGGATCGCTCCCGATTCGAACACCCGGATCGGTTCGGCGCCGCTGCGATCGACCAGCGCCGGAATCTTGCTGTTGGGGTTGGCGTCGACAAAACCGCTGGAAAACTGGTCGCCATCGCCGATCTTGATCAGCCACGCGTCATATTCAGCGGCGCTATGCCCCAGCTCGAGCAGTTCCTCGAGCATCACGGTGACCTTCACCCCGTTCGGCGTCGCGAGCGAATAAAGCTGGAGCGGATGCTGGCCGACCGGCAGATCCTTGTCATGCGTCGGCCCGGCGATCGGTCGGTTGATGTTGGCAAAGCGCCCGCCGCTCTCCTTGTCCCAGGTCCACACCTTTGGCGGCACATATTCGGCTTGATCGCTCATCTCGACACTCCTGGGCTGTTTTTAGGGAGGCTGAATTTCATACTGATCGGTATTTAAGGATCGAAGGCGCCGCCGTCCACCCCTCGCCGCTCAAATAATGTTTGCCGCCCGCAAAGCCGCAATCGCAGCGGCGTCGTAGCCGAGCTCGGTCAGAATCGCGTCGCTATGTTCGCCAACCTGCGGCGCGCGCGCCGATGCTACCTTCACGCTGTCCGACAGCGTGATCGGCGCCCGAATGACCGGCGCCTCGGTCGCGGCGCCCGGATAGGCGGCGGGTTCGACCAGCCCCATCGCGGCGACCTGGGGCTGTGCCAACGCCTCGCCCGCGCGCAGCACCGGCGCGGCGGGAACCCGCGCCGCGCCCAGTTCGGCGATCGCATCGGCGCTGCTGCGGTCGTCGCACCAGCGCTGCATGATGACGCTCAGCGCTTCCCCATTGTCGCCACGTAAAATGTCGCTGGCATACAGCGGATCGTCGATCAGTTCGGGGCGCCCGACCAGATTGGCCCAGCGGGCAAATATCCCACCCCCGACGATCTGGGTCACGATCCACCCGTCGCGGGTGCGAAAAATGTCGGTCGGCGCCGAGCTGTAGCTGCGATTGCCGATCGGCTGGCGTTCGATGCCGTTGAGCGCATGATCGATCGCCAGCGAGTTCGAAAATGCCAGCGCGGTCCCGAGGAGCGACCCCGAAACGCACTGCCCCTTCCCCGTCGTCTCGCGCTCGCGCAGCGCCAGCATGACGCCGAAAGCGGTGTGCAGCGCGGTGCCGAAATCGACATAATTGATTTGCGCGCGATACGGCTGATCGGGCGTCCCGGTCAGGTGCACCGCGCCCGACATCGCCTGCCCGACTGCGTCGAAACCGACGTTCTGCGCCAGCGGTCCCGCGCTGCCAAAGGCCGACGCGGTGGCCAGAATGACGCGCGGGTTGATCGCCGACAGGCTGGCATAATCCAGCCCCAGCTTGGTCAGTGCATCGTGCGGCAGGTTGGCGACGACGACATCGGCGGTTTCGACGAGTTGTCGCACGATAATGCGGCCCTCGGGGCTGCCGGGCTTTAACGTCAGGCAGCGCTTGCCGCGGTTCATCTGCATGAACATGGCGCCCGATCCGTCGTCGGCGACGGGGACCGTGTAGCGATCGTCATTGCCGCCCGGCGCCTCGATCCGGATAACATCGGCGCCATAGTCGGCGAGGAGCGCGGCGCAATAAGGGCCCGCAATATAGCGCCCGAAATCGAGGACTCTTATTCCTTTCAGCGGCACGCCTTGCTCTCCCAATGTTATCTTTGCTGCGGGCTAGCAGGCGCCTGTCGAGCGTGCCAGCGCCTTCGTCGAAACCTGTCGCTTGCATGTTCTCACCGGCGGCATATGGTCGGCACATAATTTCAAACGGGGATAATAACATGGCGCGCTTTGCTCTCGCCCTTGCGGCGACTTTGGCTTGTTCGACTTCGGTTTTTGCGCAGCAGGCGGCACCGGCGCCCGCCCCCGACGCCAAGCCCGAAAAATGGGACGTCAACGCCCCGCCCGGCATGGCGACGCGCAAGGTGCCGATCGCGGTCGATGAAGGCAGCTGGATGAACGTCGATGTGTCGCCCGACGGCCGCACCATCACCTTCGACCTGCTCGGCGACATCTACACGATGCCGATCGAGGGCGGCACCCCGACGCGCATCGCCGAGGGGCTGGCGTTCGAGCACCAGCCGCGTTTTTCGCCTGACGGAAAGCGCATCGCGTTCGTGTCCGACCGCGCGGGGGGCGACAATATCTGGCTGATGAACCGCGACGGCAGCGGCAAGGTGCAGCTGAGCAAGGAAGACTTCCGCCTGCTCAACCAGCCGAGCTGGAGCCCCGACGGCCAGTTCATCGTCGCCAAGAAACACTTCACGACGGGGCGCTCGCTCGGCACCGGCGAAGTGTGGATGTACCATGTGTCGGGCGGCGCGGGCGTGCCGCTGGTCAAAAAGCCCAATGAGCGGCACCAGAAGGAACTCGGCGAACCGATCTTCGCCGCCGACGGCAAGAGCGTGTTCTACACCCGCAACGTCACCCCCGGCCCGATCTTCGAATATGCGCAGGACAGCAACACCGACCTGTTCCACATCGAACGCTATGACCTGCAGGACGGCAAGGTCAGCACCGCGGCTTCGGGCGCTGGCGGCGCGGTGCGCCCCACCCCTTCGCCCGACGGCAAGCGGCTGGCGTTCGTGCGCCGCGAAGGCACGCAGTCGAAGCTATACGTTAAAGACCTGACCTCGGGCACCGAGCGCAAGCTGTACGACGCGCTCGACCAGGATGTGCAGGAAACCTGGGCGGTCACCGGCGTCTATCCGAATATGGCCTGGACTCCCGACAGCCGCGACATCCTCTTCTGGGCGGGCGGCAAGCTGCGCCGGGTCGGGAGCAACGGCGGCGACGCGCGCATCATCCCGTTCAGCATTGGTGACGACCGCGTCATCGTCGACGCCACCCATCCCACGGTCGATGTCGCGCCCGACAGCTTCACGACACAAATGCCGCGCTGGGCCGAGGTATCGCCCGATGGCCGCAACGTCGTGTTCGAAACGCTGGGCAAGCTTTATCTCAAGCCCGCGAGCGGCGGTACTGCGCGGCGGCTGACCGCGGCCAAGGACGACGCGGTCGAAGCCTGGCCAAGCTGGTCGCGCGACGGCAAGTCGCTGGTCTTCGTGCGCTGGACCGATACGGGCCTTGGCGAAATCCATGTCATCGGCGCGGGCGGCGGCACCTCGCGCAAGGTGACCGGCGTCCCCGGCCATTATGCCGAGCCGCGCTTCTCGCCCGACGGCAAGACGATCGCTTTCGAACGGCGCGGCAGCGGCGGGCTGACCTCGGCGCGCTGGAGCGAAGATCCCGGCGTCTATCGCATCGCCGCGGCGGGCGGCACCGCCGAGCGGGTCAGCAGCGACGGGGCCAAGCCGCAATTCGGTGCCGCCAGCGACCGCATCTTCATGGTGACCGCGGGCGACGGCAAGAGCCAGCTGGTCAGCACCGACCTCAGCGGTCAGGACAAGCGCACCCACGCCAATGGCGAACTGGTCAGCGACTATGAAATCTCGCCCGACGGCGGTACGCTGGCGTTCCGCCAGAATTACGATGCCTATGTCACCCCGCTGATGCCGGGCGGACAGGATGTCTCGCTCGGCACCAAGAGCGGCGCCCTGCCGGTCACCCGGGTCAGCGGCAGCGGGGCGGAATATATCCACTGGTCTGACGGCGGCCGCCGCCTCCACTGGAGCCGCGGCGCGACATTGCTCAGCGCCGATTTGGCCAGCCTGTTCACCAACGCTCCGGCGGACGAGAAAGCGCCGAAATTCACCCCGCCGACCGATGGCGTCTCGCTCGCGATGACGCAGGCGGCGGCGAAGCGCCGCGGCACCGTCGTCATCACCGGGGCGCGGATCGTCACCATGACAGGCGCGGACGGCGGCATCATCGACAATGGCGCGATCGTTATCGAGGGCGACCGGATCACTGCGGTCGGGCCGCTGGCGTCGATCAGCGTTCCGGCGGGCGCGGTCACCGTCAATGCGACCGGCAAGACGATCATCCCCGGCTTTGTCGATGCGCATGCGCACGGCAGCCACGGCGATGACGAGTTGGTGCCGCAGCAGAACTGGTCCGAAATCGTCAATTTGGCGATGGGGACGACGACCAGCCACAATCCGTCATCGCGCGCCTCGGAAATCTTCGTGTCATCCGAAATGCAGCGCGCCGGCCTGATCCTGGCGCCGCGCATCTTTTCGACCGGCGAGATCATCTATGGCGCGAAGGCGGCGGGGGTCTATGCCGAGATCAACAGCTATGACGACGCGCTGGCGCATGTCCGGCGGCTGAAGGCGCAGGGCGCGCACAGCGTCAAAAACTACAACCAGCCGCGCCGCGACCAGCGCCAGATGGTCGTGAAGGCGGCGCAGGCGGAAGGCATGCTCGTGGTGCCCGAGGGTGGCTCGCTCTACACGATGGACGTGTCGCTGATCCAGGACGGCAATTCGACCGTCGAGCACAACATCCCGCTCCACACCTTCTATCAGGATCTGGTGCAGCTGTGGGGGCAGACCAAGACCGATTATACGCCCACGCTCGTCGTGACCTATGGTGGCCCCGCGGGCGATCCCTATTGGCGCGCCCACACCAATGTGTGGGAACATCCGATCCTGACCAAACATATCCCGCCGACCGAGCTCGCGGCGAGCAACAAGCGACGCACGATCGCGCCCGAGGGCGATTATGTCGACGATGATTCGGCGCGCGAGGCGGGCAAGATCGCCGCGGCGGGGCGGATGGTGTCGATCGGCGCGCACGGCCAGCAATCGGGGCTCGGCGCGCATTGGGAAATCTGGTCGTTCGTGCGCGGCGGGTGGAGCAATATCGACGCGCTGCGCGCCGCGACGATCATGCCTGCCACCTCGCTGGGCTATGGCGAGGACGTCGGGTCGCTCGAGGCAGGCAAGCTTGCGGACCTGCTGATCCTCGACGCCGATCCGACGCAGGACATTCGCAACACCGAACGCATCCATCGCGTCATGCTGGGCGGGCGGCTGTATGATCCGCTGACGATGAACGAGGTGGCGACGGGGACGCGCAAGCGCGCCGCCTATTGGTGGGAAACCGAAAAGCCCTAATTCGCAGCGCGGTTCGTCGCTTTTGTGACTAGAGGGTTGCAAGCGCGACGGACCGCCGCTAGGGGCGTCACCTCTCAGCGAGGAGAGTTGGCTGAGTGGTCGAAAGCGTCGCACTCGAAATGCGAAGTGCCGGCAACGGTACCGAGGGTTCGAATCCCTCACTCTCCTCCATTTTCTTATTTCCACACATCCACGACCATCCGCCGAGAGCCTAGGAAAACCTAGGCTCTCCGGGGTGTTTCGTGTCCTCATGTATCCCATGCTGTCCAGACCCACACATTTGAATTTGTGGTAAGAAACGTGGGAAAAAATCAGCATGAAAAGGCTATCGGTCAGCGCCGTTAAGTCGGCTACCCGTCCCGGACGATTCTCCGACGGTGACGGCCTCTATCTCGTCGTGCAGCCGGGAGGCAGCAAGAGCTGGGTGTGCCGGGTCCAGAAGGCGGGCAACCGTCGGGACTTCGGCTTGGGCAGCGCATCCAAGATCAGCCTCGCCGACGCCCGCGAGCGAGCGCGAGAAATCCGCAGTCAGGTCGAGATCGGGCTGGACCCGCTTTTCGAGCGCCGGAAGGCGCAAGGCATTCCGACCTTCCGTGAAGCCACCGCCAAAGTTCTGGCGGCTCACCGAAAAACTTGGAAGAACGAGAAGCACGAAGCGCAGTGGCAACAAAGTCTGCGCGATTATGCCTTCCCGCATATCGGCAATGTCCGGGTCAATGAGATTACTGGCCCGATGATCCGCAACCTCCTGTCTGAGATTTGGCTATCAAAACCCGAAACTGCCCGCCGCGTTCGCCAGCGGGTCGGCGCCGTCCTCAATTGGGCATACTCGTCGGGCTACCGCGACAGCGAAGCGCCAATGCAGGCGATTACGAAAGGCCTGCCACGCCAACCGAAGCAGGACGGCCATTTCGCGGCGATGCCCTACGCGAAGGTCCCCGCTTTCATCCCTGCGCTGCGCGAGCGAGAGTCATTCAGCCGCCTTGCACTCGAATTTGCCATCCTCACCGCTTCCCGGTCGGGCGAGGTGCGCGGAGCCACTTGGGATGAGATCGACCTTGCCGATGGCCTGTGGACCATCCCCAAGGGCCGTATGAAGGCAAACCGGGAGCATGTGGTGCCCCTATGCTGTCGCGCCATCCGCATCGTCGAGCGGTGCGCGGAGCTCCGCCTTCCCGGTTGCCCCATTATCTTTCCCGGCGTCCGTGGCAAACAGCCGATGTCGGATATGACGATGAGCAAATTGCTCAAGGAAATGGGACAGCCGTTCACGGCGCACGGTTTCCGCTCGTCGTTCCGGGATTGGGTGAGCGAAGAAACCAATCATCCCAGCGACGTCGCCGAAGCCGCCCTCGCCCATATCGTCGCGAACAAAACGGAGGCCGCATATCGGCGCGGCAATCTCCTTGAGAAGCGCCGGGTGATGATGACCGAATGGGCAGATTATTGCGAAGGCAAAAAGTCGTGAGCCGCTACACCCGCGCGCGGCGCCATCTGCTCCGGCAGTATGAGCGCGCCGTGGATCGGATCGACGAGGCCGACCGCACCATCTTTCTCGGCCACCGGGTACGGGAGCTAAGCTACCGCGAGCTTGCCGAGCGCCATGGCGTCAGCGTTGCCGAGGTCGAGCAAGCGATGATCCGCAGTTTGCGGGTCATCTCCCAATCGCTGGACAGAAAGAACCGCAGGTGGTGGCAATTCTGGGGGCGATAAAGCCGCCTAGACCTTGCCAATCAGCCGCCGCGCCGACAGGGTGCCGCCAGCGATGAAAACCGACCTCGACCATCTTCCTCCCAACAAGCAGCGTGAGCTCGACCGCGTGAAGCAAATCGTCTTCGAAGAATTCGAAGATGCCATCGCGCTCGGCACGATGGGCTGGAAGAAAAAGGGCCGGATCGACAAAATCATCCTATACGGCAGCTATGCGCGCGGCGGCTGGGTGGACGAGCCACACACAGCGAAAGGCTATCGCTCCGACTTCGATCTCCTCATCATCGTCAACGACAAGCGCCTGACAGAGAAGGTCGATTTCTGGGGGAAGCTCGAAGACCGGCTCATTCGCGAGCTCGCGATCGACAAAACGCTCAAGACGCCGGTCAACTTCATCGTTCACACCTTGCAGGAGGTCAACGACGGGCTGGCGCACGGCCGCTATTTCTTCATGGACGTCGCGCGCGATGGGGTCGCGCTCTACGAATATGATGACAAACCGCTTCATACCCCCAAGCCCAAAACGCCCGAGCAGGCGCTGGCAATGGCGCGGGAGTATTTCGACGAGTGGTATCCGAGCGCGGGCCGCTTCAAAAGCGCCGCCGAATTCCTCGCGAAGGATGGCGGCTTGCGGGAAGCCGCATTCAACATGCATCAGGCGGCAGAACGTCTATACCACTGCGTCCTTCTGGTATGCACATTCTACACCCCGCATGTTCACAACCTGGCCTTCCTCCGCACTCAAGCTGAGCGGATCGACATGCGGTTGGTCGATGCATGGCCGCGTGAACTTCGCGAAGATCGTGCGCGCTTCGAGAAATTGAAAGAGGCGTATGTGAAAGCCCGCTATTCGAAGCACTATCGCATCACCGAAGAGGAGCTGATGTGGCTCGGCGGCTGCGTCGAAGACCTCGGCCGCGCGGTCCACGCGATCTGCTCGGAGCGGATTGCTGGACTCGAAGCAGACGCTTCAATTCGCCCCTAATTAGCCGAATGCCATACGAAACGCGCGCGGATGCGCGCCGTTTCGCGCGCCGGGTATGGCATTTTTGCGCCGTGCCATACGCTCAAAGCCGCAGAAAACCGACCATCGCGAGTGCCAAGCTGGCACGGCTTTTATCTTGCCCTCTTATTTGGCTCCGTGATTTTCGAAGTTTTCGCCATCTCCATCTCTCCTTCATAGCAAGTAATCGGCCCTTATTCGACGACAGCCGTTGAGCATCCGCGATGTGGTCGAGGTCTGATACGCCGTGCACTCTTCCGGGCTCATCGACGGGATGTTGGGACCGCAGCTTTGCGGTGCTGGCGCCGTCGCGGCACATGTCGCTATCGGATTTACGGGGCAGCATCACAGGCACTCCGGCGTGGTCCGCGCGGTGCGGCCACAGGCAAGATATCGTGCTTCCCGTTTTCCAGGTCTGTATCATTCCTCTGCCGCTTGCGCGGACCTCCTAAGCTCGTTGCGCCGTCAACCGGTAGTCAATGGGGCGGTGGTGTTCATGAGTTCGCGCGGCTGAGCCGCCGCAGTTTCGCTGCGTTCGATGCGTCGTTGTCGTGCGCAGACGCGTCCGGATCGCCGACATAAAAGGTGCCGTCGCGCCACATCGCGTGCATCACGATTGCAAGTTTGCGCGCCACCGCGACGCGGGCTTTCGCATGACATTTCGTCTTCGCGAGCTTCAACCCCCATGTCTTGATCATGTCGCGGCCCTTGAACCGGGTAAGCATTGCTGACGCCGCTTCGTAGAGCGCGCGGCGCACGTCGGGATCGCCCGCCTTGCTGATGCGTCCGTGCACATCGATCGACGTGCCCGACTGCCACCGCTTCGACGTCAGTCCGAAGTAGGCCGCAACATTGCGCGAACGACGGAACCGCTGCGGATCGTCGATCGCGCTGCTGAAGCTGAGCGCGGTGACCGGACCGACTCCGGGGATGGCCATGAACCGCCGACATAGCTCGTCGCGCATGGCGATCTGCACGACCAACTTGTGCAGCGTCAGATACTCAGCCCACAGGGCAGCGCGCGCCCGAAGCATGCAGTCCATCAGGCCAGCGGTCATCGCGTCGCCGGCAACAGACTCGCGCACGACCTTCTCCATGGCGCCGCGGCCGACTTTGCCGAGCCGGATTCCGAACACCTTCAGGGAGTGGCGGATGGCATTTTCAAGGTCGAGGAACTTGCGCTTCAGATTGCGGCGCTGAACGAGCAGCAGCCTGATCCGATAGCAGGCGTCCGTCTTGACGTGCGCTTGGCGGAACCAGCCAGTCCGCATGATATGGGCGATGCCGAGTGCATCGTTGGCGTCGGTCTTGTTGCGCTGCGCCGACAGCGCCGCGCGCACGTGACGCGTTTCCAGACAGACCGCTGGAACACCTTCCGCCAGCAGCTCGGTATGCAGCCACGGCGACAGCGATCCGGCCTCGTGGCCGACGCGGCGCATGCGGTCGGCATATGGCCTGAGCGCCTCCGCGATCGCAGCCGGATCGGTTTCGACGGCGGTTTCGAACGCTACTTTGCCGTCATCGCCAACGACACAGATTGCGGTTTCGTCGACCGAGACATCGAGGCCGGTAAAGTATTCCATCACACGACTCCTTCGCTTCCGTTTGACCGGAGCGAGGGTCGCGCCGCTGGCGGGAACGACGCAAGGTTTCTCATCGGGCGCAGCGGCCGTGCTGGTCGGGAGCAACGCCAAGTCCTCGCCAAATACGGCGGCACTCATATTTGGCTCCCTGATCTTCGAAGAGTCCGCCATCTGCATTTCGCCCTATCAGCCAGCAGACGCCTCTCTTGGCAGAAACAGCGGACGATATAACCCGGCCTATTATTGCCATTCTGAATCGTTCCCTGTTTCCCTGAACACCGCACCTTATTCATATCACCCGGCATGACATGATGGCGCGCCGAGCAGCCGGGTAGCTAAGCTCGAAGGCGACAAAAATGCTGCCGGTTGGCAATGTGCAATCAGATCGGCCATTAACGACCTGATTATAGATTCCGGCGCGATGCGGCTGTCGGTCAGAGATTGGTTGGCATGCTTCCTTCCTCGAAGGGGGGCGTCATTAGGGAAACAAAGGAAAGACGGCATGGCGTTATACGACGACCTACAACGGGCCAGAAGCGAAGAGGACGTCAAGGATGCGTATATTAAGGCACTAGGCCTGAAGGGGTATTCTAAAAATCTGATCGACATCCAGACCAAAGAAGTTTGGTTCGAAGCGAAGGCGAATGGTGCTTGGACGTTCTATGAGATGTTCACCCAATTGATCCATTACGTGCAGGTCGCGCTCAATAAGGGAGAACACGTGCCCCCACTGTTGTGCGTGATGGACACGGAAAAGGCTGCCATCATGCAGAGCAGCCACGTTCTCCCGTTTCTGGCGAAGAAGACAATCAAATGGGGCAAATCTGCATCGGCGGTGCCAAAGGAAGCGGTCGATGCGATCTCCATTCACATTGGCACCCATTTTGTAGCCTTCAACATCGAGTACGATGCCACCGAATTTGTTTCGACTGTAAAAGATGCCATCGCTTCCGGCGCCATCATCCGAACTCAGATCACCCCGGACAATCTCAAGCAGGTGTTCGACAAGTGGGTCGAGATGATTGGGCAAGAGATCGAGGACGTAGAAGAGGACAGCTATAATCTACTGTTCTTCGCCGACATCATGAACGACGGCACAGTCTCGACCCATAAAGACTTACCCGCCAAGCTCCTATTCAAAGATGGTGATCCGATTTTTGAGCTGCGTGGGAAGCTTCACGCGCTTCGCAACTTAGAAGGATATCGCCGCTTTTGGATGATCTACCACCGACCGCCGAAAGAGGGATACCGCAACGAGATATTAGAGCGCAGAGATAGTCTCATCCCCATCAATGAGAGGGTTTTCAAGGGAGCCTTCTACACGCCTCTGCATGTGGTCGATAAGGCATATGATCACCTGACGTTTGTTCTCGGTAAAAACTGGCAAAAGAAGTATAAGGTTTGGGACATGTGCTGCGGGGTGGGCAACCTCGAGGTGAAGCACTCCAACCACCGCAACCTCTTCATGTCGACGCTCGACCAGTCGGACGTCGATGTTATGAAGGCGACCAAGACCTGTGTCGCGGCGCACCGTTTTCAGTACGATTACCTGAATGATGATGTCACCGAAGAAGGTAACATCGACTACAATTTGACAAACAAGCTACCGCGCGAGCTTCGTGACGCCATTGCTGCCGAGGACAAAATTCTCGTTCTAATCAACCCGCCATACGCCGAAGCAATGAACGCCGGAGCGGGGGTGGCGACTACAGCGGTAGGAAGAGCGCTCGGTGGCGACGTCGGCTTTGCGAGGAGAGAGCTCTTCATTCAGTTCTTGCTCCGCATACAAGCTGAGCTACCGAACGCCGTGGTTGCAATGTTTTCAAAGCTTAAATACGTCAACGCGCCGAACTTTGACGATTTTCGAGACAGTTGGAATGCCAGGTATCTTGGTGGCTTCGTCGTACCGAGCCGCGCCTTCGACGGCCTGAAAGGCGAATTCCCGATCGGCTTTCTAATCTGGGACAGCGCCAAGAAGCGCAAAGAACCGTTTGAGATCGAAACGGAGGTTATCGATAGGGAGGCCAAGGCAATCGGCGCCAAACGCTTCTACGACGTCCCGAAGCATCAGTTGCTCAACGCTTGGATAAAACGTGCCAAGCCGAACTCAACGCCTGCCCTACCGTTAACGAATGCGCTAGAGCCGACAACCCGGACCGGAGACGTCCGTGGAACTCGCTGGGCCGATGGCGCGCTGGGGGGAATGATCAGCAAGGGATCAGATCTGCAGAACGCCGATGTGACCGTGCTCTTTTCTTCCGGGTATGCAAGCGCGGGCGGCTTCCTCGTCACCGAGGAAAACCTCTCTCAATCCGCGGTGGTGTTCACGGCAAGGCGTATCATTCGCCAGACTTGGCTCAACGACCGTGACCAATTCTTAATTCCCTCGGAGGCGATACCAGAAGAGATGATGAACGATTGTTTGATCTGGATGCTCTTCAACAATCGCAATCTGTCAGCTGGTGCCGACGGTTTGATCTGGCAAGGGAAGTCTTGGTCACTGGTCAATCATTTTATACCGTTCACGGAGGCTGATGTCGGAGCGACAAGCCGGTTCGAATCGAACTTTATGTCCGACCATCTGGCCACCTTGAAGCTATCGAAAGAAGCCAAGAAAGTTCTGACGGAGGGGCGCAAGATTTGGTCGGCGTATTTCGACGCTGTAGACAAGAAGCAAATATCGAGGGGCGTCCGTGATCAGTTCAAACTGAATCGGGCAGACGTAGGTTGGTATCAGATCCGCAACACGCTGGAGGCCTTGTTCAGCCAAGGTGTGGCGGTGACCGCCCGTCCCAGCGATATCGCGCCATCCTATCGGACATTGTCGGAGAAGCTTGAACCAGAGATATACGCGAAGGGCATACTTAAGGCTTGATGTGACGTAGCCAAACCCGTGACCAGCGCACAATACTGCTAGCCATTGCTCTCAGGACGGGCACGAAGGGTGCGCGACACGACAGTGCCCGCAGCGGTCCGGTGCTGACCCACGCATCCGGGGACCATCATTGTGCGGGGCTGCAGAGTAGAAAAAGAAGCGTTGGAGCAGGAACGTCGTGTGGCAAAAACTGGCGTAATCGCTGATAATTGAGCACGAGGGCTTTGGCCGTCGGCTTCCCCGTTACGCCCGAAATAGATTTGGTGTTAGCATGCGCTTTGAACGCCCTTCATCACAGTCATCATCGCCACTTGCAATCGAACCGATCAGCATGCGCATTCCCGACGCCTGTCGTTTTACGGGGATCAGTCGCAGCACCCTCTACCTCCTAATAGCTAGAGGCGACATCGAGATCGTAAAACTGGGTGCCGCAACCTTGGTTTTGACCGACAGTCTCCGCAACCTGATCGAGCGCCAGCGCGGAACCGTTGTGAGCCGAACGGCGGTAGCGATCAACGGTCAGCGCGATGAGAACAGGCCGATGCAAGGCCCGGCAACAGCACCGCTGACGTCGAACAGATGACTAGGCGTATGATATCAGATTAGCCCGAGAATTGCGGTCAGCCATCTGAAGGCAGCAAGCAGTGTATCACTTAAGGGCATCGCAAGGGCGGCACAGGCAATACCCACCCCAGTTCCTGCTGCCACACCTGCGCTGCCACCTAGTTTTTTGGCGAATTCATCCGCTGCCAAGTCAACTCTCGGCTTCAGCCACCCCTTCAGACTCTGAAGACGGGAGGCCGCTTGCGCGATCTTGAGCGCATCGGGTGTTTGCTTCCCGGCTTCCGCGATGATTGTCTTTGTGGCCTTATGAACCTCGTTTGTGAACTCCGTCGGCAGCATTTCGCCGTTATCATCTAGTGGCGGCCCATTGTGGCCCATCTCGCCGTGAGCAGGCCGACAATCATCTAATGCTAAAGATAGACGAAGAGCCGCGTCCTTAAGGGATCGACGCAAGTCGAGTTCGCTGTCGAGCTCCCCACGACTAGTGTCGCCAGAAGTCAGGCGCGTCACAATGTCAGCAAAATCGATCGTGGCTTCAGGATCATTTGCGATTGCTGGCATATCAGTCGGCAAGTTTAGGCCGGTTGCCGCTGGGCTGAGGACTTCGGCCACGCCATCTTTGTCGAGATACCGAGCAAGAAGAGCCTCCAGGTCTTGCTGGGCGTCACCGTCATCAAGTGATCGGCCTGCAATTTTGCGGTAGGCGCGCTGCATAAGGGGTGAAGCTGCGGGATGATCAGTCGCATGAATCATGTGATACATGATCCGCCCACCCCGCCGCGCGCTGTGGATCGGATAGGGGTAGGCGTAAGTATAGCCTAACTCCGTTTTAAATCGCTCGGCCAACTGAACCCCGCGTACAGCTGACGACGTTTTTCGCAGATCTCGCCAATCGTCGCGTCCCCACCATTTCGTTAGGCGATCCGCGGTTTCCGGACGGCTCACGGCCGCAATTGAACGATCCAGCCACCCTGTTGCCAAGAAATAGAATATCTCGATTTTGTGGGTCTGCTTGTGTCGAGCAATCGCTTGGACCGTCGCCCAGTCACATTCAAATGTGCGTTGATCGAGGAGAGCAAAGGTCGCTGTGGTAGGCTTAATCGTGCCAGCGCCAAGAATGTCGTGAATTCGAAGATTAATGTCGCCCGACATTACCTCTATGCGACGCTTCGGCAACGTCTGCTCGTTCTTAATCTCTTCTAGCAGGGCGACGCCCGCAGGATCGAGATCGCAGAGCCAAAATTCGCGCATCCAAGGCGGCCTTGCCTGAAGCACCAGGTTTGCAGAACATAGCTCCTTAAGATGCCGTTGCTGCGGCGCGGCGAAGCCGTCAATGTAAGTGCCGTGCTTGGTCACGAAAGTGAACAGGCGAATGTATTCCTGAATCAGTTTCGCTTTATTTTCCGTCCACAATGGATGAGCCAGTGACCTGAAGTCCTTCTCTTCCGGTTTCTCCCGAGGAGGAATTTCCTCCGCAGTGAAAAGCAAGGGAAGGTTTGGGTCTAGGCCATTTTTGCGACGGGGAGCTCGTCCCATGTTTCTCCGTCCAGTTCGCGACCTGCATGTTTTTTGCCGACCCGAATCATGGTCGTGCCATCAGCCACCGTCTCCATGCGAGCTTTGGCGAGCGGGATGCCTTGCCCCGGAGCCCAGTCCCCCCATTGTTTGAAGTGGAAGGCAACGTCATGGGCCATGCAGGTATTCAAAAGGTCACGGAACCACGACGGACTAGACGGTCGCGCTTTAGGCCCGCTCTCGCCGCCGGTGATCACCCAATCTAACTCTGAGGCCCACGGAGCGATGTCGATCGGCCCGAGCAGCGGCTCAGCAGAGATGAAGCGGACCGCTGCAGGTATCGCCGTTAAATGAGGTAGTCGCTCGCATGCATATTCCTGTGTTTCAACGGTCGTGCCGAGCCAAACATTTGCCGGCCAATCCGCATGCCATGGCGAGAGCTGGGTAACAATTTCGGGGCGTTTGGTCAGAAGTAGCCAATCGAGATTGGGCGTTGCTTCGATGAGCTCCCATAGGCGGGCACGGTGAATGTCGAGATCGCGCCGATCCTCAAAAACGTCAGCCATGGAGGCACAAAACACCCGAGCCCGCTCGCCAGATTTAGCGGCTAGCGTGTCCCATTTCAGAGGCTCTGCCCAGTGCTTGTCACCGAAAAACCGGCGTTCGGCCTTTATGCCCCAAACGTTGCTACCAACCCGCTTTGCCCAACTCTCAGCGTAGCAATGCTTGCAGGCGGGCGAGACCTTCACGCATCCCCACCAAGGATTAAAAGTGTGAGTGGTCCATTCGATGCGAGAGTTCTTAGCCATTCCAGTCTCTTGACCCAAAGCAACGAACGCACCGTCCTTGCGGCGTTTCGCTAACCGTTTTGTCGTTACATGCATGAAACCATGCGGAGAGCAACGCTTACACACCTAGATTGAATACATAGATTTGCAACGGTGTGTAGAAGGTCATTCCGATATCGCGCCTAACGCCATGGCACCAAGGTTCGACGGTGTGCCGAGGACGTTCGGACCTACCTGTGCCGGGTGTGGCAACCGTCGCACCGTGGCGCGTTATCGAAAGTGATCGACAAGAATCGGCGATTCTGGCATAGGTCGATAGCGGTCTGAAACGCGCATTTGGAGTGCGTGAGGTAAGATGTGTGGTAAAGAATTCCAGAGAGCGAGTTACCTAAATCATTACAAATGTTTAGGTTTTTTCTAAAATTCCTCACTCTCCTCCAGTCAACCCATTTGAAATCATTGTATTTCAAAGGGTTGGCTAACTACCATCGACCAGCCACTCACCAAATCACTCACCACTGCCCTGACGGGCCGTGGCGGGTCATGACACCTAGTGACGGCTCAACCGCGAATCCCTTGCAGCGGACAGGTGATAGCGGGCTTTGAAATCATCCTGATCAATCCACGGCCCTGACGAATCGATCATCATCATGGCGACCCGGAAATACGGATCAGGATCGACACCATCGAACAGTTCACGGCATTTCGCAGCGGCGATCGATGGTCGCGAGTATTCGATAGAAAAGCGCAGACCAATCGCCGTGACGGCAACCGGGTCCAGTTTCAGAACCACGCCGCCGAGTTCATCTATCGAAATTCCCGGCTTGTCGTAAGTCGGACGAATGCGCGCGACGGATCGCTGACCGGAAATGTAGCCTGTCCTGCGTAGTAGATGGATCGCCAGCGGTCGCCCGTCGCATAGTTCGAAATAGAGCATCTTTCCTTTGATCAGTTTTCCGGTGCAAACCAGTTCGGGTCCGATGCCAGTTGCGATGTTCAGCGTAGTCATCTCTTGCACGCCTCCGCCCATGCGTTGGGGAAATCTTCCGGTCGGATGGTTGCGGGTGGCGGGCCAAACAAAACGAACCTTACATCGCTTCGCAGCGACGGGCCGCACTCGCCCGTTTCGATAAATCGTTCGTAGGCGTCCCGGCGTTCGGCATAATAGATGCTACATGCTAGCCGATGTGCATCCCACGCTTCCCGCTGGTTCGGCGTCAGCATCAACACGCGCTCGGCAAGTGTTCCTGCCAATGATGTCTCAACCCGCCGCATCTTTCGACGGACTCGGTTTGCAGTAGCGGTCATGTTGACGACAATGCCGATTCAATGGCTTCAAGCCGTTTGGTCAACGCTTCCAAATCGGAGACTTCGCGAACGCTCTTTAGTGCCGACGCGACTTGCGCCGCTTCGGTGGGCGTGATCGCGCCATCGGCAAGAGCGGACTCGATTGCTTCCGGCGAAACATCACCATCGAAATCAACCGTGCGGCCGCGCGCCGGTAGGCAGGCATCCAACACCATTTTCGCTGCCCCGATGTCGCCCGCGTCGAGGCGCTCGGTAAGGACTTCAATGGCACGCGGGAACAATTCCTGCACTGCCGCGAGACGTTCGCGTCGGACACGGTTCTTACTGCCGGGAGTGCGACCCGGATTGCCGGGGCCGAACCGTCCGCCAGCATCGCGGGGGTAAAGCGGGATCGGTGGCGCAACCGGTAAATGTGCGGCTATTTTCGGTTCAGTCATTATCAGGCCCATTGAACGAAGCAGCCCCGCGCCGCGCACCATGCCGCGACAGGGGCTGTAGGGGTTGCACGGCCCGATCCGGGCGGGAAGCCGTGCTGCCTTCGCCATTTCCAAAGGCTTTGCCGCGTGACGCCGAATGCTCGGACTAGATCAGCGGTCGCGACCATTGGTGCGGTTGGCAGCACGATGCTTTCAGCAAGGCGTGGCCCATCTGTCACGCGGCAACGCCGATCAACAGCTTGTGAGCGTCGGAGACCGTGAGCGACGCTGCCACCGCCACCGCAGCAATGGTCCTGCGCAACGTCTCTTCGGCTTGTCCGATTTCGGCCATTTCCGACCGCGCCTGTTGAAGCGCCGCAAGCGTCGCGCTTTCGGCAGCTTCCTGATCAGGGCCGACAGGGGCGGGATCGTCGGGCGTAGGTTGGCGGGCGAAATTTGCCAACGCCCCCGTTCGTTCCAAATGGGCGAGTGTAGCATGGCGCTCGGTCGCGACGTTCCACAGTTCGTCAGGAATGTCCGACCAACGAGAGCGACCAGCGGACAGAATAGCGGCAAGCTGCGCACGATCCGCGCCCACCAGCCATGCCGCTCGCTGACCGGCATTTAGCGTGCGGAACAACGCTCGATCTTCGGCGGCGAATGGATCATCGGAACGGACCGAATTGAGGACGGCAAAGCGCTCGGTATCGGCACGCTTTCCAGCCTGAACGGCGGACATCATTGCGCGATAGGGCGGCGCAACCGTCTTATCGATTGCCGGTCGCATCGCCTCGAACAGTGCAGCGGGTTGCAGCCGCTCCGCCATCGGTGCGGTTTCGTCCGCCAATGCGGCGAACCCAGCGTGCAGATCGGCCTTTTCTTTCGCGAACCGTCCGCCTTTGCGGTTCGCAACGGTGGCATTCCCATTCGGCGTATTGATCGTGGTTACGTCCACATCGCCATCGGCGCGGGTAGAAATCTGGATCGTCATATGTAAACCCTTCCAAGCTGTGGTTTACGCGAAGAAACCACTATACGTTGAATCGGTCAATCCAAATAAGGACTCATATAATACCCCCCTATCCCCCGGTATATATCGACCGCTCCCGGTCTGATTCGAAAGCAAGACGGGTTTTTTTCTTCAAGAATTTTGACTTACAACTGTGTAAGAATTTCGATGATTGAATCTTTCTACATTCTCGCTGTGACGCTTTGTTTCTGCTTGGATTATCCAGCAGATCGCAGCGGCAATTTTTGGCAGTTTTCCGGTGCCTTGAAGGCTATTCGCTTTGATCGCTTTAAATTTTGGAAGATTGAGAAAGAGAGAGAATGTCGGATAAACCTATCCGATCAGCCGAGCCGGGGCGCGGTTTGAAGAAGATCAAAGCGATCAAAGATCAAAGCGGATTATCATATAATACGCTGATTTTAGGTCGTTTTCTTGCCGATGTGATCGCGCCTATTCATAGCCCTGCGCCTGTCCATAGCTAGCGGCGGCGATGTTCGGATTTACGTGCCACAATATTCCGCGACGATTGGGGTTGATCGGGTCATCTTGGAAATAGCCCCGGCCTAGCTGACCGATGCGTTGATAACCGAGCGCGCCGAGTGCCTGTCCGATTGATCGGGCGGCAGCTTCCTTCCGGCGTTCGCGCAACAACGTCCCAACAGCGGCAGTGCTAATCCAGCCGCACCGAAAACCATTCCGCTGATCGTCCACGGCTTCCGCGATCATTTGTTCCAGCCATCCCCGGCTTTCAATGATCGCATCGCCCATGCTGCTCGTGTTCGGCGCGCGCATCGGAATTGCCCCGCGTTCGATGGGGTGGTTCAACAAATAGTTTGCCGTCACCTTCAATCCGAATTTGTGCGAAGATGCGCCGAGCCAATCGTCATAGAGCCAACGGAAATATGCATCGTCCATGCCCCTGATCAACGCATCCTCTTTCGTCTGGATCGCGCTGTAAAAGATCGCAAAGCGGCGGCTGTTTTGGTTGACCGGAATGGCGTCTTTATAGTTGCTGAAAAATAGCCAATTGGCGACGTTATCTGCTTTGCGCTGCGCCAACCCCTTTGCCTGCATTTCAAGCGTCCGTTCCGAAATCATCGGTTTCAGAACCTCGATCATATCGCGCCGGTCATCGGTTCTGATTTCGTCCGCGATCAGGAATAGTTTGCGATGCATCCAATCGTTGAATTTCCCGCCCCCGGCAGTCAGTTCCTTTGAGTTGGCGGGATACGTGTAATTGTCGCCAATAACATGCGTCATGACATACTTGATCAGATTCTTTCCCGCCCCTTCCGTTGACTGGATTAGCGGTGCCCACGGAATTTTGTGGCCGGGATATTTGGCGTTGTGCGCCATGAATTCGATCAAGATTCGTTGGTCGTTCGGATCGGGCAGCAACGCGGCGACGTGGTTCAGGAACGGAGTTACATCACCGTCCATGCGTTCGATGCGAGCCGGGATATAGGTGTTGACGTAGGATCGCCCGAGTTCGTCAATCGCGATGTGTCCGGTCGGCACGTCCGTCCGAAACGTGGTCCCATCGACCTTTGGGATGGTGAATTGTGTTCCGCGCGTTGCGGCCTTCCACGGCTCGTCCGTCAGTTTGCCGGTAGCGTCGATAATGAATTTCTTGCCACCGAATGTCGCGTTGAACGCGCCCGGATCATACACCTGACCCTTGCCATCCATGATGCGATTTTCCGGCCCGATCAACGCGCAGCCAGCAAACCAAACTTGCTGTTCTACCGGCGTCAGGATTTCGCCGAGCGAGACGCTCGCGGGAGATTGGACCACCGGTCCGGGTTGGTGGATCGCAATGGCTGTCACGCCGAGTAATTCAGCCTGCACGTTCGCGCTCGCCGCACGTAGCAGGAAAGGCCATCCAACATCGGTGCCGTTGTCGGCGGATCGCCATTGCGTGTCGTTCTCCGCGCGGTCATCGCGATCATATTGCGCGCACCATGCGAGCCACCATTGTTGCACAAGATAGTCGGGTGCTATTCCGGTGGCGGACTGCCGATATGCAAATGACGTGCGTATCCAGCCGTCGCGATCCAGTTCGTTCGGATCAATGCTGTAAAGCGCCTTCAATGCCGCATCGAACGAAGGCGCGGGAATTGAACCTAGCGGTTGCCTCGTGCCGCTATTCCCGAAACTGCCGGTCAGCATCCAATCGGGGGGCGTCGTCATGATAGGATCGAGCGAACAACCGAATGCAGCGCCGCACCAGCGAACGTATCCACCATCGCCGCGACGATCTACGCCTTCGGCAACTATGCCAGCGTCGCTCACGAAACGGCGCAACCCGTCGCGCGGGATGGCGAAGAAATAGTGCCGTCCGCCGCTTCGCGTGTCCGTCCAGAATGTGTTCGGCAATGCCAACCCCTTCGCGATCAGGGCTGCGAATCCATCGCGTCCGGCTTTCCGATCAACGTCCAACACATACAGGCCGGATCGCTGCCCGGTGGCGACGCCGATATGAGCGTCAGGCCATCTCGACCACATGGCATGGATTGCGGCTCCGTGGGCGCTAGCGAGGTGAACGCCGCCGCTGCCTTTTGGCGGTTCAGGGATACCGAGCGCCGCAGCTACGTCAGTGTTGGCGTAGGGCGTGCCTGTCGCCGGATTAAGCGGGAACACGGACCAGTTGGAGTCAGCGAGCCGCAACGCTTCGCTCACTCCTGCCGGGAGATTGCCGCCAAGGGCGGCTTGTTGTATGATCATTATCGTCCAACCGGTAGCCCGGCCCGCTTCGGCGGTGCCGGGTTATTTTTCAGGCATGATCGGAAAACGGACGGAGTCTCCGCCATTTTCGCTGATTTCATTGGCTAATTTGGCGCAACTCACCAATTCCGCTGACCATTAGGTAGCGAAAGCCTGTTCACGCTGGCGTTGCAGATAGGTTTCGATGTCGGATCGAAGGTATCCGACCCGCCGCACTGACAATTTGATCTTGCGGGGGAAGTTTGGATCGTCGGCGGCGCGACGACGCATGGTCGGTTCGGACAAGCCGATTTCTTTGCACGCCTCTTCGACGGAAAGCACAATAGGTTCGTTGGTCATGGTGGACAGCCTCGTGATCGGAATTTCGGGATCGCGGGTGTCTCCCCGCCGCACCGGGTCTTTCTCCCGGCATTCCGTCGTCCAACGGTTGCGCCACGTCTTTACCGTGGCATGGGCTGTCCCGCCCTTGCTCTATCGGTCACAACGGATCGATAATAGGCGCGAATCTGCACGATGCGTCACGCTCCGTCAAGCGGGGCAGTTGCGAGCGATCAACATCTATGCCAAACATGCCGCGCCGTCCGGGTCTGAACAGCCTTGGCGGCGCACAGCATGTGCTGAGCGCGGATCGCCTATGTCGGGCGGCCCGCTAAATAAAATACCCGCAAGGGGAATAGGCGGGGCGTGCTCGCTCCGCGCTCGCACGTGTTCAACCACCCGGCACCAGCCGGGGGAGAGCGTGGAGATGTCATGATTCTATCTTTGATGTTGGCGGCAGCGTCGCCGCAACCAACCGTTTGCGGAAAGCTGTCGGGGGATTACGAAAATGCTAGCAAAAGGCTCGCGATGATTTTCGCGGAAGGCGTGAATGATAATAGTGCTGTTCGAGCGACAATGCGCGAGAGCCAGGAATCGAACATTCGGACTGATGCTCGGGAAACGCTCGAATTGATGAAGCTGCACAAGTGTAAGCTGCCGACCTCAACGCCAAACGCGGGACCATATGTCACGCAGGCGATGCGTTGTCGGCTTGATCGACTAAAACAGGAGTTGAATCCGACCGGGACGATTCCCGAAAGCTGCGATAGTTCAAAATGGAAGGACGAACACGCAGCAGAACTCTAAGCGGACCCCGGCGGGTGAGAATACGCCTCCGGGAATGTGGCGGTTGGGGAGGCAACGCAGCGTCCGCTTGCCCTTCCCGGCGCGCCTTAGGCATCATGCAATAGTTTTCAGAATCTTGTCCGTGCCGTCGATCAGGTCCGTAACCTGTTCGATGGTCGGCTCCTTCTGCTTGTTGTGATCGCAAAGATTCCGATAGTCGCCCATTAGCGTGACGTGCCTCCACTGCGGAATGTCGATAACCGATGCGTTCTTCAACGCATCGTTCAAATCCGCAATTCCGGGATTCTTTTTCGTGACCGGGACGCTGTGATCGTTGCAGACTTGGCGCAGGTGCTTTTCCAAAACCACGCCTGCAATTGCGCCAGCGGCGCGCAGGAATTTGTTTTTCAACAGTTCGCGTGCAGCCCCGATTTCACTGTCAAACAGATCGGCCTGCACAAGCTGCCGTATCTCGAATAGCGAGCTTTCAAACCGCGTTTTCGCCGCCATCAGAATCGCAAGCTGGACCCGAAACTTGGGAATCCCCGCCGACCCGTCCACGACAATTTCGCCAGCCCTCGTCGTTTTGAGTCCGATCATAAAATCAGACATAACGTAGTTGACGAATGAAATGCTGTCGTCCTTACGCCCGCGCGGTTTTTCATACTGCGATTTGAAATCATCAAGGCGATCCGGGAGAACCTGCTTGATCAGAGCCAAGGATTCTGAATACCAAGCCTGATAGTCGGATGAAAGGTTTTCGATAAGGCTTTTTGCCTTGTCGATATAAGCATCGGACTTACCCATATTCCGGTAAGTTTCTTCAACCTTTTCCCATCCCATTACCTTGCCGACGATAGATATTTCGAGATTGTGACCCGCGCTTGTCAGCCGCTCCAAATCTTTCTTGAACCGATCAATATTCGCGGCCATCGTATTTCATCTCCAAACTTGTATCGGGGCAGAAAACACCCCCCTCTCCCCCCAGTCGCGAACACCACGCCCGGTCAGCGGAAAAAGCGATCAGATTTTTTTCAGGTCGATTTTCTGACCCGGACTCTCCGAACCGGGGAACTGATAGCCAAGCGCCGTAACAGAATCCAAAATGTCGCAGATCATGTCCCGTAACGCTTTCCGGGTTTGCTTGAAGAATCCGATATCAACCCTCGTTTCGAAAACCATCAGCTTTTTATTGACGAATTTCGGTAGCGACCGTCCATCGGCATCAGGGCGATCCCATGATCCGTGACAAAGCGCGTTCCGAATATCCTTCGCATCCTTCAACTGCGCAATGAGGGCAGAAAAGTCGTGATCCTTCGTCAGATCATTGTCTGCCAATGCTTTTTCATATGCGACGATCAAACCCCCGAGTTGGTCCGTCAGCGCGCGTTCGAGAGTTTTGATCCATTTGTCGAAAGCGTCAGGGTCTTTCTCGGGATCGAATTCTTTCGTCCCGGTCAGCGCAAAAATAGCTTTCCCAAGCATCTCTTCCATGAATCCGAACATAGCAACTGTGCGCCCCAATTCAGTCCAGAATTCCGGGGCGTGCATGTTCGTAGGATAGTCCGCGTCAAGTTTGTCGCGATCAATTACATGCCCCTTGGGCTTTTCCGGCTCTGCCATATCTTACCCCGTTTTGGATCAGTCCAATAATGCCACTGAAACTTGTGTTGCGCTTCGAATATACCGATTGCTATCGGATGATCTGTGAATGCAATTGGGGAGGGACATTTGGATAATCAACCGCAGCATATCGTGATCACTCAATCTGCCCCACCGTCAAACGGATTGGGGACAACGGCGATGATATTGGGAATCATCTCGCTCGTGTTCGCGTTCATCCCGTTGATCGGCTTCATTGCGTGGATCACGTCACCGCTTGCGCTGATATTCGGCCTGATTGGCGTAACGAAAGCGCCAAGGGGCGGCGCTATCGCAGGAATCGTTTTGGGCGGCATCGCGTTCGCGATCTGCTTGCTTTGGGCTACGATCTTTGGTGCCGCAATGGCCGCAGGAAGCGGGGCGTCCTAATCTAACCACTGGACACATTTATGGAGAGCGAGATGGCCGGACATATGATTTTGGTATCTTTTCCGCGCCCCGGCGGTGAACCGCTACGCGCCACATATGCTGTCGCGGGAGGGGACATGCAGTCGGCTCAAGACATCTTGGTTCACGCACTCCGAACGGATGGTTTGGACGTCACCTACGGGCGCGCAATGACAGACGCGGAAATTGAAATGCTCGGTTTGACGAAGGGGCAGTTTCGATCATTCTGGCCTACCGTCGAATTGCGCTAACCGCCCGCTCGTAGTCGGTCACGCGATAAATTTGGACCATTTGGCGGCATAGGATTCACCCCCGATCAACAGATAGTCCGACCACTGCTGCATCACGTCCCGGCGACGATCGAATGCGTCACCGCGTCGGTATGCCCGCTCAACCTGATTATCGATGGTGTGCGCCAACGCCTGCTCGGCAATGCTGTCCGGGTGCAGCGTCGTTTCCGTGATCCAGTCACGAAACGCCGAACGGAATCCATGCACGGTGAACCGATCATCGGGACGCATCCCGCGTAACATTTCGAGCATCGCCATGTTACTCAATGGCTGTCCCTTACGAGTTCCGGGAAACACGAACGGATTGCGTTCGAGCCGATGCACGCCGCGTAGCAGCGTCACCGCCGCCTCAGACAGCGGAATGCGATGCTCCTTTCCGGCTTTCATGCGCTCGGCAGGGATCGTCCACACAGCGCCGTCCAGATCGATTTCAGACCATGTGGCGTTGAACGTTTCGTTGGACCGGGTGGCGCAAAGGATGGTCAATGCCAGCGCCTTCGCGGAATAGTCCGGCTTTCTCAAAAGCTGCTTAGCGAACAGCGGAACATCGTTCCAATCCATCGCCTTGAAATGCGATTTGACCTGTTTGCCGTTTAGTCCGGCATAGCGCAGGATCGCGAGTTGGGCCGGGTTATGATGGTTGTTCCAAAGCGCCTGCCGTTCCGGATTGCTGTTGTCAGCCAACGACCTCGCCTTCGTCGCATTGATGACGATTTCCATTCGGCTGCGGACTCGCGATGCAGTTTCCCGCGCGACCTTCCACAACGAACCGCCCCGCCGATGGTGCTGCAACAGGACGCCTTTGACATCTTCGATGTTGATTTCGCGAACCAGCTTGTCGCCGATAATCGGGTAGGCGTAAGTTTTTAGGCTGTTCTCCCATTGCGTCCGATGCTTTTCGTTTTTCCAACCATCCCTGTTTTCCGCAATGAAATCGAGCGCCGCCGACTTGAACGTCTCGGCTAATGGCGTGACCGGGCGCGCGGCTGGCGAAGCGAGTAGCGTTCGCTCTGCGAGTGGATCGCGTCCCTTTAGGATCGCTGCACGATGTTCCGCCGCTTCGGCTTCAAGCGCCGCGAGCGCGGCAGCGTTGACCGGTTCATATTCGGCTAGCTTCATCAACCGGCGCTTTCCGTCCCGCGTGCTGTAGCGGAGCGACCATGACGCTGCGCCGCTCGGCGCGATGACCAATTGTAGCCCGTGGCGTGCTGCCCACATTCCGGGGCGACCGGCACGAACAAGCGTGGCAGCGGTGCGAGGATCGAGAACCTTTTTGCTCTTGGCGTTAGCGGTCATAACATGGCGTCCAATGCTGGTGAGTGATCGGTTTTCCACTCACCATTTTGTCTCGCCAAGCACTTTCAACCCTGACTAGCCATGACGCCTCATGACGTATCATTTTGGCGGAATATCAAGTGGTTGTTTCGAATCTTGACGAGCCATGACGGCTCGTGGTGATTCGAATTTACGGACTCACTCTCCTCCATTTTTTCCCTGATCGACCACATGCCGCCCCGCATATGCGGCACGCGCGCCGCAACTCGCCCTTGAACGGTCGTCGAATCGTCATAGATTGACACAATGATGACCGAATCCCCTTCCGAGCTTCCCGCGACCGTCACCGCACCGCTGATCGGCGCCGCAAGTTTTGCGCCCGGCGACATCGTGCGCCACCGTATGTTCGATTTTCGCGGCGTCGTGTTCGACATCGACCCGGTCTTCGCCAACAGCGAAGAATGGTATGAGGCTATTCCGGAGGAAATCCGTCCGGCGAAAGAGCAGCCCTATTATCACCTGCTCGCCGAAAACGGCGATTCATCCTATATCGCCTATGTCAGCCAGCAGAATCTGGTGCCCGACGCCGAAGGCGGGCCGATCGATCATCCGCAGATCGAGGCGATGTTCGAAGGGCTGGACGACGGCCGCTACCGCGTCCGCGCCATCCACCGCCATTGAGCGGGCTCAGGCCTTCAGCTTCCAGCCCGACGCCAACAGACGATAGGTCAGCAGCCCCAGCACGATATTGACCGCGACGAGCACCAGGATTGCGGTCAGCACCGGATTGGGAATCGTCGAATCCACCGTGCCGATGAAGCCGTAGCGAAAGCCCATGATCGCGTAATAGACGGGATTGCCGTGCGCGACGGTCTGGAACCACGGTGCCAGCCGGTCGACCGAGTAGAATGTTCCCGAAAGCAGCGCGAGCGGGGTGACAACAAAGTTGGTCACCGCCGCCGCATGGTCGAACTTCTCCGCCCAGACCGAGGTGATGAGGCCGAGAAAGCCGAGCATCGATGCGCCCAGCACGCCGAACACCGCGACCGCCCACAGATGGTCGGGGCCGACGTGCACGCCGGGCCACAGGAGCATCGCCAGCCACAGGGCGAAACCGACGAGGATCGCGCGGGTGATCGCGGCGCCGACCAGCGCGATGATCAGTTCGCCGACCGCGAGCGGCGGCATCAGATAATCGACAATCGTCCCCTGAATCTTGCCGACGAGCAGCGAAAAACTGGCATTGGCAAAGCTGTTCTGCAGCATTGCCATCATGATCAGCCCCGGCGCGATGAAATCGGCGAAGGGAACGCCGATGACTTCACGCCCCGCGCCGCCCAGCGCGACGGTGAAAATGACGAGGAACAGGAGGGTGGTGATCGCCGGTGCCCAGATTGTTTGCAGCTGGACCTTGAAAAACCGCCGCACCTCCTTGACATATAGCGCCTGCATCCCGGGCACGTTGAGCGTCCGGATATGCGGCACCCCCGGTTCCGCAAAGGGCGGGGTTGCCGCGAATTTGGTCGAGTCGGGTCGCGAAATTTGGGGCTGGTCGTTCATGGCGTTCTCGCCTATCGCCTCCCCGATCTCACCGCAAGCTGGGCAGTGGCGCCGGTCCGCAAGGATCGCATCAATGACCGCGACATGCCCGCGGCGTGGAATGATAAGGAATAGAATATGTCATGGACCGATGAGCGCATCGAAAGCCTGCGCACCATGTGGGAAAAAGGGCTGACCGCCAGCCAGATCGCCGACGAACTCGGCGGCGTCAGCCGCAATGCGGTGATCGGTAAGGCGCATCGCCTGGGCCTGAAATCGCGCCCTTCGCCCGTCAAGGCGACCGACAAGGTCAAACCCGTCAAGGCGGCGACCCCGGCGCCCAAGCCGGTTACCCCTGCTGCCGCGCCGCGCGCCGCTGCCCCGGTCGCGCCCCGCCCGGTGAACACCGCACCGCCGAAGGCCGAGGCGCGCCCGACGGTCGATACGCCAACCGCCGACGGTTCGGTGGGCGAGCAAACCCCGAAGGCCGATCAGCCGCGCATCGTGTCGATCGGCCCCGGCGGCTTTATCCGCCAGGGTCCGGGCGACCAGCAGGCGCCGATCCCGCCCGCACCGCCGCGCCGCCTGGTGCCCGCCAAGCCGAGCCCGGAGATCGCCGACAAGACGACCTTGCTCGACCTCAACGACCGCATCTGCCGCTGGCCGATGGGGCATCCGGGTGAACCCGACTTCCATTTCTGTGGTCAGGCGGTCAATCCCGGCTTCCCTTATTGTGTGGAACATTGCGGCCGCGCCTATCAGGCCCAGCTGCCGCGCGGTACGCGCCGTCCGCCGCCGCCGCCGCCGTTTGGGGGGCCCCGAGTTCGTTAAGGCGCGTTGGGTGAAGCCGTTCGCGCAGGAGTTTGAATTCGCGCGTGCGCTCGGCCTGCAAATGGTCGAGCGCGGCGATGGACGCTGCACCATGGCGATCGACGTCGAGCGTCACCGACATTTCAGCCCGCAGGGCGCGGCGCATGGCGGCGTCGCTTATTCGCTCGCCGACACCGCGATGGGCGGCGCGCTGACCAGCCTGCTGGGCGCCGATCAATGGTGCGCGACGCTGGAAATCAAGTTCAACTATCATATCCGCGTCGGCGAAGGCCGACTGACCTGCGAAGCCGCGGTACTGCACCGCGGCAAGCGCGTCGCCAATATCGACGCGAAGCTTTACCAAGATGGCCGCATGGTCAGCAGCGCGAACGGCAATTTCGCCATTTTCGCGGCGCCCACCGCCGAAAAATAGAAAGGCGCCGGATCGATCGACCCGACGCCTTCCAATTACCGCTTTCGCTGAGATTTAGAAACGGAAGCTCAGCGTCCCGCGGACGCTGTGGGTGCGGAAATTGTCGCTGCTGCGCTTCATGTCGGTCCCGCCACCGTTCAGCAGGAACGGATTGGTCGGCGGTGCGGTTCCCGGGCCGACATTGACGACAAAATCATCGTCCTTGATGTCGGTGTAGAGATATTCGAGGCCGACCGCGATGTTGTTGGTCACCATCACTTCGGCACCACCACCGGCGGCGTAGCCCCAGCCGTTGGTCTTGCCATTATCGGCAAAGCTGTTGGCACCGTTGCTGGTCGAAAAACGGTTGTCGAGCCGGGCGTAGGCACCGCCGCCCGTAACATAGAACAACGCCCCGCCGCCCGGCGTGTAACCGGCGCGCAGGCGGGCGCTGGCCTGGTAATCGGCTTCGCGGCTAAAGGTGTAACTGGCGGGCGTCGTCGAAAAGGCGCTGACGCTGTCGCGGGCGACGCTGCGGCCACCCTCGACGACCGCGCCGAGCACAAAGTTGCCCATGCGTTTGTCAAAGCCCAGTCGGCCGAAAAATTCCGGGCCGTCCTTGTCGTTGCGGCAGTCGCGGTTCGCGCTGCTGGTCGCCGCACCGTTACAGAAACCGGTCGAGAAGGCGTTGGCACCACCGACAGTCGTTACCTGATCGCCATAAGTGCCATCGCGGTTGGTATCGAACAAGACGGTTTCGCCACGATCGCTGCCTTGCAACGTACCGCCGCCGCCAATGCTGATATAGGGACCGTTAAAATCCTGCGAGGTGTCGCGGCCGTCCTGGGCCATGGCCGGTACGGCCAGCATCGAAGCCGCCGAAGCGACGAGGAGAGAGGCGAGTTTCATATTGGTTACTCCGCTTTTTTTGTGACTTTGCGTCAGCGGCTAAACGTCAGCGGCTTCGCTAATGTTCCGTATCCGCTGATAAATTCGACGAAACGAGTTTGCGAACGGTTGGGCCGTCACCCAAAAACCGCGCTTGCCAGCGCGCTTTGCCGCCCCCTATAGCCATGACATGAGTCACGATTTGTTCGACGCCGCGACCCCGGCCACCGACAGCTATAATGCTTCGCAGATCGAGGTGCTGGAGGGGCTGGAACCCGTCCGGCGGCGGCCCGGCATGTACATCGGTGGCACTGACGAGCGCGCGCTGCACCACCTTGCCGCCGAGGTGATCGACAACAGCATGGACGAGGCGGTTGCCGGCCATGCCAACCGCATCGAAGTCACGCTCGACGTCGGCAACCGGCTGACCGTCACCGACAATGGCCGCGGCATCCCGATCGATCCGCACCCCAAATTTCCCGGCAAATCGGCGCTGGAGGTGATCCTCACAACGCTCCATTCGGGCGGTAAGTTCGAGGGTAAGGCCTATGCCACATCGGGCGGCCTGCACGGCGTCGGGGTTAGCGTCGTCAACGCGCTGTCGATCGACACCGAGATCGAGGTCGCACGCGGCAAACAATTATATCGCCAGCGCTTTGCGCGCGGCACCCCGGTCGGCGGGCTCGAAGAACTTGGCCCCACCCCCAACCGCCGCGGCACCAGCGTGTCCTTCGTCCCCGATCCCGAAATCTTTGGCGATCACGGGCGGTTCAAGCCGCAGCGCCTCTATCGCATGGCGCGGTCCAAGGCCTATTTGTTCGCGGGCGTCGAAATCCGCTGGAAATGCGCGCCCGAGCTGATCGGCGACGATACCCCCGCCGAAGCAAGCTTCCAGTTCCCCGGCGGCCTCGCCGACCATCTGAAGGAACAGATCGGCACCCGCGAATGCGCGACCGCCGAACCGTTTATCGGCCGCCAGGATTTTCCGGGCGATCAGGGACGTGCCGAATGGGCGATCGCCTGGCCTTTGTGGTCGGACGGCAGTTACAGCTGGTATTGCAACACCATTCCGACCCCCGCCGGCGGCACGCATGAGGCCGGGCTGCGATCGGCGCTGACCAAGGGCCTGCGCGGTTTCGGCGAGCTGATCGGGCAGAAGAAGGCAGCACAGATCACCGCCGAGGATGTGTTCAACGGCGGCGAAATGATGCTGTCGGTGTTCATCCGCGACCCGCAGTTCCAGAGCCAGACCAAGGACCGTCTGTCGAGCCCCGAAGCCACCCGCTTCGTCGAGAATGCGGTACGCGACCATTTCGACCATTTCCTGTCGGACAATATGGACCGCGGCCGCGCGCTGCTCGGGCTTGTGCTCGACCGGATGGACGAGCGGCTGAAGCGCAAGGCCGAGCGCGAGGTCAAGCGCAAGACAGCGACCAGCGGCCGCAAGCTGCGCCTGCCCGGAAAACTTACAGATTGTGCGAATGACGGCCCCGAAGGTACGGAATTGTTTATCGTTGAAGGCGACAGCGCTGGCGGCAGCGCCAAGCAGGCGCGCGACCGAAAGACCCAAGCGATCCTGCCGATCCGCGGCAAGATTTTGAACGTCGCGAGCGCGAGCGCCGACAAGATCCGCGCCAATCAGGAAATCGCCGACCTCGCGCTCGCCTTGGGCTGCGGGATGCGCAAGGATTGCGACGCCGACCGGCTGCGCTACGAAAAGATCGTCATCATGACCGATGCCGACGTCGACGGGGCGCATATTGCGACCCTGCTGATGACCTTCTTCTTTCAGGAAATGCCCGACATCGTCCGCCGCGGTCACGTCTATCTGGCGCAGCCGCCGCTCTATCGCCTGACCGCGGGCAGCGTTTCAGCCTATGCGCGCGACGATGCCCACCGTGCCGAGCTCGAAGCGACGCAGTTCAAGGGTAAGAAGGTCGAGGTCGGGCGTTTCAAAGGGCTGGGCGAGATGAACCCGAACCAGCTCAAGGAAACGACGATGGACCCGGCGACGCGATCCATGCTGCGCGTCACGCTGCCGCAGGAATATGAGGAGCGGCATCTGGTCAAGGATCTGGTCGACCGGCTGATGGGCAAACATCCCGAACACCGGTTCCAGTTCATCCAGGCCAATGCCGCGACACTCGACGAGGCAGCAATCGACGCTTAGCCCGCGCGGGTTCGCCCGATCGAAAGGGGTTTCGATGTTCCGTAAAACCGCCGTCGCCGCGCTTTTGATCGCCCTGTCGCTGCCAACGGCAACCGCCGCGGCTCAGTCGCCCGAAACGGCGGCCACGACGACGACGGCGTTCGAGCGACGGGCGGTGGAACTGGTTGCCATGCTGGATGGCAAGATCGCCTTTGCCGACTATTTCGACCCCACATTCCAAGCCGCGCTGCCCGAAACGCAGTTCAGGGCGATGACCGCCAGCCTGATCGCGCAATATGGCAATCCGATTGCGGTCGAAAAGCCGGTTTCGCCCGATGGCCGTTCGGGGTCGCTGTCGCTGCGGTTCGAAAAGGGGGTCGCCGCGGTGTTACTCGACGTCGGCGCAGGCGCCGATGGCCGGGTGATCGGCCTGCGCCTGACCGGGTTCGAGGCGGCGGACGACAGTTTCGCCAAGGTGGCCGCCGAAATCGCCGCCCTGCCCGGCGCCACCGGATTTCTGGTCGCGGAACTCGAGGGCGCCGCGATCCGCCCGCTCGCTGCGGCGAACCCCGATCGCCAGTTCGCGGTCGGTTCGACCTTCAAACTCTACATCCTCGACGAACTCGCGGCGCAGGTGGCGGCGAAGAAGCGCCACTGGTCCGATGTCGTGCCGCTCTCGCACCTCAGTTTTTCGTCGATGGGCACGGCGAACTGGCCGAAAGATACGCCGGTGACGCTGCAAAGCCTGGCGAACTGGATGATCTCGGTCAGCGACAACAGCGCGACCGACACACTGATCCACCTGCTCGGCCGCGAGGCGATCGAGGCGCGGATGCGTGCGGCGGGACACAGCGACCCGTCGCGCAATATCCCCTTCCTGACCACGGTTGAAGCCTTTGCGCTCAAGGGCAATAATTTCGAAAGCGAGCGCGCCGCCTTTGTCGCAGGCAGCGACGCGGCGCAGCGCGCCCTGCTCGACACCCATCGCGACCGGCTGGTCCTCGCCAATGTTGACGGGGTGAGCTTCGCCGGTGGACCTCGCTTTATCGACAGCCTCGAATGGTTTTCGAGCCCGAACGACGTCGCGCGGTTGATGATCGACCTGCGCAAGCGGCAATCGCAGATCGCGATGTCGGCGATGGCGATCAATCCGGGCGTGAACCCCGGCGCGACGCGCGATTGGGCGTGGCTCGGCTATAAGGGCGGGTCCGAACTCGGGGTGATTTCGATGAGCCTGCTCGGCCAGCGCAAGGCCGACGGCAAGTGGTTCATGGTCACCGCCAGCTGGAACAACCCGGACGCACCGGTCACTACGGACACGATGGTCGGGCTGGTCACCCGACTGCTGGCGCTGGCAGCGAAATAGCCGACTGTCAGATGATGTTTACGCCGTCAACGCGGCGACGAGCGCCTTGACCTTGGCCTGCCGCCATTGCGGCGTCGGCGCGACCAGCCAGTACCCGCGCTTCACCGCGACAAGCTCGCCGATCTGGCGCACGCGACCCGACGCTATATCGGACTCGGCCAGCATCGCGGGGACATTCGCCTGGCCGAGCCCATTGGCCGCGGCGTCGATCGCGAGGCCTGCATCGCCCAGCCGCAGCGCCGGTTCGCCGTCGGCGACCGGGCAACCGGGCCAGGCAATCCGCGTGTCGCTGTTGCTGCCCGGGCCAGCGACGGTGACCATCAACGCATCGGCGAGCGCGACGCCCTCATGCTCGCCCGCACCATCGGTCCAGAAAATCGCGAGATCCAGATTGGCCTCGGTGAAATCGATCCCGCCGTCGGCCGACACCAAAGTGAAGCGCACATCGGGCGCCTGCTGGCTGTAGCGCGCCAGCCGCGGGGCGAGCCATTTGGCGGTCAGGTCGCGCGGCGCCGCGATCGTCAGCGACTGCGACGATTGCCCCGCCTGCATCGCGCGCACCGATTCTTCGAATTGCAGGAAGCCCTGGCGCAAGGCATCGAGCCCGGCCTCGGCTTCACCGGTGAGCTCCAGCCCCTTCGGTGTACGGCGGAACAACACCACGCCGAGCATATCCTCGAGCGCACGGATTTGTTGCCCGACCGCGGCAGGAGTCACCGCCAGCTCGTCGGCGGCGCGCGTGAAGCTGAGGTGCCGGGCCGCGGCATCGAACACGCGCAGCGCGTTCAGCGGCAGGTGGGTGCGCTTCATGCCGCGGTCGCAGGCGCCACGAGCGGGAAATGCGGGATCGCGATCAGCATCTGCGATCCATCGCCGACTTCCATCGTGTAGCTGCCGACCATCGACCCTTCGGGGGTCGGCAGCGGGCAGCCCGATACATAGTCATAGGCGCCGCCGGGCGCGATCAGCGGCTGCTCGCCAACAACGCCCTCGCCCTCGACTTCGCTGATCTGGCCGCGCCCGTCACTGATCCGCCAGTGACGGCTGATCAGCTGGACCGCGACGTCGCCATGATTCTCGATCCGGACATGATAGGCCCAGAACCAGCGCCCGAGCGCCGGGTGCGACTGTTCGGGCAGATAGCTGACCGACACGCGCACGGTGACGGGTCCGGTGGTCGCCGCAAAGGGAAAGAAGGAGTCGATCATCGCCGCGCCAGATTCCACTAAAGCCCGACCCTGGTCAATGCCTGGTCCAGATCGGCGATCAGGTCGCGCGGATCTTCCAGGCCGATGTTGATCCGCAACATGCCGTCAACCACCCCCATGTCGGCCCGCGCTTCGGCGCTGACGCTGTAATGCGTGGTCGATGCCGGATGACAGCACAGGCTGCGCGAATCGCCGATATTGTTCGAAATATCGACGAGTTCGAGCGCGTTGAGCAGCGCCATCGCCTGCTTGCGGTCCTCGAGGATGAACGAAAAGATCGGCCCGCATGCCTCCATCTGGCTCATCGCCAGACTATGCTGCGGATGGCTGGCGAGGCCGGGATGCAGCATCTTGGGCACCCGCTTTTCGACGAACTTGCCGACCGCCAGCGCGTTCTCCGACTGGCGCCGCGCGCGCAGGTCGAGCGTTTCGAGCCCCTTGAGCACCACCCAGGCGTTGAAGGGCGACAGGTTGGGGCCGGTGTTGCGCTGAAACGGCAGCAGCACGTCGTTGATGAATTTTTCGGTCCCGCACACCGCACCCGCGAGCACACGCCCCTGCCCCTCCATCAGCTTGGTCGCCGAATAGGCGACGACGTCGGCGCCGAAGTCCATCGGGCGTTGAAGCACGCTCGTGGCAAAGGCATTGTCGACCACCGTCGTGATGCCGTGCGCTTGCGCGACGCTGCAGACATGTTTCATGTCGACGATGTCCATCGTCGGATTGGCGGGCGTTTCGAAGAAAAAGACCTTGGTGTTTGACTTGATGGCCTTTTCCCAAGCATCATTGTCGCGCCCGTCGACCACCGTCGTTTCGATCCCGAAACGCGGGCACAGCTGGTCGACAAGCCAGCGGCACGAGCCGAACGCCGCTTTCGCCGCAACGATATGGTCGCCCGCCGACAGCTGGCACAGCAGCGCGGTGGTCATCGCCGCCATGCCGGTCGCCTGCGTCCGGCACGCCTCGGCGCCCTCCATCAGCGCGATGCGCTCCTCCAGCATCGCCACGGTCGGGTTTTGCAGCCGCGAATAGGTCATTCCCGCCTCTTCGCCCGCGAAACGCGCCGCGACCGTTTCGGCATCGTCATAGGTATAGCCCGACGTCAGGAACAGCGCCTCCGACGTCTCGCCATGCTCGCTGCGCCAGGTACCGCCGCGTACCGCCTGCGTCGCGGGGTGCCAGTGGCGGGTGGTGCTGCGATCGAAACCTGTGGTCTTTTTCATGCCATCTATCCGTTCAAAGCCGCCACGACCGCATCGCCCAGCGCCGCCGTGGCCATAGTCCCGCCCAGGTCGGCGCCGCGGCACCCATCGGCCAACACCTTGGCCACCGCCGCCTCGATTCGCGCCGCGCTCGCCTCATCGCCGCCCGAATGGCGCAGCAGCATGGCGAGCGACAGGATCATCGCCAGCGGGTTGGCAATGCCCTCGCCCGCAATATCAGGCGCGCTGCCGTGGATCGGCTCGTACAGCCCCTGCGTGCCTTCGCTGAGCGATGCCGAGGCGAGCAGGCCTATCGACCCGACGCACATCGACGCCTGATCGGACAGGATGTCGCCGAACAGATTGCCGGTGACGACGACGTCGAACTGGCCCGGGTTGCGCACCAGCTGCATCGCGGCGTTGTCGACATACATATGGCTTAACGCCACATCGGGATAATCGGCCGCCACTTCGATCACCACATCGCGCCACAGCTGCGATGTTTCCAGCACATTCGCCTTGTCGACCGAGCAGAGCCGCCCACGCCGTCCCTGCGCCGCGCGGAACGCGACATGCGCGATGCGCCGCACTTCGCTCTCGCTATAGGACATGATGTCATAGCCTTCGCGCTGTCCATCAGCGGTCGTGCGCGCACCTTTTTCGCCGAAATAGACGTCGCCATTGAGCTCGCGAACGATCAGCAGGTCGATCGCCGATGCCACTTCAGGGCGCAGCGCCGAGCTGTCCTCCAGCCCGGCAAACATCTTTGCGGGACGCAGATTGGCGAACAAGCCGAGTTCGGCGCGCAGCCCCAATATCGCCTGCTCGGGGCGCAAATGACGTTCGACATTATCGAAGCGCGGATCGCCGACCGCACCGAACAGGATCGCGTCAGCCGCCTTCGCTTTCGCCAGCGTCTCGGGCGGCAGCGGATGGCCGGTCGCCGCATAGGCCGCGCCGCCGACCAGCGCGCGGTCGAGCGTCACCGGAACGGCGAGCGCGGCCAGCACCTTCTCGGCCTCCACCATGATCTCCGGACCGATACCGTCACCAGCCAGCAGCAGGATTTTCAACTCGTCGCCCTTTCGTGTCTCGCCCGCCGCTTAGACAGCGGCGGCGCGTCACGCAACCGCCCTGCCCAGCCGATCGATCAATCTTTCCCTTACGGACAGCAAGTCGCGGTTGCGCCCGTCGAGCAGGTCGCGATCGAGAAAGTGGCCGGTGATCGCCAGTCCGTCGATCACATCGGGCAAGGACGGGTTCGCATCCGCACCATGCAGGAACGGCGGCAGGCGCATCAGCCGCGCTTCATAGCCTGCCGCGGCGGCGGCGCTCACCGCACCCCCCGATTTCGGGCTGACAAACCCCAGCTCTTGGGTGGAGCCTGTCACGACGCATTCGTCGAGGTTCATTCCGAACCCCAGTTCGGCAAGCAGCAATTGCTCGTACCGGGCCAGCGCGCCCGCCCATTGCCGCGCCGACGACGCGACGCCGATCGCATCGAGCAACCCCGACAGCGCTGCATAGAGCGCCGGATAGGGTTGGCTTTCGGGCAGGATCGACGCGGTGACGCTGGTCACCCAGTCGATCGCCGACGCCGCCAGCGGTTCGGCGAGCAGCGGCGCGCGGCTCGCCAGCAGCTCAGCCGTCGCGCTCGCCAATTGCTCGTCGGTGCGCGCGCGCAGTTCGAGCGCGACCAAATTGCCGGCCATCAAGATCGGGCGCAGCCGCGTCGATCGACCGCCGCGCACATAACCCGCGACCAGCCCCGCCTCCTCGGTCAGCGCGCGCAGGATCGCGCCATGCTCGCCATGCGCGCGCACCGCGCAGACGATGGCGGGGGCGGTCAGGCTGGCCATCAGTCCTTGTTGAGCAGGCCGTCGGACCCGCTAGCGATTTCTTTAGCAATGTCGCGATTACCGAACGCATCTACGTTGAAAGCGTCGAGAAGTCCATAAAAGCTGGCGTCGGATGCAGATATGTTATGTAAAAGGGCGTATTTTTCTATGAGAGGCTTGAACTTTTCTTTCCCTCCACCGACCGCCGCATTCACGCCGATCAGCACGATCTCCGAATTACTCAATGACGCCCGGAAAATCCGTGCATAGACGCCATTTTCGACTAAGTTGGATTGATCTATATATTTAACAACATGATAACAGGTCCGCAAATAGGAAGACAGCACATTTCGGTAGATATAATACGACGCTTTATACGTACTACCCAGCATGTCGGGATCATCTTGGGAATCGCGAACTCCGTTCATGATTGCGTCGACTGCATTCGCGCCCGTGGTGCCTGCGTCGGCAGAACCCACTGTTACCGCGTTGAGCGCACTTTTTTTCATTTCTAATAAGTGAAAGAACATGTTTTCGAAATCGCGTTTCTCTGCACGATCCTTCTCTTCGTCATAAGCCAACTTTACTCTGGTCAGTTCGTTCCGCTGCTCGGAGTAGGCCAGAAAAGCACTGATCGCTGCTATGCAGGCGAATATCGAGCTTAGAGGTCCAAAGGAATCGCCGAACTGGCCAGAATTGTTGAATTTCCATTCAATTCCAGTGGGATTGATCCCCATCCCACTTGCCAAGACTGCGAGAGCGTAAACGACGAATATCAGAGCGACCGCTAATATCCATTTGCTCATTGTCCCTTTTCCTTTCGCCATTCAGGCTGGCCAAAGCACCAGCTGCGTCTGCGTCACCAGCGCGACGTCGGCGCCGTCTTCGGTCGCGATGCGCGTCTGCCACACCGACACACGCTTGCCGATCTTCACCGGGGTCGCTTCGCCGACCAGCAGCGATCCGACCGGCCCGGCGCCCAGGAAATTGGTCTTGCTCTCGATCGTCGTGGTGCCGCTCGCGCCCTCGGGCAGGGTCAGAAACGCCCCGACCGCGCCCAGGCAGTCGGCAAAAGCCATGATCGCGCCGCCATGGACGATACCCCCCGCGGTGCAGATGTCGGCCCGCACGGGCAGCTTGCCCGCGACGCGGTCCTTGCCGCCTTCGTGGATCGTCACCCCAAGCGTGGCGGCCAGGGGCATCATCGCAGCGAAATCCATCGTCTTTCCTTTCCCTCTTCGAACCCCTCCCCTTCAGGGGAGGGGCTAAAACTATCCACGCCCCGCATGATAGAAATCATGCACCGCCTGCGCCACCGCCGCGCTCACCCCTGGGGCTTTCTGCAGATCCTCCAGACTCGCGCCGCGCACCGCGCGGGCGGTGCCGAAGTGCATCAGCAGCGCCTTTTTGCGCGACGGGCCGATGCCTGGCACCTCGTCAAGCGGCGAACTGCCCATCGCCTTTGCGCGCTTCGCGCGATGCGCGCCGATTGCAAAGCGGTGCGCCTCGTCGCGCAGGCGCTGGATATAGAACAGCGCGGCATTGTTCGGCGGCAGCGTGAATTCGCGCCCGTCGGGCCAGTAAAAAGTCTCGCGCCCGGCGTTGCGGTCGGGGCCCTTGGCAACCCCGACGAAGGGCAGATCGTCGATCCCCAGCTCGGCGAACACCGCCGCGACCGCCGACACCTGTCCCTTGCCGCCGTCGATCAGTACCAGGTCGGGCCATTCGCCCTTGCTGCGTTCGGGATCTTCCTCAATCGCGCGCGCAAAGCGGCGCTGGAACACCTCGCGCATCATCGCGAAATCGTCGCCGGGCATCGTCTCGGCACGCTTGATGTTGAATTTGCGATAGGCGCCCTTGATCCACCCCTCTGGCCCCGCGACGACCATTGCGCCCAGCGCGTTGGTCCCCTGAATATGGCTGTTGTCGTAAATCTCGATCCGCTGCGGCGGGTTTTCCAGATCGAACAGCTCGGCCAGGTCGCGGCCCAGCTTGGCTTGCGAGCTGCTCTCGGCGAGCCGCCGGTCGAGTTCCTCGCCCGCATTGCGCACCGCCTGTTCGAGCAGGCGGCGGCGGTTGCCGCGCTGCGGCACGCTGATCTCGACCTTACGGCTGCCGCTTTCGCCCAGTGCCTCGGCGAGCAGCGCACACTCCTCGGGCTCGCGATCGACGAGGATCAGCTTCGGCGGCGGCACGCCCTCGTAAAATTGCATGAGGAAGCTCGCCATCACCTCGGCCTCGGGAACCCCCGCCACATGCGCCGGGAAAAAGCTGCGATGCCCCCAATTCTGGCCGCCGCGGATGAAGAAGCCCGCGACGCACAGCTGGCCGCCCTTCGCCGCCAGCGCGAACACATCGGCGTCACCCAGACCGTCGGCGTGGACCGACTGGCTGCCTTGAATGAAGGTCAGCGATTTCAGCCGGTCGCGCAGTACCGCCGCCTGCTCGAAATCCATCGCCTCGGCCGATTTGGTCATCGCATCGCCGAGGCGTTTCTGCACCGCGGTCGAGCGGCCTTCGAGGAAATCCTGCGCATCGCCGACCAGCCCGGCATAATCTTCCTTCGAAATGCGGTCGACGCACGGGGCACTGCACCGCTTGATCTGGTACAGCAGGCACGGCCGCGAGCGGTTGGTGAAAAAGCTGTCGGTGCAGCTGCGCAGCAAGAACGTCTTTTGCAGCGCGTTCAGCGTCTTGGCGACCGATCCGGCGCTCGCGAACGGCCCATAATAACGCCCCTTGGCGCGCCGCGCGCCGCGATGTTTCTGCACCCGCGGGAAATCATGGTCCATGCGCAGCAGGATGAAGGGAAAGCTTTTGTCGTCGCGCAGCAGCACATTGTACGGCGGGCGATAGCGTTTGATCAGCTGCGCCTCGAGCAACAGCGCCTCGGCCTCGCTCGTCGTCGTGACGATCTCCATCGCGCGCGTCTGCGACACCATGCGCTGCAACCGCTGCGGCAGCCGCGCGACCTGGGTGTAATTGGTCACCCGGTTCTTGAGCGCCCTGGCCTTGCCGACATACAGCACGTCGCCGCGCGCATCGAGCATGCGATAGACGCCGGGGCGGGTTGGCAATTTGCGAACAACATTGCGGATCGCTTCGGCGCCACGCTCCAGGTCGGGTTTGTCGTCCGCCTCGTCGCTGCCGCGGATAACGTAAGTGGCTTTCTCTTCATTGAATCGGTCGGGAGCGTTCGGGCGAGCCATGATTTTGCATGTAGGCGATGGCGCGGCGACCCGCCATAGTGTCCGAGGTAAAACATGGGAGGGGTCTTATGGAACTTCGCGGCAAGCTCGCCTTAGTCACCGGCGGCAGTGACGGCATCGGGCGCGAAATCGCGCTGCAATTGCAGGGCGCGGGTGCCGAGGTGGTCGTCACCGGGCGCTCGGCCGAAAAATTGCAGGCGATGGCAGCGCTGGGGTTCGGGACGATCGCGGGCGATTTGTCGACCGCGGCGGGTGTCGATGCCGTCGTGCATGGCGTGGCCGGCAAGCCGGTCGCGGTGCTGGTCAACAACGCGGGGGTTGGCAGCAATTACGAACTGGACGACGTCGCGACGCTGGACAGCGCGGCGCTGTGCATCCGCACCAATCTCGACGCGCCGATCGCGCTTTGCACGCGCCTGCTCCCGACGCTGCGTACCCAGCCGGAGGCGGCGATCGTCAACGTCACGTCGGGCCTTGCCATCGCGCCGCGGGCCGGCGGCTCGATCTATTGCGCCACCAAAGCAGGGCTCCGCAGCTATACGCAGGCGATCCGCCATCTGCTCAAGGACAGCAACGTCCGGGTGATCGAAGCGCTGCCCCCCGTCGTCGAAACCAACATGACCGCGGGCCGCGGCGGCAAAAAGATGAGCGCGCACGACTGCGCCGCCGAAATCGTCCGCGGTATCCGCACCGGCAAAAGCGAGGTCAATGCCGGCATGGTCAAGATGCTGCAGTTCGTCCACAGCCTCTCACCGGCACTGGCCCGGCGGATCATGATCAAATTTTGAAGCGCAGTGGCGTTTGAAGGAATGGCGCGGCTGGCGCACCGAATGTCTGCTTTGGGGCTGGGAGCGGTCGCCAAATCCTCTCCCTTGAGGGAGAGGATAGCGCAGCTTGCTCCGCAGGAGCTAGCGAAGCTTGGAGAGGGGTGAGCCGCCAGCTGGCGTAAACCCCCTCTCAACTGCGGCTAGGCAGCAAGTTGCCAAGCCTTCGTATCTCTCCCACAAGGAGAGAGAGTAAGAACATCCTACGTCCGCAACCGTCCGCAACCGGTGCGCCCGTTACCCCACAGCAAAACGCCCGCGGAAATCCGCGGGCGCTCTGTGTTCGGCAATGTCAGAGCGATCAGCCCTTGGCGACACCGGCGATCGCCTGATCGACCAGCGCCTTGTCGGCAGCGGCGTCGTGCTTTTCGGCAATCAGCGCCGCAGCAGCAGCGGTCGCAGCCTTCGCGGTCGCGGCGCGGACTTCGCTCAGCGCGGTCGCTTCGGCCGCCGCGATGCGGTCTTCGGCCATCTGCTTGCGGCGGCCGATCAGCGCGGTGGCGTCGGCTTTCGCCTTGGCGACCAGCGTGTCGGCTTCGCTTGCAGCGCGGGCGCGCATGTCGTCGGCTTCCTTCGCCGCGGCGGCGAGCTTTACCTCATATTCGGCCTTCAGCGATTCGGCGTCGAGCCGCAGCTGTTCGGCTTCGTTCAGCTGCTTCGAAATCTCGGCGATCCGCTTGTCGAGCATCGCGGCAATCGCTCCCGGCACGCCTTTCCAGACGAGGATACCGAGGAATACGAGCATCGCGATCGATACCCAGACCGTCGCGTCCATGCCGAACGCGGTCGGCGCGGCGTGCGCTTCGCCTGCCGCTTCCGACAGGATGAGACCGAAATTAGCCATGGAGCACCGCCTTTACCGCCGCCTTGGCGTCCGCCGCGCCGACTTTCACGCCCGACAGCTTGGCAACCAGGTCGCCCGCTGCTTCGGCCGCGACCGATTCGATCTCGGCCATCGCCGACTTGCGCGCCGCCGCGATGTCGGCTTCGGCTGCTGCCAGCTTGTCCCCCACCTCGGCATCGACCTTGGCCAGACGCTTTTCGGCGTCCTTGGCGGCCTTGTCCTTGGCGTCGGCGACCGCCTTCTGCGCCGCGACGCGGCTCGCGTCGCTCTGCTGGCGGTAGCTTTCTTCCAGATTGTCCGCTGCCGCATGCGCGGCCTTGGCGGCCGCCAGATCGTCGGCCACCTTGCGGTCGCGCGCATCGACGGTCGCTTCGATCTTCGGCAACATGCCGCGACCGATCACCAGGTAAATTCCGGCAAAAACGATCAGCAGCCAAAAGAGCTGCGAGGCAAGATACCAATTGTCAGCGGTGAGCTGGGCTATTTGAGGCATGGAAGGCGAGCCTTAACTTACTGAAAAACCTGCAAGGAAACGCCGATCCCGCCGGGATCGGCATCACCCGATAGTCGCAATCAGACGACGAACAGCAGGATCATCGCAACGACGAACGCCAGCAGGCCGAGAAGTTCGGCAGCGGCGAAGCCGATGAACAGGCGACCCTGCTGGCCGTCGGCGGCTGCCGGGTTGCGCAGCGCGCTTTCGAGGAAGCTGCCGAACACGTTGCCCACGCCGATGGCGGCCATGCCGGCACCGATGGCTGCCAGACCGGCACCGATCAGCTTTGCTGCTTCTGCGTCCATTATAACTACTCCTTGGTATAATCGTTTGAAAGTAAACGTAACTTAGTGAAGATTGACCGCGTCGTTGATGTACAGCGAGGTCAACAGGGCGAAAACATAAGCCTGGATGCCGGCAACCAGCAGCTCAAGCGCGCTGATCCCGATCATCAGGATGAAGCTGAGCACCGACACGATCGAACCGAGCCAAAGCGTTTCGGCATTGAAGCCGTTGATCACAAAGCCCGACAGCACCTTCAGCAGAACGTGACCCGCGGTCATCGCGACGAACAGACGCAGGCCGAGGCTGAACGGGCGGACCATGAACGACACGAACTCGATCGGCGCGATGATCGGGATCATCGGCAGCGGCGTGCCGTGCGGCACGAACAGCGAGAAGAAGTGCAGGCCGTGGCGCCAGAAGCCGACGACCAGGACGATCGCAAAGCTGATCAGCGCCAATACGCCGGTGATCGCGATATGGCTGGTGACGGTGAAGGGGTGCAGCCCCAGCACGCCCAGCGGCAACATGCCGAGCAGGTTGCAGAACAGGATGAACATGAACAGCGAGAAGACATAAGGCGTATATTTGCGTCCTTCGCTGCCGATATTCGCCATCATCATGCTCGAAATGAAGCCGGTGAAGCCTTCGACCGCGGCCTGCCAGCGGCCCGGAACGAGCTGGCGGCGCATGCCGCCCCACATGAACAGGCCGAGCGCGATCGCCGCGATCACCATCCACAGCGCGCTGTTGGTGAACAGGACTTCATGCCCGCCGAGGTTGAAACCACCGCCAAGCGGGGTCACCTCGAACTGGTGCATCGGGTCGATCTTGCCGGATTCCGCCGCCACTCTTCACTCCACGCGTCTGGCGAGGCGGCTGGTCGCCGTCTCGCTGAAAATATCTTTTGCGCCCCGCTATTTGCGCGGCGTCTTGGATAGCCGAATGATGTTCCGGAAGGCCACGATTATGCCCATGAACAACATCACCAACAAACCCCAGGGCGACGTATCCGCGAACCGGTCGATCAGCCAGCCGAACAGCCCGCCACCGATCAATCCGCCCAGCAGTTCGGCCAGGACGCGGTTGCCGAGCCGGTAATTGGCATCGGATTCCGGTCCGGCGTTCACCGCGGTCCGCTTTGCTTCTGCGGCTTCGGCCCGGTCCAATCGCTCTTCGAGCGAGACCAGGCGCGAATCCTCCGAGCCAAGTTCCGGATCGCTGCCGTTCCCCGTCATCTTGCGCCATCCTCCTGAAACAGAACCGGAAAAGCCCGATTCTGCCTGCGAAAAAAGGCCCGAAAAATCGGGAGACCCCTAAGGCGCGGTTCGTTTAGGAACGACGCCCGATGAAGTCAATGCTTGTGCGCAAGTGCACAAAACCAGCGGTGCGCAGGCGCACAAAAAATGCCGCCGCGTTTAGGGACGCGGCGGCATGTGGCGCCCGCAGGCGCCCTTGGATGATCGTTCGCGTTACGGACAGCTGGCGTTGCGCACCGGCGGGCTGTCGTCGCGGGTCAGCCAGCGGCCGTCGGGTGCCTGATATTTCTCGCCCGGCTTGGTGCTCGCGATCAGGTTGCACCCGCTGGTAAAGGCGAATTGTTCGACCGTGCTGCCGGTGGCCTGCGCGCTTTCTGTATATTTCGCCTTGCGCTTGATATTGATGTCCTGGACCAGCGCGCGGATCGCGGGGGTCGGCGGCGTCGCAAAGCCCAGATAGCCGTCGGGCTGCTCGCCGACCTGCCCGGCGGCGCGCGCCGCGGCATAGGCGGGGTCGCGCTGTGCCATCGCCGACGGCACCGCGAACGCAACGGCAGCGGTCACCGCGATTGCGGCAAGCGCCAGTCCGGTCGGTTTCCACAGTTTCATACGCATGTTTTCAATCCCTGTGTTCTGCATATCGCGCTCAGAATATCTCGCTATTCTGCTCGATGAGCTTCTTGGCATCGCCATCCAGCCTGTACACCACTTCCTGACGAATGTTGATGTTCAGGTTGATTTCGATCGGCTTGTCGGGCGTTTCGATCTGCACGCAGCCGGAAAGGGCCACCACGCCGATCAGGACCGCCAGACAATGACCTGTTTTGGCCCGCCTCCTTGCTCCAGTCTTCACTCTCTTCATCGCATGGGCTCGCTTTCTGGACGCTGAACGGGGGCGGATGGGGCTTTTGCCGCGGCTTCGGCTTCTTCCTGCGCGCGGATCAGCGCGGGCAGATTCTGTTCGATCAGCAACGTCGGGTCATAAAAACCCTTCGCCGAGGTCAAGAGCTGGCGGAACGGCGCCTTGATCTTCACGTTAAAGACCAGCGGGATCTTGGCGATCTCGTTGGTCAGGAAATTGCGCGATGCGCCCTCGCCCTGCCCCACGCCGCCAAAGCGGATGTCGGTCACCATTTCGCCGTCCAGATCCCCGTTCAAGATGATCGTCAGATCATCATATTTGAGGCTGCGCAGCGCGCCAAAGGCAAAATTGGCGATCGCGCCCAGATTGCGGTTCGACAATTCGCCGACATAGGCAAGCGTCCCACCGCCGGCGCGCGAATCGATGCGCCCGCCTACGATGCGCCCGCCCAGCCCGCTGAACTCGACCGGCAATGTTCCGTCGAACTTGCCCGTCGCGTTGATATTCTCGAACCCAAAGCTCTGCAGGAACACTGCGGCATCGACCCCGACGATGTCGAACGACAGCCGCCGCGTCTGCTCGGCATTAAAATCGAGCGTCGTGGGGTGGAGCAGCAATTGCCCCCCGCCGAATGGCCAACTGCCGCCCTCGACCCGCACGCGGTTGCCGCCCAGCAGCTGATATTCGATTTCGCCGTCGAGCACCGGGATGCCAGGGTTGATCTCATTGATCCTGGCGATCTGGCCGGGCGCCGAGTGCAGACCGATCAGGTCGTCGAAGGTCAGCGTGGTGGTCAGCCTGGTCACCGGGCCAAAGGCGGCGGCCAGATTGGCATCGGCGGTCGCAAAGGTGCCGCGGCTCGTCACCCCCGCCGCGGTCCATTCGATGCGCCCGTCGCCGACGACCGACCCCTGGACATTGGCGACGACGCCGAGTGCGAGGCTGGTTAGCTGGTCCGGCTGGAACCGTTCGTCGAAGCGGAGCTCACGGACCATCAGGTCGGCCGAGCCGCTGCCGTCGGCCAGCCTGTGCCGGATGATCGTATCGAGGATCTTGGTTCCGGTCGTTCGCTCGTTGAACCCCGCTTTGGCGTTGATCACCCCATCGGCGAAACGCAGGCTGGCATCGTTGCTGATCAGCGGGGCAAAGCGCGCCTCGGGCGCGGCGTCGGTTAACAGCAATCCGCCATCGAGCGTCAACGCGTCGCCCGTCCAGCGCCATCCGCCAGCAATCTCGCTCATATTCAGTGGCACCGCGCCGATCTTGCCGCTGGCACCGCTGAGTTCGCCCGCCAAGCCCTGCGCGGTGGTGCGTCCCGTGACGGACGCGGCGCTGAAACGCGTGACGCTCTCGCCCTCACCCAGCCGGAAATCGGCGCGCGCCAGCGACCAGCGCATCGCGGCGAGGTCGATGTTCGCCGGGCCGCTGGTCACCGCGAACGACGAGCGGCCGCTGGTACCGCGCAGATTGACGTCGGGAATGCGGATCTGCCCGCGGAGCCCGCCCGGCCCCGCGCTCAGCAAGGGCGCGCCGGAGCGGCTGCACAGGTCGATCGCGCTTCGGCCAATTTGGAAACCCGATATGGTGACACGATCCGCGCTCACCCGGCTGCATCCACCGTCCAGCGCCAGCGCGCCGGTGGGCGCAAGAAAGCCATTGATCGGCACGCTAAGCCGTTCCACCCGCCCGCTGGCCAATGGTCCCGACAGGTCGGCGCGCGTCGCAAAGCGCAGCAGCCCGTTGCGGTCGCCCGAAAAACGTACCGGCGTCAACGCCAGCCTGGCACCGCCCGCCTGATAGGGATCGAGGGTCGCCAGCCCGCTGATCGACCCGTCGCCGCGGCGATCGAGGCCAATTGACCCCGTCGGCAGGTCGCCGCCGCCGAACGTCCAGCGCCCCGACGCCAGCACCGCGGGCTGCACAGCGCCGTAGAGATAACCGATACGGCTGTCGGCGCTGCCGGTGAAGCGCGCGCCGCTTGCGCTCACCAGTTGCGGCGCGATCAGGTCGATCCGCGCCGACGGCCCTTCGCCAACCAGCGCAAAATCGGCGCTGCCACCGACGTCGGCCAACATGCGGCTGAGCGCGGCGCTGGCCTTGGTCGCCAGCGGCCCGATCGGGGTGCCGGCCAAGCCGCCGACGCTGTCTGCCAACGTCCGCCTTATCGCCGCGCTGCCGCTGGCGCGCGCAAAGCTGATCCGGCCATCAAGCTTCGGCGCGGCGCTGCCGACGACACCCTGGGCATCGAGACTGACCGTCTCGGCAGCGAAGTCGGCCCCGCGAACGCGTGCCATATCGGCGTCGACGTCGAGCTTCGTCGCCGCCGCGGTGCCTTCGAACTTGGCCAGCATGCCCAGGCGATCGGCGCGAACCGGGCCCGCGACCAGCGTCGCGACACTCGCATCGGCTTCGCCTTTCCAGCTTTGCAGGTCTTCAGATAGTGACAGGTCGAGCGCGATCTGCGGTGACGCGGCGGTAACACTACCCCCGGCGCACGACAGACTCCTTCCGCGGAGCGGGCCGACCAGTTGCGGGCGGACATCGCGGACCAGCAACGTGCCGTAAAAACTGGCATCGCGGCCGCTGCATCCGGCGGCCGCGATGCTGGGCGCAACCAGTGCGAGCTTGCCGGTGAAATCGCGGCGGAGATTGCCGCCGCCATTCAGTGCCGCGCCGACATTCCCCCACGGCGTTTCGACCCGCGCCCGGGCGTCGCGCAACACGACCGCCAGATCGGGCAAGGCAAAGGGGTCGGTGCTGGTCGGGTCGCGAAACTTGTCGAGCGCCCCGAAAGACAGCCGGTCGTCGACGAAACGGCCATAGAGCCGCACGCCCTCGGCGCGGATTTCGGTGACATAGGGCCCCGACCAACCATAGCCGAGCAGCACCTCGACCTTTTTCGCGGTCAGGTCTGGGTTGGCGGGATCGCCGATAACGACATTCGACAATCGTTCGCTGCGAAAACCGATCGCGTCGATCTGATACCGCGCCGGGACGCCGCGGCTGCCCAGCTGGTCGCTGATGAAGCGGTCGGCGATCGGCTCGCGCGCGATCCACACCCCGGCTACGACCACCACCACCGCCGCGGCGGTCAGCCAGCGTTTCTTGAACAGCAGCGTCCGGTGCCGCCACCTTGGCTTTGGGGCATCCGCGACCTCGGTCATGGCATCGACGCCCTGCCCCCGAGGCTGTCAGCGGATGACGTCATGGCGCCCACTCGTCCTCCGTTCGGTACCGCTATCATCGGGAACAACGCCGGAAATCCTGTTTCGCTGCAACAAATTGGTCCGGATCGCATCATCTGTTTCCTATGCCCGTTGAGTGCGGCTCACAAGGCGGTTATTCGTGCGCTATGGCCGATGCCGATACGCCCGCTCCTTCCCCAGACCATGCGGGCCACCGCGCGCGGCTGCGCGGGCGATTGCTCGGCGGCGACGCCGACGGAATGGCCGATTACGAATTGGTCGAATATCTGCTCGCCCTCGCCATCCCGCGCCGCGACACCAAACCGCTGGCGAAAGCATTGCTGCGCGAATTCGGCTCGCTGGCCCAACTGGTCAGCGCCGATCCCGAATCGCTGCGCCGCATCGATGGATTGGGCGACACCGGCATCGCGGCGCTGAAGATCGTTCGGGCCGCCAGCCTGCGGCTGCTCAAGGGCGAATTTCGCGACAAGCCTTTGCTGTCCAGCTGGGACGCGCTGCTCGACTGGCTGCGCGCCGACATGGGGCCGATCGATGTCGAGCGCGTCCGCATTCTCTATCTCAACTCGCGCAACATGCTGATCCGCGACGAACTGGTCAGCGAGGGATCGATCGACCAGTCGGCAATCTATGTCCGCGAAGTGATCAAGCGTGCGCTCGAACTGGGCGCGTCGGCGATCATCCTGGTCCACAATCATCCCAGCGGCAGCCCGGAGCCGAGCCGCCAGGATATCGCGATCACCCGTGACATCGCCGATGCCGCGAGCAGGTTGGGGATCGCGCTCCACGACCACATCGTCATCGGCGGGTCGGAATTTCGCAGCTTTCGCGCGATGGGACTTTTGTAAGGCAGAAACGGATGCAGCCGCCGGATCGCTCCGACGGCTGCACCACCCCGCGGGAAGCCGTTTAGGCGCCGCGCGAAAGGAACCCGGTCAGTTCGGTCTTGTTGACCGCACCCGACTTGTCGCCATCGGCGGCGGCAAAGGCCTGGCCGATCCAGGTCTTCACGTCGGCCGACTCGGGATCGACGCTCGGATCGGTTGCGGTCCGCAGCTTTTTCATCCAGGCGGCGAATTCCGCATTGTTCAGATCGCCATTGGCGTCAGCGTCATAGGTCGGGAACTCCTTGTCGACGATCTGGGCGATCTGGGTCGGCGTTGCTGCCGTCCCGGCGGCCGGCGCAGCTTCAGTTGCGGCTGGCGGCGCCGAAGCGTCCGGGGCGGGCGCAGGCGTGGTGGCGGGATCGGTCGGCGGCGCCGTGTCCGACATCGGCGCCGGTTCGGCGGCGGTCGTGGGGGCCGCGGGATCGGCGGCGGGGGGCGTCGTCTGCGCCAGCGCCGGGAAACTCACGGCGGCGGCGCCGATCAAAAGCATCTGTTTCAGCATTGTCATTCTCCTAAATCGTTTTTCGGGGCGTTACTGCGGGTCCGGTTCGGCTTTCGGCTCGGGCGCCGCGGCAGGTTGGTCGGCGGACGGGTTGGGTTCGGCTGCCGGAGGGGTGTCGGTCGGCGCAGCATCCGTGTCGTCCGACGGTTTGGCATCGTCGGCGGGCTTCTCGTCCGGCGCCGGTGCCGTGGTGTCGGTGGGTGCAGGCGACTGACTCGTGGGCGCCGGTTCCTCACCCGCAGGCCCGGTGGTCTGGGCCAGCGCGGGGAAGCTCACGGCCGCCGCGCCGATCAAAAGCATTTGTTTCAACATGGAAATTCTCCTTTCGTGGCGACTTATCGAGGGCTTGCGACCCGTCGCCTTATTGATGGGGCATCAAAGCAACCCGCCATGTTTCGCCATGGTTGCGGCGCCGCGGCATTTGGCGAAACGCCCCGTCCCTGCTACGGGGCGCCCCGGCGCGGTTCCGCAGGGATTCCGCGATGGAGCGCCCTAAAAGGAAGGAAATTCAATGGTTCCGCGTTACGCCAGGCCGGAAATGACCGCGATCTGGTCGGCCGAGAATCGCTTTCGCATCTGGTTCGAGATCGAAGCGCACGCCACCGACGCCCTCGCCGAGCTCGGGACCGTCCCCAAGTCCGCAGCCAAAGCCTTGTGGGATTGGTGGGCGACCAAGCCCGTCATCGACGTGGCAGCGATCGATGCGATCGAGGCGGTCACCAAGCATGATGTCATCGCCTTCCTGACCTGGGTGTCGGAAAATGTCGGCGAAGAAGCGCGCTTCATGCACCAAGGCATGACCAGCTCGGACGTGCTCGACACCTGCCTTGCCGTTCAGCTGGCGCAGGCCGCGGACCTGTTGATCGCCGACGTCGATGCGCTGCTCACCGCGATCAAGCGCCGCGCCTTTGAACATAAGCTGACCCCGACGATCGGCCGCAGCCACGGCATCCATGCCGAGCCTGTCACCTTCGGGCTCAAACTGGCGCAGGCTTATGCCGAGTTCGATCGCTGCAAGGCGCGCCTGATCGCCGCCCGCGCCGAAGTGGCCACCTGCGCCATATCCGGCGCAGTCGGCACCTTCGCCAACATCGACCCGCGCGTCGAAGCGCATGTCGCCGCGAAACTCGGCCTGTCGATCGAACCCGTTTCGACGCAGGTCATCCCGCGCGACCGTCACGCGATGTTCTTTGCCACCCTCGGCGTCGTCGCCGGATCGATCGAACGCCTTGCGACCGAAGTCCGCCATTTGCAGCGCACCGAGGTGCTGGAGGCCGAGGAATATTTCTCGCCTGGCCAAAAGGGTTCGTCGGCGATGCCCCACAAACGCAACCCGGTGCTGACCGAGAACCTCACCGGCCTGGCGCGCATGGTGCGCAGCGCGGTGGTCCCGGCGCTGGAGAATGTGGCGCTGTGGCACGAACGCGACATCAGCCATTCATCGGTCGAACGTTTCATCGGCCCCGACGCGACGATCACCCTCGACTTCGCGCTCGGCCGCCTGACCGGAGTGGTCGACAAGCTGCTGGTCTATCCCGAACGGATGCAGAAGAACCTCGACCGCATGGGCGGCCTCGTCCATTCGCAGCGCGTGCTGCTGGCGTTGACACAGGCTGGCGCGAGCCGCGAGGACAGCTACCATCTGGTCCAGCGCAACGCGATGCAGGTGTGGGAAAGCGACGGCCAATTGTCGCTGCTCGAACTGCTCAAGGCAGATGGCGATGTAACCGCACGGCTATCGGCCGAACAGCTGACGGAACTTTTCGACCTCGGCTATCATATGAAGCATGTCGACACGATCTTCGACCGGGTGTTCGGTTCCGCATAACGCGGGCTGGAAACCCACGCAAAACTCGCATAGGGTCGATCAGCCTGACCGACTGAGGAGCAAGACATAGTGGGAATCCTGCGGACGATCATCTGGGTTCTGCTGACCGCGGTGCTGGTCATTTTCGCGATGGCGAACTGGCTGCCGGTGACCGTCACGATCTGGCCGGGGCAAGTGCTCGACACCAAATTGCCGGTGCTGATCCTCGCCGCCTTCCTGATCGGCAGCGTGCCGATGTGGATCGCGCTGCGGACGACGCGCTGGTCGCTGAAGCGCCGCCTCGATACCAGCGAGCGTCAACTCGCCGACATGCGCGCGCTCGCCAATCGTCCGGTGGACCCCACACCGGTGCCGCCCCCCGCGCCTGCGCCCGGAACCGCTTCACCCACCCTGCCACTGGATATTCCATGAGCTCGCCGCTTTATCTCGCCATCGACCACCCCCACCTCGATGCCGCGGTCACGCTGGCGCAAAAGGTGCGGCACCATGTTGGCGGGCTAAAGCTCGGCCTCGAATTCTTCTGCGCCAACGGCCATCATGGCGTCCACGAAATGGCCAAGATCGGACTACCGATCTTCCTCGACCTCAAGCTCCACGACATCCCGAACACCGTGGCCAAGGCGATCCAGGCGCTGCGCCCGCTCGAACCCGCAATTCTGACCGTGCATGCCGCGGGCGGCCGCGCGATGCTGGAGGAAGCGAAAGCGGTGGCGGGGCTGAATACCAAGGTTGTCGCCGTCACCGTGCTGACCAGTCTCGATGCCCCCGACCTCGACGACATCGGCGTCGGTGGCACCCCGCATGATCAGGTTGTCCGCCTTGCGGCGCTGGCGCGCGAGGCCGGGCTCGACGGGATCGTCTGCTCGGGGCAGGAGGTGAAAGCGGCGCGCAAGGCGTGGCCGGGCGGCTTTTTCGTCGTCCCCGGGGTGCGTCCGTCAAACGGCAGCGCGGGCGACCAGAAGCGCGTCGTCACCCCGGCACAAGCGATGGCCGACGGCGCCTCGATCCTGGTGGTCGGTCGCCCGATCAGCCAGTCGCCCGATCCCGACCTTGCGGCGCGCGAAATCGAAGCGACGCTGTAATCAACACATCCGTCATCCCGGCGAAGGCCGGGATCTCGCCGTGGCCACATGCTGCACCGTGGAGATCCCGGCCTTCGCCGGGATGACGACAGGATAAAGATGACCATGCCCCCCTTCGTCAAAATCTGCGGTCTTTCCACCCCCGAGGCGGTCGATGCCGCCATCGAACATGGCGCCACGCACATCGGCCTCGTCCATTACGAGCCCAGCCCGCGCCACGTCGACCTCAAGACCGCCGCGGACCTGCGCAAACAGGCCGGGCGCCACGTCCAGGTCGCGCTGCTGCTCGTCAACGCGCCGCAGCAGCTCACCGCCGATGCGCTCGCCGCGGTGCGCCCCGACATCATCCAGTTCCACGGCAACGAAAGCCCCGAATGGCTGGGCGTCGTCAAGCGGCTGACCCCCGCGACGGTCTGGAAAGCCGTCGGCCTGAAAGATGCCGGAACGCTTGAGCGCATGCAGCAATATCGCGGCGTCGCCGACCGCATCCTGTTCGACGCCCCGGCGGCGGCGCTGCCCGGCGGCACCGGCACGCGCTTCGACTGGTCGCTGCTCAAAAACCACCGCCACACAATGGCCTGGGGCGTCGCGGGCGGGCTGAACCCCGCGAACGTCGCCGAAGCGATCGCCGCGACCGGCGCGCCGCTGGTCGATGTATCGTCGGGGGTCGAGAGCGCCCCGGGCGTGAAGGATGTGGACAAGATCGCCGCTTTCCTTAAAGCGGTCGCCGCATGTTAACGGCAAACCTTTCCACCGTGCGCATCGGAAAACGATGGCGCTGATCGCTTCAAAACCCTGTTTGAGCGAGCGCCCACCCCATTGCCGATGGAAACGACCATGACCGATACCACGACCCTGCCCAACAGCCTTCGCACCGGCCCCGACGCGCGCGGCCATTTCGGCCAGTTCGGCGGCCGCTATGTCGCCGAAACGCTGATGCCGCTGATCCTCGACCTCGAACGCCACTACCGCGCCGCGCAGGCCGACCCCGCGTTCAAGGCCGAGTTCGACTATCTGCTGAAGCACTATGTCGGTCGCCCCAGCCCGCTGTGGTTCGCCGAGCGGCTGACCGAGCATCTGCGTGCTGGCGCCGACGGAGGCTTCGGCGCGAAGATTTACCTCAAGCGCGAGGATCTCAATCACACCGGCGCGCACAAGATCAACAATTGCATCGGCCAGATCCTGCTTGCGAAACGCATGGGCAAGACCAAGATCATCGCAGAAACCGGTGCCGGCCAGCATGGCGTCGCGACCGCGACCGTCGCCGCGTTGTTCGGCCTGCCCTGCACCATCTTCATGGGCGCGGTCGACGTCGCGCGGCAGCAGCCGAATGTGTTCCGCATGAAACTGCTCGGCGCCGAAGTCGTCGCGGTCGAGAGCGGCGCCAAGACGCTGAAGGATGCGATGAACGAGGCGCTGCGCCATTGGGTCGCGAACGTCCACGACACTTTCTATATCATCGGCACCGTCGCCGGCCCGCACCCTTATCCCGAACTCGTCCGCGATTTCCAGTCGGTGATCGGCGACGAAGCCAAAGCGCAAATCCTCGAGGCCGAGGGCCGCCTCCCCGACATGCTGATCGCCCCCGTCGGCGGCGGATCGAACGCCATCGGCCTGTTCCACCCCTTCCTCGACGATGCCGAGGTCGAGATCGTCGGCGTCGAAGCCGCGGGCGAAGGTTTGGACGGCAAGCACGCCGCCAGCCTCGCGGGCGGCCGCCCCGGCATCCTGCATGGCAACAAGACCTATTTGCTGCAGGACGACGACGGTCAGATCACCGAGGCGCATAGTATCTCGGCGGGGCTCGATTATCCGGGTATCGGTCCCGAACATAGCTGGCTGCATGACATCGGCCGCGTCCGTTACGAGCCCGTCACCGATGACGAAGCGCTCGCAAGCTTTCAGAAGCTCACCAAACTCGAAGGCATCATCCCCGCGCTCGAAAGCGCGCATGCCATCGCCGCCGCCGAACGTATCGCGCCGACGCTTGGTCAGAACAAGATCATCATCGTCAACTGCTCGGGTCGCGGCGACAAGGACATCTTCACGGTGGCCGATGCGCTGGGAGTGGAGTTGTGAGTCGCTTCGCCGCCGCCTTCGCCAAACCGCGCCCCGCGCTCGTCGCCTTCATCACCGCGGGCGACGGCGACACCGCCGCGAACCTCGACGCGCTCGTCGCGGGGGGCGCCGATGTCATCGAACTGGGCATGCCCTTCACCGATCCGATGGCCGACGGCCCGACGATCCAGCAGGCGAACCTGCGCAGCCTGGCAAAGGGTACGACGACCGCCGACATCTTCGCGATCGCGTCGGCTTTCCGTGCACGCCACCCCGACACGCCGCTCGTCCTGATGGGCTATGCCAATCCGATGACGATCCGCGGCTCCGAGTGGTTCGCGGCAGAATGCGCGAAGGCGGGCATCGACGGCATCATCTGCGTCGACATCCCTTCGGAGGAAGATGATGAACTCGGCCCCGCGCTCCGCGCTGCCGGGGTCGACCTGATCCGCCTCGCCACCCCGACCACCGATACCGCGCGCCTGCCCGCGGTGCTTAGCGGTGCCGGCGGTTTCCTCTATTATGTTTCGGTCGCTGGCATCACCGGTCAGCAGCAAGCCGCGCAGGCGAGCATCGACCAGGCCGTCGCGCGCCTGAAAGCCGCCACCGATCTCCCCGTCGCAGTCGGTTTCGGCGTCCGCACCCCTGCGCAGGCGGCCGAGATCGCCAAGGTCGCCGACGGCGTCGTCGTCGGGTCGGCCTTTATCGACATCATTGCCGAGCATGGCGACGCCGCCGCGCCTTATGTCGAAGCATTCACCCGTTCGCTCGCCGATGCTATCCACGGCGCAAAGGAGATCGCCGCATGAGCTGGCTCGACCGCGTTCGCAACGCCCTGCCCTTCACCGCCAAGCGCGATACCGCCGACAATCTCTGGCACAAATGCCGCCAGTGCCAGCAGATGGTGTTCGTCAAGGAATGGGAAGACAATCTCAACGTCTGCCCGCGCTGCGACCACCACGACCGCATCGGCGCGGCCGAGCGTTTCGCGCAGCTGTTTGACGGCGGTTCGCACGAGATTTTGCCCGCCCCGGCGGCGCCCGAAGACCCGCTGAAGTTCCGCGACACCAAGAAATATGTCGACCGCATCAAGGCGGCGCGCGCGCAAACCGGCGACCGCGACGCCTATCAGAATGCCTTTGGCCGTATCGCGGGCCAGCCCGCCGTCGTCGGCGTCCAGGATTTCGCCTTCATGGGCGGATCGATGGGCGTCGCGGTCGGCGAAGCTTTTGTCGCCGGGGTCGAACAGGCGATCAAGCGCGGCTGCCCCTATATCGCGATCACCGCCGCGGGCGGTGCACGCATGCAGGAAGGTACGTTGTCGCTGATGCAGATGCCGCGCGCGACGGTCGCGCTCGCCCGCCTGCGCCGCGCCGGCCTTCCTTATGTGGTGCTGCTCACTGACCCGACCACCGGCGGCGTCACCGCCAGCTATGCGATGCTCGGCGATATTCAGATCAGCGAGCCCAAGGCGCTGATCGGCTTCGCTGGCCAGCGCGTCATCGAAAACACGATCCGCGAAAAGCTGCCCGAAGGGTTTCAGCGTGCCGAATATCTGCTCGACCACGGGATGATCGACATGGTCGTGCACCGCAAGGATTTGCCCGAAACGCTGGGGCGGCTGATTGGGTATCTGGCACCCGAGAAGGCGGCTTAATCCATCACCCCTCCCCTTCAGGGGAGGGGCTTAGCAAAGCCCCGCCGATGCCCGACCACGCCCACTCCTCCGACCCCGCGGTCCAGATCCAGCTCGACCGTCTCGCTGCACTCTCGCCGGGCCGCGACATCCTCGGCCTTGAGCGCATCGCCGAGCTTTGCGCGCGTCTCGGTAACCCGCAAAACCAGCTCCCCCGCACCTTCCACGTCGCGGGCACCAACGGCAAGGGGTCGACCTGCGCCTATCTGCGCGCGATCCTCGAAGCGCAGGGGCGCCGCGTCCACAGCTACACCAGCCCGCATCTTGTCCGCTTCAACGAACGTATCCGCCTCGCCGGAACGCTGATCGACGACGCGCTGCTCGCGGCGCTGCTCGAAGAAGTGCTCGACGTCGCGCACGACCTGCGGGCCAGCTTCTTCGAAGTCACTACCGCCGCCGCCTTCCTCGCCTTTGCCCGCATCCCCGCCGACGATTGCATCATCGAAGTGGGGCTGGGCGGGCGCCTCGACGCCACCAACATCATCCCCGCCCCCGCGGTCTGCGGCATCGCGTCGCTCGGCATCGACCATGAAGCGTTCCTGCTCGCTCCCGAAGCCGGCACCCCGGCAGACCCTGCTGTCCGCATCGCGTGGGAGAAAGCGGGCATCTTCAAACCCGGCACGGCGCTTGCGACGCTCGCCTATCCTGCCTCCCTTCTGCAGGTAATCGGCGAGCGTGCCGCGGCGGTAGGCGGGACGCTGTTTTCCGAAGGCGATGGATGGGCCGTACAAAGCGACGGCGATGCCTTTCATTGGCGTTCCAAATTCGGTTCGATCGAAGCGCCACTGCAAACACGCATGCCCGGTGCGCATCAGCACCGCAACGCAGGCCTTGCAATCGCGATGCTCAACATCGCCCCGCACCCGCGCCCCAGCGAGTCCGAGGTCGTCCGCGGCATCGCCAGCGCCTTCTGGCCGGGAAGGATGCAGCGACTCGCGGACGGACCACTCACGGCACGCCTGCCCGCCGACCGCAATCTCTGGATCGACGGCGGGCACAACCTCGACGCCGCGCGTGAGCTGGCAAAACTGCTGGCGGGATCGCTGGCGCGCGAGCAAAAGATCGACCTCATCCTCGGCATGCTCGCCAATAAGGACGCCGCGGGGTTCCTTACCCTGCTTGCCCCGCATGTCGCGCGCGTCGCGACGGTGCCGATAGCCGGGCACGAGCATCACGGCCCGGGAGAGCTTGCCGAAATCGCCCGCCAAGCCGGTATCGCCGACGCGATGGTCGCGGGCAGCATCGCCGGCGCAATCGACCTTATGGCAGCCGACACCCCGGCGCCCCACATCCTGATCGGCGGCTCGCTCTACCTGGTTGGCCAGGCGCTCGATCTCAATGAGCAGCTTCCGGTTTAGTGGATGAACTTCGGGCGGGAGGCCGACCCCGCCTCTACCCCAGCTCCGCCAGCATCCGCTTGGCCCAGTCGTACATCTCGGCATTGGCTTTCAGCATTGCCGGCGGCGTGCGCTTCTTGCGCATCTCGACCTCGTTCAGCACCGTCCGGGCACCGGTCTTGTCGCCATCGGCGATCAGGATTGCCGCAATCCGGCATCGCACTTCGTCGCCCGGCGCGCGTTCGACGATGCGGCGATACAGCGCCAGCGCGTCGCCCCGACGCCCATCGAGCTCGGCCACCTTTGCGCGCAACAGGTCGCGCCGATCGTGTTCGGACTGCGATGTCGTTTCGGGTAGCCGGTCCAGCGCCGCCAGAGCGTCGCCGACCAGACCCGCCTCATAAGCCGCCTCGGCGATCAGCATGCCGATCGTCCGGTCGGCATGCGGCGATTTGCGTTCGGCGATCCGATATTGCTCAAGCGCCTGATCGTACCGATCGCGCGCCAGCAACGCATCGCCATATTCCATCCGGTTCGCGATCGTGTCGCTGAATTCGACCGCATCGCGCCCTTCGCGCACCCGCCGTTCGGGATCGATGCTGTCGGCAATGTTCGCCTTCACCTGCCGCAACCGCCGGTCGCGCGACAGGTTGGGCATGATCTCCACGATGAAATAGGCGGCCACGCCGATCATCGGCAGAAAGGCGATCGCCATCACCCACGCGGTGTTGCGCCCGTAACGAAAAACATGGACGATGCACGCGACCTGCAGCGTAATAGTGACCGCAATCCAGAGCATCGCTTCAGGCCGCCTTCGGTGCCGGCCCCTTCCACGCCAGCAGCGCACCGGCGAGGAGGGCGGCGAACGACGCGTACATGATGTGCGACGCCAGCTCGAGCTGATTGGCCAGCAACACCCCGACGACGCCCGCAACAATCGACGCAAAGCCAACAACGCGCGCGGCGCCGACGGGTTTGCGCAGCTTGCCTTCGTCGACCGCGCCGCTCTGGCGGATGGATTGCACGACATAGCCTTTGCGCCACATCATCCACAGCAAGATCATCCCCGGTATCGCGGCGAGCACCGTCAGCCCCCAAAAGCCCGTCCACCCCAGCTTTTCCGCGGCATAGCCGGCGGGGCCGGCCATGAAGGTCCGCCCGATCACCGCAACCGACGACAGCAGCGCAAACTGGGTCGCCGTATAGGCGATATTCGACAATCCGGAGAGATAGACGGCGACGACGGTGAGGCCGATACCGCTGGTGATATTTTCGGTCACGATCGCCGCAACCAGCATCCAGTAATTGTTACCCGCGATTGAAAGCGCCATGAACATGAGGTTCGAGAACATCATCAACAGCACCGAAACAAGCAGCGCCCTGCCCATACCGAGCCACAGCACGAATGGCGCACCCAAAGCGGACCCGATAATGAGCGCGGCAAAGCCCCAGATCTTGTTTGCCGTGATGTAATCGAGATCGGCAAAATTCAGATCGACGATCATCGGGCCGAGCATGGCCTGCCCCATGGCATCGCCGACTTTATAAACCAGGATGAACAGCAATATCATCAGCGCGCCATCGCGGGTCAGGAACTCGCGAAACGGATTGACCACGGTTTCGACGAGCCATTGGCCGGGCTTCATGCCCGATGCATTGCTGAACCGGTCGATAAATTTGCCTTCACCGGCCCAGAAGGCACCGATAACTGCGGGCAGAACGCAGAGAGTTGTGAGCCCGTAAGCCATGGCCCAGCCAAGCCCCAACCCTTCCTGCGAGGCGAAATAAATGGTCCCGGCGCCCGCGATCAGATTGCCGGTGCGATAGCCGAACTGGTTCGTCGCGGTCCCGTGCGCAAATTCGTCCTCTTCCAAGATTTCGATGCGATAGGCGTCGATGACTATGTCCTGCGTCGCCGAAAAGAACGCCGTGACGACCGCCCAGAACAGGAACCAGCGATAATCGTCGGGCTGCGGATTGCTCGCGCCCATCTGCCAGATGGCGATTACAAGGAAGAACTGCACGAAAAACAGCCAGCTTCGCCGCTGGCCCAGCGCCTTGGTCAAAACCGGCAGCGGGATCTTGTCCACGAGGGGCGCCCACAGGAATTTGATAGTGTAGGGAATGCCGACCATCACCGCAAAGCCGATGGTCGTCGGCGTGAAACCGACCTTGGCCAGCCAGAAGGTCATGGTGGCGGCAATCAAGGTGAAGGGGAAGCCGCTCGAAATGCCGAGGAGGAAAGCGACCGCCGGATTCTTGCGCAGATACGGACGGAACGCGGGGACTGCGAGCGCGACGACGACCAGCCCGGCGAGGACGCCGGCGAAAATAAGAAAACGAATAAAGTCGACGGACATTCTGAGCTCCCCGCGGACCGCTGGCGAGCGGTTCTGTGCTTGGCGCCAAGGCCTAATGCCTTGGGGTCAAATTGGAAGCGGGTATTTGCCGCGGTCGCGGCCAACCGTGCGACTTACGCCGCTTCGGGCCGCCAATAGGTCAACAGCCCGCTGACCTTGCGCGGTTGCTGGTTCTTGCACGTCATCGTTTCGACCGCGCGGAGCGCGCTGACCAGCGCCGACGCGCTGTGCGGTTTGCCGAGACAGGCGACGGCGATGTCGGCGGCGTCTTCGGGGCATTGTCCGGTCACCAGCAGCACCGCGATGCCGCGATCACGCGCCAATCGCGCCACTTCGCGGCCGGTCATATGCCCCGCCAGCCCCAGGTCGAGCACCAGCGCATCGATCTGTTCGGCGGCGATGATCGGGACCGCCGCTTCGCCCGAATCGACCGTCGCGACGATGTCGTACCCGCTGTGTTTCAGCGTCCGCTCGTTGTCGAACGCCACCAGCGGATCATCTTCGATGATCAGCAGGCGCTTGATGCAGGACGGGCGGGACGCAAACAGCATGGATACTCCCTTTTACGGCGCCATGACGCGCCCGGCGCCGTCGTGCAAGATTGCTTCTGCTTGCCATCGACGAAGCGACACTTTTCCGGCTATGAGCGTGATCACAAGGCAACACTATTCCCCGCATAACGACAAGAAAGCCGCATCCGTTCCGATGACGACCCGCCGACCTCCCCGCTCCGCCCCGCGGACCGTGCCCAAAGCCGCTGGCGACCGCGACGCTCCAAAAGGCCGCCGCGCCGCGCGCGGTGCCGCCTCGGCGCTCAAGGCCAAACCCGCCGATCCCGAACGCGAGGACGGGCCGCAGCGAATTGCCAAGCTGCTCGCGCGCGCCGGGGTCGGCTCGCGCCGCGATGTCGAGCGGATGGTCGAGGAAGGGCGCATCGCGCTGAACGGCGTTGTCGTCGTTCAGCCCGCGCCGCTCTTGACCTCGCTCGACGGGCTGACGGTCGATGGCAACCCCGTCGCCAAGCCCGTCTCGACGCGGCTCTATCGCTTTCATAAGCCCGCCGGGTGCATCACCGCGGCGCGCGATCCCAAGGGCCGCAAGACGATATACGACCTGCTGCCCAAGGATCTGCCGCGGCTGATGCCGGTCGGCCGCCTCGATTATAATACCGAGGGATTGCTGCTGCTCACCAATGACGGCGAATTCAAGCGCCAGCTCGAGCTTCCCGCCAGCGGGGTCGAGCGCACCTATCGCGCGCGCGCCTTTGGCGACATCAGCCAGGCGCAGCTTGAAGAACTCGCGATGGGGATCGAGATCGATGGCGTGCGCTATGGCAAGATCGACGCCAATCTGGAACGCCGCACCGGGCGCAACCAGTGGGTCGAAATGACGCTGACCGAAGGCAAGAACCGCGAAGTGCGCAAGGTGCTCGAACATTTCGGGCTGCAGGTCAGCCGCCTGATCCGCACCCGCTATGGCGCGTTCGAGCTGGGCGGCATGCCGCTCGGCGCCGTCGATGTCGTGCCGCGCGACGAATTGTTCAAATTCCGCCGGCATATGGGTTAGCGACCATGCGCGTGATTTCCGGAGAATGGCGCGGCCGCAAGCTGCTGGCGCCCAAGGGCGACGCGACGCGTCCGACCGCCGATCGCACCCGCGAAACCTTGTTCTCGATGCTGACCAGCCGCCTGGGCAGTTTCGAGGGGCTGATCGTCGCCGACCTGTTCGCCGGGTCGGGCGCGCTCGGCATCGAGGCGTTGTCGCGCGGCGCCGCAACTTGCCTGTTCGCCGAACAGGACCGCGACGCGATCGATGTGCTGCGCGGCAATCTGGCCAGTTTGGGCGCAGCCGCGCGCGCCGACGTCCGCGCCGGGTCGGTGCTCGGTCTGGGTCTGGCGCCGCGCGCCTATGACCTGCTGATGCTCGACCCACCCTATGGCACCGGCGCCGCCAGCGTCGCGCTCGACAAATTGAACCGCCTCGGTTGGATCGGCCCCGACAGCTGGGTATCGGTCGAAACCGCGCATAGCGAGATTGTCGATGTCGCGGGCTTCGTCATCGATACCGATCGCAAGGTGGGCAAGGCAAAGCTGACTTTGTTGACTCCGGTGGCCGCACTTTGACCGCAAGAAGCGGGAAGCTCTGCTGGCTCCTTCGCCGCTAGGCCCGCGCCATGACCTCACCAATCAACCTGCGCATGGGCGCCGCCGAATGGGCAATGCTCGTCGTGCTGTCAATTCTGTGGGGCGGCTCCTTCTTCTTTCTCGAGATCGCGCTGGACGAGGTACCGCCTTTCACGCTCGTCTTCGCGCGCCTTGGCCTGTCAGCGTTGCTCATGCTCGCCTTCATGGCGTTTGCTCGCCGCGCAATGCCGCGGCGCCCCGGCCTTTGGCCCGCGCTCTTCCTTCTCGCCTTCCTTAATACCGCGCTACCCTTCTCGCTCTTCGCCTACGCGCAGACTGAAATCACGAGCGGCCATGCCTCGATCCTCAACGCCACCACCCCGCTTTGGGGTGTGATCGTCGCGCATCTGTTCACGCCTGATGAAAAGGCGACACCGGGCAAGCTCGCGGGCGTTGCAGCGGGAATAGCCGGGGTCTCGGTGATGATCGGCGGCGGAGCGATCTCCGGGCTTGGTGCCAGCCTTCCGGCGCAGCTCGCCTGTCTCGGTGCGACCTTCTGCTACGCGCTTGCCGGGGTCTATGGCCGCCGCTTCCGTGCTTGGGGCGCAGGGCCGTTCGAGGTAGCAACCGGACAACTTATCGCGGGCGCCACGTTGATCCTGCCCGTCGCGCTGCTGATCGACAGGCCTTGGCAACTTGCGCTGCCGGGCACAACCACGCTTCTCGCGATCGGCGGGCTCGCGCTGTTTTCAACGACGGTCGCCTATTTCCTCTATTTCAGCCTGATCGCGCGCGCCGGTGCGACGAACGCGCTGCTCGTCACGCTACTCATTCCGGTCACTGCGATCCTGCTCGGCACGCTGCTGCTCGGCGAGGTGCTGCTGCCGCGGCACTGGGTCGGTATGGCGCTGATTGCCGCCGGGTTCGTAGCGATCGACGGGCGGCTGGTCGACCGACTGCGCGATACCTAGACGCGCGCGGGGCGTACCAACGCCAGACCAAGCCAACTGACGATCCCCGCGATCGCCAGATACAGCCCGACGACCGCGGTGCCACCGCGCTCGGCCAGCGCCTGCGCGACGATCGGCGCCATCGCACCGCCCAATATGCCGCCGGCGTTGAACGCCACCGATGCGCCGGTATAGCGCACGCGCACCGGGAACAGGCCGGTCAGCCACCCGCCGAGCGGGCCGTACACCAGCCCCATCACGAACAGCGCCGTCGCCAGCCCCAGCCCGACGACCGGCCATGATCCCGATGCCAGCGCCGGACCGAACAGGAAACCGACCAGCACCGTCGCGCCGCATCCCCAGCTCAGCACCCGGTGCGCGCTCGACGCGTCGCTGGCGTATCCGGCAAAGATGATCCCGACCGCCATGAACAGGATCGCGCCAAGCTGGATCAGCAGGAACTGCTCCTTCGGATACCCCAGCGTCGTGGTGCCGTGCGCGAGCGCAAACGAGGTCGCGAGATAGAAGATCGCGAAGCAGGCAACGACAGCGAAGGTTCCGGCCAGCGTCACCACCAGATGGTGGCGAAACAACTCGCCCAGCGGCACTGCCACCGGCGCCTCCTTGGCCAGCGCATCGGCAAAGGCGGGTGTCTCGCCGATCTTGAGGCGCACCCACAGGCCGAGCCCGACCAGCACCGCCGACAACAGGAACGGAATCCGCCAGCCCCATGCGGCAAAATCGCTATCGCTAAGGCCCAGGCCGAGCAGCAGGAACAGGCCGTTCGCCGCGATAAAGCCGACCGGCGCGCCGAGCTGTGGGAACATCCCGAACCGCGACCGCCACCCGGGCGGGGCATTTTCGACCGCCAGCAACGCCGCCCCGCCCCACTCGCCGCCCAGTCCGAACCCCTGCCCGAAGCGCAGCAGACAGAGCAACAGCGGCGCGACCCAGCCAACCATCGCATAGGTCGGCAGGAACGCGATCAACAGCGTCGACACCCCCATCAGCATCAGCGACGCGACCAGCGTCGACTTGCGCCCAATCCGGTCGCCATAATGACCAAACACGATCGCTCCGACGGGCCTGGCAAAAAACGCCAGGCCAAAGCTCATGAAGCTGAGCATGAGCTGCGCCGATGGCGATTCCGACGGAAAGAATAGCGGCCCGAACACCAGCGCCGCAGCGGTGCCGTAGATATAGAAATCGTAAAATTCGACCGCGGTCCCGACGAGGCTCGCCGTCAGGATGCGCCGATGTTTGCGATAGGGTGCCAGATCCACGGCCTACGCCCCTCCCCTTCTTGATACAGCCGCCTTGGACGCGACGAGGCGATCGGCGCAAGGCGAAAATGCGCCTCCCCACGCTGGACAGCCCGCCCTGCGTTCCCTAATCGTTCGCGCGTGACTCTGCCCCCTGCATCCTTGCCCGACCTGCCCCCGCCCGATCCGTCGGACCCGCCCTATCTGCAAGGATTGAACGGGCCGCAGCGCCAGGCGGTGCTCACTACCGAAGGCCCGGTGCTGATGCTCGCGGGCGCCGGCACCGGCAAGACCGCGGCGCTGACGGCGCGCCTCGCGCATATCATGGCGACGCGCCGCGCCTGGCCGTCCGAAATCCTCGCGGTCACCTTCACCAACAAGGCGGCGCGCGAGATGCGCGAACGCATCGGGCGGATGATCGGTGACGCAGTCGAGGGCATGCCGTGGCTCGGCACCTTTCACAGCATCGCCGCCAAGATGCTCCGCCGCCACGCCGAACTGGTGGGCCTGCAAAGCAATTTCACCATCCTCGACACCGACGATCAGCTCCGCGTCCTCAAACAGTTGATCCAAGCCGAGGGGCTCGATGAAAAGCGCTGGCCCGCGCGCCAGCTCGCGGGCCTGATCGACAAATGGAAGAACCGCGGGCTGACCCCCGCCGACCTCGACGCAGCGGACAAGGAAGCCTATGCCGACGGCAAGGGGCAGCATTTCTATGCGCTCTATCAGGCGCGGCTGAAGACGCTCAACGCCTGCGACTTCGGCGACCTGCTGCTCCACATGCTGGTGATCCTCAAGAACCATCGCGACGTGCTCGAACAATATCAGGAGCGCTTCAAATATATCCTCGTCGACGAGTATCAGGACACCAACGCCAGCCAGTATCTCTGGCTCCGCCTGCTCGCGCAGCAGCGCAAGAATATCTGCTGCGTCGGCGACGATGATCAGTCGATCTATTCGTGGCGTGGCGCCGAGGTCGCGAACATCCTGCGCTTCGAAAAGGATTTTCCCGGCGCGACTGTCATTCGCCTCGAACAAAATTATCGCTCGACGCCGCAGATACTCGCCGCCGCGTCGGCGCTGATCGCGCAGAACAGTGGGCGGCTGGGCAAGACGCTGTGGACCGATCTCGACCCCGGCGACAAACTCCGCGTCGTCGGTGTGTGGGACGGGCCAGAGGAGGCGCGGCGGATCGGCGAGGAGCTCGAAACGCTTCAGCATCGCCAGGTCAGCCTCGACCGCGCCGCCATCCTCGTCCGCGCGCAGTTCCAGACCCGCGAATTCGAAGACCGCTTCATCGCGATCGGCATGCCGTATCGCATCGTCGGCGGCTTCCGCTTCTACGAGCGCGCCGAAATCCGTGATGCGCTTGCGTATCTGCGCCTCGTCCAGTCACCCGCCGACGACCTGGCGTTCGAACGCATCGTCAACATGCCGAAGCGCGGGCTTGGCGACAAGGCGCTCGCGCGTATCCACCAATATGCCCGCGCCGAACGCCTGCCGCTGCTGGGTGCCGCGGCGCGGATCACCGAAACCGACGAGCTGACCCCGCAGGCGCGCCGCCAGCTCGCCAATTTCGTCGCGCAGATGCGCGGCTGGCAAGGCAAGGCGAACGAGCTGTCGCACCCCGAACTGACGCAGCTGATCCTCGACGAATCGGGCTACACCGCGATGTTGCAGGCCGACCGCAGCGTCGAAGCCGCTGGCCGCCTCGAAAACCTGTCCGAACTCGTCCGCGCGATGGAGGAATATGATTCGCTCGAAGCTTTCCTCGAGCATGTCAGCCTGGTGATGGACCGCGACCAGAACGACGACAGCGAAACCGTCACCATCATGACGATCCACGCCGCCAAAGGCCTTGAATTCGATCATGTCTTCCTCGCGGGGTGGGAGGATGGCGTGTTCCCGTCGCAGCGTTCGATGGACGAAGGCGGAACTGCGAGTCTCGAGGAAGAACGCCGCCTCGCCTATGTCGCGATCACCCGCGCCCGCCAGCGCGCGAGCATTTATCACGCCGCCAACCGCCGCATTTACGGCCAGTGGATGAGCAGCATCCCCAGCCGCTTCATCGCCGAAATCCCACCCGAGCATGTCGACAGCGAAAACAGCTTCGGCGGCGGGCAAAGCCTGTGGCGCGCCAACTGGTCGGCGCAGGGCGACCCCTTCGCGCATGTGGCGGAACGGCAGCCGTCGCGGATCATGACACGCGGCCCGGCGTGGCAGCGCGCGACCGCGCAATCGTCGACGATCACCCGCGCCCCTGCCCCCAGCGAAAAAGGTCCGGCGGCATCGGTTGGCGCCAAGCCGCGCGCTGATCTGGCCATCGGCATGCGCGTGTTCCACGAAAAATTCGGCTATGGCGAAATCGCCGACATCGACGGCAACAAGCTGGAGGTCACCTTCGAACAGGCCGGCAGCAAGCGGGTTTTGGACAGCTTCGTTCAGCTCGCTTGAGTCTATTGTCAACTAGAACAGTTATGATATGTCATCCCACGCGGCCATCGAGTCGCGTTTTGGGAGAATCTTCAATGAAAATGAAGCTCTTAGCGGGCGTGATGGTGCTCGCCCTAGTCGGCTGTTCGGAACAAACATCCGAAGACGCAAGGGTGTCTGCCCCCGCCGACACCGAAGCCCCTGCGGTAGCGGAAGAAAATGCTGATGCCGCCGCAGCCCCGCGCATCGGCATCGAAGCCGCCCCCGGCGTCGCCTTCGACTATGCGTACACCTTCCGCCTCGTCGATAAACATATCGCCCGGGTGCAGGAGGAGCATGCCGCCGCCTGCGAAACATTGGGCGTCCAGCGTTGCCGCATCGTCGATGTCCGCTATCAGCTGAGCGACGAAAAGCTGGTCGAGGCGCAGACCCAGTTCAAGCTCGACCCCGGCATCGCGCGCAGGTTCGGCGCCAATGCGATCGCCAGCGTCGAAAAGGCCGAAGGCGTGCTCGCCGACGCCAGCGTTGCCGGTGAAGACGTCGGCACCGAAATCCTCGCCTCGCAGCAGCGCAGCGCCGGGTCGGAAGCCGAGATCGCCCGGCTGGAGGCGCGGCTGAAATCGGGCGGACTCGACAAGCGCGAGCGCGCCGAACTGCTCGCGCAGATCGGCCAGTTGCGCGGACAAGTTGGGGAAGAACGTCAAAGCCGCCGCGCTGGCGAGGCGCGAATCGCGTGGACCAGCGTCGCGTTTAACTATGTCAGCGACGGCGGCCTGCCCGGCATCGGCCACGAAAATCCCTTCGCCAACGCGGGCGAGACGCTGATGCGCAGCGGCAGCACCGCGCTGACCTTTGTCCTGACGCTTGGCGCCGCGATCCTGCCATGGGGTATCCTGCTCGCGCTGGTCATCGCCTTCTGGCGCAGCCGGTTCGTCGGGGCCGTCCGCCAGCAGTTGCGAACCACTCAGAAAGAACCGGATCCGGCGATCCCACCCGCGGGCTGACAATGGTAAGGGCGTCGCTGCCAGAGGTTCGCGGCGCCCAATACCGCTATCGCAACCACCGCATTTACCGAATCCATAAAGCAACGACGCAGATCAAGTGGTTAGCGATTGCCGAGACAGTCCGTCGCGATCGGTGGGATGATAGTTCGGGAAGGTCGCTGGTGGAGCCGAGGGGAATCGAACCCCTGACCTCTGCAGTGCGATTGCAGCGCTCTCCCATCTGAGCTACGGCCCCGCGACGGCGGCGTATTAACGGCACAGCCGAACAGTGGCAACGGCTTTTCTGACCATGGCCGTCACCGCCACGTAAAATCAAGGAATGGGGGTTCCGATGAGCAAAGCCTGGCATTTGACCAGCCGCCCGCAAGGGCTTCCGACGATGGCCAATTTCGCGCTCCGCGATTTGCCCGACGGTTCGCTTGAAGCCGACCAGTTGCGGGTCCGCAACCTGTGGCTGTCGGTCGATCCCTATATGCGCGGGCGGATGAACGACGCCAAAAGCTATGCCGCGAGTTTCCAGATCGACCAGCCGATGACCGGCGGGGCGATCGGTGAGGTGACCGAGAGCCGGATGGAGGGCTTTGCGCCCGGCGACCTGATCCTGCACATGGGCGGATGGCGCGACGGCGGCGTCGTCGGCCTCGACATGATGCCCAACAAGCTGCCTGCCGAAGCGCTGGCGGCGGGGCTGACCCCCCAGACCTTCCTCCACAATATGGGGCTGACCGGCGGCACCGCGTGGATCGGCCTGCTGCGCGTCGCCGCGGCAAAGCCGGGCGACACGATATTCGTCTCGGCCGCGGCGGGCGCCGTGGGATCGGCGGTGGTGCAGATCGCCAAGGCGCGCGAGATGACCGTCATCGGATCGGCAGGCGGCGCTGACAAATGCGCGTGGGTTAAGCAACTGGGCGCCGATGCGGTCGTCGATTACAAAGCGGGGCCGGTGCTGGCGGGACTGACGCAGGCGCTCGCCGAGCTCGGCAAGCCCGGCATCGACGTCTATTTCGACAATGTCGGCGGCGAACATCTCGACGCCGCCTTTGCGACCGCCAATGATTTCGCGCGCTTTGCGATCTGCGGGATGATCGACGTCTATAACGACGGCAAGGCGCAGGAGATGAAATATCTCATCCGCTCGATCCCGGCGCGGATCCGCATGGAAGGTTTTATCTACACCGACCAGTTCTTCGATTGCATGGAGGAATTCTACGCCGACATGGGCGCCCTGATCGCCAGCGGCGCGGTGACGATGCGCGAAACGGTGCACGAGGGGCTGGCGTCGGCTCCCGACGCCTTTCTGGGGCTGTTCGCGGGCGCCAATATGGGGAAGATGTTGGTTCGCCTGTAGCAGACGCCGCCGACGATCGATTGCGCGGCGCGATTTTCTCGGCAAGATGCACGGCATGGCGCGCGGCACCTTTCTCGTCCGATCTGTGCATGGCGGCGACATCACCGCCGTCGACGCGCATTCGGACCGTAGCTTTGCGCGGCACGCCCATGACGAGTTCGGCGTGGGCCTGATGACCGGCGGCGCCCAATATTCGTGGAGTGGCCGCGGCGCAGTCGAGGCCGCCCGGGGCCAGTTGATCACCGTCAACCCGGGCGAGGTCCACGATGGCAAGCCCATCGGGCAAGCGCGGGCCTGGTCCATGCTGTACATCCCGGCGCGGCTGGTCGGCGACATCGTTGCCGACGCAACCGAAGGCCAGATCGCGGTACGCGAGCTGCATCAGCCGGTGGTGACCAACCGGGCGTTGGCCGACCTGTTCGTTCAGGCCCGGGCTGCAGTGCTAAACGCCGACCCGGCGCGCGACTTGGGTGAAGACCTGATTGCCCTTTTCGCCGGCCTGATCGGCACCCGCCCCTTGGCGATCGGCAGGACCGACCGCCGAATATCGAGGCTGCGCGAGGCAATCGACGACGATCCGGCGGCGGCCCACGGCCTGCCCGCGATGGCCGCACAGGCGGGGTTCAGTCGCTTCCAGACGCTGCGGGCCTTTGCCCGTCTTACCGGCCTGACCCCGAACGCCTATATGGTGCAGAAGCGGCTCGACCTGGCGCGGCGGCGGATACGACGCGCGATGCCCCTGGCCGAAACCGCGATCGAAGCGGGCTTCGCCGATCAGAGCCACATGCACCGCGCCTTTGTCGCGCGCTATGGCTACACGCCGGGGCAGTATGCGCGCGCGCATCGCGTCCACGTTGCAAATTTGTGCAAGAACGATCCGATTACTGCGCACTAGACGGGCCACTCCCCTATCGGAGATCGGACAGATGACAGCGCACCCCACCAAAGTGAACGACATCGAACTGCGGGACATCGTCGCCGACGACTTCGACCGCATGCTTCACATCATCAATTGCGCGGCGGAAGCCTATCGCGGCGTTATCCCGCCCGATCGTTGGCATGAACCCTATATGCCCGCTGAGGCGCTGGCTTCGGAAATGGCCGACGGCGTCCTGTTCAGCGGTTGTTTCGCCGACGGCCAACTGGTCGGTGTGATGGGGGTGCAGGATCGCGGCACCGTCGACCTCATCCGCCATGCCTATGTCATGCCCGATCGTCAGGGAAGCGGCATCGGCGGGCAGCTGCTCCAACATATCTGCCGAGCCCGCAAGAAACCGATCTTGATCGGCACATGGCAGGCGGCCGACTGGGCAATCCGATTTTACGAGCGTCACGGTTTCGCGCGCGTGGCGAGCGACGATGCGGCGGCGCTATTGCGGACGTTCTGGAATATACCCGAGCGTCAGATCGAGACATCGGTCGTTCTGGCCTCGGAAATTCTTTCGCACCGCACCGTGCAGCGCTTATCCGCGGCGCGTGACGGCCAACTTGAAGCGCCGATCCGTGGTTGCTAGCTGCCGAAACCGACCGACAGGAACCCTGGGGTCGGGCCGTTCCAGCCGTCGTCGGGACCGTCCTGATCGTCGCGACGCGGCGCGGGTGCCGGTTTGCGGTCGTCGCGCGATCGGGGCGCTTTTGCCGGAGCTGCTTTGGCTTCGGCGGCCGGACGCGCCGGCGCTTTCTCCGCTTTCGCACCACCTCGACCCCGTCCGCTACGCTCCGACCGCGCGCGCCGGGGCTTGTCTTCGGCGTCGCTGGGTGCTGACGGCGCGGCATCGGCCACCGCAGCTCCGCCGCCATGGACGGGGATCTTATAGCCGGTCAGTTTCTGAATGCTGTCGATCGCCTCGTCATCCGACGGGCTGACCAGCGTGAAAGCGCGGCCCTTTGCACCGGCGCGGCCCGTCCGACCGATGCGGTGGACATAATCGTCGGGATGCCAGGGGGCGTCGAAGTTGAACACATGGCTGACGCCCTTGACGTCGAGACCGCGCGCCGCGACGTCGGATGCGACCAATATGTTGATCGTGCCATTCTTGAACCGTTCGAGTTCGGCGGTGCGGCTCGACTGGTCCATGTCGCCCTGAATCTCGCCGGCGTTATACCCCGAACGTTGCAGCACCTTTGCGAGTTCGCGTACCGTCGTCTTGCGATTGCAAAAGATGATCGCGGTGTTCACCTGCTCGGCCTCGATCAGCGCGCGCAGCGCGTCGCGCTTGCCGCGTTCGGACGTCTTGACCAGAAATTGTTCGATATTCTCGTTGCGGCTGGCCGGGCGCGCGACTTCGACCGTTTTCGGGTTCGACAGGAACTTGTCCGCCAGCCGCTTGATCGGTGCCGGCATGGTCGCCGAAAATAGCAAAGTCTGGCGATTCGCAGGCAGCTTGGTACAGATATTCTCGATGTCGGGGATGAACCCCATGTCGAGCATGCGGTCAGCCTCGTCGATCACCAGCAGGTTGCAGCCAGTGAGCAAAATCTTGCCGCGTTCGAACAAATCCATCAAGCGGCCCGGCGTCGCGATCAGCACGTCGACGCCCTTTTCCAGCGCCTTCACCTGATCGCCCATCTGCACACCGCCGATCAGCAGCGCCATCGACAGCTTGTGATATTTGCCATATTTCTCAAAATTCTCAGCGACCTGCGCCGCGAGCTCCCGCGTCGGCGCGAGGATCAGCGAGCGCGGCATCAGCGCGCGGGCGCGGCCGTGGGCGAGGATGTCGATCATCGGCAGGACGAACGACGCGGTCTTGCCGGTCCCCGTCTGGGCGATGCCGATAATGTCGCGCATCATCAGCACCGAGGGAATGACGCCGGCCTGGATCGGCGTCGCTTCGTCATAGCCCGACTCGTCGATGGCGCGTAAAAGTTCGTCGGAAAGGCCGATCTCGGCAAATTTCATAGGATTATCATGTCCGGAAATAGAGGTGACGCTCAGCCTTCCACGCAGGCGGCGCTGCGTCGGCCCTTGAGCAAATAGCGATGAAAAGTCAAGGAAAGGCGACGAAAGACGCGATCAATCGTCTTCGCGAACCGGAACCATCAACCGGAACTTGTCGATCTCGCACTTGGCGCCGGTGCGCGCGTGGATCTCGTCACGATCTTCGCAGAGCTGGCCGTCCTTGCTGCCCTGCATGTAAAAGCCCGCGTAAAAGTCGAGCGCCCGGCAGCCGCGATTGAGCTGCGCGCGCAACCGCTGCTTCTGCCGCGTGATGATGTCGATGCTGTCGCGCTGGACCGCCTGCATCCCCATGATGTTGCGCATCGCCACGCATTTGGGCGCTTTTTTCTCTTTCCAGACGATCGGAATTTCTGTCGCGCGCCGCGATTGCGTCGGCCCGGCAGCGAAATTGTTGAGCTGCGACCGCTGCGCGGGGACGCGAATGATCAGCTGCTGTTCGATCACCACCTGCCAGAACGAAGTGATCTGTTCGGGCGTCGGGGCGGCGATCGCGACCAGCGGTTCGGGCGCTGCGACCGGCGGCGACGCATCGGCAGCGGGCGCAGCCGCGGCAAACCACAGGAACGCCGCGGTCAGCACAGCCGCGCTGCCGCTCCTTCGGCGTCCTGACAAAAATCGCTACTCACCCGTCGCTCCCGCGTTCAAACCCGCTGGACGAAGCCATGCTATTCATCCAACGCTCGCTTTAACAGCCATGATTGAACATCAAATGAACTATTGCCACCCCCGCCGCGCACCTGCGCCGCCAAAAACAACGACCGAAGCGGCGTGACGCGTGCGCCGTCGCCTTCGCTGCTCGCCGCGCTGGCCCAGCTTCTGGGACCGAAGGGCTACACTACCGACACCGACGCGATGGCGCCGTGGCTGACCGACTGGCGCGGCAAATATAGCGGACGCAGCGCGGCGATGCTGTCGCCCGCCTCGACCGCCGAGGTCGCAGCCGCCGTTCGCCTGTGCGCCGACGCCGAAGTGGCGCTGGTCCCGCAGGGCGGCAACAGCGGCATGGTCGGCGGCGCCACCCCCGACGCAGGCGGCGACCAGTTGCTGCTCAGCCTGCGCCGGATGAACCGCGTGCGGTCGGTCGACACCGCGGCGCAGATCGCGGTGGCCGAGGCCGGGGTCATCCTCGAAACCTTCCATCACGAAGCCCTGGCGCACGGCCTGCGCTTCCCGTTGACCCTGGGCGGCAAGGGATCAGCGACGATCGGCGGCCTGGTATCGACCAACGCCGGCGGAACCCAGGTGCTGCGCCACGGCACGATGCGCGCGCTGGTTGCAGGGATCGAAGCGGTGCTCCCCGACGGCAGCATCTTCGATGGTCTCGCACCGCTCAAAAAGGACAATCGCGGTTACGACCTGCGCCACCTGCTATGCGGCGCCGAGGGGACGCTGGGCATCGTCACCGCCGCCAGCCTGCACCTAGTCCCCGCGGCGGCGGCGCGGCGCACCGCCTGGATCGCGATCGATTCGCCCGCGCGCGCGCTCCTGCTGCTTCGCCGGCTCGACGCCAGCATCGGGCGCGAGCTCGAAGGGTTCGAGATCGTCCCGCATGCGTGCCTCGATGCTGTGCTGCGCCATATTCCGCAAACCCGCGCCCCGATCGCCGCGGCGCATCCCTGGTATGTGCTGGCCGAACTGGCGGGTAAGAGTGATCAGGCGCTTGGCGGTGCATTGGAACGCGAACTTGCGGCCGCGCTCGACACCGGGTTGATCCGCGATGTCGTGATCGCCAAGAACGACCGCGAGAGCGAGGACTTCTGGCGTCTGCGCGACTCCATTTCGGAAGCCGAACGCGCCGAGGGCCCGGCGTTGCAGCACGACGTCAGCGTCCCCGTTGACCTGATGCCGACCTTCATCGCCGAAAACCCCGCCCGGCTGAAACAGGCCTTCCCCGGCGCGCGGGCGCTGTCATTCGGGCATCTGGGCGACGGCAATGTCCATCACCATGTCCAGCCCCCGGTGGGCGCCGACGGCGCCGCGTGGCTCGCGGCGCATGGTGCGGCGGTCAGCCGGCTGGTCTATGCGCATGTCATCGAACTCGGCGGATCGCTGTCGGCCGAACATGGCATCGGCCAGATGAAACGCGCCATCATGGCCGAGCTCGACAGCCCGGCGCGCCTCGCGGCGCTGCGCGCGATCAAGGCGGGGCTCGACCCCGCCGGCATCTTCAACCCCGGCAAGCTGATCGACTGACGCTTTGCTCGTCGCGCGCCATCGCCCCCTTGCGCCGCGGGGCGCGGGTCAATAAGGCGCGCTGTTATCTTTTTCGTCCCGGCTGGTCGGGACACCCTACCGGAGTTTTATCATGGCCACTGCGCCCGCCCCTGCCAACCTGCCGCTGTTCTACAAAGACCTCGTTCCGCTTTCGAGCGTCGAGCATGCCGATTTCCACGCGCGTCCGATGGACAAGGCCGATTTCCTGATCAACCAGCACGCCGTCCCGTTGACGTCGGATGAATTCGTTTCGGCATGTCGCTTTTTCCCGATCGTGTTTTCGGCCGGCGACAACCCGGTCCCGCTCGCGCTGATGGGCCTCAACGAAGGTGTGAACACCTTCGTTGATGACGAAGGCAAGCTGCTCAACCCGGTCTATGTCCCGGCCTACGTCCGCCGCTATCCGTTCCTGCTCGCCCGGCTGCAGCAGGGGTCGGAAGAATTGTCGCTGTGCTTCGATCCCACCTCGAACGCGATCGGCAAGTTCGACGAAGGCGACGCGCTGTTCGAAAACGGCCAGCCGACCGCCCCGGTTCAGGCCATTCTGGAATTCTGCAAGAATTTCGAAGAAGCCGGTCAGCGCACCGGATTTTTCGTCGAAGAACTCAAGAAAGCCGATTTGCTGATCGAAGGCGAAGTCAGCATCCAGCAGGAAGGCAGCGACAAGCCCTATATCTATCGCGGCTTCCAGATGGTTGACGAGAACAAACTGCGCGAGCTGCGCGGTGACGTGCTGCGCAAGCTGATGCAGAACGGCATTCTCAGCCTGATCTTCGCGCATCTTTTCTCGCTGCAGCTGATGCGCGAAGTGTTTGCCGAGCAGGTAAAGGCTGGCAAAGTGCCGGAAATTCAGGAAATTCCGACGATCTGAGGAGCATGATGCCGATGGCCACCCTGGCAGACCCCGCCGGCGCCGCCGGTTCGCGTTATACCAAGGTGGCCATCTGGCTTCACTGGCTCATCGGCTTGGCGGTCATCGCCAATATCGGCCTTGCCATGTTGACCGAGGACATGCCGCGCGAAACGCATCGCGCCGCGATGGACGTGCACAAGGCGCTGGGCATCACGATCTTGGCGCTGACGATCCTCCGTATCCTGTGGCGGCTGGGCCACAGGCCGCCGCCGCTGCCCGCCGCGACACCTGCCTGGCAACGACCGCTCAGCCGGGTCGTACACTTTCTCTTCTACGCGCTGCTGATCCTGCTGCCGCTGTCGGGCTGGGTGTGGATGTCGGCCGCCGACCGGCCCATCGACTTTTTCGGGCTGACGACGATCCCGACGATCGTTGCACCGAACGAGGGTCTGGCCGATGCGATGCACGACCGGCACGAAATGCTCGGCCTCGCCATGCTGGCGCTCGCCGCGATCCATATCCTCGCGGCGCTGAAGCATCAGTTTGTCGATCGAACCGGACTGATCGGGCGGATGAACCCCTTTTGACGCAGGTCTTAGCCACGGCGTCAAAAATCGACGGCAATGCCCTTCAGTTCCCAGTCACCATAGCGCACTGGGTTGCGCCCGCCCGGCTGGTCCTCGGCCTTTTCCTCGCGGATCGGCGCCGGGGGTGGTACCGGGCTGCTGGTCCAGTCGGCAGGCGCCTTCACATGTGCGGGACGCTTCGCCGCACGCGGTGTCCCGCCGATGGTTTCCGTTTCGCTGCGTTCGGTCATAACGCAGCCTGTATAGGATTTTTCATGCGTCACGCCAACCGCGTCGAATATCATCATGGTTGATCGCCGCCGGCGCCCAAAGCAACGGGCCCAGAATGAGCCCGATCCCCCCGGCACCGCACCGCGCCGCGCCGCCTTGCGGCTGGTCGATGCGATCTTGCGCCGCGGCGACCCGCTCGACGTCGCGATGCACGCGGCGGCGCAGGGACTGACTGGCGCCGACCGCGCCTTTGCGGTGGCGATCGCGTCCGAAACCTTGCGCTGGATGGTCGACATCGACGCGCTGATCGACAGCGCGACGGCGCAGATTCTACCCGAAGACGTCAAGTCGCGTGCGGTGCTGCGAATCGCGCTGGCGCAGCTGCTCGTCCTCAAAAGCCCAGCGCATGCCGTCGTGGCGACCGCGCTGCCGCTCGTCGCGGGTGGCCCGCGGCGGCTGGTCCACGCGATCCTGTCGCGCGCGCAGCAGGACGAATGGCGGCTGCCCGACCGCGCTACCCTGCCCCTGCCCACCGCCGAACGATGGGCCGAGCAATGGGGTCTGGCGACGGTCGAAGCCGCCGAAGCCGCGTGGAGCGTGCCGCCGCCAATCGACCTCAGCTTCGCCGCCGAACCGGGCGCGGAGGAATGGCCCGATGCGATATCGCTCGCGCCGCATCATCGCCGCCTGCCGCGCGGTCAGGCGGTCGAGGCGATGCCGGGCTATAACGAAGGCGGCTGGTGGATTCAGGATCTGGCGGCGAGCCTTCCCGCGCGCCTGCTTGGGTCGGGCGATGGGCGCACCGTACTCGACCTGTGCGCGGCACCGGGCGGCAAGACGATGCAGCTGGCAGCCGCTGGCTGGCAGGTCGTCGCGGTCGATGCCAACGCCAAGCGCCTCGAACGATTGAGCGCCAATATGGCGCGCACCGGGCTGGCGGCCGAGATCGTGCAGGCCGACATCCGGTCATGGACGCCCGCCGCGCCCGCCGACGCGGTGCTGCTCGACGCGCCCTGTTCGGCGACCGGCATCTTCCGTCGTCATCCCGATGTGCTGCACCGGATCGAACCGCGCCAGATCGACGAGATGGCGGTGTTGCAAACCGAATTGCTGGCGCGCGCCGCGCGCTGGGTCAAGCCCGGCGGCACCCTGATCTATGCCACCTGCTCGCTCGAGCGCGCCGAGGGTGAGGATCAGGTCGCGACGTTCCTCACGAGCCATTCTTCGTGGCGCGTTGATCCGGTGCGCGCGGACGAACTGCCCGACGCCATCGCACCCGATACCAACGGTTTTGTCCGCACCCTGCCCGGCGTCCTGAGCTACGCTGGCGGGCTCGACGGCTTCTTCGTCGCGCGGCTGCGGGCGCCAGCGGGCTAGCGCACCCGCCAGCGCCCGCTAGCGTCAAAACACCGCCTTCGGCGCATCTTCCTTCATCATCGCTGCGCGCACCATCGGGATCGGCGGGCCGCCGTACGACAGGAACTCGTCGTGGAACGCCTTCCACTTCGTGCGGTCGCCTTTTGTCCAATCCTCGCGCAGCTTGCGGATCATCAGCTTGCCCAGGGTGTAGTTGAGGTAGAGCGGATCATAGGTGCCGCGCGCCGCCTGTTGCCGCGCATTGCCTTCGTCCTGATAGCATTGCTCCTTGAACAGCTTTTCCGAATCCGCGACGGTCATTCCCTTGGTGTGCAGCCCAATGGCGGAGAGATAGCGGCAGTTGCGCAGCAGCGCGTTCGACAGCTGGCCGATATGCGTCTCGGGATCGCCCGCGCCCAGCCCGGCATCCCACATCATTTCCTCGGTATAATGCGCCCAGCCCTCGGCAAAGGCATAGCCGACGAACAGCTTGCCAAAGATGCTCTCCGCCCGGTTCGCGTGAAGGAAGTTGAGGAAGTGACCCGGCCATACTTCGTGGACCGACGTAAACATCAGATCCTTGCGCCCTGGCACAAAATCGGCCTGTGTTTGCGCGTCCCAGCTCGGATCGGGCGGCGAGATATAATAGACCGACGGCAGGCCTTTTTCATACGGCCCCGGAATGTCGATATAGGCGCTGTTCTGCCGGTTGTACGGCGGCGATTCCTCGACCTGCGCCTGCTCGGTGCCCGGGATCGACACCAGATCCTTTTCGACCAGAAAGGCGCGCAGCGCCGGCAACTGGCGCCGTGCCTCGGCCACCGGGCCGTCGGCGGGCTTGTCGGCATTCATCTTTTTCATGCACTCGCCGATCGTCATCCCCGCGGCATAGGTCGCGCACGCGGCCTTCAGTGCATCCTGATTGCGCTTGAGGTCGGCCTGACCGATGCGTTCCAGCTCGTCGAGCGGGGTGTCGACCCCCTCATTGGTCAGGATCATCTTGGCAAATTTGTCGGCGCCCAGCGCATAGCCGTCGGCGGTTCCCGGCTGCGATCCGACATATTCCGCCAAATCGGTCATCGCCGCCCCGGCCTTCGCCGCGGCTTCGTCGAACTGCTTCTGCAGCGCCGCGTCCTTCACCTCCGCGAATGCCGCCTTGGCGTCGCCGGTGTAATAATCGGCGAAGCCACCGAAACCCGCGGTGCCATATTTGACGAAGGTCGCGGGCAGCGGTAGCTTCAGATTGGCCTTGATCTGCGCCGCTGCGGCAGGCACTTTTTCGGCATAGGCGATGAACGCTTTCATTCGCGTCGTCGCGTCGGCGTATGGCCGCGCGATATAGACATTGGGGTCGAGCGCACCGGTGTAATAGGACGGGTTTTTCGCCGCGAAATCGGTATCGCGCAGGAAGAACAGCTGGCCCTGCGCGACATGCACCAGATAATCGCGCTCGAACTTTTCGGCCGCCGTCATTTCGCCATCGAATGCCTTGGCATCGGTGATGGTTTTTTCGAGATAGGCCGCCTGCTTCTCGATCCCCTCGGGTGACCAGTCGGGCAATTGCCCGTCAAATTCATGCTTGCCCTGATAGACCGCAAAGGTCGGGTTAAGCGGGAAATAGCCGGCAAGAAACTTGTCGCGAAAATCGGTCCAGTTTTTCGCATCCGGCGCGGTCGCGGACTTGTTGTCCGACGCGTTGCAGGCGGTCAGTACCAGCAGCGCCCCGGCCATGGCGGCACCGCCAAAGCGGGCGAATTTGCGTGTCATTCGGCTATCTCCCTGGATTTGCATGGCGCCGTTTCTGCCACCCGTGCGGGCCAATGGCATCCGATAATCGACGAACGGCGCCAGCAACGCCACTGGACAGCGGCAAAAAGCCGTTTAGGGCAAAGGGCGATGGCGACGATCCCACCCGCAGACGGCGACGAACCGGTGATGCTGGCAGCAACGCCCAAAGCTCCCTCCCCGCTCAGCTTTCCCGACTATCGCTATTTCTGGCTGGCCCGTTTCACCGCAGTGATGGCGACGATGGCGATGGTCGTGGTCATCGGGTACCAGCTCTATGACACCGCACGCACCGATTATGGCATGTCGATCCGCGAGGCGTCGTTCCAGCTTGGCCTGCTCGGGCTGGTCCAGTTCATCCCGCTGGCGATCCTGACCCCCGTCGCGGGCTGGGTCGCTGACCGCGTCGAGCGGCGCAAGGTCGCGATCTTTGCCAATATGATCGACCTGGTCATCGCGGCTCTGCTCGGCTGGTTTACGTGGATCGACGCGCTCACCTTGCCGCTGCTTTTCGCTTTGGCCGCGCTGCACGGCGTTGCACGCGTTTTTGTCGGTCCGGCGATGAGCGCCATCGCCCCCAATATCGTCCCCCCCGCCGTTCTGCCGCGCGCCATCGCGATGAGCAGCATCGCGTGGCAGTCGGCGTCGGTCGTCGGCCCTGCCGCGGGCGGGCTGATCTATGCCGCGCACCCCGCGTCGGTCTATGTTTTCGCCGCAATCCTGCTCGCCTTCTCGGCGTTCACGATCAGCCGCGTGCGCCCGGTGCTGCCCCCGCCGACCGACGTGCGCCGTCATCCGCTGCGCGAGATGGCCGACGGCCTGCAATTCACCTGGCGCGAACGCTTCCTGCTCGGGACGATCACGCTCGACCTGTTTGCGGTGATCCTGTCGGGTGCGACCGCGCTGCTGCCGGTCTTTGCGCGCGACATCCTGCAAACCGGATCGGAAGGGCTCGGCTTCCTGCGTGCCGCCCCTGCGGTCGGGGCGGCGGTCGTCGCGCTTGGCCTTGCGTTCCGTCCGATCGAGCGCAACGTCGGGGTCAAGATGCTGTGGGCAGTCGCGGCCTTCGGCGCCGGGACGGTTGCGTTCGGCTTTTCAACCAATTTCTTCCTCTCGCTCGCCTTGCTCGTGCTGATGGGCGCCGCCGATATGTTCTCGGTGTTCGTGCGCGGCACGCTGATCCAGCTCAACACCCCCGATCATATGCGCGGTCGCGTCAGCGCGGTGTCGGGGCTGGCGATCTCGGCGTCGAACGAACTCGGGGAAATGCGCGCCGGGTCGATGGCGGCAGCCTTCGGCCCGATTCCAGCCGTCGTCTTCGGCGGTGTCGCGGCAATCGGCGTCACCGCGCTCTGGGCGTGGCTGTTTCCCGAATTGCGGCGCGCGCGGACGTTCGAGCCGCAATTCAAACAACCGGCTGGCTAGCCCAAACCATTCACCGCATTTGCCCGTCAACCTGTCTATTGCTTATTGTCAATTTAAATACTTGAGTTATCTCTTGGTCACCCGTCACCGCGGTTCCCCCTCTCTCCCTTCGATGGAGCGACCGCTATGCATGACCTGACTATCCAGCATAAGATCCTGACTATCCCCGGCCTGAACAACAGCGGCCCGGCCCATTGGCAAAGCCTGTGGGAACGCCGTTTCGCCAATTGCGAACGCGTCGACCTTGGCCAGTGGGACGACCCAGAAAAGGACGTATGGGTCGAGCGGATCGCCGCCGCGATCGACGCCGAGCACGACCCCGTCCTGATCGTCGCGCACAGCCTCGGCTGCCACGCCTTTGCACACTGGTTCGCCGGGGCGAGCAGTGTCGCGCGCGACCGGATCGTCGGTGCGCTGCTCGTCGCACCGCCCGACCTCACCCAGCTGCGCCGCAATCACCGCATCGCCAGCTTTACCGATTCGCCCGCACTGTCGTCGCAGACGCCGATGATCGTCGTCGCCAGCGATGACGATCCTTATGCGAAAACCGCGCATGTCTGGCGCCTGTCGCGGCATTGGGACGCGCGCTTCGTCAACGCGGGACCGTTCGGCCACATCAATGCCGACTCGCGGATCGGCGACTGGCCTTATGGACAGTATCTGCTCGCCTCGTTACAACCCGCGCCGACGCCGGCCCTGGCGGACGAGGCCCGCTGGCTCCGCGCCGGCGACTGGCCAAATCGCGTCCGCCGCGACCCGCGGTTCGAATCCAACGAAAGAGCGCACCGATCATGAAAGCCAATTCGATCCTCGATACCATCGGCAACACGCCGCACATCCGCATGGGCAAGCTGTTCCCGGGCGCCGAAGTCTGGGTGAAGTCGGAACGCAGCAATCCCGGCGGGTCGATCAAGGATCGCATCGGCCTCGCCATGATCGAGGCCGCCGAAGCCGACGGCAGCCTCAAGCCCGGCGGCACCATCGTCGAGCCGACGTCGGGTAACACCGGCATCGGCCTGGCGATGGCCGCCGCGGTCAAGGGATATAAGCTTGTCCTCGTCATGCCCGAAAGCATGTCGATCGAGCGCCGCCGGTTGATGCTTGCGTACGGCGCGACCTTTGACCTGACCCCGCGTGAAAAGGGCATGAAAGGTGCCATCGAGCGTGCGATCGAGCTGGTCGAGACGACGCCCGGCGCGTGGATGCCGCAACAGTTTGAAAATGAAGCCAATATCGACGTCCATGTCCGCACCACCGGTCCCGAAATCCTCGCCGATTTCAAGGATACCCCGATCGACGCGCTGATCACCGGGGTCGGCACCGGCGGTCACATCACCGGCACGGCGCAGTTCCTCAAAGCCCATTGGCCGAACCTGAAAGTGTTCGCGGTCGAGCCCGAAGCCTCGCCGGTCATTTCGGGCGGCCAGCCCGCGCCGCACCCGATCCAGGGCATCGGCGCGGGGTTCATCCCGCGCAACCTGCACACCGACCTGCTCGACGGGGTGATCAAGGTCGACGCCGCCGATGCGAAGGCTTACGCACGCCGCGCCGCGACCGAGGAAGGCATGCTGGTCGGCATCTCGTCGGGCGCGACGCTTGCCGCCATCGCGCAGAAACTGGCCGAGCTTCCCCCGGGCAGCCGGGTGCTCGGTTTCAACTACGACACCGGCGAGCGTTACCTGTCGGTTCCCGATTTTCTCCCGGAGATCTGAGGCCAGCGCATGCCCCTTAAGGGTGATTCATCGGCGTTGCCCGCGCGGCGCGACTGGACCGGCTGGCTGTTCGTGCTGCTCGCGGCCTTGGCAATCGGCGTCGTTCTCCATGCGAGCAATCTGCACGGCAGCGGCGCCCTAGCCGCGCGCCCGCACCCCGTCGCGCCGCCCGCCGACGTCGTCCCCGAAGTGCTGCCGATGGAATTCGCCCCGGTCGCGGAGGACGACGCCCGCGCCGCCAATGCGCGCATCGCGCTGGTCACCAATGGCTTCATCGCACCGCGCCCCTTCATCTACGCCGGAAACGGCGACGCGCGGCTGCGCGCCCGCGACTGCCTTGCCGCCGCGATGATCTATGAAGCGGGCGACGACGCAAAGGGTCAGCAGGCGGTCGGTCAGGTCATCATCAACCGCGCCCGACATCCCGCCTTCCCCAAATCGATTTGCGGTGTCGTGTTTCAGGGGTCCGACCGCGTCACCGGCTGCCAGTTCACCTTCACCTGCGACGGCGCGCTCGGTCGCCGCTATTCGGACGCGGCGTGGACGCGCGCGCAGGATATTGCCGACATGATGCTCTCGGGCGGCACCTACCCGCCCGTCGGCCTCGCGACCCACTATCACACCGACTGGGTCCGCCCCTATTGGAGCGACAGCCTCGAAAAGATTGCGATCGTCGATACCCATTTGTTCTTCCGCTGGCCCGGCTATTGGGGCACCCCGGGCGCCTTCCGCGGCGCCGTATCGGGCGGCGACGCGCCGGTCGCCAAGATGGCGGCGCTATCGCCCTTGCACGCCATCGCGCTGGGTCTGCCCACCGAAGTTGCCGCGGGCGTCGATGCCAATGCCGCGGTCGGCGAGGCGCGCGTCGTCGTCGGCGCGGGCGAAGCAGCAGGCCGCGACACCATCTACACTCAACTCGACCGCCGCGCCGCGCCCGAAAGCTTCGTGACGACCGCGCTGCGCCTGTGCGGCGACAAGCCCTATTGCAAATTCATGGGCTGGACCAACCCGGTACTGAAACCCGACAGCGACGCGATGAGCGACACGCAGCGCGCCGCGATGACCTTTTCCTACCTGCGCGACGACAAGGCGGGGTTCGAAAAGGCGCTGTGGAATTGCAGCGAGTACAAGCGCGACGATGTGCGCCAGTGCATGAAGCGGTAGGGCACGATCGCGTGCTTGGGGATGGTGAACCGCCCTTGCCTTCTTTCGTCACCCCGGGTTGGATCCGGGATCGGGCCGACGCAAGGGCCGCGCAATATTCCAAAGTTCAGGAAAGTTCAGCCCTATGCGCGGCTGATTTGGGCCTCGCGAGGCGCTGAACGCTCGCGCCGTGTGCCTGATCTGGCGCCAGCCGGGCCGTGACGCTTTATCCACCAAATGAAAGAGCCTGAGTGAATGCTGGCATAGTGGAAAATAGTAGGAAAGGCCTATTTTAGGGGGCGTCGGCTTTGGGGGTGGGAAGCGGACGTTCTCACCTAACTTCGTCATTCCCGCGAAGGCGGGAATCCCGCTTTTTCCTTCGCCGTCGCAAAGCGGGATCCCCGCCTTCGCGGGGATGACAGGAAATGGTCGTTAGCCGACGAAATCTTGCCCTAGCCGTGCGGCTTGATCAGGTATTTTTCGCCGGTGCGCTTCGCATTGTACGCCTGCGCCGTATTGACGTTGAGCGCCTCGGTCAGCGGGATTTCGTGGCTGTAGTGGCTCTTGAACGTCGTCGTCAGCTCGTCGACGACGCGCTTACGCAGCCGCAGATTGGTTTCTATCCCCGCCTTTTGCAGGAAGGGCGTCAGCAGAAAGCCCGACAGCGACCAGGTCAGGCCGAACGCGCGGTTGAGCACCGTCGGCCCCAAGTCGAGCGCGCCATAGATATAGACCTGCTTGAACGTGTCCGATCCATAGCGGCTGTACGTCGTCATCCGCTTGACCGCAGCGACTTCCATGGCAGACAGGATCTGGCCCGACAGCTTGCCGCCGCCGATCGCGTCGAATCCGATCGTGGCGCCGGTGGCGACGATTGCAGCGACCAGCTGATCGATGAAGTCATCGGCACTGCTGTTGACGATATGCGCCGCGCCAATGCCTTTCAGGATTTCGACCTGCGCATCGCTGCGCACGATGTTGACGAGCGGGATGCCATCCTTGGCGCAAATCTTGACCAGCATCTGGCCCAGGTTCGACGCCGCCGCGGTGTGGACGATCGCGCTATGCCCTTCGGTCTTCATCGTTTCGGTGAAGGCCAGGCTGGTCAGCGGATTGACGAAACAGGACGCGCCGTCCTTCGGGTCGGTGCCGTCGGGCAAAACCATGCACATCTGCGCCGGCAGGCAGCGATATTCAGCGTAGATTTCGCCGCCGATCAACGCGACGGTCTTGCCCAGCAACGCCTGTGCCTCGGGCGAATCGCCCGCCGCGACAACCGTGCCGCAGCCTTCGTTGCCGATCGCCAATGCTTCGCCGATCCGCCCGCCCATCGCGCGCATCCCCGCGGGTGGAATATCCGCGGTGATGACCGGCAGCCCGTCGCGGGTCGAGGCGCGCGCGGTCGACATGTCGGCGCCGCCGAACAACAAGCCCAGGTCCGACGGGTTGATCGGCGTGGCCAGAATCTTGACCAGCACTTCGTGCGATTTTGGGGTCGGCAGCGGCCGCCGTTCGAGCGACACCTCCAGCTCGCCCTCGGGCTTGGCCAGGGTCAGCATGGTCAGGTTGGTATCAGGCAGGTCGGTCATGGTGCGTCTCCCGTCGCTTTTCGGTTTCTCGATGCAACGGATTAGGGCGTGACGATGCGGCTGGCAACCTCTCCGTACCCGTCATCCCGGCGAAGGCCGGGATCTCACCGCCGCGAGCGAAATCGAGGGTGAGATCCCGGCCTTCGCCGGGATGACGATCAAGGGGCAGGTGAATATTCCGCCGCCAATCTGAGGATTTCATCCGCCAGTTCCTTCCGGCAGATCAGCAGGTCGGGCAGGTAGGTGTCGGGGTTGTTATAGCGGATCGCCGACCCATCGACGCGGCTCACATGCAGCCCCGCCGCCTGCGCCACCGCGACGGGCGCACAATTGTCCCATTCATACTGGCCGCCGGTGTGGAGATAGATGTCTGCCTCGCCGCGCACGACCGCCATCGCCTTGGCGCCCGCCGAACCCATCGCGAGCAACTCAGCGCCGATCCGTTCGGCGACGAAAACGGCTTCGGCAGCGGGGCGCGTGCGGCTGACGAGCATTCTTGGCGGCTCGTTCGCGGGCTGTAACGATACCGGCGCGCCCGAAGTCAGCGTGATCCCCAGACCCGGCAGCGCGACCGCTCCGACGCTCGCAACGCCGTCGATCGCCAGCGCGACATGCACCGCCCAATCGTCGCGTCCCTCGCCATATTCGCGCGTGCCGTCGAGCGGGTCGACGATCCACACCCGTGACTGACGGCAGCGCGCCACATTGTCCTTTTCCTCTTCGGACAGCAGGCCGTCGTCGGGACGCGCGGCGCGCAGTTCGCGGCACAGCATCGCGTTGGCGGCCGCGTCGCCCGCCTGCCCCAGTGCCTTGCCCTCCAGCCCGTCCGCGCGCAGCGCGAGCAGGATCGCACCTGCCGCCGTGGCGAGCCGTTCGGCCAGCTGCTCGTCGCTTTCGGCCATGTCAGCCGAGCAGCCGGTCGATGATCAGATCGGCGGCCTCCTCGGGCGACATTGCGGTCGTGTCGATGCGAATCTCGGGGGCCTCGGGCGCCTCATACGGGCTGTCGATGCCGGTGAAATTCTTGAGCTGTCCGGCGCGTGCCTTTTTATACAGGCCTTTGACGTCGCGGCGTTCGGCTTCGGCGAGCGGCGTGTCGATGAAAACCTCGATAAACTCGCCCTCGGGCAGCATCGAGCGTACCATGTCGCGTTCGACCCGGAACGGCGAGATGAAGGCGGTGATGACGATCAGCCCGGCGTCGGTCATCAGCTTCGCCACCTCGCCGACGCGGCGAATATTCTCGATCCGGTCGGCCTCGGTAAAGCCGAGGTCGCGGTTCAGCCCGTGGCGGACATTGTCGCCGTCGAGCAGAAAGCTGTGCCGGTTCATCCGGTGCAGCTTCTTTTCGACCAGATTGGCGATCGTCGATTTGCCCGACCCCGACAGGCCGGTGAACCACAGCAGCGCCGGGCGCTGGTTCTTCAGGTTCGCGCGCATGTCGCGGTCAACGTCGGTCGCCTGCCAATGGACATTCTGCGCGCGGCGCAGGCTGAAATGCAGCATGCCCGCTGCGACGGTCGCGTTGGTCAGCTTGTCGATCAGGATGAAACCGCCCATCACCTTATTTGGGCTTGTCCGGTTGTCCGAATAGGCCTCGAACACGATCGGCTTGTCGGTCGAAATTTCGACGACGCCGATGCCGTTCAGCTCCAGCGTCTTCGCCGCCAGATGGTCGAGCGTGTTGACGTTGATCTCATACTTGGGCGCCTGCACCGTCGCCGACACGCTCTGCGTCGCCAGCTTCAGCCAATAGGCGCGCCCCGCGATCATCGCCTCGTCCGCCATCCAGACGAGTGTTGCCTCGAACTGGTCGGCAGCCTCGGGCGGCGCATCGGCGGCGGCGATCACGTCGCCGCGCGAACAGTCGACCTCGTCGGCAAGCGTCAGCATGACCGACTGGCCCGCGACGGCCTCAGCGAGGTCGCCGTCCAGCGTGACAATGCGGTCAACCGTGGTCGTTTTGCCGCTCGGCAGGATGCGAACCGGGTCGCCGGGCCTGACCTTGCCGCTCGCAAGCTGGCCAGAGAAACCACGGAAATCGAGGTTTGGACGGTTGACCCATTGCACCGGCAGGCGGAAGGGTTTCGCTTCATCGGCGGCGGCGCCAATCTCGACATTTTCGAGATGTTCGATCAGCGTCGGCCCCTTGAACCAGGGCGTGTTCTCCGACAGCGCGGTGATATTGTCGCCCTTGAACCCCGAAATCGGGATCGCGGTAAAATGGGTGATCCCGATCTCGCTGGCGAACGCACGGTAGCTCAGCAAAATGCGCTCGAAGACCGTCTTGTCGTAACCGACAAGGTCCATCTTGTTCACCGCGAGCACGATATGCTTGATGCCGATCAGGTGCGCGAGGAAGCTGTGGCGGCGCGTCTGGGTGAGCACGCCCTTGCGCGCATCGATCAGGATCACCGCGAGGTCGGCGGTCGAGGCGCCGGTGACCATGTTGCGCGTATATTGCTCGTGCCCGGGGGTGTCGGCGACGATGAACTTGCGCTTCTCGGTGGTGAAGAAGCGGTAGGCAACGTCGATCGTGATCCCCTGCTCGCGCTCGGCCGCAAGGCCGTCGACGAGCAAAGCGAAGTCGATCTCCTGACCCTGCGTGCCAACGCGCTTGCTGTCCGCCTCGAGCGCGGCGAGCTGATCCTCGAAGATCATCTTCGAGTCATAGAGCAGGCGCCCGATCAGCGTCGACTTGCCGTCGTCGACCGATCCGCAGGTGATGAAGCGCAGCAGCGACTTCTGTTGATGCTGCGCAAGATAGGCGTCGATGTCTTCGGCGATCAGTGCGTCAGTGACGTAGATGGGGTCTGTCATCAGAAATACCCCTCCTGCTTCTTTTTCTCCATGCTGGCATCACCGCCATCCTTGTCGATGATGCGCCCCTGCCGTTCGCTCGTGGTGGTCAGCAGCATTTCCTGGATCACTTCGGACAGCGTGCTGGCCTCGCTCTCGACCGCACCGGTGAGCGGGTAGCAGCCAAGGGTGCGGAAGCGCACCGAACGTTCTACCGGCGTCTCGCCGGGCAGCAGCGGGAAGCGGTCGTCGTCGACCATCAGCAAGAGGCCATCGCGCTCCACAGTCGGCCGCGGCGCAGCGAAATAGAGCGGCACGATCGGAATATTCTCGCGCGCGATATACTGCCAGATGTCGAGCTCGGTCCAGTTCGAGATCGGGAAGACGCGGATGCTTTCGCCCTTGGCTTTACGGGCATTGTAGAGGTTCCAGAGCTCGGGGCGCTGTTTCTTCGGATCCCAACCGTGGCTCGCGGTGCGGAAAGAAAAGATGCGCTCCTTGGCGCGGCTCTTTTCTTCATCGCGGCGCGCACCGCCGAAGGCGACGTCGAAGCCGTGGAGGTCGAGCGCCTGCTTCAATCCTTCGGTCTTCCACATATCGGTATGCAGCGGGCCATGGTCGAACGGGTTGATCCCGCGCTCTTTGGCTTCGGGGTTCTGATAGACGAGCAATTCCATACCGCTCTCGTGCGCCATGCGGTCGCGCAGTTCGTACATCGCCTGGAATTTCCACGTCGTATCGACGTGGAGCAGCGGGAACGGCGGCGGCGAGGGATAGAAGGCTTTGCGCGCGAGATGCAGCATCACTGCGCTGTCCTTGCCGACGCTATAGAGCATGACAGGCTTGACCGCGTCGGCCATCACTTCGCGCATGATATGAATGCTTTCGGCCTCGAGCCGGTCGAGGTGGGTCAGCTCCGACGATCTTGTCTGCAAATCAGACGACAACAAACTCTGCCTCCTCATACGCCCGCCGCTGTGCAGCGGAATAGGACATTCAACATCGCGTCATACGTCCAAATGGACGGGAACCGGACGTCGCCGTAGCTTTGCCCCCCGCGCGCGGGCAAACGTTATGGCCTTTTGACGTTGCAAGCCAGACTTGTGGAGCGGAGAGTCACGCGACGGTATCAACCTTCGCCCGTCGCCATTCGGCAGCGATCGCAGCGATCGTTTCGAGCGCGTGGGTCAGGCGCAGCGCGACTTCGGGCAACACCCGCCAAGCCGGATCGAGGATCAGTCCCAGTTCGCGCCGAAAATCATAGCCCGCGACCTTGAGCGGGACGATTCCCTCGATCGCGAGCGACACCGGTGCAGTGGTGATGCCGATCCCCGCGGCGACCATGCGCAGGCAGCGCTCGTCGCTCTCGCTGCGCAAGGAAAAGCGCGGGCGGACGCCGTGGCGCGTGAAAAAGCGGCTCGTCGCGTCGAGGAATTCGCACGAGCGGCGCGCGATCATCGTTTCGGTGGCGAGCTCTTCGGGGCCGACCTCGATGCGCCCGGCGAGCGGGTGGTCCGACGCGATGAACATCGCAAGCGGTTCCTCATAGAGCGGCATCGCATGATCGCCGCGCTCGCCGGGGCGAAGCGCGACGAGCGCCATGTTGATCCGGCCGCTGCCGAGCGCGGCGCGCAGTTCGGATTCGGTGTTTTCGAGCAATTCGATGGCGAAGCTCGGCCGCAGCGCCGCGGCGATCGTCTGCAGCAATTCGGCGGGCGCCGACCGGATGATGCCGAGCTTGAGCTCGGCCGCCTGCCGGTCGCTATCGCGGCCGAAACTATCGGCGGCCCGAAACCCGCGTTCGAGATCGCGTGCGATGGGGAGAAAACGGCCGCCCGCTTCGGTCAACCTTATCTGGCGACGGTTGCGGATGAACAGCGGCGCGCCGACCAGCTTTTCAAGCTCGGCGATCCCGGTCGACAGCGCCGGCTGGGTGACGCGGATGCGCAGTGCCGCTTGTGTGAAGCTTCCGGCGTCGACCACGGCAAGGAACTGGCGGATATGGGCGCGCTTAATCATAAATTTTGCTTATGCGAAAACTGGTTTCATTTCAATTTCCATATGATTGAATTTTGAGGCAGTATCGCGCCCTGTCCTGCCCTCGATCGATAGGTTCCCCCCATGCGCGCCACCCCTGACTTCGATTTTGCGCTCGGCGAAACCGCCGACATGATCCGCGACACCACCGCCCGCTTCGCCGACGAACAGATCGCGCCGCTCGCCGCGCGGGCCGACGCCGAAGACTGGTTCCCGCGCGACGAGCTATGGACGCAGATGGGCGAGCTTGGCCTGCACGGCGTTACTGTCGAGGAAGAATGGGGCGGGCTTGGCCTCGGCTATCTCGAACATGTGATCGCGGTCGAAGAGGTATCGCGCGCCTCCGGGGCGATCGGCCTGTCCTATGGCGCGCATTCGAACCTTTGCGTCAACCAGATCCGCCGCTGGGGCAATGCCGCGCAGAAGGCGAAATATCTCCCCAAGCTGATCAGCGGCGAACATGTCGGCAGCTTGGCGATGTCGGAAGCGGGCGCGGGCAGCGATGTCGTGTCGATGAAGCTGAAGGCCGAGCGCAAGGGCGGCGGTTATGTCCTCAACGGCACCAAATTCTGGATCACCAATGCGACGCATGCCGACACGCTGGTGGTCTATGCCAAAACCAGTCCCGAGGCGGGGTCGCGCGGCATCACCGCATTCCTGATCGAGAAAGACATGCCGGGGTTCAGCATCGGCCAGAAGATCGACAAGGTCGGCATGCGCGGTTCGCCGACCGCCGAGCTGGTGTTCACCGACTGCGAAGTGTCCGAAGACCAGGTCATGGGGCCGGAGAATGGCGGCGTCGGCGTGCTGATGTCGGGACTCGACTATGAACGCGTCGTGCTTGCGGGGCTCCAGCTCGGGATCATGCAGGCGTGCCTCGACACGGTCATCCCCTATGTCCGCGAGCGCAAGCAGTTCGGCAAGCCGATCGGTTCGTTCCAGCTGATGCAGGCGAAGGTCGCCGACATGTATGTCGCGCTCCAGTCGGCGCGCTCCTACGTCTATAATGTCGCCAAGGCGTGCGACGCGGGGCAGACGACGCGCTTCGATGCCGCGGGCTGCATTTTGCTCGCCAGCGAGAGCGCGGTGAAAGTCGCGGGCGAAGCGATCCAGGCGCTCGGCGGCGCGGGCTATACCAAGGACTGGCCGGTCGAGCGGTACTGGCGCGATGCCAAGCTGCTCGACATCGGCGCGGGGACGAATGAGATTCGCCGCATGCTGATTGGCCGCGAACTGATCGGCGCCGGCGCGTGATCTGGCTCTGGCTGTCGGCGGCCTTCATGGCGACGACGGCTCTGGTGCATGGCGCGCTGGGCGAGAAGCGGTTGATCCAGCCGCTGCTCGCGCTCGACCAGGGAATCATGGCGGTCGATCTGGCGCGCCGCGTGTTTCGCTTTGCCTGGCACGCGATGTCGGTGCTGATGCTGGTGTCGGCAGCCTCGGTCGTCTGGCCGGGCACGCCGCGCGATCTGGTCCTGCTGATCGGCGCGGCATGGACCGCGGTCGGTCTGGTCGATGGCCTGTACACGCGCGGGCGGCACATCGGCTGGCCAATCCTGACCGCGTCGGGCGTGTTCGCGATGTTGGGCGCGATGGCGTGAACGATACCCTGCTCACCGCCCTGCAATATTATGGCGCCGGCGCCTCGACGCTCGCGGCGTTGATTGTGTCGCTCAACCTCGGCCGCCGCCGCACTGGCTGGGCCTTTGTCATCTTTGTCACCAGCAGCATCGCGCTGATCGCGTGGGGCTTTCTGCAACCCGATAGCGAGGGCATCGGGTGGCAGAATATCGCGCTGCTGATCATCAATGCGATCGGGGTCTATCGATACCTGATCGTGAAAGATAAACCGGATAGTCCGGACGGCAAACGGGGAGAGTCTGAACAGTGAGCGCACCGGTCCTTGGCACCCATGTCGATCCCGACAGCGACGAGTTTCGCATGCGCGCCGCGCATAATCGCGCGCTGAAGGACGAACTATGGACGCGCGTCGCCGAAGCCGCGCTGGGCGGCAACGAGAAATCGCGCGAGCGGCACACCAGCCGCGGCAAATTGTTGCCCCGAGAGCGCGTCGAACGGCTGCTCGATCCGGGTTCGCCCTTTCTCGAAATCGGCCAGCTCGCGGCAAATGACCTTTACGATGGTGAAGTGCCGGGCGCTGGCCTGATCTGCGGCATCGGGCGGGTGTCGGGGCGCCAGTGCATGATCCTGTGCAACGACGCGACGGTGAAAGGCGGCACTTATTATCCGCTGACCGTGAAAAAGCATCTGCGGGCGCAGGAGATTGCGCTCGAAAACCGCCTGCCCTGCATCTACCTGGTCGACAGCGGCGGCGCCAACCTCCCGCATCAGGATCAGGTCTTTCCCGACCGCGACCATTTCGGCCGCATCTTTTTCAACCAGGCCAATATGTCGGCGCGGCGCATCCCGCAGATCGCGTGCGTGATGGGCAGCTGCACCGCGGGCGGCGCCTATGTCCCCGCCATGTCCGACGAAACCGTCATCGTCCGCAATCAGGGGACGATCTTCCTCGCAGGGCCGCCGCTGGTAAAGGCGGCGACGGGCGAGGAAATCAGCGCCGAAGATCTGGGCGGCGGCGATCTGCACGCGAAGAAATCGGGCGTCGTCGACCATCTCGCCGAGAATGACGAGCATGCGCTGACGATCGTTCGCGATATCGTCAGCCACCTCGGTGCCGACGAGGGCTTCAAGGTCGAGATGAAGGACCCGCGCCCGCCCAAATATGATCCGGAGCAGCTCTACGGCGTCGTCCCCGACGACGTCCGCGCGCCCTACGACGTCCACGAAGCCATTGCGCGCATCGTCGACGCCAGCGAGTTTCATGAGTTCAAGGCCAATTACGGCAGCACATTGGTGTGCGGTTTCGCGCACATCTGGGGCATCCCCGTCGCGATCCTCGCCAACAATGGCGTGCTGTTCAGCGAAAGCGCCGTGAAGGGCGCGCACTTCATCGAGCTGGCGCAGCAACGCCGCATCCCCCTGCTCTTCCTCCAGAACATCAGCGGCTTCATGGTCGGCGGCAAATATGAGGCCGAGGGGATCGCCAAGCATGGCGCGAAGCTGGTGACCGCGGTGGCCACCGCGACGGTGCCGAAAATCACGGTGCTGATCGGCGGCAGCTTTGGCGCGGGCAATTACGGCATGTGCGGCCGCGCCTACTCGCCGCGTTTCCTGTTCACCTGGCCAAACAGCCGGATCAGCGTGATGGGCGGCGAACAGGCGGCAAGCGTGCTGGCAACGGTCCACCGTGACGCCGACAAATGGACCTCCGAAGAGGCCGAAGCCTTCAAGGCGCCGATCCGCCAGAAATATGAGGATGAGGGCAATCCGTATCATGCCACCGCACGATTGTGGGACGACGGGATTATCGATCCGGCGCAGACGCGTGATGTGCTGGGGCTGGCCTTTGCCGCGACGCTGAATGCCCCGGTCGAAGACCGCGGCTTCGGCGTGTTCAGGATGTGAAGCAAAGATGGCAAAGCGAGACCCTCTCCTTGGAGCATCCGGCGGATCGTCTCCAAACCAGCAGCCAAAATCGAGCTTTCCACTGCTCGTACTCGGCGCGATTGTATTGGCCTTAGGTGCTTCGACCATTTGGCTGTTGGCACGTGACCCACAGCCTGAAGAGGCTGTGATCGCGCAACCACCGCTCCCCAAAGACAGCGGCAATTCGGCTACTCCTCCTGTGGTTGAAGAAAAGGAGATTTTACCGCCGGCCTCAATTCCCCAGGCGACCGACATTTCGATGGACCGACTAACGGATGCCGACAGCAATGATCTCGAAATGGGGTGTATGGGGTCGTTCACTAACGGCAAAAACGACATTCTCTATGTTTCAGGTGGGACGTTGGTCTTCAGGCCGGACGGCAAGCGAGTCTTGGCGTCGGTATCCGATGCGGAGTTTCAGGCATTCGCTAGCGACGATGCCACGTTCAACGCCGAGGGCTATCGTATTAGATTAGCGCCGCGAGGTGCTACCGAACCGGGATATGACGGCCACAGCGTCAAAGCGGTTCTAACTGTTTCCAAAGGCACTCTCGCAACGTCATTTAATGGAACTTGGGGGTTCGGTTGTTGATAAATTCCCTCCTCATCGCCAATCGCGGCGAGATCGCCTGCCGCATCATCCGCACCGCGCGCGAGATGGGGATCCGCACCGTCGCCGTCTATTCGAACGCCGATGCCAAGGCGCTGCATGTGCGGCAGGCCGACGAGGCGGTGCATATCGGGCCGTCGCCCGCGCGCGAATCCTATCTGGTGGGTGAGAAGATCATCGCCGCCGCCAAGGCGACCGGGGCCGAGGCGATCCATCCGGGTTATGGCTTCCTGTCCGAAAATGAGGAGTTCGCGCAGGCGGTCGCCGATGCCGGACTGGTGTGGGTCGGCCCCAAACCCGCGAGCATCACCGCGATGGGGCTGAAGGATGCAGCCAAGAAGCTGATGGCCGAAGCCGGGGTGCCGGTCACACCAGGCTATATGGGCGAGAATCAAGACCCTGCGTTCCTCGCCGAGCAGGCCGCCCAGATCGGCTATCCGGTCCTGATCAAGGCGGTTGCGGGCGGCGGCGGCAAGGGGATGCGCAAGGTCGATGCAGCCGCGGATTTCATCGACGCGCTCGCCTCGTGCCAGCGCGAGGCCGCGGCCTCGTTTGGCAACGATCATGTGCTGATCGAAAAATATATCCTCACCCCGCGCCATATCGAAGTGCAGGTGTTCGGCGATACCCACGGCAATGTCGTCCACCTGTTCGAACGCGACTGCTCGCTGCAACGCCGTCACCAAAAGGTGATCGAGGAAGCCCCCGCCCCCGGCATGGACGAAGCGACGCGCGAAGCATTGTGCGCCGCCGCGGTGCGCGCCGCGCAGGCGGTCGATTATGTCGGCGCCGGAACGATCGAATTCATCGCCGACGCCAGCGAAGGCCTCCGCGCTGACCGCATCTGGTTCATGGAAATGAACACCAGGTTGCAGGTCGAGCATCCAGTGACCGAGGAGATCACCGGGGTTGATCTGGTTGAATGGCAATTGCGGGTGGCGAGCGGGGAGCCGTTACCGCTGCGGCAGGAGGAGCTGTCGATCAACGGCTGGGCGATGGAAGCGCGACTTTATGCCGAGGATCCCGCGAAGGGCTTTCTGCCCTCGATCGGCACGCTCGAACTCTTCCAGCTTCCCGAGCATATGGGCCGCGTCGACACCGGGGTATACGAAGGCGCCGAGGTTTCGCCCTTCTATGACCCGATGATCGCGAAGGTCATCGCGTGGGGCGAGGATCGCGAGGAAGCGCGCGAGCTTCTGTCCGAGATGCTCGAGGATGGCGCGATCTGGCCGGTAAGGACAAATTCGGCGTTTCTGATCAATGCGCTGGATCATCCCGATTTCGTGGCGGGCACCGTCGATACCGGGCTGATCGGCCGCGACGGCGATGCGATGACCGAAGAGCCGGTGCCGACCACGCAGGCCCTGACCAACGCCGCGATGGCGATGGTGCCGCGCTCGCTGCAGGCGGGCTTCCGCCTCAATGCGCCCGCTGTTCGGCGCGCGCCCTTCCTGCTCGACGGCAAGCGTATCGACGTCGAACTCCATGGTCCCGGGGCCGAAGAGTCCTCGCGGGCGATGCTTGTGGCCGAGGTCGGCTCGGTCTGGCAGCTCTCGCCCTGGCGCGCCGAAGGCAGCGCGGGCGGCGCGGCGGGTGACGGTGCGATCCTGTCGCCGATGCCCGGCAAGGTCATCGCGGTCGATGTAGCGGCGGGCGACCGTGTGACCAAAGGGCAGAAGCTGCTTACCCTTGAAGCGATGAAGATGGAGCATAGTCTGACCGCGCCGTTCGAAGGCGTGGTGGCCGAGCTTAATGCGACCGCGGGCGCGCAGGTGCAGGTCGAGGCATTGCTCGTGCGGATCGAGCAGGAAGAATGACGCCCTACCCGTTTGTGCTGAGCTTGTCGAAGCACCGTCCTTCCTTCTAACATCGCAAACAAGAACGGCCCTTCGACAAGCTCAGGGCGAGCGGAGTTTTGATTAATGGCAGGGCGCTTTTTCGACGAATGGCAAATCGGCGACACGCTGACCCACGACATTCGCCGCACCGTCACCGAGACCGACAATCTGCTGTTCACGGTGATGACGCACAATCCGCAGCCGCTGCACCTCGACATCGAGGCGGCGAAGGCGTCCGAATTCGGCCAAATCCTCGTCAACGGCACCTTCACCTTCAGCCTGATGGTCGGGCTGTCGGTCGGCGACACGACGCTGGGCACGCTCATTGCCAATCTCGGCTACGACAAGCTGGTGATGCCCAAACCGGTGTTCATCGGCGACACGCTGCGCGCGGAGAGCGAGGTGATCGGGCTGAAAGAATCGAAATCGCGGCCGAATGCCGGGATCGTCACTTTCCTCCACCGCTGCATCAACCAGCGCGATGAAATTGTCTGCCAGTGCGAGCGTTCTACATTGGTCCAGCGGAAGTCATAAATCCCCGTTCGGTTCGAGCGAAGTCGAGAACCCCTTGCCCCCTCACGTGTCTCGACTTCGCTCGACACGAACGGCATAGATAAGCGCATGCGACTACGTTCTCTCCTCTTCGTCCCCGGCGACCGGCCCGAGCGCTTTGCCAAGGCCGCGGCGTCGGGCGCCGATGCGATCATCCTCGACCTAGAGGATTCGGTATCGCTCAAGAACAAGGACGCCGCGCGCCATGCGATCGCCGATTATCTGGCGGGCGCGCGCGAGGTTGTCACGCTGGTGCGCGTCAATCCGCTCGACGGCCATCTGACCGCCGCCGATGTCGCCGCGATCATCGCCGCGCGCCCCGACGCGATCATGCTGCCCAAGGCCGAAGGGGCGTCAAGCATCGCGCAGCTCGACACGCTCATCCGCAGCGAAACCGCGGCCGACGCCTCGCTACCCCCGATCCTGCCGATCGCCACCGAAACTGCCGCGGCGATCTTCACCCTTGGCAGCTACCGCGAGGCAAAGGACCGCCTGCTCGGCCTGACCTGGGGCGCCGAAGATTTACCCGCCGCCATCGGCGCGACCACCAGCCGCGAGGCCGACGGCAGCTACACCGCGCCCTATGACGTCGCGCGCGCGCTGACCCTGTTCGCCGCGCACGCCGCGGGCGTTGCGGCGATCGACACGGTGTTCCCGGCGATCAAGGACGATGCGGGCCTTGCCGCTTACGCCGCGCGGGCGCGGCGCGACGGCTTTACCGGGATGATGGCGATCCATCCGTCGCAGGTCGCGCCAATCAATGCGGCCTTCACCCCCAGCACCGATGAGGTGTCGCGCGCGCAGGCGATCGTCGATGCCTTTGCCGCCAATCCAGGGGTCGGGGTCTTGCAGGTCAATGGCAAGATGGTCGATGCCCCGCACCTCAAACAGGCGAAGCATATTTTGTCGCTGGCGGATTGAGCTTTCCCCTCCCATTCGTGTCGAGCGAAGTCGAGACACGCGAAGGCATCCATCAACTCGACGTGTCTCGACTTCGCTCGACACGAACGGAATTCAGGTCGATTTACGCCCAAACGGCCGATGGCGCTTCATCCAGTTCCGACCGCGGTGCCAGCTCTTTTTCAGCCCGCGCTCGGTAAGGCTTTCGAACATCGCGTCGGGGCTCGTCGGGTCCAGCACTTCATTGTCGGCGATAAATTCGTCAAGCGGACCTGGCGGGATCAGGTCGAGCAGTTCTAGCGACCGCCCCTCCCCGCGCAGCACGTCGATCGTCTCGATCAACGATGCGGTGCGCTCGAATGTCGCCGCGACATCCTTGTCCGCTACCCCCAGATGTTCGGCCATCAAGGACTCGCGCAGGCGCGCAATCACCGGCTCGACGCCCTTGTTCGCCGACAACGCCGCATCGATCGTGACGTCGCACTCGCTGTCGAGCCCCATCGACCGGTTGTTGAGGTTCGACGAGCCGATCCGGATCAAGCGGTCATCGACGATCGCCGTCTTGGCGTGGACATAAATGGGGTCGCCGCCTTTGGTGTGCGGGACATAGACCTTCAGCCGGTCGCCATGCCGCGACTTGGCGATCGAGCGGACCAGTTGCACCCGCGCTGCATCCATCGCTATCTGCTCCAGCCATCCGTCGGCGGTCTTCGGCATCACCATCACAAATTCGGGCGGATCGTCTTCGTCGAGCCGCGCCGCAATCGCCGCGGCAATCGCGCCGCTGGTGAAATATTGATTCTCAAAATAGATGAAACGCCGCGCCCCGGCGATCATGTCGAGATAGAGCTGCTCATTCTCGCGCACTTCGGGGCGGCCATCATATTCGGCGCTGGTCCGCGAAATGGCGACATCGACGTCCTTGAAATCGGGTTCAACATCGTCGGGCCAGTTCTCGCCCGTGCCGCTCAGGTCGCGCAGCGGCTTCTTGGTCGCGCGTTGCCAACGCTCGTTCCCCAGATCGGCAAGCGCGGCGCCGATCGGACCCGACAGGATCATCGTCGAATCGTGCCACGGCATATAGGCTTTGCCATTGGGGTCGGTGCGCCGCGGATCATCGTCGACATGATCGCGCGTATCCCAGCGTGCCGAACTGACGTCGATGCCGCCGCACACCGCCAGATGATCGTCGAACACCGCCACTTTCTGATGGTGGCTACATCCCACGGGGTGGGCGCTATCGAGCCGGAAGCTGATCGACTTGGTCATTTTCCAGCGCAGAACCATCGCCACGATCGACGGCACGAACAGATGTTTCAGCCCGCCAAAATTCCAGCGCAAAATGTCGATGTCGCGCTTCGGTTTATCCTTCGCGAGACGCAGCAGGTAATGACCGAGCGATTCGCCTTTCCCCTGCGCGTCGGGGATCAACGGGATGCGCGGATCGAAGTCCCAGCCGATCAGCAGGATGCGTTCCTTCGCCCCCGCCATCAACCGTTCGAGCAGCGCATAATAGTCGGCGGCATCGACGATCATCCGCGCCTTGTTGGCGCGTTCGATGCGCCAGCAATTGCGGCCTTCAATGACGATTGGGACCAATGCCCCCTGGCTTGCCGGCGTGCTCATCGCCCACGCCACGCACGGCGCGGGCGATGGTTCCGGCGGGCCCGATCAGGCGGCGTAAAATTGCTCGGGAGTCAGCGCCATCATCGCTTCGCTGCCCGTCTCGATCTTGCGGCGCAGCGATCCGGCGTCGGGCAGGAACCGCTCGCCGAAATGACGCATGGTGACCAGCTTGGCTTCGAGAAACGGCTTGTTGCCGCGCCCTTCCGCGAGTGCTTTTTGCGCCGCTTCGGCCATCATCAGCCACATCGATCCCAGTGCGACGATCCCCATGATGTGCATATAATGGTGCGCGCCGGCGCCGATATTGTTCGGGTTCGCCATGCCATTCTGCATGAACCACATCGTCGCAGCCTTGAGTTCGCCATTGGCCTTTTCGAGCCGACCGGCAAAGTCGGCGAGCGCTTCATCATCTTTGGCGCGGCCGCATTCGGCATCGATGATCGCAAAAAACGCCTGGATCGCGCGCCCGCCATTCTGCGCCAGCTTGCGCCCGACCAGGTCCATCGCCTGAACCCCGTTCGCGCCTTCATAGATCATCGTGATGCGGGCATCGCGGACATATTGGCTCATGCCATGTTCCTCGATGTAGCCATGGCCGCCGAACACCTGCTGCGCGTTCGTCGCGACATCATAGCCCTTGTCGGTGCCATAGCCCTTGATCACCGGGGTGAGCAGGCTGACGAGGTCGTCGGCCTGTTGACGCTCTTCCTCGGTCTCGGCGACATGCGCCAGATCGACCTGCAACGCGCCCCACAGGCAAAGCGCGCGCAGCCCCTCGACGGTGGCCTTGGCGTCCATCAGCATGCGGCGGACGTCGGGATGGACGAACAGCGGGTCGGCCTTTTCCTGCGGATCGGCGGGGCCGGTGAGCGCGCGGCCCTGACGGCGGTCCTGCGCATAGGCGACGGCATTCTGGAACGCGATGTCCGCTTGCCCCAGCCCCTGGATGCCGACGCCGAGGCGCGCCGCGTTCATCATCACGAACATCGCGGCAAGGCCTTTATTCTCCTCACCGACCATCCAACCTTTCGCGCCGTCATAGTTCATCACGCAGGTCGAATTGGCGTGAATGCCCATCTTGTGCTCGATCGAGCCGCATTGCAGCGTGTTGCGGTCGCCCAGCGAGCCGTCGTCGTTGACCAGGAACTTGGGCACGATGAACAGCGAGATGCCCTTGACGCTGTCGGGTGCGTCGGGGGTCTTGGCGAGGACAAGGTGGATGATGTTGTCGGTCAGGTCATGCTCACCCGACGAAATGAAGATCTTGGTCCCGGTGACGTCATAGCTGCCGTCGCCGTTCGGCACCGCGCGGGTGCGGATCAGGCCAAGGTCGGTGCCGCAATGCGGTTCGGTCAGGTTCATCGTCCCGCCCCACTCGCCCGAAATCATCCGCGGCGCATAAAGCGCCTTCTGCTCGTCCGATCCTTTGACCAGGATCGCCGCGACCGCGGCTTGGGTCAGTCCCGGATACATCGCAAAGGCCTGGTTCGCCGCCATGCGATATTCTTCGACCGGAAAGCCGACGACATGTGGCAGTCCCTGACCGCCGAATTCTTCGGGCTGGGTCAGCAGCGTCCAGCCGGCGTCGCAATAGGCCTTATAGGCTTCTTGGAAGCCCTTGGGCGTGGTTACCGATCCATCGTCGTGGCGCGTGCAGCCCTCCAGATCGCCCGACTGGTTGATCGGGAACAGCACTTCCTCGCAAAATTTGCCGGCTTCGGTCAGCACCGCCTCGATCATATCGGGGGTCGCATTGGCGAAACCGGGCAGGTTCGCATAACGCTCGACCCCCAGCACGTCGTTAAGGAGGAAAAGGCTGTCTTGCACAGGCGCGCGATAGACGGGCATGGGATATCCTTCTGAAAATCAGGTTCGCAATGTCACACTTGCCTGGGGAGAGGCTCAACCGACCTTTTGGCCGGCGTCGACTTTCTTCACCATATCGATGAACCGCGACAATTCTTCGACAGCGCTGTCGATATCGTCCCGCTGCCGCTGCAACAAGCCGATGCGCTGTTCGCATTTCTCGATCGTCACCTGCCGTTGCAGCTTGCGACCATCGCCGACGTCGTACAGGTCGATCATCTCGCGGATGTCGGCCAGGCTGAAGCCCGTCCGCTTCGCGCGCAATATCCACGCCAGCCGGGCGCGGTCACGTTTCGAATAGATGCGCGACAATCCCTTGCGCGACGGGCTGATCAGCCCTTCATCCTCATAAAAACGCAGCGCACGCGCGGTCACGCCGAACTCGGTCGACAAGTCGGTGATGCTGAATTGTTCGCGCCCCAGGTGATCGGGCGTATCGATATGGGCGTGGCCATATGGTTCGGTCATGCCGATGAAACTAGTTTCCGTTGACGTGAACGTCAATACCGGCAAATCGGCCTATTTTGGGGCCGGTCAGAGCCCGCAGGGTCGGTGCATATTGCCCTGTCGATCACGGATCTGCAAGCCCCGCGCATCGTCGGCCGACCAGCTGGCGCGCGGCAGCCGTAAACCCGACAGCGAAGCGCGGGCGGGACACAGGGACGCGCATTGCGGCGGCATATCCCCGGGGAGGCGCAGCTCGTCCTCCTCCTCATGAACCAACGCCTCGCAGCCATCAGTGCCGGCGAAGCGCAGCCGCCAGCCGCCGCGATCGCGGGTCATGCTGCCAGTTGCGGTGCAGGACAGCGTGGTGCCGAAGGCTGCGGTGACCGCAAAGCGCCATTGTCCTGGCCCATCGGGCACGACACACATCGCGTCGCGGCCAAGATCGTGGGTGCGTTCGAACACGCCGACCGGCGATACGGCCTCGGCCCGGACGACGCCGCGTTCGCGCGCCGCCTGTTCGAGCGGGCTGTCGGCGTCGATCCCCTGCCCGCTGCCGTCCGAGGCCGCTCGCTCGCACCCGGCAAGCAACAGCACCGCACACGCCAACGCGGCGCTAGCCCTGCGCATCGTCGGTCAGGAAAGTCAGGCTGCCATCGGCTTCGACGCGGCGATAAAAACAGCTCCGCCGTCCGGTGTGGCAAGCCGGGCCGGCAGGCGTCACGCGCAGCAACAGCGCGTCCTGATCGCAATCGATGCGCATCTCGACCAGCGTCAATCCGTTGCCCGACGTCTCACCCTTGCGCCACAGCGCGGCGCGCGAGCGCGACCAGAAATGCGCCTGCCCAGTCGCCTGCGTCCGCTCGATCGCTTCGGCGTTCATATGCGCGACCATCAACAAAGTCCCGGTGTCCGCATCGGTGACGATCGCGGTCACCAGTCCGGCGGCATCGAAACGCGGGAGAAATCGGTCGGCGGTGTCGCGCTGTTCGTCCATGTCCCGCGCTTTAGAGCAGGATCAAAGCCCCTGTCACCCCGTCGATCGCGGTTCCGATGACAATATCGTGAATATGGGGGCGACATTTGCGATTGCCGTCCCTATATGCGCGCCAGTCACTGCCCTCGCTGCTGGACCATCATGCTCACCACACACCCTTTCGACGACGACAAGCTCCGCGAGGAGTGCGGCGTCTTTGGCATTCATGGCGCCGACAGCGCCGCCGCGGTCGTCGCGCTCGGCCTGCACGCCTTGCAGCACCGTGGACAGGAAGCTGCAGGCATCACCGCCTTTGACGGCCGCGAGTTCCATACCCACCGCGCCATGGGCCATGTCGCGGGCAATTTCGACCGTGACGACATCATGCGCCAGTTGCAGGGCGGATCGTCGGTCGGCCACGTCCGTTATTCGACAACGGGCGAAACCGCGCTGCGCAATGTCCAGCCGCTGTTCGCCGATCTCGCGACCGGCGGTTTTGCGGTGGCGCACAACGGCAATATCTCCAATGCCGCTGCGCTGCGTAAGCTATTGGTTCGCCGCGGTTCGATCTTTCAATCGACCAGCGATACGGAGGTCATCATTCACCTCGTCGCGACGTCGAGCTATCGCTCGCTGCTCGACCGGTTCATCGATGCGCTGAAGCAGGTCGAGGGCGCCTATTCGCTCATCTGCCTGACCGCCGAGGGGATGATCGGTTGCCGCGACCCGCTGGGCATCCGCCCGCTCGTCATCGGCAAGCTGGGCGACGCGCATATCCTGGCGTCGGAAACCGTCGCGCTCGACGTCGTCGGCGCCGAGTTCGTCCGCTCGGTCGAACCCGGCGAGCTGGTGATCATCCGCGACGGCCAGCTGAAATCGCATCGGCCTTTTTCGGAGCAATCGGCGCGGCCGTGCATCTTTGAATATGTCTATTTCTCGCGCCCCGACTCGATCGTCGACGGCACCAGCGTCTATTCGGTTCGCAAGGCGATCGGCGCCGAACTGGCGCGCGAAAATCCGGTCGATGCCGATCTGATCATCCCGGTTCCCGATTCGGGAACGCCCGCGGCGATCGGCTATGCGCAGGAATCGGGCATCCCGTTCGAACTCGGAATCATCCGCTCGCACTATGTGGGCCGCACCTTCATCCAGCCCGGCGACAAGGTCCGCCATCTGGGCGTGAAATTGAAGCACAACGCCAATCGCGCATTGATCGCCGGCAAACGCATCGTGCTGATCGACGATTCGATCGTGCGCGGCACGACGAGCCTCAAAATCGTTCAGATGATGCGCGATGCCGGCGCCGCCGAAGTCCATATGCGGATCGCCAGCCCGCCAACCCAGCACAGCTGCTTTTACGGGGTCGATACCCCCGAACGCGCCAAGCTGCTGGCGGCGCAGATGACGGTCGGGCAGATGGCGAACTTCATCAACGCCGACAGCCTGTCGTTCGTCACCATCGACGGCCTGTACCGCGCGCTGGGCGAAGCGAAGCGCAGCGACGGCGCGCCGCAATATTGCGATGCGTGCTTTACCGGCGATTATCCGACCACGCTGACCGATTTCGACGAGCATGGGCTGGAAGATCAATTTTCGCTGCTTGCCGAACGGGTTGTCTGACACCATGACGATGAAGACTGAAGAATTGGCGGGCCAGGTCGCGCTCGTCACCGGGGCAAGCCGTGGCATCGGCGAAGCGATCGCCGAAGCGCTGGCGGCGCGCGGCGCGCATGTCGTGATCACCGCGCGTACCGCGGGTGGCCTCGAAGCGCTCGAGGACCGCATCCACGAAGCCGGCGGCGCCGCGACGATCGCCCCGCTCGACCTGACCGACGGCGACAGCATCGCACGGTTGGCCAGCGCGATGGCCGAACGCTGGCAACAGCTCGACATGCTGGTGCTCAACGCCGCGATGCTCGGCACGCTGACTCCGGTTGCAGCGATCGACGGCAAGGAATTCAACAAGCTGCTGACGCTGAACCTGATCGCGCAGCAGGCGCTGATCGCCAATTTCGACCCGCTGCTGCGCCGTGCCGCGAACGGCCGCCTGCTCGCACTATCGAGCGGCGTCGCCCGGGCCCCGCGCGCCTATTGGGGCGCTTATGCCGCGTCGAAGGCGGCGTTCGAGACGCTGGTCACCAGCTACGGCGCCGAAATGCGGAACATTTCGACGGTGCGCACCGCGATCCTCGATCCCGGCGGCACGCGGACGCAGATGCGCGCGCGCGCCTATCCCGGCGAAGATGCGAACAGCATCAAGGAACCCGCCGCGGTCGGCGAATTCGTCGCGGGGCTGATGGCCGACGGCTTCGACAGCACCGCATTCCACGCGCTGCCCAAGGTCATGGAAAAGGCTTAACGCCATCTTCGTTTTCCGGCACTAAGGCAGCCGGATAACACGGGTTTGCAAGGGCGCAGCTATGACCAAGGATATTTTGCGATCGGCGATCGCCGCCGTGATCGGCGTCGTCGTCGCATTCGGGCTGATCTGGCTCGCGCAATATGCCGGCAGCGAAATTTCGCCATCGGAATATGATTCGGCGACGGGTGAAATATTGATCCCGATCGGCTCGACCATCGCGCTTATCATTGGCTGGTTTCTGGCCACATTCGCCGGGAGCTGGCTTGCCATGCGGATTTCCGGCGGAACCGGCACGGGATGGGTTGTCGCTGGCGCTGTTATCGGTGCGGCGCTCTACACCGCGGTCGACTTTTCCGACACCTGGTGGATCATGGCGCTGGGCGTTGCCGTTCCGCTGGTAGCCGCCTGGCTAGCGCAGCGGGCAACGGCCATGGTCGCCGACTAAAATACCGTCGCCCCCGCCTTCGGGGAGCGACGCTTACTTCGCTTCCCGATCCACCGCCGCCTGCACGCTCTTGTAAAACACCTCCCGCGCCGCACCGACACCCTCGGGATCGGTCGCGGTCGGCCAGTTGCCGTTCGACGCGATCACCAGCTTGCGTTTGGGATCGATGAAGATGCCTTGGCCGAAAATGCCCTGCGCCGCATAACTGCCGTCGTCGTTGGTCCACCATTGATAGCCATAGCCGCGCCCCGGCTGATCGATCGCCGCCTGTTTGGCCGTCGCCGCCGCCATCCAGTCGTCGGGGACGACCTTCTGCCCGCCTGCAACGCCGCCGTTCAACATGAATTGACCAAACCGCGCATAATCCTTGAGGCTCGCTGACATGCAGCAGCCGCTGATTTCATGCCCCGTGGCGCCCAGCATCCACACCGCATCCTGCTCCATCCCGAAAGGTTGCCAGACCTTTTCGGACAGATAGGCCGACAGCGTCTTGCCCGTGGCGCTCGACACCAATACGCCGATCAAATTTGTCTCGCCGGTCTTGTACACCCACTTCGACCCTGCCGGCGCTTCGCGCGGCAAGGTCTTCATATAGCTGACGGTTACATCCTCGTCTGCGACGGGCTTTTGCATGTTGAACAGCGCAACGTCGGATTTCGGATCGGTATAATCCTCGCTCCATTTGACGCCGGAGGTCATCGTCAGCAACTGCCGCACCGACACATCGTCATAGGCCGAACCCTTGAGCCCCGGGATATAGGCGGTGACCTTGTCGTCGAGGCTCTTGATATAGCCGTCCTTCACCGCTGCGCCGACCAGCGTCGAGGTGAAGCTCTTGGCCACCGAAAAACTGGTCCAGCGCCCCGCGGCGCCATAACCAAGCGCATATTTCTCCAATCGGATCTTGCCGTCCTGGACGATGATCAACCCGGCGTTGCGCTGTTTCGCCATATAGGCATCGACGTCGGAACCAAGGTCGAGCGGCTGCCCCTGCGGCAGCGGATAGACCACGTCGCCCGCCTCGACCGTGTTGACGACGACCTTGGGCACGGTCTCCATGGTGCGGAAAGCGGCGTCGCGTTGATCCTGGGTCCAGAACAGCACATTCATATCCTTTGGCAGCGTGTCGGCAGTCGGGGCGGAAGCGGGTGCATTGCACCCTGTCGTCGCGGCGCACAAAAGCGCCGCTGCCAGATATCGTCGCATAGCTCTCCCCCCTGATTTTCAGGCTGTTTTTTCCAGCGTGACTTGCGCGACATCGATGCCGCCGCCCCGAAAGCCGCCTTCGCAATATTGCAGATAATAGCGCCAGAGCCGCACGAAGCGGTCGTCGAAACCCGGCGGTAGTTGACCGGCGGCGACCACCGCGTCGAAGCGTTCGCGCCACTGGCGCAGCGTTTCGGCATAATCGTCGCCGAACCGTTGAACATCGCGCCAGGCCAAGCCCCGGGCCTCGGCGAGCGAGCGAAACCGGCTTTCGGAGATCAGGCAGCCGCCCGGGAAGATATACGCCTGGATGAAATCGCTGCTCACCGCGTAGCGCTCAAACAATGCGTCGTTGATCAGGATATACTGGATCGCCGCCTTGCCCCCCGGGCGCAGCAAGCGCGCGATCGCGTCGAGATAGGCCGGCCAATAGGCCTGCCCCACCGCCTCGACCATTTCGACGCTGGCGATCGCGTCATAGGGCCCCTGCGCGTCGCGATAGTCGCAGATTTCGATGCGCGAGCGGCCCGACAGATCGATCGCGGCGAGCCGCGCATCGGCGACTTCGGCCTGCGACGGCGACAGCGTGATCCCGGTGTAGAGCACATCGTGGCGCTCGACCGCGCGTTCGGCCAATGCGCCCCAGCCGCAACCGATTTCCAGCAGGCGGCTGCCCGACCGCAGATCCAGCCGGTCGAGGATCGCATCGACCTTGGCCGCCTGTGCCTCGTCCAGCGACTGCCCCGGATCGGTGAACAGCGCGCTCGAATAATTCATCGATTGGTCGAGCCACAAGCGATAGAAATCATTGCCCAAATCATAGTGAGCATGAATGTTTCGCCGGGCACCGCGACGATTATTCCGCCGCAGCCCATGGACCGCCTTGTTCACCCAACGCAGCGGCCCGCGCGCCCGCGCGACGTCGCCGAGGGTCTCACCATTGCGCATAAACAGGTCGAACAGCGGCACCGGATCGGGCGACGTCCACTCGCCCGCGTCCCAGCCGCGATACCAGCCGACCGAACCGGACAGCGCGAGGCGCACCAGCGCCGCCCAGCTCTGCAAATGAACGACCGCCACCGGCCCCTTGCCCCGACCGCCGAGCAGCCGCACACTCCCGTCGGGCAAATGCGCCTCGATCGTCCCGAGCGCGAGCCCCGCGTCGATCCGATCGAGCAGCCGGTGAAACATGTTCGCGGGTGCCAGCGCCAACAGCCGTGCCAACAGCCCGCCGGTGCGATAGGCGCGATCGGCGCGGAGCAGTTCCTTGCCACGGCGCGGGCTGACATGCGTGTTCATAGCATCTTTCTGCCCCAAAGTCCGGCGCCTGACAATCAGTTGCCGCGCGCCTTCATGACGTCATACGCCGCCAGCGCGCGTTCGCGCGCTTCGCGGTGACCGATGATCTTGGCGGGGTAGCTCGGCGGGCGTTGCCCGAAGCTGTCGGGGTCGTGGATCGCGGGCTCGGCGACTTTGGCCAGTTCGGGCACCCAGTGGCGGATATAGGCCGCTGCATCGAATTTTTCCGACTGCGTCAGCGGCGCCATGATGCGCGTGAACATGTTGCTGTCGACGCCGCTGCCCGCCACCCACTGCCAGTTCACCGCGTTTGATCCATAGTCCGCATCGACCAGCGTGTCCCAGAACCATTGCTCGCCCTGCCGCCAGTCGATCAGCAGATGCTTGATCAGGAAGCTGGCGGCGATCATCCGCACCCGGTTGTGCATCCACCCCGTCGCCCACAACTGGCGCATCCCGGCATCGACGATCGGATAGCCGGTGCGGCCCTGTTGCCAGGCCGACAGGTCGGCATCGGCCTTGCTGCCGCTGCGCCACGGCAAATCATCGTCAAAGGCCGGGCGCGCGCTGCGCCCGCCATAATCAGGGAATTGCAGGATGATATTCTGGGCATAGTCGCGCCAGCCGATCTCGCCCAGAAACACATCGACCGAGCCCCCAGCGGCGGCGGTGCGATGCCAGATGGCGGCGGGCGATACCTCGCCGAAATGCAGGTGAGGCGACAGGCGTGAGCTACCCTCTTGCGACGGCAGGTTGCGGCGGCGGTTATAATCGGATGCGGCGTCGATGAAATCGGCGACACGCGTGCGCGCACCCGCCTCGCCCGGCTGCCATTCGGCGGCGAAGCCGGTGGCCCAGTCCGGCTTGGTCGGAAGCAGAGTCCAATCGCCCAACCTGTCCGATGCCGGCCATGCGCTCGGCGCCGCGATGTCGCTGGGGCGTTCCAGCGGGTTCGCGGGCGGCATATGGTCCTTCAACGCGCGCCAGAAGGGGGTATAAATCTTGTAGGGTGTGCCGCCGCCGGTGGTCAGCGATCCGGGCGGCAGCAGGTAATTGCCGTCATGGCAAACCAGATCGAGCCGCTTCCCCACCGCCTTTTCGGCGTTGCGCCACCATGGCTCGTAGTGGCGCAGGCAATGCACCCGGATTGCCCCGGTTTCTTTGCCGATCTGAGCCAGTTGATCCTCGCACTTGCCGCGCCGTAGGATCAAGCGCGATCCTTTTTCGCGCAAGCTGGCATCGAGGCTGGCGAGACTGTGGTGCAGCCACCAGCGCGACGCCGCGCCCATGCGGCGATGCCTGGGCGTCTCATCGTCGAGGATGAAGATCGGGATCACCGGACCTTCGGCGGCCGCAGCGATCAGCGCCGCCTGATCCGACAGGCGCAGGTCACGGCGGAACCACAGGATATTCGGCACGGTCATTCGTCGTGGGTGGCGGTGTCGGGCGCCATCAGCCGCGCCTGAAACCGGTCCTGCGCCAGCGGGTGCATGAAACGCTGGTCGCGCAGCAGGATCGCGTCGCCAGCCGCCTGCGCCACCGGCATCCGCGCCCAGAACAAAAAGGCGCGGGCATCGGGATCGCCCATCAGCCATGTTTTCAGGCGCGGATCGTCCATCCCGGTCGGTTGCCCGCTGATGTCCAGTTTTCCGCCCACCCCGGGCGTAAAACTCCCGCTCCCATAACGCTCTGCGGTGCGCCAGAAGACATCGCGCTGCCAGAAGGCCAGCGGCGGCGGGCTGGCGACAACCAGCGCATCACGGTGTCCGCTCGCGAGCAAGGCCTGCGCCCCCATGCGTTCGGCCGCGTGGGTAATCAGGCCATTGGCGAAAATATAAGCGCAAACCGCGGTGAAGCCGATCCACGCAGGTCGCTGCCAGTTGCCCGCCCCGGCGCGCTCACGGCGCAGCGATAACCAGACCGACAGGCCCAGCGCGATCCATATCCACAGGTCGATGATGAAGATCGTGTCGCCAAAAAACCATTGCGACGAAAAGGGTTCGAGCAGGCGAATGCCGTAATTGTTGAGCCAGTCGAGCGCCGGGTGGCTGAGGCAGCCGATATAGGCGAGCGCGAGCAACCAGCCCTTGTCGATCGGCGGCCGTGCTGCGGGACGCTTGCCGCGCCTCGTCTGCCAGCGATCGAAGCCGAGCATCGCCGCCCACAGCAGGATCGGCAGCACGACCAGCGCGATCGGGCCATGGGTGATGCCGCGCCGAAAGCCCAGATGCTGAATCCCGTCGAGCCAGGCCAGGCACGCGGCGTCGATGTCGGGCAGGTTCGCCGCCAGAATCAGCGTCGGGATCGCCAACCCGGTTTTCTTTTTGAGCCCCATCTGGCCGAGAACCGCGCCGACAAGGCTGTGCGTAAGATTGTCCATCGCCGATTGGTGGCGTGGATCGGCCCGCTTTGCAATGCGCTATGCGGACCGGTTCACGCTCCGCATAGCCAAAGCCGGGTGCGCTGGCGTTACAGGTCGGGGCCGCCCTCGGTCACCGTCCACGTCTGCCCTTTTTTCAGCAAGCTCTGCAGATCGGCCGTCTTGCCTTCCGCCGCGGCCGCATTCTGGCGCCAGACATCGGCTTCGAAGGTCGGGCGCGGATCATCGTAAAGCACGCCGAGCGCCATCGGGAATTCACCGAAGCGCATTTCGACCAGCATATGCGCGACGCTGCGGTTGGTAACGTCGTGGACGATGACCCCGGCGGACTGCCAGTCGCCATCGACGACATCGACGGTCTTGAGGTGCAACGCCTCGGCGTCCAGCGCGATGCCCTTGGTGCCCTTGGCATAGAGCATCGGTTCGCCATTCTCGAGCCAGAGCTGACGATCTTCGGCGCCTTTCGGTGCCGCAAAATCCTCGAACACGTCTTTATTATAGACGATACAGTTCTGGAAAATCTCGATAAACGCCGCGCCCTTGTGGGCATGGGCCGCTTTCAACACCTCGGGCAGTTTCTTCGACACGTCAAAGCCGCGCGCCACGAAGCGCGATCCGGCACCGAGCGCGAAGGCGGCGGGCTGCGCCGGACGATCGACCGAGCCATAGGGGGTCGATGGGCTGGTCGTGCCAACGCGGCTGGTCGGCGAATATTGCCCCTTGGTCAGCCCATAAATCTCGTTGTTGAACAGCATGATCTGGCAATCGAGATTACGCCGGATCAGGTGCATCGTGTGGTTGCCGCCGATCGACAGCCCGTCGCCGTCGCCGGTGACGATCCACACATCGAGGTTCGGATTGGCAAGCTTCAGCCCGGTCGCGAACGCCGGCGCGCGGCCGTGGATCGTGTGGAAGCCATAGGTTTCCATATAATAGGGGAAGCGCGACGAGCAGCCGATGCCGCTGATAAACACAGTGTTTTCGGGCGTGGTGCCGATTTCTGGCATCGTGCGCTGCACCGCCTTCAGGATCGCGTAATCGCCGCAGCCGGGGCACCAGCGGACTTCCTGATCGGTTTCCCAATCCTTCAGCGTCGTGGTGCGGGCGATGGTCGTCATCTCGTTCACTTCAGTGCCTCCTCGATGGCGGCTTCGATTTCGGCGATGGTGAAAGGCTGACCCGACACCTTGTTCACCGGCTGGGCATCGACCAGATATTGGTCGCGCAGCACAGTCTTGAGCTGGCCGGTGTTCATTTCGGGCACGATGACCTTGTCATAGCTTTTGAGCAGCGCGCCAAGATTGGCGGGCAGCGGCCAGATGTGGCGGATATGAACGTGGCTGACGTCGAGCCCCTCGGCGCGCTTGCGGCGCACCGCCTGATGGATCGGGCCAAAGGTCGAGCCCCAGCCGACGATCGCGAGCTTGCCGCCCTCGGCACCGAGTTCGACGATCTGGTCGGGTACCTTGATCCCGTCGACCTTGTCCTTGCGGATGTCGGTCATCGCCTGATGGTTCGACGCTTCGTAATTGATATGGCCGGTATCGATTTCCTTTTCGATCCCGCCGATGCGGTGGAGCAGGCCCGGGGTACCCGGCTTGACCCACGGACGCTTGAGCTTTTCGTCGCGGCCATAGGGCTTGAACCCGCCTTCGGGCACTTCGGTCAGGAATTCGACCGGGAACGCTTCGTAGGTCGTGAGATCAGGCACCGCCCAGGGTTCAGCGGCATTGGCGATATAGCCGTCGGTTAGCAGCATCACCGGGGTCATATATTGCACCGCGATGCGCACCGCCTCGACCGCGCATTCGAACGCGTCGCCGGGCGAGCGCGCGGCGATGACGGGCATCGGGGCATCGCCGTTGCGGCCATAGACCGCCTGATACAGGTCCGACTGTTCGGTCTTGGTCGGCAGGCCGGTCGACGGGCCGCCGCGCTGCGAATTGACGATGACGAGCGGCAGCTCGGTCATGATCGCCAGGCCCATCGCCTCGCCCTTCAGCGCGATCCCTGGCCCCGACGAGCTGGTGACGCCGAGCGAGCCGGCATAGCTTGCGCCGATAGCCGAGCAGATGGCGGCAATTTCGTCCTCGGCCTGGAAGGTCGTGACGTCATATTCCTTGAGCCGCGACAGATGATGCAGGATCGCCGACGCTGGGGTGATCGGATAACCGCCGAAGAACATCGGCAGCTTCGCCAGCTGCGCCCCCGCGACGAGGCCAAGCGCAATGCCCTCGGCGCCGGTCAGCGTGCGGTAGAGGCCGGGCGCCACTGGCGCGGGGTCGACATGATGCTGCTTGAGCGGACCCGCCAGCTCGGCGGTCTCGCCATAAGCGTGGCCGGCGTTAAGCGCCGCGATATTCGCCGCCGCCAGATCGGGCGCTTTCGCGAACTTGCCGTTCAACCAGTCGACGAGCGGCGCGCGATCGCGGTCGAACATCCAGAGCGCGAGCCCCAGCGTCCACATATTCTTGCAGCGCAGCGCTTCCTTGTTGCCAAGGCCGAACGGCTTCACGGCGTCCATCGTCAGCTGGCTGATGTTGAGCTTGAGCAGCTGCCACTTCGCCAAGCTGCCGTCGTCGAGCGGGTTGGCGTCATATTTCGCCTTGGCGAGGTTGCGGTCGTTGAACTCGCCCTCGTCGGCGATGATCAGCCCGCCCTGCTTGAGCGAGGGCACATTGGTCTTGAGCGCCGCGGGGTTCATCGCGACCAGCACGTCGGGCGCGTCGCCCGCGGTGTCGATCGCCGACGACCCGAAATTGATCTGGAACGCCGACACCCCGAACAACGTGCCCTGCGGCGCGCGGATCTCCGCCGGAAAATCGGGGAAGGTCGCAAAGTCGTTGCCCGCCAGCGCCGAGGAGAGGGTGAACTGACCACCGGTCAGCTGCATCCCGTCGCCGCTATCTCCCGCAAATCTGACTACTACCGCATCCGAAAGGGGGGACTGCCGCTTGTCGGCTTCGTCCACTACCGCTGTCGCCATTTTATCTTCTGCCTTAAATCTTGCGAACCTGTGACATGGGCCTAGGCCTGTGGGCGCGATGCCGCAATTCAGAAAAAATTGTGCGCTGCAAACTTCAAACGTCCGATAGGTTGCCAATTGCCATTGAATTATCGGACGCGATGCCGAATAGCTGCGCCAACAACAGGCCGCGCAAGCGGAAAAAGGGGACCAGCAGGATGACCGACGGCACCACCCATTATACCCGCCCCGACGTGGCGGCGTTCCTGACATTCCTGAACGCGCAGGACGGTCCAAAGATGGAAGAGGTGCCGCCTGCGGCGGCGCGCGAGATGTTTCGGGTGATGGGCCAGTTGGCGGATGCACCGCGCGGTGAGATCGCGCATGTCGAGGACCGGATGATCCCGGGCCCCGCAGGCGACATTGCGATCCGCATCTATGACAATCGTCCCGGCCGCGGGCCGGGCCCGGTGATGGTCTTTTATCATGGCGGCGGCTGGGTGATCGGCGATCTCGACACCCATGATGCTTATTGCGCCGAAGCCGCGCGCCTGCTCGACATCCCGGTGATCGCGGTCGATTATCGTCTCGCCCCCGAACACCCCTTCCCCGCCGCTCCGATCGATTGCGAAGCGGCGACGCGCTGGGTCGCGGAGCATTTCCCGTGCACCGGGCTGGTTCTGTCGGGCGAAAGCGCCGGGGGCAATCTGACCATCGCGACCGCGCTGACCTTGCGCGATCGGCCGGCGTCCAAGCCGGTGATCGCGATGCACCCGATCTATCCCGCAGTCACGACGCACGACGATTGGCAAAGCTATCGCGATTTCGGCGAAGGCCATCTGCTGACGACCGGCAGCATGACGTGGTTCGGCAATCATTATGCCGCCGATCCTGCCGACTACCGGGCGTCGCCGCTCGACTTTCCTGCGGCAGGCCTGCCGCCGACGCTGCTCACCACCGCGGGACTCGACCCGTTGCGCGATCAGGGCCGCGCCTATGCCGCCAAACTGATCGAGGCCGGCGTGCCGACGACCTATCGCGAAGCGACGGGCACGATCCACGGCTATATCAACCTGGCGCAGGGCATCCCCAGCGCGAAAGATGACATCCGCGGCGCCCTGACGGTCTTGAAAGCGATCGTTGCCGAGGCTAGCGGGACCGCATGATCGATCACAACGCCCTGCCCTACCGCCCCTGCGCCGGTGTCATGCTCGCCAACCGCGACGGCCGGATCTTCGTCGGCCAGCGGCTCGATACCTCCAGCGAAGCGTGGCAGATGCCGCAAGGCGGGATCGACCCCGGCGAAGATGCCGAAATGGCAGCGATCCGCGAACTGGGCGAGGAAACGGGCGTCCATGGCGGGCTGGTCGAGATTATCGCGCGCAGCAAAGAGGAATATTTCTACGACCTGCCCGATCATCTGATCGGCAAGATGTGGGGCGGCAAATATCGCGGCCAGCGCCAGCACTGGTTCCTGATGCGCTTCATGGGCGAGGATGGCGACGTCAACATCCACACCAAGCATCAGGAATTTCGCGCTTGGAAATGGGCCGATCTGACCGAGATCGAAAAGCTGATCGTGCCGTTCAAACGCGTGCTCTACCGCGGGCTGGTCGAGGAATTCGGCCCGCTGGTCTGATTTTTCAGCGCCAGCGTGGTGCGAAACACGTCGGCGAACATCGCGGGCGTCAGCCGCCCCGTATTCATATTGTAGCGCGAACAATGATAGCTATCGACGAGATGCCGTTCCCCGGGCAGCCGATGCACCGCGCCATGCGCAAAGGGATGGGCGGCAAGCCGCAAGCCCATCGCCCGTAAAGCCGCATCATGGGCGATCCGCCCCAGCGCAATGATCACGCTTACCTTTGGCAGCGCGGCAAGCTGCGCCTCGAAAAAGGGACGGCAATTCATGATTTCCTGCGGCGTCGGCTTGTTCTGCGGCGGCAGGCATTTGACGCTATTGACGATAATCGCGCCGTCCAGCGTCAGCCCGTCATCGACGCGCGCGTCGTAGCGGCCTTTGCTCAACCCGAATTCGGCAAGCGTTGCGAACAACAGGTCGCCGGCATAATCGCCGGTGAACGGCCGTCCCGTCCGGTTCGCGCCATGCTTGCCCGGCGCCAACCCGGCAAATGCCAGCCACGCGTCGGGGTCGCCAAACGCATGGACGGGCGCATTCCACCAATCAGGATGCTCGGCGCGGCATTCGGCGCGCAAGGCAACCAGCCGCGGGCATCGGGCACAGTCGCGCGGCGGCTCGGTACCGGGCAATGGACTATCAATCTCCACTATTCTGCGATAGGCGCGCGGACATGGGCAACGCAACGCCGCCATCCAGGGAACCACTGGCACTTTACGCGATCGGCCTCGGCTCGAACCGGCGCCATGCGCGCTATGGCGACCCGCGCGCGGTGTTGCTCGCCGCGCTCGCGGCGCTGGAAAGCGACGACATCGAAGCCGTCGATGCCAGCCCGATCATCGCCAGCGACCCGCTCGGCCCGTCGCGGCGCCGGTACGCCAATGCCGTGGCGCTCGTCGCGTCGGCGCTGAGTCCCCCCGAATTGCTCGAACGATTGCAGGCGATCGAAATCGCGTTCGGCCGCCGTACCGGCCAGCGCTGGAGCGCGCGGACGCTCGACCTCGACATTCTGCTCTGGTCGGGCGGCATCTGGTCGGACGGCGCGCTGGTGGTGCCGCATCCGGCGATCGAACGGCGCGCCTTCGTCCTCGGCCCGCTGCGCGCGATCGTCCCCGAATGGCAGCATCCACTCCACCGCCGCAGCGTCCGCCAACTCGCCGCGCGCCTTGCACGTCCAAAGCCGGTTGACCGGGGCGCAGCGGCGCACTAGGGCGACGGCTCACTTTCGCACGCCGCCTTTGCAGCGCCGCGATGGGCCCTTAGCTCAGTCGGTAGAGCAACTGACTTTTAATCAGTAGGTCGCTGGTTCGAACCCAGCAGGGCTCACCACCATTGCATAGATTATGGACGGTCCCGGATGCGCGGGCGAGCCCCCGCGCTGCCGGTCTCGGATTTCGTCGATATTCCTGTTGCCGTTACCGGCGAATTTACCGATTGGCTGGATAAGGCGGCGACAGCGGCGCGCATCTTGCCGCCACGGCGCCAAATGTGCGCGAACGGCGCGGGAGCACGCGACCATAACGGGGACGGAATGTGACGATACTCATCACCGGCGCAGCGGGTTTTATCGGGATGCACGTCGCAGCCGCCCTGCTGGCACGCGGAGATTCCGTGATCGGGATCGACAATTTCACGCCCTATTATTCGCTCGACCTCAAACATGCGCGCATTGCGCATCTTGAGGCGCACCACGGTCATCTGTTTCGCTTTTTCGACGTCGATTTCGGCGACGCCAATGCACTCATGCAGGCGCTGGCCGACGAGACGATCGACCGGATCGTTCACCTTGGCGCGCAACCCGGCGTCCGCTATTCGCTGGAAAACCCTGCCGCTTATGTCCATTCGAACATCTCCGGCCACGTCAATATCCTCGAGCTGGCGCGCCATCGGGCGATTTCGCATCTCGTCTATGCCTCGTCGTCGTCGGTTTATGGCATGCGATCCGACACCCCCTTTCGGGTCACCGACCGCGCCGACACGCCGATCTCGCTCTATGCCGCAACGAAACGCGCCGACGAGCTGCTCAGCGAAACCTACGCCCATCTGTTCCGGATCCCGCAGACGGGCCTGCGCTTCTTCACTGTCTATGGACCGTGGGGACGGCCCGACATGGCGGTGTGGAAGTTCACCGAGGCGGTGCTGCAGGGAAGCCCGATCGATGTTTACAATCACGGCGACATGCTCCGCGATTTCACCTTCATCGACGATATTGTGAGCGGCGTCGTCCTGGCGCTCGACCGCCCGCCAGCGGATGACAAGCAGCCCAAGCCAGGTGGATTTACGACGCCGCACCGATTGTACAATATCGGCAACAACCGCCCCGAACAGCTGACCGACCTGATCCGGACGATCGAGGCGGCGTGCGACCGCAAGGCCGAAATCAACCTGCTGCCGATGCAGGACGGCGATGTCTATCAGACCTTCGCCGATATCGACGATATCAGCCGCGACCTCGGCTTTGCCCCGACCACGCCGATGGCCGTCGGAATCCCTGCATTCGTGCGCTGGTATCGTGAGGAATGGACCAAGCGCACAGGAACCGCGCAGGGTTAGCGACAGTTCAAGCTCGTTTGGCAAACCAGATGACGTGCCGCGCGCCCTTGCCGTTCGACCGCGCGCGCACGCTGACCGGTTCGACCGCGAAGCCCGCGGCGGTCAGGCGGCGCGTAAAGCCGGCATCGGGCGCGGCCGACCAGATCGCGAGGACGCCGCCCGGTCGGAGCGCCGCCTTCGCGCTCGCCAGCCCAGACGGCGAATAAATCCGATCATTGTCCGGTCGGGTCAAGCCGTCGGGACCATTATCGACGTCGAGCAAGATCGCATCATAAGCGGCTGTTTTCGCGCCAATCGTTCCGGCGACGTCGGCGATAACAATCTCGACGCGGGGATCGTCGAGGCAGCCCGCCGCAAGTGTCGCCATCGGGCCGCGCGCCCAGTCGATGATTTCGGGGACGATCTCGGCGACGGTGACGCTCGCCTGCGGCCCCAGAACGGCCAGCGCCGCGCGCAGGGTGAATCCCATGCCATAGCCGCCGATCAGCAGTTTCGCGGAGCCCGGATCGCGCAACCGGGCGCAGCTCATCGTCGCGAGCGCCTCTTCGGAACCGCTCATCCGGCTGCTCATCAACTCGTTACCGCCAAGCGCGATGATATATTCGTCGCCGCGCCGAAACAGGCGAAGCGCCTCGCCGCCGGGCACCGGCGCCGTATCGATCAGTTCGCGTGTCCTCAATTGCCGCCGCCCGTCATATTGGGTTCCCGTCCTATTCTTTGCACCCCCTTACCCGTTCGCGCCTCTTTGCCAATGACGTGCGCATCAGCAACTGGTGAATGGACAATGTCTTGGTAGGGCAATCGAGATAGAATAGGGCAACCGACGAACGTCGCAAATCCGCGTGGAGGCGAAATATCCGATGAAGATCCTATTGACCGGCGGCACCGGATATATCGGCAGCCATGTCGCAGCGGCGCTGGTGGCAGCGGGGCATCAGGTCGTCTGTTTTGACAATCTGGCGAACAGCGATGCCGCGGTAATCGAGCGGATCGAGGCGATCACCGGCACGTGGATCCCGCTCGTCGTCGGTGATATTCGCGACGTCGATGCGGTGCGTCAGGCGATTACCGACCATGGCATCGACGCAGTGATTCATTTCGCCGGGTTGAAGGCGGTCGGCGAATCGGTCGCCGAGCCGATCAAATATTATGACAACAATGTCTGCGGCACGCTGTCGCTGGTGCAGGCGATGGGCGATTGCGGCGTCAAGACGCTTGTCTTTTCGTCGAGCGCGACGGTCTATGGCCAGCCGCAATATTTGCCGCTCGACGAGAATCATCCGACGTCGGCGACCAATCCCTACGGCCGCACCAAGCTGATGATCGAAGAGATGCTGGCTGACATCGCTGTCGCCGCCCCCGAATGGCGCATCGCGACGCTGCGCTATTTCAACCCGGTCGGGGCGCATGACAGCGGGCTGATCGGCGAGAATCCGAACGGCATTCCCAACAATCTGATGCCCTTTATCAGCCGCGTTGCCGCCGGGCGGCTGGACGAGCTTTCGGTATTCGGCAATGACTATGACACCCCCGACGGCACCGGGGTGCGCGACTATATTCATGTCGTCGATCTGGCCGACGGTCATATCGCCGCGCTCGATACCATCGCCAGCGCCGCACCGGCGCTGTCGACATGGAATCTCGGCACCGGCCAGGGCTATTCGGTGCTCGACATGGTCGCGGCGTTCGAGCGGGTGAATGGCGTACGCATCCCCTACCGCATCGCGCCGCGCCGCGACGGCGACGTTGCCAGCTGTTTCGCCAGCCCCGAACGCGCCGCGCGCGAGCTTGGCTGGACCGCGCAACGCGACCTCGACGCGATGTGCGCGTCGAGCTGGAGCTTTGAGCGCACGCTGGCGATGCGCAATTCGGGCTAGCCGAGCCAGCCCGCGCTCTGCCCCAGCACCCATAGCCCGATTACGAGGAACATCGCGGCCGCCACGATGCGCACTTTCGCCAGATCGACGCGCTTCAGCAGTTTGTGCCCCAGGAAGATCGCGGGCACATTGGCGATCATCATGCCCAGCGTGGTTCCCGCGGTCACCGCGATGACGTCATGATATTGCGCGCCGAGCGCAATCGTCGCGATCTGGGTCTTGTCGCCCATTTCGACGAGGAAGAAGGCCACAAGCGTCGTCAGGAACGCCCCGAAGCGCGGCTTTGGCGCTTCGTCGTCGTCGAACTTGTCGGGAATCAACGTCCATGCCGCCATGGCGATGAACGACAGGCCCACGGCATAACGAAAGATAGGGCTGTCGAGGAACGCCGCCGCCTGCGCGCCGAGCAACGCCGCGAGCGCATGGTTGGCCAGCGTCGCAACCAATATGCCAAGGATGATCGGTAGCGGGCGGTTGAACCGCGTCGCGAGCAATATCGCTAGCAATTGCGTCTTGTCGCCGATTTCGGCGAGCGCAACGACCGCGGTCGAGGTGAACAAGGCTTCCATGAACATGCTCCGGGGCCGAGCGGCTTCGCGATTCCAACGGACATCGAACCCGCCGCCCGGCCCGGACGAAGGTCGATGCCATTGGTCTCGCCCAAGCGGTGTCCCGCTTCCACCGCACCACGACCTCTCGGCCGAGTATGTTGACACGGTGGCCCGTCCGGCTGGACGGCTGGCTACTCCCCAGATGACGGGGGCGGGTTAGTCGGGTTGAGGGTTTCTGGCAAGGGTTCGGGCGACACGCGCGGAATTTTCCCGCCCGGTTCGATTTTTGGTGTCGGCGCCGAACGCGGTTCGCCCGCGGCCGCCGCCGCGGCTTCGGATTCGGATTCGGCAATGTCGGCGTCCATCGCCTTGGCGCGCGCTTCGATTTCCTCGGCCGCCTTGTCGTAGCGCGCCTCGAAATCGGGCTCGTCCTTGCACCCGGCAACCAGCAACATCAGCAGGATGGCGGCGCGGCGCATCAATAATCCTTGCGGTAGCGGATGCTGAGGTTCGACTGCCCCGAACCGCCCGCCTGGCTGAGCAGCGACAGCGCCGGGGTCAAGCTGATCTCAAGCTGGGTCGCGGTATAGCCGCGCGCGTCGGTGATGACCTCCAGATAGATGTCCTTGGTGATATATTGCCCGGCGGCGAGCGCGGTCCCGCGCCCGACCGTGTCGTCGGGACCAAGGACGCGCAGCCGGTCGATCCCGGTCGCCGATTGTAATGCGCCGAGCGGGCTCAACCCGCCGCCACCGCTGCTCAGCGTGTTGAGCGATGAGGCGAGCTGCACCGCTTGGAGCGGCGACAAGGTTGTGATCGAATCGCCGAACAGGATGCGCGACACGATCTCGTCCTGCGGCAGGCCGGGGACGCTGGAAAAGGCGATCTGCGGATTGCTGGCGCGCCCCGACACGCTGACGTTCACCGTTACGGTTTCGATCGTGTCACTGGCGAGCAGGCGAACCGCGGGGTCGAACGCGTCGCCGGTCGGGAAGGTCACTCGTCCCTCCTGCAATTCGAACGAGCGCCCCGCAAAGCCGAGCGTGCCGCGCACCAGTTCGATCTCGCCGGTGACCCGCGGTGCCTGGGTCGTCCCGCGCAGCACGATGTCGGCCTGCCATTCGGATTCGAGTCCCATCCCGGTGACGTAAACTTCGTCGGGGGCCTTCAGCGCTATATCGAGGCGAATGAGGTCAAACAGGCTGCCGCCGACCGCCGCCAGCCCGTCGCCGCCGATCCGCCGCCGACCTGCGGGCGGCTTGCGCCTTACCCCGGTGAGTACCGGCACCTGTGCTGCACCCTCGCGGATGATGCGATAGCGCGTTTCGGGCAGGCGCAGGCTGCCCGACAACAGCGCCGTCTGGCCCGCGACCTTTTCCAGCGTCAGATTGCCGGTCGCGCGCGCCGCGATATTTTCGCTGCGCGCCAGCCGCGCATTGTCGAGCGTCATCGCGATGTTCATCGGATAACCGTCGGCCTGCGCCAGGCTGATATAGCCCTTCGCTTCGACTTTGCCATCGCCCGCGGTTGCGGTGAGCTGATCGATCTCGAGCCGGTTGCCGGTGAAGCGACCGTTCACGACCATATTGGTCAGCCGCGTGCCATAGGTCTGGTTTTCATAGACCATATCCTTGCCACGCACGACGCCCGACAGGCAGGGATCGGCAACGCTACAGCTGAAATCCGCGGCAACCGCAATCGGGCCCGTCACATGCTGGTCGGCCGGGCCAAAGAAGGAATAGAGCGTGTCGGCCGGGCCGTTGTAGCGAATGCCGCCCCCCAGCGGCGCCGCGCGCAGGCGCGTGGTCCAATCGCCAGCTCCGGGACCGAGCGGGCGCAGCGACGCCTGCATCCGCCCGATCACGCTGCCGCGCTTGCGCATCACCGCGCGCGCCTCGCCGCCGTCGCTCAGCAATTTGCCGGCGAAATTGACGTCGACCGGCTGGCTAACCGACGCCGCGGTCGTGCGGGTAAAGCCGGTGATGGTCAGGCGCGCGTCGGCGCGCGGGAAGCTGTCCGAACTTGCTTGTTCGAAATCGAGACTGCCGGTGGCGCGCCCGCCGAGGCCCATGTCGGGATAAACCGCATTGAGGATCGCCATGTTGACGCGTTCCAGCCGGCTTTGGATCATGATGCCGTCACCAAAGCGCCCGGCAACGCGCGCGCTGCTGCCGCGCCCCAGATTGATCATCGTCGGCAGCAGTTCATAACCGTCAGCGCCCGGAATGATGCGCGCGGGCGAGGTGGTGCGGAAATTGATGCCCGTCGCGCGGCCCTGCACCGATGCGCGCCAGAGCGCGGGGGTCAGGTCAGCGTTGGCGGCGATGCGGAACGGGACGCCGCTGGTGCCTTCGACCAGCGCCTGCGCCTTTCCACGTCCGTCGCGGTAATCGATCTTCACCCGCCCGACGGCAATGTCATATTCGCGGATACGCGTCTCCGCGATCTGGATGTCGGCGACGACATGCGGGGTGTCGTAGAGCGTGACGTCAGCATCGACGATCGCCGACCCGACCGCCAGCTTGGCGGGTCCGGGCAGCACGACGTCATTGGCGCGGACGTTGATCGCCGCCGCCTGATATGCACCCGCAGCGCTCAACCGGACCAGCCCGCCCAGCCCCTGTCCCGCCGCCTTCAGCTGGCCGACGAACGGCCCGGCGTCGCTCCGTACCAGGCGCCCGTTGAACCCGATCCCCGCCAAATCGCCGCGCTCGACATCGATCGTCAGCGGCCCCGCCGCGGTCAGCAGCACGACGTCGGCGGCCAGCGGCCCATAGTCGGTGTCGCCGGTTGCCGCGAGGCGATAACCATTCGGCGCGCCGTTGATCCGGGCGACCAGATTGGCGAGCCCGATGCCGAACCCGGGGCGTTCGGCGGTCACCACCGCGCGCGGATCGCTGATCGTGCCCGCCAGCTGGACGCCGAGCGGACCATAGTCCGCCGAATTGGCGCGCGCGGTCAGCCGTACCTGCCCGTTCGGCGCATAACTCCCCTGCCCGCTGACGACCCGCAGCAAAGGTGAGGTCATGCGCAGGTTGGCGAAACGAACGATGCCGTCGGTGCCATAACGCACATTGCTGGTCGCCACCGCGTTGCCGCCGAGCAGATCGCGCACGCCCGAATTGAACAATTGCGTCGAGCGCGCGCGAACGCGGCCGGCGATCGCAAAGCCGCCATTGGGCGCGGTTTCCAGATCGGCATCGGTATCGATGTCGAAAATGCCGACGCTTTCGATGCGATAATCGTTGATCCGCCCGTCGATCGCCCCGGTGTAAAAACCGCGGTGCAAATCGGCAATGACGATCGCCTTGGCGTCGATACGCGGCGAACGAAGGCGCAGATTGTCGCTGAGGATGCGGCCGTTGCTGTACGCCAGATCGCCGTCGAGGCGAACCGAAACCAAAGTGCCGCCCGCGACCGTGTCGAGCCCGCGAATGCGCGCAGCACGGCCCGCGACGGGAATGAAAATCTGGTCGGCATCGACCCGCGCCTTGCCCGCCAGGTTCAGCGTTTCGACGACGATGTCGTTGACCGCCAGCGACGCCGCATTCGCCTGATATTCCACCGTGGGCAAGGCGAACGCGCCATCGAGCCGCGCGGTCGCACGCACCCCACTGGCGCGCACCGATGGCGCGATCGCACTCGGGCGGAGCAGCACGAACGCCAATTGCAGCGCCTCATAACGGCTGGTGCCCAGATCGACCCCGCCGCTCACGCCGAGGCGGAAGGCGTCGGACGACAGGCGGCCATCCAGATCGGCTTTCCGCGCATCAAGCCGCGCGGTGAGATCGACGGCGGTTTGCGGGCCCAACAGTGCGGCGGTCGGCCCGGTAAACAAGCGCGCCGGCTGAGCCACGCCCTTGACCGCAAACATACCGTCGCGCGCCGACAGCGCCAGCCGCGCCAGCGGGCCGGTGCCCAGGTTGGCGACCAGATTGCCATTCCACGCCTTCCAGTCGCCGCGCCCGGTCAGCTTGGCGGTCAGCGGTTCCTTGAACCCGCCCATCGCCGCCAGCACCCCACCCTGCGGCGCCGTGACGTCGAGCGTCATCGCCAGCCGGTTCGCTTCGGGAACGGCGTCGAGCAACAACGCCACCGCGTCGCCTCCTGCTTCGGCGCCGATCGTCTCGGCGTTCGCCGTCACCTGGGCGCGGCGGTCGGCGATCGCGACCTCGCCCGCCAGCCGCGCCTCCTGCCGCTGCCCGGCGACCGCGGGTTCAAAGATCAAGCGATCAACGCGCAGCGCGCCGACGTCGATGTCGAGATCGGGGAGCAGCGGCTCGCCGGTGTCAGGCACAACCTTGAACGCGGGCAGTTTGCGCATCGTCATCGTCGCGGCGGTCGCCGAGCGGACGTCGACATGGTTCGCAAAATAGCGGATCGGTCGCCAATCGACCCGAACCTCGGGCGATTCCAAAAAAACGCCTTTCGGATCGGACAGCGTGAAATTCCGGATGACCATCTGGCCATAGAGCGACCCGTCGAGCCGACCGATGCCGATCTTCATGCCGTTTTCGAATTCATATTTCTCGATCTGGGTGACGACGAAACGCCGCCCGGCATCGCTGTTAAGCCCGACCAGGAACAGCGCGAACAGCAGGATCAATCCCAGCAGCGACAAGCCGATCCAGCGCAGGACCGTCATCGGCCAGTTGCGCGGCTTTGCGCTCATCGCGGCATCTGCCGCCACCGGCGCGTCGGCGGCCATCAGAAGGCCTGTCCGATCGATACATAGACGCTGACCAGCGCCTCGCCCGGCTTGCGGCCGATCGGGGTAGCGACGTCGAGCCGCATCGGGCCGAAATTGGTGTAATAGCGCGCGCCGACCCCGGCCCCGAAACGCAAGTCGGAAAATGTCGGCGCCGATCCGCGATAGACCTGCCCCGCATCAACAAAGCCGACGACGCCGAAATTGCCGAACCGATACCGCGCCTCGACCGCCGCCTCGTTGACGCTACGACCGCCGATCGGGTCGTTGTTTGGATCCTTTGGCCCCAGCTCCTGATAGCCAAAACCGCGCACCGAACCGCCGCCGCCGGCATAGAAGCGCCGCGACGGCGCCAGCCGTTCGCGCGCTGCGCCCAGGATCGATCCAAAACGGATACGGCCTGCCAGGACGATGCTGTCGGTCACCGGATAATAGCCGCTGATGTCGACCCGCGTGCGTGCATAGGGCGAGAAGCGCCCGGCAAGCGATCCTTCGGGCTGGATCAGCGACGTGATGCGGAACCCCTTGGTCGGATCGAGCAGGCTGTCGGTACGGTCCATGCCGACCTGGCCGGTCAGCCCGAAAATCGTGTAGAAATCGCGCTCACGCGCACCCCGCGTGAAGTTGTAATCGTCTTCGCTCGTCGCGATCAATTCGGCGCCATAGGCATAGGTGAACTTCTTTTGCCAGATCGGTGTCGAATCGTAGCTGACGCGCGCTGCGATGCGGCCGGTGATCGCTTCGAACGCGTTATAATCGCTGCGCGTCGCCTCGGCGACCAGTTCAAAGGTGCGGTCGCGGCGCCCGGCGTTCGAGCGGCGCAGCGTTGCGCCAATGCCTTGCTCCTGCGTCCCCAGCACCCCGCGAAAGATCAAAGCGCCTTCGGGCGGCAACAGGTTGCGGTGCGTCCAGCTGCCTTCGAGCCGGATACCTTCGCCAGTGCCATAGCCCGCGCTGGCGGCCAGGGTGCGCGGCGGGCCCGCTTGCTGGGTCACCAGCATCGTCACATATTCGGTGTCCTCGCCGGCGCTCTCTCCGGTCGGCTGCGGCTCTGCGGCGACGGTCGAAAACAGCCCGGTCGCGACAAGTGCCTGACGGAGATCGTCGACCTTGCGGCTGTCGTAAAGCTCGCCGCGCTTGAACCGCGCCAGCACCGCGACATGCTCGGCATCGAACGCCAGGTCGCCAGTCGTTTCGATCCCGCCGAACCGCGATCTTTTACCGATGTCGACGGGCAGCGTGTAAACCCCGTCGCCGGTCGCTCCGTCGAGCAGGATGTCGCGCTGCCCGACCTCGGCAAAGGGATAGCCCTCCTCTGGCAATTTCAGCGCGATCGCGGCTTCGGCGCCCTGGATGCGCTGCGCGACGATCGGTTCGCCGATGCTGAGCGGGAAATTGTCGGCAATCAGCGTCGGGGGCACCGTCGGCCCCGCGTTGATGATGATGTCGGCAAGCGTGTAACGCTGGCCGGGCTTCACATCGATGACCGCCGTGATCGGGCGGCGCTGTCGCGGTTGCCCCTCCTGGGCTTCCTCGCGCTCGCCGCGATCGATGCGCGTGTCGACCACCGCATCATAATAGCCTTCGGAAGCCAGAATCCGCTGCATCAATTCGCCGTCGGCAGTCAGGCGCGCGCGCACCATCGCCGCATTGTCGGCCTTGCCATCGCCATCGTACAGCGCCGACAGGTCGCCAAACAGGTCAGCCAGATCGACGTCGGTGCTGTCATCGGCCGGGGCCAGCCCGTTGACCTGCACCGCATAGGTCACGCTGACATTCTCGCGATCGGCCTCAGCTTCGGCGAATTCGACCGGTTCGACGTCAAAACTATCCAGCGGCGGCAGCGGCGCGGCTAGTTCGCTGTCGGTGATCGGCGCGTCGCCGATGGCTTCGACCAGATCGCCGTCGGCCAGCGCCGGGACCGGCACCCCGTCCAACGTCGGCGCTTGCGCCTCGGCAGTGCTGTCGCCCGCCTTCGTCGCTTCGGCGGCCTGCCGCTTCTCGAAATCAGCAATCGACTCCAGCGGCCGGTCGAGTTCGGGATCATCCTCCGCGGGGATCGCCGGAATCGCTTTTTCAAACTCCTCGTCGCCGATAATCGGCGCAACTTCGGGCAGTGACGCATCGGGCGGCGGCGCGGACGGCGCCGCAATCGGCGTTTGATCCGCTGCTGCGACCGTCGGCACCACCTGCGGCGGGTCGACCTGCTGCGCGGCCGCATTGCTCGCCCAGCCGAGCGCGCATACCGAAACCGAAACAATCCATGACGGCCGCCTCCGCGGCGACCGCATCAGGTGATAATCACGGGAAGTTTCAGGGTTTTGCATCTATCAGCCGTCGATACGGCATCTCTGACTGCCGCGCGGCGGCGGCGCAACCCGTTTCTATGCGGTCAAAGCCCCGATTCAGGCTCGTTTCGTCGCATATTCCGCCCCGGGGCCACGCGGCAGCACGCGATCGACGCATCGGCGGGTTCGGCGGTTGCGCGTCAGGAATCGCCGCCAAACAGATCGCGGCTGTACACCTTGTCGGCCACATCGGCCAATTCATCAGCGACCCGGTTCGCGATAATCACATCGGCCTCGGCCTTGAACGCCGCAAGATCGCGCACAATCCGCGAATTGAACAGCCGCTCCTCGGCGATCAGCGGTTCATAGACGATGACCTCGATCCCCTTCGCCTTGATCCGTTTCATCACGCCCAAAATGCTGCTGGCACGAAAATTGTCCGATCCCGACTTCATCGCCAGGCGGTGGATGCCGACGACCCGCGGACGGCGGCGGATCACTTCGAAGGCGACAAAATCCTTGCGTGTCGTGTTCGACGACACGATCGCCTGGATCAGATTCTGCGGCACCTCGCGGTAATTCGCCAGCATCTGCTTGGTGTCCTTGGGCAGGCAATAGCCGCCGTAACCGAAGGACGGGTTGTTGTAGAAGCTGCCAATCCGCGGGTCGAGACAGACGCCTTCGATGATCTGGCGCGAATCGGCATCGTGCATTGCGGCATAGGTGTCGAGTTCGTTGAAAAAGGCGACGCGCATCGCAAGATAGGTGTTGGCGAACAGCTTGATCGCCTCGGCCTCGGTGTTGCCCGTCTGCAAAACCGTCGTTTCGGGCTTCAGCGACGCGCCGAGCAACAGCTGCGCGAATTCGGCGGCGCGCGGGTGGGTGTTGCCGACGATGATCCGCGACGGATGCAGATTGTCGAACAGCGCGCGTCCCTCGCGCAGAAATTCGGGCGAAAAGACGATCGCATCGCTGCGATGCTCGGCGCGCATCCGTTCGGTGAAACCCACCGGGACGGTCGATTTGACGACGATCACCGCGCCCGGCGCCATCGTCAGCGCGTCCGCGATCACCGATTCGACCGACCCCGTGTTGAAATAGTTGCTGTCGGGATCGTAATCGGTTGGCGTCGCGACGATCACGAAATCGGCGCCGTCGTATGCCATCTGCTTGTCGGTGGTGGCGGTCAGGTCGAGCCTGTGGTTCGCCAGATAATCCTCGATCTCTGGATCGGCGATCGGCGACTGCTTCGCGTTGATCTGGTCGACCTTGCGGCTGTCGATGTCGAGCGCGACGACGTGGTTATGCTGTGCGAGCAGCACGGCGTTCGAAACCCCGACATATCCTGTGCCGACAACGGTGATTTTGATCGGAGTGTTCGGCACTGTCGCTGCTTCCCTGTGGTGGTGTGCCGGTCCCTAACAGGCGTGGCGGGATCGCTCAACCCGCGCGGCGGCAACCCCTGCGGCGCGCGCTCAGGTGCCGCAAAAGGTGGTGTAAGGCCCGGCATCGGCCGGCGCGGGCTGAGCATAGTCCTGCCATGCGGGACGAAGCACGTAGGGGTTCTGGACAACCTCCAGCAGCGCCGTCCAGGGCGCTAAATCGCCCGCCTCCGCCGCCTCCAGCGCCGCTTCGACCTGATGATTACGCGGAATATAGAGCGGGTTGACCGCGTCCATCGCATCGGCCCGTTCGAGCGGCGCGATCGCCTCGCGCTCAAGCTGCGCCCACCAATCGGCGATCCACGGCGCCATTGCCTCGGCGTCGGGGAGCAGCGCCTGCAACATCGCGCCATCGCCGCGGAGCAATTGCGCCAGTGCACGAAAAAAAGAGGTAAAATCGACCCCGTGCTGCTCCAGCTCGCCGAATAGCGCATCGATCAGCCGCCCGTCGGCCTCGTCGGCCTGGCCCAGCCCCAATTTCGCGCGCATCCGGTGGTGCCAGATGTCCCGAAAACGGTCGGGGATGGCATCGACGATCGCCTTCGCCCGGTCGACGTCGGCGGGATCAACCGCGTGGATCGCGGGCAGCAACGCCTCGGCAAAGCGCGCCATGTTCCAGTGCATGATCTGCGGCTGGCGGCCATAGGCATAGCGGCCGTTCGCGTCGATCGAACTGAACACCGTATTCACCGCAAAGCGGTCCATGAAGGCGCAGGGGCCGTAATCGAGCGTCTCGCCGCTGACCGCGACATTGTCGGTGTTCATGACACCATGGATGAACCCGATGCCGAGCCAATGGCCGACAAGCTCGCATTGCAACCCGACCACGCGGTCGAGCAACGCAAGGTGCGGATTGGTCGCCTCGACCAGCTCGGGAAAATGGCGGTGGATCGTATAATCGGACAGCTGCGTGACATGCTCGACGCCGAAATGCGCGGCAAAGAATTGAAAGGTGCCAACGCGAATATGACTGCTCGCAACCCGCGTCAGCACCGCGCCCGGGTGCGCCTGCTCGCGCTGCACAAGGTCGCCGGTCGCTACCGCGGCGAGGGACCGCGTCGTCGGCACGCCCATGGCGGCCATCGCCTCCGATACCAGATATTCGCGCAGCACTGGGCCGATGGCGGCCTTGCCATCGCCGTTACGCGAAAAGGCGGTAGGGCCCGACCCTTTGAGCTGAATGTCGAACCGCGCGCCATCCGGCGCGATGACCTCACCGAGGAGAAGAGCGCGACCGTCGCCGAGTTGCGAGGAAAAATGGCCAAACTGATGCCCGGCGTAGGCGAAGGCCAGCGGGTTGGCGCCTTGGGGCAGTTCCATACCCGAGAAGACACGCACGAGCTGGGCGTCCTTCGCCCTTCCGACCGCCAGTCCCAAGCGCTCGGCCAGCGCCTGATTAAACGCGAGTAGCGCCGGGACCGAAGGCCTTGCTGCCTCGGCGGGCGCATAAAAGCCCTCCATTGCGGCGTGGAAGCCGTTGTCGAACGCAAAATCCATCACGCCTATGTCGAGCGTCGATGCGATCAATGCAAGCGTGCTCAACCATAAAAATCTTGTCTTCCGCGACATAGACCACGAGCAAATGATCCGTGGCCGACGCCAAGGCCGAGCGCAAACCGGCCGCTCAGTTCCTTCGGCGCGACCACCCGCCGCCGATGGCAGCGTATATTTCACAGAGCGCCGAATGGGCACCCTATTGCAGATCCCCATCGGCGGCGGCGCTCACCACTCTGAGTGCCAGTTTGGCGGGACGGACCCCGGCGCGGCCCGCAATCGTCCGGCGGGTCGTGCTCTGGTCAATCGGCTCGGCGACGGGCGATGTGGGCGCTGCCGCCATCTCCGCGGCCCAGAAGCAGTTCCGAATCTCGCCGACGAGTACCGGGAGGGCGGCGGGCCACCGCCTTGCCCGCTTGCGGCCCGGCGGCGGAATTCGATCTGGCGCCGAGTTTATGAGACCTAGGCCGATATTGACGCGATAGCGCGCGATCCGAACGATGCGCGATTGATGTCGATCACGGCCTGCGCCCCCCAGCTAAGCCGTGCCGCGGCGCCGGTAGGTCCAGTCGACAAGAGGGCTGTTCGGCTGAAATTCCGGAACGATCCGGCGCAGAAGATCACGGGCAGTTTCCGCGTTGCCCTGCTCGACGGCTTTGGTCATTTCGACAAGGTGCGCCGACAGTTCTTGCCAAGACAGGCAGGCCTCGCGGGCGCGGAAGATTCGTGGATGCTCGGAGGGCTCGGGATTTTCCTCGATCAACAACTCTTCATAGAGCTTTTCACCCGGTCGAAGCCCTGTTACCCGAATCTCGATCTCACCGTCCGGACTATCGGCGTCGCGAACCTTCAGCCCTGACAGTTCGATAATATTGCGCGCAAGGTCGTAGATTCTGACGGGTTCTCCCATGTCGAGCAGGAAAACATCACCGCCGCGCGCCATAGCACCGGCCTGCAGCACCAGTTGCGCGGCTTCCGAAACCGTCATGAAATAGCGCGTAATCTCCTTGTGCGTAATCGTCACCGGGCCACCCTTCGCGATCTGTTCGCGAAACAACGGGATTACCGAACCGCTCGATCCAAGGACGTTACCAAACCGCACCATCGAAAAAGTAGTCCGAGTAGCAGCCGGATGAAGCGTCTCGTTCGTCTCCTCTTGGAGCGCTTGCAGGACGAGTTCGGCAAAACGCTTTGTCGCGCCCATGATGTTGGTAGGGCGGACAGCCTTGTCGGAGCTGATCAGAACAAAACTCTCGACGCCGTGCCTTTGCGCCAGGCGAGCAACGGTAAGCGTTCCCATTACATTATTCCGCACCCCTTCGACCGCATTTTGCTCGACGAGAGGAACGTGCTTGTACGCCGCTGCATGGATGACCGTGGATGGGCCCCAGGCTAAGAAAATCGACTCCATTCGCTGTTCATCGCAAACCGAAGCAAGCAGCGCCACCGGAGCCGGGAGCGCCGCGTCAGCATCAGCGGCTATACGCAGCAGTTCGGCGTGAATTGAATAGAGATTGAACTCGGCATGATCGACCAGCACCAGCATCGCGGGGTTGTTGCGCATAATCTGACGGCAAAGTTCGCTGCCGATCGATCCCCCGGCACCGGTGACCATTACTATCTTGCCCTCAATGTTCCGACGAAGCAGCGCCTCGTCCGGGGGTACGGGCATCCGTGAAAGCAGGTCTTCTATCTCTGGTTCGCGCAGATCCGATACCGAAACAGTCCCGCGCGCAAGCTCTAGGACACTTGGTAATGTGCGGACATGTACTTTTAGGTTTTGCAGTTCGTGGATAATCGCCGTGCGCCGTGCGCGCGATGCGGACGGGATCGCTAAAAGGATGTCGGAAATCTGCCGTCGCTCGATCTCTGCGGGCAGATCGGCGGGAGACAGAATGGGCAGCCCGCGTAGCACCACACCCCATAAACTTGGATCATCATCGACGAATGCTATTTGCCGCATTTCGCTCGACGAGGCGATCGCCGCCGAAAGTTCGCGGCCCGATTGACCGGCCCCATATACCAGCACGCGAGGGAGCCCGCCTTTGCGCCAAAGATCGGTGTAGTCCGACTGAAATACGAGCTGAGCGGCGATCCGCGAGGACGCAATCGCCATGAACAGGACGATCGGCTGGATCAAGCCCAAGGTACGCGGGACGCTTTCCACTCCGATAAACGTGTAGATGATAGCAAAAGGAACTGTGTAGAGCATCATAGCTCGCGCGATCTGTACAAAGGCCGCCTGCCCCCCATAGCGGAAGATGGCGCGGTAGAGACCCGAGACAATGAAGATCGGCAACGCGATCATGATTGAGGTGATGACCGCTTGGATCGGCCAGTTCCCCGCGGCCGGCCATTCTCCGACACGCAGATACATTGCGATCCAGACACTGGCTACGCACAGCAAAGCGTCAACCGAAAGCGCGAATCCGCGCTTGAACCAGCGCGGCCAGCGCAGAACGGAATTGACGATGGATGCCGGAATCATTCTATTTGCCCGTTGAACAAGGGAGACTGTGCTGCGCTGCTGCACCCCGCGAAATCATGGTCAGTGTCGAGCCGCGTCGCCGCGCCCGCCGCCGAAAAGCGTCTGGACGAGAAGCGACAGGTCACCGAAACCCCGATTCCGCTCGAAATATTCGGCTTCGACCTCGGCAAGCCGCGCAGGCTCGGACATATCGACGCCGGCCAGCTGTGCCGGGCCGGTAATACCGGGACGAAGCACGAAAAGGCCGCGGCGGTCGCGTTCGCCGACCAATATTTCCTGCGACGGAAGGCAAGGTCGTGGCCCGATGAGGCCCATGTCCCCGACGACCACGTTCCAAAGTTGCGGCAGCTCGTCGAGCTTGAGCTTGCGCAGCACTGCACCCAAACGCGTGATGCTTGCGGGTCCAACCTCGTGCGATGCGGCATGAACTGTTCCCTGCCGCATCGTGCGAAGCTTGAGCATCCGGAACGTCCGCCTGTTCCGACCGACGCGCTCCTGAATGAACAGTGGTGATCCGGACGATTCAAGGCGAATCGCTATTAAGAGCAGCGTGCAAATAGGCAGCGCGACCAGCAGGGCGGGCACCGAAACAGCAAGGTCGATCGGTCGTTGAAACGAAACGGGGCGAATAGCCATGCCCGGCTGTTAGTGTGAAGCGTCGGCCAGCACAAGCAATTGCAAACTTGTCAAAGCAAACCGTTTGCGCCAACGGCAAGCCTGCATGGATGATGACAATCAGCGAAATCCATTGATCATCGTGGGCGGGCGCAGTCGTTCGGGCCGCGCCGTTCGCACGCGCCTTGCCGACTGGCCAATGCTCGGCATTGTGCGGGAAGCGGCCAACCCCGGCGAATGCTCGATCGCCGACTACGCCGAGCCGCCGACCGACCTCGACCTTCGCGGCGCCAGGATCATAATCTGCGCCGGCGCCGTCAACGGGACGCACGACGAATTGTGGCACGCGAATGTCGACGTCCCGAAAGCATGGGCTCGGCGAGGCATTGAAGGCGGGGCCCGTCACCTTATTCAGATTTCCAGCTTTTCGATCTTCGGGAGAGCCGAGGCGATCGGCACAGACACTCCACCGGCCCCTGTGTCGCACTATGGCGAATCGAAGCTCGGTGCCGAGTTCGCCTTGACGGAATTGGCGCGAGAGGGCTTGCCTATAACGATGTTGCGAGTGCCCATTCTCGTCGGGAGCGGTAGCGACAAGCTCGCAAAATTTGTTCACGCTGCACGCCGGACCGGCTTGGTGTTGTCAGCGCCTTGGCCCACCCCGCGATCAATGCTGCCCTATGATGGGCTCGCATGTGCCGTCGAAGCAATTCTTCAACGTCCGGCGCCACGGGATTCGCAGATTTTGTTCGCCGCAGATCCCGAACCTTTTACCGCACGCATGATGAAAGAGACCGCCAAAGAATACGGCCGGACGCTTCGTACGATGCACGTACCCGCCTATTTTCTGAAGATGATAGAGAAAACCGCGCCAGGCCTTCACGCCAGCCTGTTCCGGCCTAACCTTCTCGATCCAGATGATAATATGCTCGCCGACGGCGAGGGCTTCGTAAGATTGCGTACCACGCTCCGAGCAATGTTGCGCGATTGATCGCTTAATAAAATCGGATCGGCGGCGGCGGTTGCCTCACCTTCCGCCTTTGGCTAGGGCCACGGTCCACTATTCAGATGGGGATTTTTCCGAATGAAGGGCATCATTCTTGCGGGGGGCAGCGGCACACGCCTCTATCCCGCAACGCTGGCTTTGTCCAAGCAACTCATGCCGGTGTACGACAAGCCCATGATCTATTACCCGCTGTCGGTCCTGATGCTCGCCGGCATTCGAGACATATTGATCATTTCGACGCCGCGTGATCTTCCCCTCTTCCAAGCGCTACTGGGCGATGGCAGCGATTTCGGGATTTCGTTGAGCTATGCCGAACAGCCGCAGCCCAATGGCTTGGCTGAAGCTTTTCTGATCGGCGCCGATTTTGTCAACGGCGGCCCAAGCGCGCTGATCCTGGGCGACAATATCTATCACGGCGACAAAATGGGCGAAAAGTGCCGCGATGCCGCGTCGGCGGCGTCGGCTGACGGCGCGACGGTCTTTGCCTATCATGTGGACGATCCGGAGCGTTATGGCGTCGTCGAATTCGATTCGAAAACCGGACGAGCCGTGAGCGTCGAAGAAAAGCCGGTCCAACCCAAATCAAACTGGGCGATCACCGGCCTGTATTTTTATGATCAGGACGTCGTCGAAATCGCTCGTTCGATCCGCCCCTCGGCCCGCGGCGAACTGGAGATCACCGACGTCAACCGTCGATATATGGAAACGGGGAAGCTCGCGGTATCCCGGCTTGGGCGCGGCTATGCCTGGCTTGACACCGGTACGCACGACAGCTTGCACGAAGCCGCATCCTTTGTCCGTACAATCGAGCACCGCACAGGCGTAAAGATCGCGTGCCTCGAAGAAATCGCGCTGGAGCAGGGCTGGACTGACGCCGAAGCCGTAATCGCGCGCGCAGCGGCCATGGGCAAAACGGGCTACGCCGACTATCTGCGCCGCTGCGCCCAGGGTCACGGCTAACGTCCATGTCAATCCAATTGACCCGGCACGCAATCCCGGAAATCCTGGAACTAACGCCGCCGCGCTTTGGCGACCACCGTGGCTTCTTTTCTGAAACATACAAACGCGATGCTTTTCATGCTTTGGGTATTCACAACGACTGGGTACAGGACAACCAGTCATTCTCAGCCGAAGTCGGCACAATACGCGGCTTGCATTTTCAGGTTCCACCCACGCCGCAGGCAAAGTTGGTTCGGGCACTACGCGGCGCGATTTTCGATGTGGCGGTCGACCTCCGTCGCGGCTCAGCCTCTTACGGCAGATGGGTTGGCGTTGTACTGTCGGCCGAAAAATGGAACCAGTTGCTGGTCCCAGCCGGATTTGCCCACGGGTTCATGACACTGCAACCCGACACCGAAGTCCTTTACAAAGTGGATGCCCCCTGGTCGCGCGATGACGAGAGGGCGATCCGCTGGGACGACCCCATGATCGGCATAGCATGGCCCGATGTCGGTCAATCGCCGACGCTGTCCGACAAGGACCGCATCGCGATGACGTTGGAAGAATTCGCCTCGCCTTTTAACGCAGGAGAATAGGAATGCGCTCTGTCTTGATCACGGGCGGTGCCGGTTTCATCGGCTCGGCCGTGGCACGCCGCTTGGTCGGAAAGGGCTATCGCGTCGTCAACGTCGACAAGCTCACCTATGCCGGCAATCTCGCATCGCTGCGCGACGTCGAGGACCGCGAGAATTATCGCTTCGTACAGGCGGACATTGCCGATCAAGGACGCATCCGTGCGTTGCTGGAAGAAGAGGCGATCGACGGCGTGATGCACCTCGCTGCCGAAAGCCATGTCGACCGTTCGATCGACGGCCCTGCCGCGTTTGTCGAAACAAATGTCGTCGGCACGGTGGCGCTGCTCTCGGCCACGCTGGACTATTGGCGGTCGCTCGGCGGCGAACGGAGGGAAGCCTTTCGCTTCCATCATGTCTCGACCGACGAAGTGTTCGGCGACCTCCCATTAGATTCAGGAATTTTCGTCGAGGACACGCCCTACGCACCCTCATCGCCCTATTCCGCCTCAAAGGCTGCCTCGGACCATTTCGTCCGTGCCTGGCATCACACCTACGGCCTGCCCGTCGTGCTTTCCAACTGCTCGAACAATTATGGCCCCTACCATTTTCCCGAAAAGCTGATCCCCCTCGTCACGCTCAATGCGTTGGAAGGAAAGGAGCTACCGGTTTACGGCAAGGGAGAAAATGTTCGCGACTGGCTGCTCGTCGACGATCATGCGGCCGCGTTGGAACTCGTGCTTACTCGCGGCGCCATTGGCGAGAGCTACAATGTTGGCGGGAGCCAGGAACGAACCAATCTGGTGGTGGTGGAAACGATCTGCGACATATTGGACGAACGTCGACCACTTGCATCCGGGCGGGGTCGTCGCGAGTTGATCCGTTTTGTCACCGACCGGCCTGGTCATGACCGTCGCTACGCCATCGATTCGAGCAAGATCGCACGCGAACTCGGCTGGAGGCACAGCGTGACGTTTGAAGAAGGGCTCGCGAAAACGATCGACTGGTATCTCGACAACCGCTGGTGGTGGGGCCCCATTCGCGACGGCAGTTATGCCGGCGAGCGGCTGGGCGCAGGCGCCTGACGATGCGGATATTGGTTACGGGGCGTCAGGGACAGGTTGCGCGAGCCATCGCCGCGTCTAGCCTCGCGGCGCACGAGCTGGTTTTTGCAAGCCGCCCCGAGTTCGATCTTGAGTCACCGGAATTGATCGAATCATTTGTTTCCAGGGTGCGCCCCGACCTGGTCATCAGTGCGGCGGCCTATACGTCCGTGGATCTGGCCGAGGACGACGCCGAACGCGCGGATAGGGTCAATGCCGAAGCACCGGCAATATTGGCGCACGCGGCTAGCGCCGCCGGGGCGCCCGTCATTCATTTGTCGACTGACTATGTCTTTGACGGAAGTGGCAGCCACCCCTGGCGCGAGGACAGCCCTATCGCGCCGCTGAGTATTTACGGCCGCACCAAAGCTCGCGGCGAGGAAGCCATTCGGGTCGAAGCACCGAAAACCCACGCGATCGTCCGAACCGCATGGGTGTATAGCCCGTGGGGAAGCAATTTTGTCCGCACCATGCTGCGGCTCGCGGAGAGTGGCCACCAGACCATCCGCGTCGTTGCCGACCAGAACGGAAATCCGACCAGCGCCCACTGCATTGCACAAGGGCTGGATGCCATTGTCCGCCATTGGCAAGTTGAAGGGCCGGAGAAGTCCTCGGGTACCTATCATCTTGCCGGCAAGGGCGATGCGAGTTGGGCCGACTTCGCAACCGCAATATTCGCCGCAAGCGCCTCGGCGGGAGGCCCATCGGCTGCGGTAGAACCCATTCCCGGCAGCGCCTATCCCACCAAGGCTGCGCGTCCGGCCAATTCCCGGCTCGATTGCACCAAATTCCAGGCAACCTTCGGCTTTGAAACTGCGCCATGGCGCCAAGCATTACAAAAGGTTGTCAGCGAATTGCGCAGTATATCAGGTCAGATGCCAGCTTCAGCGTAGAGCCCAATCTCAGCCGGCCTGTCTGCTTGACAGCCAGCCTATCTCTTTCTAGCTGCGCGGCCTATCGAGGGTGCCGCAAGAACCGCAATCCGGGAGTTAATTTTGTTTCGCGATAAGTTCGCTCTTTTCAAGCTCTCAAGGGACTATTGGATTCTCACGGCATTTCTTGCTCTGCTTGGATTGACCGCCGGCAGCGGTCGTGACGACATCCAATCGCTGATGATCATCCGTCCGATGGCGGTCCTGCTGTGCTGTTACGGCCTATGGGGACTGACGCGCGCAAAATGGGCAGAGCACCGCGCAAGCCTGATAGGGCTGGGTGCGATCGTTGTGCTGGTGCTCGCTTACCTGATCCCGCTTCCGCCTTCGCTCTGGCAGCTCTCGCCGGGGCACAAGCTGATTGCGGACATCGATCAAGCCGTTGGTTTTGGCGACATTTGGCGCTCTTACAGCATCGCTCCAAGCCGGACAATAAACGCGCTGTTCGCGCTCGCGATACCGGCCGCCGTTCTGTTGCTGATGATCCGGATCGACCGCGAGGAACGCTGGCTCCTACTGCTTCCGTTGATCTGGCTCGGAGTTGCGTCGGTAGCGCTGGCGCTACTCCAGGCAGCCGCTCCGTCTGCTAAAGCGTTATGGTTTTACCGCCTCACAAATGAGGCCATCCCGGTGGGTCTGTTTGCGAATCGCAATCATGCCGCGATATTTCACGCCAGCCTTCTGCCGATGCTCGCCGTGCTGGTGCAGATGCCAACCCGCAGCGAGATATGGGCCCGAACTCGCGTGGGCGTCGTCGTGATGATCGGCCTGGCCGCGCTCGCAGCCGTTTTTGCGAGCGCATCGCGGGCAGGCTTGGTTTGCGCCATTCTGGCGGTTGTCAGCCTCCCCCTGCTGTTGCGTGACATGCCTGTTACGACGCGCAATCGGAAAACCAAGGCGGAACCACAGCGATTTGCAAAATTCCTTAATCTTCGCAGTCGCTGGACTGTAGTTGGCACATCCCTGCTGCTGGCACTGACGATGGGCGCGCTAATTTTCAGCGGCGATACCCCGGGCGGTGCGGGCCAGCGCCTGACTGAAAAGAACGAAAGCGAACTGCGGTGGGGCATGTGGCAGCGCTCTCTAGACGTCGCAAAAGAATATGCGCCTTTTGGGTCCGGTCCTGGCACCTTCGTCGAGGCCTACAAGATAGGCGAGCCAATCGATACGTTGGGGCCCAACTATATCAATCATGCGCACAATGATTTGATCGAGACCGCCTTAACGACCGGTGTCGGCGGCCTTCTGTTCCTGGCGATCGCGCTACTCGTGATGACCCGTAGCGGATGGCGGGTTTGGAAGCAGCAAACCTCGCGCGCGACCTGGAAGCAAAATCAGGCGCGCATGGCCTGGATCATACTGGTTATATTTGGTCTGGCCAGCGCGGTCGATTATCCACTGCGCGTCCCATCGCTACTCGCCGTAGCCGTCGTTATGGCCTATTGGGCCAACACCCGACCCAACAAAAACCCTGCGCGCTGAAGCGTTTTCATCAGCCCGAAACCGCTCAATGAGCGCTGGCAATGACAACCATTATCCGTTAGCGAACGCCGTCCTCTGAGGAATATGATCATGCCCCTGCGAATTCTCGCAATTATTACACTGACGTTGCTTGGAGCCTGCAGTACTGGCCCGAAGCTGGGGGCACCCGGTTCAGCGGTTCAGGTCACGGACTACCAGCTGCTGCCTGCGCCCAATGCAACGGATATGGTGCGCCCGCAAAGCACTTACCTGGTTGGCCCGTTCGACAAGCTTTCCGTCAAGGTATATCCCGGCGACGAACTCAGTCGCGACGAAGCACAGGTCGATGGCGAGGGCAGGCTGTCGTTTCCGCTTGCTGGCGTGATCGACGTCGGCGGCAAGTCTCCGCGCGAGATTGAGGATCTGATCGCTGAACGGCTGCGTGGTAGATACATTCGCGATCCGCAGGTCACCGTCAACCTCAAGGAAACCCGTACCCAAGTCGTAACAATCGACGGCGAGGTGCAGCAACCAGGCCCCTACCCCGTCATGGGCGACATGTCCTTGATGCGCACGGTAGCGGCCGCAAAAGGCCTGACTGAGGACGCGAAACTCGAGGACGTGGTCATATTCCGCACGGTGAATGGCCAGAAGCTGGCAGCGCTGTACAATTTGCGCGCAATCCGCCGCGGCGTCGTCGCAGATCCGCAGATTTATGCCAATGATGTCGTTGTCGTCGGCGAATCTCGTGCCCGTCAGCTGTTCGAGCAGCTACTGGGGGTTGCCTCGACGATCAGCTATCCGCTGATCGCTATCGTGCAGAATTGAAGTCGTTTCAGCCGCAGTTCGGCCAGATCCAGGTAAAGTCCAGCCAATGTCAAAACCCCTTTTTTCGCCCAGCATTACGAGCATGAGTTCTTCGGCGAACCGAAGCGAAACACAATCGAGCGCGCCAGATCCGAGCGCTCCGCCCCTGATGCTGCAATATTGGCAGATCGCGCTGCGTTGGAAATTCGTCATCATCGGCATTCTGGCGTTCGCACTCGCGGCCGGCATTTTGGCGACATTTCTGGCGACGCCGCAATTTACTGCGCGAACCCAGATCGAAATCACCCGCGACCAGAAGAATCCGACCAATGTCGAAGGTATTGAATCTGCGCAAAGCTCACAAGAGCCGGAATTTTACCAGACCCAATATGAACTGCTTGAATCGCGTTCCCTTGCCGAACGCGTAGCGCGCCAGTTGAACTTGGGGAACAGCGCCGAATTCTATGCGGCGCATTCGATGGAATTCGCTCCTGGAAATGCCGATGCGGCCGCGCGTGTTCGCAGTGCAGCGGGGATATTGCTGGCCAATGTAGAAATTGCGCCGCTGACGAAATCGCGTCTCGTGGACGTTTACTACACGAGCGCCTCGCCCGCACTGTCGGCTAAAATTGCCAATGCCTGGACCGAAAATTTCGTGCAGGCCAGCATGGACCGGCGTTTCGCGGCCACACAGGACGCGCGCGCCTTCTTGGAAACGCGCCTGCGCGAATATGCGCAAAAACTGGAGGATGCGGAACGGCGTGCGGCAGCGTTCGCTGTTGAGCGGGGCATTGTGGTCATTTCTTCGACCCCTGAAGCCAATGGCCGCCCCGGCGCCCAAAAGACGCTCGTCTCGGGCGAACTCGAAGAGATGAGCAATGAGTTGGTGAAAGCGACGGCGGCACGCGTGGCAGCGCAAGCGGCCATCACGCGCGCAACCAGCGCCGCGTCGGTACAGAATCCGACCGTCGCAGCTTTGCGCCAGGAGCGCGCCAGGGCGATGGCGGAACAGTCGCAAATCCTGGCTCAGTTTGGACCCGAATATCCGCAAGCGCAGGCCACGAAGCAGCGCCTTGCCGCGATCGACGCGTCGATTGGCGCCGAAGAGCAGCGCATTACGCGATCGGTTCGCAACACCTATGAAGAGGCACTGCGACGTGAAAATGCGCTGCGGTCGAACGTCAACGAATTGAAGAGCCAAGTCCAAGGCGAAAACCGCGACGCTATCCAGCTCAACATATATCGCCGCGACGCCGACGCAACGCGCCAGCTTTATGACAGCCTGTTGCAACGCACCAAAGAGATGAGCGTAGCTAGCGTCGCTGCCAACAACATCGCCGTGGTTGACCGCGCCGAGGTGCCGGTTAGTCCGACCTCGCCAAGCCTGGTGACGAACGTGATGATCGCATTGTTGCTTGGTCTCGGCCTTGCTTTGATCGTCGTCATAGGCCTTGAGCAAATCGACGAAGGATTACGCGAACCGAACGATGTTCGCCGGCTGCTGGAACTGCCGCTGCTCGGTGCAGTACTCGACCAGGGTGATAGCGAGCCGCTGGAGCTGTTGGCTGATCCCAAATCGAATATATCCGAAGCCTATCTCAGCGTTAGGACGAACCTGGCCTTCTCGACCGACCACGGGGTTCCCAAGAGCTTGGTCGTTACGAGCACTTCGCCGGGAGAGGGCAAGAGTACATCGTCCTTCTCGCTCGCCCTCGTCCTGGCGCGGACCGGAAAGCGCACGTTGCTCATCGACGCCGATATGCGTTCGCCGTCGGTTCATGGCTTTGCCGGCATCGAAAACGGCGCTGGCCTGAGCAACCTCCTTAGCGGTGAAGACGATTGGCAGCATATGGTCAGGAAATCGACCATGGTCGAGCGTCTCGAATTCCTGCCGGCAGGCCGAACTCCGCCCAGCGCTGCCGAGCTGCTAAGTTCAGACCGGATGAAGACCCTCGTCCAAGAATTGAACCGACACTACGATCATATCGTCATCGACGCGCCGCCTCTGCTGGGCCTTGCCGACGTTCCCCTGCTGACGCGAGCGGTTGAAGGCTGTATTTTCACCGTCGCGTCGGGCCAAGTGCCTGTTCGAGGTCTGCGCACGTCGCTCGGCCGTCTCCAACAGGCGCACGCGCGTATCTTTGGGGTCATTCTCACCAAATTGTCGACGCGCAACTCGCTGTCCGGCTACGGCTACGGCTACGGCTATGGCTATGGTGCAGAGACAGAAACGCCCGCAAAAGCATAAGGGGCCAAAGCGGTGCCACGTCTGTTGATCACGACCATATCGATCCTGGCGGCGTTCAGCCTGGCCGTCATGAGCATGGTGCCTGCCGCAGGCAATGCGTTGCGCAATCGTGCACCCGTTGCCGCTGCATCGTTGCCTGGCGAAACTCGGGCCGACGTTGAAATAATGAATGCGCTGTTGCTCGCCGGAAAAAAGGTGCCCGCCGCGCAGGCGCGCGCAACGGCCAAGGCTGCATTAAAGGACGACCCGCTGAACAGTTCGGCTTTGCGCCTGCTGATGTCTGGAACCGAAGGGGCAAAACTATCGCCCGCAAAGCTTCGGCTTGCAAACCTTGCAGGGCGTGTCAGCCGCCGCGATGGCGTGATCCGCTTGCTCCTGTTCGAACAAGCCGCACGGACCAACCAGCCCACCGCGGCGCTGGACAATATCGACGCCATCTTGCGCGTGACGCCAGAAAGTCAGGCCAAGATGTTCCCGGTACTGAAAGCTTTGTTGGCGGATGCGGATTTCAGAAAGCATCTAAGTCCATATTTGGTCAAGCGTTCACTCTGGTCGCTCGAGTTTGTGCTATTTGCAGCGAATGACGAAATAGTCGTTGATCAAGTAGCCGATGTTGTGGTTCGCGCGGGCAAGGGAATGGCGCCATCGGATATTGCGCTAGTTGCGCCGCCGCTGATTACGCGAGCAATGGAAGCGCGCCAGTTCTCCCATGTCCCTGCCCTGCTATCCTTCCTAACAAAGGACGCCGACGCGGTCATGAACGGCGAACGATGGACGAACACCAGCGTCGACAGCAAATATGGTCTCGCAGCTTGGCAAACGGCAAGTAATGCAACGACTTCGGTCAGTTTTGTAGGTGATGGCGACGGGGACAGTCGCAAGCTTTCGCTCTACGCTGCCTCCGGTGCAGCAGGCTCCGTCGCAAGCAAATATCTTTTTCTAAAACCGGGCCCCTATCAGCTACGTCACGAGCTTGAGCTCAGCGATGGCGACCGCAAGGATCAAGCTTTGCAATGGCGCTTGGCCTGCCTGGCGGGGACCGAAGATCGCACGGTTTGGACGAGCGCAAACCTGTTAGCATCGGGTCCACGCGAACTGAAATTCGGATTTGAGGTGCCACCCGGATGCTCGTCACAGCGCCTTGAGCTGAGCGTTGCGGTCGATTTCCAAGCAACCGTGTTGGAAGCGACACTCGACAATTTCCGCCTAACTCGCATGTTGCCGAAATAGCTTCCCACGCCTTGTAGACGTCAGGCAGTACACGCACGGGCAAGATACTAGCGATGACAATTCCGCCCGGTCTTCGAAGCCAAAATCAAGGAAACGCTGCCGCCTTGTGGCGCAGAGCATATTTGTGCCACTGTCTAGGTGCCGCTTTTTCCATAAAATACGAGGCGAAGTAGCTGATTCTTCCTCCTCCTTACCGCAGCCAAGTCGGTTTGCGGTGTACAAGGAGGCGATTTTTCCTAACAGGCTGTAAAATGACGACGATCTTATGCTTTTCCAGATCATATTTGGCTCGTTTGTTACCGATGATTGGTACGCGCGATCCTGGCGCGACCTATCTTCACATCGCGCAGACTGAAACAGAAGCCGCGTTAATTCGCAGCCAAGGAGGAACGGTCGTGCTCGTTGTCGAGACTGCCGTTCGCGATGCATGGAAAACCGCGCCCGACGCATGGTCCGAACCTCAAGATTTCCGGCGAGCAACAGGTTTCGATTGGTCTCCCATGGCGCTCGATCGTTATATGAGCAGCTTCTCTCACGCCGATCGCCAGCGCATCGCGGCAATCCTGTTCGCAAAGATCAGCGAATTATTCCAGGCACACCGTATCGACTTCTTCCTGAACGAGCCGGTCGCTCACTTTCTCGGGCACGTCATATTTTACCTCTCGGGAAAGAACGAGGTGCAGCAACTGCTTTGGTGCAACACATATTTTCCTGGATATTTTTATTTTTCCGAAAATCTCGACATTTCAGAGGCTAACCGGCCCACGCCCATGTCGCCGATTGAAGAAGAGGCGCTGCGCGAGTCGGTCATATCCTACGCGCACGGCGTTGCGGCAGACCGCGCCGGGCCGATCTACCACCATACTTTTACGAAGGACCGATCCAAAAAACCGGGCCTCTTCAATGCGCGCAAAGGTTTTGCTCCCTATGTCGTGAAACCGGGAGCCGCCGCTATACTGTTCCAGGTCGTGCGTCTCGCGCGGTCCGTTGTCCGGCGTGCGTTGTTTCGGCAGCACGGCGACTATATTTCGGCAGGCTCGATACGCGAACATTTCTTTTATCTTCGCTGTCTTGTGGCTCGCCGCGCTGACTATGATGCGATTCCTGCAGAATTCTCCAACGACAATGTAGTTTACCCGCTACAATACGAGCCTGAGGCTTCGCTGTTGTATTTCGCGCCAGAGATCGTCGACCAATATTCCTTCGTCGAGACGATCTTGCGTGCCCTGCCGAGCAATAAACGCTTGTGGGTCAAGGAACATCCCAATCAATTCGGAGCGTTGCGGACCAAGCGCTGGCGCGATCTGAAGTCGCGCTACCACAATCTTCGTTTCGTCCATGGGCGCGAGAGCGGGCGAAGTCTAATCCGCGCATCACCGCTGGTTGTCACGATTTCGAGCACCATGGGACTGGATGGGCTGCTAATGGGTCGCAGGCTGCTAGTGGCAGGCCGGGTTTTCTTCAATCAGTTTACAGGCGCAAAGCGTATCCAATCCTACGCCGCTCTCGCGACAGAGCTTAACGACGCGAAGAACTATATCGTGGGAGATCAGATAGAAGACAATATCAAGGAAATGGTAGCCTTCGGCCGTCATTGCTATCCGGGCGATCCGCAACCCGCTGAGATCCTGTACAGCGAAGAAAATCTCAACCGGTTGGTCAACGCCATTGTGGCTCAGACAGGTCGATCCTCTAGCTTGTTCGGCGAAAAACAAAAAACCGACTTCAAGGGGTAATTGCTCCGCCGATGTGGCTCGCTTTGAGCGTGACCGGATCGGATCGGATCGATTCAGGCTGCCCCATTTCTTTATGCGGGCAGTCGATCTGCTGCACCGAGATGACCCCTCGATTGCGTCAGGGGACTCGCCTCGCCTGAGAATAATATGGACAGCCTGATGAGAAAACGCCTAACCCGCGATGTGACGCTTGATGCCGTCGTGAGTTTGGGGATTGATCGGTTAAATCTGGCTCCTCGCCAATTGTTCGATGTTGCGAAGACAGCAATCAGCGGCCGACTTGAGTATGCCTAAGATGCAAATCGAAGATTCTCCGACTCCCTCCTTTCGACCTGGAGTCGGCAGCGCGGTTTTTCTTGTCGTGATGATCGGGGCTGCGGCCCTCACGTCAGTGCGAATGATCGTCACTGCCTGGCATCTATCACTGACGGATTTTGCCACCTATGCGACGATTGTCGCAACAGGTGCATTTCTGTCGACAACGGTGAGCTTCGGCACGTTGGAATCAACTGTGAAGAATTTCCCGCGTCTCGTGGGCCTCGGGCGCGAGACCGATATTCTTCCGACATCCCACCTCATCATGCGCCGTTTGGTTTTTCGTGCCTTAGCGCTCGGTATTGTCACCCTGTCACTCGGCTTTGCGCTTGAGGCAGAATGGCTTCAAATGCTCGGTATCGCATTCTTCTTTTCGCTGAATACGATTTACACAGGGCTTTTGGCGTCAATGCAGCGGGCCTCCGGAACGCCATCCTCTCAAGCCTATGGCACCGTGCTGCGCGCTATGGGCGTCCTGCTGGCTGTCTCCTTCGCCGCACAGACAGGGGATTTGCTCAAAGTATTGATCGCCGAGACGCTTGCCACCCTGTTTACTTGCCGCCTTTCGGAATGGCTCTTTTTTCGGCGCAATGCAGAGCCCCCAACATCCCTTGCCAGAACCCCCATAACTCTTGCTCAAGTTGACTCCGGCGGAATTCGGCTTTTCCTTGCCTATTCTTGCGTGGCTATACCTTTTTATCTCGATCGCTTGTTCGTTACTTATGTCCTGGGCAAAGAGGAAGGCGGACGCTACGCAACGCTGGCTTTGCTGCTCACTGCCGCATCATTGCTCGTCGGCGCCTTGGCACAGCGCGCCGGACCTCAAGCCATTCGCCTCGTGCAGCTCAACGGCAATGCTGCCGCGGCGACCCGGCAAATTCTCCAGTGGAGCGCGATAGCAAGCGCGCTCTGGCTTTCTGTAATGGGCGCCGTGGCCATAGCGATAACAGCGCAGATCCTTCCCCCTGAGCTCGCGCGCTATTTCGACCGCCCGCTGCTGCTCGCGCCCGTCGCCGTTTCGGGAGTTCTGCTGACCACCGGCTTAATCGAGTTCCTTTTGATCGCGATGGACCGAGAACAGCAAATGTTGCGTTCTGCCGCGATTTTCGCATCGACGGTCGTGATCACCGCGCTTGCCGTGGCATTCCTCCGGTTGGACCTGGCCAGTTTCATGTGGATGCTAGTCACTTGCCGCATCATCTACCTGTTCCTGCTACTCTCGTCATTGCCAATACGGGGCTACCGGGGTAAGGGAGAATGAACATGAAAACTGTCTGGCCCGGGGTTGCGCTATCGCGCGACGCAAGTCAGCGTGAGATTGGAAGTACCGCAGCAAAGTAATGCCATAAGTTTTCCTTACTTACTTTGAATGAATTCATACATATGAAACTTATAGTATATTGCCTTGGCTTGACATTCTGCCTCTTCCCATACACGCAGATAATCAAACTTGACACCTACACTCAGCCATATGCGTTCTTATTCTGCTCGCTCGCTGCGGCAGTCGCATTTCCAACGCTGCGCAGCAATTTCCCGGGCAAGGATGCGGCTGCGCTTATTGGACTGGCATTCCTTGGCGTTATCGGGTTTTTGATCAGTTGCATGCCTGGGCCGACGCCGCAGGAACTGAAGTATCTCCTGATCTATATCTGCCCTATCTCCTTTGCCTTCGCCAGCTTTGGCATAGCGGTCGAATATCCGAAAGCCGCCGATCGTATCATCACCGCGGCCGCACTGGCGTGGATGGCGGTTGGCGTGATTCAAAGCGTCGTTGATCCCAGTTTTGCATCGCAGTTGGTAGGTAGCTATTCGGAGGTCGCCGAAGCTGTCGTCGATTCTGGACGCGGAACGCTCGGCCTGGCACCGGAACCGACCCATTTCGGATTCCATATGATCGTCCTGGCAACTGCGCTCGTGCTTGTCGGCGGGCGGAACTGGCTGTCGATTGCCTGCCTCATCACTGCGCTCATCATCGCGCGGTCGTCGAGCGCGGCGCTCGCATTGGCTCTGGGCGCGCTAATCTATCTGATAATTTACGGAAAAAAGGCACGTCTTTTACTGCTGCTCATTTTTCCCCTCTATTTCCTGCTGGGGATAGTCATCGAAAACCACATGTTACCGGATAATATCCGGTTGGTGAGGCTTTTGGGCGAGTTCTATCAGGATCCGCTGTATCTGCTTTCGAGCGACGCCAGCACGAACGCCCGCTTGGGGGGTATCTATGTCGGCGCAAAGCAGATCATCGCGCAGACCTTTTTTCCGGCCGGAATGACCGAAGATGCTTGGCTCGACGCGATGGGCCCCATCATGGCGCAAAATCCGTGGCTCTTGATGCTCAGCGGCGCGGGCATTCCTTCGGGGATTCTGATCGTCGTCTTCCAGTTCGGGTTCATCGCCTTGGTCCCCCTCATCTTCATTATCCAAAGCATGATGAAGGGCCTTCGCTCGCAATATGAAACCTTCCTGCTCTGTGCCGTACTTTTCGTGTTTTTCTCGCAATATATGATCTCGACGCCCGGCTTCGGCATGATCTATGGGTTCGTCATCGCCCGCAGGCTTTATGCGGCACATGCAACTTCACTGCCCCCCGTAACACCTCAAGCACCCGCCTCTGCCCGTCCCGCCTTGGCGTAACCTCCACCACTTCAATCTTTCGAGGATTCCCGATGCGTATAGCGATTACCGGCGGTTTGGGCTTTATTGGCTCGGCGCTCTCGCGCCGCTTGGTCGATGCCGGCCACGATGTGTTGCTGATTGATAATCTGTCGCCACAGATCCACGGCACTGTTCCAACCCTCGTCGCGCCGGAGGGGGCCGCCATTGAGCGGCTCGACGTCCGTGAAGCCCATGATTTTCCCGAAAAGCTTGAAGGGCTGGACATCGTCTATCACCTTGCAGCTGAAACCGGCACTGCCCAGTCGATGTATCAGGTTCGCGGCTATGTCGGCGTGAACGAGATGGGCACGGCCTCGCTCATCGAGGCGCTCGCCAAGGCGAGCAAACGCCCTACCCGCATAATCCTCGCATCCAGCCGCAGCGTGTATGGGGAAGGAGCTTATGTCGACCCGGCGGCGCCCGACCGGCTTATCCAGCCCCAGCCGCGCTTGCCAGAGCAACTCGCAGCCCACGAATGGGAATTGCGCAGTGACGACGGCACCGCGTTAAGAGCGGTTGCGACGCCCGAAACTCTATCCTTTGCTCCGGGCTCGGTCTATGCCGCGACAAAGGCATCGCAGGAACTGTTGCTGCGCGCCGCGGCGCCGGCGCTGGGGATCAAACCCGTCATCTTTCGGTTTCAAAACGTGTTCGGCGAAGGACAATCTCTGCGGAACCCTTATACGGGTATCATCTCCATCTTCTTCAATCGTGCGCGCCAAGGTCTGCCGATCCCAATCTATGAAGACGGCATGGAAACACGCGATTTCATTCACATCGACGACATCGTCGATGGGCTTATGGCCGCCATGACTGCCGATCTGCCCGATGGAGCGACAATGAACCTGGGCGCGGGCGTCGCCACGAGCGTAAGCGAACTGGTGCAGACTCTACTTGGCGCCGCAAAACTCGAGGTGCCGGTCGAGGTTACCGCACAATATCGGGTAGGCGACATCCGGCATTGCTTTGCCGATATTTCCGAAGCGCACCGCCTGATCGGATTCGTACCCCAAGTCGATTTGCGTGACGGATTGCAGCGGTTCTGCAATTGGGCCTGGTCGCAACCGGCATATGAAGATCGCCTCGATGCCGCGATGGCGGAACTGCGCGCCCGAAAACTGGCCGCGAGCTAGAGCACTGGCGAACCACGATGGACGATGGACAGGAGCGCTTGCCGCCGGTTGCCGATCTGGCGGGTAAGACAATCTTGCTGAGCGCGCCGAAGTTTTTCGGATACGAGACGGAGATAGCCGAGGAGTTAAGACGGCGGGGAGCCAGCGTCGACTTTCTTGCCGATCGCCCGTTTCGTTCACCGGCGATGCACCTCCTCGCCCGCGTCTGGCGAAGCCTCATCCTGCTTTTGACCGATCGATATTACCGTCGACAGCTAAAGAGCTTTGGTACAGTGCGATACGACTATGTTCTGATCGTGAATGGGCAAACCCTGTCCCACCGGTTACTCGATGAATTAAGAGCGGCGCATCGCTCGGCAACCTTCCTCTTCTATTTGTGGGATTCGCTCGAAAACAGGGCTTCTGCACTAGCGCTCTTGCGGCATTTCGATCGTGCGTCCTGCTTCGAGCCCGAAGCGGCCAAGCGCAGGGGCTTGCGGTTCCGCCCCCTATTCTATTGTCCCGCTTTTGATGGATCGGCATCCGAAGGTGAAAACGCCGGAAGCAAGTATGCGGTCTCGTTCCTCGGAACTGCACATACCGATCGTTATGCCATCGTATCGCAGATCGACCGCCAGCTACCCGCGCACATTACCCGGTTCTGGTTTCTCTATCTGCAAGCGAAATGGGTTCTGTTGGCATATCGTCTGCTGAATCGAGGATTCCGCGGCGCCCGCCAACGCGATTTCAGCTTCAATCCGATGGATCGCCAGGCCAGTTCGCAAATATTCTGGCAATCGGATGCCATTCTTGACATCGAACACCCCCGACAGGTGGGCTTGACGATGCGGACGTTCGAGACGCTGGGCGCCGGCAAGAAACTGATCACGACCAATGCCGATGTCCGAAACTACGCCTTTTTCGATGCAGCGAATGTCTGTGTAATCGACCGGAACAATCCCTCGGTCCCGGCGGCGTTTCTGGAGAAAGCGGCCACGCCGGTTTCGGAAGCAACGCGAAAGCGATATAGTTTGGCTGGCTGGGTCGATGAAATTTTTGCGGAGGAAGATTTCTCCTCCGTGCACCTGAGAGAGAGCCGATGACCGAACAACTGACGCTCGTCGATCTCCTCAAATCGGACCTGGAATGCTATTTCCATCACCATGGGGTGAACGACCGAGCCGTGCGCAAACGTGATTTGTGGCGGAATTTCCTCGTTCCGCGTTGCGCCCCGGTTGGTCTCTATCGCCTGTCCTATGCAACGCGTCGTACCGGATGGACGCGCCTTTCGAAGGCTCTTACCTGGCTCAACTTCTACCTTTATTCTGTCGAATTTTCGTCGCGTTGCATGATCGGACCCTATTTCTTCATGCCCCATGCCGCGGGATCGGTGATCGGTGCCGCCCATATCGGACATCACGCGGTAATCTATCATCAGGTCACTATCGGTGCGCAGTTTATCGATATCGAACATATCGCGCGCCCACGGATTGGCGATCATGCATTTATCGCGTCCGGAGCCAAGATCATTGGCGATATCGAGCTTGGCAATCACTGCACTGTCGGTGCGAACGCGGTAGTGACCAAATCCGCAGGATCCCATCAGACGCTGACAGGAATTCCGGCAATCGCCCGCCCTTCTAAGGGCGCCCGCCCAAGCACTTGAAGCCAGTCAGCCGAAGTCAGTCAGTCTTTGTCGAAAGAAAGCTCTGTTCGCGCCCCTGAAGCGTCAATGCAGTAAGGCATCCGGAAGCATAAGCACCGGTGTCGATCCCGATCCGATTACAGGCCAGATCGACATTTTCGCTAATCGAATGGCCGTGAACGACGAGCGGGCCATGATCGCTTTCGTTGTTTAGGAAATCGTCGCGGATCCAACGCAAGTCGCTCGTCTTCTGCCGATCGAGCGAAACGCCGGGGCGGACGCCCGCATGGACAAAGGCATAGTCGCCGTACAGCACCATGTCCTCACCGCGGCCCAGGAAATCGATATGCCGCTGCGGCACCGCGGGCGGAAAAAGTTCGGCCAATTCTTCGAACGTATGCTGTTCCGAGACTCCGTCGCCGCCGACGTAGCTGCGTATGGTCGCATCGCCGCCGATACGATAGAAATAGCGCAAGGCACGAACGCTACCCGACAAAGCCGCGAGCATGCACTCCTCGTGATTGCCGATCAGGTGATGAACCCGGTCAAAGCGATCCGCGAGCCCAAGAGCTCGTTCGACCACATCGCGAGAATCCGGGCCGCGGTCGACGAGGTCACCAAGCAGAATCAGAACACATTGTTCGTGGGGTCGATTGCTGCGATCCGCGTCGATCAGATCGAGCAGGTTCGCGAACAGATCGTCGCGACCATGAATATCACCGATTGCATAAATCAACATACCCGCCGGCACCGAGCGCTCGCTCCGCACGACGTCGGGCACTGAGCGCTCGCCCTGCGGTAACGCTTCGCTTTTGCGGAAACGGGAAAAAAGCCCCATGGCCTTCACTGAAACCTATTCGTACGCGCCGAATGCCCAGCGGCGCCGGCTGTGAGGATGAGCCTTTAGCGACACTGGCTCCTTGATGCCAGTGATTTGCGCGCGCAACCGCCCGGCCCGCCGCGCTATAGGGTCGGCCTGACGCCAAAGCGTCCATTTACAGCAAAAATTTTAGATCGGGCGACAACCGGCCTGCTCGGCGACAGTGAAAGATAGGACGTCAGGCATTATTGCCGCCAGTGCGTGCTTCGATGACGATGGCTGGATCGACCGCATCGAGCGCAACTGGCCGGGCACTCTCCAAATGCGATTGCACCATCGCGAAAAGAATATGCTGGCCCGTCAAAATTGCGCGACGGTTCGCGGCATTGGATCGGCGCGCCGTTGCGTCGCCGTCGAGGCAGGCAACCAATTCACGGATCGGCGCCAGCGTGCCTGCGGGTGCTTCGGGATCGAAGCCCACCGTTACCGACTGACGGTCAGGATAAGGATTAGCGCCTGAATAATCCGATATCGCTAATCCATGACCATCGTTCAGTACCGTCAATTCGGCAGACTGGCACGACAGGACTAAGTCCATCCCCGGGGAACGGCCGATGTGCCCAGCCACCCCGTCTTCGAACCAGATGGTCGCAGCCTCGATCACGGGGTCGGTCTTGATCGTCATCGCGCCCGCTGCGCGCTCGACGCCGGCGAGCCGCGCCTGCACCGCTTCGACCCGCCGACCACCAGCCGCCATCAAGATCAGGTCGACTGCGTGCGGGTGGGTCCAATAGAGCGCGCCCTGCCCAAGCGTAGCCCGAATCTCGCGCAGCGCGCCATAATCGCCACCGCTCGCAAGCGTGACGGCGTGGCGATAGATGGGGAAGAAACGGCGCACCGTGCCATAGGTGAGGAACAGATCGCCGCCAGCCTCCATCGCCTCGATTCGGCGCAATTCCGCTACCGAACTGCACAACGGCTTTTCGATGTGCAGCGCGCGCACGCCGACATCGAAACAATCGGCGATGATCCCTGCACGGCCGATCGTCCGGGTCGCGACCGTGACGAGGTCAAGCTCCTCCGCTTTCAGAAGAGACAGATGATCAGCATAGCCCCGTGCAACACCATAATGCGCCTGCGCACGCGCCAATCCTTCGGCCGACGGATCGCAAAGCGCGGCAAGCTCAAGATCTCCGTGCGCTTGCACCGCCTCGGCGTGAGCGAGCGGGAACCAGCACGCCGGTGCATATTCGCGAACCGCTGGGCTGGTAAAGGCCCCCATGCGCCCGCAACCGATCACCGCGGCACGCCTCATTCGGCCCAATCCAGAACGTAGGTAATCGCATCATTCTTACGTGCGGCGAGGTCGGTATAGGCAGTGGCGATATCCGTCCCCGCATAGCGCCCCGAAATCAACAGCGACGGATCGATCCGCCCCTCGGCGATCATCCTCGCGATCCAGTCGAGATTCGCACGCTCGTTGAATCGCAGAAAGGAACGGCTGTCGTCTCGCTCTGGCGACCAGCCCACGGCCTCGATCCGCAACTGCTTCATATAGACCTGTTCACTAGCCAGCGGGTTTTCCACCGGAACGCCTTCACCGCGCCCCGGAAACCCAAGCATCGCGATCACGCCATTGGGGGCTGCCAGCCGCAGCCCCGTTTGCCAATCGCTCCAGCCGTTAACGGTGCTGATCACGACATCGGCCCCCACGCCAAGCGCCGCTTTGGCTTTATCCAGGGCGTCCCGTCCGAACACAGTTCGTGCGCCCATGCGCTCGGCAAAAACCGCCGACGACGCCTGATCGCTGATCGCAAACACATCCGCGCCAGCGATGGCCGCCATAGCGACACTTGTCAGGCCGAGCGCGCCAAGCCCGATCACGAGCACGCGACTTCCCGACCGAATTTTCGAACGCAGAACCGCGTTATAGCCGAGGTGATAGAGATAGGCGCAAGCGATCGCCGACGCGTCGGCATCGGCCGGCAACCGGTAAAGAACATCGGCGACGGGTAGGAGCACATGGCTTCGATGCGAAGTGAAGCTCAATACCCGATCGCCCGGCGCATAATCGGGCGAGCCGCTGGCAATCACTCGGCCGACATGGCAATAGCCCTGCAGCCGCGGATAAACGACACTGGGCCGCAGCGGTGGCAGACCTTGCCAGGCGGCGATCTCCGTCCCCGGGGAAAGGGCGCTGACGATCGTTTCGCAGAGCAGTTCGCCTTCGACAGGCGCACTCAACTGCTCGCCGCGAAGTTCGACTTCGCCAGGCCCCGTCAGCCAGACCGTCGTCGCTTCGACCGCGGTCACAGCGGATAGCCTTTGCCGACAATGATATAGCGATCCGCCATGTCGCGCTCGAGCGCGCTGTGCGCTTCGAACCCCATTTTCCGTTCGGCGTCCTTTCGGTCCACGCGCGCAGGCACATCATCAATGGTTGCAGCTCGGCGCTGCCACCTTCCCGGTTTGGTCTCTTCCCAGATCGCAGGGTTACGGTGGCGGTCAAAGACGAACGCGAGCGCGCGCTCGTCGATGCCAATCCATTCGCAGAATTTGTCGAGATGGCGCAGCGGATGATTCTCGTAGTGCGCGACCAACGCGAATGCGTCGTTCCGCGTCAGGCGACCATGCCGGATCTCTCTGCACGCATGATCGGTCACTTTCGAATAGCCGTGCTTGAGCAGCTTCAAATGATCGTGGACATCCATGAAATTATAGCAGTCGACATGGTCATAGGTGTCGAAAGTACGTCCGAAGCGCGCACCCTGATAGCCGTGGCTCGCGACCATTTGTTCATGCTGCGCCTTGGGATCCCAGCGCATGTAATTGCCGAGATAGATGCCGCGCACGCCCACTCGCTCCAGATCATCATCGTCTGGATAACGATACTGCCAGACATCGTCCTCGCTCAACGTGTCGAAGATCGACAGCAGCTGATCGGGCTCGTGCCCCATCAAATCATGATCCTTACGGTAGCGCCGGGTCATCTCGACCTCGTGCTCGTGGCTGAACATGCCGACCTGTTCGAGTCCCTGATGCGCGCCCCAGATGATCAGCGGCACTTGATAGCGTACCGCAGTCTGAACCGGAAAGACCGTCTGCCCCGCCAAACATGGCCAATACATGCTGCCGAGCATCCGCAGTGCGGTGCGTGAGATATTTTTCACGGCGACCGGGTTCACATTCTGGACCAGGATGTCGCAGTCGAACTTGATCCGCAGGTTGGCGAGGTTGCGCACGCCGAGCGGCGTGTTGAAATATTTGTTGTAGGTGACGAGCAGCGGGTTGAGCCCCAGCCGCTCCTTCACGACATGCAGGATGAAGTGCGAGTCATTGGCGCCCGTCACCGGGACGATGCAGTCATAGATGCTGCCCGACTTCGCACGATAAGGCGCGACGAGCGCCTCGAGCTTCTGCCACCGCGCATCCCAGTCGAGGCTATCCTTTTCCTCATGGACGCGGCAGCCCGAACAAATGCCCTCGGCGTCAAGGACGAGGCCGAGCGCGTGGCGGGTCGAATAGAGGCAACGTTTGCACTGATGCGCGTCGTGGTCGTGGGCGAGGTCGGTCATGCGTAAAAGGTCCGCTGAAAGCTGGCCGGGCGCAGGGGCACGTCGAACATTGCCTTCTTGAATTGCTGGATCGCGGTTTCGCGATAGGACAGGAAATTGCCGACAGCCGCAGCGACGACATTGGGTTCGCGCAGTACGCCGGCAAGCTGACCCGCCTCGGACAGGCCGCCGAATGTGATCACCGGCACCGAGGCGGGCAGTGCGGCGCGGAGCAGATCGGTGTCGAAACCGCCCGGCCGTCCCTCGTTGCGCCAATCGATCAGCAGCGCTTCGGAAATCAGCCCCGATTGCAGGTCATCGACAAGCGAGGGCGAGATCGTATCCGCCTGCCCGGTGCGGTAGTCGAGCCAGCGTATCGCGCCGTCCTCGATCGCCACCGGCAGCGCAGCAATCACCGCCTGCGCGCCAAGCTGTCCGGCGATCGCGCGCACCTGTTGGGGATCATCGCGCAGCAGCGCATCGAGGCTGACGCGGTCGGCCGCAAGATTGACGACCTGCCGTGCATCAGCGGCCGACCTCACGCCGCCGCCGTAGATGAGCGGCGTCGATATCCCGAGCTTGCCGATCCGTTCGATCAGCGCGAAATCGGGCCCCTGTCCTGCGCGCGTCCGGTCGATGCACTGCACGAAGATTTCATCGGCGCCCCAGCGGTCGAGATTTTCGACCAGCACTTCGGGCCGCCCGAGCGGCAGATAGCGCGAATAGCCGATCGACTGGATCGCCCAGCCGTCGCGAACGGTGACGACGCCGACTAGCCGTTTCTTGATCATGCAGATTCCCCCGCGGCGCACAGATGTTCGACGACGTTGCGCAGCAGCAGGTGCCCGTTGAGCTGGCTCTTTTCGGGGTGAAACTGCAGGCCGACGAGCTTGCCGCGCTTGACTCCGACAGTGAAGGGCGCCGTCAGCCGCGCAACACACGCGACATATTCCGACGGTGCGTCAAAGACATAGCTATGATTGAAATACATCGCCTGCCCGTCGCTTTCCGCAAGCAGGCCGTCGTCGCCCCGCACCTCGATGCTGTTCCACCCAATGTGCCAGCGATCTTGCTCGAACGGCTTGACCTCGCCAGGGATCAGCCCAAGCCCGGCGGTGGTGACCAGTTCGTGTGAAACCTCGGCGAGCAGTTGCATGCCGAGGCAAAGGCCGATGAACGGCTTGCCGGCGCGAGCGCGTTCTTGCAGAAAGCCGACCAGATCATGCTTGTGCAGCTGCTCCATCGCAGCGGGAAAGGCGCCGACGCCGGGCAGCAGGATGACATCCGTCGCGTCAAGGACCGCCGGGTCGCTGCTGACCCGGCAACGATAACCGAGATTGTGCAGCGCACGCCAGACCGAAGCCTGATTGCCGACGCCATAGTCGACGATGCCGATCGTCCGCCGTGCAATCACAGCCCCGCTCCCACACGAAATTTGCGCTCGATCCGCCCGTCGGAGCGGATGTCGAACAGCTCGCGGTTCACCGAGGCATGGACCTGGCTCCAGAACTGCGCGGTTGAAATGCCGATATAGTCGCAGAATTGATCGATATAGTCGGGTGCACAGCTGTCATCATAGGCTTCGACCAACCGAATGCCCTCTTCTCGCGCCATGTTGCCGTGGCGGATTTCCTCGTTGCAATAATCGGTCACCCGGCCAAAGCCAAATTTGTAATATTTGATCATCTGGTTGAGCGTAACCCAATCCTCGTCGAGCGAGGTGACGCCGCGAAGGTCGCCGGTATTTTCGACCGGATCTTCACGGATCTGCAGGCCGCCGGCAACCGAATACATGCCGTTGTTGGTCAACGACCAGTCGCCGAGAAACCAGCCCAGATAGACGATTTGCAACCCGTGCGCGTCGAATTCCTCGGGCGTCGGATATTGATAGGGAATCAGCTGCCTGCGGTCGATCCCGGCATCGAGCATCCAGTCGAGCGCCGCGCCTGACAATGTGTTCATATAGCGCAGATTATTGCCGTCGTAGCCGGTACGGCCCAGCGTCTTGAGGTCACCGAGTTGAAGCCCGGGATTCTCGCCCCACAAAATGAGCGGAATCTGATAGCGGATCGCGAGCTGCGGCACCGAACTGAACAGCGCGAGTTCGGTCGAGCGCGCCCAGTTGGTGAATTTGTCGAACGCCGCGCGCATCAGCCCCTGCCACACCTGCGGCGCGGGCGCCGAGATCACGACGTCGAACCCCTGCTCGATCAGGTTCGAAATGTTGCGAACCCCGCGCTCGGTAACCTGCTCGGGCGGATAGCTGAGGCAGGCGAGCAGCGGATTGAGACCCAGCTTGTCGCGGACCCACAGCGCCTGCCGCGTGCTGTCCTTGCCGCCGCTGACGCCGATGATACAGTCGAATTTCTGCCCGGGCTTGCGCGGGAATTCGGCGAGCAGATCCTGTAGGATCTCGTAGCGTTCCTGCCAATCCACGTGCGCGAGCCGGTCCCAATAGTCGCATGCCGGACAAATGCCCGCCGGGGTAAACACGGTATTCGGCCGTGTGTCCGGTTGCAGGCAACGCGAGCAATATTTCATGGAGCCGTCAATTCCTTCAAATGTATGATCCCGCGGTGCGGAAGGACGCATGCGGGGGCCCAAGGGGGCAGGCTGCAGATGACTCTTCGTCCGGCCGCCAGAGCCACCACCATCGCAAAGCTGTTCATGCCCGCAACCCACGCGCTGCCGCGGATCGCCATGGCAAGATCGGGCGACATGTCAAGGCTTGCTCCGGGATGCGCATCGATCCAGCCGTCGTATTTTCCAGCCGAATCAGATGGGTGCGGTCGAATAACCAAAGGCATGTCGGACCTGATGCCCAACCGGTCCCGCTCCGCCGCAAAATAGTCGAGCGCCTGAAACTCGCCGGCCTGATCCCGCCCCCAGTCGCTGCGTGCCGGTTCCGCGACAAACAGCACCGGGCCATCGAGGGGTTGCGGCCCGGCGGCGGCGACTTGTTCGGCGAGATAGTAGTTCGGCTTCTCGGCCACCGGTACGCCCGGAAAATCGGCGCGGGCAATCCGGGCGGCATGGGGATCGGTCACCCAAAACTCGCCCGGCAGTTGGCGCCGCCCAGCGCGCTCGAACCGCATCGGGTAGTTGACCCAATGATCAAGAACCGCAACCGATCGGAGCCCCGCCTCGGTCGCCAGCACCCGTGCCCGATGCTCGAGATCGCCGGCCCAGCCGGTTCCACTGAGCACGCTCGCCGCGCCGTCCAGCGCCGCTTCGAGCGACATATCAGGAGCCCACATCCCAAAGCGTCGCTGCCAAAGCGTCGCCGCCGGACCTGCAAGGACGATGCGAAAATCGGCCGCCTTCCCCGCTCGCGCAATCCACGCGATGATGATGTTCGCAGCGCCCGCATCATGCGCCACGACCGCGACGGGACGCGGCAGCTCAGCCAGCGGGTCTGCTTCGATCATAACCCGGCGAAGCGCGCATAATAGACGATATCCTGCGGCGCACCATCGACCAGTTCCTGCGCCTTGCGCGTCGCCTCGTGCCGCATATGCGACCGTTCCATAAGCCGGACCATAGCTTGATTGCACGCCAACGTTCCGGCCGTCAGCTTGCGGACCTCCGGCTGCGCGATCAACCAGTCGGTCAGCGTCGACCACGCATCCTGACCATAGCCGCCGCCCCAGCGATCGGGTTCACCGATCATGATGCCGACATCCACCGTTTGATGACGCGGGTTCACATAAGCGGTCATCGTGCCGATCGCGCGGTCGCCCGCCCTTTCGTGCACCGAGACGAAGAAATTGGGCGTACCCGCAAAAGACGCCAGATAGGCTTCGCAACTCGCCCGATCATGGGCGCGGAATCGCTGGTTCGAGAACCGCACAACGCGCGGGTCGTTCAGCCAACCGATATAGTCGTCGGTAATATCGTCCGGCCCGAATGGGCGCAACCAGACGAGCCGCCCTTCAAGCGGCGACAGTCGCAGCGTCATGTTCTTCCAGCGCGTCGAGCTGACCCCAAACCTTACGGAACGCCTCGACGATCAGCGTGACATCCTCGCTTGGCAACTGATGCATGCAGACAGCAAGGCCCAGATAACTCTTGTCCTGAAGCTCCTCCGCGACCGGGCATGTCCCTGGCCCATAAGCAAAATTACGTTCTCCCGCGCGCAGCGACCAAGGGAAGCCTTCGCTGCCATAAGCAACCTGCTGCGTGAAGATCGGCAGCCGGTGGAGATTTTGATAGGAGGAAGATACGCAGGGAACACCCTCAGCGCGCAGTGCTGCAGCGATGGTATCACGCGAAATGCCAAGCGCGTCGATGTCGAGCGTCATCGCGTAGATATAATAGACATGCGATGTGTAGGGCGCGACATAAGGCGTTGAAAGGCCTTTCAATCCCATGAGCCCGGCATTGAGTTCGTCGGCGACGCGCTGCCGGTCGGCGACGCGCGCGGTGAGCTTGTCGAGCTGTGTGCTGGCGATTGCTGCCTCAAGTTCGCCCATACGGAAATTATAGCCAATCATGTTGACCAGATCGGCACGCGACGCTGGCTGCACCACCGATTCCGCGTGGTTGCGGATCAGGCACATCTTCGCCGCCAGCGCATCGTCATTGGTGACCAGAATGCCGCCTTCACCGCAATGGATATGCTTGTGATAATTCAGGCTGAAACCGCCGATATCGGCAAGCGTGCCCGTGAAATCGTCGCCACTACGCGACCCAGGCGCCTGCGCCGTGTCGGTGATCAGCTTCAGCCCATGCTCGTCGGCGATCGCGCGCAATGCTGTCATGTCGGCCGACTGGCCAAAAATGTCGACGGCAAGGATCGCGCGCGTGCGCGGGGTGATGTTGCGGCGGACGCTCTCGGGATCGATGTTGAAGGTCCGGCGGTCGATATCGGCAAAGACGGGAATTGCGTTCCAATGCAGAATCGCCATTGCTGTTGCCGACATCGTCCACGGCGTAGTGATGATCTCGTCGCCCGGCTCGACACCGATCGCGCCGACCGCGGCGATCAAGCCCGACGTCCAGCTGTTGACGCCGATCGCATGCTTGACGCCGAAATAGGCGGCGGCCTTGGCCTCGAACGCCTTGACCTCCGTTCCGCCCATGAAGCCGGGGCCCGGCGCGCCGATATAGGCCGACAGATTTCCGCTGCGCACGACGCGCACCACTGCGGCCTCTTCATCGGCCCCCATGCTCTTGAAATCTTCAAGCGGGCGCGAAATCAGAGGCGATCCGCCAAGAAGGGCAAGCGGTTCGGTCATCTCTCGGTCATGTCCTTGTCTGAGCTGTCCCGCCTGCGCGGGTGCGGTTGAGCGCGGATTCCCTGATGGAATCGCATAATTTCTGCGCTGTTAGCGCGGTTCGCCCGTTGCTGGCAAGCGGCGCGCCGTGTTCCAGCCAGTCGTACAGATTGGAGGCGGCGGCGCGCATCGCCTCGAAATAACGGCCTTCGCTGGCCGTGCCCGGTTGCAGCGTGCAGTAGCCGGCGAAGGCCGCGCTTTTGCCCGCCGGGCGGAGAATCCAGCCCAGCCCGCCGTCGATCATCTCGATCGTTCCCTTTTCCGTCACGATCCGCAGCTCGAACAGCGCATAATCGCTCGCGTCACCAACGTTGAGCGCTACCGGAATATCGTCACCCGCTGTGAGCAACGCCGGAACGCTGGGGTCGTCTTCCCAGAAATCAAAGCGGGGAGCTCCTGCCGCAACCAACGCCAGTGGGCCGAGCAGCATCGCGAGCAGGTCGAGCATATGGCTCCCATTGTTCCCGATGCCCTTCGTATAGAAACCGCTCGCCGCGCGGACAGCGCCGTGGCGGCCGGCGGCGAGATCGGCGGCGAGCGCGACGATGTCAGGCGCCCAGCGCCGCGTATGATTCACCGCGAGCTCGATGTCCGCAGCTTCATAGCGTCGTACCCAGTCGGCGCTCACCCCCGCGGCTTGCGTCAGTGGCTTTTCGGCGAAGACGAGCCTCGGCCGCAGCGCCAGCGCCGCCGCCAGATCCGCCTCATGACAGGCAGTGGGCGAGCAGATGCTGACAAGATCGAACCGGCCGGCCTCGGCGCCGAGGTCGGCGACAGTCGCTGCCTGTTCGGCAACGTCCCAATGGCGCGCAAAGGCGGCGCGCCGCTCGGCGTCGGGGTCGACGCACGCCGCGATGCGAAACCCGCCCTGCGCGCGAAAAGCGCCGGCGTGGCTCAGCGGCAGGGCGTCGGCGGGTCGGCCCTCATCAAACCGTCCGCCGATATTGCCGCAGCCGATCACCAAGACGTCATAGGTGCGGGTCAGGACAGGATATCCCAGGTCACGCGCGTCCCCGCGACGAGCGGACGATGCACCTTCTTGCCGATGAAATGGTCATAGAATTTGGGTGGCAGACCATAACCGGGACGGATGGCGCGCAAATTCTCCGACGTCAGTTCCTCGCCCGCGGCAACATCCTTGGCGATGTAGAGCGAGCGGCGGAACTGCTTCGATCCCGCCTCGGCGCTGACGCCATAGGTAACGCCGCCCATCGCCTGCCACGCACGATCGCACTCCTCGCGCATCATGGCGAATTCGTGAGGTTCCATCGAAAAGGCGCTGTCGACGCCGCCGTCGGCGCGCGCGAGCGTGAAATGCTTCTCGATCAGGCAGGCGCCCATCGCGACGCTCGCCACCGCTACCCCGCATCCCATCGTGTGATCGGACAAGCCGACCGCACAACCAAAGGTTTCATGCAGGTTCGGGATCGTGTTGAGGTGGCTGTTCTCGGGCGTCGCGGGATAGGTGCTCGTGCATTTCAGCAGCACGATGTCCTTTGCGCCCGCCTCGCGCGCGGCAGCGACGGCTTCGCCGATTTCGGACACATTGGCCATGCCGGTCGACATGATCATCGGCTTGCCGGTCGCCGCGACGCGGCGGATCAGCGGCAGGTCGATGATTTCGAACGAGGCGATCTTGTACGCCGGGACGTTCAGCGTTTCGAGGAAATCGACCGCCGTCGCGTCGAAAGGCGACGAGAAGCAATGGATGCCCAGCTCCTCTGCGCGCGCCATGATTGGCGCGTGCCAGTCCCATGGCGTGTGCGCCTCGTCGTACAGGTCGTAGAGGTGACGGTTGTTCCACAGGCTACCGGGGTCGGTGATAACGAAATCGTCGCCCGGAACCTTCAACGTCATCGTTTCGGCGGTATAGGTCTGGAGCTTGATGGCATCGGCACCGCTCGCCGCAGCGGCATCGACGATGGCCAGCGCACGGCCGAGGTCGTGGTTGTGGTTCCCCGACATTTCGGCGATCAGATAGGGCCTCTTGCCGGCCGCGACTTCACGGTCCTTGATCATCATGAGGATTAATTCTCCAGTTTCTTCAATGAAATAGCATAGCGCGCGCCATGCAGGTCAAAAAATGCGGGAAAGCGGTCGGGATCCGACAGACGGATAGTATCGAATTGCTCGGCGATCGATGCGGCGGGATCGACGCGGCTGTCCTCGGGACGACGGCGGGGGCACCAGCTCGGTTCACCTTCCTGCGCGCGGGGCACATAGCGGCCGAAACTGGCAACCGCCCAATCCATCAATTCAAGCTCGGCGGCGATGAGCTTGGCCATAATCTCGGACAGCAGTTCGTGTCGCTCGGCATTGAAGCGGACTTGGCGATAGATATCGCCGCTGTCGACCGGATCCTCGGCGGCGAGCAGGCTGACGACAATCTCTGCTTCACCCTCAATCAATGCCCAAATATAGGGTGACCAGCCCCGACGCTTCGGAAGGTCGCTGGCGTGAATGACAAAGACATGCGCATATCGGTCGCGCACGTCGGGCCCGATCAGTTCCGAACAGGAAATCAAGAACAGGATATCACCGCCCGACAGTTCGGCGGAGCGGGTAACGAGCTCGGTCGCCGCAGCCGACCGATTGCGCTCGGCCCATTGTTCGAGGCTAGCCCATACCGGGTGGTTTTTGTCCGAACAGACGATCGAAACCTTCAACATGCTTCCCTCATCGCGCGGGCGACCCGCATCGCGCCCTGCCCGTCGACCAGCGCGCGCCCCGCCTCCGAAAAGGCGCGCCGACGATCGGCGTCGGCGATCATCGCGGCTATATCACCGGCAAGGCTGTCCGCGGACCAGCCCGGATCGACGATATGCGCGACGCCGGCAGCGCCCAGCGGTCCTAGCACGTCCATATGGTTCTCGGCAAAAGGCAGGAGGATCGAGGGCGCGCCGATACACATCCGTTCCCATGTCGCGCCGCCGCCGGCACCAATCTGCAGGTCGTGGCGCGCGAAGAAGTCGGCAAGATCAGGCAGGTCGACGCTCAGCCGGGCACTCGGACGCGCCGCGACAGCCGCACGCAGGGTGCCTAGATGCGGATTGGCCGAGGTCGAGGCGATTTCAACCGCGCCATGGAAACCCGCTTTCGCCACCGCGTCGAGCGCAGTCGCACTGGCATTCACGGCATCGCTCCCGCCCATAAATATCCCGATCGAGCCGACCTTTGGCGAAAAGTCATAGCGCCGAGCCCCCGCATAGACCGGATCAAGCAGCGCATAGGACGGCCCGGCGAGCAGAATGCAGTCGTCCGGCAGCAGTCCGGCATATTTTTGCCGATGGTCGGGATGCCAGTTATGATCGATCAGTAACCGAGCAGAAAGCGGCCGGTCAGCAAGGTCATCGATCACCGCAACGCGAACGCCAAGGCTGTTGGTAACGGCCTGCTGCCAGCGTGTATCAAAGGCATAATGGTCGACCACCACCCAGTCGGGCGCAAAGTCGGCGAGCGCGTCGATGCTATGCCGGGCATCCTCCTGCCATCCGATTTCGGCCCAACCGGCGTGCGATAGCGGCAGATTGGCGCGCCAGCTGCCGTCATTCATTGGCGAAGAAAGCGACCGGAGTTGAAAGCCCTTTCCCTCGATCGCCCCCGCCGACCAGTCGCCGAGACCAAGATCGCGCGATACGAAGGCGACGTCGGCCCCCACCGCGTGAAGACCGTGTGCGAGCGACAGGTCGCGGCGGACGTGTCCCGTGCCCATTCGATGCGACGCATCGACACGGAAAGCGACTTTCATCCCATCGTCCCGAAGGCTTGATAGAGTTTCTCGGCGCGCTCCCAATCGTCTGGCGTGTCGATATCGACCACCCGCCATTCGGGCAGGACGATCGTCCGGCCGTTCGCGTGGAGGTTCAGTCCAGCGAGCCATGCCTCCGCCTCGCCGATATAAAACTGGCCTGCATCATAATAACCCGGCTCAAGATCCTGTGTCCGCGTTCCGACATGCTCCGGGTTGAACGGCGCGACACGGCCGTCCTCTCCGCGACGCAAAGCGCGCTGGATTGGTGAAGGAAAGGGTGCGACCGGAAATACATAACCCTCACCGCCCGCAGCCTGGAGCACATCGAGCGCGCGGCTGATGTCGGCGGGGTCGATCATCGGCACGCCAGGATAGATGCAGCAGGCGGTGACAACGGGCCAACCCATCGCGCGGCATTCCGTAATCGCATGTGCGATCACCGGTACCGTAGGCGTATGATCGTCGGCCAGTTCGGCAGGGCGCGCAAAGGGCACATCGGCGCCATGGTCGCGCGCAATACGTGCGATCTCGTCATCGTCGGTTGACACGATCACACCATCGAAAATACCGCTCTTGTGCGCTGCATCGATCGCATAGGCGATCATCGGCTTGCCTGCAAAATCCTTGATATTCTTGCGCGGAATGCGTTTTGATCCGCCGCGCGCCGGAATGACGGCGAGCCGCTCAACGGCTGTGTTCATGCAACCAGCCCGCGCAGTATCGCCGCGACCCTGTCCTGCTGATCTTCGGTCAATCGCGGGAAGAGCGGAAGCGAGATCGCCTTGGCATAATATGCCTCTGCCGCAGGGAAGTCGCCCGTCCTGAAACCGAGCGCGCGATAATAAGGTTGGGTGTGGATCGGAATATAATGGACATTCACACCGATTTCGGCGGCGCGCAATCCCGCAAAGACCGCGCTTCGGTCGATCCCCTCGCCCACTTCCACGGCATAGAGATGCCAGGCTGAGCGTCGATCACCGAGCCGCAACGGCCGCTTCACCGGCAGGTCGCCGAGGATCGCATCATAGCGGTCGGCAAGTGCATCGCGCTGGACCTGCATCGCGTCCATGCGACCCAGCTGCGACAGGCCGAGCGCGGCTTGCAGGTCGGTCAGCCGGTAATTATAGCCGAGGTCGATCTGCTCGTAATACCAGCCGCCCTCATTGACGCCGGTCAGTTGTGCAGGATCGCGCGTCATGCCGTGCGAGCGCAAAAGACGGAGCCTTTCAGCAAGTGTGTCGTCCTGCGTCGTCAACATCCCGCCCTCGGCGGTGGTGACGATCTTGACCGCGTGCATACTGAACACCGTGATGTCGGCATGGCGCGAACCGACTGGCTCGCCTTGATATTCCGCGCCCGCGGCGTGTGACGCATCGAGCAGGACGCCAAAACCATAGCGGTCGGCGAGCGTCCGGATTTCGGCATGGTCGGCCGGCAATCCCGAGAAATCGACCGGGATCACGACATGCGGCAGTTCGCCCACGCGATCGGCGGCCTCCAGCTTTGCAGCCAGCGCGGCGACCGACATGTTGCGGGAGGCGGGATCTATATCGACGAAATCGACCGTGCCGCCACAATAAAGCACACAGTTGGCCGATGCGAGAAAGCTGTTGGGGCTGGTCCACACGCGCTTGCCGGGCCCGACGCCAAGCGCAAGGCAGCCGATATGGAGCGCCGCCGTCGCGTTCGACACCGCGATCGCATGCGCAGTGTTGTGGCGCGCTGCAAAGGCAGCCTCGAACGCTGGGATCGCCGGTCCCTGCGTCAGGAAATCCGATTTCAACACCGCCACAACGGCGTCGATATCCTCACCCTCAATCTGTTGGCAGCTATAGGGAATGAACGCCATGCTCGGTCTCCGGCGCCGACCATACGGCGGCGCCCGCTCCTCAATCGATGGTCTGGCCCACCACGTGCTTCTCGATCAGGTCGCGAAGCTCGTCGACGGTCAGGAAATCGGGATTGTCGCCACTGTTATACGCGAAACCCGGCTCGACGGGCGTGGCCTTGTTCCGCGCGCAATAATCCTTGACCGAATAGAGGCCCGAGGTCGGCAGGATCGCGTAGAAATCGCCGAGGTCGACCGTATTGAAGCTGTCCGACGCGGTGATCATTTCCTCGTGGATCTTCTCGCCCGGGCGAATGCCAACGATTTCCTGACGGCACTCGGGCGCGACCGCGGTCGCAACATCGGTGATGCGGTACGAGGGAATCTTGGGGACCAGCACTTCGCCGCCCTCGGCATTCTCGATCGACCACAACACCATTTCCACGCCTTCTTGCAAGGAAATGTTGAAACGCGTCATGCGGTCGTCGGTGATCGGCAATACGCCCGCCCCCTTGCGCGCCATGAAGAAGGGGATCACCGAACCGCGCGAACCCATGACATTGCCGTAGCGCACGACGCTGAACCGGATGCCGCGCGACCCCTGCACCGAATTGGCCGCAACGAACAGTTTGTCGGAGCAGAGCTTGGTGGCACCATAGAGGTTGATCGGCGCCGCCGCCTTGTCGGTCGACAGCGCGACAAGCCGCTCGACCTTGCTGTCGAGACAGGCTTCGATCAGGTTCTGTGCACCAAGCACGTTGGTCTTGATGCATTCGAAGGGGTTATACTCGGCCGCGGGCACCTGTTTCAGTGCGGCGGCGTGGACGACGATGTCGATGCCCTCAAGCGCGCGGCGCAGCCGGGCCTCGTCGCGCACATCTCCAATGAAATAGCGGATTGCCGGATATTTCTCGAACGGAAATACCTGCTGCATTTCGAACTGTTTCAACTCGTCGCGCGAATAGATCACCAGACGGCGAACGTCGGGAAAACGCTCAAGCACCGTCTTGACAAAGGCCTTGCCAAAAGAACCCGTTCCACCCGTAATCAGGACGGATTTGTTGTTCAGCATGATGTCGGAATACCCTTTGCCTGGCTCATCAAAAAACCGCCCATTTCGACACAGCGAAACCTTGCGGCGGTGATGGCGCCCTAGAGACGAGTTTTGCTCCTTTTGCAAGCGCCGAGGTTGGCGGCATTCATCAGCTTTTTCATTTGTGCCAGTCGATCTTACGGTTGCTTGAGGTAGTTATGATGTCCCGGTTTCCGGCATAATGGAACCGCATACCGCGCTCGTGCGACAACGATCGCGACATCGTTGGATTGAATATTGGCAGCTCGCCTGCCTTGAAAAAAATAGCTGCGATTCCGCGAGATGTCGGAGGAAGCAGAAATTGGAATGTAGCAGGATGCCGACGTTTTGCGCCAGATGCATGGCAGATTCGAACTCTATGTATGGCAAATTTGCAAGGCCTCGATCGAGGCGCGTCGTAGGCCTCTCGCGCCGTTGGACGGAGCAGCGGTATTCTCGATCACGCGCGGCGCCGACAACGCTGCTAGTTGGCTCCGTTTTGCCACCATCTGGCACTCTATGTTTAATGGTTCACAAGTATTATTCGTCATAAGAATGAAGCCAAGGGTCGTGAGGAAAGCAAGAATGATCATAATGACGGTTTTCGGGACGCGACCCGAGGCGATCAAGATGTTTCCCGTCGTTCATGCGCTGCGCCGGCAATCGGGGGTCGACATCCGGCTTTGTGTGACCGCACAGCACCGCAACATGCTTGACCAGGTTCTAAGCATCGCCCGCCTCACGCCCGATTTCGATCTCGACATCATGACACCGAACCAGACGCTTGACTCTCTGCTTGCGCGCCTGGTTACCGGGCTGGGAGAATTGTTCGATCGCGAAAAGCCCGACCGCATTCTCGTCCATGGCGATACGCTTACCACAATGGCCGCCACCCTCGCCGCCTATTTCCGCAAGATTCCCGTCGGCCATGTCGAAGCGGGGCTGCGCAGCGGTAATATCTATCACCCGTGGCCTGAGGAGGTGAATCGCAAGGTCACCGGCGCGGTGGCCGATCTCCACTTTGCGCCCACGGAAACTGCCGCCGCGGCCCTGCGCGCCGAGAATGTGCCCGCTGACCGCATTCACGTCACCGGCAACACCGTGATCGACGCGCTGCTCGCGACCAAGGCGCGAATCGACCAGGATGCTTCGCTGGCCAGCGGCCTCGACCCGCTCGTCGCGCGCTTCGCCGGCAAGCGGATCGTTGCCGTCACCTCGCATCGGCGCGAGAATTTCGGCGACGGGATGAAGGCTATCGCCGATGCCATCGCTGCCATTGCCGCGCGCGACGACGTCGCGGTGATTTTCCCCGTCCATCCCAACCCGCATGTCCGCAGTTGCATGGAACCGATCCTTGGCGGTCTTTCCAATGTCGCGCTGATCGATCCGCTCGATTATCCCCATTTCGTGCGGCTGCTCGCGACGTCCGACCTGGTGCTGACCGATAGCGGCGGGGTGCAGGAAGAAGCCCCGGCGCTCGGCAAACCGGTGCTGGTCATGCGCGAGACGACCGAGCGTCCCGAAGGCATCGAAGCAGGCACCGCGCGACTTGTCGGAACCGACAAAGCGCGTATTGTTTCCGAAATTTTCAAGCTTCTCGACGATAAGGAGGCTTATTCGGTCATGGCCCGCGCCCACAACCCGTTCGGCGACGGCACGGCGGCCAGACAGATTGCGGAGATTGTTGCGCGTGCCCATTGATACGGAACAAAAGGTTACGGTGCTTGGGCTCGGCTATATCGGGCTGCCGACCGCGGCATTGATTGCGCGCTCGGGCTGCAAAGTCACCGGGGTCGACGTGAGCCAGGCGGTCGTCGATACCGTCAACAGCGGCCGGGTGCATATCGAGGAAGTCGATCTCGACGGCCTGGTCCAGGGCGTCGTGTCGCGCGGGGCGCTGGTGGCGTCGGTCGAGGTCGCGCCCGCCGACACTTTTGTAATTGCCGTCCCGACTCCGCATGACGATGAACATCGTCCCGACATCAGCCATGTCCTGTCGGCGGCGCGCGCGATCGCACCGCGGCTGGAGGCCGGCAACCTCGTCATCCTCGAATCGACCTCGCCCGTCGGGACGACCGAAAAGGTCGCCGAGCTGATCGCCGGGCTGCGTCCCGATCTCAAGGTTCCGGGCGCGTGCAGCGGCGCTGCCGACATCTTCATCGCTTATTGCCCCGAACGCGTGCTGCCCGGCCGAATCCTCGTCGAACTGGTCGACAACGACCGCTGCATCGGCGGCATCACCCCGCGCTGCGCCCGCCGTGCGATGACCTTTTACCGGCAGTTTGTCCGCGGTGCCTGCGTCACCACGTCGGCGCGCGCCGCCGAAATGGTGAAGCTGGTCGAAAACAGCTACCGCGACGTCAATATCGCCTTCGCCAACGAGCTGTCGATGATGGCCGAGCAGATGGGGGTCGATGTGTGGGAGGTGATCCGCCTCGCGAACCGCCACCCACGCGTCAACATTCTCCAGCCCGGCCCCGGCGTCGGCGGCCATTGCATCGCGGTCGACCCCTGGTTCCTCGTCCATGGCGCGCCCGAGCACAGCCGCCTGATCCGCACCGCGCGCGAGGTCAATCTTGCCAAGACCGCGCATGTCATCGGCGCCGCCGAAATGCTGGTGTCGCAGTATCCGCAGGCGCGCGTCGCTTGCCTCGGCCTCGCCTTCAAGCCCAATATCGACGATTTTCGCGAAAGCCCGGCGGTCGAGGTCGCGGCCGCGCTCGCCCGCCGATTCGGCCCGCAGGTTCGGATCGTCGAACCCTATGCACGCGGGCTGCCGATGGAGTTCGCCGGGACCGGCGCCGAGCTGATCGACCTCGACAGCGCGCTGGCCGATTGCGACCTGCTGATCGTGCTGGTCGACCATGATCTGTTCAAATCCATCCCGCTCGAAGAACGTGGCGAAAAAATCGTCTATGACACGCGCGGCTTGTGGCTCGATCAGCCAAATATGACGAGCGCCAATCCGCTGCACCGCGCGGCCTGACGCGGCGAGGCTTGACGCGTTCGCGATGCCCCCGCATGGGCGGGATATGCTGCAACGTCTTGAAACGATCGTCGTCGAAAAGCCCTGGGGACGCACCGATATTCCCAGCGATTTCGGCGATTTCGGCGCGCGCCGGATCGGCGAGATCTGGTTCGACCATCCCGGCGGCGACAATGCGCCGATCATGGTCAAATTCCTGTTCACGTCCGAACGATTGTCGATCCAGGTCCATCCGGGCGATGCGGCGGCACAGGCCGCGGGGTTTGCACGCGGCAAAGAGGAATGCTGGCTGATCCTCGATGCGAGACCTGGCGCCGAGCTTGGGGTCGGCCTCAATCGCCCGAGCAGTCATGCGGAACTCCACAGCGCCGCGCTCGACGGGAGCATCGTCGACCTGATCGACTGGCGCCCCTCGAAAACCGATGATTTCGTCTATAATCAGGCGGGTACGATTCACGCGATCGGCCCCGGCCTGACCGTCGTCGAGGTGCAGCAGAATGTCGACTGCACCTACCGCCTTTACGATTATGGCCGCCCGCGCGAACTCCACCTCGATGAGGGCCTCAAGGTCTCCAACCCGGGTCCGGTCCACGATCCGCGCGATACCGTCGTCGATCCGCAGGCGAACCGCATGCTGGTCAGCGGCCCGCACTTTCATCTCGCCCAGCTTGCCGGCCCGATCGATCCGGACATCCTCGCGCAGGCGGCCGGCGAGTTGACCTTCGTCCCGCTCTCGGCGGGCTGCCGCGTCGGCGATGAGCGCGTCGCGCTTGGCGAGGCCGTGCTGCTCACCGACCCGTCGGCTATCGAGATCGACGAGGGCGCGCGCGCACTCCTGGCCTGGCCCGCCTGATCGAACGTCGGCCCCCGCAAAGGCGGGGCGACGCGATCCCCTCCCCTTGCGGCCCCGCCCGTCATCTCCCATATCGCTGGCCATGAGCGAACCCCATGCGCACCGTGCCGCGCCTTGGCACGGAACCACCATCCTGTCCGCCCGCACCGCCGACAAGGTCGTCGTGATCGGCGACGGTCAGGTATCAATGGGCCAGACCGTGATGAAGCCCAACGCGCGTAAGGTCCGCCGCCTGCACGACGGCAGCGTCATCGGCGGATTCGCGGGCGCGACTGCCGACGCCTTCACGTTGTTCGAACGATTGGAAGCCAAGTTGGAGCGCCACAACGGCCAACTGCTGCGCGCCGCGGTCGAACTCGCCAAGGACTGGCGCACCGACAAATATCTCCGCAATCTGGAAGCGATGATGATCGTCGCCGACAAGGAGGTGACGCTCGTCATCACCGGCAACGGCGACGTGCTCGAACCCAAGGGCGGCATCGCCGCGATCGGGTCGGGCGGCAATTACGCCCTCGCCGCCGCCACCGCGTTGGCCGAATATGAGAAAGACGCCGAGATACTGGTGCGCAAGGCGATGCAGGTCGCGGCCGACATCTGTGTCTATACCAACGACCAGTTCACCCAAGAAACCATCGAAACGCAGGCGTAACGCAGATGAACAAGGATCTGACTCCCAAGGCGATCGTCGCTGCGCTCGACACGCATATCATCGGCCAGGACGCCGCCAAGCGCGCGGTCGCGGTGGCACTGCGCAATCGCTGGCGCCGCCAGCAGCTTTCGGCTGACCTGCGCGACGAGGTAACGCCGAAGAATATCCTGATGATCGGCCCGACCGGGTGCGGCAAGACCGAGATTTCGCGCCGCCTGGCAAAGCTTGCCGACGCGCCGTTCATCAAGGTCGAAGCGACGAAGTTCACCGAGGTCGGCTATGTCGGCCGCGACGTCGAACAGATTGCGCGCGACCTGGTCGAGGAAGCGGTGCGGCTCGAAAAGGATCGCCGCCGCGAAGCGGTGCGCGCCGCCGCCGAAGAGGCCGCGATGGAGCGGCTGCTCGATGCGCTGACCGGCAAGGGCGCCAGCGAGGCGACGCGCCAAAGTTTCCGCCAACGCATCCGCGAAGGGCATCTCGACGACAGCGAGGTCGAGATCGAGATCGCCGACGCGCCGAACATGCCGTTCGAATTGCCGGGCCAGCCGGGGCAGATGAGCATGATCAACCTGTCCGATATGCTCGGCAAGGCGATGGGCGGCGCACCCAAGAAGCGCCGCAAGCTGAAGGTCATCGAGGCCGCAACGCGGCTGATCGAGGAAGAACAGGACAAGCGCCTGGACCAGGACGACGTCGCGCGCATCGCACTCGCCGACGCCGAGGCCAATGGCATCGTGTTTCTCGACGAGATCGACAAGATCGCGGTCAGCGACGTGCGCGGCGGATCGGTCAGCCGTGAGGGCGTCCAGCGCGACCTGCTGCCGCTGATCGAAGGGACCACGGTCGCGACCAAATATGGGCCGATGAAGACCGACCATATCCTGTTCATCGCCTCGGGCGCGTTTCATGTCGCCAAGCCCAGCGACCTGCTGCCCGAATTGCAGGGCCGCCTGCCGATCCGCGTCGAGCTGAGCGCGCTCACCGAAAGCGACTTCGTCCGTATCCTGAGCGAGACCAAGGCGGGCCTGCCCGAACAATATGCGGCGCTGCTCGGCACCGAAGGCGTGACTTTGTCGTTCACCGACGATGCGATCGCCCGCGTTGCAAGGCTCGCCGCCGAGGTCAACGAACGGGTCGAAAATATCGGCGCGCGGCGGCTCCAGACGATCATGGAGCGGCTGGTCGAAGAGGTCAGCTTTGGCGCCGAAGACATGACGGGCACGACGCTCGCGGTCGATGCTGCCTATGTCGATCGCCAGCTGGCCGAGGTTGTCGGCGATACCGACCTCAGCAAATATGTGCTCTGACCGGCACGGTTTCCGGCGCGGCTTCGGACGAGCGTAATAAGGCTTCTTTTCAGCCGTTCGTTTACCGAACTTCATTTGACTTTTTCGGCCCGTCAATGCGATGAACGGTGCGACACGGTCGACACGGGTTGCAACCGACCGGCGCGGAGACAGTAATGACAGACGAGGATGTCGCCCCGGAGCAGGGCGAGCTGGCGATCACGCGCACCGGCGATCGGCTTCGGCTGGCGCGGGAAGCGGCGGGGTTGTCGCTTGCCGATGTGGCGACGCGTACGCGGATCACCCAGCGCCATCTGTCGGCGATTGAAAAGTCCGATTTCTCGGAGCTTCCGGGGCGCACCTATGTCACCGGCTTCGCGCGCGCCTATGCCCGCGCGGTTGACCTGCCCGAGGCCGAGGTCGGCGCCGCGGTGCGCCGCGAGCTCGAAGAAGACGCCTATGGCGCACGGCCGCTGTACGAAGCCTATGAACCCACCGACCCGGCGCGGCTGCCGACGGCGCGGATGACATGGACGCTGGTGATCATCGCGCTGCTCCTCGCGTCGGCCTATGGCGTGTGGCGGTTCCTGTCGGTCGAGCCCGGCGAAGCGCTGGTCGCCGCGCAGAACCGCGCCGCCGACGCATCCGAAGCCCCGCAGAGCGACGTCGTCGCGCTGCCGACGACAAAGACTGGCGCTAGCCCGTCGGCGGTCGCCGCCAATGCGCCGGTGGTGCTGACCGGCATATCGGAGGTCTGGATCGGTTTCGACGATGCGGCGGGCAAGACCGAAAATTGGCGGACGCTCGATCCGGGCGAAACCTATCAGGTGCCGCCCGAATATATCGAACAGTTCACGCTGCGCACGAGCATCCCGCAGGCGCTCAAAGTCACCGTAGGCGGCCGCGACGTCGGCGCGATCGGCCCTGCCGACACGCTGGTCAAGGGCGTCTCGCTGAAGCCGGGCGATCTGGTTGCGCGGGCGGAAGGCAATGGTGCCGCGACCGGCGCGACGGCAACGAGCGCGCAGCCCAAGGGCTGAATCGGCCATCATTCGGGCCGGTGTGAGCGGCAGCGCGCCGAAATGGGTTTGCGCTGGCGCGCTTTGCCGCGTTATGAGCGACAAAATGGTTAATAGGTGGGGGCCTTACGGCAGATGAAGATGCGTCATATCACTTTCCTCGGGGCGGCCTCGGCCGCGCTGGTGGCGACGATGCCCGCGCAGGCGCAGGACGGTGCGATCGACAAGCGGGTCGAGCGCTTGGAAAAGGAAATGCGAGCGGTCCAGCGCTCGGTATTTCCCGGCGGCAGCCCGACCTTTTTCGAAGGCGAGATCGCACCCGACAACACGCCGGGCGAACGCGCGCGCAGCAACGCGCCGGTGATCGACCTGACCGCGCGCGTCGATGCGCTCGAAAGCCAGCTGCAGACGCTGACCGGCCAGACCGAGCAGAACGCCTTTCAGCTGCGCGAGCTCGAAAAGCAGTTCACGGCGTACAAGGCCGAAATGGACAAACGGCTCGCCGATCCGGCAACCGCGGTGGCGACGCCCGCCAGCCTCGCCCCGGCGCCGACGGTGAAGCCGCCGGCCACCACCCCGACCGCCGCCGCCGCGCCGGCGAAAAAGCCCGTGACCACCGCCAAACCCGCCGCGACCGCCCCCAACGCCGCGCGGCTCGCGCTGGTCAAAAAGGTCGAAATTCCAGCGACGGGGAACGAAACAAAAGACGCGTACGACTATGGTTATCGTTTGTGGGAAGCGAAGCTCTACCCCGAGGCACAGGTGCAGCTGAAACAGGTCGTGACCAAATGGCCGAACAGCAGCCAGGCAAGCTTTGCCCAGAACCTGCTGGGCCGGGCTTATCTGGACGAGGGCAAGCCCAGTCTTGCCGCGGTCGCATTCTACAATAATTACAAGGACCGTCCGAGCGGCGCCCGCGCGCCGCACAGCCTGATGTATATGGGCGTCGCGCTCGACAAGCTCGGCCGCAAGGCCGACGCCTGCAAGGCGTTCCGCGAGCTTGACGAAGTCTATGGCGACAAGGCGCCGCAGGATGTCCGGACCGATGCAGCCGCCGCCCGATCAAAAGCAGGCTGCTGACCGCGACCGCGCCGACCGGCTGGCGAGCGACCTTGGCGCGCTCGTCGGATCCGATTGGCACCGGCTGCATTATGGCGTCGCCGTGTCGGGCGGCCCCGACAGCATGGCGCTGCTCTGGCTGATGGCGACGCTGCTGCCCGGCCAGGTCTGGGCGGCGACCGTCGATCATGGCCTGCGCAAGGGATCCGACGACGAAGCGCGGATGGTCGCGGGCTTTTGTGAGCGCGAGCATATCCCCCATTCGACCTTGCGGCCCACGACGCCGATCAAGGGGTCGTTGCAGGCCGCGGCGCGCGCCGAACGTTACCAGCTGCTCGAACAATGGCGCGGCGCCCAGGCGCTCGACCATATCGTGACCGCGCACCACGCCGACGACCAGCTCGAAACGCTGGTGATGCGGCTCAATCGCAGCAGCGGAGTGAGCGGGCTCGCGGCGATTCGCGCCCGCAACGGCGTCATTCTGCGGCCGTTGCTGCGCTGGCGGCGCGGCGATCTGGTCGATCTGGCGCTCGATGCCGACCTGCCCTTTGTCGATGATCCGTCGAACAGCGACAATCGCTTCGACCGCGCCCGCCTTCGCCAGGCGCTGCGATCGCAGACGGTGCTCGACCCGGCGGCCGCGGCACGTTCGGCCGAATGGCTGGCCGAGGCTGATGAAGCGATCGACTGGGCGGTCGAGCGCGCGATCGCGTCATGGCCCGACGCATCGGACATCGCGGTGATCCGCGACGAAGGCTATCCACCCGAAATGTTCCGCCGCATCGTGGCGCTGCGCCTGCGCGCCAATGCGCCCCAACTGGCGGTGCGCGGAGCCTCGCTCGACGGCGTTATCGCCGCGATGCACAAGGGCAAGCGCGCGATGGTCGGGGCGTTGCTGATCGACGCGGTTCGCGGCTTTGAAGGGACGATCTGGCGCATTTCTGCTGCGCCGCGGCGGAAACCTCCCAAAAAGGGCTGATTGCCTCATTGTCATTTAACTCGTTTATCCTATCTTGTTGGGATGGGAGCGCAGCGCCGCGCCGATTAGGAAAGATTCCGCATGCAGGACGACAAGGAACCGCAGGGCAACCCCTGGATGAAGAGCGTGATGATCTGGAGCGGCATTCTGCTTGCCATGCTCCTCGTCGCCTCGATGTTCGGCGGGGCAGCGCAGCCTGCGGGCAGCGCGCTGGCCTATTCGGAATTCCGTCAGAAGGTCGAGGAAGGCAGCGTCAAGGACGTCGTGCTGTCCGAAGACAAGGTGACCGGCACGCTGTCGAACGGCGACCGCTTCACCGCCAACGTCGTGCGCGATCCCGACCTGCTCAAGATGCTCAACGACAATGGCGTCAAATATGACGGCAAGGCCACCGAAGCGCCCAATTTCTGGATGTATATGCTCATCCAGTCGCTGCCGTTCCTGCTGATCCTCGGTATCGCTTTCTTTGTGTTCCGTCAGGTGCAGAAGAACAACGGATCGGGCGCGATGGGCTTTGGCAAGTCACGCGCCAAGATGCTGACCGAAAAGCAGGGCAAGGTGACCTTCGACGACGTCGCTGGGATCGACGAAGCGCGCGAGGAGCTGGAGGAAATCGTCGAGTTTCTGCGCGATCCGACCAAATTCTCGAAGCTTGGCGGCCAGATTCCGAAGGGCGCGCTGCTCGTCGGTTCGCCCGGCACCGGCAAGACCCTGCTCGCCCGCGCGATTGCGGGCGAAGCGGGGGTGCCTTTCTTCACCATTTCGGGTTCGGACTTCGTTGAAATGTTCGTCGGCGTCGGCGCGTCGCGCGTCCGCGACATGTTCGAACAGGCGAAGCGCAACGCGCCCTGCATCGTCTTCATCGACGAAATCGACGCGGTCGGCCGCCATCGCGGCGCCGGTCTGGGCAACGGCAATGACGAGCGCGAACAGACGCTGAACCAGTTGCTCGTCGAAATGGACGGGTTCGAGGCGAACGAGGGCATCATCATCGTCGCGGCAACGAACCGTCCCGACGTGCTCGACCCTGCCCTGCTCCGCCCGGGCCGCTTCGACCGCCAGGTCGTCGTGCCGCGCCCCGATATCGAGGGCCGCCAGAAAATCCTCGAGGTGCACACCCGCAAGAAGCCGCTCGCTCCCGACGTCGACCTCCGCCGCGTCGCGCGCGGCACGCCGGGTTTCTCGGGCGCCGATCTCGCCAATCTTTGCAACGAAGCGGCGCTGCTCGCGGCGCGTAAGGGCAAGCGCCTGATCGCCAACGACGAATTCGAAGAGGCGAAGGACAAGGTCATGATGGGCGCCGAGCGCCGGTCGATGGTGATGACCGAGGACGAGAAGAAATCGACCGCTTACCACGAAGCAGGCCATGCGCTGGTGTCGCTCCACGTCGAGGGCTGCGATCCCTTGCACAAGGTGACGATCATCCCGCGCGGCCGCGCGCTGGGCGTGACGTGGAACCTGCCCGAGCGCGATCGTTATTCGATGAGCATGAAGCAGATGAAAGCGCGGCTCGCACTCTGCTTTGGCGGGCGCATCGCCGAACAGCTGATCTACGGCAAGGACGAGCTCAACACCGGCGCGTCGAACGATATCCAGCAGGCGACCGACATGGCCCGATCGATGGTCATGGAATATGGCATGTCCGAAAAGCTCGGCTGGCTGCGCTATCGCGACAATCAGGACGAAGTGTTCCTGGGGCATAGCGTGTCGCGCGCGCAGAATATGTCCGAAGACACCGCACGCCTGATCGACGCCGAAGTCCGCCGCCTGGTGGAGGAAGGCGAAGGCGTCGCGCGCAAGGTGCTGACCGACCATCTCGACGAGCTTCACCTGCTCGCCGCGGCGCTGCTCGAATATGAAACGTTGTCGGGCGACGAGTCGAAGCGCGCGATCAAGGGCGAGGACATCGGCCGCGAGGATGATGCCGGCAAGCGCGGCACCCCGGTATCGGGCCACGCCGGATCGCTACCGCAGATCAAGCGCAAGCCGCGCCGCCCGCTGGGCGATGCGAACCCCCAGGGCGCTTAGGCTTCGTAAGCCCGACGCGCGCGATTCAGGGGTTATTCATTGGCTGACGGCATTTTGCGGCGCATGCCCAGGGGTAAACGCGTCCGCATCTTGCCTGTCCTGCTCGCCGCGCCGTTGCTTTGTGCAATGGCGCCGGGCGACATGAGTGTCGCCGCCTTTCTGACGCGCGCCGACTCTCTGGCCCGGCTGGGGCCGCTCGCGCTCGCTACGCCGCAGGGCAACCAGTTGAAGGGCGAAGTCGTCGCCGCGGGCAAGCGGTACAAGGCGCGCATCGATGCCGATCGCCGCGCGGGCCGGAAAACGACGAGCTGCCCACCCGAATCGGGGACGCTGACCCCCGACCAATGGCTGGCGCATCTGCGATCCTATCCCGCCCAGGCCCGCAAGACGGTGAGCATCAATGCGGCGTTCGACGCGCTGATGAAGAAACGCTACCCCTGCCCCGCCTGATGCGCCATGGAGCGGTCGGCAAAGGAGACGGCAATGACCGGTAAATCGTGGACAATATTGGCGCTGGCGATCGGTCTGGCAATCGGGTCGGCGCCCGTGGCGGCGCAGGGGACCGGCGCGCTGAGCAGCAAGATCGAACTGGAAAAGCTGGCCCCGACGACGGCCGGACAGGCGCCCGCCAAATCCTATGTCGCGCCCGACGTCGTCGTCCCCGGCGACCGCATCCGGGTCACGCTGACCTTTACCAACAACGGCGCCGCGCCCGCCGCGGGGCTCAATCTGACCAACCCGATTCCCGAAGGGCTGGTGTATGACGATACCGCTGACCCCGCCGGGTTTTCGGTTTCGATCGACGGCGGCAAGACCTTCGGCCCGCTCGCCGCGCTGACGGTGCCGGTAACGGGCGCCGACGCGCGGGCTGCCGTGGCCGCCGATGTCACCCATGTCCGCTGGCTGTGGCCCGACGCCGTCGCGCCCGGCCAAAGCCGCTCGGTTGCTTTCTTTGGTCGTGTCCGGTGAACGGATCGCGGCGCTAGCCGATGACGATCTATTGCGACGAATCGGGTGGGCTTAACGCGGGTACCATGACCTTTTCGGCGGTGATGCTGACGCCGCAGGCGGCCGCCGATATTCATGGCCGGTTTCGCAGCGTCACCGGGCTGCGCGGCGAGTTGAAAGGCAGCCGGATCAGCATCGTCGAACGTGCCTATCTGCTCGAACTGTTCGACCGCGCCGGGGGACGCGCGTGGATCGCAGTGGCGAAACGCGAAACGCTCGCCCAGAATCATGGCGGGACATGGCCCAGCGATCTGGCGCTTTACGCCGCGCTGCTGAACCTCGCGATCGGCCGCTGGCTTCCCGAAACCGGCGGCGTGTGCACCGATGTGGTGATCGACGAAGGCCGCTACGACCCCGCCATCCTGGCGAAGGTCCGCGAAGACATTCAGGCCGGGCTCGGCGGGTGGGGCCGCGCGTCGCTCGCCGACAGCCGCCGCAGCGACGGGGTGCAGATCGCCGACGTGATCGCCAACAGCCTGTTCAACATCGCCGTCGGCTCGCCGCGGGCACACCGCATCCAGCGGATCATCGAACCGATGCTGGCGTCAAAGGCGATCCGTGTGGCGGAGTTGACGCAGGTTTCTTAGCTGAACGCCTGGTTTGGGGTGGGGAGCGGACGTTCTCACCTAGCTTCGTCATTCCCACGAAGGCGGGAATCCCACTTTTTTCCTTCGTCGTGGCAAAGCGGGATCCCCACCTTCGCGGGGATGACAGGAAATGGTCACCAGGAGACATTCCGTACACCCTACCTCAACAAAAAAGGGCCGCAGTTTCTTGCGGCCCCCTTATCTCGATATTCGCGAAGCTTATTCGAAGTCGCTGCCGCCACCCGCGGGGCTGCGCGGCGGCGCGGCGGCGGTCAGGCGGAGAGCTTCGGCCGAGCGGCTGATCGAGCTGATTTCATCGGGCGTATCGTCATCATCGACGACGACCTTTTGCAGCGTCGTAATCAGCGTTTCCTTCAGATCCTTCGGACGCACGGTCTGCTCGGCGATTTCGCGCAGCGCCACGACCGGATTCTTGTCGCGGTCGCGATCGACGGTCAGTTCCGAACCACCCGAAATCTCACGCGCACGGTGCGCAGAGAGCAGGACGAGGTCGAAACGGTTGGGAATCTTGTCGACGCAATCCTCGACGGTAACGCGGGCCATGTTGTTTCCTTAGATATCGGAGAGACCAGCCTTTTGGGAGGCATGGCGGCAAGCGCTGCGCGCTAGCAGCAAGGCCGGTCGCTGTCAATCGAAGCGCTGCCCTTGCGGGGTTTGTCGCGCCCCGCCTATGAACGGTCGATGACCGATGCGCCGCACCCCGCCAGCGATCCCGATACGCTGACCGCCGACGTCGCCGGGCACCGGCTGGAAGTCATCGTCGACGGCGACCAGCGGCTCGACCGCATCCTAGCGCTGCTGAACGGCGCCATCCGCAGCATCGACATCATCATGTATATTTTCGAGCATGACGACGCCGGAACGCGGGTGCTTGACGCGATGACCGCCGCGGCAGAGCGCGGGGTGCAGGTGCGCGCGGTGATCGACAGTTTTGGGTCGTCGGACATTTCCGATAGCATCTTTGCGCCGCTGCGCGCGGCAGGCGGCAGCGTGACTTTCTTTTCGCGGCACTGGCGGTCGAGCTATCTGGTCCGCAATCACCAGAAATTGCTGTTGATCGACGAGGCGGTGGCGGTCACCGGGGGTTTCAACATCGCCGCCCCCTATCTCAGCGCGCGGGGCGGCAATTGCTGGTTCGACCTGGGCGTCGTCGTGCGCGGCCCGTCGGTGGCGCGGATGATCGCCTGGTTCGAAGAAATCCACGATTATACGGTGAACAACGACGGCAAGCTATTGATGCTGCGCCGCCTGATCCGCGAATGGCCGGTCGAGGCGGGTCCGGTGACGTGGCTGGTCGGCGGCCCGACCCAGCGGCTGTCGCCCTGGGCGCGCGCGGTGCGCACCGACCTGACAGGCGCGCGCCAGCTCGATATGGCGATGGCCTATTTCTCGCCCGGTCAGGGCATGCTGCGGCGGCTTGGCCGCGTGGCGCGGCACGGCCGGGCGCGCTTCATCATGGCGGCAAAATCCGACAATGCGGCGACGATCGGTGCCTCGCGCCTGCTCTTTGGCTATCTGCTGCGCAAAGGCGCGCAGATCTGGGAATATCGGCCGTGCAAGCTGCACATGAAGCTGATCGTCATCGACGACGTCGTCTATGTCGGCACCGCCAATTTCGACATGCGCAGCCTGTTCGTGAATGTCGAGGTGATGCTGCGCGTCGCCGATGCGGGTTTCGCAGAGCAAATGCGCGGCTTTATCGCGGCGCAGCAGGACGACTGCGACGACATCACCCCCGCGGCACACAAGGCGCGCGCCGGGTGGCTCACCCGGCTGCGCTGGACGCTGGCGTGGTTTGTCGTCGGGGTCGCCGACTATACAGTGTCGCGGCGGCTCAATTTCGGGCTGGGTGAAACCGACCCTGATGCGGAGGTTTAGTCCTTCCAGCCCCAGAACAGAAAGCAGGGTGGCACGTTCACCCATTCGAACGCATTGTCGATACGGGTGAAATGCGCCGCGAGGAAATCGCGGGCGCGGGCGCGGAACTGATAGACCAGGAACGCACCGCCGGGACGCAGCACGCGGTGGGTGGCGGCGGCGATAGCCGGACCAACCCCTGTGGGCAACGTCGAAAAAGGCAGCCCCGACAGCACATAGTCGGCCTTTTCAAAGCCATGCGCCGCGATGATTGCCTCGACGTCCGACGCCGATCCGTGCACCGCGATGAAGCGGCTGTCGCGGATGTCTCTGCGCAGATAGTCGATGAAGTCCTCGTTGGTGTCGATCGCGATCAGCGTCGCATCGCCCGCCATGCGTTCGAGCACCGGGCGGCAAAAGGTGCCGACCCCCGGGCCATATTCGACGAACAGCTTCGTGTTCTTCCAATCCACCGGCCGCAGCATGTGGCGGATCAGCGTCGGCGACGACGGCACGATCGATCCCACCATGACCGGATGCTTGATGAAGCCGCGGACGAACATGCCCCACGGCCCAAAAAAGCGTTTGAAGCCCTCGCGCAGCCGACGGGCCAGCGGGGCTTTCGTTTCTTGGGCCTGCGCCCGCGGATTGGTCATGGTGGCTTTCGCGTTGTTGCGGTTGGCGCTGGCGTGGCAAAAACGGCGCGCGGGCGCAAGGAAAGAGTCAGTCTTGACTCTGGACAGGTCGCCGCGCGCGTGTAGGGAAAGGCCACTCGCGGGCGCGCACCGGCAAAGGGGGATCGGCCATGGCAAAGACATCACGCTCGATCCCCGCCGACCGGATGACGATCCTCTTTGCGGTGATGCTCGTCGCCGCCGCGGGCAATACCGCGATGCAGTCGATCCTGCCCGCGATCGGCGCCAAGCTGCATATTCCCGACGTCTGGGTCAGCCTGGCGTTCAGCTGGTCGGCGCTGCTGTGGGTGATGACCGCCCCCTATTGGGCGCGCCAGTCGGATCGGCGCGGGCGCAAGGCGCTGATGGCGCTGGGCGTGATCGGGTTCATGTTGTCGATGGCGTTTTGCGGCCTCGCGCTCTGGTCGGGGCTGCAGGGCTATCTCGCCGCCGGCACGACCTTCATCATCTTTGCGCTGTTTCGCAGCCTGTACGGCGGGTTCGGGTCCGCGGCACCGCCCGCAGTGCAGGCCTATGTCGCGGCGCGCACCGAGCCCGAGGAGCGGACACAGGCACTCTCGCTCGTTTCGTCCTCCTTTGGCCTGGGCACGGTAATCGGTCCCGCGATCGCGCCGTTCTTCATCCTGCCCTTTGTCGGCCTCGCCGGTCCGCTGCTCGTCTTTGCGCTGATCGGCCTGCTCGTCCTGATCATGCTGCGCTGGCGGCTGCCCGACGATGTGCCGCGCTTCGCGGCACGCGGCGCGATCGTTGCCTATCCGACGTCGGCGGGTTCGCCCGCGGCGGCGACCGACGAGAGCGACGACGAGGTAGTCGACCCCGGCGCGGCCGCCGCACCGCCGCTGCGCTGGTCCGACACGCGCGTTCGCCCATGGTTGCTCGCAGGGCTGTACGGCGGGCAGGCGCAGGCGATGATGCTGGGCGTCATCGGTTTTCTGATCCTCGACCGGCTGGAGCTTCGCCTCCGCCCCGACGAGGGTGCGGCGATGACCGGCATCGTGCTGATGGCCGGGGCGTTCGCGACGCTGTTATCGCAATGGGGGCTGATCCCGCTGCTCAAGCTGTCGGCGCGCACCGCGGTGCTGACCGGTTCGGCGCTCGGCGCGACCGGGCTGGTGATGACCGGATTGTCGCAGAATCTGCACGGCATCATCATCGGCTTCGCCCTCGCCTCACTGGGGTTCGGGCTGTTCCGCCCCGGCTTTACCGCGGGCGCTTCATTATCGGTTCCGCGCCGCGATCAGGGCAGCGTCGCGGGGATGACCGCGTCGATCAACGGGTCGGCCTATATCGTCTCGCCCGCGGTCGGGGTGCTGCTGTACAATTGGCACCCGATGGTCGCCTATGGCCTGATGGCGGGCTTTTGCGGCTGGCTGGTGCTGTGGGGCTGGTCGGCGCTGCGGCAGGACCAGCCCGCAACCAGCTAGTCCTTCGCGTCGCTATCGCCATGCTTGCGCTCGCGCACCGGCTTGAGCATGCCGGGGGCGAAGAAGCCGATCGGATCGACGCTCATCGCGGCCTGCTTGATCTCGCCCTGAATCTTTTCATAATCCTTTTCCATCGCTTCGGTCACCGAAGCGCGGGTGTCCTTCAGCGCCGCTTCGAAATCGGCCATCGTCACCACATCGCTGTTGATCGACCGCTTGAGCGCCGCGAGGCCCGCACGCCGTGTCAGATCCTCCAGATCGGCGCCGGTAAAGCGCTCCGACCGCTCGGCGAGCACCGCCAGATCGACCTCGTCCGCCAGCGGCATCTTGCCGGTCTGGATTTCAAGGATGCGGCGGCGCCCCTCCTGGTCGGGAACCGCGACATAGATCAGCTCGTCGAGCCGGCCCGGCCGCAGCAGCGCCGGGTCAATCAGGTTCGGGCGGTTGGTCGCGCCGATCACGACGACCGACTGCATCTCCTCAATCCCGTCCATCTCGGCCAGGATCGTGTTGACGACGCGTTCGGTCACTTGCGGCTCGCCCGACGTGCCGCTGCCGCGCGCCGGGACCAGGCTGTCGAGTTCGTCGATGAAGATGATCGTCGGCGCGACGGCGCGCGCGCGCGCAAACAACCGCGCGATCTGCTGCTCGCTCTCGCCATACCATTTCGACAGCAGGTCCGACGATTTGATCGAAATGAAATTCGCATCGGATTCGCGCGCCGCCGCTTTCGCTAGCAACGTCTTGCCGGTACCGGGCGGCCCGTAGAGCAGGAAACCCTTGGCGGGGCGGATGCCCAGCCGCCGGAAGGCCTCGGGATGTTTCAGCGGCAGCTCAATCCCCTCGATCAGCTTCTCGCGCGCCGCGTCGAGCCCGCCGATGTCGCTCCACCGCGTTGTCGGCGCCTGCACCATCACTTCGCGCATCGCCGAGGGCTGCACGCGCTTCAATGCGTTGCTGAAATCCTCGCGCGTCACGCGCAATTCCTCCAGCACCTCAGGCGGGATCGTCCCCTCGGCCAGATCGAGCCGGGGCATGATCCGCCGCACCGCTTCGATCGCCGCCTCGCGCGTCAGCGACGCCATGTCGGCGCCGACGAAACCAAAGGTCGTACGCGCCAGTTCGGCCAGATCGACATTTTCGGACAGCGGCATGCCGCGCGTGTGAATGCCCAATATCTCGCGCCGCCCGCTCTCGTCGGGCACGCCGATCACGATCTCACGGTCAAAGCGGCCCGGGCGCCGCAGCGCTTCGTCGATCGCATCGGGGCGATTGGTTGCGGCGATGACCACCAGATTGGTGCGCGGCTCCAGCCCGTCCATCAATGTCAGCAGCTGCGCCACCAGGCGCTTCTCGGCCTCGCCCGTCACCTGGCCGCGCTTGGGCGCGATCGAATCGATTTCGTCGATGAACAGGATCGACGGCGCCGCCTTGGCGGCCTGTTCGAAAATATCGCGCAGCCGCTTTTCGGATTCGCCATAGGCCGACCCCATGATTTCGGGGCCGTTGATCAGGAAAAATTGCGCTTCGCTCTCGTTCGCGACGGCGCGGGCCAGCCGCGTCTTGCCGGTGCCCGGCGGGCCATGCAGCAGCACCCCGCGCGGCGGATCGACGCCCAGGCGGCGGAACAATTCGGGGTAACGCAGCGGCAGCTCGACCATTTCGCGCAGCTGGTCGATCGTCTCGCCCAGCCCGCCCAGATCGTCATAGGTCACATCGGTCCGGCGCGCGTCCTGCGGCTCCTGATATTCTGGCAGCAGCTCGATTTCGGTATTCTCGTCAATAAACACGACGCCCTTTGGTGCTGCCGAGACGACGATCAGGCGAACCTCGGCCAACGCATAGGCCGGCGCATTGAGCATCTGGCGCAGCTGCGGCGGCATGTCGCCCGATTCCAACCGCTGTTGTCCGGCGGTCGCGACGGTGTCGCCCGCCACCAGCGGCCGCCCGAAAAAGCTGCGCTTCAGCGCGTTCGCCGATCCCTGTAGCCGCAGATTTTCCTGCGCCGGGGCGAACACCACGCGCGTCGCCGGGCGCGTTTCGACCCGGCTCAGCATCACCATGTCGCCGGCGCCCGCGCCCGCATTGGCGCGCTGCAGGCCGTCGAGGCGGATGACCTCCAGCCCTTCATCCTCGGCATAAGGCGCCACGACGCGCGACGCGGTCTGCCGCTTGCCGTTGATCTCGATGATATCGCCCTCGGTGACGCCCAATTCGGCCATCGCGGAGCGCGGGATACGCGCAATCCCGCCGCCGCTCTCTTCGGCGCGCGAATTCGCCACCTGCAGTTTCACCTGTTTTTCTTTTACCGCTGCATCGGCCAAGGCGCATCTCCCTCAAAAAGGTCAGAATGCCGAAGATAGGGAGGTCGTTCCCGATTTGCGACCCCTCGCCCCTCCTCGGTGCTGCACCATCTTATGCCGCACTGCACAAAATTCTGGCAAGTCGCGCGGCGGCATGTCATCATCGGTGCCCGATATGCCACGCCTTCCTCCCCTCAGCAGCATGGAGGCCTTTCTCGAGGTCGCCCGCCACGGCACGGTCAAGGCGGCCGCGATCGAGCTTGGCCTGTCGATGCCCGCGCTATCGCGACGCATCCAGACGCTCGAACATGCCGTCGGCCGGCCGCTGTTCAACCGCCACCATCATGGCCTCAGCCTGACCGAGGCGGGGCGCACGTTGCAGGCACAGCTGTCGCCGATCCTCGACGAGCTGCGCACGGTGATCGGCCAGGTCGACAGCCCCGACGCGTCGCTACGCCTGCACCTCAACGTGCTGCCGCTCTTTGCCCAGCAGCGGCTGTTCCCGCGCCTGCCAGAACTGCGCCGCGAGCATCCCGAACTGCACATCGACATCGACACCATGTCGCATGCCGAAGCGCGGTTGGGCGACGGCATCGACGCCGCCATCGCCCTCGCCCGCTCGATCGACCCGGCGCTGTATGCAGCGCGGCTCGACCAGGACAAGGTATTCCCGATCGCGGCGCGTAACCTGACCGACGCCGATCGGCCGATTGCGGTCCCTGAACAATTGCAGCGCATGACGGTGCTCCTCCACCGCGAGATGCCCGAGACCTTTGCCGAGTGGAAAAAGGCGATCGGCATGCCTTACCTTGAACCGGCGGGGATCGACTATTTCGATTCGGGGCCGCTGATGCTCGAAGCGGCGGCACAAGGCATCGGCGTCGCCTTCATGCACGGCCACCACCTCGACGACGCGAACGACGCGCGGCTGGTCCGCCTGTTCGATTTCGACGTCGACAGCCCGTACAGCTACTGGTTCGTGTGCCGCCCGCGCGCGCTGCGCCAGCCCGCGGTGAAGCTGTTCCACGACTGGCTGCTGGCGGCGAAGATTTGATCCGCAAGACCGGACTGCTATCCGACAAACCCCAGCCGAACGGCGACACGGACACGCTCACGAAGCCGAAGACCACCAGTTTTCCTGATCAAGACCTTGATCGTTTGACCTGAGCGAAGAAACTCCCCGGTCGTTATCGACTTCCTGACACGGACCCCATAGTTGGGAGAAAGTTGCGTCAATTTTGGTTTTAGCTGCTGCGAGAAGCCATTAACAAACACGTCAGCTTCAATGGTTCCCGAATGACTGTTTGGTGATCGAACGCTTGCGGTGATTGTCACGCTGTCCACCCACGCTCCGCCTTCCGGAACGGTCCAACCTCCGCTGACGGATGACAAATGAGACGGGTCAAGCCACTCATCACCGTCGCCTTCGGAAAGCTCCATTTCATAAAAGAACGTCTCATTCCGCGCCGCTATGGAATTACTGATATCTTCAATTTCGCGCCGAAAAGCCATTCCATTGGGCATTGTCAAATATCTGGTCACGACACGGCATCCGCTGGCGCCCGCCGCAAACACGACGAAATCCTCGGCATTGGCTGAGCCCTCATAGGTTACATTGTCAAAGCTGATCCCATGCGCCCTAACTTCCGTATAGGTAATGCTGTCCCCTATCGCCAAACGATGGGGCAAATCATAAGGCAGAATGATGTCCCCCGTCGCGCGATTGAGCGATGTAACAGGAAGCGAATAGCCCGCATTCTGGCCCGTATTGACTATGAGCGTGCCGGTTGCGGCGAGCGGCGTTCCCGCAAGCCCCCGCACGTTGAAACCGCTCGTTCCTGATCCCGTAAGGCTTGTAATTGGGCCAGTGTACTTTCTAACGCCATGACCGAAACGGATCGCCGCCACGAAACAATTCTCAAGATTGATGTTGCTGCCAACCATCCCCGCGGCGCCCCGAATATCGATGCCGTAGTCGATCGACGCAACATGGCGCAGATTGCCGAATATCCAGCGATTTGGGGCGATGCTCTCCGGGGAGGGCAGAGGCTCGAACAATATCCCGATCCGTCCATCGCCAGGCACGGGATTGCTTCCGCCCGATACGCGGACATTGTCCAGGACCCCGTAATATGGGCAAGCGGGATCGTCGAGACCTCTTACATGGATTCCAATTTGAGAGGCCTGCAGCAGGTCAATCGATGTATCGCGCATAAGAGGACTGTCGCAGTTCTGAAAGGCAAATGCCGTGCGCCCAGCGCCCGAGAGGCGGATATTTCCTCCCGTCACGCGCGGGCGAGCCACGGTGTGTTTCGTTCCCTTCGTCCCCCAGCCATAGGAAAATAATCGAGCCGGGGGATTAGCCCTTATCCAGGTTCTGCGGAAATCGAGATCCACCTCTCCAGTAACGATGAAGCCGCTCGTTCCAAGATTCATCTCCATACCGGGAAAGCTGATTGTACCCCCGGGATATGGCGATCTTGAGATCGCCGCGAGCGCGGATTGAAGGGCCGCGCCATCATCTGCCTCGCCATCCCCCCGGGCTCCGAACCGTTGGGGCGTCACCGCCAGAAAATTTTGATCTTCCCCATTTGGAAGCGTCGAGACGCGGCTAGCATCTCTTTCTTCAGTGCCCGCTGACGGCTCTCCCTTTTGAGCTAGCAATGTCGGGGCAGCAGCGCTGAGTGCAGCGGCGCCAGCGATGAGTTCGCGGCGGCCAGGATTAAGGCGAGCAGACATGACGAGATTTCCTTTCCTATCCATCATGCAGCAGACGGAGCGAAGCACCAAATAGCATAGCGTCAAGGTCTTTTGCGCGACGACGATGGGCGGCCCAAAAGCGCTGTAAGCGGGGCAGTCATAAGCGGAACGGCATTCAAGAGCAGGCTCGACGAATAGCTTGAGCCAAGCGTCCGCACCATTTTTTGGCGATAATGCTAAGGAAAAATGGTGCTGCTGGGGAGGATTGAACTCCCGACCTCGTCATTACCAATGACGCGCTCTACCACTGAGCTACAGCAGCAACCGGAACGCCCGCAAACGCCTGTTCGCTGGGCAGGCGCGGCCTATGACGGGGCGCCTGTCGCCTGTCAAGGTGCGAGGGTTGACGATCGGCTATTTTCGCGGGCATGGCACCCTTGTGAGCAAGCCGCCCTCCCCCGCCGACATCGAACGCGAACGCCGCCTGGCCGAAGCGCTGCGCGACAATCTGCGCAAGCGCAAGGCGCAGGCGCGCGATGCCCGGGCGGAAATCCCGGCTAAAGACTGACGGTCACCGTCACCTCGTCACCCTCGACCAGCGCCTCCGCCTTGCGGACCGCGGCCTTGACCGGCAGCAGCCAGCCGCCGCTCTCCTTGTGCGGGAACACCGATGTCTGCCAGCTTGTCTGGCCGATGGTCACATCGACCCGCGCCGATCCGAATCCCTTTCGCCCGTTCAGCCATTGCCCACTGATCGCTGCGATCCGGATTCCATCGGCCGCGTCGCCCACGATGGTGACGAAAAACCAGGCGGCAGGGGCGGTAACGGACTGCCAGCGCCAGAGCGGGGCAGTGACGGTGAAGCTGTCCACTTCGCTCTCAACCCGTTCGTATCGAGCGAAGTCGAGACGCCCGGCGTGAGCCCACGCCCTGCCCGCATCTCGGCGTCGCTCGATGCGAACGGCAGCAAATTGTCATTTCGCGACAGCCCGCACCGGCACCGGAATATTGCAGATGTCGGCGCCGCCAGCAGGCTTGATAAAGAAGGGATCGCGGCGATTGGCGCGCGCATCGGCGTAGCGCGCGAAGCTGTCGCTTTCGGTTGACAGATATTCAAACCGCGGCTGATCGGCCGCGGCCAGTTCGCCGGCAATGCGGATCGACGCGATCGGCACCCGCTCCTTCTCATCCTCGTAAAAGCCCAGCGCGCCGGTGCCGCGCGGCAGGCTGGACAAATGCTCGATCCCGCTGATCACGCGGCCGACGAGGGCGATGTTCTGATCCAGATGGCGCGGAGCGTGGCCGATGACAGTGTAGAGTTCTGCGCCGCTGCCGGTGTCGGGCGACAGGTTGCGGCCGACGCCGACCATGCCATAGCAATGTACGGGCCAACCCGACTCATCCTGACGGTCGACGGCGACGGCCCAGCCGTGAAAAGCAATGGTCTCGTCGGCGAAGGGGTCGCGCGGGATTGCTCGCTTGACCGCTGAAATTTTCTTGTCTGCAGGTTGGCGGAAGGCGGCGAGCAGTTCGGCCTCTTCGGACTTCATTTTCGCGCGCAATGCGGCCTGCAAATCTTCGGCGAGCGGCGTCACATACCCTCTCTCCGGCACCGTCACCAAACCCGCCGGCAATGCCTTCTTCTCGGTCGCATCGCCCCACTGCACGACATAATTGTCCTGCACCCGATTGACGCTCGTCCCGTCCCACCAATGCGCGGCGGCGAGCTTGCGGATGTTGCCGATCCATCCCTGACTGAACGGCGCCGGCATCAGCTGGATGACGACGCGGCGCGCCTTGCCATTGGCGTCGGGCGCCAGGTCCATCACCAGCAGGTCGGACGGCGCGATCGCGATCCAGTCGCTGGCGGGCGCCGCGGCGGCGATCTCGCCGGGTGACGGGATCGGCGCTGGTTCCTGCGCAGTAACCGGGAGGGCGAGCGAAGCGGCAGCGGCGGCCAGAAGCAGATGTTTCATGCCGCCTGTCTGCCATGCTCAACCGACTTGCGAAAGCCCCGCCCAGCGATTAGGGCGCGCGTTCCAAGCATGCGGAGCGGTGGCCGAGTGGTCGAAGGCGCTCGCCTGGAAAGTGAGTATAGGTCAAAAGCCTATCGTGGGTTCGAATCCCACCCGCTCCGCCATCGGGCCCTGTCCGGTTCGCCCTTCGTCAGGCGAAATGCAGCCGCCGATACTTGCCGCGAAAATAGAGCAGCGGGTCGCGGTGCGGTTCGAACTGCGCGCGCACGACGCGGCCAACCAGGATGAAATGATCGCCCGCCTCGTGCAGCGATTCACGCTGACATTCGAACGACACCAGCGAGCTGCCGAGCAGCGGCACGCCGGTCTGGCCCGGCGCCCACGGCAGGTTGGCGAACCGATCCTCGCCGCGCGTCGCGAACCGGTTCGACGCGGGCTGCTGGCCGATTTGCAGGACATTGACCCCGAAATGCTCCGCCTCGCGCAGCGCGGGCGCGGTGCCCGACGCATTGGCGATGCAGACCAGCAGCAGCGGCGGATCGAGCGAGACCGAGGTAAAGCTGTTCGCGGTCAGCCCCACCGGCACCCCCGCCGTATCGAGCGTGGTGACGATCGTCACCCCGGTGGCAAAGCAGCCCATCGCATCGCGCAGCGTCCGCGGGTCCGACCCTGCCTGAAACTCGGTCGCCTCGCGCGGCTGGCGGCGTTCGAGAAATTCGAGCAGCTGGCCGAGCAACGCCTCGGTCCGGTCGGCGTCGAGCGCCAGATCGGCTTCGTCGATGTCGGCGCTTTCGCCGATCGGCAGCGCCGCGTGAAAGGCATCGCTCGCAGTGCTGCATTGCGCGGGCGCAAAGCCGCCACGCACCACCAGCGTCGGCAGCGTCTGACGCGCCGCGATGCCGCTCGCAATGGCGTCGGCATCCGCGGGCATATCGACCAGCACGAGCCCGCCCGCGAGCAATACGCCGTCGGTCGCCAACGCGCGTGTTGCAATCCAGCCGCCGTGCCGCGCCGCAACCACGACGGGGCGTGACCCCATTTGTGCGAGGACGAGGCGCAAATCCTCGATATGCGCCGCTAGTTGATCCGGCCCGTCACCCGGCCGCAGATCGAGGTTCACCACCCGGCGCCCCGACAGTACCAATCCGTCGGCCACCGCGCGCCACGCCGCGCGCTCCCGGCCGATGTCGGGGATCAGCAGCACCGCGGGGTCATTGTCGTCGCCCAGCACATCGGCGGGCAACGCCACGCCGCCGAAACCCTTATATTCGATGAGGCTCAAACATCCCCCCTGGCGCTCCGGCGGGCGAGGACGCCGACGGGTTCCGGTCTGATCAAATTGCGAAGAATCGGATCATATCGAAAGCGCGCGTGCCGCGCCAGCGCCACGGCGACGTCGCGGGTTATCCGCGCATCGAAGCGAGCCGCTGATCGACGATCGCATCGGCGTCGGCGATGATCCGGTCGATCAGTTGCTGACAGGTCGGAATGTCGTGGATCAATCCCTGCACCATCCCGGCCCAGAACACGCCCTTTGACAGGTCGCCGGTTTCGAGCAGTTCGCGCCCGGCCTTGCCGTTCACCAGTTCGGCGACATCGGCAAAGGTCGCGTCGGGCTGCGCCAGGCGGCGCACGACCTCCTCGCTGACTTCGCTCTTGCCGACGCGCGCGGTGTTCTTGAGGCTGCGGAAGATCAGGTAGGAGCCGCGCTCGTCGTTATCGACATAGGCTTGCTTCACGTTGTCGTGGATCGGCGCCTCGACTGTGGCGCAGAAGCGCGTGCCCATATTGATGCCCTCGGCGCCCAGCGTCAGCGCGGCGACAAGACCGCGGCCGTCGCCGAACCCGCCCGACGCCAGCATCGGGATCTTCACTTTGTCGGCGGCGGCGGGGATCAGGATCAGCCCGGGAATATCGTCCTCGCCGGGGTGCCCGGCGCATTCGAAGCCGTCGATCGAGATGATGTCGCAGCCCGCGCGCTCGGCCGACAGCGCGTGGCGCACCGCAGTGCATTTGTGGAGGATGGTCACGCCATGCGGTTTGAGCATCTCCCAGATTTCGCGCACCGCCTGCGTCCCCGCGGTCTCGACGATCTTGACCCCGCCGTCGATGATCGCCTGCGCATAGGCCTTGTAATCGGGGGCGTTGATCGTCGGGAACACCGTCATATTCACCCCGAACGGCTTGTCGGTCATCGCACGGCAGCGCTCGATTTCCTCGCGCAGTGCCGCGGGGCTCGGCTGGGTCAGCGCGGTGATGATGCCCAGCCCGCCGGCGTTCGACACCGCGCTCGCCAGTTCGGCATAGCCGACGCTCTGCATCCCGCCCTGCACGATCGGATGTTCGATCCCCAGCATTTCGGTGATGCGTGTCTTGAAAGCCATCGTCAGTCCTTCCCCATCTTCGATCGCAACAAATTGACGCTACGTCGCCGCCGCGCCGGAATTGACTTGACGTTTACGTCAACGTCCGGTTCATTGGCAAGACAAGATATATGGGAGCGGGACGAATGGCATCATGACCATCCTCTATGACGAAGGCCAACAGGCGATCGCGACCGAATCGCGGCGGGTGCTCGAGGCGCGCACCAGCACCGAGGCGCTGTTACCGTTGCTCGAATCGGTCGGCGAATATCACCGCCCTTTTTGGGAGACTGCCAAGGAACAGGGCTGGACCGCGCTTGCGCTTCCCGAAGATCAGGGCGGACTGGGACTCGGCTTGGTCGAACTCGGGCTGATCGCGCATCAGGCCGGCCGATCGCTCAGCGGCGCGCCGTTTCTGACGTCAAGTTTCGGTGCCGCCAAGGCGATTGAGATTTATGGCTCCGATGCGCAAAAGGCGCGCTGGCTGCCACAGCTGGCCTCGGGTGAAAGCATCGGTGCGATCGCTTTCGCGGCCGGCCCCGACGCCCTCCCCTCCCGGCCCGACGTGACGCTGACTGGCGACCTGCTCGACGGCGCCGCGCGCGGCGTTTCGGGCGGTCTGGCCGCCGACGTGGCGATCGTCCTCGCCAACGGCCCCGGCATGCCCGTCTTGACGCTGGTCGATCTGGCTGGGGTAGAACGCACCGCCATCGTCAGCTTCGACAACAGCCGCTGCCTGGCCGACCTTGGTTTTGCCGCGACGCCCGCTGAGACGCTGGCGGTGGGGCATGCCGCGCACGATGCCGCGCTCCATATTCTGGCGCTTCAGGCGGTCGTGACTGCGCACGAGCAGACCGGCGGCGCCGAAGTACTGATGGAGATCGCGCGCGATTATGCGCTGACCCGCCGCGCTTTCGGCCAGCCGATCGGCGCCTTTCAGTCGGTGAAACACCGGATTGCCGAGCTTTACGGGCTGGTCGAACTGGCGCGCGCCAACTGCATCCACGCCGCCGCGCGCGAAGGCGCGGCCGATTTCATCACCGCCGCCGCGGCGGCGCGGCTGTCGGCGACCGAGGCCTATGACACCGCGGCGCGCGATTGCATCCAGATTCACGGCGGCATCGGTGTCACGTGGGAGATCGGGCTCCACCTTCATATGCGCCGCGCGCGCAGCCTCGCGATCGAACAAGGCAGCAGCCTATTCTGGGAAGATGTCCTCGTCGACCGGCTGGCAGGAGAAGCGGCATGAGCGATCTTGAAACCTATCGCGCCAAAGCCGCGGCGTGGCTCGCCATGATGGCGCCGACCTTTGGCCGCGACGCGCGCAAAGGACTGGCCGAGGCCGACGATCTGGCGCTCGGGCGCCGCTACCAAAAGGCAAAGTTTGACGCGGGCTATGCCGGGATCAACTGGCCGACCGAATATCGCGGCCAGGGGCTGACCCATCTCGAAAAGGTCACCTTCGACGCCGAAGAGATGAAGCACGGCTTTCCGAGCTTCTATTTCGGTATCTCGCTCGGCATGCCGGTCCCGGTGCTGATGCAGTTCGGCAGCGACCGCGAATTCGTCAAGGAACGCGTGCTCAAAGCGCTGCAGGGCGAAGAAATCTGGTGCCAGCTGTTCTCCGAACCCTCGGGCGGCTCGGACCTCGCGGGCCTGCGCACCAAGGCTGAGCCCGACGGCAACGGGTGGAAGATCAACGGCCAAAAGGTTTGGACCAGCTGGGCGCATTATAGCGACTATGGCGTTATTGTCGTGCGCACTGACCCGACCGTCGCCAAGCACAAGGGGCTGACCTATTTCTGGGTCGACATGAAAGCGCCGGGGGTAACCGTGCGCCCGATCAGGCTCGCGGGCGGCGACAGCCACGTCAACGAAGTGTTCTTCGACGATGTGAAGATCAGCGACGATCATCGCATGTCGCCCGTCGGCGGCGGCTTTGCAGTCGCGATCGCGACGCTGATGATCGAACGCTATGTCGCGACCGACAGCGCTGGGTTCGGGCCGCATCTCGACCTGTTTGTCGATCTGGCCAAAGACACCCAACTGAATGGCAAGCCGGCGATCGAGGACGGCCGCATCCGGCAACAGATTGCGCGTAACTATGCGATGCGGTCGGGGCTCGATTCGATCAACGTCCGGGCGCGGCTGATGATGCAGGCCGGGATGATCCCGGGCGCCGAAGGGTCGCTCAACAAGCTCGTCGCGGTGCGCTCGCGCCAGAAACTGTCCGAGCTCGCGATCGACCTGCAGGGCACCGGCGGCTTCGCCTTCGACGAACATGCCTCGCAAAAGGAGGATTGGGCGTCGAGCTGGATCAACGCGCCGACCGGCCGCATCGCCGGCGGGTCGGATGAAACGCTGCTCAACACGATCGCCGAGAAGGTGCTCGGCCTGCCGCAGGATCATCGCCCCGACAAGGGCATCCCGTTCAACCAGATTCCGGCCTGAGGAGGCACAGTCCATGAAGTTCGATTCGACCACCGCAGCCGTCGTCACCGGCGGCGCATCGGGCCTGGGCCGGGCGACTGCCGAAGCGCTGGCGGCGGCTGGCGTGAAGGTTGCCATTTTCGACATCAACGAGGCGCTGGGCGAAGAGGTCGCGGCGGCGATCGGCGGGCTGTTCTGCAAGGTCGACATCACCGACGAACAATCGGTTCTGGACGGTTATGCCAAGGCGCGCGCGGCGCATGGCCAGGAACGGATTTGCGTCCATTGTGCAATGACCTCGCGCCGCGGCAAAACGCTCGCCTATGACAAGGAAAGCCGCACCTTCCGCCGCACCCCGACCGAAGATTATGCCTATGGCGTGGCGGGCATTTTGACCGCAAGCTATCGCATCGGGTCGATTGCCGCCGAGGGCATGGCGACGCTGCCCGAAATGGACGACGGCGAACGCGGCGCAATCATCTTCACTGCGTCGGTCGCGGCGCAGGACGCGCAGATCGGTCAGGTCATCTACGGCTCGGCGAAAGCGGGCGTGAACGGCCTCGTGCTGCCGATGGCGCGCGACCTGATGGACCTTGGCATCCGCGTCAATGCGATCATGCCCGGCGTGTTCGGCACGCCTTTGCTGGGCAATATGAACCCGAAGGTGAAAGAAAGCCTCGAAGCCTCGGTCCCCTTCCCCAAGCGGCTCGGCAAGGCCGAGGAATATGCCAGCCTGGCGATGGAAATGATCCGCAACACCTATTTCAACGGCCAGGCCGTCCGCCTCGACGGCGCGATCCGCATGGCCCCTCGTTAAACGCTCCCCGAAAGGAATTATCTCATGGCCGAAGCCTATATCATCGACGCCGTCCGCACCCCGCGCGGGGTCGGCAAACCGGGCAAGGGCGCTTTGTCGCACCTCCATCCCCAGCATCTCGCCGCGACGGTGCTCGCCGCGATCCGCGACCGCAACAATCTCGACACCGCGACGGTCGACGACATCGTCTGGTCGACGTCGAGCCAGAATGGCAAGCAGGGCGGCGACCTCGGCCGCATGGCGGCGCTGTCGGCGGGCTATGACACCAAGGCATCGGGGACGACGCTCGACCGTTTCTGTGGCGGTGGCATCAGCTCGGTGAACTTTGCCGCAGCCAGCGTGATGAGCGGCATGGAAGACTGCGTTATCGCGGGCGGCACCGAAATGATGAGCTACACCACCGCTTTCGCCGCTGAACAGGCCAACGCCGGGCTGCCGCCGCGGCTGATGGGATCGGGCCATGAGGCGCTCGACGAGCTCCACCCGCAATCGCATCAGGGCGTCTGCGGCGACGCGATTGCCACCATTGAAGGCATCAGCCGTGAGGCGCTCGACGCGCTCGCGCTGGTCAGCCAGCAGCGCGCCGACCGCGCGATCAAGGAAGGCCGATTCGACAAGTCGGTCGTCCCCGTGCTCAACCCCGATGGCAGCGTCGCGCTAGACCATGAAGAATTCCCGCGCCCCGAAACCACCGCCGAAGGGTTGGCGTCGCTCAAGCCCGCCTTCACCGGGCTTGCCGATTTCGATCTTGGCGGCGGCTTCACCTTCCGCAAGCAGGTCAATCGCCGCTACCCCGATGTCGAAATTGAGCATTTCCATCACGCGGGCAACTCGTCGGGCGTCGTCGACGGCGCTGCGGCAATCCTGCTCGCGTCGAAGGACTATGCCGACAAGCACGGCTTGAAGCCGCGCGCCCGCGTGGTCGCTTATGCCAATATCGGCGACGATCCGACGCTGATGCTTAACGCGCCCGTTCCCGCGGCGAAGAAGGTGCTGGAGAAGGCCGGGCTGACCAAGGACGACATCGACGTCTGGGAAATCAACGAGGCGTTTGCCGTCGTCGCCGAAAAATTCATCCGCGACCTCGATCTCGACCGTGAAAAGGTCAATATCAACGGCGGCGCGATGGCGCTCGGCCATCCGATCGGCGCGACCGGGTCGATCCTGATCGGCACCGCGCTCGACGAACTCGAACGCTCGGGCGGTCGTTATGGCCTGGTCACCATGTGCGCGGCGGGCGGCATGGCGCCCGCGATCATCATCGAACGGATCTGATGGCATGACGGGACCGCTCAAAGGCATCAGGATCGTCGAATTCGCCGGGATCGGTCCCGGTCCTTTCTGCGGCATGATGCTCGCCGACCATGGCGCCGAGGTGATCCGCATCGACCGCCCCGGCGGGTTCATGGACCCGCGCGATCCGCTGAGCCGCAACCGGACCTCGATCGCACTCGATATGAAGAACCCCGACGCGGTGGCGATCGCGCGCGACCTTTGCAAAAGCGCCGACGGGATCATCGAGGGGTATCGCCCCGGCGTGATGGAGCGCCTCGGGCTTGGGCCGGACGTGCTGCTCGCCGACAATCCCCGGCTGATTTACGGGCGCATGACCGGCTGGGGCCAGTTTGGGCCCTATGCCCATGCGGCGGGACACGACATCAACTATATCGCGCTGTCGGGGGTGCTTCACGGCATCGGCCGCGCGGGTGAAAAGCCGGTGCCGCCGGTCAATTATGTCGGCGATTTCGGCGGCGGCGGGATGATGCTGGCGTTCGGCATGGCGAGCGCGCTTGTCCACGCTGCACGCACCGGCGAGGGTCAGGTGATCGACTGCGCGATGACCGATGGGTCGGCGTTGCTCGCGGGGATGACCTGGGGCTTCAACGCCGCGGGCCGGCTCAAGGACGAAGCGGGCGTCAATATGCTCGACGGCGGCGCCCATTTCTATGGCAGCTACGCCTGCGCCGATGGCAAGTTCATCTCGATCGGGTCGATCGAACCGCAATTTTATGCGCTGCTGCGCGAGAAGACCGGGCTGACCGACGATAAAGATTTCGATGCGCAGATGGACCCGTCACAATGGGGGGCGCTGAAGGACAAGCTGACCGCGCTGTTCAAGACCAAGACCCGCGACGAATGGTGCACGGTCATGGAAATGACCGACGTCTGCTTCGCGCCGATCCTGTCGCTGGCCGAAGCACCGCAGCACCCGCACAATGTGGCGCGCGAAACGTTTGTGAGCGTGGGCGGAGCGGTGCAGCCCGCCCCGGCGCCGCGATACTCCGGAACGGTCAACGACACCCCGCGCGCTGCGCCTGCCGTCGGCGGCGATGGCGATGCGGTGCTGGCGGGGCTTGGTTATGACGTGGGCACGATCGCGGCGCTGCGTGAGGGTGGTGCGGTGCGCTAATTGTCCAACGTCCGTTCGTGTCGAGCGAAGTCGAGACACGGCGAAGTCGCGCATCGCCCAAAGGCATCTCGACTTCGCTCGATGCGAACGGAATACGGGGTAGAAACTCAACGCGCGGTCAGCGCTTCCCACAGCCCCTTGCCGCCAAACCCCGCCACCTGCTGCCCCAGCCGCGCCGCCCAATAGGCGTCATTCCCATGCGCGCTGCGCCACCGCATCAACGGGATCGTCACCCGATTGAGATCATATTCGCGGGTAAAGCCGATCGCGCCATGCACTTGGTGCGCGATCGCAGTGACCACCCCGACGGCGCGGTTGGCGCGCAATTTCGCCGCGGCGATTTCGAAACCCGCGGCCGACGGATCAAACGTCACGACATCCAGCCGCGCCGCCAGCGCCGCAGCCGCTGCTTCGACCGCGCGCACCTCGCACGCCATCACCGCCAGCGATTGCTGCACCGCCTGGAATTTTCCGAGCGGTCGCCCGAATTGCTGGCGGGTGTTCACATGCTCGATCGACAGCGCCAGCGCCTGCCCCATAGCGCCCGCCATCAGGCTGACTGTCGCAGCGGCGTGTAGCGCCTCGTCACGGCCCTCCAGCATCAACGGCGCCACCGGGAGGTCGGGCACGAGAACCCCGGCGATTTGCAGCACGGCGTTCACGTCGCCCCAGTCGCCGTCAAAACCGCCGTCGGCTTCGGGCACCAGCAACAGCCCGAACCCCGCCGCCTCGACCGGCGCCATCCCCGCCGTCGCAGCCTCGGCAAACACCGCCCGCGCGGTATCGCACAGCATCTCGCGCGCCGCGCTCATCTGAGGCCCAGCCCGCGCGCGATGATCCCGCGGATCACCTCGCGCGTCCCGCCGCGCAGCGAAAAACTGGGCGAAGCGATGAGCAGCGCGCGGAGCAGCCGCGCCAGATCGTCCGCATCGTCCCAGCCGCTTGTCACGATCGCCTGCACCCGGCGCGGCATATCCTGTTCGAACGCATTGCCCAATTCCTTGACCACGGACGCCTCGACCATCGGATCCTCGCCCGCCGCCAGCTTTGCGGCGGTCGACATCGACAGCTGGCGCAGCGTCCACATCTCGGCGGTAAGTTCGCCGATCAGCGCCGCCAGCGCCGGGTCGGGGTCGGCGCCCGCCGCATCGATCAGCGCGACGAGCAGCGCGTGGCTGGACAAGTACCGCTCCGGCCCCGATCGTTCGAGCCCGAGTTCGGCGGTGACCTGTTGCCACCCCTGCCCGCGTGTCCCGACCAGCGCGCCGTGCGGGACGAGGACATCGTCGAAAAACACCTCGTTGAAATCATGGTGGCCCGCCATGTCGATGATCGGGCGGATCGTGATGCCGGGGGTGTCGAGATCGATCAGCAGCTGGCTGAGCCCCGCATTGCGTTCGCTGCCCTCCTCGGTGCGGACGAGCGCCAGCATGATGTGCGAAAAATGCGCGCCGGTGGTCCAGATCTTCTGGCCATTGATCCGCCAGCCCTCGGCGGTTTCACGCGCCGTCGTGCGCACCGCAGCCAGGTCGGACCCGGCGCCGGGTTCGGACAGCCCGATACAGGCAAAAAGCTCGCCCTTCGCAATCCCCGGCAGGTAGCGCTGCCTTTGCTCCTCGCTGCCATAGCGCAGGATCAGCGGTCCCGTCTGGCGGTCCGCGATCCAGTGCGCGCCAACTGGGGCACCGGCGGCGAGCAATTCCTCGATCACCACATAGCGTTCCAGCGGATGCCGGTCGCGGCCGCCATAGCGGGTCGGTAAGGTCATCCCGACATAGCCCGCTCCGCCGAGCGCGCGGCTGAAATCGGCATCGAAGCTCGCCCAGCAATTCGCGCGCGCGACGATGTCGCCCCGCGGCTGGTTCGCCGCAAGCCAGCCCAGCAATTCGGCGCGCAGTGCAGCGATGTCGCCGGGTGGATCGAACGGATAGAGCGCAAAGCCTTGCATGTCCGCCCAGCCATGCAATAGCTTTTCCCGAGCAGCAAAAGGATTTTGAGATGGGCGAGTTTTTGAGTGTCGAGCGGCGGGGCAAGATCGCGATCCTGACCATGATCAAGCCCGAAAGCATGAACGCGATCGGCACCCACGAAGACTGCCAGGACATTATCGACACCCTCCGCGCCCTTGGCGACGATCGCGGCGTCAGCGCGATCATCCTGACCGGCAGCGGCAAGGCATTCAGCGCCGGCGGCAATCTGAAGGGCATGCAGGACCGTACCGGCATCGGCGTCCTCGACCAGCCCGATTCGACGCGCAGCAATTACCGCAAGGGCGTGCAGGCGGTGATCCGCGCGCTGATGGACTGCGAAATACCGATGATCGCCGCGGTCAATGGCCACGCCATCGGCCTCGGCTGCGACCTTGCCTGCACCTGCGACATCCGCATCGCCGCGGAAAGCGCCAAATTCGCGTGCAGTTTCATCAAGGTCGGGATCGTCCCCGGCGACGGGGGCGCCTGGCTGCTGCAGAAGGTGCTTGGCTATCCCCGCGCCGCCGAACTGTTCCTGACCGGCGACCGTTTTGACGCGGACCAGGCAAAGGCATATGGTCTGGTCACGGACGTCGTCCCCGACGCGGAACTGCTCGACCGCGCCGTGGCGATTGCCGAACGGATCGTGTGCAATCCACCCCGCGCGCTGCGCCTGACCAAAAGGCTGCTGCGCGAGGCACAGCATAGCCGGATGAGCGACATATTGGAGCTCAGCGCCGCCTATCAGGCGATCGTGCACGAAACGGCCGATAACCGGGAGGCGATCAATGCCTTCGTCGAAAAACGCCCGCCGGTGTTTACAGGAGAATGACCATGATTGCCGAGCGCGTCCTGCCCCTGACCGGCATCCACAATTTCCGCGATTATGGCGGCTATGCGGTCGAAGGCGGCGGGCGGCTGCGTAGCGGTATGTTGTGGCGATCGGCGCATCATCAGGACGCGAACGACGACGATCTGGCGGCGATCGACAAGCTGGGGATCGAGACGATCATCGACCTGCGCGGCGACGATGAGCGCGCCGCACACCCATGCCGGCGCAGCGACGATTTTTCGGCGCGGGTGCTGTTCGCCGACGGCAACACCGCGGGGCTCGCGCCGCATCTGCAGGCGGCGAAGGGCAGCATCGACAACGACACCGCGCGGGCGCGGATGATCGACACCTATGCCGGCATGCCGTACCGCCCGGTGCTCGTCGCGACGCTGCGCCTCTACCTTGCAGCGCTCGCCGAATATGATGCGCCCAGCCTGGTTCACTGCGTCGCAGGCAAGGACCGCACCGGCTTTGCCGTCGCGGTCGTCCACCGATTGCTCGGCGTCCATGAGGACGATCTGATGCACGATTATCTCCTCACCAACAGCGCGGGCAGGATCGAGGAACGGATCGTGCAGGGCGGCGATGTGATCCGCGCGCGGTACAACGCCGACATTCCCGATGACGCGATCCGCACCCTGATGTCGGTGAACCCGATCTTCCTCGACGCCGCGCTCGCCACGGTGCGCCGCGACCATGGCGATGTGGCGACCTATGCCGAGGCAGTGCTGAATTTCACGCCCGAAATGCGCGATGCGATCGTGGACAAGCTGGTGGTCTATTGAGCAACCAAATTTCCGTTCGCCCTGAGCTTGTCGAAGGGCTGTCCTTCGCCTCACCGTTGCAGCGAAGAAATACGGTGCTTCGACAAGCTCAGCACGAACGGCTTTAGGTGGGCGTGATTACTCGCCCTTCACCAGCACCCCGCCCTTGACCACTGCATCGACGCTTTCCAGCTGGCGCACATCGGTCAGCGGATTGCCATCAACCGCAACCAGATCGGCATAGCGGCCGACCGCGATCGCCCCGACATCCTTTTCGCGCCCCAGCGCCTCGGCGGCGTTCTTCGTCGCCGCCTGGATCGCCTGCAATGGGGTCATGCCATATTCGACCATGACGCGGAACTGGCCGCCGATCTGGCTGTGCGGCATCACCCCGGCGTCGGACGCAAACACCATCCGCACCCCGGCGCGGTGCGCCTTGCGGAAATTGTCGCGCTGGATCTGGGCGATTTCGCGATCCTTGCGCAGATTATCCTCGAGCACACCGTTCTTGGCGCCCTCGGCCTGAGTATATTCGGTGTTGAAGATGTCCATCGCGAACCACACCGGCTGTTTGCGCGCCACCGCCATGCGGATGCCTTCGTCGTCGACCAGACTGGCGTGCTCGATCGTGTCGATCCCCGCGGCGATCGCAGCGCGGATCCCCGCCCCGCCATGCGCGTGCGCGGCGACGCGCAGCCCCCATTGATGCGCCTCGTCAGCGATCGCGCGCAGTTCGGCCTCGGGCACCTGCAGCTGGCCGGGTTCGGTGTTGCGGGAGAACACCCCGCCGGTCGCGCACACCTTGATCACCTCGGCGCCGAACTTGCGCTGGCGGCGGACCTGATAGCGCAGCTCGTCGGGGCTGTCGCCGATCCCCTCTTCCTTGCCGTCCTTCTTTTCCAGGCTGGGCGGCAGGTAGGTGCTGTCGCAATGACCGCCGGTCGCACCCAGCGCGTAACCCGCAGGGACGATGCGCGGCCCGACCGCATAACCGGCATCGATCGCCTGTTTCAGGCCGATGTCGTTGCGGTCGCCCGATCCGACGTTGCGCACGGTCGTGAACCCGGCATCGAGCATGTCGCGGGCATTTTTGACCGCGGTCATGCCCCAGAAACTGTCGGTGAACTCCAGCCCGCGATAGCCGCCGATGTCAGCGGGTCCGTCGAGGTGGACGTGCATGTCGATCAGCCCGGGAACCAGCGTCTTGTCGCCCAGATTGATATGCTTGACGTCGCTGCCCCAGCGCACCGTGCGCGCATCGGCGATATTGGTGATGCGGCCGTCGGCGCCAACAAAGATTGCGGGAAACTCGACTGTTTTGCCCGTCAGCACATCGACATAACGCGCGGCGGTGATGACCGTCTGGCCCGCTGGCTCCTGAGCGAGCACAGGAGCGGCGAAAAGCGCAACCGAACCCAAAGCGATTCCCCGCAGAAAACTGCCGAACTTTACCCGCGATTGCATATTTGATCCGCCTGTTGTTAGTGCCCATCCAATTGATGGCAAAACAGGACTTAATAGGACAGCGGAATCTTGTGCTGCGCCAGATGGTCATAGTCCGGGCGACACGCGTCGGCGACCGCGAGCTCGTCGCGTTTCAGGTCAGGCTGCGGTTTATCGGGTGCGCCAAAGCCGGTGCTCGACGCCACCGCATCATACCAATGCGTCGCCCAGACGCCGTCGGTCGGGTGCAGCCCCGCTTGCCAGGACAGCATCGCCGGATCCCACGTGATGCCCAGCGCCGCGCACAATTTCTGCAGCATCGTCGCCGGATCGCGCAGGACGTCGGCGCTGTCGATCACCGGCGGCGCATGGCCCAGGCGATCGGCCTCGCGGTCGAAGAATTCGACCTGCTTGGCGGTGCCCAGATGGTCGGGCCGCACCGCGACGCGCTTGGCGGCATAGCTGGCGACAACGCGGGCCGGGTCGCGGATCAGAAAGGCGTGGCGCAGCCCCGGCAGGTCGTCGTGCGCGATGGGGCCGACCATATGGTGCGCCATATGCTTCTGGTACCATATCGGCGTGCCCGTTTGGCAGGCGCCGGTCATGCCGCGCGCTACACCGCGCCAGTCGCAATCCATCGACGCCATAACGTCATTCGCCATTGGCTGCGGATCGCCGGTTTCTTTCAGATAGGCACCGTAGAAAGGCTCATCGGTCACATGCGTGTCGGCGCGGCTGCCGAAGCTGCGCATCATCGCTGTCGACAGGTTGCGCGGCCCCGACCACATCGCGATGCGGATGCAGTCGGTCACGGCCGGTCGCGCCCCGCGATGTCACGCTCGATCAACGCCTTGTAAAGCCCCTGCAACCGCTCGACCATCGGCCCGCGCCCGTCGGTCAGCACGCGCCCGTCGATCGTGTGCGCCGGAACGACGCCCGCAAAGGTGCCGGTGACGAACGCCTCGTCGGCGCCATGGACCTCGGTCAGCGAGAAATTCTTCTCGAACACCGGAATGTCGTTCTCGCGGCAGATGCGGATGACATTGCTGCGCGTGATCCCGGCGAGGCAATAATCGCCGCTCGACGTCCACACTTCGCCCTTGCGGACGATGAAGAAGTGCGTCGAATTGCACGTCGCGACAAAACCGTGCGGGTCGAGCATCAGCGCCTCGTCGGCACCCGCCTGCGCCGCCTGGATGCACGCGGTGATGCAGTTGAGCTTGCTGTGCGAGTTGAGCTTGGGATCCTGCACCGCCGGATCGCCGCGGCGCACATGCACGGTGAACAGCGACAGCCCCTTTTCGACCGTCGCGGGCAACGGATCCTTATACTCTGCGATAATCACGATCGTCGCGGGCGAAATGACGACGCGCGGATCCTGATAGGGGGTCGATCGGATGCCGCGCGTGACCATCAACCGGATGTGACAGGCGTCCATGCCATTACCGTCGATCGTATCGTAGAGCCGCCGGGTCAGCGCGGCGCGGTCGATCCCGATGTCCATCGCGATCGCCTTGGCACCTTCCCACAGGCGATCCAGATGCTGGTCGAGGAACGCCATGCGCCCTTTATGAACGCGGATGCCCTCCCACACCCCGTCGCCGAGCATGAAGCCGCTGTCGAACACCGACACGCGCGCCTCTGCCCGCGGCACCAGCGTGCCGTTGACGTTGATCAGGATCGCGTCGTTGCGCGGATCGGGGACGAAATCATGGGTGCCTTGTGCCATGCCCCATTCGTAGCCGCTGGCGCGCGGCTGTCGAGAGCGAAGCGGTGGCTAGGGTCAGGCCCCATTAATTGCGCGATCGAGGTTTGAGGCGATTTTGCTCAGGGCGAGGAGGAAAGGCGACGGGATATGTCAATATCTCAAGACTTTCCGACGACGCCATGGGCAAAATCGGTCAAATCCCGCAGGGACGTCGAAATGGCTTCGATCTCGCGTCCACGCGGCCTTGCGGGTAGCGATGAGAAACCCCAACCCGCGCGAACCCC
>NZ_JBHYDE010000002.1:0-337369 GCF_051861155.1 Sphingopyxis sp. | reverse complement strand
CCCCCTGGGCAAAATTGGTAAACCCCCCGCCGGGCCGCTTAATTGCCTACGACCGCCCGCCCCGGCGGCGTGGGGGGAAGGTATGCCCCCCCCAAGGCCGCGCGAACCCGATATCTTCGCCATTTCGACGCCTCGAACGCGCAATTAATGGGGCCTGACCCTAGACCGTCTTGCGGCCAAAGCCGCCGGGGCGCGGCGCAAAGGGTGCCGCCGGTTCGCTGTCGGCGGGGTCGATCGAAACATCGCCCGTCACGCCCGCGTCGCGTTTGCGCATATAGTTGGCGAACGCCGCATCGGCGTCAAACGCCGGCTCGACCGCCACTTCGCCGGGCTTCAGTTTGGCGTCGAAGCTGGCGCCGGGCACGCGGTTCACCCCCGTCGTGGCGCGCAGCAATTTGATGATCAGCGGCAGCGCGGACAACAAACCGACGATCGACAGCCCGATCACCGTCGGACCCAGGCCGATCCCGGCGACCCCTTCGGCGGTGCCGCCACCAACGCCGACGAAATGATACAGCAGCCAGCCGATCCAGACGAGCGGAATGAGCCCGCCGATGACGCCAAGCACTTTGCGAAGGGAAGTATCCATGCCGAAGCTCCCGTAATTCCGGGGTCTTCATAGCAGCGAGAGTTTACGATTCCCTTAGTGCGTCCGGCGCACCGCTGCGCGTGCCCGCCCACCACGCCGCGGCGAGCGCAAAGGCCAGCCCGAGCAATGTCCCGCCGACAATGTCGCTTGCCCAATGCACGCCCAGCATCATGCGCGAGAAGGCATTGAGGATGATCATCGCCGCCGCCAGCGCCCAGGCCGCGCCCCGCCAGCGCGGCGGCGCGAGCCAGGCGAGCAGCAGATAGACCACCGCCGCGCTTGTCGCATGGCCACTGGGGTAGGAGGCGCTGGTGACATGGTCGAGATGCGGCACCAGATCGGGACGCGGCCGACCGAATGCGATTTTGAGCAGCGTCGAGGCCAGGTTCGCCAGCAACGACGCCCCGCCCAGCGCCACCGCACAGCGCGGCCCGCACCAGTGCCAGACCAGCGCACACAGCAGGATGACGATCCCCCAGCGCGGCAAACCGCCGCCGATCCAACTGACGCCCTGCATGAACTGGATCGCCCAGCGCGGCGAGGTGTCGGCGGTCATCGCCAGCGCGGCGCCGATCTGGCGGTCGAGGCCGTCGAACAGGCCAGCGGCGGTCACCGCGCTGACGAGGGCGAACAGCAGCAGCGCCGCGATCAGGGCGCGCTGGAAAAAAGCGATGCGGGGGGGATTGGTTGGCACGCGCCTGCTATGACGAAGGCGCGCGCGGGGCGCAATCGGTTGCGATCAGCGATGGCCCGGCGCGCGCGACCGGCGCCACATCTCGATTTGGGCGGCAAAGCGCCGCAACTGTTCGGCGCCGCCGTCGAAGTCATTGTCGATCAGCCGCACCTCGCCGGTCGAGGCCCCTGATCGATAACGCAGATACAGGCCATGGCGCAGTATAGCGCCCGATCGCGCCGAACGGTTCGCTGACCAGGAGACGGCGCTCGCCGCTGTTTCCCACTCGCCTTCGGGCAGCCGATCGGCGCGATCGAAGATCGCTTCGGTGACGTTCGTGATCGGCACGATCGGAGAAGGCATGTTGTAGCTCGGGTGAAAATGGAGTTGCCCCGCCGCAATCGTCACCGCGACCTGGCGGGTCATCAGCCGCACCCCATGGCGCCAGACATAGAACAGGCTGATCCCGCCCGCGGCGAGCAGCAGCGGTATTTTCACCGGCGCAAACGGATCGGGCCGCGGCGCCGGCATCGGCAGCACCAATCCCCCCGGCAGCGTCTGGGTCAGCGGCGCCACTGCCTGCCGTTCTTCGAGCAGCAGATAGGTGAGGCCAAAGGCGAGGACCGCGAAGCCCAGAAAGAGCAGCATCTTCATCGCGTTGCCGGTGCGCGAAAAATGAAGGATCGAGGGATTCATCGAACGGGGCGGTGAAGCGTCATGGGCATGATTTTGTGAACGCCGCATCGGCCTCACGCAACCACGGCTTGGTACCGGTCCATCAAATGCGACGACCGGTACGCCGCAACCTCGACAAAATACTCTCGTCATTGCGAGGAGCGAAGCGACGCGGCAATCCAGAGTAGGCGTAGACCGCTCTGGATTGCTTCGCTCCCCTCGCAATGACGGGACATGAGTGCGGCGCTTATGAACGCAAGCCGTCAGATATGCAGCGGCCGCCCGAACGCTGCCAGCACGCCTTCGTGCATCGTTTCGCTCAATGTCGGATGCGGGAAGACGGTGCCGATAAAATCATCCTCGACCAGTTCGGCGGTCTTGCCGATCGTATAGCCCTGGATCAATTCGGTGACCTCGGCGCCGATCATGTGCGCGCCCAGCAATTCGCCGGTCTTGGCGTCGAACACGGTCTTGGTGAAGCCCTCGGCCTCGCCCAGCGCAATCGCCTTGCCGTTGCCGATGAAGGGGAAGGTGCCCGCCTTGACCTCATACCCCAGCTCCTTCGCCTTCGCCTCGGTCAGCCCGACGCTGGCAATCTGCGGGCGGCAATAGGTGCAGCCTGGGATGTTGCGCGGGTCCATGGCGTGCGGATGAACGTCTTTGTTACCGTTTTCGGCCGCGATCGCCTCGACCGAAATCACCGATTCGTGCATCGCCTTGTGCGCGAGCCACGGCGGCGCGGTGACGTCGCCGATCGCCCACAGGCCGGGGACGTTGGTGCGGCACATCGCGTCGGTGTCGATATGGCCCTTGGTCGTCTTCACACCGAGCGCTTCGAGCCCGATATTCTCGGTGTTCGGGACGATGCCGATCGCGACGATGGCGTGGCTGAACTCGGCCGATTCGACCTTGCCGTCCTTGCCCTTGATCTTCGCCGAAACGCCGGTCGCGGTCGCCTTCAGCTCCTCGACCCCGGCGCCGGTATAAATCGTCATGCCCTGCTTCTTGAGCTGCTTTTCGAGGAACGCCGACACATCGGCGTCCTCGACGGGGACGAGGCGATCGAGCATCTCAACTACCGTTACCTCGGCACCCATATCCTTGTAGAAACTGGCAAATTCGATCCCAATGGCGCCCGACCCGATGACGAGCAGCTTCTTGGGCATTTCGGGCGGGACGAGCGCGTGGCGATAGGTCCAGATGCGCTTGCCGTCGGCGGGCGCAAACGGCAGGTCGCGGGCGCGCGCACCGGTCGCGACGATGATATTCTTCGCGGTCAGGGTTTCGCTCCCCTTCTCGCCCTTCACTTCCAGCTTGCCCAAACCACCGTTAGGCGCTGCGGTCAGCTTGCCCTCGCCCATATGCACGGTGATCTTGTGCTTTTTCATCAGGAAGGCGACGCCCTGACTGAGCTGTTTCGCAACCCCGCGGCTACGCTTCACCACCGCATCGATGTCGGCGCTGATCTGCTGCGCGATCAGGCCGTAATCGCCCGCATGCTGCATATAATGATAGATCTCGGCCGAACGCAGCAGCGCCTTGGTCGGGATACAACCCCAGTTGAGGCAGATGCCGCCGAGGTTCTCGCGCTCGACGATCGCGGTTTTCAGGCCGAGTTGAGCCGCGCGGATGGCGGCGACATAACCGCCGGGACCGGAGCCGAGGACGATGAGGTCGTAATTGGTGTCAGTCATTTTCAGATCCCGATTTCCCAGATTCTAAGAAAAGTTCAGGTATAATAACCTGATAATCAAAAGTCCGACGTAGAGCATGAAAAGCAACATAAGCATCATCAACCGCTCGTAAGAAATTAGAGCAATGTGCTTCAATGAAAAAACACCAACCGAAATCTTCCTATCGATCGACACCGCGCCGTGAGTTGACCTCAGCTTTGGTATGTCGTCCGCTGCAAGTTTAACCGAAAATTTTATTTCCTCGCTCTTAGGAAGCAAATCTGAAGAAACGAAAATGTTACTTCCAATTTTCTTCACTTCAGCTCCACTAGAATTCTCGTTTAGAAACAAGCGCTGTATTCGATTATTCTCTCTGCCGAGGGAAACTAAGATACGGACGTTGGTGCTAAATTCTTTCTTAGAACGGATTGTTATGACCCAGAGCCGTGCACCAAAGAGGGATTTAAATTCATCGCAGCGGGCTTCACATTTAACCCGAGCCAAGGCTCTTCGAGCGTAAACCCAACCTACCATTGGCGCCACAATGGCGGCTAAAAGCTGAAGAATTCCAATGATCAGTTGAGCGGCAGCGTTTCCTGCCGACTGATCGAATAAATCCACTTCTCTAAGCCACCAGCCCCAGCGGGTTTTCCACTAGGTCCTTGAAGGTCTTCATCAGCAGCGCGCCATCCGCCCCGTCGATCGCGCGGTGGTCGAAGCTGCCGGTCGCGCTCATCACCGTCGCGATGGCGAGCGCGTCATCGACGATATAGGGGCGCTTTTCGCCCGCACCGATCGCCATGATCATCGCCTGCGGCGGGTTGATCACCGCGGTGAATTGCTTGATCCCCATCATGCCCATGTTCGAGATGCTGGCCGTGCCGCCCTGATATTCATTGGGCTGGAGCTTGCCTTCCTTGGCCTTCGCGGCGAGTTCGGCCATTTCGGTCGAGATTTTCGACATCGACTTGCCGCCCGCATCGGTGATGACCGGGGTGATCAGCCCGCCGGGGATGCTGACCGCGACCGAGATGTCGGCGCGGCTGTACTGGCGCATCACATCGCCGCCGAACGACACGTTGCACGCGGGCACGCGTTCGAGCGCGACCGCGAGCGCCTTGATCAGCAGGTCGTTGACGCTGAGCTTGACGCCGCGGCTTTCGAGGCTGGCGTTGAGCTCGCCGCGCAGCTTGAGCAGCGCATCAAGGCGGATGTCGACGGTGAGGTAGATGTGCGGCGCTTCCTGCATCGACTGGGTCAGACGGCGCGCGATCGTTTTGCGCATGCCGCTGAGCTTCGTGTCTTCGTGCGGGATGCCGAAATCGGGGATTGCGCCCGCAGTGGCCGGTGCTGCTGCCGGTGCAGGAGCAGCGGCGGGTGCGGCAGCGCTTTGGGCAATAGCCGGCGTAGCGGCGGCACCGGCCGGCGCACCGTCGAGGTCGTCCTTGACGATGCGGCCGCCGGGGCCGGTGCCGGTGATCGTCGCCAGGTCGATGCCGCGTTCGGCGGCGAGACGCTTGGCGAGGGGGCTGGCTTTGATACGGTCGCCCGAAGCGGCGGGAGCGGGAGCAGCCTTTTCCGTCGCCCCCGCGGAGGCGGGGGCCGTTGTGTTGGGCGCACTACTGCCAGCGGCCCCCGCCTGCGCGGGGGCGACGTCTTTAGTAGGCGTCGGCGCTTCGGCCTTCGCTTCCGGTGCAGGCGCGGTCGGCGCAGCAGCAGGAGCAGCCTTCGCGCTCCCCGCATCCTCACCTTCGCCCGCAATCACCGCGATCACGGTGCCGACCTTCACATTGTCGGTGCCTTCGGCGACCAGAATCTGGCTGACGACGCCCTCGTCGATCGCTTCGAACTCCATCGTCGCCTTGTCGGTCTCGATCTCGGCGAGCAGGTCGCCCGATTTGACCGCGTCCCCTTCCTTGACCAGCCATTTGGCGAGCGTCCCTTCCTCCATTGTCGGCGAAAGGGCGGGCATTTTGAGTTCGATCGGCATCGTCGGTTTCGTCCCTCGTTAGTCTTGCAGGCCGAACCTGCCGCTACGGTTTCTCCCTCGTCATAAGAGCATCGTTCGTCAACGTCCATCGGGGCAAACTTGCCTTTCATACGAATGTGACGCAGTCTCCATGCACAAAAAGCATAGCGAGGGGTCGGGGCGGTGCGGACATATCTGGTGGTGATCGACGACAGTCCCGAGGCGAGTCTGGCGCTGCGCTTTGCCGCACGCCGCGCCGGGCGCACCGGCGGCGGCGTCATTGTGCTGGCGATCATCCCGCCGCAGGACTTCGTCGCATTCGGCGGGGTGCAGGCGACGATCGAGGCCGAAGCGCGCGAACATGCCGAAGAATTGGTCGCCGCCGCCGCCGACGCGGTGGTGCAGGAAGCGGGGGTCACGCCGCAGATCCTGATCAGGTCGGGCAAACCCGCCGAGGTGGTGCGTGAGGTGATCGGCGCCAGCGACGAGATTGCGGCGCTGGTGCTGGCGACCGCGGCATCGGGAGCGCCCGGGCCGCTGGTCGCGCATTTCACCGGACAGGACGCAGGAACGCTGCCCTGCCCGGTGATGCTGGTGCCGGGCGCGATCGACCTCGCCCGGCTCGACGCGCTGAGTTAAATCTGAGCCCAATTTTTCTATTCGTCATTGCGAGCGAAGCGAAGCAATCTCCAGCCATCGTTCAATGGCACCGATAGCTGGAGATTGCCGCGTCGCCTTCGGCTCCTCGCAATGACGGGACTATCTCAGGCGGCCACAGGGCGCGGCAGCGCGGCGGCGCCCTTGGCTTCGTAAATCGCAAAGACCAGCACCCCGATCGCCTGCACGACGACGACCGCGAGGCCGAGCGCGGTCATTTGCGCCGCAAAGACGCCAAGCACCGCAAAGCTGGCGATGACCCAGCCGAGGTTGCCGACCGCGATCAGATTGGCCAACCCCTTGCTCGGCACCTTCTGGTTCGCGACGAACAGCATCAGCAGCGCCGACGGCAGCCCGATCCAGCCCGCGACGGTCACCACTTCGAAGGGGAGGCCGAGCAGCGCGGCGACCGTCGCAGTCGCAAAGACACAAAAGACGAACAATCCGGTGCAGGTGACCGCGTCGATGAGCAGGGTGTTCTTGAGGTTGAAGATCGACATTGGGGTTCTCCTTTTTCGATGACCCGCCCCATCTGCCGCCCAAAATGCCGCCAGTCGATTACGCTCGAGGTAATGGAAAAGCAGAAAGCCAAGGTATAGCTCTCGATGCAAAGGAGATTATCATGCAACCCGCACCGCTGGGCGCCCAATTACGCGAATGGCGCAGCCGCCGCCGGATGAGCCAGATGGACCTGGCGCTCGACACCGACATGTCGACCCGGCATCTGAGCTTTATCGAAACCGGGCGATCGAAACCCAGCGCGCAGATGCTGCAGCGGATCGCTGACCGGCTGGAGGTGCCGCACCGCGCGCGCAACGCGCTGTTGCTCGCCGCCGGCTATGCCCCCGATTATCAGGAACGCCCGCTCGACAGCCCCGAAATGGCCGGGGTCCGCGCGATCGTCGAGCATGTGCTGAAGGGCCATGAACCCTATCCAGCGCTGGCGGTCGACCGGCATTGGAACATGATCGCTGCCAACGACGCGATCGCGATCCTGATCGCGCAGGTCGCCCCTGCCCTGCTCGTGCCGCCGGTCAATGTGCTGCGCATCGCGCTGCACCCCGAGGGGCTGGCGCCGCAGATCGTCAACTATGGCGAATGGCACGCGCATATCCTGGAACGGATGGACGTCCAGATCGCGGCGAGCGCCGATGCGGGGCTGATTGCGCTGCGCGATGAACTCGCGGGCTATAAGGTACGAAGCGACGACCACAGCGCCGCGCAGCGCGACAGCCACGCCAGCAGCATCGCGGTGCCGCTGATCCTGGATACCGATGCCGGGCGGATTTCGTTCGTGTCGACGGTGACGATTTTCGGCACGCCAGTGGACATTACGTTGTCGGAACTGGCGATCGAGGCGTTTTTTCCGGCGGATGCCGAGAGTGCCGCGTTGTTGGCGAAGCTGGCGGGGAGTCAATAAACTGCGTCATTGCGAGCAAAGCGAAGCAATCCCCAGCTATCGGCCTTGCGAAAGATGGATAGCTGGAGATTGCCGCGTCGCCTTCAGCTCCTCGCAATGACGACGAGAGTTTAGCGTCGCTTGCCCTTGTGCTTGATATTCGCGGGTCGGCCACGTTTGCCGACCATATGCTTGCCGGCCCCGTCTTTCCCGGTCCCCTTCCCCTTCACCCCGTCGCGCCGCGGCGGGCGGTTTCGGTATCCGCCCTCGGGCGCATCGGGCAGCTCGAAGCGCAGCGCGCCGCTGATCGGATTGGCATCCATCAAGCGGAGGTCGAGCCGCTGGCCGGTGGTGAAGCTGACCCGGCCATGTTCGCTGTCGAGGCTGCGCGCCGCTTCGTCGTAGAAAAAGCGTTCGCTGCCCAAGGTCGACACCGGCACCAGCCCGTCGCCGCCGAGCCCGTCGACCGTCGCGAAAAAGCCGAACGGCTGGACCCCGGTGATCCGCGCCTGGACGATCTCGCCGGTCTTGTTCGCCAGATAGGCCGCGACATAGCGATCGACCGTCTCGCGCTCCGCCTCCATCGCGCGGCGTTCGAGCGCGCTGATCGCCTCGCCGATGCGCGACAGCCCCTTGGCGTCGGCTTCGCCCAGCCCGGTGCGCTCGGGCAATCCTTTGGGCCTGCCCGGCACCTCGAGCTTATAGGAATCGACGAGCGCGCGGTGGACGATCAGATCGGCGTAGCGACGGATCGGCGAGGTGAAATGCGCATAAGAGCCGAGCGCGAGGCCGAAATGGCCGGCGTTGGCGGGGCCATAATAGGCCTGTGTCTGGCTGCGCAGGATCGCCTGCATGATCTCGGGCAGCCGGTCGTCTTCCGAAAAACCGTCGATCAGGCGGTTGAACACCGCGGGGGTGATCACCTGTCCGAGCGCGAAGCTTTGTTCGAAGGTTTCGAGATAGTCCTTGAGGCTGACCAGTTTCTCGCGGCTCGGCGGTTCGTGGATGCGATACATCACCGGCGATTTCTTCGCCTCGAGCGCCTTTGCGGCCGCAACGTTCGCCGCGATCATATAATCCTCGATCAGCCGCATCGAATCGAGCCGGTCGCGGACTCGGATTTCGGCGATGGCGCCCTGTTCGTCGAGGATCACCTGCCGTTCGGGCAAGTCGAGATCGAGCGGTGCGCGCGCCGCGCGCGCCTTGGCGAGGAGCGCCCAGCAGGCCCATAGATTGCGAAGTCCGGGCAACACCTCGGCATCCCAGTCCTCGCGCGCTTCGTCGGCATCATAAGCCGCCTGGGCGTGTTCATAAGCGATGTTAGCGCGCAACCGCACGTGCGCGCGCGTAAAACGCCATGACGTCACTTTACCCTGTTTGTCGATGACCAGATGGCACGCCATCGCGGCGCGGTCCTGCCCGGCTTTGAGCGAACAGACGCCCGCCGAGAGGGTTTCGGGAAGCATCGGGACAACCTGGTCGGGGAAATAGACGCTGTTGCCGCGCCGCCGCGCCTCGCGGTCGAGCGCGCCGTCGGGGCGGACGTAAAAACTGACGTCGGCGATCGCGACGATCGCGCGGAAACCGCCCTTGTTCGGCCCGTCGGTATCGGGTTCGGCCCACACGGCATCGTCATGGTCGCGCGCGTCGATCGGGTCGATCGCGACGATCGGCAGGTCGCGCAAATCCTCGCGGCCGTCGGCAGTGAGCGGCAGCTTGGCGGCAATCTCGGCCTCGGCGAGGGTTTCCGCGCCGAACACATGCGGGATTTCGTGGCGCGCGATCGCGATCATGCTCAGCGATTTGGGCGCGAAGGGGTCGCCCAGACGCTCTACGACCTTCGCCTTGATCGCCGGACCGCGCCCGGTCAGCTCGGCGCGCACCAGATCGCCGATATTGGCATCGCCCTTGTCGGCCACCGCAAAATCATAACGCGCGCGCTTGTCGGCGGGGCGCAGCCACAGCATCGGCTTGCCCCCCGGCCCCATATCCTCGACCAGCACGCCGATGACTGCTTCGCCGCCCGCCTCCAGCCGCTTCATCGGATGCGCGACATGGCCGCTGCCGCGTTCTTCGGTGCGCGCGAGGATGCGGTCGCCGACGCCGAGCGCGCCTTTCCGTCCCTGCTCCATGACGCGAAGGCGCGGCGCAGGACCGGCGGCCTCCCAGCGTTCGGGGACGGCCCAGACGGTGCTGCCGTCGATCGCCGCCACGCGGAGCACGGTCACGCGCGGCAATCCGCCATGTTTGTGGAACGCCCGGCCCGGCGCCAGATCGACCAGCCCCTCGTCGGTCATATCCTTGAGCAGCGCCTTCAGCGCGATCTTGTCATTGCCATGCAACGCAAAATGCTTCGCGATCTCGCGCTTGCCGACCGCGTCCTTGCTCTCTTCGATAAAGCGGAGGATCTGCTCGCGCGACGGCAATCCAGTATGTTGTTTGCGGGCCATCGTCCGCTGATAGGGGGCAACGGGCGAGCCGTCACCCCCCGTCACTCCCGCGTGCCGATCAATAGGGCGAAATGTCGATCACCTGGCCGTTCGACGAAGCCGTGCAGGTCGAACGATAATGGCCGGTCGCCATCGTGAAGACATAGTTGCCGCCCCCAGCGCTGCGCTGGCTGACCGCGACGCTACTCCCCCACGGTGCGTTCTGATACTGATCGGCGCGGCGTTCGCACGCGGTTCGCGCCGCATCGGGGCCGCCGCGCGCATAGGAGCGGTTGGCCATGCGGCGGTTCGATGCTTCGGTTTCGCCAGCCATGAAACCGTCGTGATAGGCTTCGCTGTCGTGGCGATCATATTGGCCGCCATAGAGGCCGTCATTATAGCCGCGGTTATAGTCGCCATCATGGTTGCTGTCGCCATGATCGCCATGCTTCTTCTTGTGGCTTGCGAGAGCGGCAATCAGGCCGACCGCCGCGATCGCGCCGACCGCCGCCGCAGCATCCCCGCCGCCCCCACCATGGCCGCAGTTGCTCGAATCGGCCTTGTTGACGCTCGCATAGCGCCCGTTGGAGACGGTGACGCTCACACAGGTTTTCGTGCCGCTATTCCACCAATATTGCGCGCCGCCGCTGGTTCTTGTCATCTCGTAGCCGCGCGATTCCATCGCGGTCTCCGCGCCCGCGGCGCGCGCACCGACGAGGTCGGATACGTCCGACGGCGGCTTGGCGGCGGCTGGCGCGCCGCTTCCCAAAAGCATCGCGGCGATGATGGTCGAACCGGCAATCTGTCGCTTCATGGTCTTTCCCCTGTCGAAATGACCGAACAGGCCGCGCACCACAGCGGCGGCGGCCGGGCCCTTCGGCCGAGCCCTGCCACTGCAATCTAACAGATTTATGATCGCCGCCGAACCGGTTCTACGACCGATACGGCGACAAGCACAGCGGTCAGTAAGTCCGCCCAATCAGGACGCGCTCGACCGCTGGCTCGCCCGTGAAGAAGCACGCACCGTCGGCGGGCGCCGCGTCGAGCGGGGTGTTGCGCATCGTCAGCTTGAGCGCCTTGAGCTGCTCGACGATCTTGTCGAGCGCAGTGCCGGTCGGGCGCGCCCATTTCACTTCGGCCCAGCCGACAAATTTGTCGTCGCCCGCAAAATGCGCCTTCAGGTCGGTGACGTCGCGGCGGATGTTGGCGTGCAGGCGCTCGCGGGCCTCGGCGTGCAGGCTCGACTGGATGTCGGTCAGCGTCGCGACCGCCTCGGCAACGAACTCGCCATTGGCGACGAACGCGGTATTGAGCTTGCCGTCGTCCTTGTAGAGCCGGTCGCGGCGTATCACCGCGACATTGCCGCCTGCGACGTCGCGCGGGCCGATTTCGACGATGATAGGCGCGCCCTTCTTGACCCAGCCCCAGCGCTTGGTCTGCGCCTTATTGGCACCGGCGTCGAGGTGGACGCGGAGCGGCTCGCGGAAGGCGTCGAGCGCCTTCAGTTCGGCTTCGAGTTCGCGGCAATAAGCGAGGATCGCGGCATCCTCTTCATTGTCGCGCAGCATCGGCACGATGACGATCTGGTGCGGCGCGATGCGCGGCGGACAGCGCAGACCATCATCGTCGCCGTGGGTCATGATGACGCCGCCGATCATCCGCGTCGACACGCCCCAGCTGGTCGTGTGGCACAGCGAATGGCCGCCGTCCCTGTCCTGATAGCGGATGCCCGCGGCCTCGGCGAAACCGGTGCCGAGATAATGCGAGGTGCCGGCCTGCAGCGCCTTGCCGTCCTGCATCATCGCTTCGATCGAATAGGTGGCGACGGCGCCCGGAAAACGCTCATTCTCCGGCTTTTCGCCCGCGATCACCGGCATCGCCAGCACGTCTTCGGCAAAGGCGCGATACATTTCGAGCGCGCGCAGCGTTTCGGCCATCGCGTCATCCTTGTCGGCGTGGGCCGTATGCCCCTCCTGCCACAGGAACTCGCTGGTGCGCAGGAACATGCGGGTGCGCATTTCCCAGCGGACGACGTTGGCCCATTGGTTGACCTTCAGCGGCAGGTCGCGCCAGCTCTGCACCCAGCGGCTCATCGCCGCGCCGATCACCGTCTCCGACGTCGGGCGGACAATCAGCGGCTCTTCCAGCCTGGCTTCGGGATCGGGAATCAGCTTGCCCTTGCCGTCGCCGATCAGGCGGTGATGGGTGACGACCGCCATTTCCTTTGCAAAACCATCGACATGGTCGGCTTCCTTCTCAAAGAAGCTCAAAGGGATGAACAGCGGGAAATAGCAGTTCTGAACCCCGGCATCCTTGATCGCGGCGTCCATGACGGTCTGGATGCGTTCCCAGATGCCATAGCCCCACGGCTTGATCACCATGCAGCCGCGCACCCCCGATTCCTCGGCAAGGTCGGCTTCGGCAATGACATCCTGATACCAGGCCGCAAAGTCGGCCTGCCGGGTTACGCTGAGCGCATGTTTGACCATGAAGTTTCCGTATTCTGTCGCTGGGAGCGAAGGAGCGCCCCGATCCAATTATTTCTTGGCGAGTTCGGCCTTGAGCGCCGCTACTTCGGCCTTCAGCGCCGCGATTTCGGCGTCCTTGGCCTTGCTGCCGCCGGCGCCCGGGATGAACGCGCCCGCGGCCTGCTGGAACATTTCCATGTTGCGGCGGGTCAGTTCGGCGAGCGGGTTCGACCCGAGCACGCCGTCGAACGCTGCGCGGACGTCCTGCTGGTTCTTGCGGAACGCGGTCATCGACGCTTCCAGATATTGCGGCACCATCGACTGCATCTTGTCGCCATACATGCCGATCAGGTGGCGCAGGAAATTGACCGGCAGCAATGTTTCGCCGCGCGTTTCCTCGTCCATGATGATTTGCGTCAGGACATTATGCGTGATGTCTTCACCGCTCTTGGCATCGACGACGCGGAATTCGCGGCCGTCGCGGACCATAGTCCCCAGATCCTCAAGCGTGATGTAACAGCTGCGCTCGGTGTCATAGAGCCGCCGGTTGGCGTATTTCTTGATCGTGACGACGCCATCGTCCGCCGTCGTCCTGGACTTTGCCATCTTGACCCGCGCTCCCTGTCGTCCGGCGCCATGGCGACCGTGCCGCACCGGATATTCGATTGATCGCCGCAATAGCATCAAATTATGATGCGTCGCAACATAGACGGCGGCGGATCAGGCGATGAACAAAGGCTACGCGCCAATCTGATGTTCGAACACCGCTAGCCCACCCCGCGCGGCGCCGCAGCTAAAGTGTGCTAGTGCGGATTACACCCCCACTTGGGCTTGTGCCATTGCGGCATTTCGTCATTTTATTGCGCGATCTGCTTCAGCGCACGCTGAACAGCAAACCGGGGAAAAATTATGAAAAAATCTAGCCTCCTGATCCGGGGCTCCGCCCTGACCGTCGCACTGTTCAGCGCGATGCCCGCAATGGCGCAAACCGATCCGATCGCCGCGGACGCGGTCGAAGATGCTGACGATTCGGGCACCATTGTCGTGACCGGATCGCGCATTCGCCGCCCGAACCTCGAATCGACGGTGCCGATCACGTCGATCACCGGCGAAAGCTTCTTCCAGCAGTCCGATACCAACATCGGGGATTCGCTCAACGATCTGCCGCAACTGCGCAGCACCTTTGCTCAGCAGAACCCGGGCCTGGGCATCGGCATCGCCGGCCTGAACCTGCTCGACCTGCGCGGGCTTGGAACGTCGCGCACGCTGGTCCTGGTCAACGGCCGCCGTCACGTCCCGGCCGACATCCTCAACAACGCCGTGTCGCCCGACATCAACACCATCCCGAACGACCTGATCGAACGCGTCGACATCGTCACCGGCAGCCAGTCCGCAACCTATGGTTCGGACGCGATCGCGGGCGTGGTGAACTTCGTGCTGCGCCGCAATTATGAAGGCATCCAGCTGCGCGCCCAGGCCGGCGTGTCGGACGGCGGTTATGGCGGCAACCAGTTTGCGTCGGCCATGATCGGCAAGAATTTCGCGGAAGACCGCGGCAACATCACGCTGCATGCGGAATATGCCCGGCAGTCGCGCGTTTTCGCGTCGGACATCCCCTACGGACGCAGACAGGATGGTTTCCTGGTCATCGACGTCGATACTGCGGGCCTGCCCAACGGCAGCGACGGCTTTCCCGATCGCGCCTTTTTCCGCGACATCCGGTCGGCCAGCATTCATCGCAACGGCCTCGTTCCGATCACCCAGTCGGGGAACAACAATCCGCTCTGCGGCATCGGCATCGGATCGACCAACGGCGCGCCGGGACAGGGTTCGGGTGCGACGGTCGGCACGCCGTACAACTGTACCTTCATCTTCTCCGATGCCGGGCGGCTGACCCCGCAGACCGGTACGCGTTTGGGCCAGGGCATTATCGGCGGCATCGTCGGCGGCAATGGCCAGAACGGCCGCGAGGGCAGACTGCTGTCGGTTTTCCCGTTCACCGAGCGCTACAACTTCAACATGCTCGCGCATTTTGAGGTGAGCGAAGGGTTCGAACCGTTCATCGAAGCCAAGTGGAACCGCGTCAATGCGCTCGGCAACAATGCCGGCCCGTCGTTCATTCAGGGCACCTTCGGCCAATATGACCTGCGCGAGCGCACCCGTCTCGACAACCCGTTCCTGACCGCCAGTGACCGCACCACGCTGGCGAACGCCATCATCGCGTCGGGCTGTAACACCAGCTTGACCGCGGCGTGTAATGTGACGGGTGTCGCATCGTCGTTCACGCGCACCGCGCGTACCGACAGCAATGGGTCGCAAGGCATCGCCGGGCCGCTGAACGCGGCCGATATTGCGGCCATCAATGCCGGAACCTATCGCTTCGTCACGGCGCGCAGCTTGCTCGACGTCGGGATCCGCGACGAAAAGTTCCAGCGCGACACCTATCGCATCGTGGTGGGCGCCCGCGGCAGCTTCAACGAAGATTGGAACTATGAAATCGCCGCCAATTACGGCAAGTTCGAACAGGATGTGACGACGTTCGGCTATATCGACCGCCAGAAATTCGTGCTGGCGCTCGATGCCGGTCGCAATCCGGTGACGGGTCAGATCCAGTGCCGTTCGCAGTTCGATCCCGCAGCGCGGGTCGCCTTCGCCGGCGGCGCGGCGCGGCTCGCGAGCGATATTGCTGCGTGCGTACCCTATAATCCGTTCGGCGGCACCGATAACCGCGCGGCGATCAATTATTTCAGCTATAATGCGCGTACCAAGGCGAGCCTGGAACAGATCGACATCTCGGGCTTCGTCAGCGGCGACCTTGGCGGCCTGTTCGAGCTGCCGGGCGGCCCGATCAGCTTTGCGATTGGCGGCGAATATCGCCGTGAGCGCGCCCGTTATCAGGACGACGACTATGTCGAAACCGGCGCCACCAACGCGGTTGTGATCGGCGAATTCGACCCCGCGGCGTTCGAGGTCAAGGAAGCCTTTGCCGAAGTCCGCATCCCGCTGCTCAAGGATATGCCGTTCGCGCACGAACTCAGCGTGTCGGGTGCGGGACGCGTATCGGATTACAAGGGCGCGGCGGGTACCGTGTGGACGTATAACGTCGGTGCCGACTATGCGCCGTTCGAAGACCTGCGCTTCCGCGCCGGCTATGGCAAGGCAGTGCGTTCGCCGAACGTTTCGGAAACCGGCTTCCCGCCGGTCCCGAACTTCGCGCCGGGCTTCCTCGACCCCTGCGCTTCGGCCAATATTGCAAACAACCCCAACCGGCTCGCAAACTGCACCGCCGACCTGGGGCCGCTGCTGTCGTCATTGCCGAACGTGGCCTATTCGCTGCCCATCGTCAGCGGCAGCAACGATCAGCTGGTCCCCGAAGTGTCGAAGTCTCTGACGATCGGCGGCGTGTTCCAGCCGAGCTTCATTCCGGGGTTCTCGCTGAGCGTCGACTATTACGACATCGAAGTGAGCAATGTGATCGTGTCGCTCACCGGGCAGGCGATTGCCAACGGCTGTTACGACCAGGCGTCGCTCGACAACATCCTGTGCCAGGCGTTCACCCGCTGGCGCGGGCCGGGCAACAGCCCGGGCGGCTTCGCTCCCGGCCAGATCCTGGAAAACTCGCTGCTGTCGTCGCCGCTCAACTTCGCGAAGCGCGTTCGCCGCGGCATCGATTTCAACGCGTCGTACAACACGACGCTGGGCAGCGATGTGAAACTCGGGACGAGCTTGATCTACGTCCATGGCCTCCAGTCGAGCAACTTCGAAAACCCGTCGTTGCCGGACTTCGAAAATCGCCTGCTCGGCGAGCTTGGCGATCCGCAGGACGAACTGCGCCTCGATGCCGATCTGTCGTACAAGAACTTCACCTTTGGCTACCGCATGCGCTACATCGGACCGATGGTCGTGAACGCCTATGAAGACTTTTATCAGCTGGACTCGGCCTGCACGGCAGCGGGTTGCCCGCCGGTCAATTCCGACTGGGCCGATGTTCGCAAATTCTCGAGCGTCTTCTACCACGACCTTCGCTTCACGTTCGACATCGATAGCTCGGGAAGCTTCGGCAAGAGCTTTCAATTCTACGCTGGTGTCGACAACGTGCTCGATCGGAAGCCGCCGCTTGGCAGCACCGCGACGGGCCCAGGAAGCGCGATTTACGACATTCGTGGTCGCAGCTTCTACGTCGGCGCGCGCGCCCGCTTCTAAAACGACGCCATGATGCGTGAGGGCGAAAGCCATGCTTTCGCCCTCATCGACCGACTCCCCCTCTCCCGGCATCAACGGCGGACCATCTGCGCATTTGGGTACAAAGGGAAAGCCAGGCGACCGCCCGGCTTTCCTTTTTGGTGTCCGACGCGGCAAGGCGCTCGGTGCTTTGACCGGTATCATATCGCTGTCGCGCGCCGCCGGTGATCCATCACTGCAGCCGTAAACGCGCCCTGCTGACCGAACCCCTTCTGCGCGGCGACGGTGCGGCGCCTTTCCGCCCCGCTGCGCCGAAGCAGTAGCCGTTGATTCGCTGTGAAATAATCATCGCCAATGCCGTTTGCCCGGTCTTGCACCCTCAATGCCGGACATGACGCTGCCGCGCCCGGCAACCTCGTCTGCACAGCGCTTTCGGAGCCAATCGTAATTTGCGGTCTCTTCGCGTTCGCTCGGCGCATTTATCTTCCGCCTCACCCGCCATTGATATCGGGTAATGCCGTCCGCACATAATTTTCGTGCTTTGAGGGAAAGGTGCTGCGCGGGACCGACTGTTGCGGAAATGGCACACTGCCTTCGCATTGAAACATGATTTTACGAAAAATGCCATGCAGGGCTTGTGCTAGCACACCTTTGTCGTCTTTCTTCCCCGCAATCCGTTCACCCCAATCTTTTGAACGGCAACCGGGGATATATATTATGAAGAAGACTAGCCTGCTGGTCCGGGGCTCTGCCCTGACTCTTGCTCTGTTCAGCGCCATGCCGGCGATGGCCCAGGACGAAGCCGCGCCTGCGGACGAGGCGGCAGAAGCCGCCGAAGGCACCATCGTCGTCACCGGGTCGCGCATTCGCCGCCCGAACCTCGAATCGACCGTGCCGATCACCTCGATCACCGGTGAGAGCTTCTTCCAGCAGGGTCAGACCAATATCGGCGACACGCTGAACGATCTGCCGCAGCTGCGCAGCACCTTTGCTCAGCAGAACCCGGGCCTCGGTATCGGCATCGCCGGTCTGAACCTGCTCGATCTTCGCGGTCTCGGCACCCAGCGCACGCTGGTCCTGGTCAACGGCCGCCGTCACGTCCCGGCCGACATCCTGAACAACGCCGTGTCGCCCGACATCAACACCATCCCGAACGACCTGATCGAACGCGTCGACATCGTTACCGGTGGTAATTCGGCGATTTACGGTTCGGACGCCATCGCTGGTGTCGTCAACTTCGTGCTGCGCCGCGACTATGAAGGCATTCAGCTGCGCGCCCAGGCCGGTATGGCCGACTCGGGCTTCGGCGGTAACCAGTATATCTCGGGCATGATCGGCAAGAATTTTGCCGAAGATCGCGGCAACGTCACGCTGCACGCCGAATATGCGCGTAACGACCGCGTTTTCGCGTCGGACGTTCCCGAATTCCGTAGCAACAACGGCTTCGCGGTTATCGACACCGACGGCGGCGCAGGCATCGTCAACGGCGGCGACGGCTTCCCCGATCGCGCCTTCTTCCGCGGCCTGAGCAGCGCCAGCATCCACTTCAATGGCCTGATCCCGGTCAACCAGCAGAACGTTGCCGGCGCGGCTTGCGGTCGCGGCACGGCGGCAACCGCTGGCGGCCCGAACAGCAACGGCACGCCCTATAACTGCACCTATATCTTCACCAACGAAGGTCGCCTGGTGCAGCAGACCGGCTCGCGCTTCGGTTCGGGCATCATCGGCGGTATCGTCGGCGGCAACGGCCAGACCGGCCGCGAAGGCAAGACCCTTTCGGTTCTGCCGTTCACCGAACGCTACAACTTCAACATGCTGTCGCGTTACGAGTTCAGCGAAGCCGCTGAGGTCTTCCTCGAAGCCAAGTGGAACCGCGTGAACGCGCTCGGCAATAACGCCGGTCCGTCGTTCATCCAGGGCACCCAGACCGCGTTCGACTTCCGCGAACGTCCCCGGATCGACAACCCGTTCCTGAACCCCGCCGACCGCACGACGCTCGCCAACGCGATCCTCGCTTCGGGCTGCCGCAGCGACCTTCAGGTCACCTGCCCGGCCGGTGGCAACCTGACCGCCGCCGACATTACGGCGATCAATGCGGGCACGTACCGCTTCGTCGTTGCGCGTAACCTGCTCGACGTCGGCCTGCGCGATGAAGCGTTCCAGCGCGACACGTGGCGCGTGGTTGGCGGCCTTCGCGGCACGTTCAACGAAGACTGGAGCTACGAAGTCTCGGCGAACTACGGCAAGTTCAAGGAAGCCATCACTACCGACGGTTTCCTCGATCGCCAGCGTTTCATGCTGTCGATGGACGCGGGCCGCAACCCGGTGACCGGCCAGATCCAGTGCCGTTCGCAATTCGACCCGACCGCGGCGCTGCCGATCCAGCGCACCGACGCTGTGTCGACCGCGATCGCGGCGCGCAATGCGGCTCGCCTCGCCGCCGACATCGCGGCTTGCGTCCCCTACAACCCGTTCGGTTCGACCGACAACACCGCAGCGGCCAATTACTTCGCCCGCACCTTCACGGCGCGTTCGGGTCTGGATCAGCTGGTTCTGTCGGGCTTCGTCTCGGGTGATACCAGCGGCTTCTTCAACCTGCCGGGCGGCCCCGTCCGCTTCGCTATCGGCGCCGAGTATCGTGAAGAAAACGCTTTCTATCAGCAGGATCCGTTTGTCACCGACGGTTTCACCAACGGCGTTTCGATCCCGAGCTTCGAGCCCAACACCTTCAAGGTGAAGGAACTGTACGGCGAAATCCAGATCCCGCTGCTCAAGGAAGTGCCGTTCGCGCACGAACTGACGGTCAGCGGTGCGGGCCGCGTCGCCAAATATCAGGGCAATGTCGGCACGGTGTATTCGTACAACGCCGGTCTCGACTGGGCGCCGGTTGAAGACATCCGCTTCCGCGGTAACTACAGCCGCGCGGTTCGTGCACCGAACGTGTCGGAAACCGCATTCCCGCTGGTTCCGAACTTCGCCCCGAACTTCGTCGATCCCTGTAACCCCGCGCAGCGCGGTTCGGGCGTTCGCGCCGCCAACTGCGCCGCGGCGCTGGGCGCGTTCCTCGGCAACCTGACCGACGTCACCCAGTCGCTGGGCATCGTCAGCGGTTCGAACCCGAACCTGACCGCGGAAACGTCGGACAGCTACACCTATGGTGTGGTCATCCAGCCGCGCTTCATCCCGGGTCTGAACCTGTCGGTCGACTATTATGATATCAAGGTGAACGGTATCATCGTGGCGCTGACCGCACAGCAGATCGTCAACAGCTGCTATGACTTCGCGACCCTCAACAACCCGTTCTGTGCGCAGTTCTCGCGTAACCTGACGGGTGGTCCGAACGCTGCAGGCGACGCATCGGGCCGCATCGTCACCAACTCGCTGATCGTGGCGCCGGTGAACTTTGCGAAACGTCAGCGCGAAGGCATCGACGTCAACCTGTCGTACCGTACCGACCTGGGTCCGGTGAAGTTCAACACGAACCTCATCTACACCCACAATCTGACGGTCAGCAACTTCCAGGACTCGATCAACCCGAGCTTCGAAAACCGCATCCTCAGCGAGCTGGGCGATCCGAAGGACGAGTTCCGCTGGGACTTCGATTTCGAAACCGGTCCCTTCACGCTGGGTTACCGCCTGCGGTACATCGGCCCGATGCTCGTCTCGCCGACCTATGAAGCGCTCAACTCGCTGAACGGTCTGCCGCCGACGGATATCGATTATGCCGACCGCGAAGAATATCCGGCCGTTTTCTATCACGACCTGCGCTTCGAATGGGACGTGAACAAGGAATCGGGCGGCCCGAACCTGAATTTCTACGCAGGCGTCGACAACGTGCTCGACCGCATGCCGCCGCTGGGAACGACGGCAACGGGTGCGGGTAGCGCGATCTACAGCTTCCGTGGTCGTACCATCTATGCTGGTGCACGCGCCCGCTTCTAATCGCGACGCGATCGGAATAGATTGGGGGTCGGGACATTGTCCCGGCCCCTTTTCTTTGGTCACAAGGATCATCAGTGCAGCTGAGCAATCACGAGGCGGAACGCCTGGCAAAGGAAGGCGTCGATGCGCTGCAGCGCGGCCAGTCGGCCATCGCCCGGGCGCGGTTTGAAACGATCACCCACAGCGGCCGTGCCAACGCCCAGATCTGGCTACTCCTCGCGGTCGCGTGCCGCGCCGACAAGGACGGCGTCGCCGAAGAAGCGGCGCTCGACCAATTGCTCGCCCTCGAACCGCAGGCGGTGCGCGGCCACATCATGAAGGGTGACTGCCGCGCCGCGGCAGGCGATGACAGAAGCGCGCTGCAACGCTATGAAATCGCGCTACTTATCGCATCGAATCAAGAACTTCCCGCCGACCTTAGCGCCGAGTTGCAACGCGCCGAAGCCTGGGTTGCGCAATTCAAGGCGCGCGTCGTCGAACAGCGTGAAGCCAAGCTGATCGCGCGCGGATTGCCGCCCGAAAAGCGCAGCGCCCGGTTCCAGCACTCGCTCGACATCCTTGCCGGGCGGCGGCGGATTTTCGTGCAGGAACCGACCGGCTATTATGTCCCCGAATTGCCGCAGATCCAGTTTTTCGACCCCGGCGATTTCGACTGGGTTCCGACCGTCGAAGCGGCGGCGGGCGCGATCAAGCAGGAGATCACCGACCTGCTCGCGGCGGGGACCGAGGGTTTTCGACCCTATATGCGGGCGCACGCCGACCAGCCGCGCGCCGACGTCAACCATCTGCTCGACAATATCGACTGGAGCGCGCTGTTCTTCTGCGAAAATGGCGCGCTGTCCGACGACATTATCGCGCGCTGTCCGCGGACGTGGGACGCCGTCCAGGCCGCGCCCCTGCCCCGCATCGCCAGCTCGCCGACGGTGATGTTCTCGCTGCTGCGCGCCGGGGCGCGGATCGCGCCGCATACGGGCACGCACAATGCGCGGCTGATCTGCCACCTGCCGCTGATCGTGCCGCCCAATTGCGGCTTTCGCGTCGGCAACGAGGTGCGGCAGTGGGAAGAGGGCAAGCTGCTGATCTTTGACGACACGATCGAGCATGAGGCTTGGAACGACAGCGGCGAGGACCGGGTGGTGCTGATCTTCGACATCTGGCGCCCCGAACTCAGCGCGCGCGAGCGCGAGGAAATCGCTGCCTTCTTCGCCGATCCAGCGTTCAAGTGACGACGATGGCGCCGTCGAACATCGTCGAACGCGCGGGCGCGCTGCTGGGCGCCGGGCGGGCGCAGGCTGCGGTCGATTTGCTGCTCGATGCCGCAAAGCGCGGGCATCGCGACGCGCTGTACGAACTCGCGCTGTGGCACGTCTATGGCAGCCCGGTGCCGCGCAGCTTTGCCGCGGCGCGGGCGCTGTTTGAAAAGGCGGGTGCAGCGGGGCACCGGGGCGGGGCGCTGACCCATGCGGTGTTCGTCGCGATCGGCGCCGGTGGGCCCGCCGATTGGCGCGCGGCCCTCGCGCTGCTCGACAAGGCCGCCGAGCACGATCCCGTCGCCGCCCGCCAGCGCGACCTGATCGCCGCGATGTCGCTGACCCCCGACGGCGACCCGGCTTCGCTATTCGCACTCGAAACGCTATCGAACACGCCAAAGGTCGCGGTCGCCCGCGCGCTGTTCACCCCCGACGAATGCGCGCATGTCGCGGCGCTGTCGGCGCCCAAAATGGTGCCGTCGGTCGTCGTCGATCCTGCAACGCGCCGCGAAATCCCGCACCCCATCCGTACCTCCGAAGGGACGGTCCTTGGCCCGATTCAGCAGGATCTGGTCATCCACGCACTGGACCGGCGGATCGCGATGGTCACAAGCTCGCGCGTCGAACAGGGCGAACCGCTGACCGTGCTGCGTTACGCGCCCGGACAAGAATATCGGCTGCACCACGATTGCCTGCCCGGCGAGGCGAATCAGCGGGTGATGACCGCGATCGTCTATCTGAATGACGCGTACGACGGCGGCGCGACGCAGTTTCCAGCGGTCGGCACCGAATTTCGCGGCGCCGTCGGCGACGCGATCCTGTTCGCCAACACCCTTGCCGATGGCCAGGTCGACGAACGCAGCCGCCATGCGGGCCTGCCGGTGACGCGCGGTGAGAAATGGATCTGCACCCGCTGGATCCGCGCCCGCGATTTCGACCCCTGGGGTATGCGCCCGGCCTGAGCCGGGTCAGCGCCAGATGCGTGCGAACCGGCTGCCCAGCCCGGTGAGCAGTTCATATTGCGACAGCCCGCTCTGCGCCGCCACAGCGGGCAGATCATAGTCAAGGTCGAGCCAGTCACCCTCGCCCACCCCCGCCGCGTCGCTGGCGTCGAACGCGATCAGGTCCATCGAAACGCGCCCGATCAGCGGCAGTGCCTGCCCCTGCCACGTCGCGCCGCCGCTGCCCGCATGGCAACGCAGATAGCCATCGGCATAGCCCATATTGACCACCGCCACGCGGCTGTCGCGCGGCGCGGTCCAGGTTGCGCCATAGCCCACCGTCTCGCCCGCCGGCACCGCTCGCACTTGCAGCACGCGCGCCGCGGGAAAGGCGACCTGCCGGATATGCCCCTGCGCTTCGCGGCGCGGCGTGCCGCCATAGAGCGCGAGCCCGGGCCGGGTCAGGTCGAACCCATAATCGGCGCCCAGGCAGACGCCGGCGCTGTTCGCCAGGCTGTACCGCCGCGCCGGGATTTTTTCGCGTAGCACGCGAAACGCGGCGAGCTGCCGCGCATTCTGGTCGCTGTCCTCATCCGCCGACGCCAAATGGCTGAGCAGCGTTTCGACCTTCAGGCCGTCGAGCGCGCCGCTCAGCGCCTCGTCGATCCGCAAGCCGAGCCGGTTCATCCCCGTATCGACCATCACGTCGCACGGCCGCCCCTCGCCCGCCGCGCGCCAGCGCCGCACCTGCTCGACGCTGTTCAGCACCGGTCGCGCCGGGAGCAGGCGCGCGGCGATCATGTCGCCCGCACCCACGCCGTGCAGGACGGACAAGGACACCCCAGCAGGCAATGGCATCAGCGCCGCGGCCTCGGCCCAGGTGGCGACGAAAAAGTCGCGGCAGCCCGCAGCAGCCAGATGCCGCATCACCGCGCGCGCGCCGAGCCCATAACCGTCGGCCTTGAGCGCGGCGCCGCATGCCGCCGCGCCGCCCTGCGCCGCCAGCCAGCGCCAGTTGGCGACGAGCGCGTCGCGGTCGAGGATGAGGCGGAGCGGTGACGGCACGGCGATCATGGCTGTGCCCCTATACGGGTTCGAGGGCTGCGCCAATGGGCTGGATCAGGCGTCCGGCGCCGCAGACGGCGGCTTGTCCCACTGCCCCTCGACCGGATCCTTCAGCATGAAGGCGGTCACCAGAAACGCGACCAGCACCACGCCCCAGGTGTACCACAGCCCGGCATAGGCATCGCCCGTCTTGGCGATGATGAAGCTCGCGATCAGCGGCAGGAACCCGCCGAAATAGCCGGTGCCGATATGATAGGGGATCGACAGCGACGAATAGCGGACGTGCGGCGGAAACATTTCGGACAGCAGCGCCGCGACCGGGCCATAGGTAAAGCCCGACAGCGCGCTGAGCCCGAGCAGCGCGAGGAAGATGATCGCGATGCTTCCGGCGCCCGGCACCTGCTTGGCGAAATCATAGCCGCTTGCCTCCAGCGCGGGTTGCAGCAACGCCGGGTCTTCGCTCGCCACCTCGCGGTCGCCGATGCGGATTTTGACGCTGTCGAAGCCGCTGTCGGTCTGGACAACGGTGTACGGCACACCCAGCTTGGTGAGCTCGCCCAGCGTCTTGCCGCACGCGGTTTCCTGTTTCTGGGCAAAGGGGTCAAAGCTGCACTGCGATCCGGCAACCGTCACCGGCGCCGCTGCGGCGGCGGTCTGCAGCAACGGGTTGGCGACGCTGCCCATCCACCAGAACAGTGGGAACAGCAGCACCAGCGTCGCGGCATAGCCCCACACGATCGGCTTTTTGCGTCCCATGCGATCGGACAGATGCCCGGCCCAGATGAAAAAGCCCATGCCGACCGCCGCGGCGACCCCGACGATGATTTCGGCGGCGGTATCCTCGACCTTCATCGGACCTTTCAGGAAAGACAGGCCAGAGAACATCGCGGTGTACCAGATAACCGTCAGGCCCGCAGCGATCCCGAACAGCGCGATGAAGATGCGGCGCGGGTTGCCCGGATAGGTGAAGCTTTCCTTCAGCGGGTTTTTCGCCAGTTCGCCCTGCGCCTTCATCGCCTGGAACACGGGGCTTTCGGACAGTTTGAGCCGCATCCACAGCGAAATCGCGAGCAGGATCAGCGACAGCAGGAACGGCACCCGCCACCCCCAGCTTTCCCACACCGCGTCGGGCATCAGCGCCTTGCACCCCAGCACGACGATCAGGCTGAGCACAAAGCCGCCGACGACGCTCGCCTGGATGAAGCTGGTGTAGAAGCCGCGCTTTCCGGGCGGCGAATGTTCGGCGACATAGACCGCCGCGCCGCCATATTCGCCGCCGAGCGCCAGCCCTTGCAGGATACGGAGCAGGATGATGATGATCGGCGCCGCGATGCCGATCGTCGCCGCCGACGGGATCATGCCGACCCCCGCGGTCGCAATCCCCATCAAGGTGACGGTGACGAGGAAGGTATATTTGCGCCCCAGCCGGTCGCCGAGGAAACCGAACAGCACCGCACCCAGCGGACGAAAGCCGAAGCCGACCGCGAATCCCGCCCAGACGAGCAGGGTTTCGAGCGTCGCATTGTCGCTGGGGAAAAAGGCCTTGCCGATGATCGCGGCGAGCGTGCCGTAGATGAAGAAATCATACCATTCGAACACCGTCCCCGCGGACGAGGCGGCGATGACCATGCGGATTTCTTTCTGGGTCGGTTCGTAAACGGCCCCCGCGGCACTGGCTTCGGTCATGTAGTTCTGGCTCCCCCGCCCCGTCGGGCTTCATTCTTTTCCGTCCGCTCGACACGAACGGTTCCGTTACGTCTAGTTGTGTCACGCCGTCGCGCAAGTCTTCTTGGCGCGGCGGCAATCCGGTGGCAGACTGCGCCGATGCAGTTTATCGACCTGTCGATCCCGATCACCAACGATGTCATCTCCGACCCGCCGGTGATGCGTCCCAACATCACCTATATGACCCACGAACATACGTGGGAGCAGATCGCGATGTTTTTCCCCGGCCTGACCAGGGATGATCTGCCCGATGGCGAAGGCTGGGCGGTCGAGATGCTCTCGCTCAGCACCCACAATGGCACCCATATGGACGCGCCTTGGCATTATCATTCGACCACCGACAGCGGCGCGACCCCCGCGCCGTCGATCGACGAAGCGCCGCTCGACCTGTTCTTTCGCCCCGGGGTAAAGCTCGACTTTTCCGACCGCCCGCACGGCCATGTCGTAAGCGGCGCCGAGGTCGCGACCGAACTGGCGCGCATCGGCCACGACCTGCAACCGCTCGACATCGTGCTCGTCCAGTCGGGCGCGGTCTATGGCACCGACAATTTCACCGATCAGGGCTGCGGCATGGGCGCCGAGGCGACGCTGTACCTGACGACACGCGGCGTCCAGGTCGTCGGCACCGACGCATGGAGCTGGGACGCGCCGTTCAGTCATACTGCAAAACGCTGGGCCGAAACGCGCGACCCGTCGATCATCTGGGAAGGCCATAAGGCCGGGCGCATCCGCCCCTATTACCAGATCGAAAAGCTCACCAACCTGGGCGCGATCCCGGCCACCGGTTTCACCTTCAGCTGCTTTCCCGTAAAGATCGAACGCGCGAGCGCCGGGTGGATAAGGGCGGTGGCGTTGGTGAGCGAATAATTACTTCGGTTTTTGTGGGGTCGGAGGGGGCGTAGGACGAGGTGCCGGTGTGGGGGCTGGTGTATTAGGCGACTTGCGCTCATCATTTAACCAGTCTCTCTCGGGTGGCTTTGCCATAACGATCTCCTAGGAGTAGCGAATTGAAGCTCTTTGACGACCTCTTTGAAAATACCGATATCACAGAGCGAACAGACGAGAAACTACTACCTGATCTGTCAGACCTGAAGAAATGCTCACTAGAAATTCTTAAAGTCATTCATGAGCAATGCCGCGCTAGGGTTTCGTCTCAGTTTTCTGGAATGGCGGTCACTGACTCACGCGGCGTAGCATTTATGAGCCTGTTTGTGACCTTGTCGTTAGTGATGATCTCAGGTGTTTACGCCCTAAGAAACGATGCAAGCCAATATGGAAGCGCTTTTACTTTCCTAATCGCTGGGGCTGCGATCAATATCTTGGCAGCCTCCATTTCGGCTTGGAGTATATTTCCTAACCGTATCGACTACCCGGGTGACAAGCCCAGTCAATGGGTTGGAGACTGCGAATACAACGAATTAAAAAATGATAAAGAAGAGAAAACTTATCTAGAGATGATAAGGTTGTGCCAGATACAAATATATAGAAACTCTGAGATATGTAGAGTTAAAGCATATCGACAGAAATTTTCAGTTACTTGTTCCCTTCTTGGTCTCGTCATCTTTTCTACTCTATACGTGATGACACTATAGAAGTTTCACAAATTCACTGTCGCCAAAATCCACAACGTCCACCCGCCGAGCGTCAGCAGCGTGACCCACGTCGCCATCACGCCGATCTGACGCGGCACGGGCGGCTTGCCGGGTTCGATCACGGCGTGCAGCCCGATGATATGCGCGACGCGGCCGATCAGGAACAGCGCCCCGATCACCATCAGCGCCATATGATTGGCACGCGCGGTTTCCAGCAGGCCGAGCAGGATGACGACGATCGGCGCATGTTCGGCCAGGTTGCCGTGACTGCGGCTGGCGGCGATCAGCTTCGCATCGCCATGATCGCCGAACGCGGCTTTGAGCCGCAGGCGCTGGCGCACCGTCAGCATCGCGGTGAACAACAAGAGCAGCGCGCAAACGGCGCCGACAAAGGCGGTTACCGGCAAGGTCATGATGTCTCTCCCATCGTCCTGCCCGCCAGCCTAACCGACCCAGCGCCGCTTGGCACGGCCAATCGCGATCATTCGCGCGGTTTTTTGCCCAGCTGGGAGTCGAGAAATTGCAGGATCCGCTCCGACACCGGGCTGCGGCTGACCTCGTCGCTCAGGCTGACCGATCCCATCGGATAGAAGTGCCCGAACCCCGGCACCCAGGCGATCTCGGCGGCGACGCCCTTGCCCGCCAGCGCGGCAGCAGTATGCCGGGTGCCATTCAGCACCCCGGCAAAGTCATTCTGCCCCAGGATCAGCAGCGCCGGCGCCATGCCACTCTGCGTCGTTTCATACAGATTATAGCCGCTGATCCCACCCGACAGCGACACCACCGCCTTGACCGGAACGCCGAGGCCATAAGCGGTGTTGAGCGCGGTGATCGCCCCCGCCGAAAAGCCGCCGAGCGCCAGTCGCTCGCCATCGACGCCATATTCGGCGGCGCGGGTGCGCACGAAATTCGCCGCCATCGCCATATCGTCGGCGGCGGCAAAGGTGGTGTGCCAATAATGGGTCAGCGTCGTCTCGTCGAATGGCGGCAATGCCATCAGCCGCCGCACCTCCTCAATCCGCTCGATATTCTGCGGCGCGAGGTTCATCGCCCTGGGCACGATGCGTTTGTCGTCGAGCGGACGGACGAGGCCCGGCACTTCGTGGATCAGGCGGTAATCGATCGAAAAACAGGCATAGCCCGCGCGCGCGAAGGTGCGGCAATAATCGGCCATCGAACTGTCCTGCGCGCCCTCCGACGTGAAGACAAAATCGCCCTTGTTGCCGCGGTGAAACGCGCCGCCAAACGCCATGATGATCGCGGGCCGATCGGCCAGCGGCGTTCCGTCCGCAACCGGACGATAGGCGTCGAGCAGCAGATCGCGTGCCTTGACGCCATCGGTCGACACCCCGACCGGCGCGCGGCCGTAAACAATGTCGCGCGTTACGATGACATCATAGTCGCGCTTGGCCACGTCCTGCGCCGCGACGCCCGGCGCCACCAGCGCGCCACCGATCGCCGCCGCGATCATCATTTCCCGAAACGCCATCGGCCCATCTCCCCTGATCGCCCTGTTTACAAACCCGCGCCACCTAACGCCACCCGCGGCGCCGCGCCGCATCGGAAATGACCTAGCCCGCTGCCGGGACGATCAGAACAGCCGCGATCCGTTCGGGACCGGCACGTCGGGCGCAAACAGGATCACCGCGCCGTCCTCGTCAGCAAAGCCGAGCGTCAGCACTTCGGACAGATATTTGCCGATCTGGCGCGGCGGGAAATTGACCACCGCGGCGACCTGCCGCCCCACCAGTTCGTCCAGCGCATAACGATCGACGATCTGCGCGCTGCTTTTCTTGACCCCGATCGCGGGGCCGAAGTCGATCTTCAGCTTGAACGCGGGCTTGCGCGCTTTGGGAAAGGGGTCGGCTTCGACGATGGTGCCGATGCGAATGTCTACGCGGAGGAAGTCGTCGAAGGTGATGGGATCGGCGGCGGGGGCGCCGGTTTCGTGATCCAGGTGCATATCCCCAAACTCCGTTCGCCCTGAGCCTGTCGAAGGGCCGTTCTTCTCTTCCGCGTCGTAGGAGAAAGAACAGTGCTTCGACAAGCTCAGCACGAACGGGGTTGGGAAATCACTCCATCTCCAAAATCACCGCATCGACCGCCAGGCTGTCGCCCTGCACCGCGTTGACGCTTTTCACCGTCCCCGCCTTTTCGGCGCGCAGGATATTCTCCATCTTCATCGCCTCGACCGTCGCCAGCGGCTGGCCCGCCTCGACCTTGTCGCCCGCGCCGACGTGCAGCGCGACGAGCAGGCCGGGCATCGGACAGATCAGGAAGCGCGACAAGTCGGGCGGAATTTTTTCGATCATATGCCGGGTCAGCGGCGCGACGTGCCACGGCAATACCCGCACATCATGGATGCGCCCGCGCGTCGTCATCCGCCAGCCGGTGCGCGTCTTGGCGACCTTGACCGCCAGTTCGCTGTCGTCGATCTCGGCAATCACCAGCCGGTCGCCCGGCGTATATTCCAGCGCGATGTCGAGCTTCTCGCCATCGACCTTGATATGCTTGTGGCCCAGCTTCACCTTATGCGCAGTCCCGCCGACGGTGACCTGCCACTTGGCGGGCGGATCGAGCCGGTCGCCGAGCTGGCCATCGGTGCGCCGCGCGCGGTCGGCCTCGGCACTCGCCATAAAGCCCGCGATCGCCGCGAGCGCGCGCACGATATGATCCTCGGTCGCCGCGCCGTGGAAACCGTCGGGATATTCCTCGGCGATAAAGCCCGTCGTCAGTTCGCCCGAGCGGAAACGCGGGTGCTGCATGATCGCCGACACGAAATCGATATTATGCCCCAGCCCCTCGATCTCGAACCGGTCGAGCGCCGCGATCTGCTTGTCGGCGGCTTCGTCGCGCGTCGCGCCCCACGTGACCAGCTTGGCGATCATCGGGTCGTAGAAGATCGACACCTCGCCGCCCTCCTCGACCCCGGCATCGACGCGCACCCCGTCCTCACCGCGCGCGTTGCCCGCCCACGCCGGAACCGGAGTGCGATACCGCACCAGCCGCCCGGTCGACGGCAGGAAACCGCGATACGGGTCTTCGGCATAGACGCGGTTCTCGATCGCCCAGCCGTCGATCTTGATGTCGTCCTGCGTCATTTCGAGCTTTTCGCCCGCGGCGACGCGGATCATCTGTTCGACCAGGTCGATGCCCGTGATCGCTTCGGTCACCGGATGCTCGACCTGCAGCCGCGTGTTCATTTCGAGGAAGTAGAAGCTCTCGCCCGTCGGATCGGCACCCGACACGATCAGTTCGACCGTCCCCGCGCTATAATAACCCACCGCCTTCGACAGCGCGACGCACTGTTCGCCCATCGCCTTGCGCATCTTTTCGGTCACGAAGGGCGACGGCGCTTCCTCGACCACCTTTTGATGGCGGCGCTGGATCGAACATTCGCGCTCGTTGAGGTAGAGCGTGTTGCCATACTGGTCGCCGAGGATCTGGATCTCGATGTGGCGCGGGTTGAGGATGAATTTCTCGATGAAGACGCGGTCGTCGCCGAAGCTGCTCAGTCCTTCGCGCTTCGTCGCTTCGAAGCCTTCGCGGACGTCCTTTTCGTCATAGGCGAGGCGCATGCCCTTGCCGCCGCCGCCGGCGCTGGCCTTCATCATCACCGGATAGCCGATCTCGTTCGAAATCTCGACCGCATGCTCGGTATCACGGATTTCGCCGACGAAGCCGGGGACGACGTTGACGCCGGCTTCCTTCGCGAGCTTCTTCGACTCGATCTTGTCGCCCATCGCGGCGATCGCGTTCACCGGCGGGCCGATGAAGGCGATATTTTCTTTGGCGAGTGCCTCGGCGAAGCTGGTACGCTCCGACAGGAAACCATAGCCCGGATGGACGGCTTCGGCGCCGGTTTGCTTGCACGCGGCGATGATCTTGTCGGCGATCAGGTAGGACTCGGATGCGGGCGACGCGCCGATATGCACCGCCTCGTCGGCCATCTGCACGAAGGGCGCGCGCGCATCGGCGTCCGAATAGACGGCGACCGTCGCGATACCCATCCGCCGCGCCGTCTTGATGACGCGGCAGGCGATTTCACCGCGGTTGGCGATCAGGATTTTCTTGAACATCAGGGACGGCCTATCTTTTTGAGATTTTCAATTCGTTCGTGCGTAATTCCTGTCCGGCAATCTGAACGGACCTGATCCTCTGCCGAAGTTTCCTCAACGCCGAAGGCGACAACATCGCAATGTGCGTCGCGCCATAGTTTCCACGCGTTCTGCTCGTTCGTAACCAGTTCTGCCTGCCGATCGAGGTTATGACATTTCGTCGAGTTGGGCGGCGCGCAGGCTCGCAGCCGCTCCATCGCAAGAGTCAGTTCGCTCACGAGCCGTTTCTCAGCCTCTGCATAATCGCGCGTCGAGCAGGTAACCGGATCGTTCGCTTCGCAACCTGAGGGCTTCCATGGCTTGGTTTGCGCTTTGGCCGTCGGCGCCTCCGCCTCTCTCTTGGGCGAGCCCTCGCTGCACGCAGCCAAGGACAGAGAAATCGCCAGGCACCAGGACAACCTGCGTCGTGATGAATGCGTCACTCGGCCGCTTCCACCCGCATCGGCTCTTCGCTCTCCATCGGCCGTAGCCCCAGCTTCGCGAACAGCGCGGCGTCGGCGCTGTCGCCGCGGTTGCCGGTGGTGAGCAGCTTGTCGCCGGTGAAGATGCTGTTCGCGCCCGCCATGAAGCAAAGCGCCTGTGTCGCCTCCGACATGCTCTCACGCCCCGCCGACAGCCGCACCATGCTGCGCGGCATGGTGATGCGCGCGACCGCGACGGTGCGCACGAACTCGATGTCGTCGATCTTCGCGAGTGGGGTGTCCGCCAGCATGTCGCCCAGCACGGTGCCCTTCACCGGCACCAGCGCGTTGATCGGCACGCTGCCCGGATGTTCGGGCAAGGTCGCCAGCGCGTGGATGAAGCCGACGCGGTCGGCGCGCGTCTCGCCCATGCCGACGATGCCGCCGCTGCACACGTTGATGCCCGCGCTGCGCACTTCCTCCAGCGTGTCGAGCCGCTCCTGAAAGGTCCGCGTCGTGATGACATTGCCGTAATTTTCCGGCGAGGTGTCGATATTGTGGTTGTAGTAATCGAGCCCCGCAACCGCGAGCGTCTGCGCCTGTTCCTTGCTGAGCATCCCCAGCGTCATGCAGGTTTCCATGCCCATCTGGCGCACGCCCTCGATCATCTCGACGATCGCGGGCATGTCGCGGTCCTTGGGGTTGCGCCAGGCGGCGCCCATGCAGAAACGCTGCGACCCCGAATCCCTCGCCTGCGCCGCGGCTTGCAGCACCGCGCGGACATCCATCAGCTTGGTGGCTTTCAAGCCGCTGTCGGCATGCTTCGACTGCGAGCAATAACCGCAATCCTCGGCGCAGCCGCCGGTCTTGATGCTGAGCAGGGTGCACAGCTGGATCTCGCCGCGCGCATGGTGGCGGCGATGGACGCCCTGCGCCTCCCACATCAGTTCGTCGAACGGCAGGTCGTACAGCCCGGCGATTTCCTCGCGGGTCCAGTTGCGACGAACTTCATCGTCGCACCCCGGCGAAAGCCGGGGCCCAGGGCGGTCCAGAACCGTCGGTGCCATGTCGCTCTGGGCCCCGGCTTTCGCCGGAGAACGGTTAAGATTTGAATTCACGCAGCTTCTCCAATCGGCGGCATATTATGCCCCAGCAAGCGCAGCACATCGGCGGCGCATTCGACGACATTCGACCCCGGCCCATAAATCCCCTGCACCCCGGCATCGCGCAGGAAATCATAGTCCTGCGGCGGGATCACCCCGCCCGCGATCACCTTGATGTCGTTGCGGCCCGCTTCGCGCAGCTTGTGGATAAGTTCGGGGATAAGTGTCTTGTGGCCCGCCGCCAGGCTCGACGCGCCGACGACGTCGACCCCGCTGTCGAGCGCCAGTACCACCGTCTCGTCGGGAGTCTGGAACAGCGGTCCCGACACAATGTCGAACCCCATGTCGCCGAACGCCGACGCAATGACGTTGGCGCCGCGGTCGTGCCCGTCCTGCCCCATCTTGGCGACCAGCAATTTCGGCTTACGCCCCAGCCGCCGGGTGACCGCCTCGACCCCGTCCAGCACCTGCGCCCAGCGTGCGTCGCCCTCATAGGGCGCGGCATAGACGCCTTTCACCGGGGTCGGCTGGGTGCCATAGCGGTCGAAGCTTTCCTCCATCGCCGAGCTGATTTCGCCGAGCGTTGCGCGCGCCCGCGCCGCCTCGACCGCGAGCGCGAGCAGATTATTCTCAAACCCCGTTTGTGCTGAGCCTGTCGAAGCACCGTCCTTTTCTTCGCCGCCGCCCGAAGGCAAGGACGGCCCTTCGACAGGCTCAGGGCGAACGGAGTTGGGAGCCATCGCAAGGCGCGCGCCATCGCGCAGCGCGGACAGCGCCGCCTGGCACGCCGCTTCGTCGCGGCCCGCCTTGGTCTTCCTGATCCGCGCGATCTGGCCATCACGCACCTTGGCGTTGTCGACCTCGAGCGTTTCGAGCAGGTCTTCGTCCTTCAGGCGATATTTGTTCACACCGACGATCACATCGTCGCCGCGATCGACCCGCGCCTGCCGCGCCGCCGCCGCGGTTTCGATCATCGCCTTGGGCCAGCCCGCCGCGACGGCCTTCGCCATCCCGCCTTCGCTCTGCACGCGGTCGATGATCTCCTGCGCCGCGTCGACGAGCTGCTGGGTCAGCGCCTCGACATAGTAGCTGCCGCCCAGCGGGTCGACGACCTTGGTCATCCCGGTCTCTTCCTGGATCACGATCTGGGTGTTGCGCGCGATGCGGGCCGAGAAGTCGGTGGGCAGCGCGATCGCCTCGTCGAGCGCATTGGTGTGCAGCGACTGGGTGCCGCCCAGCATCGCCGCCATCGCCTCGATCGTCGTGCGCATCACATTGTTGTACGGATCCTGCTCGGTCAGCGACACGCCCGACGTCTGGCAATGCGTGCGCAGCATCTTCGACCGCTCGTCCTGCGCGCCCAATGTGGTCATCGCGCGGTGCCACAGCACCCGCGCCGCGCGCAGCTTCGCGATTTCCATGAAGAAATTCATGCCGATCGCGAAAAAGAAGCTCAGCCGCCCGGCGAATTTGTCGATGTCGAGCCCCGACGCGACGCCATATTTCACATATTCCATGCCGTCGGCGATGGTGAAGGCCAGCTCCTGCACCTGCGTCGCGCCGGCTTCTTGCATATGATAGCCGGAGATCGAGATGCTGTTGAACTTCGGCATCTCGCGCGACGTGTACCCAAAGATGTCGCTGATGATCCGCATCGAGGGTTCGGGCGGGTAGATGTACGTGTTGCGGACCATGAACTCTTTCAGGATGTCGTTCTGGATCGTGCCGTCGAGCAATTTGCGATCGACCCCCTGCTCCTCGCCCGCGACGATGAAGAACGCCAGGATCGGGATCACCGCGCCGTTCATCGTCATGCTGACCGACATCTGGTCGAGCGGGATGCCGTCGAACAGGATCTTCATATCCTCGACGCTGTCGATCGCGACCCCCGCCTTGCCGACGTCGCCGGTGACGCGCGGATGGTCGCTGTCGTAACCGCGATGCGTCGCAAGATCGAAGGCGACGCTGAGGCCTTTCTGACCCGCGGCGAGGTTGCGGCGATAAAAGGCGTTCGATTCCTCGGCGGTCGAGAAGCCCGCATATTGCCGGATCGTCCACGGCCGCCCCGCATACATCGACGCGCGCACGCCGCGGGTGAAGGGCGCGAAACCGGGCAGTCCGGGGTCTTCGCGCACATCCTCGGCCGTATAAAGCGGCTTGACGTCGATCCCCTCGGCGGTGTGCCAGGTCAGGTCTTTGCCCTTTACTTCCTTGGCGGCGGCTTCGGCCCATTGGTCGAGGGTGGGTTTGTCGGTCATATGCATTTCTCAACCTCATTCCCCTCTCCCCTTGCGGGAGAGGGTTGCGAAAACTTGGCAGCTTGCTGCCTAGTTGAAGCTGGGTGAGGGGTTGCGGTCCCAAAGGACCGCGCGGCCCGCCGGGCCGCAACCCCTCATCCAACTGCGGCTAGCGAACAAGTTCGCAAGCCTTCGTATCCTTCTCCCGCAAGGGGAGAAGGTATTAGTGTTCGCCCTTCGGCGTCTCCATAATCTCGGTCAGCACCCCGCCCATATCCTTCGGGTGCAGGAAGAAGATCAACGTCCCATGCGCCCCGATCCTTGGGCTCCCCAGCACCCGCTTGCCCAGCGCCTCGAATTCGGCCTTGGCGGCGTGGATGTCGGGCACTTCATAACAAACATGATGCTGCCCCCCCGCCGGGTTCTTCTCCAGAAACCCTGCGATCGAGGTGTTGCCGGGCAGCGGCTCGACCAGCTCGATCTGCGTGCCGTTCAGCGCCCCGTCAGCACCCGGCGTATCGACGAAACACACCTTCACCCCCTGCTCGGGCAGGTCGAACGGCGCGTGAATCTTCGTCGCGCCCATCACGTCGCGGTAAAAGACGATGCTGTCGGCGATGGAGGGCGTCGCAACGCCGATATGGTTCAAACGTCCAAGTTTCATCTCACCAACCTCCGTCATTGCGAGGAGCCGAAGGCGACGCGGCAATCTCCAGCGCGCGGGTCAGCGCAAGGCCGATAGCTGGAGATTGCTTCGCTGCGCTCGCAATGACGATGCTGTCGGCGATCGACGGTGTTGCGACGCCGATGTGGTTGAGGCGGCCTAGTTTCATTGCTCGGCCCTCGACACTGATAACTTAACATCGAAAAGTGGGAGCGCTTCTCCCGCCTCAAATTGATCAGCATTTGGCCACCGATCAGTGGGTTGTCCCTCACGTGCGATTGTTCCCATAGCTTGGAGTGAAAGCCGCCAGCCTTCTTGCATCGAGCGTTGCAACTCCTCCCGCGCATTCGTCCATTCTGAGTCACTCAACCCTAGAAAAAAGCAACACTCCGCACTTTGATCCTCTGGAAGGTAGCTAAACCAGCAGAAGCAGACGCTATCTTCGCCGAGTTCGGCGACTACGCGCCTGCCCCGTTCAAGAAGCATCTCGCTCGTGGCTAAAATCTTGTCGCGCTTGCCGATCATCAAGCTGGCGCCAGCGCTTCTCACTAATGTTGAAAGGGGGCCACCATGTCCCTGTGGCTCATATGCCCATTCAACACCTTGAAGGCCAAAGCACTGCTCATCGCTTGGGAGCAGCACTTGCGATGAAACAATTCCAGATGCGCGCCAAAACATATCATTTCCTCACAACGGAATATTATCGTGCTTCTTCCACGGGTTCTCCAACTGCTTGTTCCGCAGCTTGCGAAGCCCCAGCGCGATCCGCTTGCGCGTATTATGCGGGTGGATAACCTCGTCGATATACCCCCGTGACGCCGCGACGAACGGGTTCGCAAAGCGATCCTCATATTCCTTCGTCCGCTGCGCGATCTTTTCGGGGTCGCCGATGTCGCTGCGGAAGATGATCTCGACCGCGCCTTTCGCGCCCATCACCGCAATCTCGGCGGTCGGCCAAGCGTAGTTCAAATCGCCACGCAGATGCTTTGACGCCATCACGTCATAAGCGCCGCCATAGGCCTTGCGCGTGATCACCGTGATCTTGGGCACCGTCGCCTCGGCATAAGCGAACAGCAGCTTCGCGCCATGCTTGATGATGCCGTTAAATTCCTGCGCGGTGCCGGGCAGGAAGCCGGGGACGTCGACGAAGGTGATGATCGGGATTTCGAACGCGTCGCAGAAGCGCACGAAGCGCGCCGCCTTTTTCGACGAATTGATGTCGAGCACCCCCGCGAGCACCAGCGGCTGGTTCGCGACGATGCCGATCGTCCGCCCCTCGATCCGCCCGAAACCGCAAATGATATTGCCCGCATGCGCCGGCTGCACCTCAAAGAAATCACCCTCGTCGACCGTTTTGCGGATCAGCTCGTGCATGTCATAGGGCTGGTTCGCATTCGGCGGGATCAGCGTGTCGAGGCTCGGCTCGGCGCGGTCGAACGGGTCGCTCGTCGGGCGCACTGGCACCCCGCTGCGGTTGTTTTCGGGCAGATAATCGAAGAAATCGCGCGTCGCGAGCAGCGCCTCGATGTCATTCTCGAACGCCAGATCGGCGACCGAGCTTTTGGTCGTGTGGGTGATCGCGCCGCCGAGTTCTTCCTGCGTCACCACCTCGTTCGTCACCGTCTTGACCACATCGGGGCCGGTCACGAACATATAGCTGCTATCCTTCACCATGAAGATGAAGTCGGTCATCGCCGGGCTGTAAACCGCGCCGCCCGCGCACGGCCCCATGATCAGGCTGATCTGCGGCACGACGCCCGATGCCAGCACGTTGCGCTGGAACACCTCGGCATAGCCGCCGAGCGACGCGACACCCTCCTGGATTCGCGCGCCGCCGCTGTCGTTCAGGCCGATGATCGGGGCGCCGACCTTCATCGCATTGTCCATGACTTTCATCATCTTCTGCGCATGACGCTCAGACAGCGAGCCGCCGAAAACGGTGAAATCCTGGCTGAAAACATAGACGAGTCGGCCGTTGATCGTGCCCGATCCCGTGACGATGCCGTCGCCGGGGACGATCTGGTCCTGCATCCCGAAATCGGTGCAATTATGCTCGACATAGGTGTCGAGCTCTTCGAACGAGCCTTCGTCGAGCAGCACGTCGAGCCGTTCGCGCGCGGTCAGCTTGCCCTTGCTGTGCTGCGCATCGATGCGCTTTTGCCCGCCGCCCAAGGCAGCGGCGGCGCGGCGGCGTTCCATTTCGGCGATATTGGCGGACATTCGGCTCTCCCAACGCACTCAAAGCGTCACTTGCCCGCTTAGAGCCGCGCAGGCAAATGCGAATTTGCAAAGTTGCAAAGTGATAGTTTGCAAACTAGGCTGCCGCCGATGGTGCAAAACCGACTCTACGCTGGGCGGCAACTTCGCCAACTTCGGGAAGCCCGCAGCCTCCGCCAGTCGGATTTCGCGACAAAGCTCGGCATCTCGGCCTCTTACCTCAGCCAGATCGAGCATGACGACCGCCCGCTCACCCCGGCCCTCCTCGACCGGCTGCAACGCCTGTTCCCGCTCGAATGGGAAGAGGTCGCCGCCGACGCCGGCGATCGCCGCGCCGGAGCGCTGCGCGAAGCCGCCGCCGATCCTTTGTTCGCCGCCGCGCCGTTGCCGCCCGAGCAGCTGGAGCGCGCCGCGCTGCAACAGCCGCAGCTCGCGGACCAGTTCGTCGCGCTCCACGCCGCCTATCGCCGGGCGGGACAGCGCCTCCAGATCATCGACGAGGCGCTGACCGGCGGCACCGCCGAGGGCAGCCGCCTGCCGTGGGAGGAAGTGCGCGACTGGTTTCATGCCGCGGGCAATTATGTCGACAGCATCGACCGTGCGGCCGAGGCGCTCGCCGGGCAATTGCGCGGCCAAGCCCCCTCGCCCGCGATCGAGACGATCGAGCGACGGCTGCGCGATGCGCTCGGCATTTCGATCGTCTATCAACAGACGCAGACGCTGCGCGATTTTGACGCGACGATGCGCCATCTGGTGATCGACCCGTCGCAGCCCGCCGAAAGCCGGCGTTTCCAGCTGGCGCACCAGCTCGCCGCGCTGGCGCTGGCGCGCGAGATCGCGGCGGTGGTCGAGGCCAGCCCGCTGCGCACCGCGGCTGCGCGGCAATTGCTCCACGTCGGCCTCGCCAACTATGCCGCGGGCGCGGTGCTGATGCCCTACGCCCCCTTCCGCGCCAGCGCCCGCGCCGTGCGCCACGACATCGATCGGCTGCGGATGGATTATGGGGTCAGCTTTGAACAGGCGTGCCATCGCCTCTCGACCCTCCAGCGCCCCGGCGCGCGCGGCATTCCGATGTTTTTCTGCCGCGTCGACATGGCAGGCAACATCACCAAGCGGCACTCGGCAACGCGGCTGCAATTCGCGCGCTTCGGCGGCGCCTGCCCGCTGTGGATCGTTCACGAAGCGGCGGCGATCCCTGACCGCATCCTGTTCCAGCTCGCCGAGACGCCCGATGGCCTGCGCTATGTGTCGATGGCGAAGGGGCTGGTGAAACCGTCGGGCAGCTATGCGCGCAGCCCGCGCCGCTACGCCGTCGCGCTGGGGTGCGAGGCGCAATATGCGGGCGATTTCGTCTATGCCGACGGGGTCGATGTCACCGCGCCGCAGGCGGCGACGCGCATCGGCCTGTCATGCCGCATCTGCCCGCGCGACGATTGCGACCAGCGCGCCTTTCCGCCCAGCGATCGGCCGATTTTGGTCGATCCGGATCGACGCGATGTGGTGCCGTATCGGATTGGGTAAAAACCCGTCGCCCCCGCGAAGGCGGGGGCCGCTGTCGGATTACGCAGCGGCGAAGGACAATGCCGATAGCGGCCCCCGCCTTCGCGGGGGCGACGGTGATGCTACTTCAACAACACCAACTCTTCTGCCATGCTCGGATGCAGCGCCACCGTTGCGTCGAAATCGGCCTTGGTCAGTCCCGCTTTCACCGCAACCGCCGCCGCCTGCAGAATCTCGGGCGCGTCGGGACCGATCATGTGGAGCCCGACCACCTGGTCGGTCGCCTCATTGACCACCATCTTGTACAGCGCGCGCTCGTTGCGGCCCGCGAGGACGTTTTTCATCGCCCTGAAATCGCTCGTGTACACGCGCACGGTGCCCAGCTTGTTGCGCGCCTCGGCTTCGGTCATCCCGACCGCGCCGATCGGCGGATGGCTGAACACCGCGCTCGGGACATTGGCGTAGTCGACCACCGTCGGCTTGCCGCCGAACACACTGTCGGCAAAGGCCTGTCCCTCGCGGATCGCCACCGGGGTCAGCTGGATGCGGTTGGTGACATCGCCGACAGCATAGATGCTGGGGACCGACGACTGGTTGGTCGCGTCGACCTTGATCGCGCCATGGTCGTCGAGTTCGACCCCGGCCTCCTCTAGCCCCAACCCCTTGGTGTTCGGCACGCGGCCCGCGGCGACCAGCACGATGTCGGCGTCGATCGGGTCGGTATTGCCCAGATGGGCGGTCAGCGAGCCGTCTTCCTTCTTCTCGATCGACTCGAACGGCGCGTTGAAGCGGAATTCGATGCCCTTGGTCATCGAAATTTGCAGCAGCCGGTCGCGGATCTGCTCGTCATAACCGCGCAGGATCGTGTCGCCGCGATTGACGATCGTCACCTTGCTGCCGAATTCGTTGAAGATGCCGGCAAACTCATTGGCGATATAGCCCCCGCCCGCGATCACGACGCGCTTGGGCAGCTTGTCCAGATGAAACACCTCGTTAGAGGTGATCGCATGTTCGCTTCCCGGAAATTCGGGGACGTGCGGCCAGCCGCCGGTCGCAATCAAAATGCGTTCGGCGCTGATTTCTTGGCCATCGGCAAGTCGCACCTTCTGCGGTCCGACGATCGTCGCACGCGTTTTGAACAAAGTCACCTTGTGACTGTCCAGCGTCTGGCCATAAAGGCCTTCGAGCCGCGTCACCTCGGCCAGCACATTGTCGCGGAGGCGATCCCAGTCGAATTTGCAATCGGGGACGTCCCAGCCGAACTGCCGGGCGTCCTTCAGATCCTCGGCAAAGTGTGCGCCATAGACGAGCAGCTTTTTCGGCACGCAGCCGCGGATGACGCAAGTGCCGCCGACGCGATGCTCCTCGGCCACCGCGACGCGCGCGCCGTGCGATGCGGCGACGCGGGAGGCGCGAACCCCGCCCGACCCGGCGCCGATGACAAACAGGTCGAAGTCGAAATTGCTCATGTGGGAGACCCCTGAAACTGGATTGGCTGGCATTCGCAGCCCGCGCCTATGTGGTTACGCAGCGCCGCGATGCCAATCGATTTTTGCCATTACAGACAGTGGCGCGATCTCATTCGCCCAGCGCCGCCGCCATCAGCGCCTGCGTCGCGGGGTCGAATTCGACCGTTCCCTCGGCCAGCCCCTTCGCCATTTCCTTGCCCAGCTCGACCCCGAACTGGTCGAACGGGTTGATCCCGAGCAACACCGCATTGGCGAACACGCGATGCTCGTAAAAGGCGATCAGCGCGCCCAGCGCATGCGGAGTGACCTGATCGAGCAGGATCGTGGTCGACGGGCGATCGCCCGGATAATTGCGCGCACCGTCGGCGCTGGCGCGCCCCGCCATCAGCGCCGCGCCCTGCGCGATGCAATTGGCGACGAGCGTTTCGTGATGCGCTTCATCGAGCAGATGGTCGGGTTCGCGCGCGACGACAAATTCGACCGGGACCAGGTTGGTTCCCTGATGCAGCAGCTGGAACACCGCATGCTGCGCATCGGTGCCGACCCCGCCCCAGGTGATGGGGGCGCTATGCTGCGTCAGCGGCTGGCCATCCAGCGTCACCGACTTGCCGTTCGATTCCATCTCCAGCTGTTGCAGATAGCTTGGCAGGAGCCGTAGCCGTTCGTCATAAGCGAACACCGCGCGCGTCTGGCACCCCAGCCGGTTGGTGTAGAGCTGATCGGCGAAGGCCGCGAGCAGGCCGATATTGTCGGCGCCATCGGCGAGCCGGAAATGCCGGTCCATCTCGGCCGCGCCTTCGAGCAGATCTTCGAAGGCGTCCCAGCCGAGCGCCAGCGCGGCGGGAAAGCCGATCGACGACCATAGTGAATAGCGTCCGCCCACACTCTCGTTGAACGGCAGGATACGCGTCTCGTCGATCCCCCATTCGATCGCGCGTTCGGGCATCGCGGTCAGCGCGATGAAACGGCCGAGCGGGTCGGCAACCCCCGCCTCGTCCAGCCATTGCAGCGCCGAATTGGCGTTGAGCAGGGTTTCGGTCGTCGTGAAGGTCTTGGACGCGACCGCGACCAGCGTATGTTCGGGGCTGAATTTGGCAAAAGCTTCGTCGAGCGCCGCGCCATCGACGTTCGACACCACCGCGACGTCATACCGATCGCTGTGGCGACCCAGCGCATCGACGAGCAGGTCGGGGCCGAGCGCCGACCCGCCGATACCGATGTGGAGCAGGTGGCGGATTTCGCCGAACGCGCCCGCCTCGATCGCGTCGATCATCATCCGCATCCGCTGGTGCAGCGCCTGCGCGCGGTGGACCGATTCGGGAGCGCCGTCACCGCGCTCGGCGCTATGCTCGGCGGCGCGCTGCTCGGTCGGGTTGGCGATACCGCCCGAAAACAGCGTCTTGCGCCGCCCGTCGAAATCCTGTGCGGCGGCAAGCCGGGACAGGATCGCGACCGCGGCATCGTCGAGGTGCGTCTTGGCGAAATCGAAGCGGATGTCGGCCACGCTGCGCACCAGCGCCTGCAACCGCGCGTCGGGATCGGCGGTGACCAGGCCGGTCAGTTTCTGCGGCTGCCAGTCGGCGAGTGCCTGCCAGGCTTGGTCGGCGGTGGTCATCGAAATTCCCCTGATGGCCGTTCGGGTCGAGCGAAGTCGAGACATCAGTAGGGCATGCGCCACCAATGGGTATCTCGACTTCGCTCGAGACGAACGGGGATGAGATGTCGGCCCTTCTCTAAGCATCCCGCCCGCGCGACACCAGCGCCATCCGCCGATATTTGCTTGACGTGGCAACCTATTCATCGCCAATGCCGCGCGATGACCAATGCCAGCTTTACCGCCGATGTGACGCCCCCGACCGAGCCCGCGCCGTCGGCTCCGACCCCCGCGCCGGTATCCGCCAAGGAAGAGGCAGTCGACACCGTGCGCTTTCTTGCGCTGCTCGCGATCGCGGTGCTGATTTTCCGCAGTTTTTTCCTGTCACCGTTCAATATTCCGTCGGAATCGATGCAGCCGCGGCTGCTGATCGGCGACTATCTGCTCGTCAACAAAATGGCCTATGGCTATTCGAAATACAGCCTGCCGTTCAGCGTGCCGCTGATCCCCGGGCGTATTTTTGCGCGCACGCCTGAGCGCGGCGACGTTGTCGTGTTCAAGGCGCCGCCGGTCGCCGACAATGATTATATCAAGCGCGTCATCGGCCTGCCCGGCGACAGTGTACAGGTGAAGGACGGCATCGTCTGGCTGAACGATAAGCCGCTCAAGCGCGAAGCGATTGCCGATTTCGTGATCCCGGTGACCCCGAACATGATCGAAGCCTCGCGCACAACGGGCACCCTGCCCTGCTATTCGATGGAATTCGAAGAGGTCGCTGCCGACGGCCAGCGCCAGTGCCGGTACAAGCAGTTCAAGGAAGTGCTGCCGAGCGGCAAAAGCTATAACATCCTCGACATCACGACGATCCCAGAGGACAACACGCCGCTGACCATCGTCCCCGAAGGCCATTTGTTCCTGATGGGCGACAACCGCGACCGCAGCGCCGACAGCCGTTTCCCGGCGATGGAAAATCAGGGCATCGGCCTGGTCCCCGAGGAAAATCTCGTCGGCCATGCGCTCGTCGGCATGTTCTCGACCGACGGGTCGGCGAGCTGGCTCAATCCGATCAGCTGGTTCACCGCCGCGCGCTGGAGCCGCATCGGGGACGGTTTTTGACCGACAAGTTGGACACCGGGGCGCTCGCCGAGATCATCGGCTGCGCCCCGGGCGACGTGGCGCTCTATGATCTGGCGCTGACCCACGGCAGCACCGGGCGCGCCGATTACCAGCGGCTCGAGTTTCTGGGCGACCGCGTACTCGGGCTGGTGATCGCCTCCGAACTCTACACGCGCTTCCCCGCGGCCAGCGAAGGCGAGATGTCGTCGCGGCTCCACGTCCTCGCGTCGGGCGCGACCTGCGCCGCGATCGCGCAGCGGCTGAACCTCACCGACCTCGTCCGCTTCGGCGCGCAGGCGCGGAGCGACGGCGGCCGCTACAGCGACAATATCGCCGCCGACGCGATCGAGGCGCTGATCGGCGCACTCTATCTCGATCAGGGCGTCGAAGCGGCACGCGCCTTCATCCTGGCGCATTGGGGTGCGATGATCGACGGGCAGGCGGCGGCGCCCAAGCACCCCAAGGCGGCGTTGCAGGAATGGGCGCTGGCGCGCAAACGCCGTCCGCCCGAATATGAAATCGTCGCGCGCGAAGGCCCCGACCACGCGCCGCGCTTCCGCGTCGCGGTGAGCGTCGGCAAGCTCGCGCGCGCCGAGGCCGAAGGCGCCAGCAAACAAGCGGCCGAAAAGGCCGCAGCTGCGGCCTTGCTCGCCGAACTCGAAGGAACACAGGAATGACCCACCGCTGCGGCTTTGTCGCCGTCGTCGGCGCGCCCAACGCGGGCAAATCGACGATCGTCAACGCGCTCGTCGGCCAGAAAGTCGCGATCGTCAGCCCCAAGGCGCAGACCACGCGCACCCGGTTGATGGGTGTCGCGATGGACGGCGAAACCCAGATCGTGCTGATCGACACGCCGGGCATCTTTGCCCCCACCCGCCGCCTCGACCGCGCGATGGTTGCCGCGGCGTGGAACAGCCTCGACCAAGCCGAGGCGATCCTGGTGATGATCGACGCCGCTGCCAAGCTCGGTGAGCGCGCCGAGCGCGTGCTGCAAGGGATCGAGGGGCGGCCGGAGAAGAAATTCCTCGTCCTCAACAAGGTCGACCTGACCCGTAAGGACAAATTGCTGACGACCGCGACGACGCTCAACGAACGGGTCAAGTTCGACGAAACCTTCTTCATCTCGGCGAGTACCGGCGACGGGGTTCCCGAACTGAAAGCGCATCTGGCGAAACTGATGCCCGAAGGACCGTGGCATTTCCCCGAGGACGAGGTCAGCGACGCCCCCGAACGCATGCTCGCCGCCGAAATCACGCGCGAGCAGCTCTACCGCCAGCTCCACGAGGAGCTGCCATACCAATCGACCGTCGAGACCGAGAAATTCACCACCCGTCCCGACGGCAGCGCCGAAATCCACCAGCAGATCCTGGTCGCGCGTGACAACCAGCGCGCGATCATCCTCGGCCACAAAGGCGAGCGGATCAAGGAAATCGGCAGCAAGGCTCGCGCCGAGCTGACCGAGCTGTTGGGGCGCAAGGTCCACCTGTTCCTGCATGTGAAGGTCAAGGCGAACTGGGACGAAGACCGCAGCGTCTATCGCGACATGGGGCTCGACTGGGTCGATTGAGGACATTCATGGCCTTCGACCCTCTCAACACGCCGGCGGACCGTATGCGCGAGTGGAAGGCCTATCTTCTTGGCGGCGCCGTAATTTTGCTGATCCTCCTTGGCGGCAAGTTCGCGACAACTGGCGAAGACCATCTTGTAAACGGCACCGTGGTTCGCATCGAAAAAGTCGGTACAAAGCATTTGGATGTCCGCGCGGTGGTACGCCTCGATAATGGCGGCCAGATCGCTACCTCGCTTCCATCCCTCACCAACTGCCGTACAGGGTCGGAAATCAAACTGATACGGCGCGACAATATCGTTGGTAGAAGCTTCCGTCCCGCCATCGCCGCCTGCGCGGACTAAATCCGCCGGCAATCATTCGGCGGCGGATTGCCGTCGAAACGCGCGGTGATCCAGCCGATCGTTTCCTGGGCACTTTCGCGGGCGCTCGCGCCATGATCGCCGGTCATGTCGATCCAGCGTAGCGGCGTCCCGCGCCGGCAAACCGCCTTGGCAAATTTTCGCGTCACGGCCGGCGCGACGATCGTATCCTTGCTGCTTTGAGCGATCAGCAGCGGCCCCGGCACCCGCGCCGGATCGACGCTGTTCGCGCGCGCGAACGAGCCAAAAGGTTCGATCCTGGCAATGTCCTTGTTCCGCGTCGCGCGGGCGACGGTGAGGATGCCAAGGATCGTCCCGAGCTTCGGCTTCGCGTTCAGGCTGACGCAATTATTCTGTGCCAGCCGGTTGATGATGCCCTGGTTCGCCCGGTTGGCGATACCATCCATCGAAAAGCCATAGAGCGTCGACCAGCTGTGCAGCGCAAAGGACATAAGCAGGGCGCGCGCATTCTTATCGCTGCCCTCGCGCAGATTGGCGGCGAGGTCGGTCGGCGGTGCCGCCGCGGCCGTGGCGACAAGCGTGAGGTCGGGGGCGTAGGATCGCGCCGCCGTCGCCGTCCACAGCGCGGCATGGCCGCCCTGCGATTCGCCCCACACGGCAAAGCTGCTGCCCGCCGCCGCGCCCGGTATCTCGCGCGCGGCGCGCACTGCGTCGAGAACCGCATTGGCGGTATCGGTGCCGACAAGGAACGGGTGCATCGTCGGGCTGCCAAGCCCTATGTAATCGGGCGCAACGACGACATAGCCGCTGCGCACCGCGTCCATTCCGGCGGTATAGTCAAAGAAATTCGGGCTGAGCGAGGGGGCGCATTTTTCTGCGACGCCCCATGCGCCGTGGGTCCAGGCGATTACGCGGCGCGGGCGCAGCGGGATCGCCTCGCGCGGCGCGGCGACGATGCCGGTGACCTGGAACGACTGACCATTTTGGTTGGTCGTCCAATATTGGACGCGCCACGCCTGAACCCCGGCGGGGGTCTCAGCGATGGAGTCGGCCGCGATCAGGCGGCCCGCCTGCTGCGCCGCGGCCGGCAGCGCGAAGACCGACAGGACGATGAGCAGGACGGCAGCGAGCAGGTGGCGCATGAACGGTCTCCCCGGATGCGCCACGCTACCACGTTCAAACCAGTGCGTCATCCCGGCGAAGGCCGGGATCTCACCCTCGCCTTATATCGCAACGGCGAGATCCCGCACTTCGCCGGGATGACGATCGGCTGGGGGTTTGTTCCGACGAAGACTATTCCTTTGCCGCCGCCTTTTTTGCCGGAGCCTTCTTCTTCGCCGCCGGCTTCTTGGCCGCGGCCTTTTTCGGCGCGGCCTTCTTCTTGCCCTTCGCCGGCCCCTTGGCGGCGCGCGCATCGATCAGTGCGATCGCTTCCTCCAGCGTCAGCGTCGCCGGATCGCCGCTCTTGGGCAAGGTCGCGTTGGTCGTGCCGTCGGTGACATAAGGACCAAAACGCCCTTCCATCAGCTTCATCTCGCCGCCGCTGGTCGGGTGCGGGCCGAAGGTGTTGAGCGGTTCGGCCTTGGTGCGCCCGCGCCCGCCACCATTCGCGGCCTCGGCGATGCGGACGACCGCGGCGTTCATGCCGATGTCGAAGATTTCGGCGGTGCCGGTCAGCTTCGCATATTTTCCGTCGTGGAGCAGATAGGGGCCATAGCGTCCCAGCCCCGCCATGATCGGCTTGCCGCTTTCCGGATGCGTCCCGACCTCGCGCGGCAGGCTAAGCAACCGCAGCGCATAGTCCAAATCGAAATCCTCGCCCGGGATGTCCTTGGGGATCGACGAACGCTTCGCCTCCTTGCCCTCGCCGAGCTGGATATAGGGGCCGAAGCGCCCGCTGCGCTTGGTGACCTCCAGCCCGCTGTCGGGATCATTGCCCATCGTCTCGGGCCCGGTGTCGGCCTCGCCATTGCCGCCCGGCTGCGCGAACTTGCGGGTAAATTTGCAGTCAGGATAATTGCTGCACGCGATGAACGGCCCGAACTTGCCGCCACGCAGCGCCAGCTTGCCGGTGCCGCAATTGGGGCAAAGCCGCGGGTCGCTGCCGTCGCCCTTGTCGGGAAAGAGATAGGGGCCGAGGAATTCGTCGAGCGCCGCAGTGATCTCCGACGGCTTCTGTTCCATCACCTCGCCCGTACGCGGCTTGAAATCGCGCCAGAAGCGTTCGAGCACCGCCTGCCACTGCGCGCGGCCGCCCGACACATCGTCGAGTTCCTCCTCCAGCCCGGCGGTGAAGTCATATTGCACATAACGTTCGAAAAAGCGCTCGAGGAAGGCGGTGAGCAGCCGCCCGCTTTCTTCGGGGATGAAACGGTTCTTTTCGACCGTCACATAGGCGCGGTCCTTGAGCACTTGCAGGATCGATGCATAGGTCGACGGGCGCCCGATGCCGAGCTCCTCCATCTTCTTGACCAGGCTCGCTTCCGAATAGCGCGGCGGCGGCTGGGTCTCGTGGCTTTCGGTCTCGACGCCCGTTTTCGCGGGCGCGTCCCCCTTGGCCATTGCGGGCAGCAGGCGCGCGTCGTCGTCGTCCCCGGCGTCGGCATTTTTTCCAGAGCCGTTTACAGCGTCGTCACGGCTCTCATCATAGAGCGCCAGGAAGCCAGGAAATTTGATCACCTGCCCCGTCGCACGCAGCATCGTCTTGCCGGTGCCGTCGGTCAGGTCGATGCTAGTGCGTTCGAGCCGCGCCGATGCCATCTGGCTCGCCATCGCGCGCTTCCAGATCAGGTGGTACAGCCGCGCATGGTCGCCGCCGCCGGCCTTGTCCTTGCTGAAATCGGTCGGACGGATCGCTTCATGCGCTTCCTGCGCATTCTTGGCCTTGGTCTGATATTGCCGCGGCTGGTCCGGGACATAGCCGCCGTCGTAGCGCTTCGCGATCGCCTTGTGCGCCGCGCTGATCGCGCTGCCGTCCATCTGGACGCCGTCGGTTCGCATATAGGTAATCGCGCCGTCCTCATACAGCCCCTGCGCGATCCGCATCGTGTGGCTGGCCGAAAAGCCCAGCTTGCGCGCCGCTTCCTGCTGCAAGGTCGAGGTCGTGAACGGCGGCGGCGGGTTGCGCGTCAGCGGCTTGGTTTCGACCAGATCGACGGTGAAATGCCCTGCCTTCACGTCGGCTTCGGCAGCACGCGCATCGGCCTCGTTGGTGATCGTCAGCCGCTCGATCTTGTCGCCGCGCCACCGCGCGAGCCGCGCCCGAAACGGCGTACCCGCCATTTCGAACAACCCGGTAATCGACCAATATTGCTGCGCAACAAACGCCTCGATCTCGCGCTCGCGTTCGACCACCAGCCGCAGCGCAACCGACTGGACGCGCCCCGCCGATTTGGCTCCGGGCAGCTTGCGCCACAGCACCGGCGACAGCGTGAAGCCGACCAGATAATCGAGCGCGCGGCGGGCGCGATACGCATCGATCAGATCGTCGTCGAGCGCGCGCGGCGCCGCCATCGCGGTCAGCACCGCATCCTTGGTGATGGCGTTGAAGGTAACGCGGTCGACCGCGGCGGGCAGCGCCTTTTTGCTGCGCAGCAATTCCTGCACATGCCAGCTGATGGCCTCACCCTCGCGGTCAGGGTCAGTCGCGAGGATCAGGCGATCGGCGCCCTTGGCCGCGTCCTGGATTTCCTTCATCCGCTTGGCCTTGTCAGGATACAGCAGCCACTGCATCGCAAAGCCATCGTCGGGATCGACCGACCCGTCCTTGGGCGGCAAGTCGCGGACATGGCCATAACTGGCCAGCACCTTGAAATCGCGTCCCAGATATTTCTCGATCGTCTTTGCCTTGGCGGGCGATTCAACAATTACCAACTGCATTAAAAACTATCCCCGTCACCGGCTCTCACATGTACGCGCGAGGGTGGCGGGGATCGCTTGTTTCCGTCAAGCCGGATTTTTCGTCATCCGTCCTGCCATCTGAAATCGGCGGGCAGGATACATTTGCCCGCGTCATATTTGCCGACGCTGCGGATGATTTCCTGATCCTCGGGCTCGATCCGGCGGCCGCTGATCTGACTGTCGACGACGCGGCGGACCAGAGCGTCAAGCTTGGTCACCAGATAACAATCGATCGCCGGCGGCGCGTGCGGGTTGCCGACGCCGCTGTCGTCGGTCAGGAACAGATAGCGCGACTGGGTCGCCGCGGCCATCGCGCGCATCGCATATTCGGCCTTGTCGGCGACCCCCGACGCCGCGACCGGGGTGATGTGGATGCGCCGCGCCCGCGCCGCTTCGGCGGCCTGCCAGGTCCGTCCGAACAGCTGGTCATGCGGCGGCGCGTCGGCGACGAGCAGCAGCGACTTGACCGCGTCGGGGCGCCATTCCTGTGTCACCGCGCGGATCAGCGCCTGGTCCATTGCCTCGGGATAATCGCCGCCGCCGTTCGCGTGCTGCCGCGCCAGCGCACCCTGAACGCGCCCGACGTCGCGATCAAAGGCGACGGTGCGCGTGACATAATCGTCGCCAAGGTCGCGGTAGAAGACAAAGCCGATGCGGATGTCGAGGTTGCGGTGCTTGGCGGTGATCGACGCGATGATCGATCGCAGCTCGGACTGGAGAAAGCTGATCTCGTCGCCCATACTGCCAGTGGTGTCGACCACCAGCATCAGGTCGAGCTTGGTTACCTTCGTTGCCGCCTGGCTGGCGGTCAGCCCGACCAGTTGGCCGCCCGCGGCATTGGCGACCAGTACCGGGCGCGCATCGGCGATGGTGCGCCCCGCCTTGCGCGCGGTCACGGTGATCCGCTCGCTCAGCCGATCAAGGCCCGGAAAGAAGACCGCGCTCCCGTCGGCCTGTGTCGCCATGGTGATGCTGTTGCCGTCGCTGCACGTCACGACGACGTCGGCAAAGGGGATCGGCTGGCCGCTGCGGTCGTTGACCTTGACCGTCACGACCCGCGTCGTGTCGACGCGCGGCAGGCTCTGCACCTCCTGCCCCAGATTGCCGCTGCGGTTGACATAAGCGGCATAGAGTTCGGGATTGAGAAGATCGTCATGCTCGCCCGCGGTCAATATGCCCGATTGCGGCTGCGGCCGCGGATAGGGGCGCGGCGGCATGACGGGCAATACTGCGCGCGAACTCGCCGATGCGGGCTCATCCGCAGTGGCGGTATCGCGTACCTCATCGCTCAGCCCATCGTCCGAAACGATCGTGACCGGCGACGCCGATTCCAGCATCGGCGCCCTGATCCGCGATCCCGTGACGATCACCTCGCCATCCTCATCCCCGGCGTAGCCACCGACCGCTTCGGCCGCCGATGACCCGGTAGCCGCCGAGGCCGGAAGCTCCAGCACAACCGGCGGGGGCGGCGGAGGCGCCGGCGGAGGCGGAGGCGGCGGGCCGCGGCGGGCCAGTGACGCGCCGTCATTCGCCTGCACTCGTGCATCGGTCTCGGCGGCGAGCCGCGGCAGCGGGTCGGCGTTGCGGCAGAACCCCTGCCCGGGAACCGGCCTCGTCTCGGCCATCGCAAAGGGCATCGGCCCGGGTGCCGACGCCAGCACCGCGACCATCGTCACGCTCGTCATCAATCGGCTGCGCATCATCCAACTCCCCGCCATGTGACACAATATCATCAAACTGTCGTTCGGCCGCTGAACCGTGGCTGAACCGCGATGAATGGTTATATTGCGGGCGGTTAGTATGCTGTGCCGGGGGTCACACCAGCGAAATCTTGGCTCCGGCATGGCGTTCGACGCGCCCTGCAAGCTCGAGCTCGAGCAGGACGAGCTGCACCGTCGCCGCCGCTTGCCCCGACTGGCGCACCAGTTCGTCGACCGCAACCGGGGTTGGGCCGAGCAGGCCAACCACCCTCCGCCGTTCGCGGTCGCCCGCTGCCGCTTCGGTCGGCGCTGCGGCATAGCCGCGCGCTGGTTCGCGCACCATGCGCGTGTCGATCGGCCCAACCGCCTCGATCACGTCGTCGACGGTCTGGATCAGCGTCGCCCCCTCGCGGATCAGCAGGTTGCAGCCTTGCGCGCGCGGATCGAGCGGCGAGCCGGGGACCGCCATCACTTCGCGCCCATAGTCGCCGGCGCGCCGCGCCGTGATCAACGACCCCGACCGCGGCGCCGCCTCGATCACCACCGTGCCGTGCGCCAGCCCGGCGATGATCCGATTGCGCGACGGGAAATGGCGCGCCAGCGGTTCGCTGCCCGGCGGCTGTTCGGCGATCAGCAACTGATCGGCCGCGATCTTTTCCTGGAGCGCAGCATTTTCGGGCGGAAAGGCGATGTCGATGCCGCTGGCGATCACTCCGACCGTCGATCCGCCAAGCGCACCGATATGCGCCGCGGTGTCGACCCCGCGCGCCAGCCCGCTGACCACCGTGACGTCGCGCGCCGCCAGGTCGGCGGCGAGCTGACGCGCAAAGCGGCACGCGATGGCAGACGCATTGCGCGCGCCGACGATCGCGACACACGGCCGCCGCAGCATGGCGGTATCGCCGCGCACGACGATTACCGGCGGTGCGCCCTCGACCTCGCGCAGCAGCGGCGAATAATCCGGCTCGTCGCTGAAAATATGTCGCGCGCCTAAGTCGGCGGCGCGCGCAAACTCACGCTCGGCCACATCGACGGAGGCAATCCGCGCCTTGCCCGCCCCGCCGCGCAGTGCCAGGTCGGGCAGCGCGTCGAGCGCCGCCTCGCCCGATCCGAAGCGCAGCATCAACTGGTGCCAGCTGACCGGGCCGACATGCGGGGTGCGGATCAGCCGCAGCCGCGCCAGCCGTTCGGCTGGGGTCATGCCCCGCCAACCTCTTTCGGGCCATCCTTTTTGGCACCGATCCGCGGCTCGGTTCCGGCGCGCAGCCGTGCGATATTTTCGCGGTGCCGCCACAGCACGATGACCGCCAGTCCCGCAAGGCCGATCGCATAGACCGGATAGCCGAACGCGAGCGCGGCGACCGGCGCCGCGACCGCGCCGAGCATCCCGCCCAGCGACGAGATGCGCAACAACAGCACCGCGCCGATCCACACCGCCGCAAAAACCAGCCCGATCGGCCATGCGAGTGCAAGCGCGAGGCCGAGCAATGTCGCGACCCCCTTGCCGCCGCGAAACTTCAGCCACACCGGATAGCAATGGCCGATCATCGCCGCGGCGCCCGCGATCATCGTGCCCTGGTCGCCAAGCTCGGGTACGAACTGCCGCGCCAGCAGCACCGCGACCGCGCCCTTCGCGCCGTCGAGGATCAATGTCGCCGCCGCCAGCCCCTTGCGCCCGGTGCGCAGCACATTGGTCGCGCCGATATTGCCCGACCCGATCTGGCGCAGGTCACCGGCGCCGAACAGGCGGGTCAGAATGACGCCAAAGGGGATCGAGCCGAGCAGATAGCCCATGGCGATCAGCGATAAAGTCGTCATGGCAATCCCTCGTTTCGTTCGCAGCGATAGTGGCGGAGTTGGCGGGCGCAAGCAACGGGTTCGATGCTGTTGATCGCCAGAATGGACACATCATCGTCGCCCCGCGACGGCGGGGGCGACCGTAAGCAATTGAGAGCGATCGCCGCGCCTGCTACTCGCCGCGCATGACCCCCGCCCCCGATGCCCCCATCCTCTTCTTCGATTCCGGCCTCGGCGGCCTCACCGTGCTCGGCCCGACCCGCGCGCTGCTGCCGACCGCGCCGATCGTTTATGCCGCCGACTATGCCGGGCTGCCCTATGGCCAGAAAAGCGAGGCGGAGCTCGCCGCGCGCGTCCCGGCGCTGCTCGGCCGCCTCGTCGAACGCTACCAGCCACGGCTCGCGGTCATCGCGTGCAACACCGCCTCGACGATCGCGCTCGCGCATGTTCGCGCCGCGCTCGACCTGCCGATCGTCGGCACCGTCCCCGCGATCAAGCCCGCGGCCCGGATGACGAAAACCGGCGTCATCGGCGTACTCGGCACCGAGGCGACGGTGCGCCAACCGTATGTCGACGACCTCAGCGCGCGCTTTGCGGGCGACAAGATCGTGCTACGCCACGGCAGCCCCGGCCTGGTGACCGGCGCCGAGGCCAAACTGCGCGGCGAGCCGGTCGATCCCGCCGTCATCGCGCGCGCTATCGCAGGGCTTCGCGATCAACCGGGCGGCGACGCGATCGACGTGATCGTTCTGGCCTGCACCCATTTCCCCTTACTGGCGGACGAATTGCAGGCCGCCGCCGGTCCGGGGGTAACGTTGATCGACGGCGCCGAGGGCATCGCGCGGCGGATCGCCGACCTGACGCAGGGGCAGCCCTGGCCCGCCGCCGTTACCCCCGGCCTCGCGGTGTTCACCCGTAGCGCCGACCGCCCGCCACCGCCGCTGGCGACACTGACGCGCTATGGCATCGACCGGATCGAGACGATCTGACTGATTGTTATTCGCGTCCGGCGGTGCAGGACGCCAGCCAGGCGCGATCCTCCGGCGCCGGCCCCTCCCCGCCCAGGCTGCGAACCCGCGGCATCCCCATGCCGGTCATCACGCCCTTGCAATCGACGGCGGCATCGCCCGACGCACTGAACAGGCGGCCGCGGCACTGGAACAATTTTTCAGTGGACGTGCCCCACCCGATATTCTCGGCATCGCGCGGCGCGCGGCCCGTACAATAGGTGTCGGTCTCCGACCCCGGATCGCCGCAGATTTTCTCGATCTGCGCGACATGGCCCTTCACCGTGCCGACAAAGCGCTGTTCATAATAGGCGCTCGTCGCGAAATAGCGCTGGACTCCGCACACGCGGCTGCCGCGCTGCACGAGCAGCTTGTACGAGCATATCTTAGCCCCGCGATATGTTTCGCAGGCCATCCACGCCCCATCGAGCGGCGCGGGTGCCAGCGCGGGAGCGGGTGACGACACCGATAGCCCAACGGCGATCGACAATATGACAACAATCGGGAGGCGCATGATGACCTTGCTCCTTTTGGCATGCTTTGGTTCGCTGCTTAACCGCTTATGGTCAACGTACCGGTGCAATTGATCACAGTGATCGACGCCATGATTTGCGAATCGTTCGCACTGGATTTTGGCCCAATTCACCGTTATTGGCCCGCCTGTTAATAGCCGCCCGGAAAGAGCGGCGCGGGAACCTGACTGCGGGGCCGGACCTTGAACTATAACGACATCTTCGCTCGCGCGATCGATCGGCTGCACGAAGAAGGGCGCTATCGCGTCTTTATCGACATTTTGCGCAACCGCGGCGCCTTTCCCAATGCGCGCTGCTTTGCCGGGCATAATGGTCCGAAGCCGATCACCGTGTGGTGCTCGAACGACTATCTCGCGATGGGCCAGCACCCCAAGGTCGTCGAAGCGATGGAAGCCGCGCTGCACGACGTCGGCGCCGGTTCGGGCGGCACCCGCAATATCGGCGGCAACACCCATTATCACATCGATCTCGAGCATGAACTCGCCGACCTGCATGGCAAGGACGGCGCGCTGCTGTTCACATCCGGCTATATCTCGAACGAGGCGACGCTTGGCACGCTCGGCAAATTGCTGCCGAACTGCATCATCTATTCGGACGAGCTCAACCACGCGTCGATGATCGCAGGTATCCGCAATTCGGGCTGCGAAAAGCGCGTGTGGCGCCACAACGACCTTGCGCATCTCGAAGAATTGCTCGCTGCCGACGATCCCGACGCGGCGAAGCTGATCGCCTTCGAAAGCGTCTATTCGATGGACGGCGACGTCGCCCCGATCCACGCGATCTGCGATCTGGCGGACAAATATAACGCGCTGACCTATTGCGACGAAGTCCATGCCGTCGGCATGTACGGCCCGCGCGGCGGTGGGATCACCGACCGCGACGAAGCCGCGAGCCGGGTGACGATCATCGAGGGCACGCTGGGCAAGGCGTTCGGCGTGATGGGCGGCTATATCGCCGCCGACAAGAATATCATCGACGTCATCCGCAGCTATGCGCCGGGCTTCATCTTCACGACCAGCCTGTCGCCGGTGCTCGTCGCCGGGGTGCTCGCGAGCGTCCGCCACCTGAAAGAATCGAGCGTCGAGCGCGAGGCGCAGCAGGCTGCGGCCGCCTATCTCAAGACGAGCTTCCGCGACGCCGGCCTGCCGGTGATGGATTCGACGACTCACATCGTGCCGCTGATGGTCGGCGACCCGGTGCGCGCCAAGAAGATCAGCGACATATTGCTCGCCGAATATGGCGTGTACGTCCAGCCGATCAATTTCCCGACCGTGCCGCGCGGCACCGAACGGCTGCGCTTCACCCCCGGCCCGGCGCATGACGAGGCGATGATGCGCGAGCTGACCAGCGCGCTCGTCGAAATCTGGGGCCGGCTGGAGCTGGGGCTGCAGAAGGCCGCGTGAGCGAGGCAGTCGGTTTTGACGAGGTCGTGCGCGGGCGCCGCTCGATCCGCGGCTTCCTCGACAAACCTGTCCCCAAAGACCTGATCGCCGAGATCATCGAGGTCGCGATGCGCGCGCCCTCGTCATTCAACAACCAGTGCTGGAATTTCTCGGTCGTCACCGGCGCGCCGCTCGACGCGATCCGCCGCGGCAACACCGACGGCATATTGGCGGGCACGCCCGACAGCCGCGAGTTTCGCCGCTTTACCACGATCCCCGACGAACATCGCGGCCGCCAGATCGAGGTCGCCAAGCAGTTGTTCGGCGCGATGGGCATCGACCGCGACGACAAGGACGGACGGCAGGATTGGGTGCTGCGCGGTTTCCGCCAGTTCGACGCGCCGGTCAGCATCGTCGTGACCTACGACCGCGTCCTGCTGGGTAGCGACATCGCGCCGTTCGATTGCGGCGCCGTCACCAACGCGCTGGTCAACGCCGCCTGGTCGCGCGGGCTGGGCTGCGTCATCAACAGCCAGGGCATCATGCAAAGCCCGGTGGTACGCAAGCACGCCAAAATTCCTGAAGATCAGGTGATCATGATCTGCGTCGCGATGGGTTGGCCCGACGATCGCTTCCCTGCCAATGCGGTGGTGTCGAATCGCAAAAGCGTCGAAGCGGCTGCGCGGTTCGTGGGGTTCGACGACTGATAACCGTCCCCGCGCAATGCGGCCCGTCCCGGGAGGGAAGTGGACGGACCGCACCTGTGCCGGGGGAAGGGGTCAGCCCGGCAGCAACACGCCATCGACGACATGGATCACGCCGTTCGACTGCCGGACATCGGCGATGGTGATCTGGGCCTTGCCGCCTTTGGCGTCGGTGACATACCATTTGCCATCCTTGCCCCACACGGTCAGCGTGGCGCCCTGAACCGTGGTCAGCACGGCCTTGCCACCATTGGCCTTGGCATTGGCGGCCAGATCGGCGGCAGTCAGCGTGCCGGGCACGACATGATAGGTCAGCACCGCGGTCAGCGTGCCCTTGTTCTCGGGCTTCAACAGCGTATCGACGGTGCCGGCGGGCAGCTTGCCGAACGCGGCGTTGGTCGGCGCAAAGACGGTGAACGGACCGGGGCTGGCAAGCGTATCGACCAGCCCGGCGGCCTGCACCGCCGCGACCAATGTGGTGTGATCCTTTGAATTGACGGCATTTTCGACGATGTTCTTGCTTTCGTACATCGCGGCCCCGCCGACCATCGGGTTGGCCAGCGCGGCGCCGCCCCCGGCAACCATTATCAAAACAGCGAGCGACGCGGAGAGTTTGGAAAGTTTCATCATACGATCCTCTGGTTTCTGGCACGCCGGAAATGCGGAGTGCGCCGCAGCTACGGCGGCGCCCCGGCGGCGGATGCAGACCGGCGTCAGATTGTGATGATTTTTCCCGACGCGACCGCGGCGCCGCTGGGTGCTGGATGCGGGGTCTTCGACACCGGCTCCATCGTGATCGCCAGCGTCGCACCTTCGGTCATCAACAGGCGGTGCGGCGGCGGCATCGTCATTTCGGCCTTGCCCGCATGGCCGATCTGCCCAAGCGAGACGGGCGCGCCGCCTTCGGGAATGACCCACAATTCGGGGGCTAACGTGCCGGGCTTAAAGCCATGGATGCGCAGCTGCATCAGCCCGTTGCTCTGGTCATAGCGCGCCAGCACCAGCGGTCCCGCCGCATCGCTTTCGATCCGCGCCACCGCGAGTTGCGGGGCGGCGGGCGCGGGCGTCGGCACCGGCTGGGTGATCAACACAAACGCAAGCGCCGCCGCGACGGCACCCGACAGCAGCGCCCCGGCACGCCAGCGGCGCAGTCGGGTCTCGATTGCCGTAACCTTGTCGGCGGGCGCATCCACCAGCTGCCGTTCGATCCCTGCCCAGACCGCTTCGCCGGGCTCGGCATCAGTCCATTCGCCGTGCAGCGGCGCCAGCTTTGCCTCCCACGCCGCAACCAGCGCCGCGAAGGTGGGATCGCTGAGCGACAGTCGCAGCGCATCGGCGCGCGCCTGCCCTTCGAGCAGGCCGAGCGCCAGTTCGGCGGCGAGCGCGTTGCGATCCTCGGCGGGCGTCAGATGGTCATCCATCGCCAAGACAATCCTTCAGGCGCAGCAACCCGCGCCGTATCCAACTTTTCATCGTCCCCAGCGGCACATTTTCACGTGCCGCCAGCTCGGCATAGGTCGAGCCGTCAAAGAACGCCGATCGGATACACGCGCGCGTGCGATCCTCAAGCTCGCCCAGGCAGCGGTGCAGCCGTTCGCCCTGCTCCGCCGCCACCAGCGACTGGTCGGCGCGCGGGGCATCGTCGGCCACCGCGAAGGCCGCCTGTTCGGGCAAGGTATCGCGTACCGCACGGCCAGCAACCGACCGCCGCCAGTCGATGGCGCCGTTGCGCGCGATCGTCGACAGCCAGGTGATCGGGCTGGCGCGCGTGGCATCGAACTGCCCCGCACGCTCCCACACCTTGATATAGACGGTCTGCAAAACATCCTCCGCGCTGGCCCTCTCGCCACAGATACGAAGGCAGATTCCAAATAGTTTCGCGGCGGTCATGTCATAGACCTCGCGCAGCGCGGCGTGATCGCCGCGCCCGACCGCGGTCAGCGCCGCCACCAGTCGGGTTCGCGCCTCGTCCGCGCTCGATGGCCATTGCATGTCGCTCACGATGCCAAGTCGTAGAGCGGTGACGGGATTATACAAGCCGCGGCCCAGAACCGCGCCGTCACTATCGGCTGCCTAAAGGCTTAGCGCGGGCGCTTTGCAGCCGCAGCGACCAGGCGTAATCGCGATAAAGCCGCGTCACCGCCAGTTGCCCGCCAATGTCGTTCGCGACCTCGCGTGCCGCCTCGACCAGCAACGACCGCGGCGCAACATGAAAACGCGCCAGCCAGCCGAACAATGCAGCGCGAAACCATATGGGCAGTTCGTCTTGCTGGCCGAAATCGACGATGTGCAAGGCGCCCGCTGGCGTCAGGTGACGCACCGCCTCGCGGATTGCGCCCTGCCAGTCGGGGATCATCGACAACGTGTAGCTTTGAAAAATGCGCTCGAAGCCGCCGACACGGAACAGGGCCTGCGGATCGAAGCCCGTCGCATCGCCCGGCGCGACATGAACCCGTCGGTTCAGCCCGGCGCGCGCGATCGCTGCGCGCGCGGTTTTGAGCATCTCTTCGGAAATATCGATGCCATAGAAATGGGCGCCAGGCCAGCAACGCGCCGCGGCGATCAGGTTTCGCCCGGTACCGCAGCCTATCTCGAGGACATGGCCGCCCACCGGCGGCGCCAGTTCATCGATCAGCCGGTCGCGCCCAAGCAGATAATATTTGCGCGTCAGATCATAGATATGCCGCTGCCCGCGGTAGACGCCGTCCATCCGCGCCGCATGCCCCTCCCCCGCCGTCATCGTCAGTCTTTCAGGATGTAGAGGTGAACCCCGCCGTAAATGGCCGACCGGTCGCGGCGCGTGTAGTCCTGCGAGTCGGCGGCGCGATAATCCCACCGCCCCAGCAGGGCATCGGGAAGCCGCCCGGGCAGCAGCGTCGGCTCGGCCGCCGTCCGGAACAGCACGCGCGCGCCGGGCCGCGCCGTCCGGGTAACCTCACTCCACAACCGGATCAGCTGCGCGTCACTCATCCAGTCCTGCGCGTCGAGAAAGATATAGCGGTCAAAGCTCGCCGGTTCGGCTGCGGCCAGCATGTCGGTCATGTTGGCGTGCAGCATCGCCACCCGCCCGGCGCGCGCCTTGACGACTTCATAATTGTCAGCCTGCAGATAAGGCGGCAGCGATGCCGCCCGGCCCTTGCCATAGCCGCGCCCGAACGCCTGCCAGGCGAAATAATTCTCTTCCAGGGGGAAGTCGCAAGCGAGTTTTTCGAGCCGCCCACGCAGCACGTCGGCCATCGGCCTGCCGCCGGCCAACGCATCATATTGCGCCGGCGGAATCCCCAGTCCGAACAGCGATGAACGTTGATCGGTGACCCAGCGAATGAATTTGCGGTCGAAAAAGGGTGCAAATTTCGTCTCGAAGATCGTTCGCTGCTCCTCGATCGTCTTTGCTTCGAGAAATTGCCGCAGGTCGATGCGGTGCATCCGCGCCACCAGATGGGCAAGGCCGATGAAGCTGCCGAGCAGCCCACGCTTGTACAGGCCATGGGCAAAGCCGTTGATCCGGCGCCGCCCGACAAGATCGCGGCCTTCCCAATAGCGCCGGCTGACCTCGTCGAGATGCGGGCGGACATATTCGTGATAGGCGGCAATATTGGCGCTGTTGTCCGCCTCGGCAAAAAATCGGCGAAGGCTGTCGTGGTCGGGAAGCCGCTGGATCGCCGCACGCTTGAGATGATTCAGCGCGACATGCGCGGTGTTTAGGTCAACCGCGACGATCTCGGCAGGTTCCGCGACGAGGTAGGAAAAGACGTTGCAGCCGCCGCTCGCGATGGTGGCGATCCGATTGCCCGGCTCGATCGCCAGCGCCTCCATATCGACCACTGGGTCTTCCCAGATCTGGGCATAGACCAGACCCTTGAACGCAAATGCAAAAGCGCGGTCGAGCAGGCGCTGCTTCTGTTCGGCATCTTCACGGACAACGGCGGCGGCGATCTTGTGATTGGGCTGGCTGGCCATCGGCAGGTCTCCCGGGTCAAGGTGGATCCCGGTCGCCCATGGCAGTGCTTCGTGCGATTTTAGCGAAACATCGGTGACAATCCGACGACAGAGTCAAATAAACCGCCGCCGGATTGCTGCCATCAATCGCGGCAATAGCCTTCGCCATCCTTGACCTTCAGGCAATCCTTTTTGCCCGCCAGATATTCGAGGCCCGTCGCATCGCCGGTCGATGCGGCCAGCGTCAGCGTTTCAGCGCCGCGCTTGAACATGATGCCGCCCTCGCTGTCGCTGCCGTCATAGGTGCCCTTGGTGTCGAGGTCCGACTGCATCTCCAGCTTGTACTTCCCCGGCTCGGCGGTCGTGATCGTGACATACATGCCCTCGACCCCCGTCCATTTGCCCGCCCAGGGGGCGAAGCGATGCGGAGCGATTGCCGCGCCGGCCGTTTCTGTCGGCGTTGATTCGTCGGGCACTTCGGTTGTCGTCGTGTCGGCGGGCGCAGGCGCCTCCGCCTTTTCGCAGCCGCTCAGCAACACCAGTGCCGCGGCGCCGATCAGAAAGCTCTTTTGCATCACGCTTCTCCTTCCCCGTCCCAACGCACCGGCGCCGATAAGTATCCGCTTACCCCGCCAGAATCTCCGCATAATGCTGCGGGTCGACATTGCCGCCCGACAGCGTGACCAAAGTCGCCTCGCCCAGCACAACCTTGCCCGCCAGCACCGCCGCCAGCGCCGCCGCGCCGCCCGGTTCGAGCACCAGATGCAGCCGCTCGAACGCGGCGCGCATCGCATGCCGTACCTCGTCGCGCGTCACCACGACACCGCGCACCCCGCGTGCCTGCAGCACCGCGAAATTGATCGGCCACGTCTGCGGCGTCTGGAGCGCATCGCATTCGGTCGGATAGGCCAGATCCTCGACCGACAGGATTTCGCCCGCGGCCAGACTGCGCGTCACATCGTCCCAGCCCTCGGGCTCGACCGCGATGATCTCGGCATCGCCGCAGGCCAGCGCCAGTCCCGCCGACAGGCCGCCACCGCCGCAACAGGCGATCACTTTATCCGGTCCCGATATGCCGCGCGCCGCCAGCTGCGCCCGCGCTTCGATCCCCGCGCTCCCCTGCCCCTCGATGATCCACGGGTCGCCATAAGCATGGACGAGCGTTCCGCCGCGTTCGTCCAGCAGCTGCGCCGCCACCGCATCGCGCGATTCGGTCACGCGGTCGTACAGCACGACCTCGGCCCCCAGCGCGCGCGTCGCCGCCAGTTTCATCTTGGGCGCGTTGCTGGGCATCACGATCGTCGCGGGAATGCCAAGTCGTTTCGCCGCCCAAGCGACGCCCTGCGCATGATTACCGCTCGACACCCCGACGACGCCCGCCGCCGCCTGCTCGGGCGTCAGGTCGGTCAGCCGGTGCCAAGCGCCGCGAATCTTGAACGCGCCGACGGGTTGCAGGCATTCGGCCTTGCACCAGATCGTCCGTCCGTCGATTTCCATCGGCAGCAGCGGCGTCAGCGGCAGCAGTTCGGCGACCTTGGCGGCGGCGCGTTCGACCCCCGCCAGCGTCGGCGCACGGGCGGGGTTGAGGAGGGGATCGGGGCTTTGCTGTGTCATCGCTTCGTCCTATAGCGCCCGGCATACAAGACAAGGCGGCAAAGGTCCGCGACAGGAGATTTTCGATGAGCAAGGTTCTGGTGATCGGCGCAGGCGGCGTCGGTTCGGTCGCGGTGCACAAAATGGCGATGAACGCCGACATCTTTCCCGACATCACGCTGGCCAGCCGCCGCAAGTTCAAGTGCGACGCGGTCGCCGAATCGGTGAAGGCGCGCACCGGCGTCACGATCAAGACCGCCGAGGTCGACGCCGACCATATCGACGCCACCGCGGCGCTGATCCGCGACATCGGCGCGACGCATGTCGTGAACCTCGCGCTGCCCTATCAGGATTTGACGATCATGGAGGCGTGCCTCTCGACCGGCGCCCATTATATGGACACCGCCAATTACGAACCGCGCGACGAGGCGAAGTTCGAATATCACTGGCAATGGGCGTATCACGATCGCTTCAAGGATGCCGGGCTGATGGCGCTGCTGGGGTCAGGCTTCGACCCCGGCGTCACCAGCGTGTTCACCACCTGGCTGAAAAAACATCATTTCGACCGCATCGACACGCTCGACATTCTCGATTGCAACGGCGGCGATCACGGCCAGCATTTCGCGACCAACTTCAATCCCGAAATCAACATCCGCGAAGTGACCGCGGTCGCGCGCCATTGGGAAAATGGTGACTGGGTCGAAACCCCGCCGATGTCGGTCAAGCAGCAGTTCGACTTCGAAGCCGTCGGGCCAAAGACGATGTACCTCATGTATCATGAGGAGATCGAAAGCCTGAAAACCCACCTGCCCGAAATCAAGCGCATCCGCTTCTGGATGACCTTTGGCGAGGCCTATATCACCCACCTCAACGTACTCCAGAATGTCGGCATGACGCGGATCGACCCGGTGATCTACGAAGGCCGCGAGATCATTCCGCTGCAATTCCTGAAAGCCGTGTTGCCCGAACCGTCGAGCCTGGGCGAGACGACCAAGGGCAAGACCAACATCGGCGTCATCGCGACCGGCCTGGCCAAGGATGGCACCGAAAAGACGCTCTACCTCTACAATATCTGCGACCATGAGGACGCGTTTGCCGAAACCGGCAACCAGGCGGTCAGCTACACCACCGGCGTGCCCGCGATGATCGGCGCCGCGATGATGGTGACGAACACTTGGGTTGGCGACGGGGTGTTCAACATGGAACAGATGAACCCCGATCCCTTCATGGAGATGCTGAACCGGCACGGCCTGCCGTGGCAGGTGAAGGAACTCGACGGGCCGCTGAACTTCTAAAAGTCCCGTGCCCCTGCGAAGGCAGGGGCGCGGCAACCGTTGGTGGGGAGGCGCAATGACCGCCTATCTCGCGCCCATCGCGCTCCTCATCGTCTCGAACATCTTCGTGACCCTCGTCCGATATGGACGTCCCGGTGATATATGCAGCCGCTTTGGCTCGCGGCGCTGATCGCGGCGGGAGCGTTTTTCATCTGCAAGGGACCGATTGCGGCCTGACGATCGCCCCGCTAGCCTTCCGATCAGGAGGATGGGCGATGACAACAGATGACATGGGTATTTCGCGGCGGGCCTTTGGCGCCGGCGCGGCGGGACTGGCTACGCTCGGCGCGGTGCAGGCATCGGCGAAACCTGCAAAATCGAAAGCGATTCCAACCGGTAAGCCCTTCATCCTGACCACTTGGGATTTTGGCCCTGGCGCCAACGCGATCGGCTGGCCGATGCTTGCGGGCGGAGGCTCGGCGCTCGATGTCGTCGAAGCCGCGATCAACCATGTCGAGCTGCTCGGCGACTATTGGGTCGGCGCCGGGGGCGTTCCGAACGAGGTCGGCGAAACGACGCTCGATGCGATGATCATGTGGGGGCCGACTCACGATGCCGGTGCGGTCGGTTGCCTGAAACGCGTCAAGAAAGCGATTTCGGTCGCGCGCAAGGTGATGGAAGAGACGCAGCACAGCCTGATCGTTGGCGACGATGCCACGCGCTTTGCGGCGCGCATGGGGTTCGCCGAAACCTCGCTCACTAGCGTCGTGTCGCAGCAGGCATGGGACAAATGGGCCGCGAAGGGCGAGAAAACGAACGCGTTCGACCCCGAACCGATCGGCAAGGATCCCAAGCTGGCGGGCCATGACACCGTCGGCAGCATCGCGCTCGATGCCGCGGGCAATCTGTGCGTCGGCTGCTCGACCAACGGCCGCGAATTCAAGATTCCGGGCCGCGTCGGCGATTCGCCGATCATCGGCGCGGGCGCCTATGTCGACCAGGCGGTCGGCGCCGCGGTTGCGACCGGCAACGGCGACGTGATGATGCGCTTTCTGCCCACCTATCACACCGTCGAACTGATGCGCGGCGGCATGGAGCCGCAGGCAGCCGCCGAGGCGACGATCAAGCGGATCGCAGACGCGGGTTACAGGATCGACGGCGGCATCGCGGTGATCCGCCGCGACGGCGTGCATGGCGGCGCCAAGACGGGCTGGGCCGACACGCCCTTCAGCTATTCGGTCCACACCGCGGCGGGCAATGTAAAGGTGCCAGTGGCATAGTATCGCGGCTTTAGCGGAGGATTCGGACCGGACCGGCGCCGCCCCCTTCCTTCACAGCCCCAAACCGCCTACATGCGCGCGCATGGAAACCAGAGCCGGCGACCCCGGGGCCTTTGCCCATTTCGACCTCACCCGTGTCCCCTCGCCCGCATTCGTCGTCGATGCGGCAAAGGTACGCGCGAACCTGGCGCTGCTGCGCCACATCGGCGACGCCTCCGGCGCGCGAGTCCTCGCGGCGCTCAAGGCGTTTTCGATGTGGTCGCTGGGGCCGACGGTCGCCGACTATCTCGACGGCGTCTGCGCTTCGGGCCTCTATGAGGCAAAGCTCGGCCGTGAGGAATATGGCGGCCCCGACGGCACCAAAGAGGTCGCCACCTATTGCGCGGGATACAAGGAAGCCGACCTACCCGAAATCGCGCGGCTGTCGGATCATCTGATCTTCAATTCGCCGGGGCAGATCGCCCGCTTTCGCCCGCTGCTCGACGATCTTCGCGCGCAAGGCGTGCCGTTCGACATCGGGCTGCGCATCAACCCGATGCACAGCGAGGGCGAGACCGCGAAATACGATCCCGCCGCGCCGTGCAGTCGCCTCGGCTTTCCGGTTACCCAGCTGTTGCCCGACCATATGGAGGGCATCGACGGCATCCATATGCACAGCCTGTGCGAACAGGATTTCCCGCCGCTGCAGCGGACCTGGGAAGCCGTTCAGCCGATGCTGCGGCCCTTCTTTGGCCAGCTCAAATGGATCAATTTCGGCGGTGGCCACCACGTCACCCGCGCCGACTACCAGATCGATGACCTGATCGCTTTCCTGAAACAGGTGCGCGCCGCGACCGACTGTGACGTGATGATCGAACCCGGCGAAGCGATCGCGCTTGATGCCGGCATTCTCGTCGGCGAAATCCTCGACCTGTTCGACAATGGCATGCCGATCGGTATCACCGACATTTCGGCGACCTGCCACATGCCCGACGTGATCGAGGCGCCCTATCGTCCTGCAATGCTCGATGAGGGCAGCGAAGGCATCACCGTCCGTCTCGGCGGTCCCTCGTGCCTCGCGGGCGACGTCATCGGCGATTATCGCGTGCCCGGCGGCGCACGCATCGGCGAGCGTTTCGCCTTCCTCGATCAGGCGCATTATTCGATGGTCAAGACGAACACATTCAACGGCGTGCCGCTGCCGTCGATCTGGTTATGGGACAGCGAAACCGACGCGCTGGAACTGGTCCGGGCGTTTGGATATGAGGACTTCAAGACGCGGCTGAGCTAAGCGCACGGCACGCCGGGCGAGGGAGATGCACAATTGGAACGGCGATATTTTCTGCGCGCTAGCGCCGGAATCGCCTTGGCGCCGACCATATGGGGCTGCGCTGATGCCGGTAACGGCATGACCAACCCGAACATACGCTATGAAATGCCGCTGGAATCGGATCCGCATGAACGGACGCTCATGCAATGGCCGGTCAATCGGAACATTTATGACCGGCGCTCGCTAGCACGCGTACAACGCGCTATTGCGCGCATTGCCAACCGCATCGCGGAATATGAACCCGTCGCGATGCTGGTTGCGGCGACCGACGCTGCGCATGCACGCACCTTGTTGTCCGGCGACATCGAGCTTTGGGACATTCCGACCGACGATCTATGGTGCCGCGATTCCGGGCCGACCTTTGTCCACGACCCCGCGGGCAAGCTCGCCATCGCCCACATCCGTTTCAATGGCTGGGGGAATAAGCAACCACACGCCAAAGATGCACAAATTGCTGCGCGCGTAGCAGCGCGGCTTGTCCTCCCCCTGATTGATACCGGGCTGGTCGGGGAGCAAGGCGGGGTCGAACATGACGGCGCGGGGACGCTGCTCGCGCACGCCAGCTGCTGGGCAAATGTCAATCGCAACCGGATGAGCCGGGATGAAATCGGCCGAAAGTTGTTGCGGGCGCTGGGCGGCAAGAAGATGATCTGGGCTCCCGGCATCGCAGGGAAAGACATCACCGATTACCATATCGACGCGCTCGCCCGCTTCGTCGGGCCGGGCAAGCTGCTGATCCAGCTGGGCGACACGATCGATCCCGAAGACCCCTGGTCGGTATCGGGGCATGAGACGCTGGACATCTTGCGACAATCGACCGATGCAAGCGGGCGAAAGCTCGAGATCGTTCGCCTGCCCGACCCGGTGGACATCCGGTCTGCCGAACCCGACTTCGTTGCCAGCTATGTCAACTACTATGTCTGCAACGATGCGGTCATCGCGGCCCAGTTCGGCGACCAGACGGCCGACGGCCATGCGCGCGAAATGCTTCAGTCGCTCTATCCCGGGCGGACGGTGGAAATGCTCGAAATCGACGCGATCGGTGAATCGGGTGGCGGCATCCACTGCGCCACGCAGCAACAACCAAAAGCACTCGCAAGATGAGGAACTGGCTCGGCCACCGTTGCGAAGGCTTTGTCGCGGCCTATCCGACCGTCAATTCAACCTCCGCCAGCGCCTGGTGGATGTCGCTGACCACCACCGATCCCTCGCCGACCGACGACGCGACGCGCTTCACCGACCCTTTGCGGACATCGCCGATCGCATAGATGCGCGGCCAGCTGGTTTCATAACGGCTTGGCATGCGGTCGAGCGACCAGCCTGCCTTCACCAGCTCGATCGGTGCGATGTCGGTGCCGGTCTTCACGAAGCCGCGCTCGTCGCACACCATTTCCTTGGGTAGCCAGCCGGTGTTCGGACTGGCGCCCAGAAACAGGAACAGAAAGCGGCAGTCGCAACTGCTTTCGGCCCCTGTGTCGCGGCAGCGATAGGTGATGCCGTCGAGCCAGCCGCCCGCCGCATCGGCGCCGTGCAGCGCGACGACGTCGGTCATCGCGTGCAGTTCGATGTTCGGGTGTTCCTCCAGCCGCTTGACCAGATATTCGGACATCGTTTCGCGCAGCGACGGGCGGCGGAAAACGACATGCACCTTGCGCGCCGCGTTGGCGAGGTAGATCGCCCCCTGCCCCGCCGAATTGCCGGCGCCGACGACGGTCACCTCGGCATTGCCGCACAGCTGCGCCTCCATCGGGGTGGCGCCGTAAAAGATGCCGCGGCCTTCATAATCTTCGATGCCGTCGATCGGCAGCCGTTGATATTGCGCGCCGCTGGCGATCACCACCGCGCGGCTGCGCAATTTGCGGCCGTCGGCAAGCTTCAGGCAATAGGCCTCGCCGTCACGGTCGATCGCCGCGCCGCGCACCGGCGCGACCAGCCGCGCGCCGAATTTCTGCGCCTGCACCGTCGCCCGCCGCGCCAGCTCATTGCCCGAAATGCCGGTCGGAAAGCCCAGGTAGTTTTCGATCTTTGATGACGTCCCCGCCTGTCCGCCCGGCGCGAGCGCGTCGATCGCGATCACCGTCAGCCCTTCGGACGCGGCATAGACCGCCGCCGCCAGCCCGCCGGGGCCGCTGCCGACGACGATGACGTCGGCGGTCGCGCCGTCGGGCAGCAGGTCGAGACCAAGACTGGCGGCAAGCTGTTCGGGAGTCGGCTGAACGAGCACGTCGGCGGCGCCCAGGATCACCGCGGGCAGCTGATCTTCGGCGAGCCCGCGCTCGGTCATCAGATGCGCCGCAACCGGGCCATCGGCGGGATCGAACCAGCGATGCGCGACGCCATGCTTCGCTAGCAGGTCGCGCAGCGCATAAACGCTGCGGTCCATCGCCGCCCCGATCACGATCACCGCCGCAAAGCCGCGACGGCTGCTGAACTCGCGCCGCGCCGCGAAAATGCGGACGAATATGTCCGAATAATGCGAATTGCCCGCGATCAGTCGCTGGAAATCGCCATGCACGATCCGCAAAATCTCGCCATCGACGCCCATTTCGACGCGCGACAGGTGGCGCTGCCCGGTCAGCACCGACAGGTCGCCGGCAAACTGCCCGCGCTCCATCCAGCCAACGCGCTTCGGCCCATCGTCGGTCGATGCGAAAATGTCGGTGTGGCCCGACAGGGTGACGATGCAATCGGGCGCCATCGTCCCTTCGGCGACGAGCAATTCGCCGGCGCGATGCGACTCGACGGTGCCGAAGGCGCGCAGCTCGTCGAGTTCGGCGTCGCTAAACGTGTGATTCACATCGGTGGGAGAGACCATAAATTGCCAGCTTTCACTTCCGCGTCATCCCGGCGAACGCCGGGGTGATGACTCAAATTCGACCCTAGCGCGGCCCCACCACCTTGTCGCGGCCTGCCCCGCTCGGCGCGCATCAGCCCCGCTTTGCCTATAGTGTTACCGCACTATTACAAAATTGCGCGCAAGGGTCTTTACAGGGGGGGCACCCCTCCATATATGCGCTCTCCGCTGCCCCAGGGGGACTTCCAATAACCGCAAGGCAGCCTTGTCGTTTACCGTTATATTTTTGGGGGTCCCTTGCGTTGCACCAGCATCATAGCGCCCACGGGCTGATTCAGGCACTTTCGCCGGTCGAACCTGTTACGCTCGTCCGCCCGCACGCCGCGCGGCGCGCGGCGCGTTTCTTCATCGACCGGTTTCCCGGCACGACCATGTATGCGGTCAAGGCGAATCCGTCGCCCGACCTGCTGCGCGTGCTGTGGGATTCGGGCGTCACCCATTATGACGTCGCCTCGATCGCCGAGGTGCGCCTCGCCGCACGCACGTTGCCCGAAGCGACTTTGTGCTTCATGCATCCGGTGAAGGCCGAGGAAGCGATTTCCGAAGCCTATTGGAAGCATGGCGTCCGCACCTTCTCGCTCGACACGCTCGACGAGCTCGAGAAAATCGTGCGCGCGACCGAAGGCGCGGCCGACCTCAACCTGCTCGTGCGCCTGCGCGTCTCGTCGGACCATTCGAAGCTCAGCCTCGCTGCCAAATTCGGTGCCGAAGCCGACGAGGTCGTCGAATTGCTGATGGCGACCCGCCAAGCGGCCGACGCGCTCGGCATCTGCTTCCATGTCGGCAGCCAGGCGATGACGCCGCACGCTTATGCCCAGGCGATGGAACGCGTCCGCGCCGCGATCGTCGCGGCGTCGGTCACCGTCGACATCGTCGATGTCGGTGGGGGCTTTCCGTCATCCTATCCTGGCATGGAGCCGCCGCCGCTCGATGCCTATTTCGACACGATCCACCGCAGCTTTGAAAGCCTGCCGATCAGCTATTCGGCGGAACTGTGGTGCGAACCCGGCCGCGCGCTGTCGGCCGAGTACAGCTCGCTGATCGTGCGGGTCGAAAAGCGCCGCGGCGAAGAACTGTACATCAACGACGGCGCTTATGGCGCGCTGTTCGACGCCGCGCATGTCGGCTGGCGCTTTCCGGTTTCGCTGCTCCGCGACGGCGGCAGCGATGCCGAACTGGTGCCGTTCAGCTTCTATGGCCCGACCTGCGACGACCTCGACCATATGGCCGGGCCGTTCTTCCTGCCCGCCGACATCAAGGCGGGCGATTTCATCGAAATCGGCATGCTCGGCGCCTATGGCTGCGCGATGCGGACCAAGTTCAACGGCTTTGGCGCCGACGAGACCCATGTCGTCAGCGACGAACCGATGACCAGCCTCTACACCGGCGAAGTCGAACAGGAACGCCGCAGCGCGACGGTGACCAAATTGTTCTGATCGCCACCGATCAGACGGAAAAAAAAGGGTTGGCGCAGCGATGCGACCAGCCCTTTTTCTTTTGCGAGCACAAAGAAGCCCGCCGGGTTGAGCCGACGGGCCTGAAGAGAACAGGATGGTCTTTAACGGACCACCCTGCCCTTGGGTCGCACCCGATCCATGCCCGATACGGCGCGCGCTTTCGCTACCCATCCGGGTAGGGAAACGCATTTTTTGCGCTTTTCAGGCAGGATATTGGTGTATCGCGGTCAAGGTACGGATCGATAAGCCGCCTGCTGGGGAAGCGTGTGCCGAATGATGTTCCGATCTTTGCGCCGGGTCACAACCAACCCGCCGAATGGGAAACGCTGAACGCGCTGATCGGGCTTATCTATGATTCGGTGCTCCAGCCCGAACGGTGGAACGACACGCTCGCCCGCATCACCGGTGCCCTGTGCCCGCTCAGCTGGGAAGCAGCGTTCATCCTGTGGGAGGGCAGCAACCCACCCCGCGCCCGCTTTGTCGCGGCGACCGGGCTCGCCGCCGGGGTGCAGGAAATCTATACCGCGGTCTATGCCGGCAACCATCCCTGGTCGCGCAAGCTGATGCGCTATGGCAATGGCAGCGTCGTCGACAGCAACGACATCATGACCCGCGAGGAGTTTGCTCAGTCGGCCTTTTTCCAGAATTTCCTAGCGCCGTGGGGCATCGACCGGCTGGTCTGCGTCCTGCTCGACCGGCGCGGCGGCGAGCGGCTGGGGCTGATGCTGCCCGGTCCCGGCGACCGCGACGTCGAAACGCTCAAGCGCGGGCTGCGCGTGCTGGCGCCGCATATCCAGCGCGCGATGCGGATCAGCGACCGCATCGCGTCGCTCGAACTTGCTGTCGGCGCGGCGCGTGCGGCGGCCGATGTCGCGCCCTTCGCGATCTTCAGTCTCGACGATCAGCTGAACATCCTCGCTGCGAACAGCCGCGCCGGCCAATATGAGGCGGCGGGAGTGATCCACCTCGCCCAGGACCGCTTCGCCTTTGCCCACCCGGCCAGCCAGAAAAAACTGCTGGGCCTGCTCCACAGCCAGGACTCCGCCGGGCTTGCGTTTCAGGCGGTGGGCAAATCGGGCATCGAATGCCCGGTACTCGTCGCGCGAATATCGCCGCAGGCCGCGCAGCAGATCGGCGGCTTCAGCGCGGGCGCGTCGCTGATCGTCACGCTGGGCAGCGCGCCGGGCGAAACCCCAGTGGTCGAAATCGACCGGGTTGCGCAATGGTTTGCGCTGACCCCGGCGGAAGCACGGCTCGCGGTCGCGCTCGCTGCCGGACAGTCGCTGCAAAGCTATGCGGCGCTGCGCGCGGTCAGCCTGAACGCGGTGCGTTTCCTGCTCAAAGGCATCTTCAGAAAGACCGGCGCGAGCAGCCAGGCGCAGCTGGTCGCACTGCTCGCGCGCCTCCCGGCCGCCGGAGAAAGCTAAATACGCGCCCCGCCGTCTTTTCTGTCCCCACCGTTCATGCTAGCCACCCGCCGGGGCGGCATCGCAACGCACCACGATGTGCGTCAGACAGAATGCCATGGTTATGCAGCCCTTCCACCATCTCCTGGTCAACAACCTCGTCGCCAACATCACCAATTTCACGGTGTGGTTTGCGATCACCTTCTGGATTTTCCTCGAAACCCAGTCGGTGTTCGCGACGGGAATGATCGCGGGCATCTATCTGGTGCTCACCTCGATGCTCGGCATCTGGTTCGGCAGCCTGGTCGATCATCACCGCAAGCGCAGCATGATGCTCGTCTCCAGCCTGGTGTCGCTCGCGATCTACGCCGCCGCGCTGGGCGCCTATGCGCTCGATCCCGCTATCCGTATCGCCACGACCACCAGCCTGACCCTGTGGCTATTCGTCCTGCTGACGATGGTCGGCGTGATCGTCGGCAATATTCGCATGATCGCGCTGCCGACGCTCGTCACCCTGCTGGTGCCCGAAGGTCGCCGTGACAAGGCGAACGGGCTGGTCGGCATGGTCAGCGGCATCGGTTTCCTGACCACCTCGGCAATCAGCGGCTTCCTGGTCGCGTGGGGCGGGATGGTCGCGACCCTGGCGTTCGCGATCCTGTTCTCGCTTCTCGCCGCGCTGCACCTGCTGTTCGTCCCCGTCGATGAGCCGCGCGACATCGGCGAACATGATGCGCCGCGCCGCGTCGACCTCGCCGGCACCTTTCGCATCGTCACCGCGATTCCGGGGCTGTTCGCGCTCATCCTGTTCGCCGCGTTCAACAATCTGCTCGGCGGGGTCTATATGGCGCTGATGGACGCCTATGGCCTCTCGCTGATGAAGGTCGAGCAATGGGGACTGCTCTGGGCCTTTGTCTCCTGCGCCTTCATCCTCTCGGGCCTGGTGATTGCCCGCACGGGGCTGGGCGCCAATCCCGTGCGCACGCTGTTGCTGGTCAATCTGATCTCGTGGGCGGTGGCGGTCGTTTTCACCATCCAGTCGTCGATCATCTTGCTCGCGGTCGGCTGCATCGTCTGGATGTTCTTCGGCCCTTATGCCGAGGCGGCGGAGCAGACGACCCTGCAAAAGGTGGTGCCGTTCGAACGGCAGGGGCGCGTGTTCGGCTTTGCCCAGTCGGTTGAACAGGCCGCCTCACCACTCACCGCTTTCCTCATCGCGCCGCTGACCCAGTTCGTCTTCGTCCCGCTGATGACCGACGGCGCCGGGGCCGACATGATCGGCGACTGGTACGGACGCGGCGCCGAACGCGGCATCGCGATCGTGTTCACGATCACCGGCCTGCTCGGCGTAATCGCCACGCTGGCGGCCCTCCGTTCGCGATCTTATCGCCAGATCTCGGCCGCCTATGCCGCGGGCAACGCCGAAACAGCGGGGAACGCCTCCCCTCAATATTAGCAGGCGATCCCCTCTTCCGTTTCACTTCGAAATCATTCTATCCTTCGCCAAAGCGCAAAGCGCAAAGCGAAGGGATGCCGAATGGCCGTTGTGATTCGTCGAAAAGCGGTAACGCCAGCATGACCATCTTGTCCGGCATTCGCATCATCGACCTGACGACGGTGATTTTCGGCCCCTATGCGACGCAAATGCTCGCCGATCTGGGCGCCGAGGTGATCAAGGTCGAAACCCCCGGGCTCGGCGACATCTCCCGCTATCTGGGCAGCGGGGCACCCGATCCGACGATGGGATCGATCCATCTGACGGTCAATCGCGGCAAACGCTCGATCGCGCTCGACCTGAAGAGGCCCGAAGATGCCGCAGTGCTCCGCGACTTGGTCGCCGGCGCCGACGTGTTTTTCCACAATGTCCGCGGCAAGGCGATCGCCAAGCTGGGGTTCGACTATGCCGGCTGCAAGGCGATCAAGGACGACATCATCTATGTCCATGGCACCGGCTTCGGGCAGGACGGCCCCTACGCCGACCTGCAAGCCTATGACGATGTCATCCAGGCGGCGACCGGCACCACCAGCCTGCTGCCACGTGTCGATGGCGACCCGCGGCCGCGCTATTTCCCGTCGCTGATCGCCGACAAGATCGCGGGCCAGTTCGGCGCGCAGGCGATCCTGGCGGCGCTGATCCACAAACTGCGCACTGGCGAGGGGCAAGCTGTCGAGGTGCCGATGTTCGAATGTTTCGCATCCTTCATGCTGACCGAACATCTGCGCGATGCGGCGCTCGACCCGCCACTCGGCCCCGCCGGCTATCCGCGCCAGCTCGACCCGACCCGCCAGCCCTTCCCGACCCGCGACGGCCATCTGGCGATCGTCCCCTACACCCCCGAATCGACGGCGCGGCTGATGGCGTTGCTCGGCAGCGAGGGGCTGACCGAAACCCCCGAATTCGAAGCCGCCAAGGCGGCGGGGCAGCATATGCCAATCGTATATAGCGAGATCGCCCGCAAGACCCCCGCCAAGACCACCGCCGAATGGCTTGCGCTGTTTGCCGCCAATGACATTCCCGCCATGGCCGCGCGCGACCTGCAAGACGTCAAAGAGGATCCGCATTTCGTCGCGACCGGTTTCTTCCGCCACCGCACCCATCCCGATGTCGGCGCCTTCCACGAAATGCAGCCGCCGGTGAAATATGGCGCCGCGCCCGCGCGCGACCTGGGGTTTGCGCCCAGGGTCGACGGCGACGGCGCCGCGATCCGCGCCGAACTTGCCGAGCGCCGCGGCTGAATATCGATCATTGCATTGTCGTCCGCGCGCCCTAGCATCGCGCGAAAATAAAAAGGGGGAACGCTATGCCTGAAAACCTGCTCGCGCCCGGCGCGGTTCTTGCGCTGTGGACGCTGATCATGCTCATTTGGGTCGCCGCGACGCGCTTTCCGGCGATGGCAAAGGCCGGGATCGACGTGAAGGCCGCGCCGCCGGGCGGCCGCGGCGCCGATCTGGAGGCCGTGCTGCCGCCGCTCACCAACTGGAAATCGCACAATTATACGCATCTGCTCGAACAACCGACCTTGTTCTATGCGATCATCGTCTTTCTGCATCTGTCGGGCGGCAGCACCGATCTGACGCGCGGGCTGGCGTGGACCTATGTCGCGCTGCGCATCGTCCATAGCCTGTGGCAGGCGACGGTGAACCGCGTCCCGGTACGCTTTGCCATTTTCGCGCTCGCGACTTTTTGCCTATTCGCACTGGCGGTGCTGGCGGTAATCGCCACTTTGGGTTGAGGGGGGAAATATCATGGAAACCAATGCTATTCTGGGGCCGGTCGCAACGCTGGCGCTATGGTCGATGATCATTTGGGTGTGGATGTACGCGACGCGCATCCCGGCAATGCAGCGCGCCAAGATCGACGCGGCCAGGATGGTCGGCGGCACCGGCAAGAGCCTCGACGAAGTGCTGCCGCCCGAAGTGCAGTGGAAGGCGCATAATTATAACCATCTGATGGAACAGCCGACGATCTTCTACGCCGTCGCGCTGGCGCTGGCGGTCGGCGGCATGGGCGGCGGGCTGAACACCCAGCTCGCCTGGGCCTATGTCGGCTTGCGGATCCTCCACAGCCTGATCCAGGTGACGGTCAACCGCGTGTTGTGGCGCTTTGGCGTGTTCGCGCTGGCCAGCCTCGCGCTGCTCGCGCTGTGCGTGCATGCGTTCATGGGGTTTGTGCTGCATTGACAAAATGGCGTCGTCCCCGCGAAGGCGGGGGCGACGGCTACCGCGAAAACCGCCCTGCCAGCTCGACATGCGTCGACCAGCGGAACTGCCCGACCGGCTGCACCCAATCGAGCGTGTAACCGCCATCGACCAGCCGCTTCGCATCGCGCGCAAAGCTGGCGGGGTTGCAGCTGACATAGGCGATCACCGGCGCGTCCGAGGCCGCCAATTGCGCCACCTGTTCCTCGGCGCCCGCGCGCGGCGGATCGAGGATCACCGCGCCGAAGCGATTCAATTCCGCCGGGATCAACGGCCGCCGGAACAGGTCGCGATGCTCGGTGGCGACCAGCGCGCGGGCGCGGTTGGCCGCCGCCTTCAGCGCCGCAATCGCATCGCGCGCGCCTTCGGCGGCATAGATTTTCCGCCCCTTCTGAAGCGACAATGCAAACGTCCCGACCCCCGCGAACAGATCGGCAATCGCCCCGGCGTCGCCGACCGCGCGCGTCACGGCGTCGACCAGCGCCGCCTGCCCCGCGGTCGTCGCCTGCAGAAACGAGAATGCCGGCACCTCGACCGTCACATCGCCAAAGCGGACGGTCGGCGGTTCGGGCTGCCACAATGTTTCCAGCCCCTGCCCCTGATCGACGGCAAAGCGTGCCAGCTTATGCGCGCCGGCGAAATCCTGGAGCGCCATCGCAGCGTCGAGCCCCTCTGCCTTGACGCCCTCCAGCACCACCTCGACCCCCTGGTCGAGCATCTGGAGCTTGACCTTCACCGGGCGCCGTTGCTGCGCGATCATCGCCAGCAGCTCGCGCAGCGGCGCGATCAGCGCGAACAGTTCGGGCAGCAGCAGCGGGCATTGCCGCATATCGACGATCTGGTTGCTCTGCGCGGCGTTGAACCCGATGGCGACCTGCTTGCCGGTGCGCAGCGCGGTGAGCGCCGCGCGGCGGCGGCTCTGCGGCGGCGACAACTGGGCGGGCAGCACCGCGACCGCCGCAACATCCTGCGCCGCCAGCGCGCCGAGAACGCGGTCGCGGACAAAGTCGGCGAGCGCGCCTTCGGCGACATGCTGCAATTCACACCCGCCGCATTTGCCGAAATGACGGCACAGCGGCTCGGCGCGGTTCGGCCCCGGGATGATGATCCCGTCCTCGCGCACCCGGTCGCCCGGCACCGCGCCCGCGACATGGCGGCCATCGTCGGTGACACCGTCGCCGCGCGCGGCAATGCGGGTAATCAAGGCGGTTTCGGTCACATCATGCTTTCACGAGATCGTCGACGACCAGATCGTCGGCGACAAGGCCGGGGCCTATACGCGCGGCCTGCGCGATATGCCACCCCACCGCCGCCACCGCGGCGTCAAACGCATCGCCGCCGCGCGCCAGCATCGCCCCGCACGCTCCCGCCAGCACATCGCCCGTCCCCGCGGTCGCCAGCCACGGATTGCCCGGCCAGGCCGCGACGACGCGGCCGTCGGGCGCCGCGATGACGGTATCGGCGCCCTTATAGACGACAACCGCCCCCGTGCGCATCGCTGCCGCCTTCGCCCGGTCGATCTTGCTGCCATATAATTCGGGGAAGGTGTGCGCGAATTCGCCCTCGTGAGGGGTCAGTATTGCCTTGCCCGGCATCTCGCAAAGGCGCGGCAGCGCGGCGGCGATCGCCGCGGCGTCGAGCACCAGTGGCTTGCCCGAATCGAGCGCCGCCTCGACATCGAACAACAGGTCGTCGCTCGCCGGAAAGCCTGGCCCGATCACCACCGCGCCGACGCGCGGGTCGCTCAGCCGCTCGCCGAAACGCGCATCGCTTTCGGTGATGATCGCGGCCAGCGGCGCGCGCGCGCTGCCCTCCAGCACGACATAACCCGCCCCAGCGCGCAGCGCCGCCGCGGCGGCGAGCCCTGCAGCGCCCGGCATCGGCCCGGCGAACACCAGCACCATGCCGCGGCTGAACTTGTGCGCTGCCGCAGAGGGCGTTGCGACTTTCGCCGATGGCAGTGTCCGCATCGTACCGCGCGCGGCAATCCCGATCGGTGCCAGCAGCACGCGGCCGCAGGCGGGCGCGGTCGGCAGCAAGACATGCGCGGGTTTCAGCGCGCCAAGCGCCAGCGTGACGTCGGCGACCAGCGGCGGCTGCCAGTCGGCGCTACCGTCGCTGCCGATCCCGCTCGGCACATCGACCGCCAGCACGCGATGGTCGGCAAACCGCCGCAACGTCAAAGCGAGATCGTCGGCCAGCGGCCGCGACAGCCCCACGCCGAACAACGCATCGACGATCACCGGCGCCGGGGCCAGTCTGGCGTCGATCGGTTCGACCGGCCCGCTCCACCCCGCACGCGCTGCCTTCGCCAGATCGGTGGTGGGCTCGCCCAAAGCCGCCACCCGCACCGCCGCACCGCGGCCCGCCAGCAACCGCGCCGCGACATAGCCGTCGCCGCCATTGTTGCCGGGCCCGCACAGGATCAGCACCGGCGCCCCCGCCGTCATCCGCCACGCGGTGTCGGCCACCGCGGCCCCGGCGCGCTCCATCAATTCGGTGAGCGAAGTTCCCTGCACCGCACAGGCGGCCTCGGCCTCGCGCATCGCGGCGCTGGTCAGGATCGGGGCATCAGCGGGAACGAACATGGCGCTGAGACTATCACGGCCAGTGAAAAAGTCGCGGTGGGAGTGAGAAACCCAGAATCCAGATTCCCAATACCGTTCGTGCTGAGCTTGTCGAAGCACCGTTCTATTTTTGCGACGTCGAAAATGAAGAACGGCCCTTCGACAAGCTCAGGGCGAACGGTGTGGGAGTTGGACCGCTATTTCGCGCCGCCGGTGTTCGCGGGCAACCGATAGCGATCGCTGCCGATCGCGACCTCGATGATCCCGTCGCCAACGATCGTTACTTTCGCCTGCTCGGCCCCGTCGGCCGACACCACGCCGCGCCCGTCGGTCGTGATCTGCAACCGGCGATACCCGACATTGGCGCGCCCGACGACCAGGATCGCGCCGTCCTGGCCGCTCATCTCTTCGACGGTGCAGGTGCGGTCGAACAATTTGGCGCCTTCCAGCGCGCATTCGATACGGCCGTTCTCCGCCGCTTCGCGCGACCCCCGCGCTTCGGCTTCGGCCAGGTCGCCATTGTCGGGTGCGCCGCCGCATGCCGTCAGCAGCAGAAACCCGGCAACACCCCCCAGTCTTTTCATCATTTGCCCTTCAGCTGCGACAGGTCGCGCACCGCGCCTCTGGCGGCACTCGTCGTCATCGCGGCATAGGCCTGAAGTGCTACCGAAATCTTGCGCGGACGCGACTTGGCCGGTTGCCACGCGGCATCGCCCTTGGCTTCCATCGCCGCGCGCCGCCCGGCCAGCTCGGCATCGGGCACGGCAAGGTTGATCGTGCGGTTCGGAATATCGATCTCGATCAGGTCGCCATCCTCGACCAGCCCGATCAAGCCGCCCTCGGCAGCTTCGGGCGAAGCATGGCCGATCGACAGTCCCGACGTGCCGCCCGAGAAACGCCCGTCGGTGACCAGCGCGCACGCCGCGCCCAGTCCTTTCGACTTCAGATAGCTCGTCGGATACAGCATTTCCTGCATCCCCGGCCCGCCTTTCGGTCCTTCGTAACGGATGACCACCACATCGCCCGCGACGACCTGCCCGGTCAGGATGCCCGCAACCGACGCATCCTGGCTTTCGAACACCTTCGCCGGCCCCGAAAATTTCAGGATCGATTCGTCGACCCCCGCGGTCTTCACGATGCAGCCATCGACCGCCAGATTGCCCGACAGCACCGCCAGCCCACCGTCCTGGCTGAACGCATGCGATGCCGACCGGATCACGCCGGTTTCGCGGTCGAGGTCGAGCGAGTCCCAGCGCCGCTCCTGGCTGAACGCAACCTGCGTCGGCACGCCGCCCGGCGCCGCCATGAAGAATTTCTGCACCTCAGGATCGTTGGTCCGCGAAATGTCCCATTTGTTCAGCGCGTCACCCAGCGTCGCGCTGTGGACTGTCGGCAAATGCGCGTGGAGCAGGCCCGCGCGCTCGAGCTGGCCAAGGATCGCCATGATCCCGCCGGCGCGGTGAACATCCTCCATATGGACGTCGCTCTTGGCGGGCGCGACCTTCGACAGGCAGGGCACGCGGCGCGACAAGCGGTCGATGTCGGTCATGGTGAAATCGACCCCGGCCTCGAACGCCGCGGCGAGCAGGTGCAGCACCGTGTTGGTCGATCCGCCCATCGCGATGTCGAGGCTCATCGCATTTTCAAACGCTTCAAAGGTCGCGATATTGCGCGGCAACACGCTGTCATCGTCTTCTTCATAATGGCGGCGGCACATCGCGACGACGATCCGCCCGGCGCGCAGGAACAGCTCCTTGCGGTCGGCGTGGGTCGCGAGCGTCGATCCGTTGCCCGGCAGCGACAGCCCCAGCGCCTCGGTCAGGCAGTTCATCGAATTGGCGGTGAACATCCCCGAGCATGACCCGCAGGTCGGGCACGCCGCCTGCTCGATCGCGGTGACTTCCTCGTCGGTATAGCTTTCGTCGGCGGCGGCGACCATCGCATCGACCAGATCGAGCGCGACCGTCTTGCCCTTCAGCACGACCTTGCCCGCCTCCATCGGTCCGCCCGACACAAAGACGACGGGAATATTGATGCGCAGCGCCGCCATCAGCATCCCCGGTGTGATCTTGTCGCAGTTGGAGATGCACACCATCGCATCGGCGCAATGCGCGTTGACCATATATTCGACGCTGTCGGCGATCAGGTCGCGCGACGGCAGCGAATAGAGCATGCCGTCATGCCCCATCGCGATGCCGTCATCGACCGCGATCGTGTTGAATTCCTTGGCCACCCCGCCGACCGCCTCGATCTCGCGCGCGACCATCTGGCCCAGGTCTTTCAGATGGACGTGACCGGGGACGAACTGGGTAAAGCTGTTGACCACCGCGATGATCGGCTTGCCGAAATCGCTGTCCTTCATCCCCGTCGCGCGCCACAGGCCGCGGGCTCCGGCCATATTGCGGCCGTGGGTGGTGGTGCGCGAACGATATGAAGGCATTCCAAACAGTCCTGATAATTTTATTTCAAAAATAAGCGAAGAGACGCGCCTCTACACGCCTATTTGGCCAGATTCAATGCAACTTTGCTGCACATGCGAGAAAGCCGCTCGGCGAACAGCGCCTGCCCCGCCGCATCGCCGACCAGATCCTGCCGCATCTCGATCCCGACATAGGGAATGCCGCTACCTTCGGCATGGCGGTTCATCGTCGCGTTGAGCAGTTTGCCCGAATAGGGTTGCTGGTCGCCGACGTTCAGCCCCTCGGCTTCCAAAGCCGCAATTGCCGCCTCCGCCAACCGGTCGTCTTCATTATACAGCACCCCGACGTGCCACGGCCGCGCCTGATCGGGATGCGCCGCCAGCGCCGGGGTAAAACTGTGCAGCGACAGGATCATCGCGGGGCGATGCGCCGCGATCGTCGCCGCGATATGCACGTGATAGGGGCGAAAGAACCGTGCCAGCCGTGCCTCGCGGTCTGCATCGTCCAGCGCATTGCCCGGTACCGCATGCCCATCGCTGGCGATTGGCAGCACCCCCGGCGCCTCTTCCTCGCGATTGCAATCGACCACCAGCCGCGACACCCCGCCGAGGATCGCGGCATCGACCGCGCCGTCTTGGACCAGCAGCGCCACGACCTCGGCCACCCCGATGTCGATCGCGATATGATTGGTCAGCAGCGCCGGATCGATGCCAAGGTCGATGTCGGCGGGAACATGGTTCGACGCATGATCGGCGATCAGCAGGATGCCGCCCGCGCGCGGCGTTCCCAGCTGGCGCCACGCTTCACTCATCCCGCTGCTCATCGCAGCGCGCCCGCCAGCTGCCACCAGTGCGGATGGCTTTGCGCCAGGCGCGCCGCCGCCGCGTCGCGTTCGGCCAGCGCGTCGAACAGCGCAAAACACGTCGCCCCCGAACCCGACATCCGCGCCAGCCAGGGGCCGAGCGCGCCCAGTTCGGTCAGGACATCGACGATGGCGGGACATTGCGCGATCGCCGCGCGCTGCAAATCGTTGCGCGCCGCCAGCAGCTGCGCCCGCCCCGCCGGATCGCCATATAGCGGCCCGCGGTCGATCCCGTCCCACGCGGCAAACACCGGTCCCGTCGCGACCGGCTGGCGCGGGTTGACCAGCAGCACCGGGGTGCCCGCCAGCCGCAGGTCGGGCACCGCGCGCAATTCTTCGCCGACCCCGACCCCCAGGCAGGTCGCGCTCGCGACGCACGCGGCAATATCCGCGCCGAGCGGGCTGACGATCCGCGCCAGCGTCGCATCGCCAAGCTCGGGCAGAAAATGGCGCCGCACCAGCCGCGCCGTCGCCGCGGCATCGGCCGACCCGCCGCCGATGCCCGCCGCCACCGGCAACCGCTTGGTCAGCACCGCCGCCAGCGGCGGCACCCGGTCGGCGCCGTAGCGCGCGCGCAGCAGCGCCAGCACTTGCAACACCAGATTGTCGGCGCCCGTGCTCAAGCCCTCGGCGAACTCGCCAACGATCGCCAGGCTGTCCGCGTCGGCGACCTCGGCGACGATGCCGTCGCCGCTGTCGACGAACGCAAACAAGGTTTCGATGTCGTGATAACCGTCGCTGCGCCGACCGCGCACGTGCAGGGCCAGGTTGATCTTGGCCCAGCCGGTTTCCTGTAACGCCTCGGTCATGGCGCAGTCGTCGCCGCGGTCAGCCCGTCGCGCAGCTTCGCCGCCAGCCGCGTCGCCATCTCCGCCTCGGCGAGCAGCGCCGCGGCGCGCCAAGTGTAGCGCGCCTGGAATTTGCGCCCCGCCTGCCAATAGGCGTCGCCCAGATGTTCGACGATCACCGCATTGGCCGGCTCGCCGCGCTGCGCTTTCTCCAGCAGCGCCACCGCATCGTCGGTGCGTCCGGTCAGGAAATAGGCCCAGCCGAGCGAGTCGGTGATGCTGGCATTCTGCGGCTCCTGTGCCCACGCCGCCTCGATCCGCGCCAGCGATTGCTTGACATCCTTGCGCCGTTCGAGCGCCGAATAGCCCGCGAAATTGAGCACCGCCGCGTCGCCCGGCCGCAGCGCCACCGCCTTTTCCATCAGCGGCGCCGCGGCGTCCCATTGATCCGCCTGCAACAGCAATTCGGCGCGCGCGATCAGCAACGTGCCGCGCAGCGCGCGATCGTCGGCACCGTCGGCCAGCGTGCCCTCCAGCCGTTCATAGGCGCGCGCCGCGGCCTTGGGATCGTTCGAGCGCCCCGCGATGCCGGCGAGCCGGACGAGCAGGCTGCGCGGCGCATCGCCCGCGGCCGCTGCCTCTGCCAGCTTCGCGGCGCCCGGCAGGTCGCCGGCATCGGCGACCAGTTCGGCGCGGCGCATCGCCAGCACCGGCGGCAGCGCTGCGCGATCGTTGTCCAGCAGCACCATCGCATCGCCGCGCTGGCCATTGCGATCGAGCGCTTCGACCAGCGTCGCGCGCACCGCCCAATCCTGATCGTTCAGCCAAAAGGCGGCGCGCGAGAACAGCAGCGGCACCTTACTATTGCCGTTCGGGGTACGCGCCAGCCCGTCGGCGAGCAGCCCAAGCCACTGGGCAACCCCCGCACGCGGGGTCGATACCGGCTGGTCGGGTAACAACAGCATCGGATCTTCGCGCTGCCCCGACGCCAGCGCGATCTTGCCGCGCAGCCGGGTGGCAGTATCGCGCTGCCCCGCCCGGTCCAGCGTCGCCGCGAGGCGCAGCCCGACCAGCTGGCTCGTCCGATCGGTCAGCACCGTGTCGTCGGCCAGCGCAACGGCGTGGGCGGTGCGCGCCGTCGCCAGCTGCACCAGCGCCACCTGCAACGCCAGCGCCGGTTCGGGGCGGGTGCGGTTGTTCGCCGCCAGCAAATGCCGTTCGGGCAGCTTTTCGCGCGCCCCGACGTCGATCCACGCATTGCCCGTCGGCAGGATCAGCCGCGCGATCGTGTCGGCGCCGGTCTTGTCGCCGCGCCCCGCCATGATGTCGCGTGCCGCCTTCCAGTCTGATCGCCGCATCGCATCGACCATCAGCACCAGCTGGGCATCGAAACGGCGGTCGCCCGCGGTCCACAGCCGCAGCGCCGCGGTGCGCGCCGCGGCCAGATCGCCGGCCTGGATCGCCTGTTCCAATATCCGCCCGCGCACCCCGGGCAGGCCCGGCGCCAGGCTCGACACATCGGTCAGCGCCGCCAGCGCCGCCGCGGGTTCGCCGCCCTCCTCGGCCAGCCGCGCCCGCACCAGCGCGTTCAGCGCCGCGCCGCCATCGTCGGCAGCCTGCACGGGCGCCGTCGCCGCGAGCGCGCCGACGGCCAGAAAAACCCGCGCGAGCTTACATGTTCGGGTAATTGGGGCCTCCGCCGCCTTCGGGGGTGACCCAGTTGATATTCTGGGTCGGATCCTTGATGTCGCACGTCTTGCAATGGACGCAATTCTGCGCGTTGATCACGAATTTGGGGTCGCCCTCGGCCTCGCCGACGATCTCGTAAACCCCCGCCGGGCAATAGCGCTGCGCGGGCTCGTCATACATTGGCAGGTTGTACGCCACCGGGATCGACGGGTCTTTCAGCTGCAAATGGACCGGCTGATCCTCCTCATGGTTGGTGTTCGACACGAACACCGAGGACAGGCGGTCAAAGGTCAGCACCCCGTCGGGCTTCGGATAATCGGGCTTCGGCATCATGTCGGCGCGGTACAGGCTCTCATTGTCCGGATGATGCTTCATCGTGAACGGAACTTTGATCTTGAGCGTTTCGAGCCACATCGTGATCCCCGACAGGATCGTCCCGCCCAGATCGCCCCATTTTTCGACGAGCGGCAGCACGTTGCGCACCACGCTCAGCTCTTTCTTGACCCAGCTGGCGTCATAGGCCGCCTGATAGGCATCGAGCACATCGCCGCTCCGCCCGGCGATCACCGCCGCAAACGCCGCCTCCGCCGCCATCATCCCCGATTTCATCGCGGTGTGGGTGCCCTTGATCCGCGGGACGTTGAGGAAACCGGCGCTGTCGCCGATCAGCGCGCCACCCGGAAACGTTAGCTTCGGCACCGACTGATAGCCGCCGTCGCTGATCGCGCGCGCGCCATAGGACACGCGCTTGCCGCCCTTCAGGATCGCGGCGATCGCGGGATGGGTCTTCCACTTCTGCATTTCCTGAAACGGCGAGATGTGCGGATTGCGGTAATTGAGCCAGGTGACGAAGCCCAGCGCGACCTGTCCGTTCGCCTGATGATAGAGGAACCCGCCGCCATTGGCGTTCTCGTCGAGCGGCCAGCCCTGGGTGTGGATCACCCGGCCCGGCGCGTGGTTTTCGGGATCGATGTCCCACAATTCCTTGACCCCCAAGCCGTAAACCTGCGGCTCGCAATCACTGTCGAGCGCGAATTGCGGCTTGAGCATCTTGGTCAGGTGCCCGCGCACCCCTTCGCCGAAAAAGGTATATTTTGCATGGAGTTCCAGCCCCGGTGCATAATCGCCCTTGTGGCTGCCGTCGCGCGCGACGCCCATGTCGCCGGTCGCGACGCCTTTGACCGAGCCATCGTCGTTGTAGAGGATTTCGGCCGCCGGGAAGCCGGGGAAAATCTCGACCCCCAGCCCCTCGGCCTGCTCGGCGAGCCAGCGGCACAGATTGCCCAGACTGCCGGTATAGGTGCCGACATTGTGCATGAACGGCGGGGTGATGAATTCGGGCATGCCGAACTTCTTGGTCTTGGTCAGCACCCAATGCTGGTTGTCGTTCACTGGCACCTCGGCCATCGGGCAGCCCTGCGTCCGCCATTCGGGGAGCAGTTCATCGAGCGACTTGGGATCGATCACCGCCCCCGACAGGATATGCGCGCCGACCTCGGACCCTTTTTCCAGGATGCAGACCGACAATTCGCTGCCCGTCTCGTTCGCCAGCTGTTTGAGGCGGATCGCCGCCGAAAGCCCCGCCGGACCTGCGCCGACGATGACCACGTCATAGGGCATCGATTCCCGTTCGCTCACCGCAAATACCTTTCTGCCGTCCCCGCGCCGACGTTCATCGCGTCGGGCGCTCATTCTGTCACGAATTGCGATGCCCGCCAATTGACGGGTCCGTCAACTGCCTGTTTGAAGATTTCATATGGGTGGGTCACAATCAGCCGCGCTGGCGGAAAGCATTTGCGACTGGTGGTCGCTGGCGGGCGTCGATGCGCTGGTCGGCGAGGAACCGGCGGGTTGGCTCGTCCTGCCGCCCGCGAATGACGCCGCGGCACCCAGGCCCAAAACGGCCGCCGCATCCGAACCCGAGCTGGCGCCGCTGCCCGCCGCGCTGCAGCGCAAGGAAGCCCCGCAACCCGCTGAAACGAAAGGCCCCGTGGTCTTTCCCGACGACTGGGACGATTTCCAGCAATGGCTGGCGACCGGCGCCGACGTGCCGGGCAGCCAGTGGGATGCGCGCCGTGTGCTGCCGGTCGGACGGGCGGGCGCCCCGCTGATGCTGCTCACCGCCTGGCCCGAAATCGACGACCAGCGCGATGCCGCGCTGTTCACCGGCGCCGCGGGACAGCTGCTCGACGCAATGCTGCTCGCGATCGGAACCGCGCGCGCCGACTGCTATGTCGCCAGCCTTGCGGTCACCCGCCCCGCGGGCGGCCGCTGCGACGGCGACGAGGCGGCCGAACTCGACCGGTTGCTGTGGCACCATCTGCGGCTGGCGAACCCGGGACGGCTGCTGCTGATCGGCGGCGACATCGTCCGCATGGCCGCAGCAAGCGAATTGCCCGACACGCGCGGGAAGTTACTCGATATTAACCAAGAAGGCGGCAAGGTGGCGACAGTGGCAGTGGCGCATCCCGCGATGCTCCTGGCCCGGCCCGCGCAAAAGGCGGCGGCCTGGGACAGCCTGAAACTGTTCAACCGGGGACGTTGACAGATGAAAATGATGACCAAGACCTTCATTTCAGGCGCGATATTGGCAGCCGCCGTCGGCGCGATGCCCGCATGGGCCGCCGATGCCAGCAGCCGTGATCTGGCGTCGGCGCCACAAACGGTGCCTGACATTTTGTCGTCGAAACAGAAACAGCTTTACACGCAGGTGCTGACCGCGATCCGCGGCCAGCGCTGGACCGACGCAAAGGCGCTGCTCGACGGCGCCGACGCCGACGCAAAGGGGGGCCCGCTTGCCGACTTCCTGCGCGCCGAGCTGCTCACCGCGGCGGGCAGCCCGCGCGCCGAGGTCGCCGACATCGTGCCAATCCTGTCGCGCTCGCCCTATTTGCCGCAGGCCGCACAGCTCGGCCGCCTCGCGGCCAAACGCGGCGCGACCGACCTGCCAAGCCTGCCGCTGCAAGCCCGCCTCGCCTGGGCCGGCAGCGCGCCGCGCCGCCTCGGCGCCGATGCGGTCAGCAGCGACCCTGCCGCCGCAGCGCTCACCCGCACCATCCCCGACCGGATCAAGAACGACGATCCCGCAGGCGCCGAAGCTTTGCTCAATGCGGTCGCCGACCGGCTGACCCCCGAAGCGCGCGACGAATGGCGCCAGAAGGTTGCCTGGTCCTATTATATCGAAAATGACGACGCCAACGCGCTGCGCCTCGCCGCCGAATGTTCGGGCGGCCGCAGCGCCTGGTCGACGCAGGGCGCATGGGTCCAGGGGCTCGCCGCGTGGCGCACCCGCGATTATCGCACTGCGCTGACCGCCTTCGACCGGGTCGCGCGCGAAGCCCCCGACAGCGAATTGCGCGCCGCCGCTTATTATTGGTCGGCGCGCGCCGCGATCGCTGCCGGCGAACCTGCATCGGTGCAATCGCGCCTGCGCGCTGCCGCCGCCAACGAAGAAACCTTCTACGGCCTGCTCGCGGTCGAAACGCTGGGGGTCGAAACGAACAGCCAGCGCGAGAGCCTGCGCGCCGATCGCAGCGCGTGGCGCGCGCTCGCCGACCTGCCGAATGTCCGCACCGCGATGGCGCTGTCGGAAATTGGCGAGGATAAATATGCCGACGCGGTGCTGCGCCATCAGGCGCGGATCGGTGACGCGCGCCAGCACGAGCAATTGCTCGGCATCGCCGGGGCGCTCAGCCTGCCCGAAACCCAGCTCTACCTCGCCCATAACACCCCACAGGGACGCAAGCCCGCGGCGCAGGCGCGCTACCCGCAGCCCAAATGGGAACCCAATGGCGGGTGGAAGGTCGATCCGGCGCTCGTCTTTGCCCACACGCTTCAGGAATCGCGCTTCCAGCGCACCGCGGTCAGCCCGGCGGGCGCCACCGGGCTGATGCAGGTCCGCCCGGGCACCGCATCCGATCTGGCGCGCTGGGGTGGCGACGGACGCGGCCCCGGCGACCTCAAGACCCCCGCGGTCAACATGGATTTCGGCCAGCGCTATCTGCAATATCTCAGCAAGGACAGCTCGACCGGCGGCCAATTGCTCAAGGTCATTGCCGCCTATAACGCCGGCCCGACGCCGATCGCGCGCTGGCAGTCGGAAATCCGCGATGGCGGCGACCCCCTGCTTTACATGGAATCGATCCCTTATTGGGAAACGCGCGGCTATGTCGGCATCGTGCTGCGCAATTACTGGATGTACGAGGCGCAGCAGGGCAAACCGTCGGACAGCCGCGCCGCGCTGGCGCAGGGCAAAATGCCGCGCTTCCCCGACGGCAAGGATCGCATCCGCCTGACCTGGGCGGGCGGCCTCGCCAATGCCGATTGACGAAAGCCTCCCTTTCAAACCAGTTCGCATCGCGCTGCTGACGATTTCGGACAGCCGCAGCGCCGCCGAGGATCGCTCGGGCGACAAGCTCGCAGACCTGCTGACCGCCGCGGGGCATATCCTCGCCGCGCGCGCGATCATCCGCGACGAAACCGACCTGATCGTCTCGCGCCTCCACAACTGGATCGACGATCCCGAGGTTGACGTCGTCATCACCACCGGCGGCACCGGCCTCACTGGCCGCGATGTGACCCCCGAGGCGCTGCACCGGCTCGACGGCAAGGACATTCCGGGGTTCGGCGAACTGTTCCGCTGGCTCAGCTACCAGACGATCGGCACCTCGACGATCCAGTCGCGCGCCTGCGCCATCGTCGCCCGCGGCACCTACATCTTCGCGCTTCCGGGTTCGACCGGGGCGGTGACCGACGCGTGGGAGGGGATACTCTCGACCCAGCTCGACAGCCGCCACAAGCCCTGCAATTTCGTCGAACTGATGCCGCGGTTGATGGAATAATCTTTATATTCGTCATCCCGGCGAAGAATTAATGTTCTTTATTTGTTCCGCTTGGAGGGCTAACACCGCTCGGTGGAACAAGCCAAGCCCCTCCCCCCGATCTCTGGCCGCGGCGCCCCCGCCAACCCGCGCCCGACCCGCACCGGATCGCTCGACCGCGAAGCCGACGGCGACTGGCTCGACACCGCCGAACTGGTCGACGGCGCCCCGCCGCCGCTGCGCACCACGGTCACCGTCGAACACCCCAAGACGATCATCGCGCGCAACAACTCGCCCGACATCGGTTTCGACCGCTCGATCAACCCCTATCGCGGCTGCGAGCATGGCTGCATCTATTGCTACGCGCGCCCGACCCACGCCTTCCACGACCTGTCCCCCGGCCTCGATTTCGAAAGCCGCCTGTTCGCCAAACCCGACGCGGCAAAGCTGCTGCGCGCCGAGCTGGCGAAGCGCGGTTACAGCGCCGCCCCTCTCGCGATCGGCACCAACACCGACGGCTACCAGCCGATCGAGCGCGAATGGGGCATCACCCGGTCGGTGATCGAGGTGCTCGCCGAAACGCGCCACCCGCTGCTCATCACCACCAAATCCGACCGGCTGCTGCGCGACATCGATCTGCTCGCAGCGATGGCGCGCGACAATCTGGTCGGGGTCGCGATTTCGGTCACGACGCTCGACCCCGCCCTCGCGCGCACCCTCGAACCCCGCGCGCCGCACCCCAAACGCCGCCTCGCCGCGATCCGCCAGCTGATCGATGCCGGGGTGCCGACACAGGTCAATATCTCGCCGATCATTCCCGCGATCACCGATCACGAGATTGAAGCGATCATGGCCGGCGCGGCACAGGCCGGCGCGATCCGCGCCTCCTACATCCTGATGCGCCTGCCGTTCGAGGTCGCGCCGCTGTTCCGCGCCTGGCTCGCCGCCCATTATCCCGACCGCGCCGACAAGGTGATGCACATGGTCCAGGACATCCGCCGCGGCCGCGACAATGACGCGGGGTTCTTTACGCGGATGAAGGGCCAGGGCGTCTGGGCCCAGCTGATCCGCACCCGCGTCAAACGCGCCGCAAGCGAACATGGCATGGACCGCCGCTTCCCGCCGCTACGGTCGGATTTGTTCAAACCGCCCGAGCGGGACGGACAGATGGAGCTGTTTTAGGCCTCGGCCAACGACTTCAGCTTATAATCCTTGTAATCATCGCGGATCTGCCGCTTCAAAATCTTGCCTGTCGCGGTGTGCGGCAACTCGTCGACGAACACGACCTCGTCGGGCAGCCACCATTTGGCGATCTTGTCCTTCAGGTATTCGACGACGCTCGCTTCGCTCACCTCGGCGCCCGGTTTCTTGACGATCAGCAGGATCGGCCGTTCGTCCCATTTGGGGTGATAGACCCCGACCGCCGCCGCTTCCTGCACCCCCGGCGCGCCGACCGCGGCATTTTCCAGTTCGATCGAGCTGATCCATTCGCCGCCCGACTTGATCACATCCTTCGCGCGGTCGGTGATCTGCATGACCCCGTCGGGGTGGATTACCGACACGTCGCCGGTGTCGAACCAGCCGTCGGCATCCGCGGCGTCGCTATCCGCCCGGAAATAGCGTTGGATGATCCACGGCCCGCGGCATTGCAGCCGCCCGCTCGTCACCCCGTCGCGCGGCAGTTCATTATCTTCATCATCGACGATGCGCAGCTCGACGCCAAACGGCGGGCATCCCTGCCGCGCGACGACATCGACGCGTTCGTCAAAGCTCATCTCGTCCCAGTTCCACGGGCGCTTGCCCATCGTCCCGATCGGGCTGGTTTCGGTCATCCCCCAGGCATGGCCGACGTCGATCCCGGCGCACATGAAGCGTTCGATCATCGCGCGCGGGCACGCCGACCCACCGATGATGACGCGGTGCAGCTTGCCATAATCGATGCCGGTCGCGTCCATATGCGCGAACATCGCGATCCACACCGTCGGCACCCCGGCGCTGTGCGTCACGCCTTCGCCGTGCATCAGGTCGCACAGCACCGCGGCATCGTTGGTGGCCGAAAAGACCAGCTTCGCCCCCACCGTCGCCGCGGCAAAGGGGATGCCCCAGCTGTTGGCGTGGAACATCGGCACGATCGGCAGGATCACGCTGCGGTTCGACATGTCGAACACGTCGGGCTGAATCTCGGTAATCGCATGGATGACGTTCGAGCGATGCTCGTACAGCACGCCCTTGGGATTGCCCGTCGTGCCGCTGGTGTAGCACAGCCCGACCGGGTCGCGCTCGTCGAGCTCGACCCACTGAAAGCTGCCATCCTCGGCATCGATCAGGTCGCGATACGACTTATAGTCGCCCTGTGCCGGGGCATCGAACAGGATGAAATGCTCGACCGAGGTCAACTCGCCGCGCAGCCGCTCGACGATCGGCAGGAACATCGCGTCGAACAGCAGCACGCGGTCCTCAGCATGGTTGATGATATAGACCAGCTGCTCGTCGAACAATCGCGGGTTCACCGTGTGCAGCACCCCGCCGATGCCCGCGCTGCCGTACCAGCTGACCAGGTGATGGCCGTGGTTCATCGCCAGCGTCGCGATGCGGTCGCCCTTGGTCATGCCCAGCCGCGCCATCGCCGCAGCAAAGCGGCGCGCATCATGCCCGACCTCGCCCCAGTTCGATCGGGTCACGCTGCCGTCGGCCCAGCGCGACACGATTTCGCGTCCCGCATGTTCGCGCGCGGCGTGATCGATCAGGCTGGTGACCAGCAGCGGCTGGCTTTGCATTCCGGACATCTGAACATTCCTCTCATATTTTTTTCGAGGAATAAGGCGAGGAACGCATGTCGCGCAAGCGCGAAGCGGGATTAGCGCGTCCGAAAATCGCGCGGCGTGACCAGTGACAGCGCGGCTTCGGTGATCCCCGCGACCGTCTCGAGCCGCGCGACGACATCGGGGCCCAACGCAAAGCCGCGACCCAGATTGATGCGAATGTCATCACCGGTCGCCGCATCTTCCGTCACGATAATCACCCGTCCGCGCGCGTCGTCGCGCCTTTCCAGCAGGCGCGCCATCTCGGCGATCGCCTCGGGCAGCGCGACGCGGCAGGTCAGCTCCAGCGCTGCGGTCGCCGCAATCTCCGCCAGCGGCTGCGCCCCGCGCACCGTGACGCGCGGCGTTTCTTCGCCTTCGAGCAGGTCGAGCTCGACCGACAGGATCGCGCAGCCGCCATCGACGGCCAGCGTTTCCAGTAACTTGCACGTCTGCTCGTCGAAACAGCTCGACTGAAATTGCCCGCTGCGGTCAGACAGCGTCAGGTTCAGGAACCGGTTGCCGCGCTGCGACACCCGCGCTTTGGCGTTTTCGACCATTCCCGCCATGATCATCGGGATGCGTGTTCCCGGCGACATTTCGACCTGGCTACAGATGTCGCCATAGGTCCGCGCCCCGCGCGCCGCGACGATCGCTTCATATTGCTCGACCGGGTGCGACGAAAAATAGAATCCGAACGCTTCCTTTTCGCGCGTCATCCGCTCGGCCAGCGTCCAGGGCTCGGCGGTCGGCAATTGCAACACCGGCGCGACGTCGACGTCGCCGCCGAACAGCCCGCCCTGCCCGGTCGACCGCTCGTGCGCCGACGAATTGGCGCAGGCGAGCAGGCCTTCGGCCCCGGCATAGGCGCGCGGACGGTTCGGCTCGATCGCGTCGAACGCCCCCGCCCCCGCCAGCGCCTCGATCTGGCGCCGGTTGAGCAGCTTGGGGTCGATCCGGTTCGCAAAGTCATCAAGGCTGGCAAAATCGCCGCGCGCGCGCCGCTCGGCGACCAGCGCTTCCATCGCCCGTTCGCCAACGCCTTTCAACGCCCCGAGCGCGAAGCGCACCGCCAGTTCGTCGCCGCTCTGCCCGACCGAAAAATCGGCCTCGCTCTCGTTGATCGATGGCGGCGCGACCGCGATGCTCGACCGGCGCATGTCGTCGATAAAGATCGACAATTTGTCGGTCTGGTGGCTGTCGAACGACATCGATGCCGCGAAAAACTCGTGCGGATGATGCGCCTTCAACCACGCCGTCTGATACGACAGCAAGGCATAGGCGGCGGCGTGGCTCTTGTTGAAGCCATAGCCTGCGAACTTGTCGATCAAATCGAACAGCTCGTTCGCCACCTTCGCGTCGATCTGGTTATGCTCGCCGCACCCTTTGACAAAGGTGTCGCGCTGCGCGTCCATTTCGGCCTGGACCTTCTTGCCCATCGCGCGGCGCAGCAAGTCGGCGCCGCCGAGGCTGTAGCCGGCCAGGATCTGCGCCGCCTGCATCACCTGTTCCTGATAGACGAAGATGCCATAGGTTTCGGCAAGAATGCCTTCGAGCAGCGGGTGCGGATAGGCGATCGGCTCGCGCCCGTTCTTGCGCGCGCCGAACAGCGGGATATTGTCCATCGGCCCCGGACGGTACAGGGCGACGAGCGCGATGATGTCGCCGAAATTGGTCGGTTTCACCGCCGACAGCGTCCGCCGCATCCCTTCGGATTCCAGCTGGAACACCCCGACCGTCTCACCGCGTTGGAGCAGCTCATAGACCTTCGGCGTCGCCGCCTCATCCTCCCACGGCAGCGCGTCGAGATCGACGTCGATACCGCGCAGCGCGAGCAGCCGCTTCGCCTCCTTCAGCACGGAGAGCGTTTTCAACCCGAGGAAGTCAAACTTCACCAGCCCCGCGGTCTCGACATATTTCATGTCGAACTGCGTCACTGGCATATCCGAGCGCGGGTCGCGATAGAGCGGGACAAGCTGGTCGAGCGGGCGGTCGCCGATCACCACGCCCGCGGCGTGGGTCGAACTGTGGCGTGGCAGGCCTTCCAATTGGCGCGCCATGTCGAACAGGCGGCGCACCCCGTCGTCCTGCTTATATTCGGTCATCAGCTCGCTGACGCCGTTGAGTGCGCGTTCGAGCGTCCACGGATCGGTCGGATGGTTGGGTACCAGCTTCGCCAGCCGGTCGACCTGGCCATAGCTCATCTGCAGCACGCGCCCGGTGTCCTTCAGCACCGCGCGCGCCTTCAGTTTTCCGAAGGTGATGATCTGCGCGACGGTGTCGCGGCCGTATTTTTCCTGCACATAGCGGATCACCTCGCCGCGCCGCGTTTCGCAGAAATCGATGTCGAAGTCGGGCATCGACACGCGCTCGGGATTGAGGAAGCGTTCGAACAGCAGCCCGAGTTTCAGCGGATCGAGGTCGGTGATCGTCAGCGCCCAGGCGACGACGCTGCCCGCGCCCGAACCACGCCCCGGACCGACCGGAATATCGTGCGCCTTCGCCCATTTGATGAAGTCGGCAACGATCAGGAAGTAGCCGGGAAAGCCCATCTGGGTGATGACGTCGACCTCGAAGTCGAGCCGCGCCACATAGGCTTGCCGATCGTCATCGCCTAGGTCCGGATAGAGCGCCAGTCGCGCCGCCAGCCCGGCATGCGCATCGGCCTTCAGCTGCGCCGCCTCACCCTCGCGGTCGCCCGCCAGGCTCGGCAGGATCGGCGCGCGCTTCGGCGCCATGAACGCACAGCGCTGCGCGATGGTCAGGCTGTTGCGCATCGCTTCGGGCAGGTCCGAAAACGCATCCTCCATTGCCTCGGCGGGCTTCAGCCACGCCTCGGGGCTCGACACCCGGCGATCTTCGCTTTCGACATAGGCCGATTGCGCGATGCACAGCATCGCATCATGCGCGGGATGGAATTGCGGCTCGACGAAATTGGCCGGATTGGTCGCAACGATCGGCAACGCACGCGTATAGGCCAGGTCGATCAGCGCATTTTCGGCCGCCATTTCGACCTGATCGCCGCGCCGCGACAATTCGATATAGAGACGCCCGCCGAACAGCGCTTCGAGTTGCTCGACATAATCCTCCGCCGCGCTCTGCTGCTCGCCCGCCAGCAACCGGGCGAGCGCGCCTTCGCCGCCGCCGGTCAGGCAGATCAGCCCGTCGGTCTTGCCCGCCATGTCGGACAGCAATACATGCGGTTCCTGCTCGACCGGCCGCCCGAGATGCGCCGCCGACACCAGGGCACACAGATTATTGTAACCCGCCTCGTCCTGCGCAAACAGCGCCAGCCAGTCGATCAGCGGCGCGCCGTTCGCCAGCCGCTGCCCCGGCCGTGCGACGCTGAGCAGCGCGCCGACGATCGGCTGCACCCCCGCCGCCTTGCACGCCTCGCCAAACGCCATCGCGCCGTACAGCCCGTTGCGGTCGCAGATCGCAATCGCCGGAAACCCACGCTCACGCGCGGCCTTGGCAATCGCTTTCGGCTCGATCGCCCCCTCCAGCATCGTATAGCTGGAAAAGACGCGCAGGGGGACAAAGGGGCTGTAGGCCATGGCGGGGACGCTAGGCATATGTGACGATTCGGGGAAGGCTTCATTACGCCCTCCCCTTCAGGGGAGGGCCGCGAGACTTGGCAGCTTGCTGCTTAGTCGCAGCGGGTGGGGTTTCGCGGCCTTGGGCCAACCCGACAGACCCCACCCCAACCCCTCCCCTGAAGGGGAGGGGCTTTTAGAAATCAACCCAGCAATTCCTCAATCTCTTTCCGCAACTGCTCAGGCTTCGTTGTCGGCGCATGCCGCGACACCACCTTGCCGTCGCGCCCGACCAGGAACTTGGTGAAATTCCACTTGATCCCGCTGCCTAGCAGCCCTGTCTTTTCCTGCTTCAGATGTTTGAAGATCGGGTCGGCGCCGTCGCCATTGACCTCGATCTTCGCCATCACCGGAAAGCTGACGTCATAGGTCAGCGAACAGAAATTCGCGATCTCGGCCGCATCGCCCGGCTCCTGCGCCCCGAACTGGTTGCACGGAAAGGCCAGCACTTCGAACCCGCGATCCTTGTAATCGCGGTATAGCTCCTCCAATCCTTCATATTGCGGCGTAAACCCGCACTTCGACGCGGTGTTGACGATCAGCAGCACCTTGCCGCGATAATCCGCCATCGACTGGCTCGCCCCGCCGGGCAGCGGCGCCGAAAAATCATATATACTCATGGTCGTTTCTCCCCCGCTTTTTGCGGTCTGTAGATAAAATCGAAACTGGTCGCCCATGTCAGGCCATGGTCGGTCGATTGCTCGCCATGCTGGCGCACCGATCCATCGGGCTGCTTGCTATAGGTCATGCGGATCAGCCCGTCCTGCCCCTTGGCGACGACATTCGCCCAATGGCCGGTCAGTATCATCGCGCCGCCCGCCGGGCCGCCATCGAAATCGACCCGCGCGCCGCTGCTGTCGACCCACATCTGGCGCCAGTGCCGCCGCTCGCCGTCATAATGGCTGAACGATCCGCCGCCGCCGCCGTTCAGCGGTTTCCACGTCTCACGGATCGCACAGCCCGTAAACATCGCCTCGATGCTGCTCGTCGCCACCCGCGTTGCGGCACCGTTGGGATAAACGTCCCATTCGCCGACCCAGAAGTCAAACGCACGATACTCCGGCGCTGCGCAGGCCGGCTGCACCGGCGGGGGCGGCGGCGCCATCGGCGGCGGCGGGGGAGGCGCGGGTGACGCCGGCATCGGCAGCGGTGGCGGGGGTGGCGGCGGCGATTGGGCAGACACCGGCGGCGCGGCGACGGTCAGCGACAGCATGATCAGCGAAAACAGTCTGTACCCGATCATGCGCGCTCCCCTGCCCGCGCCCAGCCTACGCCGCTATCCGTCCGTCATGCAAGCGCAGCACGCGGTCCATCCGCGCCGCGAGCCGTTCGTTGTGCGTCGCGACCAGCGCTGCCGATCCATGATCGCGCACCAGCGAAACGAACTGGTCGAACACCCGGTCGGCGGTCGCCTCGTCCAGATTGCCCGTCGGTTCGTCGGCCAGCACCAGCAGCGGCCGGTTCGCCAGCGCGCGCGCCACCGCGACGCGCTGTTGCTCGCCGCCCGACAGCTTGCTCGGCTTGTGATGCAACCGCTCGCCCAGCCCCAGCCGCCCGAGCAGGTCGGCGGCGCGTTCCTCGGCGTCGGCCTGCGCCGTCCCGCGGATCAGCTGCGGCAGCACGACATTCTCGATCGCGTTGAAATCGGGGAGCAGATGGTGGAACTGATAGACGAAGCCGATCTTCTCGCGCCGCGTCCTGGTTCGCTCGCCCTGATCATAATCGGTGACGTCATGGCCGTCGATACGGATGCTGCCCTGAAACCCGCCTTCGAGCAGCCCGACCGCCTGGAGCATCGTCGACTTGCCCGACCCCGACGGGCCGAGCAACGCGACGATCTCGCCGCGTTTCAGGTGGGCGTCGACCCCGCGCAGCACCTCGATCATGATATCGCCCTGCGTAAAACTGCGCTTGAGCGCGGTCAGTTCGAGGATCATGTCACTCATAACGCAGCACCTGCACCGGGTCGGTGTTCGCCGCCTTGAACGCGGGATAGAGCGTCGCGAGGAAGCTGAAAACGATGACCATCGTGGCGATGCCGATAATTTCGAACGGATCCGGCTTTGCTGGCAATTCGGTGAGGAAACGGATCGACGGATCCCAAAGGGGCTGACCCGTGAGATATTCAATTCCGCGCTGCACCGGCTGGCGGAAATAGAGGATCCCGAAACCGAACATCATGCCGACGACGGTTCCGGTCACGCCGATCGATAGCCCGATAGCGATAAATATGCGCATGACTGCATCGCGCGGTGCGCCCATCGTCCGCAATATCGCCATGTCACGCGTCTTGGCGCGAACGAGCATAATCAACGACGAAACGATATTGAAGCTGGCGACGAGGATGATCAGCGACAGGATAAGGAACATTGCCGCGCGCTCGATCGACAGCGCCTCGAACAGCGCACTGTTCATCGACCGCCAGTCGGATACGACCGCCTGCGCCGCAACCTTCTCGGTCAGGGGCCGCAATATCTCGCCGACCCTGTCGGGGTCGGTAACCTTCACCTCGATCATCCCGATCTGGTCACCCGATAGCAGCAGCAATTGCGCATCCTCCATCGGCATTACCACGTACATTTTGTCGAAATCATAGACCCCGATCTCGAATACCGCGGTCACGCGGTAACTGATCTCGCGCGGCACCGTGCCGAACGGCGTCGGCCGCCCTTGCGGATTGATGATCGTCAGGTTCGACCCCACCGACGCGCCGAGGTTGCGCGCGAGTTCGCTGCCGATCGCGACATTGCCGGCATTGGGCGTGAGCGTGTCGAGATTGCCCTGCAACACCTTGCCGCCCAGCGTCTGGTTGTTGCGGATGTCGGGCACCGTCATGCCGCGCACCAATATACCCTCGACCCGCCCGCCAAAGGTCGCGAGCAACGGCTGTTCGATCAGCGGGGTCGCCGACACGACGCCGGGCGTCGCCTTCGCGTGCTTCAGCACATCGCGCCAGTCGTCGAGCCGCCCGCCAAAGCCCTGCACCACCGCATGACCATTAAGCCCGACGATCTTGTCGAACAGGTCGGCGCGCACGCCGTTCATCACGCTCATCACGATCACCAGCGTCGCAACGCCGAGCATGACGGCCGTAAAGCTGAACGCCGCCGCCACGAAGATAAACCCTTCGCCGCGATGGGGCAGCAGATAGCGTTTGAAGATGGTGCGTTCGTAAGGACGCAGGATCATGGGGCGGTGGGCCTTTGCGGCGCATGGGGAATGACACGCATGCCGCCGCTTTACGCAGCACTGACTGCGCTGGCAATGGGCGCGGGCCTGCGCGTTTTTTGCGAGCGAGTCGCAGAATATGTTGCACATCGGCCACAGCGAGGGTCAAAAGCGCCGCCCAATGGCTTGCGCAGCGTGACAAACCGCGCCCTTGCGCCTAGCCCGATGACTTCTGGATCAAGCGGCCCCAAGGCCCGGTTCCAGGGAGTGCAGGCCTTTCGCCGGGCCTGCAACAAAGGGGGATGGCGTGTGTTCGTCACAGGCGCCCGGGTTTCGCAAAGCGAGGCCCGGGCGTTGTGATTCAGGCGCGAAGCGTCGCCCCCCGCGAAGGCGGGGGTCGCTGGAGGCCTGATCCGGTATCGGTAGCGTAAACCGACAGCGGCCGCGTTCAGAGGCACGTGACTCTGAAACGCCCTTCGCGGGGGCGACCTGCCCGCCCTACCCCTCGCTCTCGCTAATATCCTCGAGCATATCGGTATCGAGCACCCGCACCCGCCCCTGCTCGAGCGAGATCACCCCCGATTCCTCCCAGCTGCGCAGCTGGCGGTTGATATGTTCGCGGCTCATCCCCGCAAAATTGCCGAGTTCGGTCTGGCTCAGCTCGACGCGATGCGACGCCTCGACATCCTTGCGGATCAGCCGTTTCAGATAGCGCGCCAGCCGCGGCCCCGACGCATAGGCGCGGTCGCTTTCGATCGTCTGGTCGGCGGTGCGCAGCCGCCGCGCGAGCTGCTGCATCAACGACCAGGCAAATTCGGGATGGCTCGCGGCAAAATCCTTGAGCGCGTTGCGGCCGAGTTGCAGAGCGCTCCCGGCGCTCGTCGCGGTCACCGATGCGGTACGTTCGCCGCCGTCGAGCAGCGCGATCTCGCCCAGCACCGCGCCGGGCTCGGCATAGGCGAGCACGATTTCGCGCCCGCCGCCGGTCAGCATCGACACGCGCGCAGTGCCCTGCGTCAGGATCAACATCATGTCGCCCGGATCGCCCTGGACGAGCAATTCCTTGCCCTTGACGAAATTGACCTGCACCGCGCGGCTGGCGATTTCGGCCCAATCTTCGACCGACAGGCCGGAAAAGATGCTGTCGGGGCCCTGCAACTCGGCGAGTCTTGCGTGATCCATGCCCCTAAACCCCTTTGTCGAACCGTTAAACCAGCCGGCTCTGCTTCACCGCCGCTTCGATGAAACCCGCGAACAAGGGATGCGGGTCGAACGGCTTCGATTTGAGCTCGGGATGGAACTGGACCCCGATAAACCACGGATGGTCGGGCCGCTCAACGATTTCCGGCAGCATGCCGTCGGGCGACATGCCCGAAAACACCAGCCCGCCCTTCTCCAGCCGGTCGCGATAGGCGCCGTTGACCTCGTAACGGTGGCGGTGGCGCTCGCTGATGTCGCTCGCGCCATAGACCGCCGCGACATGGCTGTTCGGCGACAGTTTCGCTTCATAAGCGCCCAGCCGCATCGTGCCGCCCATGTCGGTATCGGCGCCGCGCTTTTGCAGTCCTTCGGCGCTCATCCATTCGGTGATCATGCCGACGACGGGCTCGTCGGTGCGCCCGAATTCGGTGCTCGACGCATCCGCAATGCCGCTGGTGTTCCGCGCGCCCTCGATGCACGCCATCTGCATCCCCAAACAGATGCCAAAGAACGGCACGCCGCGTTCGCGCGCAAAACGCACGCTCGAAATCTTGCCCTCGGACCCGCGCTCGCCGAACCCGCCGGGCACCAAAATGCCGTGCAGCGGCTCGAGGTTCGCGGCCAGATCCTCGTCGCGCTCGAACATTTCGGCATCGAGCCAGCGGATATTGACCTTGACCCGGTGCGCCATGCCGCCGTGGACCAGCGCCTCGTTCAGCGACTTATAGGCATCGGGCAACGACACATATTTGCCGACGACGCCGATCGTGACCTCGCCCTCGGGATGCTGCTTGCGGTCCATGATGTCGTACCAGCGCGACAGGTCGGGCGCGGGGGCGTCGTGGATGCCGAAATGCCGCAACACTTCATTGTCGAGCCCTTCGCCATGATATTGCACGGGCACCGAATAGATGCTGTCGGCGTCGAGCGCCGGGATCACCGCTTCTTTGCGCACGTTGCAGAATTGCGCAATCTTGGCGCGCTCGCCCTCGGGCAGCGGCCGTTCGCAGCGGCAGAGCAGGATCTCGGGCTGCACGCCCAGCGAGGCGAGTTCGCGCACGCTATGCTGGGTCGGCTTGGTCTTCAATTCACCCGCCGCCGCGATATAGGGCACCAAAGTGACGTGGACCGACAAGGTCTTGTCGCGCCCCTCTTCGTTACGCAGCTGGCGGATCGCCTCGATGAACGGCAGCGATTCGATGTCGCCCACCGTGCCGCCGATTTCGCACAGCACGAAATCCAGGTCGTCGAGTTCGGCGCGCGCGAATGCCTTGATCGCGTCGGTGACGTGCGGGACGACCTGCACCGTCGCGCCCAGATAATCGCCGCGGCGTTCCTTGGTGATGATCTGCTGATAGATGCGGCCGGAGGTGATGTTGTCGCTCTGCCGCGCCGCAACCCCGGTAAACCGTTCGTAATGGCCCAGATCAAGGTCGGTTTCGGCGCCGTCGTCGGTCACATAGACCTCGCCATGCTGGTACGGCGACATCGTGCCGGGGTCGACGTTCAGATAGGGATCGAACTTGCGGATACGGACACGATAGCCACGCGCCTGCAACAAGGCCGCGAGGCTAGCCGCCATCAAACCTTTGCCAAGCGAGGAGACCACGCCGCCGGTGATAAAAATGAACCGCGCCATGGGAGGAAAGACTTACTCAACGGGAGGGGGACGGCGCAAGCCGTCGAATCGCTTGCCGCGGAATTTATTTCCGCAGCGCGGGCTGCTGTATCGACCGGGGCCGAGGGTTATTTTTTGGCGGGCGCCTGCGCCGGTGCCGGAGCGGCTTCCTGCGTCGCGGCTGCCGCGGCCGCTGCCGCCAGCGGATCGTCGCTCGCGGGCGCCGGTGCGGCGGTCGCGGGCGCCTGACCGCTGGGCGCAGGCTGCGCCGGGCCGGTCAGCGACGAGGTCGGCGCGGCGCCGCTGGTCTGTGCGGTCTTCGACAGCGAGGTGTCGATCGTCGAACCGCTGCGGCCGACCGAGGCCATCGCCGCAAGGACGATCGACAGGCCGACGAACAGCGTCGCCAGAATGGTGGTCGCCCGGGTCATGAAATCCGCTGCGCCGCGCGCCGAGAGCAACCCCGCGGGGCTGCCGCCGACGCCAAGACCGCCACCTTCGGACTTCTGCATCAAGATGACGCCGATCATCGCCGCGGCAACCAGCGCCTGCAGGACGAGGATGAAGGTGAAAAGGCTGGACATCATATTTTCCCGAACTTGCGCGGCCTCACACGGACCGCGCCCGCGGCGCACATAGAGACGAAGCGGCTTAGCTTCAAGCCATACATGGCTTGATGCGACCTACGATCCCCGTTCGTGTCGAGCGAAGACCGCTATCGCCGCGAGCCCCACCCGTCGCCCCCGCGAAGGCGGGGGCCGTTGGCGCCCTTGTCCAGCGCAGCTGCGTAAACCTCCAGCGGCCCCCGCCTTCGCGGGGGCGACGGATCACAGCGCCGCAGCAGCAGCCACGATCGGCACAAATTTCGCCGCCGTCAGGCTCGCGCCGCCGACCAGCGCGCCATCGACGTCGCCCGCATCGAGCAACTCGGCGGCGTTGTCACCATTGACCGACCCGCCGTACAGGATTCGCATATCCTGCGCCGCCCCTCCGAACCGCACCGCCAACGCACCGCGGATCGCGCCGTGCATCGCCGCGACATCGGCGACCGTCGGCACCAGCCCGGTGCCGATCGCCCAGATCGGTTCATACGCAATCGCCAGCCGGTCGGCGGCAAAATCATCGGGCACCGATCCCGCAATCTGCGCCAGCACATAATCGATTGCGCCGCCCGATTCGCGCACTTCGTGCGGTTCGCCGACGCACAGGATGACCGCCAGCCTCGCGGCCAGCGCCGCCTCGGCCTTGGCGCGGACATCGGCATCGCTCTCGCCGCATCCTTCGCGCCGCTCGCTATGCCCGACGATCACCAGCGTCGCACCGGCATCGGCCAGCATCGGCGCCGCGACCGACCCGGTAAACGCGCCCGATGCGGCGCTATGGCAATCCTGCCCGCCGACCGCCGCGCCCGGCGCCGCGGCGACCAGCGCACCGATCAGCGTGAACGGCGGACAGATCGCGACATCGACCCCGCCATGATCCGCCGCGGCCGCAAAAATCGCCTGGGCATCGGCGACCGCCGCCGACAGCCCGTTCATTTTCCAGTTGCCCACCACATATTTGCGCCGTGCCATTGCCGCGTCTCTCCCAATGTTCGAACATTGGGTTTGCCCTAGCGGCGGGCGGGGGCGATAGGCAAGCCGCCTCGCGCCGCCATCAAAAGCCCGTTTCGCGCCTTGATGCACCGCCGCCGCGCCTCTAAAGCATCGCCGAGCCGCGCATCCCCGCGCCCCGCCGAAAGACTGACCATTTCATGATCACCGCCATCCGCCGCATGTTTTCCTCGACGCTCGGCAAGATCCTCGCGCTCGGCTTTGTTGCCTTTATCGGCGTGGCTTTTGCGCTGAGCGACGTCACCGGAAATTCGACCTTTGGCGGCATCGGCGGCGCCAATGTCGCGAAAGTCGGCGGCGAGGAAATCGGCGTCGGCGAGCTGCGCGATCGCGTTCGCATGGCCTATAACCAGGCGCGGCAGAACCAGCCGGGGATGACGATGGCGGCGTTCGTCGAATCGGGCGGTCTCGACCAGGTGCTCGACCAGTTGGTCGAGGGGCTGGCGTTCGAACAGTTCGCGACCGAAATGGGTTTTGGCGTCAGCAAGCGGCTGGTCGATGGCCGCATCGCCGACATCCCCGCCTTTGCCGGCGTGTCGGGCAGTTTTGACCAGACGGCGTTCGAGCGGTTCCTGCGCGATAACGGGATGACCGAGACCCAGCTGCGCCGCGACCTTCGGCAACAGCTGCTGATCGAACAGATTGCGGCGCCGATCGCGACGATGCCGCGCGTCGGGCTTGGCATGGCCCAGCCCTATGCCGCGCTGCTGCTCGAACAGCGCCGCGGTCAGGCGACCTTCATCCCCGCCAGCCCCTTTGCGCCGACCGCCGACCCCGGCGACGCCGCGCTCCAGACCTATCTGACCCAGAATGTCGCGCGCTTCACCATCCCCGAACGGCGCGTCATCCAATATGCGCTGTTCGATCGCACCGCGGTGCCGGTCCCCGCGGTCACCGACGCCGAAATCGCCAAAATCTATAAGGACAATGCCGCGCGCTACGCCGCCAGCGAGACGCGCCGCTTTGCGCAGGTGATCGTCCCCGATCAGGCCACCGCCAACAGCCTGGCCGCCAAGGTGCGCAGCGGCACCGCGCTCACCGCCGCGGCGCAGGCCGCGGGTCTGTCGGCATCGACCACCGGCGACCTTACCCAGTCGGCCTATGCCGCCACTAGCACCGCCGCCGCCGCCAAGGCCGCCTTTGCCGCCAAACGCGGCGACCTGATCGGACCGATCCAGACCGGCCTTGGCTGGACCGTCGCGCGCGTCGAGGACGTCACCACGCGTCCGGCCCAAAGCCTCGCCGACGCCAGCGCCGAAATCCGCACCGAACTTGCGAAGAACAAGGCGAACGAGTCGATCGTCGATTATTACAATGCGATTCAGGACGCGGTGAACGGCGGCGCGTCGATCGACGAAATCGCCGCCGACCGCAAACTCGCGCTCGCCACGACCCCGGCCTTGCTGCCCAGCGGCCGCGTCCCCGGCCAGCCCGCCTATGCGCTGGCGCCCGAGCTCGCACCGCTGGTCGCGCAGGCGTTCCAGGGTGGGTCCGAAGGCGAAGGCCAGCTCGCGACACTCGTCGAGAACGAGAAATTCGCCGTCTATGCGGTGAAATCGATCATCGCCGCGGCGCCGCCGCCACTGGCGCAGATCCGCGGCGACCTGCTCGGCGACTGGCGCCTCGCGCAGGGTCAGAAAATCGCCCGCGACAAGGCGCGCGCGATCGCCAAGGCGGTCGAAACCGGCAAGAGCCTGGCCGACGCGGTCGCCGCCGCCGGCCCGAACATCGGCAACGTCCAGACGATCGGCGGCCGCCGCGCCGAACTCGGCGCCGGGGGCAAGCCCGTGCCCCCCGAACTCGCCCTGCTATTTTCGATGGCCAAGAACAGTGTCAAGACGCTCGAAATCCCCGGCAATCGCGGCTGGATGGTGATCGCGCTCGCCGACGTCCAGCGCCCCGATCCCAAGACGATCGAACCCGCTCGCGTTGCCGGCATCGCGCAGCCGCTCGCGCCCGCCTTTGGCAACGAGCTGATCGAACAGCTGTCGGCCGAGGCGAAGCGCCGCGTCGGGGTGACGATCAACAAGGAACTGGTCGAACAGCTTCGCAAAGAACTCACCGGCACCGCGCCGGTCGCCGAATAGGGGTGAGCCTGGAGGGCAGAGCTGCGGCGCTCGAGGCGCTGGCGCAGGGGCGCGGCGCTGTCGTCTGGCAGCGGCTGATTGCCGACGTCGAAACGCCGGTATCGGCGGCGCTCAAACTGATGGAGCCGGGGCGCGGCGACTGGGTGCTCGAATCGGTCGAAAGCGGCGAAACGCGCGGGCGCTACAGCCTGCTCGGGCTCGACCCCGACCTGATGTTCGAGGTGACCGGCGACGCGGCGCGGATCAATCGGCGCTGGCAGCATGATCGCGCGGCATTCCAGCCGCTCGAAACCGGCGCATTGCAGGCGCTGCGCGATCTCGTCGCCGAATGCCGCTTCGACGTGCCCGACGGGCTGCCCAAGGCGCTGGCGACGCTCGTCGGCTTTTTCGCTTATGAAACGATCGGGCTGGTCGAACGCATCCCGCGCGCGCCGGGCGCCGGGCTCGGCCTGCCCGACATGGTGTTCGTGCGCCCGACGACAATCCTGGTGTTCGACCGCCTCGCCGACGAACTGTTCCTCATCGCGCCGATCTGGCCCGATCCCGATGGCGCGATCGACCGCATGCTGGGCGATGCGCAGGATCGGCTCGATACCATCGCCGCGCGCCTGGCGCGTAGCAGCGCGCACCCCGACCGCGCGGTCACCGCGGCGCTGCCCACCGACGTCGGCCCCAATGCCGCGACAACCCCTGCGCAATTCGCCGCGATGGTCGCCGCGGCGAAAGATTATATCGCGGCGGGCGACATTTTTCAGGTCGTGCTGTCGCAACGCTTCTCGACCCCCTTCGACCTGCCGCCCTTTGACCTTTATCGCGCGCTGCGCCGCATCAACCCGTCGCCCTTTCTCTATTTCCTCGACCTCCCCGGCTTTGCGCTGATCGGTTCGTCGCCCGAAATATTGGTGCGTGTGCGCGACGGCGAAATCACCATCCGCCCCATCGCCGGCACCCGTCCGCGCGGCCGCACCAGCGCCGAGGATGTCGAGAACCGCGACAGCCTGCTCGCCGATCCCAAGGAACGCGCTGAACATCTGATGCTGCTCGACCTCGGCCGCAACGACGTCGGCCGCGCCGCGGTGGGTGGCAGCGTCACCGTCACCGACAGCTATACGGTCGAATTTTACAGCCACGTCATGCACATCGTGTCGAACGTCATCGGCCGCATCGCGCCCGGCAAGGACGCGATCGACGCGCTGTTTGCGGGCTTCCCCGCCGGCACCGTCAGCGGCGCGCCCAAGGTCCGCGCCTGCCAGATCATCGCCGAACTTGAGGCCGATGCGCGCGGGCCGTACGCGGGCGGCGTCGGCTATTTTGCGCCCGACGGCAATATGGACAGCTGCATCGTGCTGCGCACCGCGATCGTCAAGGACGGCGAAATGCACGTCCAGGCCGGCGCCGGCATCGTCGCCGACAGCGACCCCGCCTATGAACAGCGCGAGTGCGAGGCGAAGGCCGGGGCGCTGTTTGCCGCGGCGCGCGAGGCAGTGCGACTGGCGGGCACGCCGGGCTACGGGCAATAGCACTTAAAACCCCTCCCCTTCAGGGGAGGGGCAGCGAGACTTGCGAACTTGTTCGCTAGTCGCAGCGGGGTGGGCTTCAAAGCCTGCGCCAGACTGATGGCCCCACCCCAACCCCTCCCCTGGAGGGGAGGGGCTTATCACCGCACAACAAACCCGCTAGCGTCGCGTCATGCGCAAAACCCTTGCCCCGCTCGCCCTGCTGCTCGCCAGCATCAGCCCTGCCCACGCCCAGGCACCGGTCCCCGCAGGCGCAACCGAAGCCGACGCGATCCTCAAAGATTTCACCTTCGCGACCGGCGAAAAACTGCCCGAACTCAAGCTGCATTATACAACGCTCGGCACGCCGCAGCGCGATAAAAAGGGCCATGTCACCAACGCGGTGATGATCCTCCACGGCACCGGCGGCACCGGGAAGCAATTCTTCCAGCCGCAATTTGCCAGCGAATTATTCGGTCCCGGCCAGCTGCTCGATACCGCGAAATATTACATCATCTTGCCCGACAATATCGGTCATGGCGGCTCGTCGAAACCCAGCGACGGCCTCCGGATGAAATTCCCCCAATATGATTATGACGACATGGTCAGCGCGCAGCACCGAATGCTCACCGAAAAGCTGGGGGTGCACAAACTCAAGCTGATCCTCGGCACCTCGATGGGCTGCATGCATGCCTTCATCTGGGGCACCAAGCGCCCCGGCTTTGCCGAAAAGCTCGCGCCTTTCGCCTGCCTGCCGGTCGAGATCGCGGGGCAGAACCGGATGTGGCGCACCCTGACGATCGACGCGATCAAGGCCGACCCGCTGTGGCTGGACGGCAATTACGCCACCCCGCCCGCCGCGGGCCTGCGCACCGCCGCCTCGCTCAGCATGATCGCGGGCGCCAACCCCTATGCGCTGCAGGCCCAATATCCGACCCGCGCCGCCGCCGAGAAATTCAAGGACGAGGCCTTCGCCCGCATGTTCGGCCGCAACGACGCCAATGACACGATTTATCAAATCGATAGCTCGCGAACCTATAATCCGTGGCCGCTACTCGAAAAGATAGACGTGCCGACCCTGTGGATCAACAGCGCCGACGATTTCATCAACCCGCCCGCTTACGGCATCACCGAAAAGGCCGCGGCGCGGATGAAGACGACGAAATTCATCCTGATCGCCGCCAGCCCCGAAACCAAGGGTCACAGCACCCACACCTGGGCGAAATTCTGGAAAGACGATCTGGCAAAGCTGATGGCGGAGTGACCGACATGCAGGCCTTTCTTCTCAACCGTTACGGCGGCCCCGAGGCGACCGAGCTTGCCGACGTGCCGCGTCCCGTGCCCGGCCCCGACGACGTGCTCGTCCGCGTCCATGCCGCGGGGCTCAACCCGGTCGATTTCAAAACGCGCGATGGCATGCTCAAGGTCGTTCAGCGCTATGACCTGCCTGTCATCATGGGCAATGAGCTCGCCGGCACAGTCGAAAGCTGCGGCGCGAACGTGACGGCGTTCAAGTCCGGCGACCGCATCTTTGCGCGCGTGCCGAAGGATCGCATGGGCGCTTTCGCCGAATATGCGGCGGTGCCCGCCCGCCATATCGCGGTCCTGCCGCCGTCACTCGATTTCGAAACCGCGGCGGGCGTGCCGCTTGCGGGACTCACCGCGCTTCAGGCGCTCCGCGACGAACTGCAGCTGAAACCCGGCAGCCGCGTCTTCATCCCGGGCGGCGCGGGCGGCGTGGGCACCTTCGCGATCCAGATCGCAAAATGGCTGGGGGCCGACGTCACAACGACCGCGTCGCCGCGCGGCCGCGCCCTCGTCGAACGGCTCGGTGCCGACCGCGTGATCGACTATATGACGCAGCGCTTCGAGGATGAAGTGCGCGATATGGACGGCGCCTTCGACCTGATTGGCGGCGACACGCTCGAAAAATGCTTCGGCGTGGTGAAGCCGGGCGCGACGGTGGTGTCGGTGGCCGGGATGCCGGAACCGTTGACCGCCCGAAAGGATCTCAGCCGCGGCCCGCTGCTTGCCGCAATCTTCTGGCTCGCGAGCTTCGGATTGCGCGCCAAGGCGCGTCGGCACGGCGTCACCTACCGCTATCTCTTCATGCACCCCAGCGGCAGCGAACTGGCCGAACTTGCACAGCTGATCGAAGACAAGAGGCTCGAACCGGTGATCGACCGAATTTTCCCCTTTTCCGAGATCGGCGAAGCGATCGCCTATCTCGAATCCGGCCGCGCAAAGGGCAAGGTCATCGTGCGCATGGCACGCTAGCGATCGCAAAAGCCTGTATTGCCCGCCCGATAGCTTCTATCCCTTCCCCAATCTTCGCAAAACCGATAGTGGGCCGCCATGATCCTCGTCATCGACAATTATGACAGCTTCACCTTCAACCTCGTTCATTATCTGATCGAGCTGGGTGCCGACGTGCGCGTCGAGCGCAACGACGCGCTGACCGCTGCCGAGGCGCTGGCGACCGGCGCCGATGCCATCCTCATCTCGCCCGGTCCGTGCACCCCGAACGAGGCCGGGATCAGTCTCGATCTCGTCGCTGCCTGCGCCGACGCGCGGCGGCCGCTGCTCGGGGTGTGCCTCGGCCATCAGGCGATCGGTCAGCATTTCGGCGGCACCGTCCAGCGCGGCCATCTGATGCATGGCAAGACCTCGCCGGTGTGCCACGACGGCACCGGGCTGTACGCCGGCCTGCCCTCGCCGTTCCAGGCGACGCGTTATCACAGCCTCGAGGTCGTCGACATTCCCGCCAGCCTGGTCATCAACGCGACCAGCGACGACGGCGCGGTCATGGGCTTCCGCCATGTCGACCTGCCGATCCACGGCGTGCAATTCCACCCCGAAAGCATCGCAACCGAACATGGTCATGCGATGCTCGCCAATTTCATGGCGGTCGCCGGGCTCGCGGTCGGCACGCGGCAGGCGGCATGAGCCGATTCGGGCCGCTTCCCGATCCGGCCGGCCGGCTGGACCATGACGAGGCCGCCGCGGCCTTTGCAACGATGCTCGACGGCGGCGCCAGCGATGACAATATCGCCGAATTTCTGACCGCGCTGTCCGATCGCGGCGAAACGATGGTCGAAATCGCCGCCGCGGCGCAGGCGATGCGCGACCGGCTGATCCCGATCGATGCCCCCGCGGGCGCCATCGATGTCTGCGGCACCGGCGGCGACGGCCATCACACGCTCAACGTCTCGACCGCGGTCGCGATCGTCGTCGCGGCGTGCGAGGTTCCGGTCGCAAAGCACGGAAATCGTGCAGCTTCTTCCAAATCCGGTGCCGCCGATACGCTCGAAGTCCTCGGCCTCGACATGGAGCGCGCCGGGCGCCTCGCCGAAGCGACGCTGGCCGATCTTGGCATCTGCTTCCTGTTCGCCGCCAACCATCACCCGGCGATGAAGCGGATCCAGCCGATCCGGACGCGGCTGGGCCGTCGCACGATCTTCAACCTGATGGGGCCGCTCGCCAACCCCGCGCGCGTCACCCGCCAATTGATCGGCATCGCGCGGCCCGCCTATGTCCCCGTCTATGCCGAGGCGCTGCACCGGCTCGGCACCGACCATTCGCGCGTGATTTCGGGCGACGAGGGCATCGATGAACTCTCGCTTGCGGGCGGCAACGAGGTCGCCGTCGTCACCCCCGACGGCGTGCTGATGCAGCGCAGCGTCGCCGCCGACGCGGGGCTCCCCACCCACCCGATCGCGGCGATCCGCGGCGGCGATGCCGCGCACAACGCCCGCGCGCTGCAAGCGCTGCTCCAGGGCGAACCGGGCGCGTATCGCGATGCGGTGCTCTACAACACCGCCGCGGCGCTGATGGTCGCCGGCGCCGCCGCGACGCTGGCCGAGGGGGTCGAGGAGGCCGCAGAGGCGATCGACAAGGGACTCGCCAACGCGCTGCTCAACTGCTGGATCGCCTATCAATGAACAAGCTGACCCAAATCCTGGCCACCAAGGCCGACGAAGTGACGGCCCGCCGCGCCTTGCGCTCGCTCGCCGACCTCGACGCCATCGATGCCGGGCCGGTGCGCGGTTTCCACGCCGCATTGCAGGCAAAGATCACCGCGGGCGGTTTCGCCCTGATTGCCGAAATCAAGAAAGCGTCGCCGTCCAAGGGATTGATAAGGGAAGATTTTGATCCCGCCGATCACGCCCGCGCCTATGCCGCGGGCGGCGCGGCGTGCCTGTCGGTGCTGACCGACGCGCCCTGGTTTCAGGGGCATGAGGATTATCTGATCGCCGCGCGCGCCGCCTGCCCGCTGCCCGCGCTGCGTAAGGATTTCATGGTCGACCCCTGGCAGGTCGCCGAAGCACGCGCGATCGGCGCCGACGCGATCCTGATCATCGTCGCCGCGCTCGACGACGGCGCGATGCAAGAGATCGAGGCCGCGGCGATCGAGCGCGCCATGGACGTGCTGGTCGAGGTCCACGACGAGGCCGAACTCGACCGCGCGCTGACCAGGCTGAAATCGCGCCTGATCGGGGTCAACAACCGCGACCTTCGCACCTTCGAGACCGATCTCGGCGTCACGCAGCGCCTTGCAAAGCTTGTTCCCGCCGACACCTTGCTGGTCGGCGAAAGCGGCATCGCCACCCACGCCGACTGCGAAAAACTCGCCCAAAGCGGCGTTCGCGCCTTCCTCGTCGGCGAAAGCCTGATGCGCCAGACCGACGTCACGGCGGCAACGCGGGCTTTGCTCGAAGGCTGATGCACTTCTGGCCTTTCAGTCCGCCGCGGCAAAATGCGCCATCTGATCCGCGTGCGCCTTCACAAACGCAGGGCGAGTAACAGCGCGGGATAGATAATCTCTGCACGCGGGATACTCTGCCAGTCCATCGAAGCGATCGACGAGGCGCAAAACATCCGACATGGCAATATCGGCGATGGAGAAGACCGCGGCCAGCCATTCACGCGCAGATAGGACGCCGTCCATATGCCGAAGCCTTGATTGCAGAAACCCGTCCAGCATCTGTCGGCCCGGCGTATCGGCGTTGTCGCCGGAAAATTTGAAGAGCGACCACGGCACACTCGGCATCTCAACGGAATTCAGCGCCGCGAACAGCCACTCGATGGCCTCGATGCGCCCTAGCGGATCTGCCGGGATCAGCGCTTCACTGCGCTCTCCCAGGTAAAGTAGGATCGCACCGCTTTCAAAGATCGTGACGTCACCGTCGGTCAGCCACGGCACCTGCCCAAACGGATGACGCGAAAAATGCCCCGCATCCCGATTGCGGAAGGGCGTCGTATCGACCCGATAGGAGAACCCCGCTTCCTCAAGTGCCCAGCGTATGCGCAAGTCGCGCACAAAACCCCGCGGAATTTCAGGAACCCAGTCATAGGTCGTGAGAGTAAATTCGGTCATTACAATGTCCTTCATGGCGATCGAAATATGTGACGCTTCGGTCATGCGGGGAAGTACGTCACAGGTAATGATACGATCGGCCTGCCCCTTCATGTCCGGGATTCGCCGAAAAAGGAGGGGCGATCGCCCTCATTGCTTGCCTTTCTCCGTCGCCCTTGCTTGGCTCGCGCGATGACCCTCAAACCGACTCATCTCGACGACACCGGCGCCGCGCATATGGTCGACGTCGGCGCCAAACCCGCCACCCAGCGCCGCGCGGTCGCCACTGGCCGCATCACCATGTCCGCGGGCGCGCTTAAAGCCATCCGCAGCGGCAATGCCCCCAAGGGCGACGTCCTCTCGACCGCGCGGATCGCCGGGATCATGGCGGCCAAGCGCACGGCGGACCTCATCCCGCTCTGCCATCCGCTCGCGCTGACCAAGGTCGGCGTGGACTTTGAATGGGAAGACAATGGCATCGCGGTCACCGCCACCGCCGCGACTACCGGGCCGACCGGGGTCGAGATGGAGGCGCTGACCGCGGCGTCGGTCGCGCTGCTCACCCTTTACGACATGGCCAAGGCGCTCGACCGCGCGATGATACTCGGCGACATTCGCCTGCTCGAAAAAAGCGGCGGCCGTTCGGGCGACTGGCGCGCCTGATGGCGGCGCTGCTGCCGGTCGAGGAGGCGCAGGCCCGACTACTGGCGCTGCGCGACCCGTTGCCTTCCGAAAATACTGCCTTTTCCGAATGTTTTGGTCGCTACCTTTCAGACGACATCGTTGCGCAACGCAATCAGCCCGCCGCGCCGCTGTCGGCGATGGACGGCTATGCTATTCGGTTCGGCGACCTGCCCGGGCCGTGGACCATCGTCGGCGAAAGCGCCGCCGGTGCCGCGCCCGATCGCGCGATCGGCGCGGGCGAGGCGATGCGGATTTTCACCGGCGCGATCGTTCCCGCGGGCGCCGATACCGTCATCGTGCAGGAGGATGTCGTCGCCATCGGGACTGCGCTCACGCTGACCGGCGACGGGCCCGGCGCGCGCGGCCGCCATATCCGCGGCCGTGCCGGCGATTTCGCCGCGGGCGATCGCCTGCTGCCCGCGGGGACGCGCCTGACCCCCGGCGCAATCGCCGCCGCGGCGATGAGCGGCGCCGGCCAGCTCGCGGTCGGGCGCCGCCCGCGCGTCGCGATCCTGACCACCGGCGACGAACTCGTCCAGGCGGGGCGCGCCCTCGCCGCCGGGCAGATCCCCGACAGCAACAGCCCGATGCTGACCGCGATGCTCGCAGCCGAGCCCGCGCTGGTCAGCCTGCCGCATCATGTCCGCGATGATCGAGAGATACTTGGCAAGCTTTTGAAGGATTTGGCGCGACGTCACGACGTCATCGTCACCGTCGGCGGCGCCTCGGTCGGCGACCATGACCATGTCCGCGGCGCGCTTGCCGACGCTGGGGGCCAAATCGATTTCTGGAAAATCGCGATGCGTCCGGGCAAGCCGCTGATCGCCGGGACGATCGGCGACGCGATCTTGCTCGGCCTGCCCGGCAATCCCTCATCGGCGTTCGTCACCGCGACCCTGTTCCTGCTCCCGCTCGTCCGTCACCTTGCCGGCGCGCGCGCGCCGCTGCCGCCGGTTCATCAGGCACCGCTCGCAACCGCGCTGGACGGCGGCGGCGGGCGCCGCGACTATCTGCGCGCGCGACTCGAAAACGGGCGCTTGACCCCGCTGATCGGGCAGGACAGCGGCATGACGATGCCGCTTGCCGCGGCGAACGCGCTGCTGATCCGCGAGATCGGCGCCCCGCCGCGCGCCGTGGGGGCAATCGCCGACTATATCGTCATCGCTTGACAAGTTCCGCTCTGTTCCACTATCGTTCTCATTATGTCCGGTTCTGGTCCTGACGGAGGATGATCGATGTTGACCGCCAAGCAGCATGAACTGCTTCACTTCATTCAGCAAAAGCTCGACGCCAGCGGCATTTCGCCGTCGTTCGAGGAGATGAAGGAAGCGCTGGGGCTGAAATCGAAATCGGGCATCCACCGCCTGATAAGCGCCCTGGAAGAAAGAGGCTTCCTCCGCCGCCTGCCCAACCGCGCGCGCGCGCTCGAAGTCATCAAGGTGCCCGAGGCCGCGAAGTCCGCGGTGCGCAATGATCGCGACAATGTCGTCCCGCTGCGCAAGCCCGCTCCCGCGATGCGGCCGATTGCCGCGAACGACATCATCGAGGTGCCGCTGCACGGCAAGATCGCCGCTGGTGTGCCGATCGAAGCGTTCGAGGAGCATAACAACCTCGCCGTCCCCGCGGCGTTGCTCGGTTCGGGCGAACATTATGCGCTCGAAGTGTCCGGCGACTCGATGGTCGAGGCGGGCATTTTCGACGGCGATTATGCGCTGATCCAGAAAGCCAGCACCGCGCGCGAGGGCGACATTGTCGTCGCGCTCGTCGACGGGCAGGACGCGACGCTCAAATATTTCCGCCGCGAAGGCCCGATGATCCGGCTCGATCCCGCGAACAGCGCTTATGAGCCGCAGCGCTACCCTGCCGACCGCGTCATCGTGCAAGGGCGCCTGTCGGGATTGCTTCGTCGTTACCACTAAGCTGCTGCGGCTGCCGCCACGGATGCGCGTCCCCAGCGCGCAGCGTGGCGACCGCCGCGGGCCGCTCGCCCAGATAGAGCGCCAGCCCGCCGGTTTCGGCCAGGGTGTCGCGATCGATCGTCAGCCAGCGCCCGGCGCATTCGCGCGGTAACCAGCGGTCGCTGATCACGACATCGGCGGCGGCGCAGGCGGCGGCCATATCGCTGCCCTCGATCCGGTCCCGCCCGCGCGACGCCAGAATGATCCGGCGGGCGCCCCCTTGGCCATGGCTCCAGCGACAAAAATCGCGGTTGCATTCGACATGGTCGAGCCCGGCGAGCGCCGCCAGCGGGGTATCGACGCCCGCGGCTTCGGATAGCGTATCGCGGATATAATCGCCCGCGCGGTCGCGCAGCAGCGCATAGCTGCCATCGGGCATTGCCGCGGCGATATGGCGGCCATCGCCGGTCACCAATAGGTCGGGGCGCGGCTGGGCGAGCAGCGCGGCCATGCCGACGGCCAGCGGCACCGCCCCCAGACGGCGCCAGCGCGTCTGCCACAGCAGGAGCCACAACCCGCCGAATATCGCCAGAGCAAAGCCCCAGCGCGGAAACACCGGCAACGTCGCGACCGCGCCGGGCGCATCGGCAACCGCATGCGCCAGCGCAATCAGCCCCTTCAGCGCCTGTTCGGCGACCCACCAGAAGGGCGCGCCCAGTCCGACCGAATCGAACAGCAATGCCAGCGCCTCCATCGGCATGATCACAAAAGTGGTCAGCGGGATCGCGACGACATTGGCGAGCGCCCCGTACAAGCCTGCCTTGTGGAAGTGAAACAATGCGATCGGCGCCAGCGCGACCTCGACGACCAGCCCCGTCGCCAGCAACCCTACGATCGCGCGCCCGAACCGGAACACCCACGGCTCCTCCCGCCGCGCCAGAAAAGCGCGCATCGGGCGGCTTTCGTGCAGCGCGATGATCGCGGTGATCGCGGCGAAGCTCAGCTGGAAACTCGGCCCGGCGAGCGATTCGGGCCGCCACAACAGCACGATCAACGCCCCCGCGGCGACCAGCCGCAGCGTCAGCGCCTCGCGCCCCATCAAAAACGCCACCAGCACCAGCAGCGCCGCGATGAAAGAACGCAGCGTCGGCACCTCGGCGCCGGCGAGCAGCGTGTAGGCGCCCCCGGCGATCGCCCCCGCCGCCGCGGCAAGCGGCAGGACCGTGCCCGCCAACGCGATCCGGCGGCTCAGCGCGAACAGCCGCGCCGTCAGCAAAAACGCAAAGCCGACCACCGCGGTCACATGCAGCCCGCTGATCGACAACAGATGCGCCAGGCCGCTGCGCCGCATCGCCTCCTCGTCGGCTTCGCTGATCGCGCCGCGGTCGCCGGTGACCAGCGCCGCCGCGATGCCCCCCGCCGATCCGTCGACCTGCCCGTGAATATGCGCGCTCAGCCGCGCGCGCAGCGGCGGTGCGGCATCCCCGGCGCCCGGCGCGCGCGACACCTCGCCCAGCACCGTGCCGACCGCGCCGATGCGGTCGAACCATGCGCGCTGCGCAAAATCATAGCCGCCGGGCAGACTCGCGGTCGGCGGCGGCATCAACCGCGCCCGCACCCCGATCGTCTCGCCCCCGGCGAGCCCCGCCGCCTGTTCGCTGCGCAAGGTCAGGCGGACCCGCGGCGGCAGGTCGGCGCGCTGTTGCGGCTGCGCGATGATGCGCACCTGTCCTTTCGCGGGCAGTGCCTCGACGCGCTCGATCACTGCCGCAAAGCTGGTGCTGACCGGCGCGGCGAGTACCGGCGCCGCGACCCACAACGCCCGCGCCCAGATCAGCAGCATCCCCGCGGCCATCACCGCGCACCCGATTGCGGCCATGCGCCCGATCCGGCTGTGCCAGCCGATCAGCAACCCGGCGAGCAATCCTCCCGCCAGCAGTAGCAGCAGGCCGATCCAGTATGTCGCGGCGGGCAGCGCAAACCACGCGGCAATCCCGGCGCCGAGCGCAACCGGCAGCCATAGCCCGATCCGCTCGCGCTCGCCCTCCAGCCGCACGTCCAACGCAGCGGCCAGCCCGCGCGCAAGCCGCGCCCAGCGCCCGGAAATCGGCGTTTGAAGCTGCCTTGTCGCCATGCTAGGGGCTGCCCCCGATCCCCGTCCCGCCAGCCTTTGCTGGCGCCGGCAAGTTGAGTGAAAGAGGCCTTGGTGGCAACCGATATTGAAACCAGTTTGACCGCAGCGACCGCCGAAGCGACGGGCGCCGCCGTGGTGACACGCTTTGCCCCCTCGCCGACCGGTTTCCTGCACATCGGCGGCGCGCGCACCGCGCTGTTCAACTGGCTATTCGCGCGCCATCACGGCGGCAAATTCCTGCTGCGGATCGAGGATACCGACCGCGCGCGGTCGACCGACGCCGCGATCGACGCGATTATCGACGGCATGCGCTGGCTCGATCTCGACTGGGACAGCGAAACGGTGTTCCAGTTCGCCCGCGCCGATCGCCACGCCGCGGTCGCGGCCGAGCTGTTGGCCAAGGGCGAGGCCTATCGCTGCTATCTGACCCAGGACGAACTCGCCGCAATGCGTGCCGAGGCGCAGGAAAAGCGCCTGCCCTTCCGCGTTCGCAGCCCCTGGCGCGACCGAAATGACGGCGACCCGGCCGCCCCGCACGTCGTCCGCCTGCGCGCGCCGCAGGATGGCGCCGCGACGATCACCGACAAGGTGCAGGGCGACGTCACCGTCCAGAATGCCGAACTCGATGATTTCGTCCTGCTGCGCAGCGACGGCACGCCGACCTATATGCTCAGCGTCGTCGTCGACGATAACGACATGGGCGTCACCCACGTGATCCGCGGCGACGACCATCTCAACAACGCCTTTCGCCAACTCGCGCTCATCCGTTCGATGAACTGGCGCGAGCCGGTCTATGCCCATGTCCCGCTGATCCATGGTGCCGACGGCGCAAAACTGTCGAAACGCCACGGCGCGCTCGGTGTCGACGCGTACCGCGACGAAATGGGGTATCTGCCCGAAGCGGTGAACAATTATCTGCTCCGCCTCGGCTGGGGCCACGGCGACGACGAAATCATCAGCCGCGCGCAGGCGACCGAGTGGTTCGACCTTGCCCATGTCGGGCGCTCGCCGTCGCGTTTCGACTTCAAAAAGCTCGAAAATCTCAACGGCCATTATCTCCGCGAAGCCGATGATGCGCGGCTCGCCGGTCTGGTCGCGCCGCGCGTCGAAACGCTCGTCGGCCGCGCCCTCAGCGATACCGAACACGCCACGCTGACGCGCGCGATGGAATCGCTCAAACCCCGCGCCAAGACGCTGGACGAAATCGCCGACGGCGCGATGTTCCTGTTCCAGGCCGATCCGTTGCCGGTGGACGAAAAGGCTGCCGAGGTGCTAAAGGCCGCACCCGAAGGCTTGCTGGCTGCCGTGACGCAGCGGCTGCGCGGGCTGGACCAATGGACGATAGAAGAGCTGGACGCCGCCGTGCGGGCCGAGGCCGAAGCCGCCGAACTGGGGCTCGGCAAATTGGCCGGGCCGCTACGCGCTGCGCTAACCGGCCGAACCGTTTCCCCAGGGATTTTCGACGTGCTGTTATTGCTCGGGCGTGATGTCAGTCTGGCCCGACTTGACGCAGCGCAACATTATCCGGCAGGGGCGTAGCCACGCTCTCTCCTCGCCGCCAGAACAGGGAAAAATATATGACCGACCAGCCCGCAAAAATCACCCTGGGCGACAAGACTGTCGAAAGTCCCATTTTGTCGGGCACCGTCGGTCCCGACGTTGTCGACATCCGCAAATTCTATGCCCAGACGGGCGCCTTCACCTACGATCCGGGCTTCACCTCGACCGCAAGCTGCGAATCGCAGATCACCTATATCGACGGCGACGAGGGCGTACTGCTCCACCGCGGCTATGCGATCGGCGACCTCGCCGAAAATTCCAGCTTCATGGAAACCTGCTACTTGCTGCTCAACGGCGAACTGCCGAACGCCGCCGAACTCGCCGATTTCGACAACACGATCACCCGCCACACGATGCTGCACGAACAGCTCGCGACCTTTTACCGCGGCTTCCGCCGCGACGCGCATCCGATGGCGATCATGTGCGGTGTCGTCGGCGCGCTCAGCGCCTTCTACCATGATTCGACCGAGATCCACGATCCGCACCAGCGGATGATCGCCAGCCACCGGCTGATCGCGAAGATGCCGACGATCGCGGCGATGGCGTATAAATATTCGGTGGGTCAGCCGTTCGTCTATCCCGACAATTCGTTGAGCTACACCGGCAATTTCCTGCGCATGACCTTTGGCGTGCCGGCCGAGCCCTATGAGGTGAACCCGGTCGTCGAACGCGCGCTCGACCGCATTTTCATCCTCCACGCCGATCACGAACAGAACGCGTCGACCTCGACCGTCCGCCTCGCCGGTTCGTCGGGCGCCAATCCGTTCGCGTGCATCGCGGCGGGCATCGCCTGCCTGTGGGGCCCGGCGCATGGCGGCGCCAACGAAGCGGCGCTCAACATGCTGCGCGAAATCGGCCGTCCCGAACGCATTCCCGAATATATCGCGCGCGCCAAGGACAAGGATGATCCGTTCCGCCTGATGGGCTTTGGCCACCGCGTCTATAAAAACTACGACCCGCGCGCGACGGTGATGCAGAAAACCGTCCGCGAAGTGTTCGACGCGCTCAAGGTCAACGACCCGGTGTTCGAAGTCGCGCTCCAACTGGAAGAAATGGCGCTCAGCGACCCCTATTTCGTCGAGAAAAAGCTGTTCCCGAACGTCGATTTCTATTCGGGCGTTATCCTGTCGGCGATCGGCTTCCCGACGACGATGTTCACCGCCCTGTTCGCTCTCGCGCGCACCGTCGGCTGGGTGGCGCAGTGGAACGAAATGATCTCCGACCCCGCGCAAAAGATCGGCCGCCCGCGCCAGCTGTACACCGGCCCAACGCAGCGCGACTATGTGCCGGTGGCGAAGCGCTGATCGGCCCCCAAGACTAAGAACGAAAAAGGGGCTCTAAACAGCCCCTTTTTTGTTGGCCGGTTACGACCGAAACTAGACGTCGCCCCCGCGAAGGCGGGGGCCGCCGTCGGTTTACGCTTCGCCGCTGTGTAAGGCGGCCAGCGGCCCCCGCCTTCGCGGGGGCGACGGATGTGGAAACGTCCGCTTCCCACCCCAAAGCAGACACCGCCGCCTACCCAACATCCCGCGCCGGCAAACTCAGCGTAAACCGCGCGCCCTGCCCCGGGGCGCTGTCGACGGTCAGGTCGCCGTCCATCGCTCGCGCCAGTCGCCGTGCGATATACAGCCCGAGGCCCGAACCGCCGCTGTCGGTGCGGCCCAGCCGCTCGAATTTCTCGAACACCACCGCCTGTTGTTCGGCGTCGATCCCCTGCCCCTGGTCGGCGACGGTTACCATCGCCCGGTCATCTTCGCGATCGACGCGGATCCAGATTTGCGAATTGTCGGGCGAATAGCGGATCGCATTGCCCAGCAGGTTGAGCAGCACCTGCAACACGCGGCGGAACTCGCCCGTCGCGGGCGCCTTGTCGTCGGTGCGCGGGGCGTCAATGCGGATGCCCTTTTCCTCGGCCTTCATGCCGAGCAGGCCGACCGCGCGGCGCGCCAGGTCGCCCAGGTCGATTTCGTCGGCGGCCGCCTTGAACCCCGGCCGCTCGATATTCTGCAGATCGGCCAGATCGTCGACCAGCCCCAGCAAATGCCGCCCGGCATGCGCGATGTCGCCGGCATAGCGCGCGTAATCGGCACGGATCGGGCCGTCGAACTGGCCCGAAATCGTCTCGGCGGTCGCGATGATCCGGCTGAGCGGGCCGCGCAGCGCCCCGTCGATCCGCCGCCCGAATTGCGGGTCGGACAGCGGCAGCGACCCGAACGCGGGATCGACCAGCGTCGCCGCGGGGATGGAATCGGCGGCCGCGTCGTCCTCCGCCACCGCGGCCGAACCGCGAAACCCGGTAAAGCGCCCGACCGCGTCGAACAGCGCGTCGCCCGACAGCGTCATCGCCAATCGCCCGGCGGCGACCCCCGCCTGGACGTGCTGGCCCTCAAAGCGCGATTGCCGTGCCAGCGCGCGCAGCACCGGAAAACGGCCGTCGCCATCGGGTTGCAGCTCGAACAATTCGGACAGCGAGCGCCCTTCCCAATCGGCCGGAACTGGCGGCGCATCGGCCGCCGCGCGCAGCGCCACCATCCGCAACTGCTGGTCGCACTCCCACGTCCAGCCGTGCGGCACCATGATATTGTCGGCGATCGCCGGAATCTGCGGCGGCACGATCGGCCGGGTGCGCCAGTCGCTGATCTCCAGACTGGCGCCATCGGCGTCGGGGATGATCCGCACCAGCGCGTGAATGTCGCTATGATCGTCGGCGGCGTGCAGCGGCCGGCTGATGTCGCGGTGCAGCCGCTGCGCCAGCGCGACCAGCCGCGCCAGATGCGGCAGCGCCAGTGGTTTGCCCAGCCCCGCGCCCGCGCGCTGTTGCAAACGCAGCAGCGGCGCATCGGCGCTGACCAGCGCGCCCGACCGGTCGATCCGGCCGCGGACGATCCGGTCGCTCATTGCGCCTCGCGCCCCTGCCCCGATAGCGTGCCGTGGTCGCGCGCACCGTCGCCCGCGACCGCCCGCGACGGCAGCATCGCCAGCGACGCCTCCAGCGGCGCCAACGCGGTGCGATCGAGGTGCAGCGGCGCGAGCAGCGGCGGCAGCGCCGCGGTCTCGGCGGTGAGCAGCGCCAGCGCCATATCGTCATAGCTGCGGCGATGCGCGGCGGCGGCGAGCGCGATCAGCGTCGGCCAGTCGTGCCGCGCGATCGCCTGCCCCGCCGCCTCGGGCAGCGCCGCACCCAACAGGTCGTGATACGCCGTCCCGGCTTGCGCGATGCCTGTTTCACCAGCGTGGCGCTCGGTCGCCCGCCGCACCGCCTCGCCCAGTTCGGCGGCACGCGCCTGATCCTGACTGACTTCGGCCAGCCGCCATGCGGCAATGTCGAACAGCAGGGCGCGAAAGACGTCGCCGTCCAGATCGGCGACTGCGAGCGCGGGATGTCCCAGCACGTCGAAGCGGCGGCGATCGGCGATCTGCAGCGCCAGATAGGCGCGGTCGATGGTGGACAGCGGCGCGCTGACCGTCGGCGCTTCGGCGTCCGCCTGATCGGTTTCGGGCAGGATCGGCGGCGGGCTGCTGCGCTGCGCCGACAGGTCGCGCCAGCGATGCTCCTCGGCGCGAACGAAACAGAGGCGCGCCAGCCGTTCGGCGCCCGGCAAACCGCCGCGCAGCCATTCGCGCCACAATGCGTCGGTATCGATGCCGCGATCGAGCCGCCCCGCGACATCGGCGACCAGCCGCCGCGCGATCCCCAGCGACAGCGCGCGCTGCTCCTCGGTCAGCCGCGCGATCGCGGGCGCCGCCAGATAATCGGCAAGCTCGCGCAAACGCGCGGACAGCGGATCGATGCCGGACGAGGAGGCGGAGTCAGTCATGCACGATCGCGGATAGCAGGATGGCGTTAATACGCGCTAAACCTTGAAGCGCTTTGTATTAGCGCGCTTCCGGGCGCCGCGCCAAGCGCAGCCAGAGCAGAATCTGGAGCAGCGCGAGCAGCGGCAGGACCGCGAACATCAACGACGCAAAATCGAACAGCAACGCCGGCGCCAGCATGATCCACGCCTGGTCGGCGTCGGGCAGCAGCCAGTGAAAGCGCCGCCGCTCGCCCGAATCCTCGTACAGCGACCGCGCGAGCAGGATCGTCGCGGCCAGGCACGGCGCCAGCGCGGCTTCGGAAAACAGCGGCATCCGATGCCCCGGCCCCGCCAGCGCAACCAACCACGGGAAAACCGCGAGCAACACCCATGCAAAGGTGCGGATCACGTCGCGCACCCGGTCCTGCGCCGCGCTTTCGGCGCGAAAGGCCGACAGAAAACGCATCGCGGTCAGCCCCAGCCCGCCGAGGATCGCGACCAGCGCCCCCGCCGCCGCCAGCCCGCTCGCCGCCAGCGCCGCCACCGCGATCCACAGCGAAGCCGTGACATAAGGCAAGGTGCGCGCCGTCGTCGGCGATTTGACCAGCAACGGCCCCGCGAGCCGGATCATCGGCATCATGATCGCCGACCGGCCGAATCCCATGCCGCCATATTCGACCTGCTGCAGGCTCGATTGCTCGATCAGCGCCGCGGTCGGTCGGTCGGTGACGATCGCGATCTCGCCCTGTTCGAACAGCGCCGGTTCGCAATAGAGCCGCCGCGCCCCCGACTGCACCGCCAGCCGCAACAGGGTGAGCATCATGTCCCATTCGCCCGGCATCGCCGCGAGTTCGGCGACCATCGGCTCCGAAATGCTCGCCAGCCCGCCCCAGCGCCGCGTCGCGTCGATGCGCTCGAACCCCTGCGTCAGCGGCGTGTCGCCGGTGACCAGGATCGCGGGCGCCCCGGGCTTGGCGATCGCGGCATAATGCGTCCCGCCGGCGCGCAGCCCGTCGGCGACCAGGATGATGCGGTCGTCGCCCTGCACCAGCCCCATCAGGTCGGCGGCGGCGCGCACCGGGGTGACTTTCAGCCCGCGGCGGCGGATCCGGTCGCACGTCGCCAGCAGATCGGCGGGGACCGCCGCGACCGCCACCGCGATATGCGTCACCCCCACGTCCGCCAGCCGAGCCGCCTGCCGCTCGATCAGCGTTTCGCCGGCGACGGTCACGAGCGCGCGCAGCCCGCCGTCGGACAAGACTTCGCTGGCGCCGATCAGCGCGATCAGAGCCATCGGCGGGCACGAAGAAGCGATATGGTCACGGCCCACCGTCATATGGCGCCGCACCGGTTTGGCAAGCATCGCTTGTCGCGCCGCGGCGGCGCATGATAATCCGCCCGCGTGACAGATCGCGGATCGGCCATCATCATCGGCGCTTCGGGCGGGATCGGCGCCGCGCTCGCCGATGCGCTGCACGCCGATGGACGCCATGACGTCATCCACCGTTTTGCCCGCGCATTCCCCGCCCCGCATCATATCGACGTTACCGACGAAGCATCGGTCGCCGCCGCCGCTGCCCTCGTGCGCGACGGCGACCAGCCGCCGCGGCTGGTGATCGTCGCCACCGGCCTGCTCCACGCGGAGGAGCATCAGCCCGAGCGAAAACTTGCCGACATTGATCCCGACTGGATGGCGCGCAATTTCGCCGTCAATGCGATCGGCCCTGCGCTGATCGCCAAATATTTCCTGCCGCTGCTGCCGCGCCGCGGGCGCACCGTTTTCGCGATGCTGTCGGCGCGCGTCGGCAGCATCGGCGATAACCGCAGCGGCGGCTGGTACAGCTACCGCGCCTCGAAAGCCGCGCTCAACCAGCTCGCGCGCGGCTTCGCGATTGCCGAGGCGCGCCGCAACCCCGACGCATTGGTCGTCGCGCTGCACCCCGGTACCGTCGATACCGGCCTATCGGCGCCGTTCCAGCGCGGCGTACCCGCCGAAAGCCTGACCGCGCCGCCCGCCGCGGCAGCCAATCTGCTGCGTGTGTTGGGCACGCTGACGCCCGCCCAAACCGGCCGGATTTTCGCGTGGGACGGCAGCGAAATCATTCCCTGAAAACCCACCGAATCGCTGGCATTTCCCGCCACCGTCGGCTAGGTAAAAGCCACCTCCCGAAAAGCAGAAAAAAGGCCGGGTCTTGACCGAAGAAAATACGCCGACGCCGCCGTCCGAGGACGGCATTTCGCCGATCAACATCGTCGACGAAATGAAGACCAGCTACCTCGATTACGCGATGAGCGTGATCGTCAGCCGCGCGCTGCCCGACGTGCGCGACGGCCTGAAACCCGTGCACCGCCGCATCCTCTATTCGGCGTTCGAAAGCGGCTATGTCGCGGGCCGCCCTTACCGCAAATCGGCGCGTATCGTCGGCGACGTCATGGGTAAATATCACCCGCACGGCGACAGCTCGATCTACGACGCGCTCGCGCGCATGACGCAGGACTGGTCGATGAGCGTCCCGCTCGTCGACGGTCAGGGCAATTTCGGATCGATGGATCCCGATCCGCCGGCGGCGATGCGCTACACCGAATCGCGTCTGGCCAAGGTCGCGAACACCCTGCTCGGCGATCTCGACAAGGACACCGTCGATTTCCAGCCCAACTATGACGGCTCCGAATCCGAGCCCACCGTCCTGCCCGCGCGCTACCCCAATCTGCTCGTCAACGGCGCCGGCGGCATCGCGGTCGGCATGGCGACCAATATTCCGCCGCACAACCTCGGCGAAGTGATCAACGCGACGCTCGCGACGATCGACAATCCCGAAATTACCCTCGACGAACTGATGGCGATCATCCCCGGCCCCGATTTCCCGACCGGCGCGCTGATGCTGGGCCAGGGCGGCGCGCGCAACGCCTATGCCACCGGCCGCGGTTCGATCATGATGCGCGCGACGCACATCATCGAAGAAGGCAGGAACGATCGCCAGTCGATTGTATTGACGTCGATTCCTTTCCAGGTCGGCAAGTCGGGCCTGGTCGAGAAGATCGCCGAAGCGGCGCGGGACAAACGCATCGAAGGCGTGTCCGACATCCGCGACGAATCGAACCGCGAGGGCGTCCGCGTCGTCATCGAGCTGAAGCGCGACGCGACCGCAGAGGTCGTGCTCAACCAGTTGTGGCGCCACACCCCGGCGCAGTCGAGCTTCCCCGCCAACATGCTCGCGATCCGCGGCGGCCGCCCCGAAATGATGGGGCTCAAGACGATCCTGTCGGCGTTCATCGACTTCCGCGAGGAAGTGATCACCCGCCGCTGCAAGTTCGAGCTCGGCAAGGCGCGCGACCGCGCTCACATCTTGCTCGGCCTCGTCGTCGCGGTCAGCAATCTCGACGAAGTCGTCCGCATCATCCGCGGCTCGTCCAGCCCCGCGGCGGCGCGCGAAGCGCTGCTCGCGCGCGAATGGCCGATCGGCGACATCGCGCCCTATATCCGCCTGGTCGAAGCGATCGACGGCGAGATGGACGACAGTTCGAGCTACCGCCTGTCCGAAGTGCAGGTAAAGGCGATCCTCGACCTCCGCCTGCACCGCCTGACCGCACTCGGCCGCGATGAAATCGGCAAGGAACTCAAGGAGCTGGCGGACGAGATTGAGGAGCTGCTGAGCATCCTCGCCAACCGCGACAAGCTGATTGCCGTCATGCGCGAAGAGCTGATCGCGGTGCGCGACGAATTCGCCAAGCCGCGCCGCACCCTCCTCGCCCCCGCCGCCGACGGCATCGACGACGAGGATCTGATCGAGCGCGAAGAGATGGTCGTGACCGTCACCATGGACGGTTATATCAAGCGCACCACCCTCGACACCTTCCGCGCCCAGCGCCGCGGCGGCAAGGGCCGCGCCGGCATGGCGACCAAGGACGAGGATGTCGTCACCGAAATGTTCGTCACCTCGACGCACACCCCGGTGCTGTTCTTCTCGACCCTCGGCAAGGTGTACCGCATGAAGGTATGGCGCCTACCCGAAGGCGGCCCCGCCACCCGCGGCCGCCCGATGGTCAATCTGTTGCCGCTGGGCGCGGGCGAGACGATCTCGACCGTCCTGCCGCTGCCCGAAGACGAAACCGAATGGGGCAAGCTGCACGTCATGTTCGCCACGGCGAAGGGCAGCGTGCGCCGCAACAGCATGGATGCGTTCACCAACGTGCCCTCGAACGGCAAGATCGCGATGAAGTTCGAGGGTGAGGACGAAGACGACCGGTTGATCGGGGTCGCGTTGCTCGACGAAAGCGACGATGTGCTGCTCGCCACGCGCCAGGGCAAGGCGATCCGCTTTGCCGGTGACGATGTCCGCGAATTCCAGAGCCGCAATTCGACCGGGGTGCGCGGGATGCGCCTGACGGACGGCGACGAGGTGATCTCGCTGTCGATCCTCCACAAGGTCGGCACGACCAGCGACGAACGCGAAGCCTATCTGCGCGCCGCGCCGTGGAAGGATAATGAAAACGAGCCGACCCTCCTCGCCGACCGCATGGACGAATTGGCGGCGCGCGAGGAATTCATCCTGACCGTGTGCGCCAACGGCTATGGCAAGCTGTCGTCGGCCTATGAATATCGCCGCACCGGCCGCGGTGGTCAGGGGATCACCAATATCGACAATATCGCGCGCAACGGCCTGGTCGTCGCCAGCTTCCCCGCCACCAAGGCGCATCAGTTGATGCTGGTCACCGACCAGGCGAAACTGATCCGCATGGGGCTCGATTCGATGCGCGTCATCGGCCGCGGCTCGGCGGGCGTCCGCCTGTTCGACGTCGCCAAGGACGAGCATGTCGTGTCGGCGGCGCTGATCGAGGACGGCGACGAGGAAGAGGCCGAAGGCGAAGCCGCGGCCGCCGCAGCCCCGGAAACGGAAGCCCCCTCGGAATGACCGCGTCGACCGCCTTCAAGGTGCTGACCCAGCAGCAATGGGCCGATTTCGAACGCGAACGCGTCTTCCGCGGCGCCCCGGTCGACATCGCCGACGGCTATATCCACCTGTCGACCGGCGAGCAGCTCGAAAGCACGATCGCCAAGCATTTCGCGGGCCAGTCGCAGCTGATGATCGCCGAGGTCGACCTGCTCCTGCTCGGCGACGCGATCCGCTGGGAAGCCGCGCGCGGCGGCGACCTGTTCCCGCATCTTTATGCCGAACTGCCGATCCATGCGGTGGTGAGCTTGCAGAAGCGGGATTGACCAAAATCCGATCTTCTTCGTCACCCCGGGCTTGACCCGGGGCCTGCCTTATTCCTCATCCAATACTGGAAACAATAAGAGCGGATCCCGGGTCAAGCCCGGGATGACGGTCGTAAAGTCCGCTGCCGGTCGGAACCCGATCAGCGGCGCTTCGCCTTCCACGCGCGCACCGCTGCCATCGTCCGTTCGACATGCGCCTGCGGCTTGGGGTCGGTGTAGCTCAGCAATATGGTGCCGTTCGGCGCGATGACATAGGACGTCCGGCTCGACAGCATGGCCTGGTTGGCGCCGCGCACCGCGGTGTCATATTTTGCCGCAACCCTGGCGCCGGGGTCGGCCGCCACGGCAAATTTGTCGCGGCATTCGGACTTGGAGAATTCGGCTACGCGGTCGATATTGCCCGCGGTCACCCCGACGACGCGCGCGCCCAGCCGGCCGAAATCGTCGCTCGCTTCGGCGAACAGATGCGCTTCCAGCGTGCAGCCGGGGGTGAAGGCGGCGGGGAAGAAATAGAGGACGACCGGCCCCTTCTTCAGCGTCTGTTTCAGCGACAGGCTGAACGGCTTGCCGCCCTGCGCGGCGTTCAGCGTGAAATCGGGCGCCTTCGCACCTTGTTGCAGCGCGGCGATTCCCGGGACCGAGAGCGACGCGAGCAACAGGCCAACGCCCAGCGGCATCGCAATCTTGATCAGGCTTTTCATCGTCTGTCCTCCACGCGGTGAGCCACCAGAATGAGGAAAAAAGCGGGGCGCGTCTAGGGCCAGTACCGCATTGCCGCAATTGACGCCGCCGCCCAACCGGCGCAGCATCTCGTCATGACCCTCGCCATCACCCCCAGCGGCCAATCCTGCGGCGCGCGCGTCACCGGCGTCGACCTCACCCGGCCGCTCGCCCCCGAAACCATCGTCACCATCCGCGCCGCGTGGCTCGACCACCACGTCCTCGCCTTCCCCGATCAAAAGCTGAGCGACGATGATCTTGAGCGCTTCACCCAATATTTCGGCGGTTTCGGCGACGATCCGTTCATCCGCCCGATCCCCGGCCGCGATCATATCATCGCGGTCAGGCGCCGCGCCGACGAAACCGCGCCGCTGTTCGCCGAAAACTGGCACAGCGACTGGAGTTTTCAGGCGCGGCCGCCCGCGGGCACCTGTCTTTACGGCATCACCATCCCGCCCGTCGGCGGCAACACCGAATTTGCCAACCAGCACGCCGCGCTCGACGCGATGCCGGATGCGCTCAGGGCGAAAATCGACGGTCGCAACGCGATCCACAGCGCGCGTGGCGGCTATGCGCCCTCGGGCATGTATGGCGCGAACGACAAGGATCGCAGCATGGACATCCGCTCGGGTGACGAAGCGCTCGCCACCCAGACCCATGCCTTCATCCGTCGCCACCCCGAAACCGGCCGCGAAGGCCTGTTCGGCTGCGCCGGTTACATCATGGGTATCGAGGGCATGGACGATGCCGAGGCGCTGCCGCTGCTCTATGAACTGCTGCAATGGCAGGGCCGCGAGGAATTCCGCTACAGCCATGTTTGGGAGCCCGACATGCTGATCCTGTGGGACAATCGCTCGCTGCTCCACCGCGCCACCGGCGGCTACGACGGCCACGACCGCCTGCTTCACCGCACGACGATCGCGGCGTGGGACGGGTAAGGGTCGACCGGTGAAGCGGCTGCTTTGGGGGTGGGAAGCGGACGTAGCGAAACAATCGCGCCCTCTCCTTCAGGGGAGGGCAGCGAGACTTACGAACTTGTTCGTTAGTCGCAGCGGGTGGGGGCCAGCGGCCTTGCGCAAGGCCGCTGGCCCCCACCCCAACCCCTCCCCTGAAGGGGAGGGGCTTACCGACCAATTCCGGTCGCTACCCGCCAAACCTACCCCAGCACCCAGCTCCGCCGCGGATACCCCTGCGCCCACAGCAGCGCAGTCAAATCATGGTGCCGCACCACCGCCGCCGCCGCCTCGCCCGCCGCGGGGTGCGGGTAATAGCCGATCCCCAGCCCGGCCGCGGTGATCATCGGGATGTCGTTGGCGCCGTCGCCGACCGCCAGCGTCTCGGCCAGCGGCAGGCCATGCTTCGCGGCCTCGGCCTTCAGCGTTTCCAGCTTGGCGTGGCTGTCGACGATCGGCTCGATCACCTTGCCGGTCAGCTTGCCGCCTTTGATCTCCAGTTCGTTCGCCAATATCCTGTCGAACCCGATCGCCTCGCCGACCGGCCCGGCGAACGGCATAAAGCCCCCCGATACCAGCACCGAAAACGCGCCATGCGCCTTCATCGTCTGTACCAGCGTGCGCGCGCCGCGCGTCAGCTTCACGCGCTCCATCCGGCAATCGACCAGCGTCGCTTCGGGCATCCCGGCCAGCAAGGCGACGCGCTCGATCAGCGCGGCGCGGAAATCGAGTTCGCCGCGCATCGCGCGTTCGGTGATCGCCGCGATCTCGGGCTTCAGCCCCGCATAATCCGCCAGTTCGTCGATACACTCGACGGTGATCATCGTCGAATCCATGTCGGCGATGATCAGTTTTTTGGTCCGGTCGCCCAGCGGCTGGACGATCGTGTCGAGCGCGCCATGGTCCATCAGCGCCAATTCCTTGCGCGCACTGACCAGGCTGCCGTGAAAGACGATGTCGGCGGCGTCGCCGACATCCAGCCAGTGCGGTGCGCCGACATCATGCCCCGTCGCGTCGAGCCGGTCGATCGCTTCGCGAACCACCTCGTCGGTCAGCTTTCCGGCTGCTATCAGCGTCGCGACGAACATGGCATCTCCTTCATCATCCTTTCGGCGCCCACCTTTTCCGGCACGCCCGCCTGTCGCACTTATTGCTGGCCCCACCGCCAGCGGCAAGAGTGCATTGGCGGTACGGCTGGCAAAAGCGCTCGGCAACGCGCGGGTCGTCAACGCCGACGCCAGCCAGGTCTATGCCGACCTTGCTATCCTGTCGGCGCGCCCGACCGCTGCCGAGATGGACGGCGTCCCCCACCGATTATTTGGCCATATCGACGCGGCGGAGGCGCATAACGCCGCACGCTGGGCCGATGAAGCGCGCGCCGCGATCGCCGCCGCGCACGCCGCGGGCGACGTCCCGGTCCTGGTCGGCGGCACCGGCCTCTACATCCGCACCTTGTTGTACGGCATCGCCCCGGTGCCCGACATCGCCCCCGATATTCGCGCCGCGGTTCGCGCGCTGCCCGTCGCCGATGCCCATGCCGCGCTGACCCGCGCCGATCCCGCGGCGGCGGCGCGGCTCAACCCCGCCGATGCGACCCGCGTCTCGCGCGCGCTCGAGGTGATCCGCGCGACCGGCCGCCCGCTTAGCCACTGGCAGGAATCGCGCCAAGGCAGCATCGCCGACGCCATCACCCTCGCCCCCTTGGTCCTCCTCCCGCCGCGCGAGTGGCTGCGCGATCGCTGCGACGAGCGCCTTGTTCAGATGTTCGATGGCGGCGGCGTCGAAGAGACCGCAACCTTGCTCGCGCGCCATCTCGACCCCGATCTTCCCGCGATGCGCGCGATCGGCGTGCCGCAGATCGCGCAATATCTGTCGGGCACCATCGATCGCGCGGCGGCACTCACCCTCGCGCAGGCAGCCACCCGCCAATATGCCAAGCGCCAATTTACGTGGTTTCGTCACCAGCCCCCCGCCGATTGGCCGCGCCACACCGAGTCACTAAACAACGATTCTGTTGATGAATTAGCAATAATATTACGTGAAAGACTGTTGACAGGATAGAATCATATACCTATTGCCCGCAACCCTGTTGCAGCGCACAAGCGCCGCAATCGCGATAAGTGAAAGGAGTTTCGTCGTGACGGAAATGAGTGGTGCCGACATGGTGGTTCAGGCGCTGGTCGACCTTGGGGTCGACACGGTGTTCGGCTATCCGGGCGGTGCGGTCCTTCCGATCTATGACGCGCTCTATAAGCACCCGACGATCAAGCATATTCTGGTGCGCCACGAACAGGCGGCAACCCACGCGGCCGAGGGCTATGCCCGCGCGACCGGCAAGCCCGGCGTCGTGCTCGTCACCTCGGGCCCCGGGGCGACCAACGCGGTCACCGGCATCACCGATGCCCTGATGGATTCGATCCCGATGGTCGTCCTGACCGGGCAGGTGCCGACGACGCTGATCGGCACCGATGCGTTCCAGGAATGCGACACCGTCGGCATCACGCGCCACTGCACCAAGCATAATTATCTGGTCATGGATCCCGCCCGCCTCGGCGCGATCATGCACGAGGCCTTTTATATCGCCACCAACGGCCGCCCCGGCCCGGTGGTCATCGACATCCCCAAAAATGTTCAGGTCGCCACCGGCACCTACAGCGTGCCCGAAATGATCGAGCATAAAAGCTATCGCCCGCAGGTCGAACCCGACGCCGACGCGATTGCTGCCGCCGTCGCGATGATCGCCGCGGCCGAGCGGCCGATCTTCTATACCGGCGGCGGCGTCATCAACGCCGGCCCCGACGCGAGTGCCGCTTTGCGCCAGCTCGTCGCGCTCACCGGCGCGCCGGTCACCTCGACCCTCATGGGCCTCGGCGCTTTCCCCGCCGACAATGACAAATGGCTCGGCATGCTCGGCATGCACGGCACGTTCGAGGCCAATATGGCGATGAACCGCGCCGATCTGATCATCGCGGTCGGCGCGCGCTTCGACGACCGTGTCACCGGCCGCCTCGACGCCTTCTCGCCCGATTCCAAAAAGATCCACATCGACATCGACCGCAGCTCGATCAACAAGATCATCCCCGTCGACCTCGCCATCGTCGGCGACGCCGGGCGCGCGCTCGACGCGATCATCGCGGGGTGGCAGGACGCGGGGCACACGCCGCGCGATCTGGGCGAATGGTGGCGCCGCGTCGACGGCTGGCGCGCGACGCGCTGCCTCGACTTCCCCGAAAAGAAAGAGGACGGCGCCGAAATCATGCCGCAGCGCGCGGTCAAGGCGCTGTTCGACGCGACCCGCGGCATGGACCCGATCATCACGACCGAGGTCGGCCAGCACCAGATGTGGGCGGCGCAGCATTTCCATTTCGACAGCCCCAACCGCTGGCTGACCAGCGGCGGGCTCGGCACGATGGGCTATGGCTTTCCCGCCGCGGTCGGCGCGCAGATCGCCAAGCCCGACCGCCTCGTCATCTGCATCGCGGGCGAAGCCTCGCTCCAGATGAACATCCAGGAAATGGGCACCGTCGCGCAATATCGCCTGCCGGTGAAGATCTTCATCCTCAACAACCAGTGGATGGGGATGGTCCGCCAGTGGCAGGAACTGACCTACGAAAGCCGCTATTCGAACAGCTATTCGGACAGCCTGCCCGATTTCGTGAAGCTCGCCGACGCCTATGGCTGGACCGGCCTGCGCATTGACACGCTGGGCCAGCTCGAGGGCGGCATTGCCAAGATGATCGAAACCCCCGGCCCGGTGATCGTCGACTGCCGCGTCGCGCAGCTCGCCAATTGCTTCCCGATGATCCCCTCGGGCGCCGCGCACACCGACATGATCCTCCAGCCGAACGACATCACCGGCACGATGGACGACGAAGCCAAGGCCCTGGTGTGATGCGGCATTTCGGACAAATCTTCTCCCCCCCGGCGGGGGAGAAAAGACTTGGCTTGGCGGCTTGCCGCCTAGCAGGTCTTAGGGAGGGGGAGCGGCCCCGCGGGCCGCGCGCGCCGATGGCGCGCATACCCCTCACCCAGCTTCGACTAGGCAGCAAGCTGCCAAGTCTTCACATCCCTCTCCCGCAAGGGGAGAGGGGAAGGTTTGCAACATGAAAATCAAAACCGAAGCAGGCGAGCGCCACGTGCTCGCCGTCACCGTCGATAACGAGGCGGGCATTCTCGCCAAGATCACCGGGCTGTTCTCGGCGCGCGGCTATAATATCGAAAGCCTGACCGTCGCCGACATCAGCGCCGATCATGCCTTGAGCCGCATCACCATCGTCACCAACGGTCCGCCGCCGGTGATCGACCAGATCATCGCGCAGCTCGACCGGCTCGTGCCCGTGCACTCGGTCACCGACCTTGCCGACGGCGGCGCGCATGTCGAACGCGAGATCGCGCTGGTCAAGGTCGCGGGCACCGGCGACAAGCGCATCGAGGCGCTGCGCATGGCCGACGTCTTTCGCGCCAAGGTCGTCGACACGACGCTCACCAGCTTCATCTTCGAAATCACCGGGACGAGCGACAAGGTCGACCGCTTCATCGCGCTGATGCGCGAATGCGGGCTGGTCGAGGTCGGCCGCACCGGCGTCGTCGCCATCGGCCGCGGGCCGGAGGCGGTATGATCGGCATGCTGCTCCCGATAGCGCTGGCTGTGGCGCCGGTCGCTGCTGACCGCCCCGATTTAAGCCGGATCGCCAGCACGACGACGCTGCAAGGCACCTGCCAAAAGCTGATCCTTCCGGGCGGCGGTGACAACACCGCGCGCTGCGCCGACAAGATCGCCCACATCGAGTATCGCGACGGGCGCTCCAGCTTCCGCATAGCGGTGGCCGGCAATATTTTGATCGGCTTTTACGGCAATGAGGGGGCGGCAACCGGCGACACCGCAACGCTGGCCGTCACCAAGATCCTTGTCACCCCGCCCTTTGCCAAGGGCGCCGATGTCCTCAACGCAGAAGGCGAGTGCCGCTTCACCGCCCCCGGTGCCGGCCCCGCTCATGTCGAGTGCAAGGCGACGCGACCGGGTGAAGTTTACGAGCTTTCATTCGCATCCGACGGCAAACCGCCAACGGTAGAGCGGTTCTAGCCTTTCTGGTTCTTCACAGCTTTGCCTCCGGGCAGTTCACACCAAGGAAATGACATATCATGCAAGTCTATTACGATCGCGACGCCGACCAGGATCTGATCAAGGGCAAGAAGGTTGCCGTCATCGGCTATGGCAGCCAAGGCCACGCCCACGCGCAGAACCTGCGCGACAGCGGCGTCGCCGACGTCGCGATCGCGCTCCGCCCCGGTTCGGCGACCGCCAAAAAGGCCGAAGCCGCGGGCTTCAAGGTGCTGACTAACAAGGAAGCCGCCGCGTGGGCCGACGTCATCATGGTCGTCGCCCCCGACGAGCATCAGGCAAAAATCTACGCCGACGACCTGGCCGAGAACATGAAGCCCGGCGCCGCGCTCGCCTTCGCCCACGGCCTCAACATCCACTTCGGCCTCATTGAAGCCCGCCCCGACATCGACGTGTTCATGGTCGCGCCCAAGGGCCCCGGCCACACGGTGCGCAGCGAATATCAGCGCGGCGGCGGCGTCCCCTGCCTGATCGCTGTCGCCCAGGAGGCCGCGGGCAACAGCGGCAACGGCTATGCCAAGGCACTCGCCCTCAGCTATGCCTCGGCCGTTGGCGGCGGGCGCAGCGGCGTCATCGAAACCACCTTCAAGGAAGAATGCGAAACCGACCTGTTCGGCGAACAGGCGGTGCTCTGCGGCGGCATCACCCACCTCATCCAAGCGGGTTTCGAAACCTTGGTCGAGGCGGGCTACGCCCCCGAAATGGCCTATTTCGAATGCCTCCACGAAACCAAGCTGATCGTCGACCTCCTCTATGAAGGCGGCATCGCCAACATGCGCTATTCGATCTCGAACACCGCCGAATATGGCGACATCAAGACCGGCCCGCGCATCATCACCGACGAAACGAAGAAGGAAATGAAGCGCGTCCTCGCCGACATCCAGTCGGGCCGCTTCGTCAAGGATTTCGTCCTCGACAACCAGGCCGGCCAGCCCGAGCTGAAAGCCAGCCGCAAGGCCGCCGCGGCGCATCCGATCGAACAGGTCGGCGGCGAGCTGCGCGCGATGATGCCGTGGATCGCCAAGAACCAGCTGGTGGACAAGGCAAAGAACTGACGGCTTTCGCAATCGCGGGCAAGGAGCTAGGGCGAGGCGATGACCTCCGACCTCTCCTTCGCCTGCGACTGCGGGACCGTTTCCGGAACACTGCTGGGCGTCGGCCCGGATCAGGGCGATCATGTCATATGCCATTGCACCGATTGTCAGGATCTCACGCACCATCTTGGCCATGCCGACCGGGTGCTCGACGCGCATGGCGGTTCGTCGCTGTATCAGTCGCGCTGCGCGCGCCTGCGGATCACGTCGGGCCGCGACCAGCTTGCCTGCGTCCATTTGACCGAAAAGCCGACGCTGCGCTGGTACGCGAAATGCTGCGGCATGCCGTTGTTCAACACTTACGCAAACGGCAAGCTGCCGTACATCACGACACAGCTGAGCGCTTGCGATCCCGCCCGGCGGGCCGAACTGGTGGGTCCGCCGCGCGGCCACCTCTTCACGCAGGACGGCGTTGGCGACGCCGGCCATTTGCCCAAGATGAGCATGTCCGGACTGATGCGGCGTTTTTTCCCGCGCATGATCAAGGACTTGATCTCGGGCGATCGGCGGCGGTGCGAACTGTTCGATCCCGTAACGCTCGAACCGATCGTCAAGCCGCACCGACTGACCAGCGCAGAACGGCAGGCGCTCCGGCGCAGCTGACCGGTAATCAATCTTAGGACATGTCGATGCCGGACCTCTCCCCCTTCGACACCCACCGCGCCGACCTTGAAGCGCTGGCGCTCCAAAGCAGCCGCCGCGCGCTCGCACCGCGCGCCGGGCGCGATTTCGCCTCGAACGACTATCTCGGCCTCGCCGATAGCGATGCGCTGCGCGCCGCCCTCACCGCGGGCATCGAGCGCGGCCTCCCTGCCGGGTCGGGCGGCTCGCGCCTGCTGCGCGGCAACCATCCCGAACATGAAGCGCTCGAAGCCCATGCGGCGCGCCATTATGGCAGCGAGGCGGCGCTATTCTTCCCCACCGGTTTCGCCGCCAACACCGCGCTCTTCGCCACCCTGCCGCAGCGCGGCGACCTTGTCGTCCATGACGAGCTGATCCACGCCAGCGCCCACGATGGCATGAAGCTCGGCCGTGCCGGGACCGTCGCCGCGGCGCATAACGACGCCCAGGCCTTCGACGACCTCATCACCCGCTGGCGCACCGGCGGCGGCGCGGGGACGCCGTGGATCGCGGTCGAAAGCCTCTACAGCATGGACGGCGACCGCGCCCCGCTGACCGATCTCGCCGCGGTCGCCGACCGCCACGACGCCATATTGGTCGTCGACGAAGCGCATGCGACCGGAGTGTTCGGCCCCGGCGGCGCCGGGCTCGCGCGCACCCTCGCCCGCCGCGACAATCTCGTCACCCTCCACACCTGCGGTAAGGCGCTGGGGGCCGAGGGCGCGCTCCTCTGCGCCCCCGCGATCGCCGCCGACTTCATCGTCAACCGCGGCCGCCCCTTCATCTTCTCGACCGCGCCGTCGCCGCTGATGGCGTGGCTCGTCCGCCAGGCGATCGAGATCGTCGCCAACCAGCCCGAACGGCAGGCGCGCCTCCACACCGTCGTCCGCCACGCCGCCGAACGCCTCGTGCCGCTGGGCATTCCGGCCAGCGGCACCCAGATCCTGCCGGTCGTCATCGGCGACAACCAGCGCACGATGCGCATCGCCGGGGCGCTGCAACAGGCCGGGTTCGACATTCGCGGCATCCGCCCGCCCACCGTCCCCCACGGCACCGCGCGCCTCCGCATCGCGATCACCCTCAACGTCGACGAAGCCGACATCGACGCGATGGCCGACGCATTGAAGCAGGCGATGGCCGCCGCATGACGCGCTTCGTCGTCACCGGCACCGACACCGGCATCGGCAAAACGATCTTTTCGGCCGCGCTCGCGGGTGCGACCGGCGCGCCCTATTGGAAACCGATCCAGTCGGGCCTCGACGACGAAACCGACAGCGCGGTCGTCGCGCGCCTCGCAGGCGTCCCAATCCTCCCCGAAGCCTATCGCCTCAACACCCCCGCCTCGCCGCATATCGCCGCCGAGATCGACGGCATCGCCATCGACCTCGCCGCGCTCACCCCGCCCCCCGGCAACCTCATCGTCGAAGGCGCGGGCGGCGCGCTCGTCCCGGTCACCCGCACCACCCTTTACGCTGACCTCTTCGCGCGCTGGCAAATCCCCGTCATCGTCTGCGCCCGCACCGCGCTCGGCACGATCAACCACAGCTTGCTGACGATCGAAGCGCTGCGCGCGCGCGGGGTGCCCATCCACGGCGTCGCCTTTCTCGGCGACGCGGTGGAGGACAGCGAAGCGATCATCGCCGCAATCAGCGGCATGCGGCGTCTGGGGCGGCTGCCCATCGTCGATCCGCTGACGAGCGAAACGCTCGCCGCCGCATTCAGCGCGAGCTTCAATTTGGCCGACTTCGTTTGACTTTTACGTCATCCCCGCGAAGGCGGGGATCCCGCTTTTCTTCGAGCGGATGGCCAAGAAGCGGGATTCCCGCCTTCGCGGGAATGACGAGGTAAAAGATGACGCAAAGCCCCACCTCCCCCGTCTGGCACCCCTTCACCCAGCACGGCCTCGGCGACCCGATCCCGCTGATCGCCCGCGGCGAAGGCGCCCGTCTCTACGCCGCCGACGGCCAAAGCTGGATCGACGCCATCTCCAGCTGGTGGGTCACCACCCACGGTCACGCCCACCCGCGCATCATGGCCGCGATCCGCGCCCAGTCCGAACGGCTCGACCAGCTCATCTTCGCCGGCTGGACGCACGAACCCGCCGAGACGCTTGCCGCCGAACTGATCCGCATCACCCCCGATCCGCTCACCCGCGTCTTCTTCTCGGACTCGGGTTCGACCAGCGTCGAGGTCGCGCTGAAAATGGCGCTCGGCTATTGGTATAACATCGGCGAACCACGCCACCGCATCCTCGTCCTCGAACACAGCTATCATGGCGACACGATCGGCTCGATGTCGGTCGGCGAGCGCGGCGTCTACAACCGCGCCTGGCAGCCCCTGCTGTTCGACGTCGACACCATCCCCTTCCCCCACGAAGGACAGGAGCAGAGCGCGCTCGACGCGCTCGAAGCCGCCTGCGCTCCCCAAAAAACCGGCAACCCGCCCGCCGCCTTCATCGTCGAACCTTTGATCCTCGGCGCGGGCGGTATGCTCATCTATCCCGCGTGGGTGCTCGCCGAGATGCGCAGCATTTGCGCCCGCCACGGCGTCCTCTTCATCGCCGACGAGGTGATGACCGGCTGGGGCCGCACCGGCACCCGCTTCGCTTGCGATCAGGCCGGGGTCATCCCCGACATCGTCTGCCTGTCGAAAGGCCTCACCGGCGGCGCGCTCCCGCTCGCGGTGACGCTCTGCATCGAGCCGATCTTCGAGGCGCACGTATCCACCGACCGCAGCAAAACCTTCTATCATTCGTCAAGCTACACCGCGAACCCGATCGCCTGCGCCGCCGCGAACGCAAACCTCGAAATCTGGCGCGACGAGCCGGTGCAGCAACGCATCGACACCCTCGCCGACGCACAGGCCGCGCATCTGTCGCTGCTCAGCCACGACCCGCGCGTCGCCAATCCGCGCCGCCTCGGCACCATCGCCGCGCTCGACATCACCGTCCCCGACAGCGGCTATCTCTCAAACCTCGCCCCCCGCCTGATCGCCTTTTACCGCGACCACGGCGTCCTCCTCCGCCCACTCGGCAACACGGTGTATGTGATGCCGCCCTATTGCATCACGCCCGACGAGCTGGCGCAGGTGTGGGGGGCAGTCGGGGCGTCGCTGAACGCGATTTAAGAATGGCCCCGAACGACCGGAAGTGGATGGTAAGCCCCTCCCCTTCAGGGGAGGGGTTGGGGTTGGGTCCAGCGGCCTTGCGCAAGGCCGCTGGACCCCACCCCAAAGCAGACGCCCACCGTCACCCCCCAAATTTCGCATCCGCCGGCACCACCGCCCAATTCTTCTCCGCCGCCGCAATATAGCCCGCGCGGTCCAGATCCCACTGCGCCTTCACCTCCTGATTGAAGTTCAGATACAGCTTGCCGCCCACCACCGCATAAGCCAGCGGGTCGCCCGGCGCGAGATAGCCGCGCGACATCGCCCACGCGCAATGCCCGCCATAGCGCGGCATGAACGCTTCGGGATTGGCGGCAAAGCGCGCCGCATTGGCGCCATTGGCAAAATGATAGACCGCACCGTCATGCGCGACCGCGAAATCCGCGACGCCCTTCACCGGCGTGCCGTCGCCGTCGAAATAGCTCACCGCATCATAACCGCTGACCGCGATATTGCCGCCCTCGACCCCGACATAGACCGGCGCGGCATAGGCGTGCGGGGTAAAGGCCGCGAAGGACAGCGGCGCGACCGCCGCCGCGAGCAGCATGAACAGGGCTTGGTTTTTCACGATCAATCTCCATCTCGGCCGGATCGGCCCGATGCCGCGGCCTCCTCACCCCAATTCGCAGCCACAGCGCAAAGGGTTACGCGGGCAGGTTCGGCTTAGGTTCATCTCGACGCTTCATGCTGATCCATGGGGTAGCTGGGCTAAGGCAAACGGGGTTTGGGAACGCGATCTGAGATGATGAACCAAGCCGGCCTCCTCCTCCCCCTGTTCGCGGCGCTCGCCCTCGCCGCGCCCGCCGCCGCGCAGGACGACGGCTCGCTCGCCCAGTCGGGCCAGCCGCCGCAGCGCACCTCGGTCCTCTACACCTATGGCGACGAGCCCTGCCCCGAACCGGTCGGCGACGAGATCATCGTCTGCGCGCAGCAGCCCGAATCCGAACGCTACCGCGTCCCCAAGGAGCTGCGCGAAGAATTGAAAGACGACGCTCCCGCCGGCGGCGGCAGCTGGGCGTCAAAGGTCGAGGGCTACGACAATATCGCCCGCGCCACCCGCCCGAACAGCTGCTCGCCGGTCGGGTCTTACGGCTTCACCGGCTGCGCCGCCGCCGCGCTGCGCCAATGGTTCGAGGCACGCCGCGCCCGCTGACGGAAGCACGGCACGAAACATTGCGTTTCCTGTGCGCTGATTGACGCGGCCCTGTCCGCGCGCTTAGGGTCCGTACTCAATTACAGCGCCGTCGAGGCGCCCAAATGGCGAACAGCTCGGGCCGAAAGACGCGCCGGGAAGGCTGGTTGCCTTTCCAAGCGGCTTTCGGATCGAGATGGAAGCCATTTAGGCGTCCCGCAGGGATTTGACCAAAATGGCCCAGTGCCGCGTCGAGAAGTCTCGAAATTTCGACATATGTCGTCGCCTTCTCTCCTCGCACCGGGCCATTTTGCTTCAAACCTCGACGGCGCTGTAATTGAGTACGGACCCTTAGCCTGCACGCCCCCAACAGGAGACCCAATCCATGCGCCGCATCGCTCCCCTCGCCGCCCTTGCCGCCCTCATCGTCGCGGTTCCCGTCGTCATCGCCCAGAACGCGCCCACCGTCCCCGGCGCGCCCGACAAGGCGCGCGTCGCCGCGGGTACCTATGCCGCCGACGCAGGGCACACGATGGTCGTGTGGGAAGTCGATCATTTCGGTTTCAGCAAATACACGGGCATCTTCGGCGAGGTGACCGGCACCCTCGTCATCGACCCCGCCAATCCCGCCGCGGCCCGGGTCGATGTGACGATCCCCGTCGCCAAGGTCACCACCGCCAGCAGCGGCCTGACCGGCCACCTGCTCCGCGCGGGCAAGGACGGCGCCAAGCCCGACTTCTTCGGCCCCGTCCCCGCCGACGCCAAATTCGTCTCGACCAGCGTTGTCCTCGATGACGACGGCGACGAAGCCAAGGTCACCGGCAACCTGACCCTCAACGGCGTCACCAAAGCCGTCACCCTCGACGTCGATTTCCACGGCGCCGGCACCAATCCCTATAACAAGAAGGCCACCGTCGGATTCGAGGCTGAAACCACGATCCGCCGCAGCGATTTCGGCATCGCCTACGGCATCCCCGCGGTCAGCGACGCGGTCGAACTCGAAATCCACGCCGCGTTCGAGAAACAATAACGCGCCTGCTCGAAGGGCGCATAGCCGCACCCCAATCTGTCACACGCACCGCGTAAACACCGGGGCGGGATCTCACCGGTCCCGCCCCTTTTTGCGAGGAGTCCGTGTGATGAGCGAACTGGTACGCGAAATTGTCGACGTGAACGCCTTCATCGGCGGCGACGAGGAAAATCCGCTGCTGACCGTCGAGGTCGAGGGCCTGACCCCGACCGCGGGCTGGGCCAACGTCCGGCTCGACCCGCATGTCTATAGCACCCCGCCCGAGGACGGCGTCCAGGACTTCGACCTCGTCGGCGACCGTCCCGCAGGCAGCGACGCCGGCAGCGACGAGGGCGAGCTCACCGCGGTCGAGGCCGCGTGGGAAGGCCCGCTCGCCGACTGGCTGATCGCCGTGCGCGTCCACGCCATCGACAATATGATCGAGGACGAGGTGTTCGAGCCGTGGGACGAGGACGACGCGGAGAGCGAAGCCGCCTGACGCTCGCCCCTTCCGACCGAGTCTGACAGTCCCCTGCCTGCGCCGGATCGCGGCCCGCCCGCGATCCGGCGCCATTTTTTGCGGTTCATCGCCCAGCCAGCAAGCCCGGCCTAACCTCTCCGCATCAAAGGGAGGACCATCATGCGTATCCTGCTGCTCGCCGCCGCGCTCACCGCCGCCCCCGCGCTCGCCCAAAATGCCGCGGCGCCCAATCCGCAAATCGACTATCCCGGCTTCCAGACACTCACCGCCAGCGTCGCGCCGAAGCGCGCCGCCCGTCTGCTCGCCTTCACCGCCTTCAAGGCCGAGGCGGCAAAGCCCGATGTGCTGCTCCTCGACGCCCGCTCGGCCGACGCCTTCCAGCGCGGGCATATCAAGGGCGCGGTCAACCTGCCGCTGACCGATTTCACCGCGGACAGCCTCGCGGCGGTCATCGGCGCCAACCCCGACCGCGCCATCCTCATCTATTGCAACAATAATTTCCGCAACGACGCCGCCCCGGTGCGGATGAAGGCGGCGCCGCTCGCGCTCAATATCCAGACCTTCATCAACCTCGTCGGCTATGGCTACCCCAATGTGTACGAGCTGGCCGATGTGGTGGATTTCAACGACCCGCGGGTCGAGTGGGTGAAGGGCTGAGCCTCATTACCGTCATCCCAGCGAAGGCCGGGATGACGAATGGGGGCAAATCGCGCAATTTTCACACTCCCCCCTTGCCAAGCGCGACATTTTCCATCACTAGAGCCGCCATGCGCGGCAACGCCCTCCTGCTTCTGCGACTTACACGCCCTTGGGCGTGACGATGCCGCTGCGCCCATGGTGGCGCGCGACCGCCCAAGGGTAACTGGCCACATCCTCCCTTCTCGCAGAAGACCCGAAACCATGACCATGCTCCGCGACCCTTCGGTCAAATATAGTCCTTTCCCGCAGGTTCCGCTGACCCAGCGCGACTGGCCCACCCGCGTCACCACCGCCGCCCCGATCTGGCTGTCCACCGACATGCGCGACGGGAATCAGGCGCTGATCGACCCGATGGACGCCGAAAAAAAAGCGCGCTTCTTCGACCTCCTCGTCCGCGTCGGGCTGAAAGAGATCGAGGTCGGCTTCCCCAGCGCCGGCGCGACCGAATTCGACTTCATCTCCGGCCTCGTCCAATCGGGCCGCATCCCCGATGACGTCACCCCGCAAGTCCTGACCCAAAGCCGCGCCGACCTCATCCGCACCAGCTTCGACAGCCTCGCGGGCGCCAAAACCGCGATCGTCCACGTCTATAACGCCGTCAGCCCCGCGTGGCGCCGCATCGTGTTCGGCCTCGACATGCCCGAAATCAAGGCGATTGCGATCGACGGCGCAAAGCAGTTGCGCGACAATGCCGCGCGCCTGCCCGGCACCGACTGGCGTTTCCAGTACAGCCCCGAAACCTTTTCGACCGCCGAACTCGATTTCAGCATCGAATGCTGCGCCGCGGTGATGGACATTCTCCAGCCGACGACCGAAAATCCGATCATCCTCAACCTGCCTGCGACGGTCGAGGCGTCGACCCCCAATATCTACGCCGACCAGATCGAATATTTCGCCAAGCACTTGCCGAACCGCGACCGCGCGATCATCAGCCTGCACACCCACAACGACCGCGGCACCGGCGTCGCCGCTGCCGAACTCGGCCTGCTCGCGGGCGCCGACCGCGTCGAGGGCTGCCTGTTCGGCAATGGCGAGCGCACCGGCAACTCGTGCCTCGTCACCATCGCGCTCAACATGTACACGCAGGGCATCGACCCCGGCCTCGACTTTTCGAACATCGACGAAGTGATCGCGACGGTCGAATATTGCAACCAGCTCCCCGTCCACCCGCGCCACCCCTATGGCGGCGAGCTAGTCTATACCGCCTTTTCGGGCAGCCATCAGGACGCGATCAAGAAAGGCTTCGCCGCCCGCGAGCGCCAGAATGACGAACGCTGGGAAGTCCCGTACCTCCCCATCGACCCCGCCGATCTCGGCCGCAGCTATGAAGCGGTGATCCGCGTCAACAGCCAGTCGGGCAAGGGCGGCGTCGCCTGGGTGCTCGAACAGGACAAGGGCCTGAAACTGCCCAAAAAAATGCAGGCCAGCTTCAGCCATGTCGTCCAGGCGCTGGCCGACCAGACCAGCCGCGAACTGACCGCCGACGACATCTGGGGCGCCTTCGACACCGCCTATCTCAAGGTCGAGGACAAACGCTTCCAGCTCGTCGACTGGCATGAAACGCACAGCGGCCCCGACCGCATCTTCGCCGGCAAGCTCACCATCGACGGCACCGCGCGCAGCGTCAGCGGCCGCGGCAACGGCCTGATGAGCAGCGTCATCGCCGCGCTCGCCGAAAGCGGCGGCCCGGTGATGGACATCGTCGATTACAGCGAACATGCGATCGGCCAGGGCAGCACGGTGCAGGCGGCCGCCTATGTCGAATGCCGCACCGCGGACGGCAAAAGCGTCTTCGGCTGCGGCCTCGACACCGACGTCGCCACCGCCAGCGTACGGGCGATCCTGAGCGCCGCCAACGGCGCCTGACCGCGCGATGACGCTCAGCCACCGCCTCGCACAGCCGTCGGACCTCGATGCGCTGCGCGCGGTGATGGCGCTTGCGATCGCCGAACTGCAAAAGGGCTTCCTCGATGACGCCCAGATCGCCGCCAGCCAGGCCGTCATGGGCCTCGATACCCAGCTGATCGCCGACGGCACCTATTTCGTCATCGAGGCCGCAGGCGAGATCGCCGGCTGCGGCGGCTGGTCGCACCGCGCGACGCTCTACGGCGGCGACCACGCCGCGAACTTGCGCGACCCCGCCCCGCTCGACCCCGCCACCGACGCCGCGCGCATCCGCGCCATGTACACCCACCCCGCCTTCGCACGGCAAGGCGTCGGCCGCATGGTGATGGCGCTCTGCGAAGCCGCCGCGCAGCAGGCGGGCTTCACCCGCACCGAGCTGATGGCCACCCTATCCGGCGAACCCCTCTACCGCGCCTGCGGCTACACCCCGATCGAGCATGTCCAAGCGCCCGGGCCGAACGGCGCGAGCGTCCCACTGATCCGCATGGGTAAGCGGTTCGGCGGCGGCTGAACCGCGACAGCGCCTTACAATCACCCCGGCGCATCCCATATCAGCATCATCGCGGCACGCCTTTGGATGAGCCGCCGCGGCTGAGAGACCTGCGCGCTCCCGCTTACCCCAACAGGAGCCGCGCCCGATGAACAGCCGAGCCAAACCCGTCAATCCGCCCGGCCGCAAGGCAGCCGCTGCGGCCCCGGCCGCCAGTGCCGCCGCCAACAGTGCACCAGCCGACCCCGCGGCGCCCGTCCGCGCGCGCACCAACAGTCATTTCCGCAAGAACCGCACGCCGCTGCCGCGCGACGATGCCAAGCGGCAGGGCGACATCAGCCAGTTCGCGTTCCTGACCATGGGCGGCCGCGATCCGGCGGTCGAATTCCTCAACAGCGACAATGCGCAGCTTGGCGGCCGCCCGCTCGCGCTCGCCACCGCCAGCGCCGAAGGTTATGAACAGGTCGCCGCCGCGATCCGCGCCATGGCGCCCGGCGGCGCCGCGTCATGAGCCGCGCGATGAACGTCACGCTGGCCGAAGCCGATGTCATCGCGCTGTGCCTGTCGGCGGGGGTCGCGATCAGCGCAATCGAGCCTTTGCCCGATGGCGGTACCCGCCTCGTCTGCGTCTCGCCCAACGGCGCCGACACGATGCGCAAGAAGCTGAAGAACAGCCTGATCGACGGCGCGGTGCCCCGCCACCGCTTCTACCGCGCGCCGGGGTCCGAAAGGGGCTATTAACAATCGGCGGCGCGTGACAACAGAAAGTCGCGTTCGCGGTCATTGCCCGCCAGCGCCGCCGCGGCTTCGAACTGCGCCTTCGCCTCGGCGCGGCGCCCGGCGCGGAGCAGGAAGTCGCCGCGCGCCGCGGGCAAAGGCGCATAGTGGTGCAGCGCGGCGTCATCGGCGATTTGGTCGACCAGCGCCAGCCCGGCCTCGGGGCCGAACGCCATGCTGTGCGCGACCGCGCGATTGAGGTCGACGATCGGCGATGGCAGCACCTGCCGCAACCGGTCGTACAGCGCGGCGATGCGCCGCCAGTCGGTGTCGTCGGCGCGCCGCGCCCGGGCGTGGCACGCCGCCAGCGCCGCCTGCAGTGCATAGGGGCCGTCGGCGCCGCCCAGCGCCTCGGCCCGGTCCAGCGCGTTCAGCCCGCGGCGGATCAGCAACTGGTCCCATCGGGCGCGGTTCTGCTCGGTCAGCGGCACGAACTTTCCATCCGGCCCGGCGCGCGCCGCCAGCCGCGACGCCTGGATTTCCATCAGCGCGAGCAGCCCCAGCACCTCGGGCTGCTCGGGCATCAGTCCGGCCAGGATGCGCCCCAGCCGCTGCGCCTCGCTGCACAACGGTGGGCGCACCAGCGAAGGCCCCGCGGTCGCCGCATAGCCTTCGTTGAAGATCAGATAGACGATTTCGAGCACCGACGGCAGCCGCGCCGCCAGCTCGGCACCGCGGGGCACCTCGAACTGGACCCCGGCCTTGGCGATGGCTTTCTTGGCCCGGGTAATCCGCGCTGCGATCGCCGCTTCATTGGAAAGGAACGCCCGTGCAATCTCCTGGACCGTCAGCCCGCCGACCAGCCGCAGCGTCAGCGCGGCGCGCCCTTCGGCGCCGATCACCGGGTGGCACGCAGCAAAGATCAGGCCGAGCAGCTCGTCGCCCAGCGGATCGTCCAGCGCGGCTTCGACGGCCTCGGCGCTCATGCCCTGCTCCTCGTCCAGTTCGCGGGCCATTTCGGCATGTTTGCGCGTCTGCATCGCCGCGTGCCGGATGCCGTCGATGGCGCGCCGCTTGGCCGCCGCCATCAACCAGGCGCCCGGATTGGCGGGCACCCCGGCGGCGGGCCATTCGGTCAGCGCCACGATCAGCGCGTCCTGCGCCAGTTCCTCGGCGCGGTCGACGTCGCGGGTCAGCCGCGCCAACCCGGCAATCAGCCGCGCCCGCTCGATCCGAAAGACTGCTTCGATTGCCCGGTGGGTGGGGTCCGCCGCCATGCCCGTCTTGTCCGCGAAGTTCGTCGGCAAGGCAAGGCGGGCGGCGGACATGGCGGCTTAATCGCCGGCGATCCGGTCGCGCAGCGCCTGTTCATGCGCCGCGATTTCGGGGGTCACCGCATCGCCGAAATCGTCCATTTCATAGAAAGGTCGGATTTCCAGATCGCTCGGCCCGCGCATCGGATTGGGGCAACGCTTGGCCCAGGCGACCGCCTCGTCCATGTCCTTCACCTCCCAGATCCAATAACCGGCGACCAGCTCGCGCGCTTCGGCGAACGGGCCGTCGATCACGGTGCGGTTCGGGCCGTCGAAATGGATCCGCTTGCCATGCGACGACGGCTTCAGCCCGTCGCCCGCAACCATCACCCCGGCATTGACCAGTTCCTCGTTGAACTTGCCCATCGCCTCGAACATTTCGGTCATTTCCTCGCTCGGGGGAAGGCCCTGCTCGCTGTCGTCGGTCGCTTTCACAAACACCATCACACGCATTTTCTGTCTCCTCAAAAACCGGGCCACGATCGGCCTCGTATCTCCATGACGAACGAGCTTCCCCGAAATCGACACATGGCCCGAAAAAATTTCGGTGGCGAATATCTGGGACGTAAGGGGCGGGGCGGACGGCGCGGTTCAGGCGACCTCGGCCAAGGATTGCGGGGTGGCGAAGCGCTGGCGATATTCGTGCGGCGACAGCCCGATGATGCGGTGGAACAATTTGCGGAACGCCGCGGCATCCTCATATCCGACGCCCCAGGCGATCTGGTCGACGGTGCGGCGGGTAAATTCCAGCAGCTCGCGGGCTTTGCCCACGCGCAGATGCTGGACATATTCGACCGGGGTCATGCCGGTGGCGGCCTTGAAGCGGCGCTGGAAGGTGCGTTCCTCCATCCCCGCCTCGCTCGCCATGGCGGGGACCGCAACCGGCCCGGCGCCGCGCGCCTGCAACCAATGCTGGACGCGCAAAATCGCCTCGTCGCCATGCGTCAGCTTCGGCGCAAAGCTGGCATAATTTTTCTGCTCACGGCCGCTGGGGTCGATCAGCAGGAATCGCGCCGTCTCCATCATCACCGTCGGCCCCAGCAACCGCTCGACGATCCGCAGCCCCAGGTCGGTCCACGCCATCAACCCGCCCGCGGTAACGATGTCGCCGTCGTCGATCACCATCCGGTCGGCCTCCAGCCGCACGTCGGGAAAGCGGGCGCGGAACTGTTCGGCAAAGAACCAGTGCGTCGTCGCCGGCCGCCCCGCCAGCAGCCCGGTGGCGGCCAAAGCAAAGGCCCCGCCGCAATTCGACGCCAGCACCGTGCCCTGGGCATGGCGGTCGAGCAGCCAGCGGGCATAGGGCTCGACCTCACCGGGTTCGAGCAGCTTGTGCAAACTGCCGGGCGCAATCAGCACCGCGGGCGAATTGGTAGCGGGCTGGTCGGGGTGGCTGTCGTAACACCGCACAAAGCCACCGCCGTCCTGCAACCGCCAGTGGCTGGCGCGGATCGGCCGGCGACCATGGTCGACCGCAAAGCGCCCGGCGATGTCGAACAGGTCGGTGATGCCGTGCACCATGCCGATCTGGCAATCGGGGTAGGTCATCATGCCGACCTCGATCAGCGGCATCGTCGCGGCGTCCGCCACCTTCAGCTTGGGCATATCGGTTCCCCGTCGTTCGCTTTGTCGGATTTGACCCGCATAATGTCGCGTCCGCCAATCCCATGCAAGCCCGGCCCGGCCTAAATCCATGTCATCGGGACGGACAGCTCCGTCCCTCCAGACTGAAAGGAACCACGCCATGACCACGATCACCACCACCGACGGCACGCACATCTTCTACAAGGACTGGGGTCCGAAGGATGGCCAGCCGATCATTTTTTCGCACGGCTGGCCGCTCAGCGCCGACGCCTGGGACGCCCAGCTGGTCTATTTCGCCAATCAGGGTTTCCGTACCATCGCCCACGACCGCCGCAGCCACGGCCGTTCGGACCAGGTCTGGGAGGGTAACAATATGGATCAGTACGCCGACGACCTCGCCGAACTGATCGAACAGCTGGACCTGAAAGACGTCATCCTCGTCGGCCACTCGACCGGCGGCGGCGAAGTCACCCGCTATATCGGCCGGCACGGCACGGCGCGGGTCGCCAAAATCGCGCTGATCGGGGCGGTGCCGCCGCTGATGCTCAAGACCGAAGCCAATCCGGGCGGTCTGCCGATCGACGTCTTCGACGGCATCCGCCAGGGCACCTTCGACAACCGGCCGCAGTTCTTCAAGGATCTGACCCTTCCCTTCTACGGCTATAACCGCGACGGCGCGGTGATCAGCGAAGCGGTGCGCGACGACTTTGTGCGGCAGGGCATGATGGGCGGCCTCAAAGGCCAGCTCGACAGCATCCGCGCCTTTTCGGAAAGCGACTTCAACGCCGATCTGACGAAATTCGACGTCCCGACGCTCGTCCTCCACGGCGACGACGACCAGATCGTTCCCGTCGATGCCTCGGCCCGGTCGACCGTGAAGATCGTCAAACAGGCGGTGCTGAAAATCTACGAAGGCGCCGACCATGGCCTGACGGTCACCCACCAGGACCGGTTCAACGCCGACCTTCTGGATTTCATCAACAACTGATAAGGTCGAGGCGCGGTCCGGGGGGACTGCGCCTCCTCCACGCAAAGGAGACGTCAGATGACCAAGCAAAGCTTCCTGATCACCGGCGCATCGGACGGCATCGGCGCCGTCTATGCCGACCGCCTCGCCCGCCGCGGCCATAATATGATCCTCGTCGCCCGCCGCGCCGACAAGCTGGCCGACCTCGCCGACCAGCTGCGCCGCGACACCGGCGTCACGGTCGATATCATTGCCGCCGACCTTGCCCAGCCCGACGACCTGGCCCGCATCGAAGCGCGCCTCCGCGACGACGACGCCATTACCGGGCTGATCAACAACGCCGGGATCGCGGGCGAGACCAGCTTTGCCCAGGCCGACCCCGCATATCTCACCGGAATGATCGACCTCAACATCCTGGCGGTCACACGCCTTTCGGCGGCGATCGCGCCGCGGCTGGCGGCCAATGGCGCGGGCGCGATCGTCAACATCACCTCGGTCACCGCGCTGATGCCCGACGGCTTCACCGCCGTCTATCCCGCCAGCAAGGCCTATGTCCTCGCCTTTACCGAGGCGTTGCAGGTCGAGCTCGGCGCCAAAGGCGTACGCGTCCAGGCCGTGCTACCCGGCATCACCCGCACCCCGATCTGGGACGAAGCGCAGCTGGCGAATATCCCCGCTGACATGGTGATGGACGTGGACGACATGGTCGACGCGGCGCTCGCCGGTTTCGATGCGGGCGAGGTCGTTACCATCCCGGCGCTCCCCGACATGGCCGACTATGACGCCTATATCGCGGCGCGCGCGGCGCTCCGCCCCAACCTCTCGCGCTCGCGCCCCGCGCCGCGCTATCTGTAAAGGAGACGTGCCATGATCCTCGGTCTGACCATCCCGCAATTCACCGCGCTCCACGTTGCGATCAGCCTTGTCGGCATCGCGGCCGGCCTGATCGCTCTCCCCGCCTTCGCCCGCGGCCTCATCCTACCCCGCACGACCGGCATCTTCCTGTGGACGACCTTGCTCACCAGCCTGACAGGGTTTCTTTTCCCGATCGTCGCTTTCACCCCGGCGCTTGGCGTCGGCATCCTCTCGACGCTGATCCTGATCGTCGCCTTTGCCGCCTATTATCGCGGCAAGCTCGCCGGGCGCGCGGCAACCGCCTATGCGATCACCGCCACCCTCGCGCTCTATCTCAACCTGTTCGTGCTGGTCGTGCAGTCGTTCCTGAAAGTCCCCGCGCTCAACGCGCTGGCCCCGACGGGAACCGAACCGCCCTTCGCCATCGCCCAGGGCGCGTTGCTCATCGCATCGATCGCGTTCGGCTACACCGCGTTCAAGGCGGCGCGGCGGCGATCCACCGCCGCCTGATCGCAAGCGGCGCGAAGGGCAAGGGCGGTTTCGGCCGCCTTTGCCTGTTTTGACCTCGCCAACCCCTCTTGCACGACCTTCCGTTTACGTTAAGGTTAGTTTCAAACTGCTACCGGAGAGTGATTCATGGCCTTGCCCCCGATTTTCGACCGCCTGCGCCTGCCCGTCATCGGCTCGCCGCTGTTCATCGTGTCGGGGCCCGAGCTTGTCATCGCGCAGTGCAAGGCGGGTGTGGTCGGCAGCTTCCCGGCGCTCAACGCACGCCCCCAGACGTTGCTCGACGAATGGCTGCACCAGATCACCGAGGAACTCGCGGCGTGGGACCGCGACAATCCCGACCGGCTGTCGGCGCCCTATGCGGTCAACCAGATCGTCCATAAATCGAACGATCGGCTTGAGGCGGACATCGCGACCTGCGCCAAATGGAAAGTGCCGATCACCATCACCTCGCTCGGCGCGCGCGAGGAACTCAATCAGGCGGTCCACAGCTGGGGCGGCATCACGCTGCACGACATCATCGACGATCGCTTTGCGCGCAAGGCGATCGAAAAGGGCGCCGACGGCCTGATCCCCGTCGCGGCAGGCGCGGGCGGCCACGCTGGCCGTCAGTCGCCGTTCGCGCTGGTGCAGGAAATCCGCGAATGGTTCGACGGCCCGATCGCACTGTCAGGCGCCATCGGCCACGGCCGCTCGGTACTCGCCGCACAGGCATGCGGCGCCGACCTTGCCTATATCGGCAGCGCCTTCATCGCCACCGCCGAGGCCAACGCCGACGAGGGATATAAGAATGGTATCGTCGAGGGCCGCGCGGGTGACATCGTCTATTCGAACCTGTTTACCGGGGTGCACGGCAATTACCTCCGCCAATCGATCGCCGCCGCGGGCATGGACCCCGACAACCTGCCCGAGGGCGACCTCAAGACGATGAACTTCGGCTCGGGCGGCAACACCAAGGTCAAGGCGTGGAAGGACATCTGGGGATCGGGCCAGGGCATCGGCCCGGTCAGCGCGGTGCGCCCCGTCGCCGAATTTGTCGCCGAACTCGAAGCGCAATATCTGGCGGCACGCCGCGAACTGGAGGCAAAGGTCCGGCTTTAGGGCCGCGCCACTTGCATTTCCCACGCTTCCCCGCTAAGCGCCGCCGCTTCCGACCATGGTCATCCCTGGAGGCGTGGCGGACTTTGAAACTATTCTCGGAGAAAAATGATGAGCGACCAGCTGGTGCTGTCGGCCGAGACGCGTGATCGGGGAGGCAAGGGAGCCTCGCGTGAACTGCGTCGTGAAGGCCGTGTCCCCGCCGTTGTCTATGGCGGCAAAGAAGAACCCCTGATGATCCACGTCGAAGAAAAGCTGCTGATGAAGCAGCTGATGACGGGTCACTTCATGAACTCGGTCGTGATGATCGACGTCGGCGGCAAGCAGATCCGCACGCTGCCCAAGGACGTCGCGTTCCACCCGGTCAAGGATCGTCCGATCCACGCCGACTTCCTGCGCATTGCCAAGGACGCCAAGGTCCAGGTTGCGGTGCCGGTCGTCTTCCAGAACGAAGAAGCCTCGCCGGGTCTGAAGCGCGGCGGCGTGCTCAACATCGTTCGCCACGAACTCGAACTGGTGTGCGACGCGGACAAGATCCCCGACGACATCGCGATCGACGTGACCGGTTTTGACGTCGGCGATTCGATCCACATCAGCAACGTCACCCTGCCCAAGGGCGTCGAAAGCGCGATCACCGATCGCGACTTCACCATCGCTACCATCGTCGCTCCGTCGGCGATGAAGTCGAGCGAAGGCGACACGACGAAGGACGAAGGCGAAGCTGCCGAAGGCGGCGACGAAGCCTAAAAGTTGCGGAGCGCCCCTTCCCTTGCGGAAGGGGCGTTTCCCCCAGACCCAGGAAAGGCACCGCCATGCAGCTCTGGGTCGGCCTCGGAAATCCCGGGCCCCAATATGCGATGCACCGTCACAATGTCGGCTTCATGGCCGCCGATGTCATCGCCGACGTCCATGACTTTCCGGCGCCCGCGAAAAAATTCCAGGGCTGGCTTCAGGACGGCCGCATCGGATCGACGCGCATCCTGTTGCTCAAACCCGGCACCTTCATGAACGAAAGCGGCCGCAGCGTGCGCGCCGCGCTCGACTTCTACAAATTGACGACGCAGGACGTCACCGTCTTCTACGACGAACTCGACCTGATCCCGATGCAGGTCAAGGTCAAGCGCGGCGGCGGCGCCGCGGGCCACAATGGCATTCGTTCGATGATCCAGCATATCGGCGAGGATTTTCGCCGCGTCCGCATCGGCATCGGTCATCCGGGACACAAGGACCGCGTCACCGGCCATGTGCTGGGCAATTACCATAAGAGCGAGATGGAGCCGCTGATCGACCTGCTCGGCGCGATCGCGGCCGAAGCGCCGTGGCTCGCCGAGGGCAATGACGTCCGCTTTCAAAGCGATCTCGCGCTGCGCTTGCAGGGCTGACGCTGTGCAACGGGTGCTGGTTATCGGCCCCTGCGGCGCTGGGAAATCGACGCTGGCCGCGCAGCTGGGCCAGACGCTCGACCTGCCGGTCTTTCACATGGACCAGCTCAACTGGCGCCCGGGCTGGGTCGAAAGCAGCAAGGATGACATACGTGCGCGGCTGGCGGCCATTACGACCGGCGAGCGGTGGCTGATCGACGGCAATTATGGCGGCACGCTGGACGCGCGACTGGCGCGCGCCGATACCGTCGTCTATCTCGATTTTCCGATCCATTTATGTGCCTGGCGCGTGCTCCGCCGGATCTGGGCCTATCGCGGACGCTCCCGACCCGACATGACCGAAGGCTGCCCCGAGCGCTTCGATCTTGAATTTTTCCTCTATCTGCTGGCGTGGAACAGCGGCCCGCGCCCGCGCACCGAAGAAAAGCTGCGCGATTATCATGGGACGCTGGTGCGGCTCAAAAATCCGCGTGCGCTGCAGGAATGGCGCGCCTCGCTGGACAAACAGCCCGCCTGACCCCGGTTTGGCGTCGGTGTAAAATTCGGGCATGATGGCCTCCGAGAGGAGCCTGCCATGCCCACCCCTTCCCGTCCCAGCCGCCGCGAGTTGATCGCCGGAGCCGCCGCGCTGACCGCCGCCACCCCTGCCCTTTTGCAAGCCGCGATCCCCGCTGCCGGGCCTTCGCTCAAAGGCCGCACCATTCTCATTACCGGCGCTTCGAGCGGGTTTGGGCGGGTGGGGGCGCTGCACTATGCGCGGCTTGGCGCCAAGGTGATTGCCACGATGCGCGGGCTGCCCCGTGCCGAGGCCGAAACGCTCACCGCCGAGGCCGCGAAGGAAAAGCTCGACCTGCATATCTTCGAAATCGATGTGACCGACGATGACTCGGTCAAGAACGGCGTTGCCGACGCGCTCGAACTGACCGGCGGGCGGATCGACACGCTGATCAACAATGCCGGGATCGGCATCACCGGCCCGGTCGAGGTCCAGGACATGGCAGCGACGCAACTGATCTTCGACACCAATGTATTTGGCATCCAGCGGATGCTGCGCGCGCTGTTGCCGCAGATGCGCGCGGCGAAGGGCGGGCAGATCTTCAACATCTCGTCGCAGCTCGGGCGCGTTATCGTCCCCGGCGGCGGCCATTATTCGGCGACCAAATTCGCGGTCGAGGCCCTGTCCGAACAGCTCGCCTATGAACTGGTGCCGCATGGTATCGAGGTGACGGTGATTCAGCCCGGCGGCTATCCGACCAAGGTTTGGGTGAACCGCAACGCCTATACCGGCGCGCTGAAGGCGCGCAGCGATGCCGCGCTGCTCGCCGCCTATGCACCCTTCACCCGCGGCATGGGGACCGAGGACGGCAGTGGACGCAGCGCCGACCCGCTGGACGTACCGATGGCGATTGCCGAGATCATGGCGATGCCGGCGGGCAAGCGCCCGCTGCGCCGCGCGGTCCATCCCGGCAACAAGCCGCAGGAAGCGATCAATCGCGTGTCCGCCGAGGTGCAGGTGGCGTGGCTTGGCGGCGGCGCGCTGGGACCGCTGGTCAAGGCGGTTCACGACTGACCCCCGCTATGTCATTAGAGTGTCATGCAAATCCTGCCTTTCTGACTTGGTGAAGCCATTTAGCTGACACCTCCCGCTGCCATCGGTGCGCCACCTCATTCCGGACAAGCCAGTCCGGAGGCTCAACCGAAAACAGGGGGACTGCATGTCACATCTTACCGACGACGCTCGCGCGCCTTATCGCGGCGACACCATCCGCGATCACACGCCCGACAGTCTGGAGGCGATCGTAGCCGCCAATCCGACGCGGCGTTCGCTGCTCAAGAATGGCCTGCTTGGGCTTTCGGTACTGCCGACAATGGCGCTGGCAGCATGCGGCGACACCAGCGGCGACCCGGCGGTGACGCTGCCCCCGACCGGGGGACCTAGCCCGACGCCGACCCCGACCCCGCCGCCGGCAAGCTTTGCGGTGACCTTTGCCGCGGTCGCGGCGAACCAGAATGACGCGGTAACGGTACCCGCGGGCTACACCGTCGATGTGCTGCTGAAGGCCGGCGATTCGGTCGAGAGCGGCGCCGCCTATACCGGCAGCTTCCCGACCCCGGCGGTTGCCGAGAAATGGGCCGGCGGCAACCATGATGGGATGGAATATTTCGCCTTTCCGGGAGTCGATGCCAATGTTCGCGGACTGCTCGCGATCAATCACGAATATCCCGATCTCAACATCCTGATGTCGGGCAGCTACAATGCAGCAACCGCCACCGCCGACCAGAAGGCGCTCGCGCTGTCGGCCGTCGGCATCAGCGTCGTCGAAATCGCCAAGGGCAGCGACGGCAAATGGGCGGTGCAGGCCGGATCGACCTATAATCGCCGCTATACCGGCAACAGCAGCTACCGCGTTGGCGGCCCTGCCGCGAGCGTGATCGCCGCGCCGATCAAGGGTATGCTGAACAATTGCGCGAGCGGTCGCACCCCGTGGGGAACGTACCTGACCTGCGAAGAGACGACCGACAATTATCTCGATCCAACGCAGCCCGCTAACGGCTATGGCTGGGTCATCGAAATTGATCCGCGGCGCGAGCTCGCGCAACCGACGAAGCGCACCGCGATGGGCCGCTTCGACCATGAAAATGTGGCGTTCATAGAGAATAGCGACCGCCGCACCGCCTTTTATATGGGCGACGATTCCACCCCGGGCTGCATTTATAAATTCGTCCCCGACCGCGCCTATAGCGCGACGAACCGGGCGGCCAACACCGACCTGCTCGATACGGGAACGCTGTATGTCGCGCGCTTCAACGGCGACGGCACAGGCGAATGGCGCGCTCTGGTCGTAGGGCAGAATGGCCTGACCGCAGGCGCTTCGGACCCTGGAAACAACAGTCAGAGCACGACCCCGCCCGCCCCGACGACGGTCAATTTCAACAATCAGACGGATGTGCTGATCAACTGCAAATCGGCGGCGCGTGTCGCGGGCGGCACCGTGATGGACCGTCCCGAATGGATCACCGTCGCGCCCGACAACAGCGCGGTTTTCGTCACGCTGACCAACAACAGCGGACGCCGCGTCACCAACCCGATGAACCCGCGCACGACGAACCTGCACGGTCATATCATCAAGTTCAGCGAACAGGGCAATTCGCCGCTGGCGACGACCTTCCGCTGGGAAATCTTCCTGCTCGCGGGCGATCCGTCGCTGGCGTCGGGGGGCAGCAACCTGACCGGCAATATCAACGGCGACACCTTCTCCAGCCCCGACGGCATCGCCATCGACCCGCAAGGGCGCCTGTGGGTGCAGACCGACCATAGCGTTCCGGGCAATTCGGGCGTCGCAGGCCGGTCGATTGATCAGGCGTTCGGGCACAATGCCATGTTCTATGTCGATCAGGTCACCAAGCAGTCGAAACGCTTTCTGGTCGGCCCGCTCGGCTCCGAGATCACCGGGCTGACTTATACCCCGGACCTGCGCACCTTCTTCGTCAATATCCAGCATCCAACAGGCAATTGGCCGGTGGCGGGCCAGCAGCCGCGGTCATCGACGATCGTCGTGCGCCGCACCGACAACCAGCCGGTCGGCAACTGAACCAGGCGCCGCCCGCTCCCTGCATCGGTCGGGAGCGGGCGGTAGCCGGCATACCGGTGCACACGACTGATTTGTGATCGCAACCGTTCATGGCATGACGGGTCGCTGAAAGGGATGCGCTTGGGTTGCACTCGCGCTCGCCCCGCCCAGGAGATGTCGATGCTAGTCCTGCGAACCGCATTATTGGCGCTGGCGATCGGCGCGATCGGCCACGGCGAACTGGCCGAAGCCAAACCGGCCGCGGCGCGATCGGAAAAGCGATGCGGGTGGATCGACAATCCGACCCCCGCCAATTGGTGGCTTACCGACGGCACGGGCCGGTGGACCATCGGCCTGCAGGGCGGCCATCAGGCACCGGGTTTGAACAGCCTGCCCGACATGCGGGCGAAGGGATGGGTCGCGACCAACGGTTCCTATGGTTATGGTTGCGGCTGTATGCAGGTGACGACCGACAAAAGCACCGCACGGGTCACGCGTATCTATTCGGCGACGCCGCTCCCGATCAACCGCTGCATCGCCGACAAGAAATTGCCGCGCCGCGATCGGTGATACCTCAGCGCGGCGGCGCGGTCGGCGTCCGTCTCGGCGGCGGCGGCGGCGATCCGTCGGCGGTCTGCGACATCAGGGTCACGCACATCGTGCGGTGCACGCGGTGCGGGCCGCAGGCGACGCCGGCGTAGCGGTGCGTCGGGCGCAGCAGGCTGTGGCGATGACCGCGGTCGGGGACGCCATCGTCGATCAGCAATTGCTGGACCACCCCCGCCGGGCTGTGGTGGCCATAGGTGATGACTTCATTGACATAGGGGCCGCCGCCGCGCGCCTTCATCCGTTCGCCGGGACCGCGTCCGCGGGTGTAATGGCCGACGGCACCCGATCGCGATTGGGCCGCAACATGATCGGCCGCTGCGGATGCCAGGATTTCGCTCTGCTGCAATCGCTGCAAAGGCCTTTCGCGGCGCAGGTCGCGGATCGCTTCGTCGACCGCGGCGACGCCTTCGTTGGTCATGATGTCGATTTCGCTATCGTCGTCGGCGAGCAAGAGTCGACCGTCGAAGCGATCGCGATAATCGCGCAGGACTTCGGTATAGCCCGCGGGATCGCTGCGAAAGCGATTGAGTTCGGCGAGCACGCCGGCTTCGAACCGGCTGGGCGCGGCGCTGGCGGCGACCGCGCCAAGGCCCAGCACCAGCGCGGCGGTCGTCCATCGAGGGATATTCGTCATGGCGCCCGCGATAAAACCGCAAGGCTGAACCTGCCGCAACGATATTCTGCCGCTCTTCAAAAGCTGGCATCGGCGGCCACTTGGCGCTAGGGGCGCTGCAACACCGGCCTCACGCCGGTCACACGGAGTTTTTATGGGTTTCAAATGCGGGATCGTCGGCCTGCCCAACGTCGGCAAGTCCACCCTGTTCAACGCGCTGACCGAAACGGCGGCGGCGCAGGCGGCCAACTACCCCTTTTGCACGATCGAACCGAACATCGGCAACGTCGCGGTGCCCGACGCGCGGCTGGAAAAGCTGGCCGCGATCGCCAGCAGTAAAAAGATCATCGCGACCCAGCTTGCCTTCGTCGACATCGCGGGCCTCGTCCGCGGCGCGTCGAAGGGCGAAGGGCTCGGCAACCAGTTCCTCGGCAACATCCGCGAAGTCGATGCGATCGTCCATGTCCTGCGTTGTTTCGAGGATGACGACATCCAGCATGTCGAAAACAAGGTCGATCCGGTCGCCGACGCCGAGACGGTCGAGACCGAGCTGCTGCTCGCCGACCTTGAAAGCCTGGAAAAGCGCGTCCCCGCCTTTGTCAAAAAGGCGTCGCAGGGCGACAAGGAAGCCAAGATCGCCGCGTCGGTTCTGGGCCAGGCGCTCGACCTGCTGCGCGAAGGCAAGCCCGCGCGGTTGACCGACCCCAAGGATGACGAGGAAGCCCGCGTGCTACGCACCGCGCAGTTGCTGACGTCGAAGCCTGTACTCTATGTCTGCAACGTCGATGAAGCCAGCGCCGCCAACGGCAACGGCTTCTCCGAAAAGGTTTTCGCCAAGGCCGCCGCCGAAGGCGCGCAGGCGGTGGTCGTCTCCGCCGCGATCGAAAGCGAGCTGGTGACGATGGACATGGCCGACCGGCTCGAGTTCCTCGAAGAAATGGGGCTCCACGAAACCGGCCTCGCGCGCGTCATCCGCGCCGGATACGAGCTGCTCCACCTGATCACCTTCTTCACCGTCGGCCCGCAGGAAGCGCGCGCGTGGACCGTCCACACCGGCGCCACCGCGCCGGAGGCCGCGGGCGAGATCCACAGCGATTTCCAGAAGGGCTTCATCCGCGCCGAAACGATCGCCTATGACGATTATGTAACGCTGGGCGGCGAAGCACGGGCGCGCGAGGCAGGCAAGCTGCGCGCCGAGGGCAAGGCGTATGTCGTGCATGACGGCGACGTTATGCACTTCCTGCACAGCTGAACCGACGACGTCATCGCGAGGCTGATCGTCGGCATTGGGGTAGGGAGCGGACGTTCCTAGTTTGCGCGCGCCTCCAGCGAAAGCGGACCCTAGCGAGCTGGCTTAGAGTCCGTTAGGTCAACCGGATGTCCTTTAGTTATCGCGTCTCGCTGCAAGTCCGACATCCTTACGCTGATCCACAGCGTATTATAAAAGGCATAGGGTTGCCGCCTGTTCGTTCCTGGGCAGCCGGGGAGCGGCGTGCGACGCCAAAGGGAACATTGCTGCCGGGAGCCTACACAGAAAGCTACTGCGCGTTCGACATCGGTGCGGGCGATGACGGCGAGCTTGCTGATTTCCTACGCCGGACCCTGACGCGGATTGATCCATCGGCTGCATTCATTGCCGAACTTCGCCAGACTGGCGGGAAACTCAATTTTTTAATCACGTGGACGCCGGGTGAAAGAGGAGAGGTTTTCGACGTGAACTTGCTCATGGACATGGCCCGCCTCGGTATCGATCTCGGTATTGAACCATTAGCTTCGACCTAGTCCGCTTACGGTCGCTTCCCCGTAGCTGCCAGCGTCCGCAACCGGTCGTTAGCTGCCGCTGTTACCATGATTACGCGGGACGCTAAGGCTCGAACGCCGCCAGGATCGGACATGGCCCCTTGTCGCTGGCTGCGCACTGATCAGCCAGCCGTGCCAGCGCGGCGCGGGTTTCGGTCATCTGGGCGATCTTGGCATCGAGCGCGTCGATCCGCTGGCGCGCCAGTCCGCGCACGCGCACCCGGTCGTCGCTTTTTTCCAGCGCGAGCAGTTCCGAAATTTCGTCGAGGGTGAAACCCGACGCCTGCGCCGACCGAATGAATTTCAGGCGCCGCACATCGTCCGCATCGTAGCGGCGTACCCCGCCGCCCCAGCCGCGGCCGCCGCTGCGCGCCGGAGTGCCCATCAAACCGCGGCGCTGGTAATAGCGGACGGTTTCGACCCCGACGCCGCCCGCTTGTGCCAGTTTTCCGATGGTAAGCTGCATCGCTTGACTCCGTACTATGGTACGGACGCTATAGGACGTGCATGACACAACAAACAAGCACCGCGACGCTCTATCGCATGGTGATGCCGGGGCATATCTGCCCCTATGGGCTGAAAGCAAAGCATCTGCTCAACCGCCGCGGCTTTGCGGTCGACGACCGCTGGCTGACGACGCGAGCCGAGGTTGACGCGTTCAAGGCCGAACATGGCGTCCAGACGACGCCGCAGACCTTTATCGATGGCGTTCGCATCGGCGGCTATGACGATCTGCGCCGCCATTTCGGCGTGACCGTCGCCCCCCCCGACGCGGTCAGCTATCGCCCCGTAATCGCGCTGTTCGCGATGACCGCGCTGATGGCATTGGCGGCAAGTTTCGCTGCATTCGGCAATGCGTTCACGATGCAGGCGGGCGCGTGGTTCATATCGTTCAGCATGATCGTGCTGGCGCTACTCAAGCTGCAGGACATCGACAAATTCGCGACGATGTTCCTGAATTACGACCTGCTGGCGCGCCGCTGGGTGCCGTATGCCACTATCTATCCCTTTGCCGAGGGGCTGGCGGGCGCGTTGATGACCGCCCACGCGCTGCCGTGGCTGTCGATTCCCGTTGCGCTATTTATCGGCGGCATCGGCGCAGTGTCGGTGGTCAAAGCGGTCTATATCGACAGGCGCGACCTGAAATGCGCCTGTGTCGGGGGCAGCAGCCGGGTGCCGCTGGGCTTTGTGTCGCTCACCGAAAATCTGGCGATGGTCGGCATGGCATTTTGGATGCTATGGATGCTGGCGTGACGATGTTCCGCCATCTCGTGCTCGCGCTGTTCCTGATCGGCCTGTCGCTATCGTCGGTGACCGCGCCCGTACAGGCCGAAACGGCGGTGACCGATTGTCACGGCGCGACGCCGGTCGATACGCCGCACCACCAACCCGATGGCGATGCTGCCAAGGCCGCCAGCCATGTGTGCATCGGGTGCGTCGCCAGCATCCCGGCTGACGCCGTGGCGGCGCCGATCGCCCTGCCCGCGCTGTTGCCGCCGGTGCAGCCGATGGCGGCGCTTGCGGGCGCCAATGCGCCGCCCAGCATACCGCCTCCACGACCCTGACAGGCGCAAAACCGAACCCCGATTTTTACGATCCTGTCAGGACGATGATATGTTGAAAACGCCACTTCTGGCGGGCGCTGCCGCGCTCGCTCTCTTTCCGCTATCTGCCGCCGCGCAAGACCATAGCGGCGCCGATCCCCACGCGGGGCATCAGATGCCCGCCGCCGACCCGAAATCCGCCGAGCCGGTCGATCATGCTGCGATGGGTCATGCCACCACGGACCATGGCGCCATGAATCACGGCCCCGCGACCACCCCCGCCGAAGGCTCCGGCACCGCGCGTTTGCCCGCCAAGGAGGGCGGCCATAGCGGTCTGCACATCGACGCGGGGAACGACTGGATGATGATGGCGCACGGCTTTGCCTGGGGCGTCTATACCGACCAGTCGGGCCCGCGCGGCGACGACAAGGCCTATGTCCAGTCGATGTTGATGCTGTCGGGCGAAAAGCAGACCGATTGGGGCCGTATCCAGCTGAAATCGATGATGAGCCTCGAGCCGCTGATGTCCAATTTCGGCTATCCCAACCTGTTCGCCAGCGGCGAGACGGCGGGCGGCGAGCCGCTGGTCGATCGCCAGCATCCGCACGACCTGTTCATGGAACTGGCGGCGCGCGTTGACGTCAATGTCGGTGAGGATGCACGGATGTTCGTCTATGGGGGTCCGGTCGGCGAACCCGCGATCGGCCCCAGCGCCTTCATGCACCGCGGCAGCGCGCGGCTGAATCCCGAGGCACCGATCACCCATCATTGGTTCGATTCGACGCACATCACCTATGGCGTCGCGACGCTGGGATTTGCGACGCCGGCCATCCAGCTTGAGGGATCGATCTTCACCGGCCGCGAACCCGACGAGAAACGGTGGAACATCGAAAGCCCGCGGTTCGACAGCTGGGCGCTGCGCGGCACCTGGACCCCCTCGCCCGCCTGGGCGCTGCAAATCAGCCACGCGCGGCTGAAGGAACCCGAAGCGCAGCATCCGGGCGAAAACGAGCATCGCACCACCGCCAGCATCCAATATGCCAACGGCCGCGGCCTGTCGGCGACCGCCGCGTACAGCGCCAAGAACCGCGACCCCGGCGACACGCTCTCCGCCTGGCTGGCCGAGGTGAACTGGGATCTCGACGATCATCACACGCTGTTCGGGCGGGTGGAAAACGTGAAGAATGACGAGCTGTTCAGCGACCATGACGATCCGCTGCACGACCGGCCGTTTCGGGTGACCAAATTTCAGGCAGGCTATGCTTACCGGCTGCCGATCAGCGGGCCGCTGAACCTGGCGCTCGGCGGTAGCATCGCGGCGTTCGCCAAGCCGCGCGCGCTCGATGCGGCCTATGGCAATAACCCGATTGGCGCGACGGTGTTTGCGCGGCTGAGCATCGGTCATTGATGTAACGCATGGCTGGGCTATCGAAGGGCAGCGATTCGCGCGCCAACGGAGCCCAGCCATGTACAACCGCCGCCACTTCCTTGCCGGGGCGACCCTCGCCGGCCTTGCCGCGCCGGCGATCGTCCGCGCGCAGGGTATATTGCGCGATTTTCCGTTCAAGCTGGGCGTCGCGGCGGGCGATCCCGCCAGCGACGGTTTCGTCATCTGGACGCGGTTGGCGCCCGAACCGATGGAGCGGCACGGCGGCATGCCACTGACCAATGTGCCGGTCGAATGGGAAGTCGCCAGCGACAGCGGCTTTCGCACCATCGCGGCAAAGGGCACCGAACTGGCGCGCCCCGAACTGGGCCATAGCGTCCATGTCGAGGTCGCCGGATTGCAACCCGATCGCCCCTATTATTACCGCTTCACCGCCGCCGGCGAACGCAGCCTGCGCGGCCGCGCGCGTACCCTGCCTGCCCCCGGCACCAAGGTCGAGGCGCTGAAATTCGGGGTTGCCGGGTGCCAGCATTTCGAGTCCGGATTTTACGGCGCCTATCGTCATCTGGCGCGCGAAGACCTGGCGTTCGTCTATCATTATGGCGACTTCATTTACGAGTATCAGCAGAATTATCTGTACGACAGTGGCCTGCCGATCTTTCCGGTGCGCCGTTACGACCATCGCGCGCTGATCGACCTCACCGATTTCCGCGGCGCTTATGCGCAGACCTTGATGGACATCGACCAGCAGGCGGTCCGTTCGGCCCACGCCGTCCTGTCGACCATCGACGACCATGAAGTCGTCAACGATTGGGTATCCGACGTCGATAACTGGTCGCTTGAGCTACCCGGCAACGATCCCGATGCAGCGCCGCCCGAGGTCTTCATGCTGAAAAAACAGGCAGCGATGCAGGCGTGGTACGAACATATGCCGGTGCGAAGGGCGCTGCTGCCGCGCGGCGGCATGGTCGCGCTGAACCGCGAGTTTCGCTATGGCGATTTGATGGCGATGCAGCTGCTCGACACCCGCCAGTACCGCGACGATCAGCCGTGCGAAGATGGTTTCAAACCGGCGTGCCCCGAGGTGTTTGCCAAGGATGCCCAGGTGCTGGGCCGCGCGCAGGAAGACTGGCTGAACCGGAATCTGGCCAAAGGCGGCGCGACGTGGAACGCGCTGGCGCAGCAGGTAACCATGATGTCGCTCGACCGGCGGCGCAAACCCGATGAACCCAAGAAGATCGTCAACCTCGACAGCTGGGCGGGCTATGAAGCGCCGCGCGAGCGCATGTTGGCGCGGCTGAGCGGGCTGGACAATTGCATCGTGCTAACCGGCGACGAGCATCAGAATTTCTGTGGCGATCTGGTGTTGAAGGACAAGATCGTCGGCGCCGAATTTGTCGCGACCTCGATCTCCAGCGGCGGCGACGGCAGCGACAAGCGCAACGGCACCGACGATTTTCTCAAGCTGAACCCCGAACTGAAATTCGCCAACGACCAGCGCGGCTATCTGGTGTGCGACGTTAATCGCGAGGCGTGGCAGACGCATTTCATGGTCGTCGACAAGGTGACGACACCGGTGAACAATCTGTCGAAGCGCGCGACCGGGGTGGTCGAAAATCGTGTCGCCGGGATCAAGATGGCGTGAGCTGTCGCCGGTCCGTCATCGACCGGTCCTAGCGGAGCGGACATGCCCCGGTTGCTCATCCTGCTGCTGCTTTGCCTGCTGTCCTTTGCCACGCACGCAGGGGACGGGCATGCGCGCGCCCCCGCCACGATCCTGATCTCGATCGACGGGTTCCGCGCCGATTACCTGGACCGCGGGATCACGCCCAACCTGTCGCGGCTTGCCGCAAATGGCGCGCGCGGCAAACTGCGCCCGTCTTTCCCGACCAAAACCTTCCCCAACCATTATGCGATGGTGACCGGCAAGCGCCCCGACAACCATGGCATCGTTGGCAACAATATGATCGACCCGCGGCGACCGGGCGAGAAGTTCAGCTTGGGCGATCCGAAACAATCGCTCGATCCCTTCTGGTGGGACGAGGCTGAACCGGCGTGGGTTACCGCGGGCAAAGCAGGGGTGCGCAGCGCGACGATGTTCTGGCCGGGCAGCGAAGTCGCGATCGGCGCGGCGCGTCCCGCCGATTGGCTGCGTTATGACCGGCATATCGGTTATGCGCAGCGGATCGACACGATCCTCGACTGGATGCGCCGCCCCGCCGCGATCCGCCCGGCGTTTGTTACGCTCTATTTCGAAGCGGTCGACGACGCAGGCCACCGCTTTGGTCCGGGCAGCGCCGAAGTGAACGCCGCGATCACCGACGTCGATAGCCGAATCGGTGCGCTGGTCGCCGGGCTGGCGGACCTCGGCCAGCCCGCGCGGCTGCTGATCGTCGCCGACCATGGCATGCGCGCAACCGACGAAAGCCGGGTGATCCAGCTTGCCGACCTGATCGACCTCGCCAGCATCGTCGCGGTCGAGGTTGGCCCCTATGCCGCGATCGAACCCGCGGCGGGAACCGACGACCGGGTCGCGCAGGCGCTGCTGAAGCCGCATGATCATATGACGTGCCACCGCCGCGAAGACCTGCCCGCGCGGCTCCATTATGGCCGCAATCCGCGCGTCGCGGCGATCATCTGCATTGCCGAGCCCGGCTGGTCGATCTTTGCGGGCGATCCCCCGTGGCCGGTGACCGGCGGCGCGCACGGTTATGACAATAGCGACCCCGAGATGCTGGCGCTGTTCATCGCGCATAACGGCGGACTGACCGGCGACGTCGGCACGGTCGACAATATCGAGGTTTATCCGCTGCTGATGCGCCTGATCGGCGTGGCGCCGCTGGCGAGCGACGCGACGGGCGTGTTTGTCGCGAAATTGCCTTAGGCGGTATCGGCACCGCCGATAGCCTGCCTATTTCCGCCCGAACAGCCGTTCGACATCGTCCATCGCCAGTTTGACCCAGGTCGGGCGGCCATGGTTGCATTGCCCCGAATGCGGCGTCACCTCCATCGTGCGCAGCAGCGCGTTCATTTCGGCGACGCTGAGGGTGCGACCGGCGCGGACCGAGCCGTGGCAGGCCATCGTCGCGGCGACCAGTTCGAGCTTTTCGTTGAGCCCCAGCGCGGCGTCATAGCCCGCAAGATCGTCGGCGATGTCGGTGACGAGTTTGCGGCAATCGATCGCGCCGAGCATCGCCGGGGTCGCGCGAACCATCACTGCGGCGGGGCCGAAGCGTTCGAGTTCGACCCCGAGCGTGGCAAGCTGCGCCGCCGCGGCTTCGAGGCGGTCGCACGCGGGTTCGTCGAGTTCGACGACTTCGGGGAGCAGTAAGCCTTGCGACGGCACCGCCTGCCCGCCCATGCCGCGGCGCAATTGTTCGAGAACGAGGCGTTCGTGCGCGGCATGCTGATCGACGATGACCAGGCCATCCTCGGCCTCCGCGACGATATAGGTGCGCGCGATCTGTCCGCGCGCGATGCCCAGCGGATGCGCGTCGCCCTGCGGCACCGGCGCGGTCGCCGCTTCGGCGCGGCCCATCGGCATCGCGGTTGGCGGCGGCGCGAAATTGACGATGCGGTCGCGGAGCAGCGCGTGGGTGGCGGGATCGTCGTCGGCGCCGAACAAATGCGTCGCTGGCGCATGCGGATAGGGCAAATGCGCCGCGAACAGCGTCTGGACCGGCGCGGGCGGCGCGACCGGTTCCTGCTGCCACGCCGCCAGCGCCGCTTCGGCGGGGCGCTGGACGCTGCGGAAGCCTTGGTCGTCGAGCGCGCGGCGCAGCCCGCCGACGATCATGCCGCGGATCAGCTGCGGGTCGCGAAAACGCACCTCAGTCTTGGCCGGGTGGACGTTGACATCGACCTCACCGGTGGGGACGTCGAGGAACAGCGCGACAACCGGATGGCGATCGCGCGCGAGCAGGTCGGCATAGGCGCCGCGCAGCGCCCCGACGAGCAGGCGGTCCTTCACCGGGCGGCCGTTGACGAACAGATATTGATGATCGGCAATGCCGCGATTGTACGTCGGCAGGCTGATGACGCCGCCGATATGGACGTCGCCGCGATCGAGATCGACGCCGATGCTGTTGGCGGCAAGGTCGCGCTGTGTCAGCGCGGCGACGCGGCTCAACTGATCCTGCCCGCCCTGCACGTCGAGTACCCGGCGCCCGTCATGCTCGACGGTGAAACCGACGTCGGGGCGCGCCATCGCGAGCCGTTTTACGACGTCGAGGCAGGCGGCATATTCGCTGCGCCCACTGCGCAGGAATTTGCGCCGCGCGGGGACGCGCGCAAACAGATCTTCGACGACGACGCGGGTGCCGTTCGCGAGCGCCGCCGGCCCCTCGGCCACCACCACGCCGTTGTCGACAACGCGGCGCCAACCGTCGCCGCCCGCCACCCGGCTTTCGAGCATCAGCCGCGCCACGCTGGCGATCGACGGCAGCGCTTCGCCGCGAAACCCCAGCGTCCGGACATCCTCTATCGCATCATCGGGCAGCTTTGACGTCGCATGGCGTTCCAGCGCCAGCGCCATGTCGGCGGCGGTCATGCCGCAGCCGTCATCCTCGACCTCGAGCCGCGAAATTCCGCCGTCGGCGATTCGCACCGAAATGCGAGTCGCACCGGCGTCGATGGCGTTTTCGACCAGTTCTTTCAGCGCTGCGGCGGGTCTTTCGACCACTTCACCGGCTGCGATCCGATTTACGAGCGTTTCGGGCAGGCGACGTATTGACATGGGGCCTGTCCTAGCGCAGTCGGACGCAAATCGCGACCCACCCGCACAGCCTTGATCATATTGTCCAGCCAGCCCCCCATAGCCGAGCCGGAATCTCTCCCTGATTGGTCCTGTCGCCGGCCGGGCGCGCGGGTTCGACGACGACGGCACGGTCCCCCGGTGCCGATGACAGGGAAGCAGTATCGATGTCCTTCTTTTCTCGCTGGTTCAAATTCAATTCCCAAGACATGGCAATCGACCTCGGCACCGCCAAAACGGTCGTTTATGTGCGCGGCAAGGGCATCGTGCTGAATGAACCTTCGGTGGTCGCGGTCGAGACGATCAACGGGATCAAGCGGGTCAAGGCGGTCGGCGACGACGCCAAGCTGATGATGGGCAAAACCCCCGACAGCATCGAGGCGATCCGTCCGCTGCGCGACGGCGTGATCGCCGACATCGATGTCGCCGAACAGATGATCAAGCACTTCATTACCAAGGTGCACGGCGGCAAGCCCAACGCGTTCCGCAGCCCCGAAATCGTGATCTGCGTCCCCTCGGGCTCGACCAGCGTCGAGCGCCGCGCGATCCGCGACGCCGCATCGAACGCGGGCGCCAGCGAAGTGTGGCTGATCGAGGAGCCGATGGCCGCCGCGATCGGTGCCGACATGCCCGTCACCGAACCGATCGGTTCGATGGTCGTCGACATCGGCGGCGGCACGACCGAAGTCGCGGTGCTGTCGCTCCGCGGCCTCGCCTACACCACCTCGGTGCGTGCGGGCGGTGACAAGATGGACGAAGCGATCGTCTCCTATGTCCGCCGCCACCATAATCTGCTGATCGGCGAAGCAACCGCCGAGCGGATCAAGAAGGATTTCGGCATCGCGCGCATTCCTGCGGATGGGGTTGGCCTGACCATCCACATCAAGGGCCGTGATCTGGTCAACGGCGTGCCCAAGGAAATCTCGATCAACCAGGCGCAGATCGCCGAGGCGCTGTCCGAACCGATCGGGACGATCGTCGAGGGCGTGCGCATCGCGCTGGAAAATACCGCCCCCGAACTCGCCGCCGACATCGTCGATCAGGGTATCGTCCTGACCGGCGGCGGCGCGCTGATCGCCGAACTCGACGAACTGCTGCGCGATGCGACCGGCCTGCCGGTGACGGTGGCCGAAGATCCGCTGACCTGTGTCGCGATCGGCACCGGCCGCGCGATGGAAGACCCCGCCTTCCGCGGCGTGCTCCAGCAAGCCTGATCGGGTAAAGGCGTTTCATGGTCCGCCCGGCACATCGGCGTCCGGGGCAATCCCGAAAGGCCCAGTACAGCCTGTTCGTGGCCTATGTCATCGCGGTGACGGGCGCGGTCGCGGGGCTGTTGCTGGCGATCCTGTCGGTCGTTGACCCCGTCGGCTTTGCCCAATTGCGTGTGGCGAGCCAGGAAATCACCGCGCCCGTCGCGCGCGTGTCGCGGTCGGTGATCGGATCGATTTCGGGCATCGACGACAGTGTCGGCGCCTATGTCAGCGCAGGGTCGCAGAACCGGCGGCTGCGCGGCGAGCTGGCCGATACGCGGCGTGAGCTGGTTGCGACCAGCACCCTGCAGGAAGAAAACCGCCAGCTGAAAGCGCTGCTCAAGCTGCAGGAAACCGACAAGACCGCGCTCGCCAACGGCTATCTGCTCACCTCGACCTCGACCAGCAGCAAGCGCATCGCGCTGCTCAGCATTGGGCGCAACCTGGGGGTCGCCGCGGGCCAGCCGGTACGCGGCGCCGACGGCCTGATCGGCCGGGTGCTGAGTTCCGGCCCGTCGGTGTCGCAGGTGCTGCTGCTCACCGACGTCGACAATATTGTGCCGGTCCGCCGCGCCCGCGACGGCCTGCCCGCGCTGGCCTATGGCCGCGGCAACGGCGATCTCGACATCCGCACCCTCAACATCGCCAACAACCCGTTCAAGCCCGGCGACATATTGGTCACGTCGGGCACCGGCGGGCTGTACCCGCCGAACATACCGGTCGCGATCGTCGTGCGGCGACAGGATGACGGCGCGCTCGCGCGCCCCCTCGCCGACCCGGCCAAGGTCGATGCGGTGTCGGTGCTGCGCCCCTATACCCCCGACAATATCGACGCGCAGCCGGCGCCCGCGCCGCTACCCGCGCCGGACCAGGCCCCATGAACAAGACCGCCGGGCCGCGTCTCGGCGAACCGGCTTCGCTGTGGCGGATGCGCATCGTCCCGGTGGCGACGGTGATGCTCGCCTCGGCATTGCCGCTGATGCTGCCGCTGGTCGCCAATTCGCCGGTGCTGCCGCCGCTGGGGCTCTTGTTTTTTCTGTGCTGGCAATTGCTGCGCACCGAAATGTGGCCGGTGTGGATCGGCCTGCCGCTGGGCCTGTGGGACGATCTGTTCAGCGGCCAGCCGATCGGCACCGCAGTCGGGCTGTGGACGCTCGCCAGCATCGCGATCCATTATTCGTCGCAGCGCATCTATTGGCGCGGCTTCCTGCATGACTGGGCGATCGCGGCGCTGTTGATCGCGATCATCCAGTCGCTCGCGGCGCTGATCGTCCATCAGGACGCCGCGACGGGCCGCGTGCTCGGGCTGGTGGTGCCGCAGATCGTCATTTCGGCGCTGCTGATCCCGCTGTTCATGCGGCTGACAGGCAAGTTTGACAATTTCCGCCTGAAACGCCGATAATCGGTTTAACCAGAAACAGATGCCGCGCAAAAGCCCGCCCATTACCGAAGCCTGGAGGGGAATCACCTTCACCCGTCGCGCGCTCGTCGTCGGCGGCGCGCAGGCGGCGGTCGGGATCGCGCTGGCGGTGCGCATGGCCTATATTTCGGTCGTCGACAACGACCGCTATGTCCTTGAATCGGAAAGCAACCGCGTCAATCTGACGCTCGTGCCGCCGCGGCGCGGATGGATCGTCGATCGCAATGGCAAGGCGCTGGCGAACAATCGCGTGTCGCTGCGCATCGACATCATTCCCGACCGTTTGCACAATCGCGATTTTGTGTTGGGCCAGCTCAGGACGCTGTTGCAGCTCGACGGCGACACGATGGACCGCATCAACCGCGACCTGAAAGCCGCGTCGGGGTTCCAGCCCGTCGCGGTGGCCGAGGACATGACCGAGGCCGAATATGCCTCGATCCTCGTCCGCCTGCCCGAAATGCCCGGCATCGCGCCGCAGCGCGGCTTTGCGCGCAATTATCCGACCGGCGCCGCGGTCGGGCATCTGATCGGCTATGTCGGCGCGCCGAACGCCGAGGAATATCAGAAGGCCAAGGATCCGCTGTACATCACCCCGGGGTACAAGATCGGCAAGGACGGGCTGGAGAAATATTTCCAGCCGATGCTGAAGGGCGAGCCCGGCGGCCGCCGCGTCGAGGTGACCGCGCGCGGCAAGATCGTGCGCGACCTGGAAACCCAGCCCGACGTGCAGGGCAAGACCGTCCACCTGACCATCGACGCCGATTTGCAGGAATATGCGGCGCGCCGGATGGGCCGCGAATCGGGCGCGGTGGTCGTCATCGATTGCCTGACCGGCGACATCCTGTCGTTCATTTCGATGCCCAGTTTCGATCCCAACAGCTTTTCGGACGGGATCAGCAACAGCGAATATAGCTGGCTGCGCGCCGACGATCACCAGCCGCTGATCAACAAGGCGACGCGCGGGCTGTATCCCCCCGGATCGACGCTGAAACCGATGGCGGCGATCGCCGCGGTCCAGCATGGCGTCGATCCCGGCGAACGCCACACCTGCATCGGCGGCTATCGGCTCGGCAACCGCTTCTTTCGCTGCCTCGGCACCCACGGCAGCGTCGACATGCCGACCGCGATCGAAAAAAGCTGCAACAGCTATTTCTACTGGCTGGCGCACCGGCTGGGCTATGACGCGATGGCGCCGACCGCCAAGCTCCTGGGTCTCGGTGAGGAATTTCAGCTGGCGGGCAGCAACCAGCGTTATGGCACCATCCCCGACAGCGCGTGGAAGATGCGCCGATACGATCAGAAATGGTCGGCGTCGGATTCGCTGAACGCGGTGATCGGGCAAGGCTATGTCAGCGTCAATCCGCTGCAACTGGCGGTGATGTCGGCGCGGATCGCGTCGGGGCGGCGGTTGTACCCGCGTCTGATCAACCGCGAATTTCGCAACGAACCGCTGCCCTTTTCGGCCGAAGCGCTCGCCGTCGCCCGCGCCGGCATGGACCGCGTCGTCAACGGCGCCGGAACCGCGGTGCGCAGCCGCCTGCCGCTCGACGGCATAACCATGGGCGGCAAGACCGGCACCGCGCAGGTACGCGGGCTCGCCTCGGGCTCGCGCGGCCAGAGCGGGGCGTGGAAATATCGCGACCATGGGCTGTTCGTCTGCTTCGCTCCGGTCGAAAACCCGCGCTATGCCGCATCGGTGGTGATCGAACATGGCATGGGCGGCTCGCGCGCTGCGGCACCGATCGCCAAGGACATCTTCACCTTCCTCTATGACCGCGAAAAGGCGATGGAGGCGCTCGAGACGTTCGAGGCCGGCTGGGGCGGCACGATCAAGGAACGGATGGACCGCGACTATATGGCGTGGAAATCGGGCGCGTCGAGCGACCCTAACCCAGAGGTGCCGCAATGATCGTCGTGCCGCCCGCCATCCAGCGCATTCCGTGGAAACTCATCGCGGTGCTCAGTGCGATCACCGGTTTCGGCCTCCTCGTCCTCTATTCGGCGGCGGGCGGCAACTGGTCGCCCTGGGCCTGGCAGCAGGGGGTGCGCTTCCTGATCTTCCTGTCTGTGGCGATGGTGATCGGGCGCTTCCCGATCCGGATCTTCGAAGATTTCTCGTACATCGCCTATATCGGCGTGCTGATCCTGCTGATCGCGGTCGAGCTGCTCGGCTTTGTCGGCGGCGGCAGCCAGCGCTGGCTCAACCTTGGCTTCATGAACCTCCAGCCCTCCGAGCTGATGAAGGTGACGATCGTCGTCGCACTGGCGCGCTTCTATGCGCAGTTGCCGCCGGGCAACAACCGCAGCTGGACGGCGCTGTGGCCGGCGCTGGTGATGATCGGCCTGCCCGCGGCGCTTGTCATGCTGCAACCCGACCTTGGTACCGCGCTGTCGATCTGTATCGGCGGCGTGGTGGTGATGTTCGTCGCCGGCCTGCCCTTCTGGTGGTTCGGCAGCACCGCGATCGCGGGCGCCGCGGCGCTGCCCGTGCTCTTTTCCTTCCTCCACGGCTATCAGCAGAAGCGCGTGCTGATCTTCCTCGATCCCGAAAGCGACCCGCTCGGCGCCGGTTATCATATCAGCCAGTCGAAGATCGCGATCGGGTCGGGCGGCGTTGGCGGCAAGGGCTTCCTCAACGGGTCGCAAAGCCATCTCGACTATCTACCCGAGGGTCACACGGACTTCATCTTCGCGACGATGGCCGAGGAATGGGGGCTGATCGGCGGGCTGGCGCTGCTGTTCGCCTTCTTCCTGCTGCTCCGCTGGTCGACGCGCGTCGCGCTCAAGGCGCGCACCCGCTTTGGTCAGCTGACCGCGGCGGGGCTGACGATGACGATCTTCTTCTACATCGCGATCAACCTGATGATGGTGATGGGGCTGGCGCCCGTCGTCGGCATCCCGCTGCCGCTGTTTTCCTATGGCGGGTCGTCGATGCTGACGATCATGACCTGCGTCGGCATCGTGCTGGCGATCGAAAACGACAGCAAAACCGGGACGCGCCGCTTTCATTGAGAAAAATCTTCGCGCCAGCCATTGCCTTCCCCCGATGGGCATGATAGCGGGCCGCTCGCTTCGCAGCAAAGGGGACAACTCGCCGCCGCGAAGCACGCCGAAATCCGGCAGTGGACGCATAGCTCAGTTGGTAGAGCAGCTGACTCTTAATCAGCGGGTCCTAGGTTCGAGCCCTAGTGCGTCCACCATTTTCTCTTGATATTGAACGACAATCTTTCCCGATCAGGGAAGCAGAAACCTTGGCTTTCGAACCGGGGCAGCGTTTTGAGTGGAGAAATCTTGTGGGCGTCGCGCCGGGCACATTGGAAGGTGAATCGATACCCCCTGCCCGCTTCAAAGCTCGCCGATGCGATCGCCGCTCTGCGCTATTGATGCGGGGACGGACGGGGAGTCGACCTTGTCGCAGGCCATCAGCTTCAACGCTCACGCCTTGCGAGCCTTCCCGGCCCGGTTAGCAACCACGACCGCAGGTTCTTGAAAAGCCTGGCAGCTATCGTCGATGTGGCGCTGAACGAGGCGGCGTGACGGCAACGTTACGCGCGCACTTAGCGCAGCGCGAACCCGCGATATCCTTCTGCAGCGGCATCGGCGCAAATTTCGCGATACCGGCCAAGCCCCCCGATATAGACCGGAAATGTTCGAGGCTTACCGGGAACATTGGCGCCGGTGTACCAGGTGTTGGCGGTCGGGTAGAGCGATAGCGACCCCAAGGTCGTCACCTTGTTCATCCACCAGTCTTCGGCGTCGGCATTCGCCTCGATCGAGCGCCGGCCGTCGGCGCGCATATGTTCGATGCAATCGCACACCCAATCGACATTCTGTTCGTTGAGCAGGATGAAGTTCGCGAGCGCCGACGGGCCGTTCGGCCCTGCAATCACGAACAGGTTCGGAAACCCTTCGATCATCAGGCCGAGATGCGACCGCCCGCCGTCGGCCCATTTATCCTTCAGGCGGCGACCGTCGCGCCCCTCGATATCGATCGACAGCATCGCGCCGGTCAGCGCGTCGTATCCGATCGCAGCGATGATAATATCGACCTCGACCTCACCCTCGGCCGTGCGGATGCCCCGTTCGGTAATCTCGAGAATCGGATGCTCGAGACAATCTTTCAACGTCACATTGTCGCGGTTGTAGGCCTCGTAATAGCCCGTATCGAGGCAAGGTCGCCGCGCGAAGATCGGGTAGCCGCGCGGGGTCAGCTTGCGCGCAGTCTCCGGATCATCGACGGTTTCGGCGATCTTGCCGCGGACAAAGTCGGCCACCACGTCGTTCGCCTCGCGGTTGGTAAGCAGGTCGGAAAACAGGCCGAGGAACGCCAGCCCGCTGTGCGCCCAGGCGTCTTCCATCAGTTTTTCGCATTCGGCGGGCGGGATGCTGAACAGCGGCCGGCTGGTAATCGGCCGAACCCCGCCGGTCAACGAATGGCGGGCGACCGCGCGCAGCCCCGGATAATGCGCCTTGATATGGGCGACATAGTCGGCGCCGAGTTTGCGGTTGCGCATCGGCAACGTAAAACTGGGGGTGCGTTGATAGACGTAAAGATGCGCCGCCTGCTCGGCGACCACCGGCACGATCTGGATGCCCGACGATCCGGTGCCGATTACTGCGACGCGCTTGCCCTTGAGATCGACATCGTGGTGCGGCCATTTCCCCGACAGATAAAGCTCCCCCTTGAAGCGGTCGGCTCCCGGAATATCGACCTGTTTCGGCACCGAAAGCGGCCCCGTCGCCATCAGACAATAGCGCGCCTCGAACCGGTCGCCACGATCGGTCTCGATCCGCCACAGCGCCGCTTCCTGGTCGTAGCGAACGGTGGTTGCGCGCGTTTCGAAACTGATGTCGCGCTTCAGATCAAGCTTGTCGGCGACAAAGCGCGCGTAGGAGAGGATTTCGGGCTGCGCCGCGAATTGCTCGCTCCACGTCCACTCCTGCTGGATCGCGTCGGAAAAGGAATAGCTGTAATCGATGCTCATCACATCGCAGCGCGCGCCGGGATAGCGGTTCCAGTACCAGGTGCCGCCGACATCGTCGCCCGCCTCGATCAGATGCACGTCGAGCCCCATGCCACGGACGCGGTGCAAGGCGTACATGCCGCCAAAGCCGGCGCCGATGATCAACGCGTCGAGGCGGCGGGGCGAGGAGTGGGTCCGAGGTTCAGCCTGTTGCATGGTCTTCTTTCCGGGAAATATCGGGTCGGGTCGGGCGCCGCTCAGCCGCCGACGGGCGTGTCGGCAAGGCGGGCGAGCGCGATGTCCATCCCGCTGCGATAATCGCTCTTGCCGCTGGCATGGCGCGGCATGGCGGCGACGCGGATGATCGTGCGCGGCTGTTTATAGGCGGCCAGATCGTGCGACAGCGCGGCGCGCAGGGCCTGATCGTCGGGCACATCGCCCGCCTCGACCAGCGCGGTGACGATCGCCCCCCATTTGGGGTCGGGCAGTCCGAACACCATCGCATCGGTGATCCCGTCGATGCGCTTCAGCGCTTCCTCGACCTCTTCGACAAACACCTTCTCGCCGCCGGTGTTGATGCACATGCTGCCGCGGCCAAGCAGGCGCAATCGTCCGTCGGGCAATCGTTCGGCCATGTCGCCCGGAATCGCATAGGCGGTGCCGTCGATCGTGCGATACACGCTGGCGGTCTTTTCGGGATCGCCATGATAGCCGGCCCCAAACGGGGGCCGCCGCGCCAGCCAGCCCTGCCCGACCTCGCGGTAGCCCAGCACCCGGCCGCTGTCCTGATCGATGATCACCGTCTGCGGGCCGGGTTCGAACAGGCCGGTCGGGGTGGCACGATCCTTGTTGGTGATCGCATAACCGAAGCCCGAAGCCTCCGACGCACCGAGGATGTCGAGCAGGGTGAGCTGCGGCAGCGTCTGTAGCAGGGCGCCCTTCACATGTTCCGACCACATCAGTCCGGCCGACGAAATCAGGCGCAGCGTGGACAAATCCCACCGGCCCGGGTTCGCGAGCAACATATCCGCCATCGGCCGCGCGAAGGCGTCGCCGACGATCAGGATGCGGGTGACGCGGTGCCGCTCGGCCTCGCTCCACAATTCTTCGGCGCTGAAGCGATCCGAGGGCAGCAGCACCGCGGTGCCGCCGACGAGCAGTTCGGCAAGCGAGCTGTTGAGCCCTGCGCCGTGCATCAGCGGGCAAGCGGGCATCACACGACCGGCGGCGCCCTTCGACACCTGCGCGATATGGTCGTCCATGTTCGCCGGCGTCGTCACCGCGACCGGTGATTCCAGCTGCGAGCGCCGCGCGTCGGCCGAGCGCCACATCACCCCCTTGGGCCGCCCTGTGGTGCCGCCCGTGTAGAGAAGGTAGCCGTCGTCGGGCGAGCGTTTGATACCAAGCGGCGCTGCGTCACCGGCGGACACGATGCCCGCATAGGCGCCGTCGCCGCCGATTTGCACTGCATAGGTCAGATGATCGACGGCGCCGGCGATCAGCGGCGCGACGACGGGCGCGAATTCGTCCTGATAGAAAAGCCCGGCCGCCTGGCAATCGCGCAGGACATATTCGATTTCCGACGTCGTATAACGATAGTTGAGATTGACGTGCGTCAACCGCGCCTTGAACGCCGCCGCGGCAACCTCGATGAATTCGGGGATGTTGCGCGCAAGGATCGCGATACGCGCGCCCGCGGGCATCCCTGCCGCCAGCATCGCGCGCGCCAGCCGGTTGGTGCGTGCATCGAAATCCGCCCAGTTGGTGACATGATCGCCGCGGATGATCGCCGGGCGGTCGCCCGGCACATGCGCGGCCGTCGCGTCGAGCAGGTCGCCGAAGTTCCAGTCCATCGCGGCCGGTCCTCAGCGCCCGAGGAAGACGGGCGCGCGCTTTTCGACGAACGCAGCGACGGCTTCCTGCGCGTCGTGTGAGGTCGACAGCTTGGCGGTGTTGCCCTGTTCGTAAATATAGCCGTCGCGCAGCGTCATATTTTCGATCGTGCGCATGCTGTCCTTGGCATAGCGCGTCGCAAGCGGGCTTTTCGACGCGATCACGGCGGCCATGTCCATGCAATAGGGCAGCAATTCGGCGGCGGGCAGGCACGCTTCGATGATGCCGCGGCGATACATTTCTTCGGCGGGGACGCGGTATCCGGTCAGCATCATCCGCCGCGTCAGCGAGTGGGGGATGATCCGCGCCGTATGCTTGCCGCCGCCCATCAGGCCGACGTCGATTTCGGGCAGGCCGAACACCGCGTTTTCGGAGGCGACGATGATGTCACAGCTGGAAACGAGCCCCAACCCGGCACCGAGCGCAGGGCCGTTGACCGCGGCGATCACCGGCTTGGCGCAATCGGCGATCGCATAGGCAACCTCGCGCACCACGCGGTTGCGGTTCCAGCGCTTGCCGGGGATCGACAGGTCGGGACGATTTTTCAGGTCGGCGCCGGCGCTGAAACATTTGCCTGCGCCGGTCAGCACCGCGACGCGCACATCGTCGCGGTCGTTGAAGCTGTCGAACACGTCGGTGAGTTCCTGAAGCATGTCGAGCGCCGCGGCGTTGACCGGCGCGTTATCGAGCGTGACGAGCGCGACAAAATTTTCGACTTCGGTGCGAATGCTGCTCATGATTTTGTCTCCCAGTTGCCCGGGGTCATGCGTCGGGAACCCGCAAACCGGACGCGAAAGTCGCGCGGCGGCCCAAAAATCTCATTCTGGATTGAAGCGGCCCGCGCGGAATCGCGATTGTGATTATGGCCCGCCCTGCTCGCGCCTTCGTTGCACTTTGCGCGGCAACACCGGAACGGGGGCCAGTCGGCTCGTCATCGACCGGCACCATGATTTCAAAACCCGCGCACCCCTTCACGGCACATCGCCATCCGGAGGACCAACGGAAAGCGCGACACACCAGGGAGTGGACAATGACAAAGCACTACAGGCTGTTTCTGGCGGGCGCCGGATTTGCTGCAATAGCGGCAGCATCGCCCGCACTCGCCCAGGACGCCGAAACGGCGCGGGATGAGGTGCAGCAGGACAGCAGCGGCCTGACCGACATCATCGTGACCGCGACCAAGCGCGGCTCGGCGCAGAATGTCCAGGACGTCCCCATCGCGATCACCGCGTTCGGTTCGGGCGAACTCGACAGCATCCACGCTCGCTCGATCGCCAGCGTCAGCTATGCGGTGCCGAACGCCTCGCTGGAAAGCGTCGGCACGACCCCTGGCTACGCCAATTTCTCGATCCGTGGCCTCGGCATCAACAGCTCGATCCCCTCGATCGACCCGACCGTCGGCGTGTTCGTCGACGGGGTCTATCTGGGGGTCAGCGCGGGGGTGCTGTTCGATACCTTTGACCTTGAGGGCGTCGAAGTACTCCGCGGCCCGCAGGGTCTGTTGTTCGGTCGCAACGTGACCGGCGGCGCGGTCCTGCTCCGCACCACGACCCCGACCAACCGGCTTCGCGTCGACGCCAAGGTCGCGGTGTCGACCGGCCTCGAAAAGCGCGCCAGCCTGTCGGTGTCCGGCCCGCTGGCGGGCGACGTGCTGAGCGGCAAGATCGCGGTCTATTACAACGACGACGACGGCTGGTTCAAAAACGACTTCGACGGCAAAAAAATCGGCGGCAGCGAAACGCTGATCGTGCGCCCGGTGCTCCGTCTCCAGCCGTCGGACAGCTTCGACCTGATCCTGCGCTACGAACATGGCCGCATCCGCGGTGATGGCCCGGCGGTGACCAACCACGGCCTGTTCCCGCGCGACAGCTTTCGCGTGAACCAGAACTTCGCCGGCTTCGTCAAATCCGACTGGGACCAGGGCACCGCCGAGCTCAATATCGACACTGCGTTCGGCGACGGCAAGATCACCAACATCGCCGCGGTGCGCGCGCTCAGCAACGATTCGGGGGCCGACGTCGACGGCTCCCCCGCGACCAGCCTCCATTCGCGCAACAACATCGACCAGTGGCAGTTCAGCAACGAACTGCGCTATGCCGGCACCTTCGGCGCGTTCGACGTCACGACCGGGCTGTTCTATTTCAACCAGGACATCAATTACGCCGAACAGCGCCTGCTGTCGGGCGGCGCCCTGACCGTTTCGGGGGGCGGGCGGCAGAAACAGCGGACCGGCGGCGTCTTTGCGACGGTCGACTGGAACCTGAGCGAGATGCTGACGCTCAGCGTCGGCGCGCGCTATTCGGCGGAGGAAAAGGAGGTGCAGGTGCGCTCGATCGGTGTCGGCGGCTGCAACCTCGACACGCTGCGCTGCAGCTACAACTTCCAGGACAAGGACGATTGGAGCGGCTTTACCCCGCGCGTCGGCGTCCAGTTCAAACCGAGCGAAGACACGCTGCTTTATGCCTCGTTCGCGCAGGGTTTCCGCAGCGGCGGCTACAACTTCCGCAACCTCAACCCCAATGTCGCGCCGGGGCCGTTCGATCAGGAAAAGCAGGACGCCTATGAAATCGGGCTGAAGCAGGAACTCGGCGGCTTTGCGCGGGTCAATCTTTCGGGCTTCTACAACAAGATCAAGGGCACCCAGCGCGAATTCCAGGCACCGTTCGCGCCGTTCGGCAACTTCCAGATCATCACCAACGCGGCCGATGTGTCGATCAGGGGAATCGAAGGTGAAGTCCTGCTCAAGCCCGCCGCGGGTCTGACGATCGCGGGCCAGTTCGGTTATACCAAGGGCAAATATGAAAAAATCCTGTTCGACCTGAACGCCGACGGCGTCATCAATGCCCGCGACTTTGCGCTCAAACTGCCGCGGCTGTCGCCGTGGAGCTATGGCGGGTCGATCACCTATGCGACCAGCGTCGGCGGCGATTTCGACGCCGAGGCGCGCGTCGGCGCCAACCATCGCGATGCCGCCTTCTATAACGACCAGAACACCGGCTTGCTCAATGCCGCGACGATGGTCGATGCCAGCCTGGCGGTAACCCATGGCCGGGTGAAGCTGTCGGTTTACGGCAACAACCTGCTCAACGAGGCGACGTTCGGGACCGAAGCACCGCTGCCCTTCTTCGCCGGATCGACCTTTTCGCCGCTCAACAAGGGGCGCGTCTATGGCGTCGAAGTCGGTTACAAATTCTGACCTCTCTCCCCCCTGGAGCCCGCCCAAGGCGGGCTCCGTTTTTTGGGTAACGCCATGACACAGTCACTCGAAGGGCGCGTCGCGCTTATCACCGGCGCGTCGCGCGGGCTTGGCCGCGAAATCGCGCTGCGGTTCGCGGCAGCGGGGGCAGCGGTGGCGCTGCTCGACCGCAAGGCGCATTGGGCCGACGACCTGGTCACCCAGATCGAAGCGGCAGGCGGCAAGGCGATGGCGCTCGGATGTGACGTGGCCGACCGCGCCGCGCTGACCGCTGCGTTCGAAAACGCCGCCGCGGCGCTCGGCGGCATCGACATCGTCGTTAACAATGCGATGTGGACCAAATATGCGGCGATCGAAGACATCGACGAGGACAGCCTCGACCGCATGCTGGGGGTCGGCATCGCCGGCATCATCTGGGGTACGCAGGCAGCGGCCGCCGCGATGCGGACAAGAGGCGGCGGATCGATCGTCAACATCGCATCGGTCTCGGCGCATCTCGGCCTGCCGGGCGCGATGGTCTATTGCGGGGTCAAGGCGGCGGTCGAAGGCATGACGCGCTCCTCGGCCATCGAACTCGCGCCTGCAGGCATTCGCGTCAACGCGGTCGCCCCCTCGACGGTCGCCACCGAAGGCGTGCGGGCGATGCTCGACGAAGCGACCTTCGCAGCGCGCGTTGCCAGCACGCCGCTTGGCCGCCTCGGCGAAACGTCGGACATCGCCGAAGCCGTGCTGTTCTTCGCCGATCCGGCGCGATCGGGCTTTGTTACCGGTCAATCGCTGCTCGTCGACGGCGGCATCTCGATCGCCCTGCGCTGATCGCTCAGCGATAGATGCCTTCCGCGATCCCCGGGACATCAAGCCCGCGGATCGCGGTTAGTCGCCCGGCGTCGGGATGATCGGCGACGATCCGGTGACCCGAATTGGCGATGCTCGTGAGATAGAGGATGTCGAGGTTCGGCCCGCCGAATGCCGGGCACGACGGGTAAGGCAACGGCACCGGGATCGAGCGCAGCAGTTTTCCGTCGGGCGCATAACAGGCGACCGCCTGCGCGAGCACCAGCGCAACCCAGATCCGCCCTTCGGCATCGACCGTCGCGCCGTCGGCGCCCGACCCCTGCGCGCGGCAATCGACCAGGTCATGCCGCGGCCCGACCGCGCCGCTTTGCGGGTCGTAGGCATAACGGCGCAGCATGCCGTCGAGGCTATCGGCGAAATAGAGCATGTCGCCATCTGGCGAAAAGCAGATCGCGTTGCCGATCCCGATCCCGGTCTCCAGGCACGTAGTCGCCCCGTCGGCGTCGAGCCGGAACAGCGCCGCGGTCCCCATCGCGTCGCCGGTTCGCATCGACGCCGCGAGGAAGCGGCCCGCGCGGTCGGCCTTGCCGTCATTGAGCCGGGTCGCCGGTGCCATCGGCGGGTTCGCAATCGCGTTGAGATCTCCGTCGCCCGCCGCGAAGCGATAAAAACCGTCGGCCAGCGCGACGATCAGCCCGCCCTCGGCCAGCCCGATGCTGCCGATCGGCTGATCAAAGGTCCATTCGGCCTGCGCGGCGCCCTCGGCGTCGCTCGAACACAGGCGACCAGCGGTCGAATCGACCCACCACAGCCGCGCGTTCCGATGATCCCAGAGCGGGCTTTCGCCCAGCCCGGCAACCCCGGCGTCCAGCAGATCGATTTCGACGGGCATAGAATCTCCTTTTCCGGCGCGACGATAGACGTCGGCGCGCGGCCCACATCGCGCGGCGTGCGGGGGTCCGGCATTATTTCAAATGGAATGACTATTCGGCAGCGACGGGAAGATCGTCCCGATCCTCGTCGTCGGTTGCCCGTTCGTCCTGCGGGAAACGGCGATGAAATTCGGCGATCGTGTCGCGCATCAGTTCGACGAATTCGGCGCGGCGCGGCGACAGCCGTTCGGTCGTGCCGCCGATACCGATGACCAGTGGGATGCCGTTGACGCTCTCGCCCAGCGACATGGCGATCGACGCGATGCCCGGCACCGGATGTTCGGGCCAGTAGCAATAGCCGGTGTGGCGGATCCAGCGAATGCGGCTCATCACATCCTCCAGCGTGATCGCCTTGTCGGGATTCAGCTCGTAATAGTTGGAATAGCGGTAGATTTTGTCGATTTCGCGGTCGCGCATCTGGCTCATCAACACCATGCCCGATGTCGCATCGAGCATCAGGCGCATCTCGCCGGGGTTGGGCGGACGCTTGTGCGGATGATCGGGCACCCGCATCGTCATATATTGGATGAACAGGTCATTCTGCGTCGCGAGCACGACCGTTTCCTCGGTCTTGCGAAACAGCTCGTCGATCAGCCAGTTATAACCGCGGCCGAAAGCGACATGACCATATAGCCAGCTGCCGAGCGACGCGACCTGCAAGGTCGGCAGATAGGTCCGCGCTTTGCGGTTATAATTGAGATAACCTTCGATCACCATGCTCTTCAGCAGGTTGGTCGTGCTCGATTGCGGATAGCCGAGCGCCGAATAGATTTCGTTGAGGCGAAGCGGCTGGCGGCGATCGCGGAACAGTTCGAGCACTTCAAAGGTGCGCGACGCCGATTTGACGGGCTTGCGTATCATCTCTCCACCTCAACGACTGCAGCGTGGGAAGCGCCATCTGTGGTTGACCAGTTTCGCCGCCCGGTGACGGTCTGTGATACGGTTCAGATACCGCACGCCGTCCGCCCAGCCGCGAAAACCGCGACTTGGAACCATCATATCACATATGTGATTTCGGGTGAAGGTTAGGGTCAGCAGCGGCCAGATGCGCCGCGATCCGGCGTGCCCAAGCGGCGCGAAGCCGCGGCGGACCATCATGCCCCATCGTCTCGTCGATCTCGAATGTCGCGCCCGGAATCGCCGCGGCGGTTTCCGCCGCGCGCGCCAGCGGGATGACTTTGTCATGGCGTCCGTGAAGGATGAGAGTCGGGACGCGCACCGCGTCCAGCGCCGCGCGCAGGTCGGGCGCGGCGAGGCTGGCGGCGAAGTGGCGCGCCGTGCCGCCGCGGTGGATGCCGTGCCGCCACGCGATCCGCGCCTCGGCGCTGATGCGCTCGGCATCGAAATCCTGCGCCATGGCATTCGCCTGCGCGACGCCGATCTGGCGTTCGACATAGGCCGCCTCGTCGGCAATATTCTCGGCCATCAGCCGATCGAGCGCGGCGTCGGGAATGACATCCGCCATCGATCGGCTCATCGCCATGATCAGCGACAGGCTGACCACGCGGTCGGGGTGCCGCACGGCAAGTTGCTGAGCGATCAGACCGCCGATCGACCGGCCGATGAAATGGGCGCGATCGATTGCTTCGGCGTCCATCACCGCCAGCACATCGCTCGCCATATCGGCGATGCCATAGGGCGGCAGCGCATCGCCGTTGCCCAGCGCCGCCGCCCTGATCGCTGGCAGGTCGGGAACGGCATCGACCAGTGCCGTCGAGCGGCCGGTATCGCGGTTGTCGACCCGGATCGGCACCAGGCCCGCGGCGACCAGCGGCGCGGCGAACAGGCCGTCGAAATCGGTCGACGGGCGCCCGGCACCGGCAAGCAGGATCACCGCCGGACCATCGCCCGCCGCCATGCGTTCATAAAAGACGCACGTCTCGCCGTTCGTTGCAAATGCCATGCCGCCTCTTCCCTTTCGCCTCTATCTGATCGGCGCGCGCCGACAGGGCGAGCGCAGGCGGCGGCCAGTGCGACAAATCAGCATGGGGATAATCGCGCCGTTGCGGCCCTGCCTCCCTGCGCACGGCGACCAAATCCCTAGAGTGGCATCGAGATGGACGGGCAATGCGCCTGCCAGGGAGAGGTTTATGACCGGCGACACGATGACCATGCCCGGCGCAGGCGCGCCCGCCCGCGTGCCCTATGGCGCGCTGTTCCTGCTGATGATCGTCTATGCCTTCAACATGCTCGACCGGCAGATCGTGACGATCCTGGTGGAACCGATGAAAGTCGACCTGAATCTCGCGGACTGGCAGATCGGGATGATCAGCGGCCTGGCGTTCGCACTCTTCTACACCCTGCTCGGCATCCCGCTGGCGCGGATCGCCGACCGCGGTAACCGCGTCGGAATGATCGCGGTCGCGCTGTTTGTGTGGAGCGGGTTTACCGCGCTGTGCGGGGTGGCGCGCAACTTTACCGAATTGCTGCTCGCGCGCATCGGTGTCGGGGTCGGCGAAGCCGGCTGCACCCCCGCCGCGCACAGCCTGATCACCGACTATGTCCCGCGCGAACAGCGCGGCCGCGCGCTGGCGCTTTATTCGCTCGGCGTACCCGTCGGCTCGCTCGCCGGCCTCGTCCTCGGCGGTATCTTGCTCGCCACGCTTGGCTGGCGCGCGGCTTTCCTGATCGCGGGTATTCCGGGCATCGTGCTGGCCGTCGCGGTGTGGTTTGCGCTCGACGAGCCGCGCAAGCGCGCGATCACCCCGCTGGCCGCCGCCCCGCACATGCCGCTGGGCCAGGTTCTCACGACGCTGCGCAAATTGCCAAGCTTCTGGCTGATCTCGTTCGGCACGGCGATGGGTGCCTTCGGCTATTATGGACAGGCTTCGTTTTTCGGTTCGCTCTACATGCGCACGCATATCGCCGGAATCGACGCGCTGGCGGCAAGCTGGGGCGTAGCGCCGACAGTGTTTCTGGGTCTCAGCCTCGGCCTGATCGTCGGACTGGTCGGCATGGTCGGCACCTTTGTCGGCGGGCAACTTGCGGATCGCGCCGCGCGTCAGGGGATCAGGGGCTATACACTGGTTCCATCGACATCGCTCGTCGTCGCCGCGCCGCTGTTCGCGGGGGCGGCCCTCGCCCCGACGGTGGAGCTTTCCTTCGCCCTCCTCGGCGGCGCGATTTTCGTTCATGCCCTCAACTACGGCTCGGTCTTCGCGTCGGTGCAGACGCTGGTCCCGGCGCGCGTCCGCGCCATGGCGGCGGCGGTGCAGCTGTTCGTCACCAACGCCATCGGCCTTGCCCTCGGGCCACTGTTCGTCGGCATCGCCAGCGACCTGCTCGCGCCGACGCTGGGCAGCGCGCAAGGTTTGCGCGTCGCAATGGCGCTCGTCGCGCTGCCGCTGGCAATCGGATCGTTGCTGTTCTGGCTCGCCGGGCGCCGGATCGAAGCCGACGAGGCGAAGCAGAATTTCTAGCGCGTCAGTTCGGCGAAGCGCGCCTTGTGGTGGTCGCGGTCGCCATGCGCCAGATCCAGCATCATCTGGCGGCGCAAATGGTGGCTGACGACCAGTTCTTCGCTGGTGCCGACGCCGCCGTGCAGTTGCACCGCCTGCTGCGCCACCGCGATACCGCACTGCGCAACGCGGACCTTCGCCGCGGCAATCAGGGATGATGCGTCGCCGCCGCTCGCAAGCTGCGATGCGGCGACCAGGGTGAGCGCGCGCGCTTCTTCGCACGCAACGCTCATGTCGACGACCTTGTGCTGGACCACCTGAAAGCTGCCGATCGGCGCACCGAACTGCTGGCGCGTGCGCACATAATCGAGCGTCGCATCGACCGCCGCCTCCATCGACCCGACCGCTTCGGCAAGATGCGCGACGATGGCACGGTCGAGCGCCGCATCGATGCGATCCGCCGCCTCACCGATCGCGCCGACCGGAATGCCCGCGACATCGACCAGTTCAAGGCTGCAATGGCGATGCCCGTCGACCGAACGGAAACGCTGCACCACCAGCCCGTCGGCGTGGCGCGGGACGAGGAACAGGCTGGCACCGGCATGTTCGCCCGACGTTACTGCGGCGCGCGCCGACACAAGATACCAGTCGGCATCGGCGCCATCCTCGACATGCTCCTTCGCACCCGTCAGTCTGAAACCATCGCCGTCGGCCGATGCGACGGTGGCAATCGGCATGGTGTCAAAACCCGCATCCTCGATCAGCGCCGCGGCGATCCGCACCTCGCCCGCCCCGATCTTTTCGAGCAGCGCGCGGCAATGGTCGCCGCCACCCGCCATCAGCGCGGGCGCCAGGACGCAATGGGTGACATAGGCGTCGGTCATCAGGTAGCGACCGACACCTTCCATGACCGCCATCACCTCGATCGGCCCACCGCCAAGCCCGCCGTCTGCTTCGGCAATCGGCAGCATCAGCCACCCCAGCTCGGCCATCCGCGCCCAACGCTGCGCGGCACCTTCGCCAACATCCGCAAGCCGCTTCAACCGATCCGCAGGATTCCACTCCTCCACACCAAAGCGCTCGACGCTGTCGCGCAGCATCTGCTGCTCGTCATTATAGGCGAACTGCATGAGTCTTCTCCCTCAAAGGCCGAGTGCACGGCGCGCGATAATGTTGCGCTGGATCTCGCTCGACCCGCCGTAAATGGTGGTGACGCGCGCATAGAGTGCGCCCTGCAGCGCGAGCGGCATATCTTCCGGCAGCGGGCCAGACTCATCGAGCGCCGCGAAATGTTGTGCTCGCGGACCCAGCGCTTCGACCCACAGCGCCGTCGCCTGCTGCGTCAGTTCTGACCAGCGCAGCTTGACCATCGACCCGCGCGCACCCGAATCGGCGCCTGCCGCGGCATCGGCCATCAGGCGCAGCACCATTGCCTGCACCGCCAGCGCCTCGATCTCGACCTGCGCAAGTTTGGCGCGGAATTCGGGTTTGTCGAGCAACACCCCGTTTGCCACGCGCCGCCGCGCCGCCGCCGCGCGCACCGCGCGCAGCGTCTGCGGCAGGAACATCGCGGTCGCCGCGGCGACCATGCGTTCGCGGTCGAGCAGCACCTTGCCGTAATTCCAGCCCATGCCTTCCTCACCGACAAGGTTGTCCACCGGGATGCGGACGTCGTCGAGGAAGACTTCGTTCGTATGATGCTTTTCATCGAGCGTGTGGATCGGGCTGATGCGGATGCCCGGCGCGTCCATATCGACCAGCATCAGCGAAATGCCCTGTTGTCGCCGCGCCTCGGTCGACGTGCGCGCAAGAATGAACATGCGGTTCGCGACATGGGCATAGCTGGTCCACATCTTGTGGCCGTTGATTACATAATCGTCACCCTCGCGCGCCGCGCGGGTGCGCAGCGCAGCCAGATCAGACCCGGCGCCGGGTTCCGAATAGCCCTGACACCACCAATCCTCGCCAGTGATGATCCGCGGCAGGTAGAAATCCTTCTGCGCCTGGCTGCCATAGGTAAAAATGATCGGCCCAATCAGTTCGAGGCCCTGATGAAACTGCGACGGCGCGTCGGCCGCCGACGCCTCCGACCAGAAGATGTGGAGTTGTCGCGGAGTCCAGCCGGTGCCGCCATATTCCTTTGGCCAAGTCGGCGCGCCCCAGCCGCGAGCGGCAAGCCGGTGCTGGTAAGCCGTGAGCGTTGCCGGGGCGAGACGAAGGCCGGCGCGAACGGTGTCCTTCCACTCTTCGGGGATGCTGTCTGCGAAAAACGCACGGACTTCCTGCTGAAAATCCCGGTCTTCCGGGCTGAGGTCCAGATTCATTGTCGCATCTCCCATCCTTGCTGACGGGCTTAGCCGCAGCAACGCCTCGCCCGCGCACGCGCGATGAAGGAACGGGCCAATTTCGCAAATGTGATTGTCGACGCGCAGCCGATGCCGGGCTTCGCAGCGCCGCGAGGCTGGGCAATCGTGGAGGCCAATTCAGTCTTTCAAGGAGAGGTTCGATGCAAGGCCTGATGCAGACGCAGCAGCTGACGACGGCAATGCTGATCCGCCACGCCGCAATCAATCATCCGCGGCGCGAAATCGTCTCGCGCGGCGCCGATGGCTCGCTGGCGCGATCGGATTGGCAGACGGTCGAGCGCCACGCCCGCCACATCGCCGCCGGGCTCGCTGACCTTGGCCTGCGTCCCGGCGACCGCGTCGCGACGCTCGCATGGAACCGGCTGCCGCATCTGGAACTCTATTACGGCGTCAGCGGCGCGGGCATGGTGCTGCACACCGTCAATCCGCGCCTGTTCCCCGACCAGATCCGCTACATCATCGACGATGGCGGGGCGCGTGTGCTGTGCGTCGATCCCGATCTCCTCGCGATTGTCGAACCGATGCTGCGCGACCTGCCAAAGATCGAACGGATCATCATCCTCAGCGACCAGGCCGACATGCCGACGACCGGCATCGCCGACCCGATCTCATACCAGAGCCTGACCTCCGGCCCGCGCGCGATCGATGTCTGGCCCGTTCTCGACGAAAATTCGGCCAGCGCGCTCTGTTACACCAGCGGGACGACGGGCAATCCAAAGGGCGTGCTCTACAGCCACCGATCGACCGTGCTCCACGCGATGAGCGCGCTGGCGAACGACAGCATGGCGCTCGGCGCAGCGGACTCGATCCTCGTCGTCACGCCGCTGTTCCACGTCAACGCCTGGGGCATCCCTTATTCGGCAGCGATGGCGGGTTCGAAACTGGTGCTGCCCGGATCGGCGCTCGATCCGGTTTCCCTGTTCGACCTGATGCGCGATGAAGCCGTCACCTTTTCGCTTGGCGTGCCGACGATCTGGTTCGCGTTCCTCGACCATCTCGAGCGCGATCGCCCGGCAGAGGACCGGCAAACATTGAAGCTCGACCGGGTCTTCACCGGCGGCGCTGCGACGCCGCGGTCGCTGATCGAACGCTTCCGGCGCCTGCTCGGCGTCGAAACGATGCAGGCCTGGGGAATGACCGAAACCAGCCCCGTCGCGACCGTCTGCCGTCCGCTCGCGCATCACGACGGGCTTTCAGACGCGGAACAGATCGATCTGCGCGCGCTGCAAGGCCGCGCGGTGTTCGGTATCGAACTGCGCATCGAGGACGAGGACGGTCGCGAACTGCCCCGCGACGGCGCGGCGGCCGGGCTCCTGAAAGTGCGCGGGCCATGGGTTCTTGGTGCCTATCATGGCCAGCCGGCGGGCAGCGCGCTCGATGCGGGCGGCTGGTTTGACACCGGCGACGTCGCCAGAATCGACCCCGACGGTTTCCTTCAGATCACCGACCGCGCCAAGGACGTGATCAAATCGGGCGGCGAATGGATTTCATCGATCGACCTCGAAAACGCTGCCGTCGCCCACCCTGGAATCGCCGAGGCAGCAGTGATCGGTATCGAGCATCCCAAATGGCAGGAACGGCCGCTGATGCTCGTGCGACTCCATTCCGGCGCGACGTGCGCGAAGGACGAGATTATGGCGCATCTTGCCGAAAAGGTCGCGCGCTGGTGGCTGCCCGACGATATTCTTTTCGTCGAAGACCTGCCGCACACCGCGACGGGCAAGCTGCTCAAGACCGAGCTCCGCAAGCGCCACGGCGACCATTTCGCCGCAGCGGCAGAGGTGATCATTTGATGGCAAACACATGATACATCGGGCCGTCGTCGGTGCGCATGCCATTGGCGACGGCAACGACGCGGTTCAGCCAGTCATAATCGGCATGTCCGGTGACAAAGCGCGGCGTCGTGCGAAGATAGAGATCCCCGTAAGGCCCTGGCTCGCGCCGCGCGAAGCGCCCTGCGGCCTCGGGTGAGGTTGGGACCATGACCCCGGTATAATGCATCGCGATCCGGGCGCCGTCATCGGTCTCGAGCGACGTGCGCACGTCGATGACCATCGTCCCGTCACCGCGCCAGGTCACCCAGTCGGCTCCATCAGGCGTCACGCGGCCGCGCAGCCGCGGCCCTTCAAACGTGCCGCCGTGCACCGGAAAAATCCCGAGCCGTCCCTCCCCGCCGATTGGCTGGGCCTGATCATATGCGACGTTCAGGCGCATCACAAAAAGCGGCTCCCACGCGAGCGTCTCGATTGCCATTGTCATTCTCCTTTCGATACGGCGGCGAGCAGGATATAGACCGCATCGTCCGGCCAGTGTTCCCCGATCGGTCGGCGATGCGCAAAGCGCTCGGCCTCGCTTTTTTCGGGTGCTGGCCGCTCCTCGACCCAGTCGAAAACGACGACGCGATCGGCAACGCGCCACTCGTCGCCACGCTTTTCGAACCGATCAACATATCGCCCCGCCATGTGGACCTCGACCCGCACGCCCGCGCTATTGGCCTGACGCTGCAACGCGGTGAAATAGCTTTCGACCGCGGCCTCCGTGCCTTGCAGCTCGATCAGGATGTTGTGGATCTGGTGGATGCCGCGCTCGATATTGGGCAGGGCCTGCATCGCCCAGTCGACGAAGCCCGATGCGCTGCCGCGGTAGGCGCCATGCGTGTCGGTGCCATCGGGCCAATAAGATGCGCGGAGCAACGCTTCGTCGGCTCGATCAATCCCCCGGCAATAGCGATAGAGGCAATCGCGAATCTTTTCCCGATCCAGAAGTCCTGCGATCTCAAGCACTCCGCCCTCCATGTTCCGTTCCCATCATTTGCCGGGAAGATGCATCGAGAGCCCCCGCACACAAGAGCTCGGCAGGCCGTACCGTAAAATATCGCATGGGTGATCAGGCGTAGCCCGCCCGACTAAAGTTGAAATTGTGTCAGTCCCCGCAGTAGAACTCGCCGATCTTGGCCGGTTGGCTTTTGGAGACTAAATCCTGAAAGCCTCCGTCCGCGTTTTTGGCGACAAGGCGATATGCGCACCAGGCTCAGAATTTGCAAAAGGAAGCGGTCCTATCGATCGGCGGAGGACGCACTGGCGATTGCTCAGGGCGCCGAGGCCGAACTGCGGCCATATCGCTGCGATCGCTGCCAATCATTCCATTTAACCAGCCGCACGAAAGGCAAGCCTGTGCTTCGGCGCGGTGCCAGTCCTAAAAGGGCTGGCTGAACCCGGGTTCCGGCGTCAAAACACTTCCGCACGCGCGCCAAGGTGTGGTGTGTCGCGCCTTACCCGCGGTGACCGCGACATATGCCCCGCTATTTCCGGTAAGATTTGGGATCGATCGCGTGCCGCGCGAGCTTGTCATAAAGTGTCTTGCGCGGGACGCGCAATATCGCCAGCGCTGCGGTGACGTCGCCGTTGGTGCTCGCCAGCGCATCGCGGATCGCATGCGCTTCGAACTGGGCGATCCGCTCGGGCAGAGTCGCCATCGCTTCGCCGGTTTCGCTCGCGCGCGCGTCGATCCCCAGCACCTCGCTATAGGCGAAATTGCGCAGCTCGCGGACGTTGCCCGGCCAGTCATGCTCGATCAGGAAGCGGCGCGCGGCGTCGCTCATCGCGAAATCCTGCGCGCTGAGCCGCCCCATGGCTTCCTCGACGAAGCACGCAAAGAGCGCGGGAATATCGGCCCGCCGTTCACGCAGCGGCGGCATGCGCAGTCGCACGACGTTGAGCCGGTAGAAGAGATCCTCGCGAAAACTGCCTGCGCTGACCGACTTCTGCAAATCGCCGCGCGCCGATGCGATGATGCGCAGGTCGACCGCGCGCGGATCGGTGGCGCCGATGGGCTGCACCTTGCGCTCCTCGACGACGCGGAGCAGCATGGACTGGATCGCTAGCGGCATATTGTCGATCCCGTCGAGGAACAGCGTGCCGCGATTGGCCTGTTCGACCCGTCCCTCGCGCGCGATCGCACCGTAACCGACCGCGCCGCGATCGTGGCCGAACAATTCGACCTCGGCGAGCTGTTCAGGCAGCGCGCCGCAATCGACCGCGACGAACGGGCGGCCCGACCGGGGCCCCTTGCGGTGGAGGAGCAACGCGGCGAGTTCCTTGCCGGTCCCGGTCTCGCCCTCGACCAGCACGTCGATGTCGGCGCGCGCAATCTGCAGGATCGTCGCGCGCAGTTGCGACATGATCGGGCTGTCGCCGATCAGCGGGCTGTCGGCGCTCGATGCGGCGGCTTCGCGCAGCATCCGGTTGTCGAGGACCAGCCGCCGCGTCTCCAGCGCCTTGCGAACCGCCGCCAGCAGATGGTCGGTCGCATAGGGTTTGGCCAAAAAGTCGAATGCGCCGCTTTTGAGCGCCCCGATCGCCATCGGTACATCGGCGTGTCCGGTGATCAGGATGACCGGTATGTCGGGATCAATCGCCCGAATGCGGGCAAAAAATTCGAGCCCGTCGAGCCGCGGCATCCGAATGTCGGTGACGACCGCGCCGACGAAGCGCGCGTCGATTTCGGCGAGCGCGCTTTCGGCGTCGGCAAAGGCGCGCACGTCGATTTCGGCGAGTTCGAGCGACTGCGTCGTCGCCGCGCGCAGCGCGTCATCGTCGTCGACAAAAATGATATGCTGGCGCGTCACGAATTCGCTCATGCGCGGCGGACCCTGAGTTCGAACGCCGCGCCGCCGATCGGTGACGACACGCTGTCGAGCGCACCGCCGAATTCGCGGGCAATGTCGCGCGCGATACCCAGCCCAAGCCCCAGGCCTTCGGCTTTGCCGGTGACGAAGGGGGTGAAGAGATTGTCGGCAACGTCGGCGGCTATTCCCGGCCCATTGTCGGCGACGATGATCGCGATGTCGCTCCCCGCCAATGTCTCGATCACGATCCACGGCGCGTTGCGACCGCCGAGCGCGTCGAGCGCATTTTGCAGCAGGTTGACAAGAATCTGTTCGAGCCGGACGCGATCGGCAACGCAGCGCAGCCCGACCACCTCGCCGCGGCGTTCGATCGTCACGCCCTGTTCGCGGATCCGGTCGCCGACCAGCAACAGCGCGCCGTCGATCACCGCCGCAATTTCGACCGGCCCCATTGCGGGGGTGCTCCGCCGGGCAAATGTGCGCAGTTCGGCAACGATCGCGCCGATCCGTTCGGTCAATGCGACGATCGTACCCAGATTGTCGCGCGCCTTGGCCGGATCGCCGCGGTCGAGGAATGTCCCGGCATTTTCGGCAAAGCCGCGGATCGCCGCCACTGGCTGGTTGATTTCATGCGCCACGCCCGCGGTAATCTGGCCGATCGTGCCCAGCCGGCTGGCCTGCGCCAGTTCCTCACGCGCCGAACGGAAACGGCGGTTGGCGTCGACCAGATCGGCGGTGCGCGCCGCGACCTCGACCTCGAGCATGCGGCGCGCTTCTTGTTGCAATCGCTGCGTCTCGCGGGCGCGGAACCGCCAAGTCAGCAGCGCCGCGAGCAGGATGAAGGCGATCAGGATCGCGGTGCGCGCGGTCGCGTTCGCGCTGGCCTCCGCCGGTGCGGTCGGCTGGAACGCGTGCAGCGTCGCGCCCGCCATCGGCACCGGCAGCACCGCCTCGCGATAGCGAAGGCCGCCCTCGGTCCATGTCGCGCCAGCGCGGGTCAGCGGCAACGGCGCGAGCGGCAGCTTGCCGAACTGCAAGGCGGCGCGGATCGCCGCGCGGGTACGCTCGTCGATCGGCGCCATGGTCCGGAATCGCCACGCCGGTCGGCTGGTGATGATAACGACGCCATGGTCGTCGGTAACGAAGGTCGCGAGCGGCTGGCGCGCCCATTCGGTTTCGAGGCGATCGAACTCGACCTTGACGACGATGACCCCCAGGTCGCGACCGCCGTCCTCGACCCGGCGCGCGATAAACAGCCCTGGTCGCCCGCTGACCGTGCCGAGCGCAAAGAGCTCTGCCCCGCCCTTTGCCATCGCGTCGCGAAAATAGGGACGGAAGCCGTAATTCTGGCCGACAAAGCTCTGCGGCTGGCGCCAGTTGCTCGCCGCGATCGTGCGGCCATCGCGGCCGATTAGATAGATGGCGGCGGCGTCGGTACGGTCGGCGAGCAATTCCAGCTTGTTGTTCATGCGCGTCACCGCGGCGGCATTGCCGTCGCCCAGCACGACATGGACGTCGGGATATTCGGTGAGCACCAGCGGCAGCAGACGGAATTTCTGCAACTCCCCGGCCAGGCGGCTCGCCGCGCTGCGCGCCTGCTGTGCCGCAGCGACGTCGGACGCCCCGCGCGCATGATCGGCCGCCCAGCCGAACGCCGCGACCGCGATCAACCCCAGCAGCAGCAGGGCGAGCAAGGATGTCCAGACCAGCCGCCGCCCGATGCCGAGCGGCCGCGAATCATCTCTATCGGTTGCGTCAGCCATATGTGCGGATTATCGCACAAATCACTCGTTGCTAAGCGGAAAATCGCACAGAATTGGGATGCGGCAATCTGGAGTTCATGGAATTATTGATTTTTACCAAATAGTTATAACGAAAACTTGGATTGATGGACCGGCAATGGTGCCGACCATAAACTTGATGAAGCAGCGGCGAAATGCCGCGCTCGGGAGGATGTGACACGTGGCCGCCATTGTTATCGACGAATCTCATCGGACGCCGGGGGAGGCCAAGCCCTTCTATCGCCACCTCTACGTCCAGGTTCTGGCCGCCATCCTGCTCGGGGCGATCATCGGCCATGTCTGGCCGTCGACCGGCGAAGCGCTGAAGCCGCTCGGCGACGGCTTCATCAAGCTGGTCAAGATGATCATCACCCCGGTGATCTTCCTGACCGTCGTCACCGGCATCGCGGGGATGAAGGAGATGGCCTCGGTCGGCCGCGTCGCGGGCAAGGCCTTTGCCTATTTCCTCTTCTTTTCGACCCTGGCGCTGATCGTCGGGCTGGTCGTCGCCAATGTGGTCCAGCCGGGGGCCGGAATGAATATAGATCCGGCCACGCTCGACGCGAGTGCGGTCGCCGATTTCGACAAAAAGGCGCATGAAGCCAGCCTGACCGGCTTCCTGCTCGATATCATCCCGACGACCTTTTTGTCGGCGTTCACCGACGGTTCGATCCTCCAGACATTGTTCGTCGCGATCCTGTTCGGCCTGTCGCTGTCGATGGTCGGCAAACCTGCCGAACCGGTCCTCGACTTTCTCGAGCGCGTTGGGCTGGTCGTCTTCCGGCTCGTCGGCGTGTTGATGCGCGCCGCGCCGATCGGCGCCTTCGGTGCGATCGCCTTCACGATCGGCAAATATGGCCTTGGCTCGCTCGTCAATCTTGGCCAGCTTGTCGCGACCTTTTACCTGACGTCGCTCATCTTTGTGCTCGGCGTCCTTGGGCTCGTCGCGCGGCTCAACGGCTTTTCGGTGCTGAAGCTCTGCCGTTATCTCAAGGCCGAATTGCTGCTGGTGCTCGGCACCTCCTCGTCCGAAGCCGCGCTGCCCAGCCTGATCGAAAAGATGCAGCGTGCGGGCTGCGAGAAATCGGTCGTCGGGCTGGTCGTGCCCACCGGCTATTCGTTCAACCTCGACGGCACCAACATCTATATGACGCTCGCCGCGCTGTTCATCGCGCAGGCGTGCAACGTCGATCTGTCGCTGGGCGACCAGGTGGCGCTGCTGCTCGTCGCGATGATCAGTTCAAAGGGCGCCGCGGGGGTAACCGGGGCGGGGTTCATCACCCTCGCCGCGACGCTGTCGATCGTGCCGTCGGTCCCGGTCGCAGGAATGGCGCTGATCCTCGGCATCGACCGCTTCATGTCCGAATGCCGCAGCCTCACCAATTTCATCGGCAACGCGGTGGCGACGGTCGTCGTCGCGCGCTGGGACAATGCACTCGACCGCGACCAGTTGCGGGCGGTGCTGGACGGCGGCGCGGCGTCCCCACTGGCCGCGCCGCCGATCGAACAAGACACGGATTAAAGGCCGCAAAGGTCATCGATAAAGGGAGAATGGCTATGAGGGGTTCCACTTCGGCAATGCTGCTGGCGAGCACGGCGATCGGCCTGTTCGCCGCGGCGCCCGCCCGCGCGCAGGATGCTGCATCCGCCGGACAGGCCAGCGAACAGACGGCCACCGACGAAAGTCAGGCCGCCGAGATCGTCGTCGTCGGCACCCGGATCGAGGGCGCGCGTGTGACCGAAGCGCTGCCCGTTGTCGTCGTCGGCCAGGACAAGATCGATGCGATCGGCGCCGTCAGCGGCGACGAACTGATCCGCAATATTCCCCAGATGGGCGACGTCAGCTTCAACCCCGGCAACAACGCGCAGACAAGCAACGCGGCGCGCGGTGACGTCGGGTCGATCAATCTGCGCTCGCTGGGCGTCGGCAACACGCTCGTCCTGCTCAACGGTCGCCGGGTCGTCACCCATCCCGCCAGCCAGGGCCTGTCCGACACCGGCACGGTCCCGGTACTCAGCTATAATTCGAACGCGATCCCGACCACCGGGCTGTCGCGGCTGGAGGTGCTGCTCGACGGCGCAGCGGCGCTCTATGGCTCCGATGCTGTCGCGGGGGTCGTCAACACGGTGCTCAAGGACAATTACGACGGCCTGCGGCTGCAGGCGCAATATGGCGGCGCCGAGGGCACCCATTTGCGCGAGTTTCAGGGCAGCGTCCTCGTCGGCAAGAATTTCGATCGCGGCAACATCACGGTATCGCTCGAATATACCCACCGCGCGGCATTGCGCGCCGAGGATCAGGATTTCACCGCCTCGGCCGACCTGCGACCGCTGTTCGCCAACGAACCGGACTTTGCCGGATCGACGACGCCCGACGCACGCGCGACGCGCGGCACCTGGCCCGGGCTGGCGGTGCCGGTCACCGGCGGACGCCCCCGCCGCGGCACCACCAACCTGACCACCGCAGCGGGGGCATTCACGGTGCGCCCGACCCGCTTCGGCGGTTGCACCCAGGCGCTCACCGCCGACCTCTGCCTGGTCAACACCGCGCTGGCGACCGCAGGCAATTTTCGCGACCTGCGCTATGACACAGCGGTCGGCACCACGGTCATGCCGCGGGTCGAGCGGTACAACGCCTTTGCCAACGGTCACTACGACCTCACCGATACACTGGCGCTGTTCGGCGAGTTCGGTTATTATTATTCTGACACGCTCCGGTTGCAGCCGCCGGTGATCAATCTCAACCAGATCTGGATTCCGGCGAGCAATTATTACAACCCGTTCGGCCCGACGACGATCAACGGCCAGCCCAATCCCAACCGCATTCCCGGGCTGGTCAATGTACCCGCGGCGGGGCTCCCGGTGCTGCTCACCAATTATCGCTTCGTCGATGCTGGGCCGCAGACGGTCAGAGTGACCGGCGAACAGCTGCGCGCGCTGATCGGCGTGCGCGGCGAGACCGCGGGCTTCAAATGGGACAGCGCATTCGTCTATTCGGAGGCGAACGCGCATGACAACAGCTTTGCGGTGCGCAGTTCGGCGCTGCAACAAAGCCTCGCGCTGTCGACCCCCGATGCCTATAATCCGTTCAACGGTGGCTGCATCGCGACCCCAAGCTTCGGCGACTGCACACCTAGTTCGCAGGCCGCGATCGACGCGATCGGTTTCCAGCTCCACCGCCGGTCCAAGACAACGTTGACGATGGGCGATTTTCGCGCCTCGCGTGCTGACCTGATCGCCCTGCCCGGCGGCGACATCGGCATGGCGTTCGGCGCCGAAGTCCGCCGCGAGACGCAGCGCGACGACCGCGACGCCGCCGTCGACGGGTCGAACCCCTTCATCGATGCGGTGACCGGCGCGGTAACGATCAGCGACGCTGCGGCGGTCAGCGACAATCCCGACACCTATGGCAAGCGCACCGTAGCGGCGGCTTATGCCGAGCTCGCGCTGCCGCTGGTTTCGGAAGAGATGAACATCCCGCTGGTGCGGCGTTTCGACGTACAGCTGGCGGGACGTTACGAACATTATAGCGATTTCGGCAGCGTCGCCCGGCCGAAGATCGCCGCGGCGTGGGACGTGGTCGACGGCCTGCGCTTCCGCGGTTCCTTTTCACAGGGTTTTCGCGCGCCCAATCTGGAACAGGTCAATGCGGTCGAATATGCCCGGCTCGCGACCAGCCAGGATTTCCTGCGCTGCGAAGTCGATTTGCGCGCCGGGCGAATCACCAGCTTCACCGCGTGCGGCAACAATGTCGGCTATTCGCGCCGCGTGTCGGGCAACCCCGAGCTGAAGCCCGAAAAGAGCACCAACTATAATCTGGGTGCGGTGTTCGAACCCGCGTTCCTCCCGTCCGATCTGGGGCGGGTGACCTTCACCGTCGATTATTGGTCGATCCGGCAAAAGGGCATCGTCGGCATCCTCGGCAACGATACCGCGATCGCGCTCGACTATTTGCTCCGCTTGCAGGGATCGTCGAACCCGAATGTCATCCGCGACGCCGCCAACGCCGACGATATTGCCGCCTTTGCCGGGACCGGTATCGCGCCGGTCGGCCGGATCACGACGGTGCGCGATCAGTTCGTCAACCTGCTGCCGCAGACGGTGCGCGGGCTCGATTTCGCCTTCTATTGGCAATCGCCAAAGACCGGCGCGGGCAAGTTCGATTTTTCGGTCAATGCGACGCGACTGCTGAAATTTGCGCGGGCGCCGGGCGATACGGTCGATGCACTGGTCGCGGCGCGCGCCGACGGCGACATCAACGCCGCCACCCCGCTGCCCGAAACGCAGAATCTGATCGAGGCCAACGGCCGTCCGAAATGGCGCGGCACGGCGTCGCTGACCTGGTCGCTCGGTCAGTTCCAGATCGGCGCCCTCGCCCGCTATACCGGGGCGGTCGACGAGCTGGGTTTTGTCGACGCGAACGGCAATCCGTGGCGGGTGAAATCGCAGGTTACCGCCAATCTTTATGCCCAGGTTCGCATTCGCGACCGCGACGGCATCGGCGGCGACATGCGCTGGCGGGTCGGGGTGCGCAACATCGCCGACAAGAAACCGCCGCTTACCTCGGAAGGCTATCTGGGATCGCTTTACAGCCCCTATGGCCGCTACTGGTACACCTCGGTCACCACGGAGTTCTGACATGAAACGCGCGCACGGCATCTGGCTTTTCATCGGCTGCGCCGCGCTCGCCGTCGCGCCGGCGGGGCTGGCAAAGGAGAGCGCGCCCGCGCCGACCGCCGCCGGCGCGGCACCCTCTGTCCCACCCGCAAAAGCGGCGGCGCGTACGATCCTGTTCATCGGCAACAGCTTTACCCAAGGCGCCCATTCGGCGGCGCGCAACTGGGGCGCGGACAAGGTGACCGACCTCAACGGCACCGGTTATGGCGGGGTACCAGCGCTGTTCAAGGCGTTCTGCGAACAGGCGGGGCTTGCCTATGACGTCAGCCTGGAAACGCAGGGCGGCAAGTCGCTCGGCTTTCATTATGACGAGCGGCGCGCACGGTTCGACCGCGCGTGGGACGTCGTCGTGCTGCAGGAACACAGCACGCTCGACCGCGACAGGCCCGGCGACCCCACCAACTATCTGCGCGACGTTGCGCGGCTGGCGGCGCTGTTCCGGGCACACAATCCGGCGGTCGAAATCCGGCTGGCGTCGACCTGGACCCGCGCCGACCAGACATACCAGCCCGCGGGCAAATGGTATGGCAAGCCCGTGACTGCGATGGCCGACGAGCTTCGCGCCGCCGCCGAGCGAGCGCGCGACGCCGATCCGGCGATCGCCGCGATCGTGCCGATCGGCCAGGCGTGGAACCGCGCGATGGCGGCGGGGGTCGCCGACCCCAACCCCTATGACGGCATCGCCTATGGCCAGGTCGACCTGTGGGCCTATGACCATTATCATGCCAGCATCGCGGGGTCTTATCTCGCCGCGCTGGTCACCTTTGGCGCCATCACCGGGGTCGATCCCGCCAGCCTGGGTCCGCACGAAAAGGGCGCCGACCAGCTTGGGCTGGGCAAGCACCAGGCGGTGGCACTGCAAAAAATTGCCAGCGACGAGCTGAACAGCCGCACGATCAATCCGCGCTGAACCCGCAAACCGCGGCGTAACGGCGCTTGTGCCTATTTTGCCCCAATGCTAAAAAGCTTTGGCATCACTCGGGGGCGAGGGGCAAGTTCATGATACAATCTGCGACGAGTGCCGATTCAATCCCCAAACCGGTCGTCGGATCGGCAGCGCCATGGTTCAAGGCGCATGTTCTGGATGTGAACCCGCAATATACTTTTCATACCGTCGCCGGACGGCCCGTTCTGCTGTTTTTTATGGGTTCGACGACCGATGGCCCGGTTGTTGCCGCACATAAAAGGTTGATGGCCGACACCGACCGCTTCGACGACAGCCGCTGCTGTTTTTTCGGCATCACGGTCGATCCCGCCGACGAAACCGCCGGGCGGGTCAAAACGGGCATCGCTGGAATCCGCTACATCCTCGACCACGACCGGGCGGTCAGCGACGCCTATGGGGCGTGGAGCGTGGGGAGCGATCATTACGAACCCTATATCATCGTCCTCGACCGGCAATTGCGGGTCGCCGGACGTTATCACATTACTGACACCGACAAGGCGCTCGCGCTGGTCGATCGACTGATCGCGGAGAGCGCGCCCGAGGACTGGGCGCCGGTGCTGTCGGTGCCGCGCGTCTTCGATCGGGCAACCTGTCAGAAACTGATCGCGCTGTACGATGCCGACGGCGGCCAGGATTCGGGCTTCATGCGCGAGGTCGACGGCAAGACGGTGGCGGTGATCGACCATGGCCACAAGCGCAGGTCGGACGTCACGATCAAGGATCAGCCGTTCTGCCGGGCGCTCAGCTCGCGGGTGAACCATTGCCTGCGCCCCGTGATCCAGCGCGCCTTCAACTTCGACGCGACCCGCATGGAGCGCTACATCGTCGCCTGTTACGATGCGTCGGTCGCGGGCCATTTTCGCGCGCACCGCGACAATACGACGATGGGCACCGCGCACCGCCGCTTTGCGGTGACGATCAACCTCAACGACGATTTCGACGGCGGCGAGCTGCGTTTCCCCGAATTCGGGACACGCACTTATCGCCCCCCGCCCGGCGGCGCGATCGTCTTTGGCTGCGGACTGCTCCACGAGGCGACGCAGGTCACCCGCGGGCGGCGCTATGCGTTCCTGCCCTTTCTCTATGACGACGCCGCTGCGGCGCAGCGCGAGGCGAACAACCAGTATCTGGGCGAAGGGGTCGGCGCCTATCGGCAACAGCCGCGGCGGCCCGGCTCAAAGTTCGATCGAAATTTTGACATTCTGCGCCTTGATCCCGGCGAGGGCCGCGATGCTGAGCTTTGCCGCATAGATCATGATGCTGAGCCGCTGCGGATTGGCCAGGCCCGCTGGGATCTCGCCATGTTGCCAGTCGGTCGACATCATATCGTCAACCTCGTCGTCGGGGACGGCAGCCTCGAGCCCGCCGACCAGCTCGAGCTGCGAGATGCCGAGCACGTTCGCGAGGACGCGCAGGTTGCTGAGGCGCGGCTGCGTCTTGCCCGACTCCCACGCCCAGATCGTCGGCCTGCTGAGCCCCGTCCGCACCGCGAGTTCGGATCGGCTGATGCCGCATTGCTCGCGAAACCGGCGCAGCCGCATCGGCAACGGCTCGACCATTTCATATTCGATGGGGTGGGCCGAGGCGCTCATCGCAATTGCACGCCGCGGCACAAGGGCAGTCCGATCGAGCCGCTGCCGGGGCCAGTGCGGCTTGATATGACGCCGAATTCTTCGATGGCATTCGCATCCATTGACGCCCCCCTCAAGCAACGCGCCACGATCGCTGAAGCCATGTCGTAAATCGCGGTTTTCCGCCATTCCCTGATGGGGACATGCGAAATGTCGGCTGTCCCGCGATTGCACAGTCGGCGGGCTTATCGCCCCACGCTTGGCGTCAGAATGCGGTCCCCAAAGAGATCGAAAAGGTCTTCGCCCGGTCACCCTCTTGCCGCACGACGGGTTTGGCGAGATTGAACCGCAGCTTGCCAGGGCCGGCGTTGAACGCCAGGCCGACGCCGACCGCGACCCGCGGCTTCGGCGAGTTGCCGATCAGCCGCTCACCGGGCAATAATTCGGCTTTCGAGGCGCCGAAGACCGAACCGGCATCGACGAAAAGGCTGGGCGATACGCCGAACCGTTCCATCGCTCCCTCCAGCCGAAACGACACTTCGAGCCGCCCGACATAATAAGCCCGGCCACCGACCGCCGTCGTCAGACCCGCGGGCGCGGTCAACGGCACGACTTTTGGCCCGATGCCGCGAAGGTCGAAACCGCGCATGCTGTTGCCGCCGATATAGAAGCGATCGAATAGCGGAATCTCGCGATCGCCGATCGGCTTCATCAGCCCGCCCTCGATCCCCAGCGAAACGTCGAAAGTGTCACTGAGGCGGCGATGAAAGGTGCCGCCGACGCGCGTCCGCACATAACGCGTCGTGCCGCCCGGCCCGGCGACGTCCTGCGTCACGCGCAGCTGGAAGCCGCGCGTCGGGTCGACCGTGCTGTCACGGCGATCGAGGCTGAGCGAGACGCTGAGCACCGAGCTCGTCGATTGGCCGAGCGCGTTGCAAAAGGGGCTGCCGTGGAGGCCGACATCGCACAGGGCATTTTTTTGGCGGATGAGGAAATCCTCGTCGGAATATCGGTAGTTGGCGGCGACGCGCAGACCGCGGCCCAGCGGCTTGCCGAGGTAGAAATTCACCCCGCGCGCGGTTTGCCGAAAGACCGAGGATTTTTCCTGTTCGTCAAACCCGACCGCCGTGGATCGCGAATAGAAAAAGGTCGGCGCCACCGACAGCTTGCTGCCCATGAAATTGGCGTCCGCGACGCCGAATTCGGCCAGTCGCTGGATTTTGGAATAGCGCACCGAGGCGGTGATGTCGCGCCCCGGCCGGCCGATATTGGTGCGCGCAATCTTGACCGTGCCGATCGGCCCTTCGAGCGACGAATAGCCCCCCGAAAAGGCGAGGCCGCCGCGCGGCAGCGGCTTGATCGACAGCAGGTCAGTTTCGTTCGCCTGCCCGTCGGCGCCGTCGATGCCCGTCGCGATGTCGGGCACCGCCTCGGTTTCGCTTTCGCCATATATTCCGTCATCGTCGGCCGGCTGTCCCAGCTTCGACGCATCGGGGCGCGCCGCCAGCGAGGCACGGCGCGAACCGGGATCGCCGAGCCAGGGAGCGGTCGAGACATCGGCGTCGAACGCTGGAAATCTCCGCATGCTCGCGGCGGCTCTGCGGCCGGTGCGTTTCATGCCGCCGATCGCGAAGCAGGGCGGCCCCATGCGGTTCTGCGATGCAACGACGCAGGCGAGATGCACCATATCGGCCGGCAGCGCCGGCGCATCGAACGCGATGACCGGCGCCGAGGGCGGAAAGCGCGCGGTGAAGGTCGGCTCCAATCGCGTCGGCACCGATTTTGCCGCGGCGCGCGACCCGCGGCTGCGCTTGGTCGCTTTGGCACCGCGACCGCCGCCATCCGCCTGCGCGACGGGTGTCGGGCGCTCGCTGGCAGCGGCTTCGCCACTCTGCATCGTATCGGCGCCGCGCACGATGAGCGTCGGCCGCCGCGCTCCACCATCCCCCAACCACGGCGCGGTCGATATATCGGCAGCGAACGCCGGGAAGGATGCGGCCGTCGCCGCATTCGGCGCGACCTGCTCGGAAGGCGCTGACGATGGCGTTTCGGCAACCGCCACTTCGGTCGCGGCGGCCATCGCCGGTGTAAATGGCGCATCCCAATCGACCACAAAGGACGCGCGCGGGCCGACGTCATCTTCGGCGACGGGATGTTCAACGGTCGCCACCAAGACTTCAACCGGTCCGGGCGCGACCGGCACCGCCGAAACGACGGCGTCGGATCCGGCGGCGCGCGGCATCGTCGTGGTGAGCGGCGGCAGGCGGCCCAGCGGCCGCCCTTCGGCCAGCACCAACACCCGCGCCATGGCGGTGGACTGGCGGAGGACAGGATAAGGCGAGGATTGGAGGATGGCCGGTTCGCGTGCGTGCAGCGGCGTCGTCTCGCCGATACCGAACATCACCGCGACGCCCAGCGCGGTGCCCTGCACCGCCTGGTGGACGCCTCGGAACGATATTCCGTATCCCGACAACCTCTTCCCCCCTTTTACACCGGCCTAACCGCCGGCTCCTGACTTTCGCAAAACCGCGTTGGGGTCATCCTTCCCGGAAAGATCGATTGAAACTGTCGATCATCGGCTGGAACAGATATTGCATCAGCGAACTCGACCCCAGATCGATATAAACCTCGGCGGGCATGCCCGACATCAGTCGAACGTCGGGGTATTTCTTCAACTGCTCGGCCGATATCTCGACGATCACCTTGTAATAGATTTGCTGCGCTTCCTTGTCGTAGATCGCATCGGGACTCACCTCTTTGACGGTACCCAGCAAATTGGGGATCACCCGCGCCTTGTAGGGTGTGAGCTTGATTTCTGCCTCCAGTCCCGAATGGACCATGTCGATGTCGATCGGCCGCAGCCGCGCCGACACGACGATTTTTTCCGAGGTCGGCACGATGTCGAGGATCGGCTGGCCCGCCCCGATGACGCCGCCGGGGGTGATCAGCCGCAGATTGGCGACGCGGCCCGCGACCGGCGCGATCACCTGCTGGCGGGCGCGGATGTCGCCGCTGACTTTCAGCTTTTCGCGTGCCTCGGCGATGCGCAACTGGACTTCGCGTTGCTGGCCGGTCGCCTCCATCACCATCTGGCCGCGCAGCGACACCATCTGGGCACGAGTCTCGCCGATCGTGTCGCGCAGCCGGTCGAGATTGTTGGTCAGCTTGCCGCGTTCGCCATCGACGAACGCCTTTTGCCGTTGCAGTGCCAGCAGGCGCGATTTGCGCTCCAACCCCTCATCGACGAGCATGTCGACACCCATTTGTTCGTCGTCGAGCAATTTCGACTGGTCGGTGAGCGCCGCGATCTGCGCGCCCGAACTGCGGATGTCGGCATTCGACTGGCCGATGCGCTCCGACAGGATCTGCGCCTGTTCCGACAGGCCGCGCCGCCGCGAGGCGAATTCGGCATTCGATGCCGCGATGATCTCCTTGACCTCGGGATCGCCCGCCGCCGCAAGCAATTCTGCCGGATAGCGTACGGTGGGCAGCCCCAGCCGTTCCGCCGACAACCGCGCGTCCTGCGCGAGCAGGCCATAAAAGCTCGCCCGCAGCGCGGCATCGGATGCGTCATTCTGGGTCGCGTCGAACAGCACCAGCGGTTGACCGGCACGCACCTCCTGCCCTTCCTTCACCAGAAACTGCCGGACGATGCCGCCCTCCAGATGCTGGACCGTCCGCCGCCCGCCGCCCGCCGCCTCCAGAAAACCGCTCGCGATTGCAGCGCTGTTGAGCGGCGCCGCCCAGCTCCAGACCGCAAAGGCAAGCACGAACAGGCCGATCGAAATCAGCGCCAGCCGGAACGACCCGCCCACCTTGGGACCGCCAAGGCCGTCGTCGGGTGCGGGAAGCGCGAGGCGCACGGGTTCGCCGTCGTCGCCCAGACGGAAGGGAATGTTCATGCTTCCATCCCCCCTTGTTTGAACATCGCCGGGTTCGTCTTGGCGGGATCGCCCGGCGGCGATCCCTCGCCGGTCGGGATCGCGCGCCGCTTGCCGGCCATTTCCTCGACCACCGTCCGCGCATCGCCGAATTTGGCGACCTGACCGTCCATCATCAGCAATATCTTGTCCGCCAGTTCGAGCAGGTTGGCGCGGTGCGAGACGATGATCGTCGTCATGTTCAAAGCCTTCAGCTTCTTGATCGTCGCCAGCAGCGCGGCATCGCCGCGCGCGTCGAGGCTGGCATTAGGTTCGTCGAGTACGATCAGTGGCGGCAGCCCGAACAGCGCGCGGGCCAGCCCGATGCGCTGGCGCTGGCCGCCTGACAGCTGGTGCCCGCCGTCGGTGAGTACGCAGTCATAACCGCCGTTGAGGTGCAAGATCATCTCGTGGCAATCGGCAAGCTTGGCCGCCGCGATCACGTCGGCGTCGCGCGCATCGGGGCGAAAGCGGCCGATATTCTCGCGGATCGAGCCGGGCAGCAGCTCGACGTCCTGCGGCAAATAGCCGACGTTCGGGCCGAAGTCGCTGCGCATCCAGTCGAAGGTGTCGGCGCCGTCGAGGCGAACATGCCCCGAAAGCGGCTTCAGCACCCCGACGAGCAGCCGCGACAAGGTGGTCTTGCCCGATGCCGACGGCCCGACGATCGCCAGTGACGTCCCCGGTTCGATCGTAAAGCTGACATTCTTCAGGATCGCGCCCTTCATGCCCGGCGCGGCATAGGTCAGATTTTCGATCGCCATGCCGCCCGACGGTTTGGGCAGCTCCATCTGCGACGGGCGTGGCGTCGGCAGGTCGCAGAACCGCGACAACCGACTTAAGCTTTCGCGCGCCAGCACGAACTGTTTCCAATAGCTCATCGCCGCCTCGATCGGCGCGAGCAGCCGCGCGATCAGGATCGATCCGGCGATCATCGCGCCGCCGGTGAGCTGCTGGTCGAGCACGAGCAGCGCGCCGACGCCCAGCACCGCGACCTGCACCAGATTGCGGACGAATTTCATCCACGCCAGGATTCGGCTCGACTGGAACTGCGTCCCGTCGACGGCTTCGGTTTCGGCAACATAGCGCGTCCGCCAGTGCGCGACGGTGTCCTTGCCCATCCCCATCGCGTCGATCACTTCGCTGTTGCGAACCAGCGATTCGGCATATTGCATGTTGCTGGTCGCGAGCGACTGGGTCTCGCTGATCGCGGTGCGGGTGATCCGCTCATTATACCAGGTCAGCCCGAACAGCATCGCTGCGCCGACGGCCGAGATCAGCCCAAACACCGGATGCAGCAGGAACACGACGAGCAGATAAAGGGGCACCCACAGCATATCGACGACGCTGAAAACCGTCGGGGTCGAAATGAAATTCTTGACCTGCGTCATTTCGCGCAGCGCCTCGAGCCGGACGTTCGGCGCGATCAGCCGCTGTTCGAGCGAGCGCAGCAACAGCGTCGGGCCCAATTGCTGCGCCATCCAGGTACCGACACGATTTGCGACCTGCTGGCGGATGCCGTCGAGGATCGAACCGAGTCCGATCACCAGCGTGATCGCCAGTGCCAGGAAGAACAATGTGTCCTTGCTCTGGCTGGTCAGGACGCGGTCGAAGACCTGCATCATGTACAGCGACATGGCGAGCGCCGCCATGTTGGTGATCGCCGAGAACAGGATCAGCCGCACCGCGATCGGCTTTTGCGGGATCAGCAGATTTTTGAGCAGATTGTCCGGATTGGTGGACGCCCGCCCAACCGCGAGGGGGTTCCAGGCCATGTTTAGCGCTCCCAGAGAGCTGGACTATCCGCGGCGTGCAGCGGCAGCACGAGCCCCGAGATCAACCCGGCAAGCTCCATCTGGCGGTGGACACCCAGCTTGGCGCGCACGCGCTTCAAATAGGTCCGCGCCGTCTCTTCCGACAGGCCGCACCCCTCTGCCGCATTGCACAGGCTGCTCGATTTCAGGAAATGGCCTAGAAAGCGCTGTTCGGACGGCAGCAGGCCCAGCGCTTCGAGTAGCGAGGTCGGCGCGTCGACCTTGCCCGGGCCCATGATGATGACCATCGCGCAGCGCGTCATGCTGTCGCCCGTCCGCGATTTGGCGGAAATGACATAAGCGAGGCGCCATTCGCCGTCGCGGCAATCGAGCCGGAAGACATCCTCGACCGGCGCATCGGGCGCTGCGGTGGCGGCGCGCCGGATGCTCTCGCGCAGCTGTTTGGCCTGCCCCGGATTGGCAGCGACGATCGTGCCATCGGCGCCGCGGATCAGCCATTTGCGTTGTTCAACCAATCCGGTCGCGGCGCTGTTCAGGAACAGCGGCTGGCCGTCTGCCGACAGCAGCGCCATCGCCATCGACACGCGGTCGAACATCCCCTCGAGCATCGCTGAGCGCTGCGACTGGTGAGCAAGCTGCGCGACGCCGGTTGCCGATTCGGCGAGCAACGGCGCGATCAGTTGCAGCGACGCGGCATCGCGATCACTGAAATGCGCGGTGCTGTCGGGCCGGAAGAACAGCGCGCGAATGGCCTTGCCCTCGCGCTTCATCTGGATCGCGATGCCGCTGTGGAGCGGAGCGTCCGCACCGGAATCGGCGTCCGCGACGGGTCCTGCACCAAATAGAGCGCCCGAAAACTGGAAATGGTGCACCGGCTGTTCGCCGATCCGCGCCCAGACATCTTCCATCATTGCCAGCAAGTGCCGGGTTGCTGCGGCATCGCCGCGGACCTTGTCGAAACCGATCAGAAAGGCATGCCGCTGGCCGCCCGCACCCGGAAGTGCGACGGTCAAAATTGCCGATGCGACGTCGAATTGCGCGAGATAGTCATGCCAAAGCCGCCGCGTGTTCGCCGCGACGTCGACCGACGGCGACTGGCCCGCCGCGACGTCGTGAGAATGATATTCGGACACCCCTTCGAACAGGTGCGCGTCGTCGCGGACTGTTTCTGCATAATGCGTCGAAAATTCCATGGTCGCTGACATTATGGCCCCCAAAAAACATCGTTCCCGAAGCGAAGCCAAAGTTCGCAACAGGGGATTCACGCGCGACCATGATATCTGGCGCGATGCTCTGAGTACGGTCCAGAACGCACGCACCCGCCGGGGCTGCCTGAAGCATTTTCTACCCGGCGTTGGCTGTCGATTGATGCGAATCTCTCGATAGCGTCGCCTGCCGTGACGGCTGCAAGCGACGTCCATTGTCTATTTCGATTCGGCGGATCGAGTCTATTATCCCCTCGGACATATCCGTTAGGGTAGTTTCCCACTCCGCCGCGGCGCATTACTCTTTGGACATTATAAAAAAGGGGGTCGGCACTCGAATCTGCGACGATTCAGGAGGGGTGACGTGCGCAAATCATGGACTTTTTGGGCGAGCGCACTCGGCGCGCCCGCCGCCGCAGCGACGTTCGCCGTCGCAGCGACTCCGCTGTGGGCGCAATCCGCGTCGCCCGCCATCGCGCCGTCGAGCACGATGGCCGCGCTGGCCCGCCAGGTCATCATATCGAACCCGGAAATCGCCGCGCAGCGTCAGCAGGTAAAGATCACCGAGGCACGGCTGCAAGCGGCCGAAGCCGGCTACCTGCCGACGATCGAGGCGAACGGCACGGTCCAACGGCGCGAGATCGACATCAAGAACGGCAGCAGCACCAACGACGCACGATATACCGCCGGTCAGGCGGGGATCGAGGCGCGGCTACGCTTTTACGACGGCGACCGGACCTATAATTCCGTCAAAATCGCCAAGGCGGAGCTGGAAGCGGCGAGCGCCGGGCTCGACGCCATTACTTCCGACATCTTGCTCGAAATGCTGACCAGCGCGGCCGACGTGCACCTGAACCGCAAGATCCTGCAATATTCGCAGGCGCAGAGCGAGGCGATCGGCGAGCAGCTGCGCGCGACGTCGCGCCGGCTTGAATTCGGCGAGGCCACGCGCACCGACGAGGAACTGGCGCGGGCACGGCTCGCGACCTCGCAAGCCGGGGTGCTCGCCGCAACCGAGGAGCTGGGCGTCGACGGGCATCGGTTCCGCAATGTCAGCGGTCAATCGGGGACGATGGTCCCGCCGCTGCCGCCGCTCGCACCGATTCCCTCCTCGCTCGCCGCCGCCCAAAAGGCCGCGCTCGAAAACGAACCGCGGCTCCGGGCGGCGCGGCTCAACGCCCAGGCGGGTAAGTCGGGGGTAAAGTTCGCCGTCGGCGCCCTGCTCCCGCAACTCGATGCCGTCAGCGGTTACGACTATTTGACCGGCGGCGCGACCAACACCTTCACGGGCAAATATCCCGACGACCGCTCGTCGCTCTATTACGGGCTGGAGCTGCGCGTGCCGATTTTCCTGCCGCGCGACCATGCCGAGGTGCGCCGCGCGCGCGCCGTCCGCGATCAGCGCCTGTCGCAAACCGACATCGCGGTGCGAACGGTGGCCGAGGATGTCGCGAGCAGCTGGACCCGCTGGCAATCGGCAAAGAGCACGATCACCGCGGCCGAGGCGGCGGTGGCGGCAACCCAGGAAGCCGCCGAGGGTATCAAGAAGGAAGCTGTCGGCGGGAACCGCACCCTGACCGACGTGCTGAATGCCCAGAATGAGCTGCTGTCCGCGCGCGTCACATTGGAACGCGCGCACCGCAACGAATTCGTTGCCCGCGCCAGCCTGCTGGCGGCGACCGGTCGGCTCGATGCCAAGGCGATTCTCGACGGGCGCTGCTGCGGCGCCGACACCTTTGACCGCCCCGGCATGTCCGCGCTCGGAAGGCCGGTCGTGGCCAGCACGGGCAAAGCGGCCGCCGACCCGTCGGCATCGTCGCGGCCGCAGATGTCGGCGCTGGGCCGCGCGCCGGACCCGGCGCCCGATCGTCCGGCCAATGACGGAGTCGGCACGGCGTCCGGGGTGGCGCGCCCTGCATCGTCGGCGCTGGGGCGCAAGCTGAACTAAAATCAGAGTTCGCGTTTTTACAGGCATGTTCCGCCCCGCGGCGGAACCGCGGAAATCCGCGCGTCGGGGCAAAATCGGTGCCGATTTGAAGCAACGATCTGCCCCAAAATGAACCACTTCACAAAATTATCCGCCATGTCCCCAAGCAGGAATATTCGGTCCCCCTGCCCCGCCATATCCCATCGTCATGGCCTCGAGCTTTCGTGGCCATTGGGGGGATGATCAAGCCGAGTCGGCGAAAACGCATCCCTGCGACCCATGAAAGAAGAGGATAGCGAAATGCCTACAGTTACTCCTTCTAACGCTCCGACGACGGCAAAATTGCCAACGTCGCGCGGTCAAGTACTCGGGACCAACGCGGTCGATTTTATCGACCTCAATGCGATCGTCTCGACCTCCACCCTGCCGTACAATGCGCGCGGCAATGGCGGGAACGACACCGTGTATGGCAACAATTTCGACAACGATCTGTACGGCGATGCGGGTGACGACAATGTCATCGGCCGCAGCGGCAATGATCGCGTCGATGGCGGCACCGGCAACGACACGTTGATCGGCGACCAAGCGTCGTTCGTCGTCGTCGGACCCGGAAACGTCGTTTATACCGGCGATGACAATGGCGGTGCTGACGGCAACGACACGCTGCTCGGCGGTGCCGGCAACGACACGGCCTGGGGTGGCGGCGGAAACGACTATATCCGCGGCGATGCCGGCAACGATACGCTCAACGGCCAATCGGGCGATGACCGCATCGAAGGCAATGCGGGCAACGACACGATCGACGGCGGCTCGGGCCAGGACAATCTGTTCGGCGGCACCGAAACCGACGTGGTGGTTGGCGGCACCGGCGACGACTATATCGACGGCGGCACCAACGCCAATGGCGTCGATCAACTGTTCGGCGGCGACGGCAATGACGTGATCTTCGGCGATGCCGGCGTCGGCCGCAATGCCGATCCCGACTATGCCTATAACCAGAGCGGCTACAACCCGGGTGCTGGCCATGCCGACTTCATCGCAGGCGGTGCCGGCGACGATCAAGTGTTCGGTCAGGGTGGCAACGACACCATCCTCGGTGAATCCGGCGACGACCTGCTCTGGGGTGACGACGGCAACGACCTCGTCCTGGGCGGCACCGGCTTTGACCAGCTCGACGGCGGCGAGGGCGACGACGCCCTCCTCGGCGAAGATGGCGATGACGAACTGGACGGTGATGCCGGCAACGACGTCATTCGTGGCGGCAATGGCCTCGACTTCGTTCAGGGCGGTGCCGACGACGACGACATCGGCGGCGGTGCCGATAACGACACGCTGAACGGTAACGACGGCAACGACCTTGTCCATGGCGACGCCGGCGACGACCTCATCTGGGGTCAGAGCGGCGACGACGACCTGTATGGCGACGACGGCGACGATGTGATCCGCGGCAACGGGGATCCCTTCTTTGATCCGTCCGATCCGTCGACCACTGATGCCGACTTCATCTCGGGCGGCAACGGCAACGACACGGTCAACGGCGACGAAGGCGACGACGTTATCAACGGCGACGCCGGCGATGACACCCTGTCGGGCGACGATGGCAATGACAACATTTCCGGTGGTACCGGCAATGACAACATCAGCGGCAACAACGGCAACGATGTTGTGACGGGTGATGCTGGCAACGACCTGATCTTTGGCAACGCCGGCAACGACAATCTGTCGGGCAATGACGGCAACGACCAAATCTTTGGCGGTACCGGCAATGACACCATCAACGGCAACGACGGCAACGACTTCCTGGCTGGTGAAGCTGGCAACGACACCATGTTCGGTGGCGATGGCGACGACTTCATGTCGGGTGACCTGGCGACGGACGGTCTGGGCCTTCCGGGTGGCGGCAACGACACCATGTCGGGCGGCAACGGCAACGACTTCATGCAAGGCGGCTTTGGCCAAGATGTCATGAACGGCGATGACGGGGATGACACCATCTTTGGTGACACCGGCAATGACACCATCAATGGTGGCCTTGGCGATGACTATATCGAAGGTGAACAGGGCAACGACTCGATCACCGGTGGCGAAGGCGACGACCATATGTCGGGCGGCACGGGCAAGGACTTGTTCAAGTTCGACTCGACCGACGCGTCGCCGGGCTTCGGCAATGATGTGATCGGTGCACCGGGCTTCCTGGGATCTGGCCGCGACTTCAACCTCGCGAACCGCGATACGCTGGTGTTCGATGTCGATGCCGGATTTGATCCCAACGTCGATATGCTCGTCATCACCGGCGACTGGGATGGACAAGGCGACGCGCTCGACGTCCTGGTCTTCACGGCGGCCGGTTCGGTCATCATCGAAGACTTCTGGGAAGGCGCTTCGGCTCCGATCGCGGCGCTCGCCGCAGCCGGTGCCTATGACTCGGTTGCTGCGCTCAATGCGTACAGCCAGGGCAACGCGACCTATGACATGATCACGTTCGTCTGAGGACAAGGCTTCGTACGGGGAGCCACTCCTCGACGGACCTCTGCATACTTGGAGGGCAGGCCGCGGCCTGCCCTCCTTTTTCGTTGTCGATGCGCCGAAATATTTCGCCGACGTCCCAACCAAATAGCGTCGCTCAAGGGGCCAAATTTCGCGATGTCCCCATCAGGGAATGGCAGTAAACCGCGATTTCCGCCAATTTTGACGGAAGGATGACAGGGCAAGAATCATCCTAACGATGCCTGCTTTAGCCAAGCGGGTCTGCAGAGACAGGGTGTAAGAAAAGTAAGAGTTCTGCCGACGACCCGGCGGGTCATTTTGGCCACCGGCACTTGGCAGGTCTTCGAGTTCGGTCAGCTCCTGCTGGCTAGCCGTGTCCGCCGCCACGCCCCCTGGCGGCGGCCGGCGTCGAAGCTCCATCGATCGTCACTTTTGCGCCGCGAACATCGTGTCCGCAACAAGAGTCCGACCATGATGCACGCGTTCCTCCTTTCCTTTTCGCTGGCCATGGCGTCGCTACAGCCGCCGCCCGCGCACGCTACCCCCGCCTTTGGCTTTCCGGTCGAATGCACGATCGGCCAATCCTGCCTAATCCAGAAGCTGGTCGATCATGATCCCGGTCCGGGCCGCCGCGATTATCGCTGCGGATTGCTGACGACGAACGGCCACGACGGGATCGACGTCCGCCTGCGCACGATGGCGGACATGCGAGCCGGATTCGCAGTGGTCGCCGCGGCGGCGGGCACGGTGCTGCGCACCCGCGACGGCGAGCCTGACGTCAGCGTCGATGCCCGCGCAGTGACGGACGGCAAGGACGCGGGCAATGCCGTCGTCATCGACCATGGCGACGGCTGGCAGACACAGTACAGCCACCTGCGCCAGGGGAGCATCGGCGTCCGTCCGGGACAGCGCGTGGCGGCTGGCGCGCGCATCGGGATGATCGGTTTGTCGGGTAACAGCGAGTTTCCGCATCTTCATTTTACCGTTCGTCACCGCGGCGAGGCGGTCGATCCTTTCGTCGGCACCGCGCCGCTGCCCGCTTGCAATAGTGATGTCCGGCTCGCGGGCCTTTGGGCACCGACCGCGGCGCAGCGGCTGGGCTACGAACCCGCTGCGGTGATCACCGGCGGCCTGGCCTCAACAGTGCCCGCCCGGGCGGTCGCCGAACGCGACCCGCCACCGGGGCTGGTCGGACGGCAAGCGCCGCTGATCCTGTGGGTCGATGCGATTGGCGCGCGCGCCGGCGACCGCCAGCTCTTTTCGATCATCGGACCAAAGGGGCAGATCGTTCACGACCAGCAGACGGTCGTTGAAGACGGCGGCCTCAGCTGGTTCGCCTATAGCGGCAAACGCGCTCCGGCGACGGGCTGGCCGAGCGGGCGTTATGTCGGCCGATACAGATTGCAACGCAGAGACGCGGTCGTCGCGCAAATCGAAACGTCCGGATCGATAAAATAGGCCGCAAATCTTAGTACCAAGCGACACCCCTATCTATGATATATAGGTCAACATTTTGGAAAATTATTATCAATTTCAAGATTATTTTTATTGATAAAACATCGCGTTCGTGACGAATTTCTATCAATTCATATTCACAATGCGACAGTTTTCCTGAACAAATTTACAATTTATAAGATCATTAAGAAAAAATTAACTCATAAGATATTGCACTTATACAAAAGTATAGGTGGCCATACCGAAAATTGCCATTGCAGAATCACCCCCCGAGGTTTGTATTTGCCCGGTCAGTGACAAGGCACGGGCATCGGTCGCCAGAGAGAACCCAGCACGATCACAAGAGCTTGCATTGCTGCTCCGCGCGACATCCGGCGCGGAAACGCAGTGCCGTTCGCCCGTTGCCGCAGCGACCCCCGTACAGGTCGCTGCAGAGTGACTGGAGAGCATCGAGGTGCAGGGGGCATAAGCGATGGAATTGAAGCGGAATGAACAGGTCGGTGAAATCGCGACCATAGCGATGGCCGTTCCGCCCGGTGCCACGCCCATCCTGCCCGTCGATGGCGTCATCCAATTGCCGCCGGGGACGCGGCTCGACGCGATCAAGCTTTCCGGCAACGATCTGCTCGTCACATTGCCGGACGGACAGGTGCTGGTCATCGTCGATGGCGCGCTGCGCATCCCGCAAATCAAGGTCGGCCCGATCAATATCCCGGCGCCGACGGTCGCCGCGCTGATCGCCGGCCAGGAACCCGAACCCGCGGCCGGGCGGCCGCAAAGTTCGGGCGGCAATTTTGCCCAGACGCCGGGCGACATCGGCGACCCCTTCGGCCTCGGCGACCTGCTGCCCCCGACCGAATTCGGCTTTGCGCGGACTCAGGACGAGGAAGTCATTCCCGACGCGATCGACGACAAACCTACAGTCCTGATTACCACACCCGATCAGACGGTCGGCGTCACCGCCGCGACCGCCGCGGTGTCGGAAGCGGCGCTGGCCGCGCGCGGCACCGAACCCGCCGGGACCGATCCCGCCTCGCCGCGCGAAACGACCAGCGGCACGATCCAGATCGCCGCGCTCGACCAGCCAGTCGTCGTTGCGGTCAACGGCACCGCGATCACCGCGGTCGGCCAGATTATCGCGACCCCGCTGGGTCAGATCACCATCACCAGCATCACCCCGGGCCTGATCGGTTACAGCTATACGCTGACCGACAACAGCACCAACCCGGCCGCCACCGACGTCGTCACGATCACCGCGACCGATAACGACGGCGACGTCGGCACCGCGACCCTGACCCTGACGATCGAGGACGACGCGCCGATCGCGCGTGCCGACACCGACGACACGGTACCCGGCAGCAACGCGCCGCAGGGCGGCAACGTCATCACCGGTGCCGGCACCGCCAGCGGCGCAGCAGGCGCCGACACGCCCGGCGCCGACGGCGCGGTCATCACCGGCGTCCGCGCCGCGTCGGCGACCGATTTCAGCCCGACGGCCACCGCTGTGCAGGGTCTCTATGGCCGCTTGGTGATCGCCCCCGACGGCACCTATGCCTATGTCCGGTCCGCGGGGACGCCGGGCGGGGTCAGCGACGTCTTTACCTATCGGCTGACCGACGGTGACGGCGACGTATCGACGGCGACGCTGACGATCCGGATCGGAGACAGCGCACCCAGCCTGCTCGTCCCCGCCGCGGGCGATGACGGCACGTTCGTCGACGAGGCCGGCCTACCTGAACGCAACAGCGAAAGCCCCGGCTCGCGTGAGGGAGACGGTTCCGACTTCACCGCTGGTGTCATTCAGTTTGCTGCCGGTGACGGACCCTCAGCGCTGACGATCAACGGCGTCGCCGTTACCGCAGAAGGCCAGGAAATCGAGCTGGCCACCGGCATCTTCTACATCATTGCGATCAATCCCGATTCGATCGAATATTTCTTTCAGCTGACCGATAACACGATCGGCGACAATGCGTCGCAACTGATCACCGTTGGCATCACCGACCTTGATGGCGATACCGTATCGGCCAGTTTCGAGATCGACATCATCGACGATGCTCCCGAAGCGGTGCCCGATTTCGACAGCATCGCGGCGGGCAGCTTTGGCCCCGCGACAGGCAATGTCATCACCGACGCCGAAAATGACGGCGGGCGCGATACCCCCGGTGCCGACGGTGCCAGCGTGTCGTCGGTCTCGGGAACCGGCAGCCCCGTCGCGGCGGGAACCCCCGTCGCGGGGCTCTATGGCGTGCTGACGCTGAACAGCAACGGCAGCTACAGTTATGTCCGCAATCCCGGCACCCCAGGCGGCGTGTTCGACGTCTTCACCTATCGGTTGACCGACGGCGACGGCGACACGGCCACCGCCACGCTGCGGATCGCGATCGGCGATGGCGGCGTCACGATCGACCTGCCCGACGGCGACGACGACGGCCAGTTGGTGTCGGAGGCGGGCCTACCGACCGGATCGGCGCCAGGCAGCGGCACCGCCACGACCGAGGGCAGCTTTACCATCGCGGCCACCGACGGCGTGGGCGCCGTCCGCATCAACGGCGAGACGGTGACAGCGGTCGGCCAGACCATTGCAGGCGCCTTTGGCACGCTGACGATCACCAGCATCAGCGCAACGTCGATCGGCTACAGCTATACGCTGACCGATGCGACCAGCGGCGACGATGTCATCGAAACCTTTGGCGTCGTGGTGACCGACCTTGATGGCGACAGCGCCAACGGCACGCTGAGCATCGTGGTCGAGGATGATGTCCCGACCGCGATCGACGATCTGGACTCGCTGCAATCGGGCAGCACGACGACCGCCGACGGCAACGTCCTGACCGGCGTCGGCGGCGCAGATGCGAACACCACCGACGGCGCGGCCGACGTCCAGGGCGCCGACGGCGCCAGCGTCACCGCCATCGCGTTCGGCGGCGAAAGCGGCGAAATCAACGGCCTGACCTTTGGCGCCTATGGCACGCTGCAGATCGCCGCGGACGGCAGCTACCTCTACACGCTCGATCCCGAAAACCCCGATGTGGCCGGGCTCGATGGCGACGACGAGCTGACCGAGACATTCGAATATGTCATCACCGACGGCGATGGCGACGAAGCGACGGCAACGCTGACCGTGGTCATCCGCGGTCGCGATGACATTGTGACGATCAACGGGCTTAATCCCGATGGAGCGGAAGCAACGGTATCGGAAGCGAACCTTGCCGATGGCTCCTCTCCCGACAGCGACGCGCTAACCCAGACAGGTAGCTTTACTTTCAGCGCTGCAGACGGCGTTGCCGCGATTACGCTGGCCGGCGAAACGATCGTCGCAGGCTTGGTAATCACCACCGACCTTGGCATCCTGACGATCACCGATTTCGTGCCGGTGTTCGATGCGGCGGGTGATATCGTCGGCGGCACGATCAGCTACAGCTACGAACTGATCGACAACAGCCTGCTGCACAGCGGCCCCACAAATGCCGCGCTGACCGAATCTTTTGCGATCGAGATTACCGACAGCGACGGAACGGTCGCCACGGCGACCCTCGACGTGCTGATCCTCGACGACAACCCGGCGGCAGAAGCCGACGAGGGCGACGTCGGCGAAGGCCAGACGCTCGAAGTCGATGCCGCGAGCGGATTGCTCGCCAACGACATCCCGGGCGCGGACGACGCTGAAATTCTGGGCGTGCGTGCAGCCGGCGAAAATCCGTCGGCGCCTGCAATTGGCGGTGTCGGCGCCGTAATCGTCGGCTTATACGGCCAGCTGACCGTCGCCGCGGACGGCAGCTATATCTACGTCGCCAACGCCAATATCGTCCCGCCCGACGGTGCCAAAGACATCTTTGTCTATACCATCGCCGACGGCGACGGCGACCGTTCGACGACCACCCTGACCATTCGCCTGAGCGACGCCGGACTGTCCGCCGAGGCCGTGCAGTTGCAGGTCAACGAAGCCGCGCTGAGCATCGGCAGCAATCCGGGCAGCGACGCCGAAACGGCGTCGGGCGACCTCAACGACAATGTCGCGGGCGGCACCGGCCCACTGGAATTCAGCTTGGTCGGCAATGGCGTCGGCACCCATGGCACCTTCACGCTCAATCCTGATGGCACCTATTTCTACACGCTGACCAGCACGGTGGACGGCGTGACCGCCAATAATGGCACCAACCTCGTCCCCGCAGTCGAAACCTTCACCTACAACGTCACCGACGCCTTCGGTAACGTAACGCAGAATGTGATCGTCATCGACGTGATCGACGACGTTCCGGTCGCGCGGTCTGCGCCGTCCATCACCGTGGCCGAAGACGCCGCCGCAATTTCGGGCAATCTGTTGACCAACGACACGCTGGGCGCCGACGGCGCCACGGTCACGTCGGTGACCATCGGAAGCGCGGTCGTTGCGGTCGCCGCGACAGGTACCACGACCCACACCAACGCCAACGGCACCTACACCTTCCAGGCCAACGGCGCCTGGACCTTTGATCCGGTGCCGCAGATCAGCGTGTTCCCGATCCACGCCGACTTTACCTATACAATCACCGACGGCGATGGCGATCAATCGTCGGCGGTGCAGCAAATCCGCCTCGCCGACGGCAGCTTGCCGACCGCGAGCGGCCCGGTTCAGTTGACCGTCGACGACCAGCATCTGGAAAGCGGTTCGACTCCGTCGCCGGTGCAGCCGGTGTCGTCGAGTGGCAATATCGTCTTTACCCCGGGGTCCGACGCCATCGCGTCGATCGGCTTTGGCGACATCTCGACGCTCGACGGCGGGCTCAGCTGGACGCTCGAATCGGACAATCAGATCATTGGCTGGGACGCCGACGAAAACCCGGTGATCGTCATCGACCTCAGCCTGTCGGGCAATGTTGCGACTGTGACTGTCACCCTGCAGCATAATTATGGCCTGCATCCCGACGTGACGATCGACGACCTGGCCGAGCTGGGGTTCATCGAGGTCGTCGCGACCGATGCTGACGGCGATCAGGTGGCGGGTACGGTCAATATTTCGGTATCCGACGACGTGCCGTCGATCACCGCATTGTCGCCGACCGACGGCCTGCTGACGGTGGACGAAACCAATCTGGCGCTGAACGCGACCGCCAATTTCGCCAGCCTGTTCAATATCGTCATCGGTGCCGATCAGGCTGGCAGCACGGTCAGCTATGCCTTTGCGGTGACCACCGCCACGGGATTGTTCGATGTTGCCACGGGGTCAAAGATCATCCTGCAGGCGATCGGTAATGTCGTCGAAGGACGGCTTCAGGATTCGCCGTCGATCGTCGCCTTTCGGCTGACCGTCGCCGCCAACGGCCAAGCGACGCTCGACCAGATCCGCGCCGTCCGCCATCCCGACGCGAACAATCCCGACGACCCGGTGACGCTGTCGCCGACCGTCATCCGGCTGACCGCAACGATCACCGACGGCGATGGCGATCAGGCGTCGGCGACGGCTTTCATCGGCAACGCACTGGTGTTCAACGATGATGGCCCGTCGATCGACGCGACCAACGTCGATACCAATGCGATCACCCTTACCACACAGGATGCCGACACGCGCGGCAGCGCGTTCGACGTGGCGACCGCCGATCTGTCGTCGGCCTTTTCGACTTCGCTGGTTCAATTCGGCGCCGATGGTCCCGCGGGTGCGGGCCTGGTGACGTGGACCTATTCCCTTGCGCTGGGCTCGGCGGCCGCGACCTCCGCCCTGACCAGCAACGGCGTGCCGGTCACGTTGGCCCTTGTCTCCGGCGAAATCGTCGGCAGCGCGGCCGGCACGCCCATTTTCTCCATCGCCGTGAACGCCGCGACCGGCGTCGTCACGCTGACCCAATTTGCCGAGATCGACCATCCGTTGCCGGGCTCGTCCAGCAACTATGCCGCTCAGCTTGTCGAGCTGGCGGCCAATCTGGTCGAACTGCGCGGCACCGCGACGATCGTCGATCGCGACGGCGACAGCATTTCGGATACCGTTGCCGTCGATCTGGGCGGCAACATCCGCTTCGCCGACGATGGCCCGTCGATTTCGGCCGGGGGCACCGCGCCGACACTGACCGTCGACGAAAGCGATTTCGCCGCGAACGCCACTGCCGACCTGTCGGGCCTGTTCACACCGACGACCGACTTCGGCGCCGACGGTCCAGGTACGGTCGCCTATGAACTGGGGGTCACCGCCGGGGCGAGCGGACTGATCGACTCGCTGACCGGCGAGACGGTCACCCTGTCGATCGAGGGCGGTACCGTGTTCGGGCGCACCTCGACGCATGAGGTGTTCCGCATTTCGGTGGCGCCGGGCGGCCTCGTCACCTTCGACCAGTCGCGCGCGGTCCTCCACTTGCCCAACAGCGGGCCCGACCAGACCCTGTTCCTGTCGGGCAGCAACCTGATCACACTGACCGCCATCGCGACAGACGGCGACGGCGACACGGCACGGACCACCGCCGACATCACCGGCCGTTTCGCAATCCGCGACGATGCGCCGCAAGCGGTGCATGACGAGGACAATGTCTCACGCGACGGGCAGATTTTTGCCGACGGCAATGTGCTGACCGGGATCGGCGGCACCGACGACAACGGGATGGACGGATCGGCCGACAATGCCGGCGCCGATGGCGGGCTCAGCGTGATCGGCGTGGCGTTCGGGGCGATCATCGGGACGCCGGGCGCCGCGCTGGCGGGCGATTATGGCACGATCACCATCGCCGCCGACGGCAGCTATCGCTACGATCTTGATCCCAATGACCCGGCGGTCATCGCGCTCACGTCCAGCATGACGCTGACCGAAACATTCCACTATACGGTGCGCGACGCCGACGGCGACACGTCGATCGCGACGATCACCATCTCGATCACCGGCGCCAATGATTTCCCGATTGCACGTGCCGACACCAATTGGGTGCTCGACGGCGTCAGCGGTTCGGACCCAAGCGCCAGCGGCAACGTCCTGCAGGACATCGCGCATCCCGGCGCGCCATTCGGCAGCTTTGCCGACGTCGCCGACAATGATCCCGATCTGGAGGCGATTACCGTCACCTCGGCGGGCACCTATGTCGGCCTTTACGGCACGCTCGTCATCAACGCCAACGGCAGCTACACCTATACGCTCGACGAGGATAAGCCGGTCGTCAACGCGCTCGACAGCGGACAGACGCTGACCGAAAGCTTTGCCTATACGATCAGCGACGGATCGCTGTCGGTCGGATCGACGCTGACGATCACCGTATTCGGTACCAACGATGCGCCGACGATCGGCACCACGATCGCGCGGGTGTCCGAAGAAGGCCTGCCGAACGGACTTCCCGACACGGCGCCCAACGCGACGCTCGACACCACCAACAGCACGACGTTCAGCGGCACGCTGGCGATCGGCGACGCCGATGCCGGCGAGACGCTGACCGCGACGCTCGGCAATCCCGGCGCGGTACTGACCGCAGGCGGCATAGCCGTCGCCTGGACTGGCGTCGGCACCGGCACCCTGATCGGCTCGGTCGGCGGCTCGGAAGTCATCCGCGTTACGCTCGCGTCGAACGGCGCCTATACCGTCACCCTGTCGCGCGCCGTCGATCACCCGACCGTCGCGCTTGAAGACCTCAAGGATTTCTTCGTTCCCGTCTCGGTCTCCGACGGCACCACCACCACGACCAACGCCTCGGCGATCCAGATCGTGATCGAAGATGATGCCCCGACCGCCAACGGCGAAACCGGATCGTCGTCGCAGCCGATGCAGGACGTGAACACGCTCTTCATCCTCGATTTCAGCGACAGCATCGACAATGGCGAACTCAACGTCATGCTCGAAGCGGTGCAGGGTGCGCTGGCGCAACTCGACAGCGCGGCGTCAGGCGCCCTGACGATCAAATTCGTGATCTTTTCGTCGGGATCCTTCGCGTCGCAGTCCTTTTCGACCGCCGCGGCGGCCAACGCCTATCTCGACTCGCTCAATCCGCTGGCCGGCGGCGAGCGGCCGTCGCCGGACGACATCGGGCTTAACACCAATTACACCGGCGCAATCCAGACCGCGCTCGCCAATTTCTCGGCCATTCCCGGCGCGAGCAACCAGGTGTTTTTCCTGAGCGACGGCAACCCGAACCAGCAGGTCCAGTTCGGTGGTATCCCCCCGATGGTCATCAATTCGCTGACCCCGGCGACAGCGACGGCCTGGAACAATTTCGTCGACAACAACAATGTCAACGTCACCGCGATCGGCATCGACAACAATCCGTTGCAACCGCTCAACATCCAGCGGCTGCGCGACGTCGATCTCAACAATGCGCCGAACAACGAACCGATCCTGGTCGATGATTTCGAGGATCTGGTCGCGACCTTGCTGTCGGTCATCGTCCCGTCGGCGGTGTCGGGCGACCTCGACGCCAACGACTTTTTCGGTGCCGACGGCGGCCGGCTGCTGTCGATCACCATCGGTTCGACCACCTACACCTGGGATGGCGCGTCGAGTATCGCGGTATCGACCGGCGGCAGCATCGCAGGGACAACGCTGAACGCGATCACGACCCCGATGGGCGGCACGCTGACGCTCAATTTCGCAACCGGCCAATATAATTACCAGCCACCGAGCCCGATCACGGTCACCGCGACCGAGGTGTTCAACTATGTCATCACCGACCGCGACGGCGATACCGCGACCGCGAACCTGTCGGTCACCATCACCGCGCTGGCGCCGCCGATCGCGGTCGATCTGGATGGCGATGGGGTCGAGTTCGTTTCGAACGCGGCGGGAGTGCAATTCGACTATAATGGCGACGGTATTGCCGAAACCACCGCGTGGGTTGCGGCCGACGACGGGCTGCTGGCGATCGACAAAAATGGCGATGGCAAGGTCAACGACGGTGCCGAGCTGGTGTTCGGCGGGGCGGGCATGTCCGACCTGCAAGGGCTGGCCGCGGCCTATGACAGCAACGGCGACGGCAAGCTCGACGCCGCTGACGCCGAATTCGCAAAATTCGGCATCTGGCAGGACGCCAACAGCAACGGCGTGACCGACGCCGGTGAGTTCCGCTCGCTAATCAGTGAAGGCATCATCAGCATCTCGCTGACCTCCGACGGGCGCGCCTACACCGCTGCCGACGGTCAGGTGCAGGTGAAGGGCGAAGCGCTCTACACCCGCGCCGACGGCAGCACCGGCAAGCTTGCCGACGCGGCCTTTGCAACCAATTTCGCCGACCAACAGCGCGTTGCCGCGACAAACGGAACCGCAGGCGTTTCGACCGCGATGCTGGTGGCTGGGCTCGCCGCGGCGACCCCGCTGGCGGCGCGCCCGCCCGCGACGCCCGAGGGCGACGCCGCGGTTGCAGGGCAGCAGGCTGGCGTATCGGGCGAGACGGCCGAACAATCGGCGACGCTTCCTACCGCCAAGGCCGACGGGCTTGTGCACGAATATTTCTCTGGCCCGGCGACGGCAAAGATCGAAGCCGATCCGACCCAGCGCCAGATGGATGAGGACGATCGCCGCGAGGCGCACAGCGACGAGCTCGACGCCGCGGCGCCCGATCCAGCCTATGCCCAGCTGCTGGCCGGAACCGAGGTCGATCTGCCCGCCGAACGAGCAGCGGCGACCGCGTCGGGCGACCAGATGCAGATGGCGCTGCCACCGCAGGCGGTGCTCGACCCCGCCGCGGCAGGGCTCGACATGATCGTCGCCGCCGCGCTGGAGGGGCCGCAGGTCGAACTCGACGCGCTACTCGGCCCCGCGGCGCCGGCTGAACCGGTGCTCGCGCGCATCATGCTCGGCGACGGCGGGGCCGTCGGTGTGCTCGGCGACGGCAGCGCGGGCCAGTCTTTCATCGCGGACCTCGCGCAGCAGCATGTCGTGGTGCAGCTCGAACAAATGGCGTCAGCGGGTCACGCCTAAACCGACCGGCGACGCTGCCGGACATTATGAAACACCGGCGCAGGTGAAGGATCACACAGAAGGATCTTTGAATTCGACCGGACAAATGCAGGGGACAAAAGATGCCGAAAATTCGTACCGCAGCATTGTTGCTCACCGCCGCCGCGCTCGTCGCGACGCACGATGCCGGCTGGACCCAGCGGATCGAGCTGAAGACCGCGGTCGAAACGGCGGTCCAGACCAACCCCGAAATCAACCAGGCGGTCGAGAACAAGACCGCGATCGAATTCGAACGCGAGCAGGCGCAGCGCCTGTTCGCGCCGCGCGTCTCGGTCGAAGGATCGATCGGGATCCGTCGCCTCGAAAACAGCACCCGCCGCGCGTTGGGCATCGCCGACAACGAGCTGTATCCGATGGAGGGCGGGCTCAGCGTCGAACAGACGCTGTTCGATGGTGGCGTCCGGCGCAATGAGGTCAGGCGCCAGGCCGCGCGAACCGATGGGGCCGCGTTCCGCGTCGAAGAACGCTCGCAGTTCATCGCGCTCCAGGTCACGCGGCAATATCTCGATTATCTGTTGCAGCAGCGGATTGTCGCGGCGTCGGAGGACAATATCGATTTCCACAGCAAGCTGGTGACCGATCTGCGCGAAGGCGTGGCGAAGGGATCGCTGAGCATCGCCGATCAGCAGCAGGCCGAGGAACGCCAGCAGGCCGCCCGCGCGCGGGTGACCGAGGCCAATCTCGATCTTGTCAACACCTCCGCGTCGTTCCGTACCCTAACCGGGCTCGACCTGGTCGACGGCGCCGCGTTGCCGCCATCACTCGCGGGCAATATTCCGGCGACGCTCGAAGACGCGCTGGCGCGGGCGCGTGAGCGCAACCCCCGGGTACGCGAAGCGCAGGCCGACCTGGATGCCGCCCACGCGCTGGTCCGCAAATCGAAAGCCGAGATGTCGCCGACGCTCGCGCTCGAAGGCAACGCCCGGATCGGTGACGACATCGACGGCTTCCGCGGCGAGACCAACGACCTGCGCGCCGGGCTGGTGCTGCGCTGGGACATTTTCAACGGCGGCATCAAACGGTCGAAGGTGCAGGAAATGTACCGCCGCGAAAAGGAAGCGCGCTACCGGATGGACCAGATGGTCCGCGAAGCCGAAGAGGATGTCCGCGTCGCATGGAACACCTGGGACGCGCAGGGAAAGCTGGTCAAGGAACTGGAAGAACAGAGCCGGGTTTCAGACGAATTGCTGCGCTCGTACCGTGCGCAGTTCAACGTCGGTCGCCGCTCGCTGCTCGACGTCCTCGACGCGCAGAACACGCGCTATAACGTCCAGGTCCGCACCGAGACCGCGAAATTCGCGCAATTCTATTCCGAGTTCAAGCTGCTCGCGGCGCTAAACGATCTGCTCGCAGCGATGGACGTGCAGCCGCCCACCGCGACCGCCGCGACCGCGCGCGAACGTTTCAAGGTCAAATCGACCCCCGAAATGAATCCTGAAGCGATGCGGGATCCCACATGAACTACCCGGCCGACGCCCGCGGCGCGCGGCGGTCGCGCCAGCCGCCGCCCGCCGCGGGTTTTGAAGCGTGGCGCAGCAGCCCGGCGCAGGGCGACGAGCTGCTGGACGCCGTCGCCGCGATCGCCGCGCTGTTCGAGCGCCCCTTCTCCGACCTGCGGGTCAAAAAGGGACTGGCGCTCGACGACGACGGGCTGGTGCCGCTCGATCAGCTCGACCATGCGCTCGAGGCGGTGGGGCTGCGCTGCCATCTCGTGCGGCGCCCGCTGGCCGGATGGAACGCGCAGGACGTCCCTGCGATCCTGCTGCTGGGCGACGAGCGCCCGCTGGTCCTGACCGCGATGGACGACGACGGCTGCTGGGTCCGCCTGCCGGGCGCGAGCAGCGACCTGCACATCGATCGCCGCCTGCTCGACGCCGCCTATTCGGGCCAGGGCGTCATCGTCCGCCACGACCCCGCCAGCGAAACCGCGCGCGAGCGCCCGTGGGATCAGGCAACCAGGCAGCATTGGTTCTGGAGCGAAGTGTGGAAGGAGCGCAGCCAATATGGCTATGTGATGTTCGCCTCGCTGCTGATCAATCTCCTCGCCTTCGCGATGCCGTTGTTCACGATGAATGTGTACGACCGCATCATCCCCAACAAAGCGGCGGCCAGCCTGTGGATGCTGGCGCTAGGCGCGCTGTTTGCCATCGCGGTGGAATATGGCCTGCGCCTGGCGCGCACCGGGCTGATCGACGAGGTCGGGCGCGGAATCGACGCACGGTTGTCGCAGCGGCTGCTCGACAAGATACTCAACCTGCCGATGGCGACCCAGCGGGGCAGCACCGGCGCACTTGCCCGCCGTGTCACCGATTACGAGCAGGTCCGCGACTTCTTTGCCTCGACCACCGTCGTACTGCTGACCGACATCCTGTTCCTGGCAGTATTCGTCGCGTTGATCGCGGTGCTCGGCGGCTGGCTGGCGGTCATTCCGATTGTCGCGATGGTCGTCATGCTGGCGATGGGCTGGGTGTTGCAGCGCCGGATGAGCGCCGCCGTCGCCGACGCGCAGGTCGATGCCAGCATGCTCCAGACGACGCTGGTCGAAACGATCGGCAGCCTCGAAACGGTCAAGGCGTGCCGCGCCGAAGGCCGCATGCTCGGCAAATGGCGGCGGTTGTCGGCGTCGAACGCCTATACGCAGGAGGAGATGCGCAAGCTGACCGCGACCGCGGTCAACCTGGCGACGCTGTGTCAGCAGGCGACGGGCATCGCGCTGATCATCGGTGGCTTCTATCTGTTCAACGCCGGCACCATATCGATGGGCGCGATCATCGCGATCGTTATGCTTGCCAGCCGATCGCTGGCGCCGGTCGGGCAGCTCGCGTTCCTGATGACGCGCGGACGACAGGCCTTCGTCACCTTGAACAGCCTGCAACAGCTGATGGATCAGGACGATGAGCGCGACAAGGGCAGCCGATCGATCACCCCCGAGGTCCGCGACGGCCGCTTGCAGCTCGACCATGTCAGCTTCTGCTACCCGGACACCGACCGCGAATCGCTTGCCGATGTAAGCTTGAGCATCGAACCCGGCGAGCGCGTCGGGCTGATCGGCCGCGTCGCGTCGGGCAAATCGACGCTCGGGCGCGTGTTGTGCGGTCTTTATGACCCCACCAGCGGCAGTTACCGCATCGATGGCCTGGAAAGCCGGCAATATGATCCGCACGATTTGCGCTCGACCTTGCGCTTCGTCGGGCAAGATGCCGAACTGTTCAGCGGCACGGTGCGCGAAAACCTGCTGGTCGGTGCCAGCGATGCCGACGACGCCGGCATCATCGACGCGGCGCGGCGGTCGGGTGCGGACGAATTTCTCGGCCGTGACGCGACCGGTTTCGATTTTCATATCGGCGAGCGCGGGTCGCGCCTGTCGGGCGGGCAGCGCAGCTTTCTGGTTCTCGCGCGCGCGTTGATGACCCCGGCGCACCTGCTGTTCCTCGACGAGCCAACCGGCGCGATGGACAGCCAGACCGAAAAGCATTTCGTCGATCGACTGCAGGCGGCGATCCCCACCGGCCAGACGCTGGTCATCGCAACGCACCGGATGACCGTGCTCGGGCTCGTCGACCGGCTGATCGTCATGGACAATGGCCGGATCGTTGCCGACGGCCCGCGCGACGAAATCCTTGCGCAGCGAGCCGCATCATGACCGCCGCGACCGCCCGGCGATATGGCACGGTGGCCAGCGACGACAATCGTCGGACGATCCTGTGGCTGGCCGCAATGGCAGCGGTAGTGACGCTGCTCACGTCGCGCACAATGTGGGAGCAGCTAATCTTGCTTGTCGGCGGCGACGGCCCGGATACCGCCTATAGCAGCCCCGACGCGCCGGTCATCACCGACCCCGAAATGGTGCGGCTCATCAAGCTGACCGAAGACCCCGGCGCGGCGCCCCTCTATCCGCCCGAAACGGCGATGACGCGCAACCAGGCGATCCCCTTTGCGACCGGGCCGGTCGCATCGGCGCGGCCGTTCCATCCGGTCACCGCCGATCAAAGGGCGGTCCTGACCGCGCTGCGCTGCCTGACCCAGGCGGTCTATTATGAAGCGGCCTATGAGCCTATCGCCGGGCGGCGCGCGGTGGCGCAGGTCGTCATCAACCGTGCGCTGCACCCCGCCTTCCCCAAATCGATCTGCGGCGTCGTCTATCAGGGCGTCAACCGTCCCGTCTGCCAGTTCAGCTTCACCTGCGACGGATCGCTGAACCGGCGTCCCAATCCCGCCAAATGGCAAGAAGCCGAAGATGTCGCGCGCGCCGCGCTCGGTGGCTATGTCGAAACCTCGGTCGGTCACGCCACCCATTATCACGCCAACTATGTGTCACCCTATTGGGCACCCAAGCTGGTCAAGATCGCGCAGCTGGGCGCACACATCTTTTATCGCTGGCCGGGCAAATGGGGCACACCGGGGGCGTTTTCGGGCCGCTACAGCGGGATGGAAGCCATCCCGACGATATTGGCGCGCAGCGCGGTGGTGCGCCCGCGCGACGGGGCCGATGGGCAGGGTCTGATCCAGGCATCGGCCGGTCGCACGCTCGACGCGCTGCAGGAGCGCCGCGCCGACAACGACACCGGCGGCCGCATCGACCCGTCGATCGGGTGGGAGCTGGCAATTCCCGAACCCGAGGAAACCAGCCGCGCCTCGCGCATGATGGCGCGCCAACAGGCCGGCGAATTCGACGTCGCGGCAAAGGAGAGTGGTTCATGATCAGATCGCGGCCTTATGTCGGCACGCGCCGGATCATCCTGGCATCGGGGGTCGGGCTGTTCGTCTTTGTCAGCTGGGCCAGCTTTGCCCAGGTCGATGAGGTCACCCGCGGCCAAGGGCGTGTCATCCCGTCAAGCAAGGCGCAGATCGTCCAGTCGTCCGAACCCGCGACGATTTTGGACATCGTCGTCCGGTCGGGCCAACCAGTCCGCAAGGGCCAGCTGCTGGTGCGCCTCGACGACACCGAATCCTCGTCGCAGCTCGGCCAGATCGCGGCCGAGAACCGCTCACTCGCGGCGCGCGCCGCGCGGCTCGGGCGCGAAGGCGGCGGCGCAGCGAGCGTCGATTGCAGCACCGCGGCCAGCGGCGTCCGGCAGGCCGAATGCAATCAGGAGGCCGATCTGCAATCGGTCCGCGCCGCAACGCAGCGCAGCCGCCGCATGGCGCTCACGGCCGCGGTCGAGCAGCGGCGCCGTGACTATGGCGAGGCGCAGGCAACGATCGCGTCGCTGCGATCGAGCTTGGCGCTCGCGCAGAACCAGGTCGAATTGCTGGCGCCGCTCGCGGCCAAATCGATCGTTCCGCAAACCGAATTGCTCAACGCCCAGCGCGAGGCGACCGAGGTGCGCGGCAAGCTGGCCGCGGCCGAGCAGGCGGCCTCGCGCGCCGCAGCGGCGATCAGCGAAGCGCAGGCGCAGGTCGCCGCCGCGGGGCTGGAATTCCGGCAGGAAGCGCTGGACGAGCGCAACCAGATCGTCGCCAAGATGGCGGTGAATTCGGAATCGCTGCGCGGTGCCACCGGGCGCCAGCAGCGCAGCGAAATCCGCTCGCCCGCGAACGGCATCGTCAACGATGTCCAGGTCACCACCGTAGGCGGGTTCGTCCAGGCCGGGCAGAAAATCATGCAGGTGGTGCCGGTCGGCGACAAATTGCTGATCGAGGCGCGCGTCGCACCGCGCGACATAGCGTTCATCAAGGTCAACGACCGCGCCAATGTGAAAGTCACCGCTTATGATTTTGCGGTCTATGGCGGCCTGTCGGGGCGCGTCGTCCAGATTTCGCCCGACAGCCTGTATGACGAGGCGACCAAGGAAGCCTATTTCACCGTCGTTGTCGAAACCGACGTCGCCTATCTGAAGAGCGGCCGTCGGCAGCTGCCGATCACTCCGGGGATGGTTTGCGATGTCGAGGTGCTGACGGGCAAAAAAAGCGTGCTGAGCTATTTGTTCAAGCCGTTCCTGCGCGCCCGGTCAGAGGCATTCACCGAGCGCTGAAAACTCTGCGGCATAGCCCAGCGAAAGGGCGCCGGAGTCCCCCACAGCGCCCTGCTCAATCTAGTGGAAACCCGCGCGGTTTAGGCCGCGCGGCCCGACAGAGGCGGCGGTCTAATCGCCGCGCGGACGGGCCTTACCTCGCGAAGATTTAGCTGCACCGGCTCCCCCAGGCCATTCTTGACCCCCCAGGTTGCCGCTTGGGTGCGGTTTTCGACGCCCAGCTTGCGCAGGATCGCCTTCACATGGACCTTGACCGTGGCTTCGCAGATGCCGAACTGCCGTGCGATCACCTTGTTCGCCATCCCGGCCATGATGCTTTCGAGGATTTCGATCTCGCGGTCGGACAGTCCGACCGACGCGGCGCTACTTTTCCAGTCGCCGCCGAGCGCGGCGGGCACCCAGCTGGTCAGATTGTTGACGAGTTGCGAAGGAAAGACCTTCTCGCCCAGCGCCGCCAATTTGATCGATTCGACCAGCGGGGCGCACAGGATTTCCTTGATGATGACGGCATCGACGCCAATCTGAAACGCTTCGACCACGTCTTCAAAGACATAATGATCGAACAGCAAGGCGAGCTTTGCGTCGACCTTTTTCCCCGCGAGCCGCCGGCAGGCGTCGAGCCCGAAATCGCTGTCGCCGCCATCGACCACGATGACATGGCAATCGACGTCGTCCTCAATGTTCCCTTGCGGGTCAAAGAGCGCCGACGCATTCGAAACCGATGCGCGGATCTGAAAGCTTTCGCCGGAAAGGATGTTGCGTAACCCCTCCCTCGCGATTTCATATTTCGCCAAGAGCGAAATCTTGATCAACTGCGACATTTCCGCCTCCCCTGAATTCTCAGTCAAGGCGACCCAACTTGTCTGGACTTCGGTCTAAACCCCAAATACCCTTTGATCTCCATCGCGGCGGACCCCTCCCCACGTTGAATATGTTAACCTTTTAGTTTGGTTATCCAATAACTACCTATAAGGTTATACAACTTAATGACAGATTCTACGAGGATTTTGATACATACCCACTAAGGGGTAGGATCGATTCCGGCGCGTCGCAGCTTCGCGCGTCGATCAATCACCGCAGCGCCAATTTAATTGCAGCAAATGCGGCATGTTATTTTTCGGCGCGACATCGGCGGTCCGCCTAGCCTTTCGGGTAGGCGGGCGGGCAGGCGGCGGCCCGAATTGGGCCGCATTCGCTAATAATAATGGTTAATGCGCGGTCACCGATCGATAAAGTGCCGGTTCTGGACGGCGTTCGATCGTGCGAGTCGCGGCGCGCGCGATGCTGCCAATCTGGCGATACCCGCGATCCGGGCGCAACAATTTGAAAATGCCGCACAAGCGATCCGCGTGGCCGGGATATGCTGCCAATCCGGCGTTATCTGGTCCCGCGCGCCGCCAGGCGCCCGAACATCCTGGGCAGTTCGTTGACGATCGACCTATGCGCAAAGGCAAGCTTGGTTCCGGCCAGCATCGCGAGTGTGGTTTTGAACGACCGGCGTTCGGCCGCGGCGGGTGCCGCGCTGGCAAACACCGCCGACGATGCCTTCACCGCGGTCGATGCCGCCATGACTATCGGAACCGCACTGTTGCGATAGCCGTGCACCCAGCGCCGGTTGCCGCTGAACGACAGGATCGGGCGCACCGCATTGGCCTGACGCCCGTCATAGATGCGGTCGGTCATATTATCGAGCACGACCCACCCGGCGCTCGACCGCACCAACAGGAACGCATGGTCGGCGTTGATGGCCAGGTCGCGCAGCAGGACGAGCTTCATGCGATCGTCGTCGATGCCCGCCGCACGCAGCATGTGCATTTTTAGGATCGCTAAATCTTCGCAATCACCGCTGCCGCGCCCGACCGTTTCGTCGGCGGTCGCCCAGAAATCGCGCTGCCGGTAATTGCGGTCGTCCTCGACATAGGCGATCTGGCGATTGACCCACAGGTTGATGCGTTCGAGCGTGGCGGCTTCGCCAAGGCCGCGGGTCACCGCGGCGCGATCGAGCTGCGCCTGCATCAGCCGCGCCGCCGGCGCTCGGCGCACGCGCGCCCAGCGATCGTCGAAACGGGTCGTTTCAACCGGGATCGCCAGCGTCCCAAGTTCGCTGTCGTCATCCAGCGCGGGCGCCGCGATCGCCGCGACCTGGTCGGTACAATCGATCCGTCGCGGCGAAGCAATTGAGGTTAGCGCCTGGGCAGGTTTGAAGAGGCGATCGGCACCCGCCGCCATAGCGCGCGCAGCAACCGACGTACCGCGCGCCGGCGTGATTTCGACGATCGGCGCCGGCCGCTCCTGGCTCATCCGCATCCGCTCGAGCGCGCTCGGCATATCGGGAGCGACCGGGCGCGGAGCGGCAACCGACGGCACGGACGATGGCAACGCCGCGGCGACATGGCAGCTATCGCCAAAGGCAAAATGCTTGGCATTGGCGGCTTTTGCGGTGGGTGCGCCGATCGCCGCATGCGCGGTCGCAGGCAACATCACGGCGGCAGCGGCGACTGCAAGGGCGGCAAAGCCGGTGAAGGCCGGAGGAGACAGGCGCGCGATCATGTCGCGAGCCATGCCGGAGCAAGGTGAGAATATGCTTCAGCGACATGGTTAACAGCGCGTTGACCATGACAAGGCGTCGATGCCGTGGCGCCCCGTTTACGCAGCGCTTATGGCGCTGCGGTCGGCCCCTAGTCAGCCATCGCCACGACCAGCTTGTCGGGAAAGGTCAGCGTGAACGCGCCGCCGCCGTCGGGGTGATTGGCGGCTGCGATGCCGATCCCCAGCGCGTCGGCGAAACCCTTGGCAATCGCCAGCCCCAACCCGCTGCCGCCGTGCCGGTCGGTGCCTGCACCCTGCGCAAAGGTATCGAAAATTGCAGTTTCGCTTCCCGGTTCCAGCCCGGCGCCGCGATCGCGGACGGTCAGCAGCAGCGCGTCGGGGGTGCGGCGTCCGACGATCGAGATCGGCCCCGCGTTGCCGCCGTGCTGGACCGCATTGGCGACCAGGTTGAGCAGGATATGATGGAGCAGCCGCTCGTCGGTCTTGACGAACGGCAGGCTGGCAGGAACCTGAAAATCGATATGATGCCCGCGCAGCATGTCTTTCAGGTCATGGACGACCCCGGCGACCGCATCGGTCAGGTCGACCGACGCCAGGCTGAGATGGATGCCGCCCGCGTCGATCCGCACCAGTTCGATCAGATTGTCGAGAAAGCGGCGCAGCCGCGACAATTCGGCGCGCGCCGTCGGCAGCGAGCGGGCGCCCGGATGTTCGGCGCCGATCGCCTCGATCGCCGCGGTCACCCCAGTCAGCGGGGTGCGCAGATCGTGGCCGATCGACGACAGCAGCGCGGCGCGCAGCCGGTCGCGCTCTTCGAGCACCGACAGGCTGCGCATCTCGTCCTCGAGATACAGGCGCTCGTGCGCGAGCGCCGCCTGCCCGATCAGGGTCGAGAGCAAAGTTGCCTTGTCGGCGGCGACCGGCGCGCTGTCATCGTCGCGCGCGATGCCGAGCACCGCGAGGACGCCGAGGCTGGTCTTGAGCGGGTGGAATTGCCAGTCGGACGCGAGCAAGGTGCCGGTGCCGCGCCCGGCGGGTTCGCCGCTGCTCCACGCCCATTCGGCGGCGGCCTGATCGATCGGCGAGATCACCGCCTCGCGCGGGCGGGCAACGATCGGGCTGAGCACATTGTCCGCCTCGGCAAGCATGACACAGCGCACGCCAAGCAGGCGCGACACCTCGTCGCAGGTCGCGGCCGCGGTCGCCTCGCGGTCCGACGCGCGCGCCAGCATCTGTCCGAACGCCGCCAGCGAGGCATTTTCCTCGGCGCTGCGTACCCCGATGCGCGCGCGCGTCCGCAGCCGTCCGGCAAGGTTGCTGGTGACCGCCGCCACCCCGGTCAGCACCAGCATCGTCAACACGCTTTGCGGGTCGGCGATGGTGAAGGTGTGGATGGGGTCGAGGAAAAAGAAGTTGAACGCCAAAGCGGCGGCGATGCTGGCGAACAGCCCGGGACGCAGGCCATAAAGCGTCGCGGTGACGATGACCGGGACCAGGTAGAGCAGATCGATCGCGCCGCGTCCGATCATCGGCTCGGCAAATTTCGCGAGCAGCGTCGTCGCCGCAATGAGCAGCAGCGACGCCGCATAGGCCTGCGGCCGCCCCCAGCCCCGTATCCAGCCGCGCCACCAGCTTTCGGCGGTCGCGGTCTGCGGCGACGGAATGACGTGCACCGCCAGATCCTGCGTGCCGCGAATGAGGCTTTCGACCACCGATCCGTGGCGCAGTTCGAACCACCAGCTGCGCTGCGAGCGGCCGATGATCAGCTGCGTCGCGCGCTGCGCCTCGATCTGGCTGCGCAGCCCGGCGATGACATTTTCCGATGGGATAGTCGCAATCGTCGCGCCGAGCGTCGCGGCGAGCGACAGCGCCGCGGCAATCCGGCGCCTGGTCTCCTCGTCGAAATTTTCGCTGCGCGGGGTTTCGATATGCACTGCGGTCCACGGCGCGTTCAGCCCATCGGCAAGCCGTTTCGCGGTCCGCACCAGCGCGTCGACCCCCGGCTGCTCGCTAATCGCCACAAGAATACGCTCGCCCGCCGCATAGGTGCCTGCAACGCCGCTGGCATCAAGATCGTGCAGCATCTGGCGATCGACGCTGAGCGCCGCGCGGCGCAGCGCCATTTCGCGCAGTGCCGACAGGTTCGGTTTGGAAAAGAAATGGCCGAGCGCGCGTGATGCCTCTTGCGGCACATAGACTTTGCCGTCTTTCAACCGGTCGATCAGTTCGTCGGGCGGCAGGTCGACGAGCTTGATCTCGGCGCCCTCAAACACGCTGTCGGGCACCGTTTCACGCACGCGGACGCGGGTAAAGCTGGCAACAACGTCGTTGAGGCTTTCGACGTGCTGGATGTTGAGCGTCGTATAGACGTCGATCCCCGCGTCGAGCAGTTCGGCGACATCCTGCCAGCGCTTGGCGTGGCGGCTGCCTTCGACATTGGTGTGGGCATATTCATCGACCAGCGCGAGCGCGGGGGCGCGGCGGAGCACGGCGTCGAGGTCCATTTCGGTCAGCGTCCGGCCGCGATATTCGACCTCGCGCCGCGCGACGATTTCCTGCCCGTCGAGCAACGCCTGGGTTTCGGCACGGCCATGGGTTTCGACCACCGCGACGACAACATCAACCCCGTCGCGTTTGAGCGCGGCGCCCTCGGCCAGCATCGCATAGGTTTTGCCGACCCCCGGCGCGGCACCGAGGAAAATCTTGAGCTCGCCGCGGTCCTCGCGCCGCGCCTGGCGCAGCAACGCCTCGGGCGAAGGTCGTTTTTCCGGGGAAACAGGGGTCGGCATACGCCGGGCTTAGCCGAAGGCGGGCGCCAGCGCCAAGCGCGCGACGTCCCGGCTTTATGGAAACTTTATGCCGATCGTCGGATTCGCCCGCGAAACTTTACGGCGAAGGGGCGTAGCGGCGCCCACATCCTGACCGGCTCCCGCTGGAGTCCCCTTCGCCGGAGAATATCCATGTCCGACATTTTGTGGCTCGGCCTCATCGCCCTGCTCTTTGCAGCGACGCTCGGTTATGCGCGCCTTTGCGACGGAGCGTAACCGATGAACAGCTCGCTGATCCTCGCCGGCGTCACTGCCGCCGCCCTCCTCGTCTATCTGCTCGCCGTCCTGTTGCGGCCCGAGCGTTTCTGATCGGAACCTGACATGACCGTCGCTGGCTGGGGCTTGATCCTCCTCTTCGTCGCCATCACCCTCGCGCTCGCCAAGCCGATGGGGATGTGGCTGTTTGCGCTCTACGAAGGACGCATCACCCCGCTGCACCGGGTGTTCGGCCCGGTCGAGCGCGGTTTTTATCGCCTCGCGGGGATCGATCCCCATGAGGAGCAGGGCTGGCGGCGTTACGCGCTGCACATGCTGTTGTTCAACGTCGTGCTGCTGCTGTTCACTTACGCGATCCTGCGGTTGCAGGGCGTGCTGCCGGGCAATCCGCAAGGATTTGGCGCGGTCGGCGCCGATGGCGCATTCAACGCCGCAGTCAGCTTTACGACCAACACCAACTGGCAGTGGTTCGCGGGCGAGACGACGATGTCGAACCTGTCGCAGATGCTGGGCCTGACGATCCACAATTTCCTGTCGGCGGCGACCGGCATCGCGATCGCTTTCGCGCTGTTCCGTGGTTTCGCGCGGCGCGAGATGAAGACGATCGGCAATTTCTGGGCCGATACGACGCGCGTCACCCTCTATCTGCTGCTGCCGATCTGCATCGTCTATGCGATCTTTCTGATCGCGAGCGGGGTGCCGCAGACGCTGGCGGGTTCGATCGACGCGACCACGCTGGAGGGCGTCAAGCAAACGATCGCGCTCGGCCCGGTCGCGAGCCAGGAAGCGATCAAGATGCTCGGCACCAATGGTGGTGGCTTCTTTAACGCCAACAGCGCGCATCCGTTCGAAAACCCCACCGCGCTCACCAACCTGGTCCAGATGCTGTCGATCTTTGCAATCGGCGTCGGAATGACCTGGTGTTTCGGCAAGGCGGTCGGCGACACCCGCCAGGGCTGGGCAATCCTCGCCGCGATGGGCGTGCTGTTCATCGCAGGGGTCACCGTCACCTATTGGCAGGAAGCCGCGGGCAATCCGATGCTGCACCAGCTGGGGGTTGCGGGCGGCAATATGGAGGGCAAGGAGGTGCGCTTCGGCATCGCCGCCTCCGCGCTGTTCGCGGTCGTCACCACCGCCGCCTCGTGCGGCGCGGTCAATGCAATGCACGACAGCTTTACCGCGCTTGGCGGCATGATCCCGCTGTTCAACATGCAGCTCGGCGAAATCGTCGTCGGCGGCGTCGGCGCGGGCATCTATGGCTTCCTGTTATTTGCGATCCTGGCGGTATTCGTTGCCGGGCTGATGGTCGGGCGTACCCCCGAATATGTCGGGAAAAAGATCGAGGCGCGCGAGGTCAAGCTTGCGGTGCTCGCGATCGCGATCCTGCCGCTCGTCATCCTGGGCTTCACCGCGATCGCCAGTGTCGTGCCCGCGGGCCTCGCAGGTCCGCTCAACAAGGGACCGCATGGCTTTTCGGAGATCCTTTACGCCTTCACGTCGAGCGCCGGGAACAATGGGTCGGCTTTTGCCGGACTGACCGCGGGCACGCCCTTCTACAACGGGATGCTGGGCGTCGCGATGTGGCTCGGGCGCTTCTTCGTGATCGTCCCGGCGCTCGCCATCGCGGGCAGCCTGGCCGCCAAACGGCATGTCCCCGCGACCAGCGGCTCTTTCCCCACCACCGGCGGGCTGTGGGTCGGGCTGCTCGTCGGGGTCATCCTGATCCTTGGCGGTCTCACCTTCCTGCCCAGCCTCGCGCTCGGTCCCATCGCCGATCACCTCGCGGTGACCAGCGGCCAGCTTTTCTGACGGATATACAGCCATGAACGCTCCCACTTCGATGTTCAGCGCCGCCCTTGTCATTCCCGCGATGCGCGATGCGGTGCGCAAGCTCGACCCGCGGCAGTTGGTCCGCAACCCGGTGATGTTTGTCACCGCAGTCGTCGCGATGCTGCTGACCGTTTTGCTCGTCATCGGCGAACCCGGTTTGCCGATCGGCTTTGAAATCCAGCTTGTCGTCTGGCTGTGGCTCACCGTGCTGTTCGGCACCTTTGCCGAGGCGCTGGCCGAAGGACGCGGGCGGGCGCAGGCCGCCTCTCTCCGCGCGACTAAGGCGGAACTGAAGGCAAAGCTAATGCTGGGGGTCGGCGATACGTATGAGATCGTCGCCGCGAGCCAATTGGAAAAGGGCGAGATCGTGCTGGTGGAAACCGGCGACCTGATCCCCGCCGACGGCGAGGTGATCGAAGGTGTCGCATCGGTCAACGAAGCCGCGATCACCGGCGAAAGTGCGCCGGTGATCCGCGAGGCGGGCGGCGACCGCAGCGCGGTCACCGCGGGCACGCGGGTGATTTCGGACCGCATCAAGGTGCAGGTTACCGCCGAGCCCGGACAGGGATTCCTCGACCGCATGATCGCGCTCGTCGAAGGCGCCGAGCGCCGCAAGACCCCGAACGAGATCGCGCTGACCATCCTGCTCGTCGGGCTGACGATCATCTTTCTGATCGCAGTATCGACGATCCCCGGCTTTGCGTCCTATGCAGGCGGTTCGGTGCCGGTGGTGCTGCTCGCGGCGCTGCTGATCACGCTGATCCCGACCACTATCGCAGCCTTGTTGTCGGCGATCGGCATCGCGGGCATGGACCGGCTCGTGCGCTTCAACGTGCTCGCCAAATCGGGGCGCGCGGTCGAGGCGGCGGGCGACGTCGATGTGCTGCTGCTCGACAAGACCGGGACGATCACCATCGGCGACCGTCAGGCGAGCGAGTTTCGCCCGCTTGCCGGGATCGAAATCGACCGGCTGGCCGAAGCCGCGCTGCTGTCGAGCCTTGCCGACGAAACCCCCGAGGGGCGCTCGGTCGTCGCGCTGGCACGCGAACGCTATGCGATCCGCGTCGAAACGCTGCCCGCGGGGTCGGAAGTCATTCCCTTCACCGCGCAGACCCGCCTGTCGGGGGTCGTCGTCGCCGGTGTCACGATCCAGAAAGGCGCGGTGGACTCGGTGCTGAAAGCGCATCCGCAGGGCGAAAACGCCGCGGTGGTCGAACTGCGCAAGATCACCGAAGAAATCGCGCGCTCGGGCGGCACCCCGCTCGCCGTCGTCCGCGATGGCCGTCTGCTCGGCGCGATCCACCTGAAGGACGTCGTCAAGGCGGGGGTGCGCGAACGCTTCGGCGAGCTGCGCAAGATGGGCATCCGCACCGTGATGATCACCGGCGACAACCCGCTGACCGCCGCGGCCATCGCCGCCGAGGCCGGGGTCGACGATTTCCTGGCGCAGGCGACCCCCGAGGACAAGCTGGCATTGATCCGCCGCGAACAGAGCGAAGGCCGGTTGGTCGCGATGTGCGGCGACGGCACCAACGACGCCCCCGCCCTCGCCCAGGCCGACGTCGGCGTGGCGATGAACACGGGGACGCAGGCGGCGCGCGAGGCGGGCAATATGGTCGACCTCGACAGCGATCCGACCAAGCTGATCGAGGTGGTTGGCCTCGGCAAGCAATTGCTGATGACGCGCGGCGCGCTGACGACCTTCTCGGTCGCCAACGATGTCGCCAAATATTTCGCCATCATCCCCGCGATCTTCGTCGTCCTCTATCCGCAGCTCGGGGTGCTCAACGTGATGGGGCTGGCGACGCCCGAAAGCGCGGTGCTGTCGGCGATCATCTTCAACGCGCTGATCATCCCGTGCCTCGTCCCGCTCGCGCTCAAGGGCGTGCGCTACCGACCGATGCCCGCGGGCCAGCTGCTCGCGCGCAACCTGTCGGTCTTCGGTCTTGGCGGCCTCGTCGCGCCGTTCGTCGGCATCAAGCTGATCGACCTCGCCGTGTCCGGCCTCAACCTCGCTTAAGGACAAATCCATGTTCAACGACCTCAAATCCGCCGTCCGCCCCGCGCTGGTGCTGACCCTGCTGTTCGCCGCGCTGCTCGGCATCGCCTACCCGCTCGCGCTGACCGGGATCGGCCAGACTCTGTTCCCGTCGCAGGCCAACGGCAGCCTGATCCGCGACGGCGACACCGTCATCGGCTCCGAACTGATCGGCCAGAAATTTGCCGGGCCGACCTATTTTCGCGGCCGCCCCTCCGCCGCGGGCGCCGACGGCTATGACGCCGCTGCCTCGGCTGGATCGAACCTCGGCCCCGCCGCCCAGGCGCTCACAGACCGCGTCAAGGCCGACGTCGCCACCCTTTCCGAAACGACACCGGGCTCCAACGTCCCGCCTGACCTGGTGACGACCTCTGCCTCGGGGCTCGACCCCCATATCAGCCCCGAGGCGGCTTTTTCGCAGGTGAACCGGGTTGCCGCGGCCCGCGGTCTTCCCGCCGCGCAGGTCCGGGCGCTGGTCACGGCCGCCGTCGAGCATCCGGCGCTAGGCTTTTTTGGCGAGCCGCGGGTCAATGTCCTGCTGCTCAATCGCGCCCTCGACCGCGCCCGCCCGCAAAGCTAAAGCGGTGCGATGCCGGGCCCCGCGAAAATCCTGATCGTCGAGGACGACGCGCATATCCGGCGGCTGCTGCGCGCGACGATGCAGCGCGCCGGGCATGAGGTGGCCGAGGCGGCCGACGCGCGCGCGGCGCTGGCGCTGCTCGACATCGAAAAGCCCGATGTCGTGCTGCTCGACCTTGGCCTGCCCGACCGCGACGGGCTCGAGCTGATCGGCCCGGTTCGCCAGCGGTCGGCGGCAACAATCATCGTCGTTTCGGCGCGCGACGACAGCGCCGAAAAGGTCGCGGCGCTCGATCTGGGCGCCGACGATTATCTGACCAAGCCGTTCGACACCGACGAACTGCTGGCGCGGATCCGGGCAACGCTGCGCCATCAGCGGGCGAGCGCGGCGGGGGAAGCGGTTTCGGTGATCGAAACCGGCGACCTGCGCATCGATCTGGACCACCGCCGCGTCGAGCGCGGCGGCGGCGAAGTGCATCTGACGCCCAAAGAATATGGCGTGCTCGCCGAACTCGCGCAGCGCCCCGACCGCGTGCTGAGCCATGCGCAGCTGCTCAAGGCGGTGTGGGGACCGGCGCATGCCGAGCGCGTCGAATATCTGCGGATCGCGGTGCGCGGCCTGCGTCAGAAGCTCGAGGCCGATCCGGCACGCCCGCGGCTGATCGTCAACGAACTCGCGGTGGGTTATCGCCTGTCGCTGCGCAATGCCAAGCCTGATTGATCAGCGCGCCTGCTGCGCCGCCAGGATGCGCAGGATGTTGCCGCTCCACATTTTTTCGATATCGCCGTCCGAATAGCCCGCCGCTTTCAGCTGCTCGGTCACCTTGGGCAACGCCGAAATATCCTCGATCCCGGCCAGGCCGCCGCCGCCATCCCAGTCGGCGCCGAAGCAGATATGGTCCACCCCGCCGACCTCGATCGCGCGCAGCACCATCGTCATATATTGCTCGAAATCGGCCGCCCATAGCGGCTCGACCTTGTCGAGCGCGCGCCATTTACGGTTGAGTTCGGCCTGCTCGGCGGGTGCCAGGGTGCCGATTCGCTCATATTGTCCGAACAGCGCGCCGCGTGCCGGGGTCATGTTCATATCCGACATGAAGATCGTCGAAATGCACATTGCGCCGCCCTTCGCCGCGAGCGCCTTGAGCCGCGCTTCGTCGAGGTTGCGCGGATGATCGTTCGCCGAGCGCAGGCTGGAGTGCGACAGGATAATCGGGTAGGCAGACAGCGCCAGCAGCTGGTCGAAGGCCGCATCCGAGGCATGGCTGGCGTCGATGACGATCCCCAGCCGGTTCATCTCTGCCACCCACCGTTGGCCGAGCGGACTGAGGCCGTTCCAGCGCGCCTCGCCAGTCGCGCTGTCGGCGAACTGGTTGGTCCTGGAATGCACCGGCCCCGCCATGCGGACACCCTTTTGGTGGAATTCGGCGAGCAGCGCGACGTCGTCGCCAAGCGGATAGCTGTTTTCCATCGACTTGAAGGCGATGAGCTTGCCCGCCTTGGTTAGCGTCCGCGCATCGGCTACTGTGCGCGCGGCGCCGATCGCATCGCCATGCTTGGTGATCGTCGCGTCGATCAGGTCCGAGCGCGCCCGCGCAAAGGCAAGCGCGTCGGCATAGCCCTTTGCATCGAGCGCCCCCTGTTCGGTGTAGATGACGAAAAAGCCGCCATCGAGATTGCCGTCCTGCATCCGCGGAATGTCGAGTTGGACCATATCGTCGGTCGGGCCGTGGCGGTCGGCAAAGCTCCACCCCTGCCGCTCGAAATGCAGTGGGGTGTCGAGGTGGGTGTCGAGCACCAGCATCCGGCTGTGCAGCGGTGCCTCGGGCGCCTTCGCCGCCTCCTCGCCGGTCGAGCAAGCCGATAGTGCGGTGGCGGTCAGCAGGATCGCGAAAGGCCTCACTTCTTCTCCCCCACCGGCTTCAGGTCGAGATCGTGATAATCCCAGCTAAAGTCAGCGATCTTGCTCACCGCCTTCATCGTCACGCCGGTCACCTTGCCGTCGGCATCGAGCGCGAAGGTGACATAAGCGGGTTCGATCGCCGGGTCATCGAAATCGGTGACGAAGCTGTCATATTGCCAATGTTTGAGCCGCCCCGCCATCCGCGGCGTCGAGCTGAAATCGATCGTCAGCCCGGTCGCCGCCGAGCCGACCACCACATCGCCATACCAAGGATCGCGGTACCGCCCGGCATAACCCGGCAGCGCAAGCGACGGCCCCGATTTGACCGGTGCGGCTTGCGTCTGCTTCAGATATTCCACCCCGCCCGCGAGGCGCGATTGATACCAGCTCTCCCATTTGTCGATCCAGCCATAGTCGGGTTGATCGAGATAATGGTCGAGCAGGTCGAAATAGAGGCCGAGGAGCATCCCGCTGTCTTCGCTGTTTATCATGATCGCAAAGCCGACATTTTTGTCGGGGATCATCACGACGCGGGTAATCGACCCAAACACGCCGCCGCTGTGCTGGACGATACGGTGACCGCGATAATCCTGTACCTGCCAGCCAAGGGCATAGGCTTGCTGGTTCGGCTGCGCGGGCTTCAGGCTGTCGGGCAGCGGGGTGATCGGCATCGGGGTGACCGGCGCCCACATCTCTTTGGCCTGCGCTTCGCTGAACAGCCGCTTGCCGTTCGGCAGCACCCCGTAAGCCAGCTGGACCTTGAGCCACGCCGCCATGTCGTCGGCGCTCAGCGCAAGCCCACCGGCGGGCGCGCCATTGCGGCCAAGTTCGTCACGTTCATCCAGCGCCTGCTGCGGACCCAGCCCGCGCAAGGCGCCCGAGAGACGCGCATGCGGCCATGAGCGGTTGGGAATGCGAAAGCGGTCCTCGCTGTCGCTCGTCCCGTCCTTCAGGCCGCCGGGGCGCAGGACGCGATCGCGCATGAACACCTCCCACGTCTGGCCGGTGACCTCCTCGATCAACTGGCCGGCGACGGCGTAGAGGATATTGTCATAGGCATAGGCCGAGCGGAAACTGGTCTGCGGCTTGAGGTAAGCGACGCGCTCGACGGTCTGCTTGCGGGTCAGGTTGGTGCGCGGCACGAACATCAGATCGCCCTGCCCTAGCCCCAGCCCGCTGCGATGGACGAGCAGGTCGCGGATCGTGATCTCGCGGGTCACCCAGGCATCGTGCATGCGGAACCACGGCATATGTTTGATGACCGGATCGTCCCACGCGATCTTGCCTTCGTCGACCAGGATCGCGAGCGCCGCGGCGGTCATCGCCTTGCCGGTCGACCCGGTCTGGAACAAAGTCTGTTTGTCGACCGGCGCGCGCTCGCCGAGCTTGCGAACGCCCCAGCCGCGCGACAGCGTCGTCTTGCCATCCTCGACGATCGCGATCGACACGCCGGGCGCGCCGATTTTCTGGCGCAAGGATTCGACCGTTTCCGCGATGTCTTTGGGCGGTTCGGCCCAGACGGGCGCCGCGACCGACAGCATCAACGTCACGGCAAGCAGGCGGACGACTTTCATGGCAGAGTCTCCATTCGAACGGGAGCGGGGCGCAGCAGGCGCCAGACGCCGATGGTCAGCAGCGGCGCGACAAAGACGATCAGGAACAACCAGGCGAGGAAGCGATAGCCGCTGGCAATCAGGTCGACGAGCCCGATGCGACCCGCGACAAACATGCAGCCGGTCAGGATGATCGCACCGATGATCGCGCGCGCGGTCGGCGTCAACGCGGGCCGCCCGCGGCTTTCGACCGCGCCCGAAATCCGTTCGTTGATCGCGTGCACCGCCCCCGCCCCGCTTTCGAGCAACGCGGCAAAGATCATCACCTGGAACAGGATATGGAACCCCGGCACCGTCATCTGGCGGAGCAGGAAATCGGACGGCAGCGTTTCAGCGCCGATCGCCGGATAAAAGGCCATCATCGCAACGAAGAACAGGATCGCGGGCAGCATCGACAGCGGCCCCGCGATCAGCCCTGCAACCACCGCGTCGCGCTGGCTGGTCAGGTGGCGCAGCACCGGCAAGATCACCACCGCGCCGACGATGTTGTAGCTGGCATAGGTCAGCCCGCCCGCCATCCAGTTGCCCGACGGTGGCGGTGCATTGGCGAACCCCTGCCCGATCAGACCGCCGAAACTGGCGAGCGCGAGGATCAGGAACAGGCCGTACACCGCGTAGAGCAGGAACGAGACATATTTGAACAACTGCTCGACCGCGCCGGTACCCCACGCCACCACCGCCACAATCGCGACCGCGAGCAGCACCGACCCCGCCACTTCGGGCCAGCCAAAGGTCGCGGCGCCGATCGCCCCCGCTGCGGCGCCGAACACCGCGAGGATCAGGACGACGAAGATCAGATACGCGACCTCGAAAGCAATCCAGCCGGGACCGAGAAGTCCTTTGAAGAAACTGCGATAATCATAGGCACCGAGCGACCGCGCGAGTGCAAAGGTGATCGCCGCAACGATGCTCCACACCAAAGTTGCGAGCAGCATCGCGGCAAGCCCGCCCCATGGCCCCGACGGCACGAAATATTCGGCCAGTTCGCGCCCGGTCGCGTACCCGCCGCCGATGATGACCGCTTTCAGCGCAAAACCGGGCAGCAGGAAGCGCTGGAACCAGCTCGACCCGCCGCCCGTCTCGCCCACACTCACGCGAGAATATTTTCAACGAGCGCGTCGAAGGAAACGCCGCCGCGGATCGGGTCGGTGACGGGCAGGCCGAGCCGCTGGCGCTCCGCCGCCATCAGCGCTTCGGCGGCGTCGGGGTCATAGCTGGATGTGTTGAGGCTGACCCCGCCGCAGCGGATCGCCGGGTTGGTGCGGCTACCGAGGCGTATCGTCAGGTCGATCACCTCCTCGATCGAGGGTAGCGCGAAACTTTCCATGCCCAGGATCACCTTGCGCGTCGGATCGTGGCAGACGACGAAGACGTCGGGCTGGCTGCCGTGGAGCAGGCCGAGCGACACCGCGGCATAGGCGGGGTTAAAGATCGACCCCTGCCCCTCGATCAGATCCCAATGGCTATCGGGCGCGTCGGGGCTGAGAATCTCTGCCGCGCCCGCCTCGAAATCCGAAACCACCGCGTCCATCGGCATACCGCCGCCGGCGATCATGATGCCCGTCTGGCCGGTGGCGCGAAAATCCGCGTCGATCCCGCGCAGGGCAAACGCGCGGTGCAGCGCCAGCGCGGTATATTTCTTGCCGAGCGCACAGTCGGTCCCGACCGTCAGCAGCCGTTTGCCGCTGCGTTTGCGGCCGTTGCCGATCGGGATCGACGGCGGCGGCGTCCGCACGTCGATGAGCCGCTGGCCGGTGCGCTTCGCCGCCTCCGCCAACGCGGGCAGGCTGCCCAATCGGACGTGCAGCCCGCTGACGATGTCGAGCCCCGCCTCCATCGCCTCGACCAGCGCGGCGATCCAGCTGTCGCCGATGACCCCGCCCTGGTTCGCCACCCCGATCACCAGCGAGCGCGCGCCCGCCGCCCGCGCCTCGGCGGGTGACATCGGCGGCAGGCCGGTGGTGACGGTACAGCCGCCGATCGTAAGCTCGCCGACGCAGCGGTCGGCCGCCCAGTCGGCCAGACCAAAGGCGGTCTTGGCATAGCCCGCCTCGGTCGTGTCGCCGAGGAACAGCAGATAGGGCTGCGGCAGGATCAGGCTGCCCTCCAGCCTGCCGATGGGCGCGTTCATCGTTTCCAACTCCTATCCGTTCAAAAGGCCATGTCGAGCGCGACACCAACGGTCCGCGGCTGAAGCGGCGAAATGCCAAGGAAGCTAGGCTGGTTGAGCCCGTTGGCAAAGGTCGATCGCGCCATCTCACCGTGATTGTCGAGCAGGTTGCGGGCATAAGCACGCAAAGTCCAATGGTCGTTGAACGTGATCGAGGCGTTGAGATCGACCGACGTATAGGGTTTGGCGGTCGCGACCAGCGGGTCGCTTTCGACCAGCGACAGCCGGTTGCTGGCGTGGCGAATGCCGGCGCCGAAGCTGCCCTTGTTGCCGTTACCCAGTTCGAATTCATAATCGGCGCGCAGCGCGCCGCTGAATTTCGGCACCGCGGGCAAGCGGTCGCCGTCGACGCCGCTGATGTCAGGCACATCCTCGCTGAGCGTGGCGTCGGTGTAGCTGCCGGTGGCGCTGATCGTCAGCCCGGGGGTCGGACGCAGCGCGAAGCTACCCTCGATCCCCTTGCTGCGCGCCTTGCCGCCATTTGCCCCGCCCGACACGCCGCCGAACGAGCGCACGACCTGGATGTCGGTCCAGTCCATCAGGAACAGCGCGACATCGACCGAAACCAAACGATCGGCGAAGTCGGCCTTCAGTCCGATTTCATAGTTCTTCATGCGGTCGGCATCGACCGTCGGCGGGACGTTAGGCACGATGACGTTCGGTCCGCCGGGGCGATAACCGGTCGCAAGGCGCGCATAGAGCATCGCGTCGTCGTTGATGTGGAACTGCGGGCTGATCGAATAGGTGAACACGCTTTCGGCCGATTCGCCGGGATCATCGGCCTGTGGGACGATGGCGCCCGAGCTGATCTGGCGGAAGGTCTGCTTATTGCGCGCCCAACGCAGCCCGCCGGTGATTTCAAACTGCTCGCTCAGCTTGAACGTGGCGTTGCCGAAGATCGCATATTCCTTGTACGTCGCGGGCAGCCCGACAATCGCCAGCGGGTCGAGCCCGGGGACGGGATTGCCCGCCATGTCGAACGAGCGGACAAGCTGCGAATTGCTCGTCGTCTCGTCGGTGAAGAAGCCGCCGATCAGCCACTCGAAGCGACCGCCACTCGGCGAAGCAAGCCGCACCTCTTGCGTCCATTTTTTGAGGCCGAGATCGAGCAGGAACGGGGTAATCCCCGGCGCCACCGCCCCGCCGGTGAGGAGCGGGAACAGCACGCCAAAGGCGTAGCTGGCATCCTGAACCTGTGCGCTTTGCGTCTTGCTGAAGGTCGTCGCCGAGGTCAGCGTGGCGACGCCGAAATCATAGTCGAGCGTTGCCGAATAATAGTCGAGATCGACGTCGAAGGATTCCGGGACAAAATTGTTGAACGAGCGTCCGTCGCCAAGCCGCGCACCGGTCAGATCGGCGGCATAGAGCGCGTTGCCCTCGGAATCGAGCGACTGCCAGATGCCAGCCAGCTTCACGCTGAATTCGGGGGTTGGAGTCCACAGCAGCGCCGCGCGACCGCCCCGCTGTTCATAGTCATTCTGATCGGTCAGCGCGGCGTTGTTGACGCTATCCACCCAGCCCGGCGTGCTGCGCCATGCAAAGCTGCCGCTGACCGCGAGCCTGTCCTGCACGATCGGCACATTGACCATCACTTGCGCGCCCCAGCCCAGCCCGTCGCCGCCCTTGATCGCAAAGCCCTCAACCCCAGCCTTGACGCTGAACGCATTGGTGTTCGGCTGGACGGTGACATATTTCACCAGCCCGCCGATCGAGCTGGCGCCATAAAGCGTCCCTTGCGGTCCCTTCAGCACTTCGATCCGTTCCAGATCATAAGGCATCAGATCGATCGTGAACGCCCCGGCGCGGTTGTAGATCGCACTCGACCCCACCGGCGCATCGTCCAGATAGATGCCGACGGTCTGGCTGGAATTAAGCGGCGCGACGCCGCGCAGCGTGATCGTGGTCTGGCCGGGCGTCCCGCTGTTGCTGACGTTCATGCCGGGGACGTATCCCGCATAGTCGACCAGCGATGCCGAGCCCTGTTGCTGAAGCTCTTCACCATTCACGACGGCGATCGAAATCGGCACGTCCTGCACATTCTGGACGCGCTTTTGCGCGGTGACGACGATCTCGCCCGCCGCTTCGACCGCGCCCGCTTCCTGTGCTTGCGCCGGCATCGCGGCGATCAATGCGGCCATGCTTGCCGCGAAATACAGTCCCTTGTTCATTGTCTTACCCCCAGACTTGCGCGAGCAGGCGGCGGAAATTGCCCCCCAGCACGGCCGTGATATTTTCGTTGGAATAGCCCCGGCGGATCAGCTCCTCGGTCAGGTCAAAGACCTTCAAAGGATGATCGAAGCCGTCGATGTCGATCTTGTCGCGAAAGGCGTAGCTGCCTTTGTAGCTACCCTTGAGCAGCGCATATTCGTCGGGCTTCATGTCGTCATAGCCGTTGAGGTCGGCGTCCGATCCGATGCCGACATGATCGATCCCGACCAGCTTGGCGACATGGTCGATATGGTCGGCCATATGCCCGACATTGGTCGGATCGGTCGTGCGGACGAACATCCGCACCCCGGTGATCCCCATCACCCCGCCCTTGGCCGCCAGCGCCTTGATCGCCGTGTCGGTCTTGACGCGCGGATGATCGACGAGCGCGCGCGCGTTGCTGTGGGTGATCGCAATCGGTCCCTTCGCGATCTCGATCGCGTCCAGGGTCGTTTTGTCACCGCAATGCGAAACGTCGACCAGCATGCGCTGCTTTTCCATTTCGGCGATGATCGCGGCGCCATAGTCGCTGACCCCGCCGTCGATCCGTTCGGTGCTGCCCGATCCGATCAAATTCTGGCTGTTATAGGTGAGCTGCGCGCAGCGCAGGCCGAGGCGACGGAACAGCGCGACATCCTCGATCTTTTCAAAATGCTCTGCATTCTGGATGCCCATGATGACGGCGCATGTCTTGTTCGCCTTGGCGCGATCGAGATCCTGAACGGTGTCGACGAGCGTGAACACATGGCTGTTGCGCCCGGCAAAGCCCTGCCACCCCGCGAGGAAGGTCAGCGCCTGTTGCTTGGCATCGGGGCCGCCCAGGCCGTAAGCGTTGTGAAAGCCGGTGATGCCGCTGGCGCGAAACTCCGCCGCTTCGGCATCGGTCAGCCGGTGCGCGACATAATCCTCCGCCAGCGTGATCTTGAGCGGCGCGAGCATGTCGATGACGAGCGACGCGGCGACCACATCGACGGCGCGGCGCGAATAGCGGCGGCCCGGCGCCGCGGCAAACGCATATGCCCCCCTGTTCACCATCGGCGCAGACAAGCCGGCGCCGACCGCGCCCGCGATGACCGCGCGGCGCGTTACTGCGAATGACCCGGTCATTCCAGCCTCCCTCTCAACCAAATTTCAATATGACGATTATTGTCCTAATCAGAAAATTGTCAACCCATTTAGGACATAATTTTGTCATCATCCCCAAATTTCTGGCGCGCAGTGAATCATCCCGCCGCGATATTCGACACCCGGCACCCGATCGCGCGCCAGGAAGGTCGGCCCGTCGAGGTCGACGATGTCGCACTGCTGGCCCAGCACAAACGACGGCGCCATCGACAGGCTGGTTCCCATCATGTTGCCCACCATCACGTCGAGCCCCAGCAGCCGCGCCTGCTGCGCGATCGCCAGCCCCTCGGTCAGCCCGCCGCATTTATCGAGCTTGATATTGACGACGTCGAAGCGGCCGACGAGCGTCGCGGTATCGGCGAGCGTCACCGCACTTTCGTCGGCGACAAAGGGCAGCGGCCGTTTCAGCCCGTCGAGATCGGCCTCGCGCCCGCGTTTCAGCGGCTGTTCGAGCTGCGCGACGCGGGTCTGGACCAGCACCGGCAGCAGTTCCGCCAGGGTGCGAATATCATAACCCTGGTTAGCATCGACCCCGATCCACGCATGCGGGCGCGCGGTGCGGATCGCGACGACGCGGGCGATGTCGTCGCCCAGATCGCCGGTGAGCTTGACCTTGATCGGTGCCTCCGGATCGATCGCCAGCGCCGCCTTTGCCATATTGCCCGCGCTGTCGGCACCGAGCGTCAGCGTCGAGGGCAGCGCGCGCGGCGGTTTCAGTCCCGCCAGCTCCCACACCGGTCGCCCCGCCTGCTTTGCCCCCAGATCCCAGAACGCGCAGTCGAGCGCATTCCGTGCGCCGCCCGGCGGCAGCAATTGCTGCAAATCGGCGCGCGTTGCGCCGCGTTCGATCGCGCCGCGCACCCGCGTTGCTTCGGCCAGCATATGGTCGATGTCGTCGCCCAGATAATAGACCCCCGCCCCCTCGCCGCGCCCGACATGCGTGCCATCGGACAGTTCGGCGACGAGCAGCGCGGTTTCGGTGAAGACATGCCCCGAAATGCGGAACGGCTGGTGGTAAGGAAACCGCTCGACCCTGAGGTCGAGCGTCAGTTCTTGCGTCATTTGCGTCGCCATCAATAGACCATCCCGAAGCCATAGAGGTGAAACACCAGCGTTACCCACACCAGTGGCAGCGCCGCTAGCACGAGCAGCACCGCGCCGAGCTTCATCGTCCAGCGGCGCTTGTCCTTGATCGTCAGCCACAGATGCCAGCCGGCAGTAGCCAGCAGGCCGAACGCCGCCACCGGAGTCAGGATACGCAGCAGATGGATCAGCCAGTCGAGCGGGCCGCCGAGGCTGCCGATGTCCGCCGAGAAAGCCGCGATGAGTCCGAGCCAGCCCGCCAGCGCCGCCAGGACCAGCCAGGCAAATACCCGCGACAGGCGGTACGCCCGCCGCGATTTGCCCTCGAGCGCGAAATCGGCCTTGAAACTGCGCCGCACCAGCGCCCGCACCGGCCACGCCAGCGCGGCGAGCAGCACGATGCCGAGCGCAGCGATCAGCGCCGGGTTGAGCCAAGCGGCATTGACGCTCGCCGGGGCGGGTTCGAACACCATGAAGGGCGAACCGGCATCGACGCTGAAGCGCACGACGCGGCCATCCTTGACCTCGGCGGCGAGCCGCTCGCCGGTGCCGCGGTCGCGCCACACAAAGGGTTCGACCTCGACCCAATCGCGCGCGCCGGCGCCGAGGCCATCGAGCGCGGGGAAGGTGATCTTGCCATCTTCGGTCAGCGTGATGCTCGCCTGCCCCAGCAGGCCCAGCAGGCTCATGAAGTTGGTGAACGATCCGCGGCTGCTGACATAATTGCCCACCATCATCTGCGCATGCTGGGTAGCGGTCTTGGCGTCGACGATCCCCGCCTTGTCCTCGCCAGGCAAATAACGATCGGCGAATTTGTGGAACAGCGCGCTGCGCACCGCCCCCGCATCGCCCTGCGTCCCGGCGCTGTTCATCGACACATAGACGCCGATGTCGTCCGCGGGGAACAGCCACAGATAGGAGTGGAACCAGACGGTATCGCCGCCATGCGCGATCGCGCGCCGACCATTGACCCATTGTTCGTAGAAACCGAGCGCCATGCTGTTGAGCGGACCAACCCCGGGCGCCTTGAAATCATGCATCTGTTTCGTGGTTTCCGGTTTCATCAGCCCGGCGCCGTCGTTGAGGTGCGCGATCATGAACTTGCCCATGTCGGCGCCGCTCGCCGACAGGCTGCCCGCCGGACCGGGGATGACGATCTCGAACGGCTTCGCCTTTTGCGTGACGTCGGGATAGCCCTTGGCCATATGCGGCGCGAGGCGTGCCGGCAGCGGCTGGCGAAAGGTCGAATGCGTCATGCGGAGCGGCGTGAAGATGTGATTTTCGATATAATTGTCAAACGGTTCGCCGCTGACGCGCTCGACGATATAGCCCGCCAGCGCCGTCGCATAATTGGAGTAAGCGGGTGTCGTCCCCGGCGCGAACACCCGCTGCGGCAGCGCCAGCGGCATCTGCTGCTTCAACGTCATCACCGCTTTCGGATCGCTGCTGATCAGGTGGCGCACCGATTCCTCGAACCCCGGGGTATGGGTCATGATGTTGCGCATCGTGACGGGCTTGCCCTGATAGGGCGGAATTTTGAAATCGAGATAGGCGTTCACATCCTTGTCGAGGTCGATCTTGCCCGCCTCGACCTGCTGCATCACCGCGGTCCAGGTCAGCAGCTTCGACACCGATCCGGGACGGAACATCGTCGTTTCGGGAAGCACCGGCGCGCGCTTGGCGACATCGGCAAAGCCATAGCCCTTTTGCAGCACGACTTGATCGCCGCGCACCACCACCACGACCGCACCCGGAATGCGCGCACGTTCGAGCGCATAGGGCAGATAGCCGTCCATCCACGCCTCCAGGTCGGTAGCATCGAGCGTCACGGGCCGGGCGGACGCCGCTGGAGCGGGCGCCGCAGCGGTATCGACTTTCTTCGCGGTCGGTGCGGGCAGCGGCCCCTGCGCCGCCAGCGGCAGTGCCGCGAGCGCCGCCAGTCCGATCATCGCCTTGCGGATGAAACGCATCACTTTCCCCTTTTGTCTGGCACGTCCTGTCTGACCTTGCAGCAAGCCGCGCGACGCCTTACCAAGGGCTAACAACTGTTAGCCCAATAGGGACATAATGATCCTGATTAGAAAATTGTCAAATATGGAATGGAAAAATTGATGGCGGCTCGCGCAGCCCCGCCCACACTCGGCACCGTAATGAAGAGCATTCGCTCGCGAAACGGCTGGACGCTCAAGGAGATGAGCGCGAAATCGGGCATCCCGGTGTCGACCCTGTCAAAGGTCGAGCATGACCGGCTGACGCTGAGTTACGACAAGCTCCAACAGCTCAGCCAGCGACTCAGCATCCGCATGTCCGACCTGTTTGCCGAGGATGAGGGCGACAGCGCGCCGCGGGTTACCGGTCGTCGCAGCGTCGGGACGATCGATCAGGCGGTGCGCGTCACCACCGACAATTATGACTATCATTACCTCTGCACCGACCTGCGCCAGAAACGGATGATCCCGATCATCACCCGCATCCGCGCCCACAGTGCGCGCGAATTCGGCGAGCTTGTTCGCCATCAGGGCGAAGAATTCATCTACGTGCTGGAGGGCGAGATCGAGATTCACACCGAATTTTACGACCCCGTTACGCTCAAGACCGGTCAGGGCATCTATCTCGATTCGTCGATGGGCCACGCTTATGTCGTCGCCGATGGGTTCGACGAGGCGCTGGTGCTCGGCGTCTGTTCCAGCGCCGACGACGGGCTGATGGATTCGCTGATGAGCCTGCACGGCTGACCCTCTTTTCGGAGAAAATTTATGGCACCGCCCCGGCGCTTCGTTCCTGCCCTGTCGCTGCTGTGCAGTTCGATGTTGCTGTCGGCGTCGGTTGCCGCGCAGGCGCCTTCCTATGACCTGATCATTCGCGGCGGCACGATCTACGATGGATCGGGCCAGCCGCCCGTCGTCGGCGATGTCGCTATCAAGGATGACCGCATCGTCGCCGTGGGCAAGGTAGCCGGAACGGCGAAAAGCGAGGTGCAGGCCAATGGCATGGCGGTGGCGCCGGGGTTCATCAACATGCTGAGCTGGGCCACCGAATCGCTGATCGTCGATCCCAAAAGCCAGAGCGACATCCGGCAGGGCGTGACGCTGGAGGTCATGGGCGAAGGCTGGTCGATGGGACCGCTGAGCCCGGCGATGAAGCGCCAAGAAACCGAGCGTCAGGGCGACCTCAAATTCCCCATCGAATGGACCAGCCTCGGCGACTATCTCGGCTATCTGGAAAAACGCGGCGTTTCGACCAACGTCGCAAGCTTTGTCGGCGCGGCGACGGTGCGCGTGCATGAACTGGGCGAAGGCGATGTCGACCCAACCCCCGAGCAGCTCGAACGGATGCGCGCGCTGGTGCGGCAGGCGATGAACGAAGGTGCGATGGGGGTCGGCAGCTCGCTGATCTACGCGCCAGGCTCCTACGCCGAAACCGACGAACTGGTCGCGCTGACCAGCGCGGCCGCGAAATGCGGCGGCATGTATATCAGTCACATGCGCTCCGAAGGCGACCGGCTGGAGGAGGCCGTCGACGAACTGATCGAAATCTCGCGCCGATCGGGCGCTCCCGCCGAAATCTATCATCTCAAGATGGCGGGACGCAGCAACTGGGGCAAGCTCGACGCGGTGGTGAAGAAGATCGAGGCCGCGCGCGCCGCGGGGCAACGGATCACCACCGATATGTACACCTACACCGCGGGCGCCACCGGGCTCGATGCGGCGATGCCGACCTGGGTGCAGGCGGGCGGGCTGGAAGCGTGGATCGAGCGGCTGAAGGATCCCGCCACCCGCGCGCGCGTTGCGGCCGAGATGAAGCATCCGGGCAGCGACTGGGAAAATCTCTATATCGGGGCTGGCGCCGACAAGATGATCCTGTCGGGCTTCAAGAACGAAAAGCTCAAACCGCTGACCGGCAAGACGCTGGCCGAGGTCGCAGCGATGCGCGGCAAGTCGCCCGAGGAAACCGCAATGGACCTGGTGGTCGAGGACGGCTCGCGTGTCGGCACCGTCTATTTCCTGATGTCGGAGGATAATGTCCGCAAGCAGATCCAGTTGCCGTGGATGAGCTTCGGTTCGGACGGCGCGTCGCAGGCGGCCGAGGGCGATTTCCTGAAATCGGGCGCGCACCCGCGCACCTATGGCAATTTCGCCCGCCTGCTCGGCCGCTATGTCCGCGACGAGAAGCTGATCTCGCTGGAACAGGCGGTGTACCGCCTGACCACCCTCCCCGCCGCGAACCTTGGCATCAAGGACCGCGGCGCGCTCCAGCCCGGCTATTATGCCGATGTCGTAGTTTTCGATCCCGCAACGATCGCCGACCGCTCGACCTTCGAGGATCCGCACCAATATTCGGTCGGGATGCGCGACGTGTTCGTCAACGGCGTCGCGGTGCTGCGCGGCGGCGAACATAGCGGCGCGACACCCGGGCGGGCCGTGCGCGGCGCGGGCTGGAACCGCTGCGGCTAGCATGTTGGACTAACCGCCTGTTTTGACGTCGCTTTGGACGCACGCGTTCAAAAGCGATCGGATATGCGCGCAAATTACCCGAAATTCGGCTTAAATCCGCCGCGCGCGGCCCGTTAAATGTCGCATGACCACCAAAGCAACACCATCGAACGAGCCGGTAGGACGGCTTTTGGATTGGCTGGGGCTACGCCGAACCCACGGCGCGCCCCCTGCAGGACGGCCCGCGCCGCCCGACGGCGGCGGCGGCACGCGCGATCTGGCCCAGCTGGCGCGGCACCAGCTGATCGGCACGATCATGGCGTTTCTGGTCGACAATGATCTCGACGTGTCGCCGGGCAATCTGCTGCTCGCGCACGCCGCCTTTTCGGGCATGAACCCGCATCTGGCGCGCCAGATCACCACGCGGTCGCAATCGGCCGACGGAATCACCCAGCAATGGCTGAACGAACTGGGCGAACAGAATAGCGGCCAGGCCGACCATGCCGATCTCGACCGCCTGATGACGCGGCTCGAAACCAATCTTGAATCCTTTCACGTCCACGCCAAGGAAGCGCGGACCGTCACCAGCGATTATGGTACCGAACTCGAACAGCATGTCGACGATCTGGAGCAGCTGCAGAAAACCGGGCGGATCGTCTCCAGCCTGGCCGACCTGGCCAAGGTCATGCTCGAACGCACGCGCAAGGCCGAGGATCATATGCGCAAGAGCGAGGACGAGGCCAAGGCGCTGCGCCGCAGCCTCGAACGCGCCAAGCGCGACGCCGAACTCGATTTCCTCACCGGCCTGCCCAACCGCCGCGCCTTTGAAATCCTGCTCGACCGCCATTTCAAGGAAGCGCGCGCCGCGTGCGAACCGCTCAGTGTCGCCTTTTGCGACATCGACGAATTCAAGAAGGTCAACGACATCCACGGCCATGAAGCCGGCGACCGGGTGATCAAGGCGATCGCCGACACGCTGGCGCGCATCTCCGACGACCGCTGCCACGTCGCGCGGCACGGCGGCGAGGAATTTGTCATGCTGTTCCGCGGCCTGACCCCGACGCAGGCCGCCGAGCGGCTCGACGAAGCGCGCGAACAGCTCGCCGAACGCCGCTTGATCAACCGCAAGACCGACGAACCGTTCGGACAGATCACCTTCTCGGGCGGGGTGGCCGACGTCTTTGGCTATGGCGAAACGCGCGGCGCGCTGAAGGCCGCCGACGATGCGTTGTACAAGGCGAAGGCGGGCGGGCGAAACCGCATCGAACTCGCCGACCCGGCATAACCGGTCCAGCTTCCCGCGAGGGGGCGGGACGCCGCGGGACAGAGCGCACCAGAGCGCGCTGCCCCGCGGCGATTGCCGTCTCAGACGGCCGGGCGCCGGGCGTAGATGCCAAAGCCTGCGATGACCGCATAGCAAAGCGCCGGGAGCAACATCGCGGTGGCAAGGCTGCCCGTCAGATCGGCGATTGCGCCGGTCGCGAGCGGCACGACGGCGCCGCCGAAGATCGCGACGTTGATGATCCCTGAGCCGTCTGCAGCGCGGCTGCCGAGCTTTTCCGACGCCAGGCTGAAGATAGTCGGGAACATGATCGAGTTCATCAGCCCGACCGCGAGCAGGCTATAACCAGACACGACACCGCTGCTGTTAGTCGAGATCAGGATCAGCGCGATTGCTCCCGCAGCGACGAACGCCAGCAGCTTGCCGGGGCTGATCACCCGCATCAGCGCCGAACCGATAAAGCGCCCGACCATGGCGCCGCCCCAATATAGTCCGATCAGCTTGCCCGCGGCCTGTTCCTGCAACCCCATCACGCCGGGCTGCATCAGATAGTTGACAACCAGCGAGCCGATCGACACCTCCGCTCCGACGTACAGAAAGATGCACAGCGCGCCGTAGCCGAAGCGCGGGCGCTTCAGCAAATCGACGCCAGCCAGCCCGGCGCTCGCCTCGTGCCGCTCGCCCCGCAAGCGATTGCGAAACAGCCACACCGCGCCCGCGACGACGGCAAGCGCCACCGCGATGCCAAGGTAGCCGTTGACGATCGCCTGGCTTTCGGCGGTGCGATAGGCATCAAGTTCGGCCCCCGAAAGCTGGTCGGCGCTCATCGTCGCCAGACTGCCAAGGATCAGAATCGAGCCGACGATCGGGAATATGGTGGTGCCAAGCGAATTGAACGCCTGCGCAAAGGTCAGCCGACTGTGCGCCGTTTCGGGCTTGCCGAGCAGCGAGATCAGCGGATTGGCAACGACCTGGACGATCACCACCCCGCTCGCCAGCACGAACAGCGCGAACAGGAACAGTTCGTAAACCGCATTCTGCGAGGCGGGGATAAACAGCAGACAGCCGACCATCATCGTCAGCAATCCGGCGACCGCACCGCGCATATAACCGATCTTCTTGACCAGCTTCGCACCCGGAATGCCGATCACCAGATAGGCGGTAAAGAAGCAGAACTGCACCAGCATCGCTTGGGTATAATTCAGCGTAAACAGCTCTTTGAGCTTTGGAATGATCACGTCGTTGAGGCTGGTGATACCACCGAAAATGAAAAACAGCCCCATCACGAACAGGCGCAGTTCGGGGGCATCGACATGCGTCCCCTCGCCTTCGCTCGCGACCGGATCGCTGCTCGATGTGACATCCGGCATCAACGCCATCCAATCTCTCCCCGATATGTTTTTTGGGCTAACCCTTATACCGGGTCTCGTCATTTAACTGCCGGTGGGCAAGGCAGATTCGTCCCCACGGCTTCGACATTCGTATTCAGCAGCGTGGCGGCAAAGCCGTTGCCTGCCTGCACCGACAGCGCATAGTCGACGCGTTGCAGATTGGCCCCGGCATCGGCAAAGCAGCGCAGCGGCACCCGGATCGTCGAGACCTGTCCCTTTGGCGCCGCATTCACCAGCGCCGAAACATCGAACGCCTTGCCGCCCAGCGCGACCTGCACCGGAGCCGCACCAAGCGCGTCGATCCGCCATTCGATTCGCAGCGCGAAGCTGTTGTTCAGCTGGCGCGACAGGTCGGCATAGGGGCCCGACAGGTGCAGCGCGGCGGGGCCGGTCCATATGAACGCCTTGCCATCCTCCTGCGCGCGCACATCGACCGACCGCGCCGCGATCAGCCCGCCGGGGCTTGCCGTTGGCGGCGATTCGACCGGGCGCGAGCCCCCGGCGTCGGTGACCGTCAGCGCCCACGGCGCGCGGGCGCGGCCGCCCGAGAAGAAATTCTCGACGTTCAGCGCCCGGGCAATATCGACGCGGAGTTCCTCGGACAGCGTCGCCACCGCGCGCGTATCGCCATATTTCAGGCCATAGCCGACCGCGAAAAGCGGCTTTTCCACCGGCGATCGCGCGTCGGCGGGCCAGGCGAACGGCAAGGTGCCGGTAAAGCCGCGCGCCGTCTTGCCATCCTTGCCCGCGACCAGCACGTCGGCGACGCCCGCGCCCTGCGACCCGGGCAGCCAGCCCGCGACGAAAGCGTCTGCGGCGTTGATTTCGGGGCTGGTGAACATCGGCCGCCCTGACAGGAACAGCGCAACGACCGGGACGCCCGCGGCCTTCAGCTGTTTTAGCGTCGCCAGGTCGGTCGCACCGGTCGGCTGGTAATCGAGCGTCGGCACGTCGCCCTGAAATTCAGCATAGGGATCCTCGCCGAACACGACGATCGCGACGTCGGGTTTTTCCTTGAACGCGCCATCGGCCGATAGCGTCGCGGTGCCGCCCGCGTCGCGCACTGCTTTGTCGAGGGCCTCCCAGATCGTCTGGCCGTTCGGGAAGTCCGAACGGACCACATCGGTCCCCTGCCAGCTGATCGTCCAGCCGCCCGACTGGATCGCCATATTGTCGGCCGCCGGGCCGGTCACCAGCACCCGCGCGCCGGGTTTGACCGGCAGCACGCCGCCATTGTTTTTGAGCAGCACCAGCGATTTAGCGGCCGCTTCGCGCGCGATGGCGAGATGGTCCGGGGCGCCGACGGCGGCGAAATTGCCGCGGCTGACATGGCCTTCGGCGAACAGCCCGAGCTTGTATTTGACGCGCAGGATACGGCGCACCGCATCGTCGAGGCGTGCCTTGCCGATCCGGCCGTCCTTCGCCTGCGCCAGTGTCGCGTCGTACAGCCCCTTCCAGCTGTCGGGCGCCATGAACATGTCGAGCCCGGCGTTGATCGACTGCGCGCAGTCGGTGACGCTGCATCCCGCAACCTGCCCGTGCCCGTTCCAGTCACCGACGACAAAGCCCTCGAACCCCATCTTCTGCTTGAGCGCGTCGGTCAACAGCCCTTTGTTGCCGTGGTGCTTGACGCCATTCCAGCTGGAGAAACTGGCCATCACGGTCAGCGCCCCGGCGTCGATCGCCGCGGGATAGCCTTGTCCGTGTTTCGCGATCAGTTCCTTCTCATCGATCCGCGCGTCGCCCTGATCCTTGCCCTCGAACGTCCCGCCGTCGGCGAGGAAATGCTTGGCCGTCGCCGCCACCTTGCTGGCGCCGATCGACCGCCCGCTGGCGAGGTCGCCCTGCAAGCCCAGCACCATTGCTCTGGCGTATTCGGCGACGAGCGCCGGGTCGGCGGCATAGCCTTCATAGCTGCGGCCCCAGCGCAGATCCTGCGGCACCGCCAAGGTCGGGGCAAAGGTCCATTCGATGCCGCTGCCCGCAATTTCGGCGGCGGTCACCGCGCCAATGCGCTGGATCAGCTCGGGATCGCGCGCCGCGCCCAACCCGATATTGTGCGGAAACAGCGTCGCGCCGGGGATATTGTTATGGCCGTGAACGGCATCGACGCCAAAGATGATCGGGATGGCGACGCCATTGGCCTGCGGGCGCAGCGACACGGCGCGAAAATCGCCGACCAGCTTCGCCCAATCGGCGGCGGTCGAGCGTTCATTGCCGTTCGGGCCGCTGTTGCCGCCCGCCAGGATCGAGCCGAGCGGCCAGGTTTCGAGATCCTTCGGCGTGACCGTGCTGATGTCGGCCTGGATCAGTTGGCCGACCTTTTGTTCGACCGTCATGCGCGCAATCAGCGCATCGATGCGCGCCTCGGTCACGGGATCGGAAATCGTCGCCGGGCTTTTCGCCGTCGGCCATAGATCGCGATGCACGGCAGCGGCATCACCGTCCGCAGTTGGCGTCGTCGCTGCGGCGGTTCCTGCCCAAAGCAGCGCGGTCGCCATGACCAATGCCTGTCGGCGCATCGTCTCTCCCATCCCTTACCTGATCGTCATTATGTGAACGTTATCAAATTTCATGTCGCATAGCGCGCGGGCGAAATCAAGCGCTCTGTTTTCAGGGGTGCGGGCGGATCCGCGGCATCGTCGCGAGCAGGAACACTGCGATCGCGGTCAGCGCCGCGAGCAGCAGGAACAGCGCGTCGAAACCAAAGCCCGGGACGAGCGAAATCGTCAGCCATGGCATGATCAGCGACGGCACGGTGTTGGTCAGGTTGAAAATTCCCAGGTCGCGCCCACGGCGGTCGGAGCGCGGCAGGATGCGCAGCGTCTGCCCGGCGTGGAGCGACAGGAAGACCGTCGTCGCGATCGCGAACACCAGATAGCTCGCCTTGGCAATGTCCGGCACCCCGGCGATCGCCATGCCGATCATGCCCAGACCCGACACCGCGGCGCTGAACACGAGCGGGCGGAACGGCTGGTCGTGGTCGTCGGCCCAGCGGCCGCTGACCAGTGCGATCGGCACCGCCAGCGTCAGCGCGATGCTGAACAGCCCTGCCTTTTCGCTGTCGTGCATGCCAGGGTCGATCGATCGGAACCAGAAATAGAGATAGGCGAACAACGCTGCCTCGGCGATCTGGACGAGCAGCCGCGCCAGCCACATGCGGATCGCGGGGCCCGTCGGGTGCGGTGCCGGCTCGCCCGCGATGCGCTCGGGCGGGGGCGCCGTGAGGTCGGCGAAGGCGCGTGGTCGCCCGAGTAGCAGCACCGGCAGCACTGCGGCCGCCACTAGCGCCGCGATCACCAGCAGCCGCCCCTCGTTGGGGACCAATCCCGGCCACGTCACCAGCGCGCCCGACCAGGCGCCCAGCGCGGGCGAGAAGGCCAGCAATCCGCCGAGCAGTCCCTTTTGGTCGTCGGGAACGCAATCGCCCGCCCACGCCGCCAGCGGCCCCAGCATCATGTTGAGCGCCAGCTGCCACGCGACGATGATCGCAACGAGTGTCCAGATATCCTGCGCCAGCGGCACCGCGAGCAGCAAAGCGATGGTCAGTGCCAGCCCGGTCAGCACAAAGCCGCGCCGGTTGCCCGTCCGGTCGCTGAGCCAGCCGAAGCCGATCCCCCCGACGCTGGCGGCAATCGCGCCGAAAAAGGTGACATAGCCCAGCGCCTGTACATCCGCCGTACCCGCCAGCTGCGTCATCCGCCCGGGCAGCCAGATCGTCAGGAACGGGACATAGGCGATCGCGCCGCCGGCCGCGGCGAGCGCATAAAGCAGCAGAAAGCGAAGCGACTGGCGGCGAGACCCGCCGGGTTCATCCATGGGCGGCAGGCGGGGCGGCGGTCGATCCGCGTTCGACCAGCCCGCCTTGCACCCGGGTCGGCTCGATCGGACGCGGCGCACCGCGCTGGGCGGCGATGATCAGTTCGACCGCGCGCGAGGCGGTTTCGGCGACCGGCTGATCGACCGCGGTCAGCGGCGGCTGGGTGAAACGAACGATCGGGGTGTTGTCGAAACTGACGATCGACAATTGCCTGGGCACGTCAAGGTCCAGTTCGCGCGCCACCTCCAGCGTTGCGAGCGCCATCTGGTCGCTGCTGGCGATGATCGCGGTCGGCGGATCGGCGCGGCTGAGCAAATGGCGCGCCGCGGCGGCGCCCGAGGCATAGGTGAAATCACCCTCGGCGAGCAGGCCTTCGGTTGCCAGCCCCGCCGCCGCCATCTCGCCTTGCCAACCGTCGACGCGCCAGCGGCTCAAACTATATTCGGGCGAACCCGGGATGAACCCGATACGCCGGTGGCCGAGATCGATCAGATGGCGCGTGGCGCGCCGCGCCGACCCTTCGTCGTCCATGGTCAGCGCGATCCCCTTGTCGCCGCCGCGCGACCCGATGCGCGCGAAAGGAATCTTCTGCTGGTCGAGCAGCCCGACGATCAGCGGGTTGTCCGAATGCGGCGGGGTCAGGATGACGCCGTCGGGTTGCAGCGCCGCAATCGCGGCGCGCAGTTCGCGTTCGACATGATCATTGTGCGTGTCGACCAACTCGAAAATCATGCGATAGCCATATTCGGCGCATTTCAACATCCCGCCGAGCAGCATCTGGTCGACCCAGTCGACCCCCTGCCGCCCGCGCCAATCGGCGATCGTGCGTTCGCGGTCGTTGATCGCCAGGATCAGATACGAGCGCGACCCGCTCATCCGCTGCGCCGCGATCGACGGCACATAGCCGAGCTTGTCGATCGACGCCTGCACCCGTTCCTTCATCTCGGGGCGGACGTTGGGCTCGTTGTTGATGACGCGGCTCACCGTTTGCAGCGACACCCCGGCGTCGGCCGCAACATGCTTGATCGTGACCGACTGCCGCCGACGCCCCATTATTCTGCCCCGCCCCCGCTGGTCCCGCAACGCGCCCTGCTAGCTTCATCCTCGCCGCATTGCCAGACGCGGACCCAATCTATTTCCATCGCTTTGGGATAGCCGCGCATGTCGACCCCCTTGATCCCGCGCCCTTCGGCCAGCCCGCCGCCGACGGCAAGGTTCAGGATCAGATGAAAGGGACGGTCGAACGGCGCCGCCGGATCGGCCGATCCGCTGGTGTGCCAGTCGCCCACGACCTGCGTCGCATAGGGCCGACCATCGACGGTCCAGGTGATGCGGCCCTTTTCCCAGACGATGCCGAATATATGAAAATCGTCCAGCTTGCCGGGCAGCGCGATCTCGTTGCTCTTGTGTGCGTTCTTCGGCCAGACGCCGCCGAAATGCAGCGTGCCGAGGATGCGGTTCTCGATCCCGCCGACGCAGCTGTCGCAGCGCACCCCCAGGTTCACCGCCTCCAATATGTCGATCTCGCCCGACGCCGCCCAGGTGCCATAGGCATGCCCCTCGGGCAGCATCCAGATCGCGGGCCATGTCCCCTGCCCCTGCGGCAGTTTGGCGCGCACTTCGATCCGGCCATAGGTCCACGCCGCCTTGCCGCGCGTCACCAGCCGCGCCGAGGTGAAGTCGCGCGCCGCGCGGGCGTTCGCCTTCCCTGGCTCGCCGCGCTGGGCCAGCGGAAAGGCCGGACCGCTCGCCTTTTCCTGACGCGCCGTGATGACCAGCTTGCCGTCTGCCACCGCCGCGTTGCGGCGCTTGTCGGTATAGCATTGGCGTTCGTTGTTGCCGCCGCCCCAACAATCGACGTCGAAGTCCCATTTGCTGCGGTCGATCGCGGCGCCGTCGAACTCGTCGGACCAGGCGAGCCACCAGCCGTCCGCGGCCGGCTCGCCCGCCGGTTCGTTGGCCGCCGCCGCGCCGCCGCCCGTCAGCGCGGCGCCCAGCAACAACAGGGACGCGCCGCGCATCATGCCCGCTGCGGCATTTCGGCGCCGCAATATTGCGCAACATAGGCGTGATGCTCGGGCAGCGTCGCCACCGTCTGCGCAATATTGTCGCGGATCGTCTGGAACAGCCGCTCGACCTCGTCGTCGCGCAGCTTCGCGGCGATGGGGTGATAGCTTTGCGGGTCGATCCCCTGCCCCATCATCACCTGGACCCAGCTATTCTCGGCGAACAGCTCCTCATATTTGCGGAACACGCGGCCGGTTTCGCGGAACAATTCGATCTTTTGCTGCAATGAATCCGGGATCGGCATGTTCGCGACATGGCGCCAGAACGGGCTGTCGCGGCGGTTGGTCGCCTTGTAATGCAGCACCACGAAATCGCGGATCTGTTCGATGTCCAGCCGCTGCTGGTCGTTGAACTCGGCGGCATCGCGTTCGCTGACCCGTCCGTTCGGCATCATCCGGATAAAGCGCAGCACCGCGCGCTGGATCAGGTGCACCGTCGTCGCCTCGAGCGGCTCGACAAAGCCCCCCGCCAGCCCGACCGCCACGCAGTTGCGATACCATTGCTTGCGCCGCACCCCGCCCTTGAACTTGATGTCGAACGGCTCGATCAGCGGCTCGCCGACGCTGCTCATCAACCGGTCATAGGCGGCATCGCGCGACAGATAGCCGCTGGCATAGACGATCCCGGCGCCCATGCGATGCTGCAGCGGAATGCGCCATTGCCAGCCGGCATCATGTGCGATCGCCTGCGTGTAGGGTTGCGGCGCGCGTTGATGTTTCGCCTGCACCGCGATCGCGCTGTCGTTGGGCAACCAGTGGCTCCAGTCCTCGAACCCGGCGTGCAGCGCGCCGTCGATCAGCAGGCCGCGGAAACCAGTACAGTCGACGAACATATCGCCTTCGATCCGCCGGTCGCCATCAAGATGCAGCGCGGCGATGTCGCCGCTTTCGCCATCGAGCTCGACCCGCGCGATCTTGCCCTCGACGCGTTTGCAACCGTCGGCCTCGGCCAGTTGGCGCAGGTAACGCCCGTACAGTGTCGCATCGACATGATAGGCGTAGTTCATACGGTCTTCGGGCAGGTGCGCAAACTTGCCCTCCATCGCGGCCACCAGTTCGAGGCAATAGTCGCTATATGGCCGGTCATGTCCGCGCTCGCGGGCGTTGAGCCAGAAATGCTGGAACCCCGCCGACCAGTGATCTTTCCCCGACAGGCCAAAGCTGTGGAAATAGCTGTCGCCGTCATGCTTCCAGTTATCGAACAGGATGCCCAGTTTGAACGTCGCCTGCGTCGCGCGCATGAATTCGGGCTCGGGGATGCCGAGGATGCGGTTGAAATTGACCAGCGGCGGAATCGTCGATTCCCCGACCCCGATCGTCCCGATCGCTTCCGATTCCACCAGCGTCAGGTCGATGGTGTGACCCATTGTGCGCGCGATCGCCGCCGCCATCATCCAGCCCGCGGTGCCGCCGCCCGCGATCACGACCCGCTGGATCGGCTTGTCCTGGTTCATCGGTTCAATGCTCTCAACAAAAAGGCGCGCAGCCGTCCGGCACTCTCGACAGTGAGCGGGGCCAGCACGCTGCGCGCGGGTTCGGGAATATGGTCGGTCACCCGGCCGTCGTTGGCGAAAACATAATGGTCGAACATCTCGCGCCAGATCGCCTTGTCGGCGGGCGGCAGGTCGCGGATCGCCAGGATCGCATGGTTCAGCGCCTCCTGCGGCTGGCCCAGCCACGCGGGGCTGCTGCGCCACCAATAATTGACCAGGATGTTGAACGGCGCCAGCCCCTCGACATGGTGCCACCACATCGACGGGATGAAGATCGCGTCGCCGGGATCGAGTTCGACCGTCTGCGCTTCGGCCATCGCGGCGACGAAGCCCGGATGCGCCGCCAGGTCGGGCGCGTCGAAATCGACCATGCTGACCGCGCGCCCCGCCGGGGTGTTGTCGATCGGCCCCAGATACAGGTTGCGAAACTGGCTGGGCGGGAACAGCGTGAAACGGCGGCGTCCAGCAGCGCAGCAGGCCAGATTGTCGGGAAAATCATTGTGCGCCGCAATCCGCGTGCGGGTGCCGATCCAGATGCTTTTTAACGGATCGCGGTCGCCCAGGTCGACATGGTTCGTCTCGTGCAGGCCCTCGAAATGCGCCGGTATGTCGATTGACGCCAGATAGACGGTGCGCGGATCGCCCTCGGCCTCGCTGGCGTCGATGCCCGCGAAAATATCGCCGAGCTTGCCCGTCCCGGTGCGAAAATTCATCGCCATGTCGGCATCGTAGAATAGCCGCCCGTCATGCCCCGGCGGTCCGATCGACACGGTAAAGGGCCGGTCGCGCGCATGATCCAGCAGATAGCGCCGCGCCTCCGCCGCCGATCGCCGGCCGGCCTCGACCAGCGGCCAGTCGGCGACCAACCCGCGCACGACAAACGGGGTGCGCGCGCCGTCCAGCAGGGCGTCCAGTCCCGCCGCGCGGTCCCAGTCGCGCTCGGGCACCCGCATCAGGCGGTCGTAGATGGCGCCGTCCCGATCAGCCAAGCTTGCGGTTCTTGCGGTCGACCAGCGCCGATAATTGCGACAGCGACGCCATCGCCATGAACATCGGCATCAAATGCCCCGCCGCATGCAATGCGCCGAGCGTTGCGGCGTCCAGCGCGCGCACCCGCTCCTCGTCGATGATGTGAAAGCCGACCAGCGAATGTTTTGACCCGTCGTCCAGCGTCACTTCGAGGCTGAAGGGTTCGAGCAGGTCGTGCGCAATAAGGGCGTCATAGAAAGCGCCGCTGCCCCGATACCCCTCATCGAGGTCGCCGAGCCGTTCGGCGATCGTCTCCAGAAACGGCGTCGCCATGCCATCGCCGTCGAACAGGCGCACGCCGTCGCCGGCGCCGGCAATGCGCGGATGGTCGAGGTCGATATGCACCTGCCCCGGCCCGTCGCCGTCCGCGGGTCGGCCGACCAGGAACGGCTGGATCGCCATCGCCAGCGGGCGATAGCGCGCGCCCCAGCGATCGCCGTCCAGGAACAGGTTTTCGCCGGTCTCGAACCCGAACAGCGCCAGCGCGGTGAAATCTTCGCGCCCGGCTTCGCGGCGGAACAGGATCGGGAAATGCGCCTGCACGCGGCGAAACTCGCTCGGCACGGTCAGCACCGCCATCATGTCATCGCCCAGCGCCGCGCCCGCCTCGGTGCGGACCCGCAGGTCGCGGTGGCTATGTTTGTCGAGCACGGCGTGGCGGGGCATCAAAACTCTTTCCTATTGCGCGGCCAGCGCGCCGGTTGGGCGCTGGAGCGCATCGAGATAATCGCGATTGACGGGCAAGGCGGCGGCAAGCGCGCGGGCGCGTTGGCGGATTTCAGCGAGCGACGCGGTGGCATGATCGGCGGGCGCCAGATCGGTCGGCACCGGAAAGCCCATGCCATAGAGGATATATTGGTGGCTTTCGGCCGAGAAAATTTCGTCGACGCGCGGAAAGTCCCACGCCGACGGCGGCTGGTCGCGCCACAGCTGCAACTGCTCCACCAGCCGCGACGGCAGATGAGCGGGATCGCGCTGCGCCAGCCAATAGGGCTCGGGGCGCTGGCTCAGGGCATAATGGAGCTTGAGGAAATCGACGATGCGGTCCCAGCGATAGCGGAACAGTTCGTTGAAGCGTTCGGCGTGGATCGGCATCGCCGCGCGGCGCGCGGGGAAATTGTCGATCAGCGCGCGGAGCGACAGCTCGATCATCACGATTGCCGATGCCTCCAGCGGTTCGATGAACCCCGCCGACAGGCCGATCGCAACGCAATTGCCCTCCCAAAACCGCGCGCGGTGGCCCGTCGGAAAGCTCAGCCGCCGCGCCGGAACATCAGGCGCATCGGGCAAGACGCGGGCGATATAGGCGCGCAAAGTCGCCTCGGCGGCATCGTCGTCCATGAACCGGCTGGCATAGACGCAGCCGATGCCGCGCCGCCCCGGAAGTCCGATGTCCCAGATCCAGCCCGCGGCGTGCGCGGTCGCGACGGTCTGCGACGCGATCGGGCTGCCCGGCGCCACCGGCACCTGCGCCGCGAGCGCGCGGTCGTTGAATAAAATGTCGCTGCGGTCGATCCACTCAACGCCGAGATGGCCGCCGATCAACAGCGCCGCATGGCCGCTGCAATCGATGAACAGGTCGCCGCCGATGTCACCATGCTGCCGCGTCGTGATCGACGCGATGCCGCCATCGCCGTCGCGTTGGACGCCGGTGACATGGTCGGCGATATGCCGGACGCCCAGCCGCTGTAACGCGTGCGAGGCGAGCAGCGCGGCAAATTTCCCCGCATCGAGATGATAGGCATAATTGGCCGCGCCCTGATAATCGGGCATCGACCGCTGGCGCGGCGCAAGGTCGAGATCGCAGACATGCGCCTGCGCGCACATCGCCGCAGCGAACGGTAGATCGGGCGCGTCCGCCTGCCACGCCGCCAGCAGCTCGCGCGTCGGCATCGCTGGCGGCGGGGTGAATGGGTGGAGATAGCGGTCATCCGCGCCGCCGGTGACCCAGCCGTCGAAGCGCGAGCCCTGTTTGAACGACCCATCGCACGCGGCCAGAAACTCGGCCTCGCCGATCCCGATGCGCGCCAGCGTTTCCCGCATCGTCGGCCAGGTGCCTTCACCGACGCCGATCGTCGGGATGTCGGGCGCTTCGATCAGGGTCACGGACAATCGCCCCGACGCCGCGTGCCGCGAAGCAGCGAGCAGCGAGGCCGCCAGCCAGCCGGCGGTGCCGCCGCCGACGATGACTATCCTCTCGATCGCTTTATCCATTGCCGTCGATCCTAAGCGAGCATCCTGCCGTCGTCACGCAAAAGAGCCGCCGCGGGGAAGGTGCGGCTCTCCTGCCTGCGACCCGGCGGGCGAAGTCCGTCCGCGTCAGAAGCTGAACCGGACCCCCGCCGCGTAGCGGGCGTAGCCGGGCGATGCGAAGGCGACGTTATTTTCCGACCGCAGGTGACCGCGGCGGCTTTCGCCGGTCAGGTTGATCGCCTCGACAAAGGCGGTCAGGCCCGGGATGAACTCATAACTCGCGCTGGCATCGATCTGCCAATATTCCTCGACATAGAAAGGGTTCGGCCCTGTTCCCGCCAGGAATTTGTCGCGCCAGTTCCACGCGACGCGCGCCTGAAGCGGACCCTTGTCATAATAGGCGACCGCGTTGGCGCTGTCGCTGAGCCCGGTCAGCGCGAATTGCGGCACCGTCGACGGCTGGCTGTTGTCATAGGTCGCGTCGCCCTTGACGATCGTATAGTTCAGCAGCACGCCGAAACCCGTGTCCCAGAAACTGTGCTGGAGCGCGAATTCGAAACCGTGGATCTTCGCCGACTGATCGCTGTTGATCGGGGTCGTGATCTCGAAGTTCAGCGGCGCATCCTCGCCCAGCCCGAAAATGTCGCCGGTCCAGAAACCGCTGGCGTCGAGCACCGGGTTACCACTGGCATCACGGTTTACGCGCACCGATGTCGGGTAATTGCGCAGGATGAAGTCGCGCAGCGAATTGGCCCCGGCATTGGCGCCGCGCGCCGCCACCGCGGCGCGATACCGCGGGCCGTCGGCGGGGTTGGTCAGCCCGAACGCAGTGTCGTCGACCCGCGTCGTCGACAGGAAATTCGAGACACGCTTGTGGAAAAAGCCTGCCGACATATAGCTTTCACGGTCGTAATACCACTCGGCCGACAGGTCGATATTCTTTGATTTATAGGGCAACAGGCCGGGATTGCCCTGGCTGCCGGTGCCGCCGCCAATGCGGAACAGCTGGTCGATCGTCCGCCCGCCCTGCATGCTCGCATAGTCGGGGCGCGTGATCGTGTGGCTGTACGACGCGCGCAGCTTCACATTCTCGATCGGTTCGATGTCGAAATCGACCGCGGGCAGCCAATGATCATAGCTGCCCTTGAAGCGGGTGAAATCGCTCGTCGGGCCAAAGATCACCCCGAATTCGTTCGCGGCAACCCAGCGCGTGCCGGTCGGGATCGGCACCAGCGCCGAGGCATCGACGATGGTGTCCTCATAACGCACCCCGGCGGTCAGATGCGCTTCGCCAGCGCCGACGTCGAACTTGGTCGACACCTGCACATAGGGCGAGAGCGTCTTTTCGGTGATGCGCCGGTCGGTGGTGTAATTGGCAAGGCAGGTGTCCGCGGACCCCGCGTTGTTGCAGGTGCCATAGAGGCCGTCGATCAGCCCGACCATCCGTTCGAAATCGAACTTGTAGAAGCTCGGGATGATATTCGCCGCGCCGTCCAGCCCCTTGAACTTGTCCGGCAGCGTTTCGAGCGTGAAGATGTCGTCGGGGATGTCCGACGCTGGCCCGGCGCCACCCCAGCTGTCGTTCTGGATGAAGCCATAAGCCGACCGCACCTTGTTCTCGATGTACGAAACGCCGAAATCGATGCTGTCGAGGAGGTCGCCGTCATGGTCGTAACGCCCGCGGAACTGCGCCTGGTTGATCTCGTCCCGGAAATAGGCGTTGCGGAACGCATTGCCCGTCGGAGTGATCAGCGACGCGTTGAGCGGGTCGGTTCCCGGCCGCATCTGGTATGAAATGACGGGCAGATAGGAATCGAAGTCGATCCGCTGGTTGACGACCCCGAACACCGCGTTGCCGACGGCTACGCTGGTGCCATATTTGTTCGTGGGCTTCGATTCCGCGGTCGAGTGATGGAAATCGAGCTCCATCGTCATGCCGCCGGGCGCATCCCAGGTGAGATTGCCGCCGAGCGACTTATTCTCGGTCCGGTTCGCCACCAGCGAGCCGCCGTACGACAGATCCTTGTTCTCGCCCGGCGCAAAGGCTTCCGAGTAGAAGATCGGGCCGGCAACCGGCCCGTCGGTCCACGCGCTCGACGTGTTATTATGGTTGAACCACACGCCGACATTGCTGTTGCGCACCTCGACGGTGTTGCGCGAATAGGTGTAATCGACCGTCGCGGTCAGGCTGTCGATCGGGCGGAATTGCAGCACCGCCTGGCCGTTGATGCGCTCGCGGTCGATGTCGTTGAGGTCGTAGGACGCGTTCTGCGCCACCTGATAGACGTCGGTCGGCCCGGGGCGGTTGGTAATCTGGCCGAAGCGCGTATCGGCAGGATCCTGAGTCAGCGATCCCCAGTTGTTTTCATTGCCCAGATAACCGTCGCGCCAGCCGACATTCGCGACGTTGACGCTCGCCTTGCGCTTCTGCCACGAGCCGGCGATCATGATGCCGATGCGGTCGTCGGCGAAGGTCGTGGAAAGGATCCCCGACACTTCGGGGGTGATCGGATTGCCCTCGTTGCGCGAGCTGTCATAGACGCCCTTGACCGCGATGCTGCCCGACAGGCCCGGCTTGTCGAGCGGGCGCGGCGTCTTGATGTTGATCGACGAGCCAATCCCACCCGACGCGATTGCGGCGCGGCCGGTCTTGTAAACCTCGACCCCCGCGACGCCTTCGGACGCCAGATTGGCGAAATCGAACGAGCGCGACGACGGCGCGCTGGCGCCGTCACCCAGCGACGAGGTTGGCATCTGGCGGCCGTTCAGAGTCACCAGGTTGAATTCGGGACCGAAGCCGCGAACGGTGACCAGCGAGCCTTCGCCGTTCGAGCGGTCGATCGACACGCCGGTGATGCGCTGGAGCGATTCGGCCAGGTTGGTGTCAGGGAATTTGCCCATGTCTTCGGCTGAAATCGCATCGACGACGCCCTGCGCCTCGCGCTTGATGTCGGCCGACGCCGCCAGGCTGGCGCGGATTCCGGTCACGACGATCTCGTCGCCATCGACGGCACCTTCCGCGGGCGCATCCTGCGCCATAGCGGTTTGCGCCGCGCCCATCAGCGACAGCGCCGACGTGCCGACCAGAAATTTCGCGAGCCAACGCTTATGAGATGCCTGCACCCCTTAACCCTCCCAATTTAGCCGTTCTTTATGACGGCATTTCTCTAATGTGAACGTTATCTAAATGGGAACGTTCTCATTGTCAATCCGCCGCGGGCGCGAATTGTGACAAACCAGCGGCTTTTGACGCCGCAATCGTATGCAAGCCCCTGACCCGGGACAGAGCTGGATCAGCGGCTCCAGCGCGCGAAGATCGCGGTCGGTAGCAACAGCCCGCGCGCCTCTTCGCGTACCGCCAATTCGCCGCATTCGACTTTGCCGGGCAGGTCGGCGAACAGCTGGGCCAGCAGCTCGCCAATCGCCAGCGCCGACATGCGCACGGCATAGACGGTCAGGAACAGCGCCCGGCTGTCGGCATCGAGCAGCTGGCGGCAATCGGCGAGCAGCGGCGCCAGTCCCTCTTCGATCTGCCAACGTTCGCCGGTCGGGCCGCGGCCGAATTTGGGCGGGTCGAGCAGGATCGCGTCATAGCGTTTCTCGCGCCGCACTTCGCGCGCGGTGAACTTGCCCGCATCATCGAGGATCCAGCGCACCGGCTTTTCCGCCATTCCGGCGAGCGCGGCATTCTCACGCGCCTGTCCCACCGATTTCTTCGACGCGTCGACATGCGTCACCGCCGCCCCCACCGCCGCGAGCGCCTGGCTGCCCACCCCGGTATAGCCGAACAGGTTGAGGAACGCGGGATCGGGCTTGTCGGCGACTTGCGCGCGCAGCCAGTCCCACACCGGCGCCATGTCGGGAAAGAAGCCCAGATGCCGGAACGGCGTGCATTGCGCGGTGAAGCGCGTCTCGCGCCATGTCAGCGGCCAGCCTTCGGCCGGAACCGGCGTGTTATAATACCAGCGCCCGCCGCCATCGTCGTCCGATGCGGGGATGAATTCGCCGTCGGCGGCTTCCCATTCGCTGGCGGGCAGCGCGGGCGCCCACATCGCCTGCGGTTCGGGGCGGATGAAGCGGTAGCGGCCATAGCGTTCGAGCTTGCGCCCGCCGCCGCTATCGACCAGCCCATAATCGTCCCACGCCTCGCCGACGAGGGTGACGAGGGGCAGCAGGTCAGCCACGCGCCGCTTCCGCCAGGACAAAGGCCTTCACCGCGTCATAATCGCCCGGCAGGCGCGCATAACGTTCCTCGCGGTCGAACAGATTGCCGAGCCGCGCGGGCAACGCCGGACGGACGCCGGTCGCGCGCTCGACCGCTTCGCGGAACTTCGCCGGATGCGCGGTCGCCAGCGTGACGACGGGAATATCGGCATCGATCTCCAGCGCGCGCGCTGCAGCGAGACCGACGGCACTGTGCGGATCGATGACCTGCCCGCCATGTTCCTGCGCCCAGCGCAGCGCGAGCGCCATCGCGTCGCCGTCGATGCTCGCGCTCGAAAACAGTCCGCGCGCCCCCGCCAGCATGTCTTCGGGGATCGTCATCGCACGGTTCTGGTCGAAATCGCGCATCATCGCGGTGATCGCGCCGCCGTCGCGGCCCGACAGGTCGAACAGCAAGCGTTCGAAATTGCTGCTGACCTGAATGTCCATGCTGGGGGTCGCGGTCGCAGTGACCGTCCCGGCGCTATAGTCGCCGCGGGTCAGCGCGCGGTGGAGGATGTCGTTGACGTTGGTCGCGACGACGAGCTTTGCGATCGGCAGCCCCATCTGCGCCGCAACATAGCCCGCGAACACGTCGCCGAAATTGCCCGTCGGAACGCTGAACGCGATCGGGCGGTCGGGACCGCCAAGGCGCACCGCAGCGTAGAAATAATAGACGATCTGCGCCATCAGCCGCGCCCAGTTGATGCTGTTCACCGCCGACAGCGTGACCTGGCCGCGCGCCTCTTCGTCGCCGAACAGCCGCTTCACCATCGCCTGGGCATCGTCGAAACTGCCGTCGATCGCGATATTGTGGACGTTGGGCGCCAGCACCGTCGTCATCTGGCGGCGCTGGACGTCGCTGACCCGGCCTTCGGGATGGAGCATGAAGATGCGGATATGTTCGCGCCCCGCGACCGCCTCGATCGCCGCCGATCCGGTGTCGCCCGATGTCGCGCCGACGATGGTGATGTCGGCGTCGCCGCCGCTCAGGAATTTTTCGAACAATTGTCCGAGCAATTGCAGCGCGACGTCCTTGAACGCCAGCGTCGGGCCGTGAAACAGTTCGAGCAGCCAGTGGCGATGGTCGAGCTGGACCAGCGGGGTCACCGCGTCGTGGCTGAAACTGCCATAAGCGGCGCGGCACAGGCTGCGCAATTCGTCTTCGCTCAGCACGCCCGCGACGAACGGTCGCATCACGCGCACCGCGGTTTCGGCATAATCAAGACCCGCCAGCGCGCGGATCTCGTCCACCGGCATCTGCGGCCAGTGCGCGGGCAGATAAAGCCCGCCGTCGCTGGCAAGGCCCGCCAGCGTGGCGGCACGAAAGTCGAGGGTCGGCGCAGCGCCGCGGGTGCTGATATAATCCATGACGCCAAAGCGCCTAGCGGCGAGCGGTCAAGGCCGCAAGCGGCGACGGACCGCCAGAATATAGATGATCAGCGCCGCGGCGGCGAACAGGAACCATTGCCCCGCATAGGCCAGATGGTTGTTCGGGGTATCATCGGCCGAGGGGACCGCGCTGGCGCGCAGCCCGGCCGCCGGCGTGTCGGCGATCAGCATCGCCCGCGCCGGCACCGCCTTGCCCGTCGCACGCGCGATCACCGTCGGCTGTTCGGGGCCCGGAACGATCGTTCCCTGCACGATGCCGCCGGCCCATTTGGGCGGGGTAAAATCGTCGCCGATCCCGACATCGACCAGCACCCCCGGCCCCTCCGCGCCGGTGCGGCATTCGGCGATCATGCGGATGCCTGCCCGGCCCTTGCGATCGGTGCCGCTGCGCGGATCCCAGCCCACCGCCTCAAGGCAGACGACGCTGCTTTTGCGATACAGAAAGGCATCGGCCACCGGCGGCAGTTCGGGATAGGCGACCAGCGACGACATCGCCATGTTGCGTTGATAAAGCGCGACCAGCGCCTCTTTCTCGCTCTTGCGCTGCAGCTGCCACACCCCGAGCGCGATCATCACCAGGACCGCCGCGAGCACGATGATCGTCGGGATCAGCGGCCAGCGCCGCGACGGGGGCGTCACAGGGTCAGTCATGCGGTTCGTCGGCCTGCCGGCCCTCGGCGGCTTGCCGCTGATGCTCGCTCGCCAATAGCGCGCCCTTGGCGACGCGCAGGCCATAGACCACCGCCGCGGCGGTCAGCGGCACCCACAGCAGGACATGGACCCAAAGCGGTGGCTGCACCGCGGCATCGAGCGCCAGCGCCAGCACGACGAGCAGCGCACCGATGATCAGGGTCAGAAACGCCGCGGGGCCGTCGCCGACATTATAGCGACCATAATCGAGCCCACAGGCGCTGCATTTCGCCTGAAACTTTACCGGCCCGTCGAACAGGGTCGGCGCGCCGCATTCGGGGCAGAGGCCAAAAAGGGCAGCGCGCCAGACCGGCGGCTGCCCCTTTGGAATATAGGCTTCGTCCGGCAATTTAGTGCGCGGCGATCGGCGCGCCCCAGCCGCCCCAGACATAGACGATGATGAACAGGAACAGCCACACCACGTCGACGAAGTGCCAGTACCAGGCCGCAGCCTCGAAACCGAAATGCTGCTGAGGGGTGAAGTGACCCTTGTAGGTGCGCACGAGGCAGACGATCAGGAAGATCGTGCCGACGAGAACGTGGAAGCCGTGAAAACCGGTGGCCATGTAAAAGGCCGAGCTGAAATTGCTCTGGCCGAAAGCGAACGGCGCATGGGCATATTCATAGGCCTGGATCGCCGAGAAGATCGCGCCGAGGATGATCGTCGCCCACAGGCCCTTCTTCAGCCCCTCGCGGTCGCCGTGGATCAGCGAATGATGCGCCCAGGTGATCGTCGTGCCCGAACAGAGCAGGATCAGCGTATTGAGCAGCGGCAACGAGAAAGCGTCGATAACCTCGATGCCCTTCGGCGGCCACTGGGTGATCGCATCGGCGCCATCCTGCCCGAACAGCGAGGTGACCGCGCCGTCGACATATTCGATCGGCACCGGAAACAAAGTAAAGTCAAACCACGCCCAGAACCAGCCGACGAAGAACATGACTTCGGACGCGATGAACAGGATCATGCCGTAACGCAGATGGAGCTGGACAACCGGGGTGTGGTCGCCGGCATGCGCTTCGTTGATGACGTCCGACCACCAGCTGAAAAAGGTGGCAATCACGCCCATGAAGCCGAGGCCGAGCACCCATTTGCCGACGCCGCCGAAATAATCGTCGTGCATGAACATCACGAGCCCGAAGAACATCACCAGCGCCGCGATCGAACCGATCAGCGGCCAGACGCTGGGGTTTACCAGGTGATAGTCATGATGTTTGGCACCGGACATTGCGTTTTTCCCGTTTTGCAGCCCCGGCGTCGCGATTCCCCATCGCCCGCCGGTCCTTGATATAGACTCTGATCGCGGCCTTAGCTCGCCTTTTTACCCTCGTCTACAGGGTGGAAGGTGTAGCTGAGGGTGATTTCCTGGATGTCGCGCGCGTCGGGATCGTCCATGATCTTGGGATCGACGAAGAACAGCACCGGCATGCGCATCTGCTGCCCCGGCTCCAACCGTTGTTCGGTGAAGCAGAAGCACTGGATCTTGGTGAAATATTTGCCCGCCTGCGTCGGCGTGACGTTGAACCCGGCGGTACCGACGATGGGCTTCGACGAGTTATTTTCGGCGATGAAGATCGCCATGTCGCGCGCGCCGATGCTGACCGTATCGGTCGGATGCTCGGGATAGAATTTCCACGGCAGCCCCGGCGACACATTGGCGTCGAAACGGACCGAAATGGTGTTCTTCAAAATTTTCGGTTCGGCGGCCGCTGCGACCGGATCGAAACGCTGCGTCGTGCCGCCAAAGCCCGTCACGCGGCAGAACAGATCGTAGAGCGGCACCGCCGCAAAGCCGAGGCCCGTCATAGCAACGACTAGCATCGCACAGAGAAAGGCCGTCTTCTTCATGCGAATATCTGCATCTTGGCGATGGTGATGAAGAAGAACAGGATTGCAAGCCCACCCAGCATCCACGCCATCATATTGGCGCGGCTGCGCTGGCGGCGGCGATATTCGACCTCGTCAAAAGGCTCGAGATTCGGATTTTCGGTCATAAGGGCCACCAATGGTCGGCAACAACGGCGCCGAAGAGAATGAAAAGATAGGCGATCGAATAAGCGAACAGACGTTTTTCGGGCTGCATCAGATCGCCCTCGCCCGTCGTGCGCGTCCCGACCTGCACCGACAGCGCCACGAACAGCGCCGACAGGATCGTCGCGGTCCAGCCATAAAGCGCCCCGGTGTAGCCGAGCGGCCACGGTGCAACCGCCGCCGCCGCCATGATCAGCGCATAGAAGAGAATCTGGCGCCGGGTCGATTTCTCGCCTGCGACCACCGGCATCATCGGAATACCCGCGGCGGCATAATCCGATCGCACGAACAGCGCGAGCGCCCAGAAATGCGGTGGGGTCCACAAGAAGATCAGCAAGAACAGCATGACCGGCAGCGGCGCAACGCTGCCAGTCGCGGCGACCCAGCCGATCAGCGGCGGAAAGGCGCCCGCCGCGCCGCCGATCACGATATTCTGCGGCGTCCGCGGCTTCAGCCACATTGTATAGACAAAGACGTAGAACAGGATCGATACCGCCAGCAGCAGCGTCGCCTGCCAGTTCGACGCAAACAGCATCAGGAACAGCGAAAAGGCGGCAAGGCCGATACCGAATTGCAGCGCCGTCTGCGGGTCGAGCCGCCCCGCGGGCAGCGGCCGTCCGGCGGTGCGCTTCATCTTGGCGTCCAGCCCCGCCTCATACCATTGGTTGAGCGCGCCTGACGCCCCTGCCCCCAATGCGATCGCGAGGATCGACGAAAAGGCCAGGACGGGCGGGACGCTGACCGGCGCCGCGAGCAGCCCGCACAGCGCGGTGAACACCACCAGCGACATGACACGCGGCTTGGTCAGCGCGAACAGGTCGCGCCAATCGGCGGGGAGTGCCGTTTCGCCGTGGGTCAGGCTTTGCGCCATATTTACTCCGGCCCGAAAATCGTGCGCCCCCTGCCGCCGAACGGCAGGAGGCAACACAAATCAGGCGATACGCGGCAGTTCGTTGAACTGGTGGAACGGCGGCGGGCTCGACAACGTCCATTCGAGCGTCGTCGCGCCTTCGCCCCACGGATTGTCGGCGGCCTTCTTGCCCGCGAACAGCGCATAAAGGATGTTCACGAAGAAGAAGATCATGCCGACGGCCATGATCACATAACCGAACGAAGAGATATAATGCCAATAGGCATAGGCTTCCGCATAGTCGGGGTAACGGCGCGGCATGCCCTGCTGGCCCAGGAAATGCTGGGGGAAGAACATGACGTTCACGCCGATGAAGAAGATCCAGAAGTGCAGCTGGCCGAGGAATTCATTGTACATCCGGCCCGACATTTTCGGGAACCAGTAATAGAAACCCGCGAACAGCGAGAACACCGCGCCCAGCGACAGCACATAGTGGAAGTGGGCGACGACATAATAGGTGTCGTGGAGGTTGGTATCGACGCCGCCATTGGCGAGCACGACGCCGGTCACGCCGCCGACCGTGAACATGAAGATGAAGCCGAGCGACCAGACCATCGGGGTCTTGAAGCTCATCGACCCGCCCCACATCGTCGCGATCCAGCTGAAAATCTTGATGCCGGTGGGGACCGCGATGACCATCGTCGCGGCGGTGAAATACATCTTGAGGTTCACGCTCATGCCGACGGTGAACATGTGGTGCGCCCACACGATGAAGCCGACGACGCCGATCGCGACCATGGCATAGGCCATGCCGAGATAGCCGAACACCGGCTTGCGGCTGAAGGTCGACACGATCTGGCTGACGATGCCAAAGCCCGGCAGGATCATGATGTACACTTCGGGGTGGCCGAAGAACCAGAAGAGATGCTGGTAAAGGACGGGGTCGCCGCCGCCGGCCGCATCATAGAAGGTGGTGCCGAAGTTGCGGTCGGTCAGCAGCATGGTGATCGCGGCGGCGAGAACCGGCAGCGCGAGCAGCAGCAGGAAGGCGGTGACCAGCACCGACCACACGAACAGCGGCATCTTGTGGATCGTCATCCCCGGCGCGCGCATGTTGAAAATGGTGGTGATGAAGTTGATCGCGCCCAAAATCGACGCCGCGCCCGCCAGGTGCAGCGAGAAGATCGCCATGTCGACCGCCGGACCCGCCGACCCGCTGGTCGACAGCGGCGCGTAAACGGTCCAGCCGGTGCCGGCGCCAAGCCCGCTGCCGCCCGGAACGAACATCGACCCGACCAGCATGATGAAAGCGACGGCGGTGAGCCAGAAGCTGACATTGTTCATGCGCGGGAAGGCCATGTCGGGCGCGCCGATCATCAGCGGCACGAACCAGTTGCCGAAACCGCCGATCATGGCGGGCATCACCATGAAGAACACCATGATCAGGCCGTGCGCGGTGATCATCACATTCCAGAAATGCTTGCCCTGGACGTCGCCGGCGGCGCCGTCGAAAAACTGCGCCCAGCCGGTCAGATACTGGATGCCGGGTTCGGCGAGTTCGAGGCGCATCATGCCCGAAATCACCCCGCCGACGATGCCGGCGATGATCGCGAAGATCAGATAGAGGGTGCCGATGTCCTTGTGGTTCGTCGACATGAACCAGCGGACGAAAAAGCCCGGGGTATCGTGATCATGGTCGTCATGCGCATGATCGGCATGGCCATGGGCAGGTGCAGTTGCGGCAATATCGGTCATCTGTCGGACCCCTTAATTAATTTTTGGCGGCCGGGGCGGCGGCGGGCGCCGCTGCCGGGGCAGCTTCGGGTGCGGCGGTCGGGGCGGCGGCCGGCGTCGCAGCCGGCGTTGCCGCCGCGGCAGGAGCAGCGGTCACCGGACCGGCGGGGTTGCCGCCCTTCGAGCGGACCCAGGCTTCCCATTTGTCGACCGGCAGCACTTCGACCGCGATCGGCATATAGCCATGGTCGACGCCGCACAGTTCCGAACATTGGCCGTAATAGACGCCGACCTTGTTCGCGGTGAAGGTGGTTTCGTTGGCGCGGCCGGGGACCGCGTCCATCTTGGTCCAGAAGGCCGGTACCGCAAAGCTGTGGATGACGTCGGCGCCGGTGATGATCAGCTTGACCTGGCGGCCGACGGGGACGACCATGCGGTTGTCGACCGCGAGCTGATACGGTTCGCCGCCGGCCTTGGCCTGCGCCTCGGGCAACATTTTCGACACATATTCGCCAATGCCCTGATCGGGATAGGCATAGCCCCAATACCATTGGTATCCGGTGACCTTGATCGTCAGCGCTTCCTTTTTCGGCGGTTCATATTGCGCTGCGAGCAGGCGGATCGACGGCACCGCGATCACCGCGAGGATCAGCACCGGAATGGCGGTCCAGATGATTTCGATGAAGGTGTTGTGCGTCGTCTTCGACGGCACCGGGTTCGCCTTGGCGCGGAAGCGGAACATCGCCCACAGCATCAGGCCAAGGACGATCAGCGTGATGATCGTGATCACCGGCAACAGGATGACATGGTTGAACCAATAGGCCTGCTCGCCGATCGGGCTGACCTGCGGCTGAAAATCGATGCCCTTGGCGACCGGCTGGCCGATCCCGGGGGTCGGCTTCATCGGAACATAGGTGGCGTCGCCAGCCGGGACGGCGGCGGTGGCCGTCGCCGGAGCCGCGGCCGGTGCCGCCGCGTCGGCGGCGACCGGCGCCGGATTCGCGGTGGCCGGCGCCGCCGCGGCGGCGGGGGCTTCGGCCGGGGCCGCTGCCGGTGCCTGCGCATAGCCGACGCTCACCGCGCCCAGCGACAAAGCCGCCGCAATTACAAGGGTTTTCAAGCTCTTCATAAGGATAGTGCCGCCCGTTGCCTGTTGTTCTTTTCCGCTTCGTCCCACCTGCGGCAGCGACCGGACATGCGTCCGGCCAGCCGGCAGACGGGCTGAATCTCGCGGGCGCTATAGACCCGCTTGCCGCTTGCCTCAAGCATCTCTAACACTATTTTGCGGCTGGATAATCTTCGCCGCCAAAACCCGGTCGCCCGCCATGGGCGACGCACTGGACAAAAGAACAATTCTCCCATGACCGATGATGAAATCCTGGCCGAATTCCGCGCCGCCGACGCCTTGCTTCAGGGGCATTTCCTGCTCTCGTCGGGGCGCCACAGCGAATATTATCTGCAATGCGCGCGCGTGTTAATGGACACCGAACGGGCTGGACGGCTCGCGGTCGCCCTCGCCGCGAAGCTGCCCCGCGACCTTCGGCAGGCGATTGACGTCGTGGTGTCGCCCGCGATGGGCGGGGTGATCATCGGCCATGAAATGGGCCGCGCGCTGGGCAAGCCCGCAATTTTCGTCGAGCGGCCGACCGGGACGTTCGAACTGCGCCGCGGCTTCACGATCGAACCCGGCGCCAAGGTGCTGATGGTCGAGGATGTCGTCACCACTGGCCTGTCGTCGCGCGAGGCGATGGCGTGCGTCGCGGCGGCGGGCGGCGACGTCATCGCCGAAGCGGCGCTGGTCGACCGGTCGGCGGGCAATGTCGATCTGGGCGTGCCCTTCTATCCGCTCGTCGCGATCAACTTCCCGACCTATGCCGAGGACGAACTGCCGCCCGAACTCGCCGCGACCAAGGCGGTCAAACCCGGGAGCCGCGCGAATTGAGCAGTCGGCTGCGCCTTGGCGTCAACATCGACCATGTCGCGACGATCCGCAACGCGCGCGGCGGCGAGCATCCCGACCCGGTGCGCGCGGCGGAAATCGTCGCCGCGGTCGGTGGCGACGGCATCACCGCGCATCTGCGTGAGGATCGGCGGCACATCCGTGACGACGACCTCGCGCGTATTCAGGCGGCGACCGACCTGCCGCTGAACCTCGAAATGGCGGCCACCGACGAGATGGTCGAGATCGCGCTGCGCCACAATCCGCACGCCGCGTGCATCGTCCCCGAAAAGCGCGAGGAGCGCACGACCGAGGGCGGGCTCGACGCCGCAGGCCAGCACAACCACCTCGCCCCCATCGTCGCGCGGCTGAACGACGCGGGCATCCGCGTCAGCCTGTTCATCGAACCCGACCCGCGCCAGATCGAGGCGGCGATGCGGCTGCGCGCGCCGGTCGTCGAGTTCCACACCGGCCGCTATGCCCATTGCGAGGGCGAGGCGCGCGCCGTGGAACTTCGCCGTATCGCCGACGCCGCGGCGCTGGCGTGGAAGAATGGCATCGAACCGCATGCGGGCCACGGCCTCACCTATGACAATGTCGTCCCCGTCGCCGCGATCCCGCAGCTCGCCGAACTCAATATCGGCCACTATCTGATCGGCGAGGCGATCTTTACCGGACTGGAAGACGCCGTGCGCCGGATGCGCGCGCTGATGGACGAGGCGCGCGGGTGAGCGTGAAAAATATCCGTCGCCCCCGCGAAGGCGGGGGCCGCTGGCAGTCTAATACTGCGCGGGCGGGGCACGCCGCCAGCGACCCCCGCCTTCGCGGGGGTGACGACCTGTTGGGATCGTCATGATCATCGGCCTCGGCTCCGACCTCTGCAATATCGAGCGGATCCAGAATTCGCTCGACCGCTTCGGCGAACGGTTCGAAAACCGCGTCTTTACCGACGTCGAACGCGCCAAGGCGGCGCGCCGGCCCTTCACCCGCGCGGGCACCTACGCCAAACGCTTCGCCGCGAAGGAGGCCTTTTCGAAAGCGGTCGGCACCGGCTTCAAGCGCGGCGTGTTCATGAAGGACATCGGCGTCGTCAACGCACCGTCGGGCGCACCGACGCTGGCGTTGACCGGCGGCGCGGCCGAACGGCTGGCGCAGATGGTCCCTGCGGGTCACACGGCCCATATCCACCTGACATTGACCGACGATCATCCCTGGGCGCAGGCGTTCGTCATCATCGAAGCGATCAAGGACTGACCGGATAATGGCGAAAAACAAGACGAGGGACGACGGAAGCTGGGGCAAGCTGATCCGCGACATCGTCGTGATCCTGCTGCTGGTACTCGGCATTCACAGCTGCGTGGCCAAGCCCTTTTACATCCCGTCGGATTCGATGATGCCGGTGCTGCGCAACGGCGACCGGCTGATCGTCAGCAAATACCCCTATGGCTGGTCCTATTCGTCGGTCAGCTTTCACCTCGCGCCCAAGATGGCGGGCCGCTGGTTCGCCAAGCTGCCCGAACGCGGCGACATCGTCGTGCTCGAACATCCGGTGACCCGGATCGACTATATCAAGCGCGTGATCGGCCTGCCCGGCGATACGATCCAGCTCACCAACGGCGAACTCAGCATCAACGGCAAGCCGGTGAAACGCGAAGTCCAGCCGCTGCTGGCGATCCCCGTCGATCCCAATTTGCCCAGCAGCGACAGCAGCCTCGATCGGTTCATCACCCGCGGCGCCGACGGGCGCGAGGTGCTGGAACTGCCGATTGTGCGCGAAACGCTGCCCGGCGGCGCGACGTTCGACACCATCGACATGGGCCCCGGCTATACTACCGACGATTACGGGCCGATCAAAGTGCCCGCCGACCATCTGTTCCTCATGGGCGACAACCGCGACGGCAGCGCCGACAGCCGGGTCGCGACCGATCAGAAGGGGCTGGGCGGCCCCGTCCCGTTCGATACGATCGCCGGCCGCGCCGAGATCATCAGCTTTTCGACCGACGGTACCGCCATATGGTACAATCCGCTCAGCTGGTTCAATGCTCTGCGCCCCGACCGCGCGGGAACCGACTTGCGGCCCGAACGTAGCAGCACAGCAAAATAGGGAGCGAAGTCATGGTGGAGCGGGTCGAGCGGAAAGAGCGAGCCCAGGCACGCGCCAAAGCCACCGCCGACGCCCCCGGCCCGACCGAGATTCGCAGCCACCTCGTCCGCACCGAGTTGCTAAAGGCCAGCGTGTGGCTCGGCCTCGCGCTGCTCATCGCCGCGTGTATCGTCCTGATCCAGCCAATCCTGCTGATCTTTGCCGCGATTGTCATGGCGGCCATCCTCGACGGCGGTACCCGCCTGCTCGGCCGTATTCTGCCGATCGGGCGCGGCTGGCGCCTTTTGATCGTCTGCCTCTCGGTCCTTCTCTTCATGATCTGGACCGCGATGTTCGCCGGGTCGCAGATCGCGGCGCAGGCCGTAAGCTTGCAAAGCGTGGTGATGGCGCAGATCGAGCGCGTCGCCGCTTGGGCCAGCGATCACGGCATGGGCAACTTCCAGCTCGATACCAAAACCATCTCGGACAATTTCGCCGGTACTTTTGGCCGCGTCACCGCTGCGGTCGGCACCGTTGTCGGCGGGCTGACCAGCCTGGTGATGATCCTCGTCCTCGGCGTGTTTATCGCGATCGAACCGCGGTTGTACGAGCGCGGTGTCGCGTGGATGTTGCCGATGAAGAACCGCGAGAATTTCTACATTACCACCGCACGGATGGGGTTCACGCTGCGCCGGTTGATGGCAGGGCGTCTGCTCGGCATGCTGGTCGAGGGGATCGGGACATGGCTCGCCTGCATGGCGGTCGGCATCCCGATGGCGGCCTTGCTCGGCCTGCTCACCGGCTTGCTCGCCTTCATTCCCAATATCGGTGCGATCGTCTCGGGCGTGCTGCTCGTGCTCGTCGGCTTCTCGGCTGGGACCGACACCGGGCTGTGGGCGATCATCATCTATCTCGTCGTGCAGACGGTCGACGGCTATCTGATCGTGCCGATGGTGGCGAAAAAGACCGTCGACCTCGCCCCGGCGCTGGTGCTGGGCGCGCAGATCCTGTTCGGCGCGCTGCTCGGCATCATGGGGCTGTTCCTCGCCGACCCGATCGTCGCGATGATCAAGGTCGCGCTGGAACGCGAGGCCGAACGCAATGCGGGGACGGCGCCGAAGGAAATGAAAACGGCAGGATAACAAACCGCCGCCCCCGCGAAGGCGAGGACAGCGATCGGCGTAGCGCAAGCTTTGCTGGCCGCCCTCGCCTTCGCAGGGGCGACGAATATTACGGCTGCGGCGCACCCAGCGGCGGACCGTCCGGGCCAGCGCCGCCCGGCGCCCCCTGCATCATCTGTTGCTGCTGCATCTGCTGCATCTGTTGCTGCATCGCGCGAACTTCGGCCTCCGAACGGAAATCGAGCAACTCAACGTCGAAATAGAGCGTGCTGTTTGCCGGGATCGGTCCCTTTGCTTCGGCACCGTAACCTTTTTCAGGCGGGATTGTGATCTTGTATTTTCCACCCTTTTGCATCTTTTTCAGCGCTTCACTGAAGCCTGGCACAACGCCGTTGACGGGCATCGGCGCCTGCTCTTGCTGATCGAATACCATACCGTCACCCAACCGACCGGTATATTTGATCAGAACGACATCACCGTCGGTCGGGCTTGCGCCCTCACCGGCCTTCACCACTTCGAAGTTTTGGAGGCGAGTGTGCCACGCCAAAGCGGCACCCGCGACGAGCAGGGCCAGCAGGCCGAACCACATCAGCCACAGGCCGCTTTTGCTCACCGGGCGTAGGGGAACCGTCGTCACGCTCATTATCGCTGATCCTTCCGTTGCTCGGCAGAGCAATATTGTCGCGCCCGCCTATAGGCGGAGCAGCGCGGGGCGGTCCAGCGTGAAGTTACGAGGCATGTAAGCCCGTCGTCATTGCGACCCCGGCGAAGGCCGGGGGAAGCAATCCAGCGCGGTTTAAGCTACCCTTGGATTGCCGCGTCGCTTCGCTCCTCGCAATGACGTCGGAAAAACGAAAAAGGCGCCGCGGTTGCCCGCAGCGCCTGTTTCACGATCAGGATCCTTAAAGGAAGGACGGGTCTTACTTGATCCCGTCGCGTTCCATCCGCTTGCGCTCCATCTTGCGGGCGCGGCGAACGGCCGCGGCGTGCTCACGCGCGCGCTTTTCGCTGGGCTTCTCGTAATGACGGCGCAGCTTCATTTCGCGATACACGCCCTCACGCTGCAGCTTCTTCTTGAGCGCGCGAAGGGCCTGGTCGACATTATTGTCGCGAACGATGATCTGCATACGCCGTGTCGTCTCCTGTTCGTCAAAACGATTTGGGCACCGGGTGAACCGGTTCGCCATAAACCGCCGATATTCGGGCAATAAAAAGAGCGCCGCGGTCACGCGACGTTCCGATGTGGGGCCACTAAAAGGATTCGCGGCGAAATGCAAGCCCCTGCGCGGCAAAACGCCCCCGCCGAGCTGCCGAACCGCCCCGCTCGCCTGCGGGATTGTGCGCCCCCCTTGCCTTATGGCATAGGTAGCAGGACGAAACTCACATGACAAAGGGACAGGCGATGGCGACCCAGCTCAAGCGCAACAGCAAATATAGCGAAGCCGAATGGACGGCGCGGCAGGAACTGGCTGCATGCTACCGCATTTTCGCGATGATGGGCTGGGACGAGATGATCTTCAACCACATCACGGTCAAGCTGGACGATCAGGAAGGCGCCTTCCTGATCAACCCCTATGGCATGCACTTCAGCGAGGTCACCGCCTCCAGCCTGATCAAGATCGACATCGACGGCAACAAGCTGGACGAAGATAATCCGTGGCACGTCAACAAGGCGGGGTTCGTCCAGCACAGCCTGTTCCACCGTGTCCTGCCCGACGCGCATGCGATCATCCACACCCACACCACCGCGACGGTCGCGGTGTGCGGCCTCGAAGGCGGGCTGCAACCGGTGAATTTCTACGCCTGCAACTTCATGGGCCAGCTCGCCTATCATGATTTCGAGGGGGTGACGGTGCGCGAGGAAGAGGGCGCACGGCTGGTCGAGCATCTGGGCGACAAGCGTATCCTGATGCTGCGCAACCACGGCCCGGTGGTGATGGGCAAATCGCTCTCCGACGCTTTCATCAAATATTGGGCGCTGCAGCGCGCGTGCGAAATCCAACTGGCGACGATGAGCATGGGCAAGCCGATCCTGGTCGACGAGGACGTCATCAAGGTCCACCAGCGCGATCTGTATATGGCGGCGATCCCTGGCCAGTCGGGCAAGGCCGAGTTCGACGCGATGGTGCGCAAGGTCGACAAGATCGACACAAGCTGGCGTGACTAATCCCGCGGCGACGTTAAATCTTCGCCGATGACGCGATTCTCAGTCAACGACCGTCCGGTCGAATATCGGATGGAACCCGAAACGCCTTTGCTGTGGGCGCTGCGCGACGCATCGAACCTGACCGGGACCAAATATGGCTGCGGCACCGGCGAATGCGGCGCCTGCACCGTCGACATCGATGGCGAATCCATCCGCAGTTGCATGGTCACGATCGCCGAATGTGAGGGTCGCTTCGTCACCACGATCGAAGGCCTGTCGCGCGACCGCAGCCATCCGGTGCAGCAGGCGTGGGTCGCCGAACAGGTGCCGCAATGCGGGTTTTGCCAGTCGGGGATGATCATGGCAGCCGCCGCACTGCTGCGGTCGAACAGCAACCCCAGCGATGCCGAAATCGATGCCGCAATCACCAACATCTGCCGCTGCGGCACCTATCCGCGTATCCGCACCGCGATCCGCCGCGCCGGCCGCGTGCTGCGCGGCGAGGAACGGATCGCCGCCGCGCCGCCGCCCGGCATCCGTCCCGACGATGCGGCGCGCGCGGTCCCCGCGCTGCGCCTGCCCCCCGGCACCTGAGCTTTCCCGTTCATGTAGCTGAACCGCAGGCAACAGCACGGTTCAGCCGCCGATCATCTTGCCGCCGGTAACTAACGATTCATCATCCCGGCTGGCATCTCCAGCGATCGGGACATGAGTTGGAGAATGGCGAGATGAAAAAGATGTTTGGAGGGTTGCTGATCGCTGCAACGATCCTGACCCCCATTGCCCCGGCCGCCGCGCAGGCGTCGGGCGAGCGCATTCAGCTGGCGCAGCGCGGCGATGGCGAGCGAGGGAATCGGGGCGACCGCGGGCCGCGCGGCCCCGAGGCGCGCCGCGGCAATTGGGGCGGCGAAGGTCGCAGCGAGCGTCCGCAGCGGCAGCAGGCCGAACAGCCGCGCGCCGAGCGCCAGCAGCGCAGCGAAATGCGCCAGCAACAGCGCGGGAATGACGAACAGCGTCAGGCCCAACGTCAGCAGTGGCAGCAGCAGCGCGGCAATGATCAGCAGGGCCAGCGCCAGTGGCAACAGCGCGGCAACGATCAGCAGCGGCAGGCGCAGCGTCAGCAATGGCAGCAGCGCAGCGATCAGCAGCGCCAGCAGCAGCAGGCCCAGCGCCAGCGCGGCGGCACTTATGACCGCAACAACGATGGCCGTATCGACCGCCAGTGGGACCGCAACCGCAACGGCGAGGTCGATCGGCGCTATGATCGCAACGACAATGGCCGCGTCGACCGCCGCTACGACCGCAATCGCAACGGCGATCTCGACCGCCGCTGGGATCGCAACAACAACAATCGCATCGATCAGCGCGACCGGCGGTACGATCGCAATCGCGATGGCCAGATCGATCGGCGCTACGACCGCAACAACAATGACCGGGTCGATCGCCGCTATGGCGACCGCCGCGGCAACTGGAACCGCTCGTGGCGCGATGACCGCCGCTACAACTGGCGCGATTACCGCCAGCAGTACGGCAGCCGTTACCGCCTGGGCGCCTATTATTCGCCGTACCGCAACCATCGCTACACGCGGTTCAGCATCGGCTTCAGCCTGGGCTCGCTGTTCTACAGCAGCCGCTACTGGATCAACGATCCGTGGCAGTATCGCCTGCCCCCCGCCTACGACGGCTATCGCTGGGTTCGCTATTACAACGATGCGATCCTCGTCGACACGTACAGCGGCGAAGTGGTCGACGTGATTCACGATTTCTTCTGGTAAGTCCTTTCGATTACCCGAAGACAAACTTGAGGGGCCGGCCCAGCCGGCCCCTCTTTTTATGCGCGGCCGACCTCTCCCATTAAGTAGCGGGTCGCGGCCCAGCTTCGTCATCCAGGCGAAGGCCGGGATGACGGCAAGAAAGGGTGGCCACTCTTTGCCTTCAGCCGAATGTCCGATTTCCTCCATCTCCCTGTTTCCTGACTTGCCCTCCCACACTGGGCGCGCCACGGTGGCGCATCAGTCAGGGGAAACAGGATGCGCAAAATCGGACTCGTCGCCGCGGTAACGCTGGCATTGTTGGGAACCGCCGCGGCGAACGCCAAGACCACCGTCGTCTATGCTGGCCGCGTCATCACCGACGCCGACAAGCCCGCGCAGGGGCCGTCGACGATCGTCATCACCGACGACCGCATCACCTCGATCACCGCGGGCCGTAGCGCCGCCCCCGCCGATGCCGAAATCGTCGATCTGGGCGACAAGACGTTACTCCCCGGCCTCATCGACCTCCACGTCCACCTGACCGGCGATCCCGGCGGCGATTTCCGCAGCGCAGCGGTCGAGCCCGACGAATGGGGCGTCGTCGTTGGCGTGAAGAACGCCGGCATCACGCTGCGCGCCGGGTTCACCACGGTGCGCGAAGCAGGATCGGCGCAATATACCGCTTACTCGCTGCGCCGCGGCACCGCCGCGGGTTTCGTCACCGGGCCGCGGATCATCGCCGCCGGTCCAGCGCTGTCGATCATCGGCGGGCATGGCGACGTCACCGGCTTTCGCGAGGATGTCCACGACGTGCTCGATCAGGGCTATACCTGCACCGGCGCGCTCGAATGCGCGGAGAAGGTGCGCAAGGCGTCGCGCGCGGGTGCCGACATCATCAAGATCACCGCGACCGGCGGGGTGTTGTCACAGCAAGGTCGCGGGCTGGAGGGGCATTTCACCAGTCCCGAACTGCAAAGCATCGCCGACACCGCCCACTCGCTGGGGCTGAAGGTGATGGCGCACGCGCACGGCGCGCGCGGCATCGAAGCCGCCGCGGCGGCGGGCATCGACACGATCGACCATGGCACCTTTGCCGACGATGCGGCGCTGAAGGTGATGAAGGCCAAGGGTACCTATCTGGTCCCGACACTGATGGCGTTCGAGGGCATCCGCGAGCGGCTGGGCAAAGGCATCTACACCCCGACCGTCGAGGAAAAGGTCCGCATGACGCTGGGCAGCGTCGGCAAGGCGGTGACGCGCGCCAAGGCGCTCGGCGTGCCGGTCGCCTTTGGTACCGACGCCGGCGTGTTCGAGCATGGCCGCAACGGCGGCGAGTTCGCGCTGTTGGTCAAGGCCGGGCTGACCCCGCGCGAAGCGTTGGCCAGCGCCACGACGGTTGCGGCAAAGGCGCTGTCGATGGACGGCGAAATCGGCCGCCTGGCCCCCGGTATGTCGGCCGACATGATCGCAGTCAGCGGCGATCCGCTGGCCGATGTGGCGGCGCTGGAAAAGGTCGATTGGGTGATGGTGCGCGGCCGGATCGCGGACTGAAACCTGTGCCTTGGACGCCGTCCCGACCGGAAAGCCCCTCCCCTTCAGGGGAGGGGTTGGGGTGGGAGCTCGCAGCGTAGCGCAAGGCCGACGGGCCCCACCCGCTGCGACTAAGCCAGCAAGCTGGCAAGTCTCGCTGCCCTCCCCCGAAGGGGAGGGGCTGAAGAGGTGCAATTACGCCGCCCGCCGCACCCGCCCGCGCGCCGGGGTCGCCGTCTTCGGCCCGATCAGCGTGTCCATATCGATCGCCTCGGCAAATTTCACCCCGACGCGGTTGCCCGCCGACCAGCGCGCCTCGGCGCTGAACGCCTGATCGGCGCCGAACTCCAGCGTCAGCGCGGTTCCCGGCGGCACGTTCCACAACCCCTCGACCAGCGCGCCGCGCGGTGACATGTTGCGGACGATCGCTTCATATTGATAACCGCCGCTTGCCACCTGGATCGTGCGAAAAATGGTCAGTCGCGGTTCGCGCGCGCTCTTGTATCCCCGCGCCTCGGCCCGCCCGCCGCCTTCGCGCAGCAGCGCCAGCACCTCGGCCAAGTCCATCGGACGCCCATAGATATAGCCCTGGACATGGCTGCACCCGAGCCCGCGGATCAGCGCCAGATCGTCGTGTGTCTCCACCCCCTCGGCAGTTGTTTCCATGTTGAGCGCGGTGGCCAGACCGACGATCGACGAGATGATCGCGGCGTTCATGCTGCTGGGGTCGGCCGCGCCGAGGACAAAGCTCTGGTCGATCTTGATCTTGTCGAACGGTGCTTTCTTCAGATAGCCGAGCGCCGAATATCCGGTGCCGAAATCGTCGAGCGCCAGCCGCACCCCGGTGCGTTTCAATTTCTGGAACATCGCGAGATTTTCGGGGCTCTCGTCGAGGAACACCCCTTCGGTAATCTCCAGCTCAAGCTGTTCGGGGCGGATCCCCGCCGCCGACACCGCGCTCAGGATCGTCGCGGGCAGTTTTTCATTGGCGAACTGGCGCGGCGAGACGTTGACCGCGACGCGGTAACCGGGACCGAGCAGCGCGATGCTCGCGCAGGCGGTACGGATGATCCACTCGCCGATCGGCACGATCAGATTCGATTCCTCGGCGATCGGAATGAATTTCGACGGGCTGATCATCCCCTCGGTCGCGTGGTGCCAGCGGATCAGCGCCTCGAACCCGGTGATCCGTTCGCTGCCGACGTCGACGATCGGCTGATAGAGCAGCCGCAGCTCGTCCTTGACCAGCGCGTCGCGCAGCGCGTCCTCGATCGCCTTGCGCTCGCTCGCCTGGTTGTGCATCGCGTCGGCATAGAAACGATAGACGCCGCGCCCTGCATCTTTGGCGGCGTAGAGCGCGAGGTCGGCGTTGCGGACCAGCGCCGATGCCGACACCCCCTGCCCGTCCGACACCGCGATGCCGACCGAACAACCGATCCGCACTTGCTCGCCCTCGATCGAAAAGGGCTTGGCGAGGCTGAGGATGATCGCATTGGCGATCCCGGCGAGCTTTTCGGGCTGGCTGAGCTGCGGCACGACGATCTGGAACTCGTCGCCGCCCAGCCGCCCGACCTGCCCCTTGTCGCCGACGATCTGGGTCAGCCGCCCGGCGACCTGTTGCAGCAACTGGTCGCCCACCGGATGGCCCAGCGTGTCGTTCACCGCCTTGAACCGGTCGAGATCCATCAGCAGCAGCGCGCAGGGTTGCGGCTGGCCGATATGATTCTTGAGGGCGCGTTCGAGCAGGTCGGTGATATGACGCCGATTGGCGAGGCCGGTCAGCGTGTCGTAACGCGCCAACTGGTTGATCTCGCGCTCCGAGCGTTTCTTGTCGGTCAAATCGGTGCCGCTACCGCGAAACCCCTGAAAATTGCCGAGCGCATTGCTGATCGGCTGGCCCGAAATCGACCACCAGCGTTCCTCGCCCGCGACCGCGGCCTGCACCGTCAATTCCTTGAACGGCGTGCGCGACGACAGGCTGAAACCAAGCGTGCGCTCCTCATTCTCGTCGTTGCCGATGCGCTTGCGGATGATGTCGGTGAACGGTCGGCCGACCAGGTCGGACGGCGCCTGTCCCAGCCGCGCGGCGACGGTCGCCGAAATATAGACGAGCTGGCCGTGGCGGTCGGTTTCCCAGAACCAGCCGCGCCCGGCGCGTTCGAAATCGCGCATCAGGTTGAGCGCGCGCTGCTGATCGCTGATCGACAGCCGCCGCGCGCGCGTCGCCCGGCGCTGGTGGCGGATGTCCTCGCGCATCATCACGATCAGCAGGCCCAGGAAGACAAACCCCGCGACCGCGAACGGCCATGATGCGATGCCGATTGCGCCGCCCAATGCGGTCGCCCCGGCAAAGGCGAAAAAGGCGGGCCGGACGATCGCGACCGCCGATGCGGCGACCAGCAGCGACCCGATCTGGATCGCGGTAAAGGCATCAAAGGTGTGACGGCCGTCGGGCACTGCGATCGCCGCGAACATCGCAGCGGCATTGAGCAGGCTGCCGAGCGCGATCAGCCCGGTCCCCACCATCACGAGCGGGCGCAATCTTCGCTGCAACCATGGGCGCGGTCGGCGCATCGCCTGACCCAAAATCGTCAGCACCAGGTCGCAAAACAGGCCCGTCGCCATCACCAGCCATTGCGACGGGTGGGCCAGAAAACCGGCGACCCCCGGCACGAACGCAAAGGTGAGGAAGGTCAGAACGCGGCCGATCAGTACATAATGCCACAGCTGCGCCACGCGCAGCAGGCGCGTCACGAACTCGGGCGAATCGAACATCGATTCTCCCATCGTCAACTCGCCCGCCCCCGGCCGGATGATGTTACGCCGAACCCCCAATTTCCCGCTTGTCCTGCTCGTCTGGTCCACCCGGTTCAGTGGCCAAATAGGAGTTGCCAAATCCTTACCACGGCGCAGCCGTTAACCCCGTTCTTGTGCCATTATGGACGCTATTCCGTTTCGCATCGCAACTTGTTATAGCATGTCCATGCCTGCCGTCCGCCTGCTCCCACCCGATCGCTTTTTCGACCGCAGCCAATGGGCGGCGATCACCGCCGCGTCACGCTGGCGCGGAATCTGGCTGGTCGCGCATGCGTGGATCGTCAGCATCGCGCTGGTCGGGGTGGCGGCATGGTCGCAAAACCCCGCCGCCTGGGCCGTCGCGATCGTCTTTGTCGGCGGGCGCCAGCTCGGCCTCGCCATCCTGATGCACGATGCGGCGCACGGTCTGTTGCACCCGGTGCGCAAGACCAACAATTTCCTCGGCCAATGGCTGACCGGCGCCGCGGTCGGATCGGACCTGATCGCCTATCGCACCTACCATCTTCAGCATCACAAATTCACCCAACAGGCCGAAGACCCCGACCTGGCGCTGTCGAAGCCCTTTCCGACCACCCGCGCCAGCCTGGGCCGCAAGATACTGCGCGATCTGACCGGCCAGACCTTTTTCAAACAGCGCCTGGCACAATTCGGCTTCGCGATCGTCGGGCTGAAAGCGATGCTGCGCGGCGAACAGGCCGAAAAGGGCCGCGCCAGCACCACCGCCGGAACGCCGTTCAACAAGCAGTCTGACGACGGCATGACGTCACCCCCGGTCGATCTCGCAGGCGCGATGGCGGTGGCGCGTGCGGTCGGGCGGTTCCTACTCGTCCAGGCGGTGCTGCTCGCCGCCTCGCTCGCGCTTTATGGCTGGACGCCCTACCTGCTCTGGCTCGCGGGGCTGGCGACGACCTTCCAGCTATATCTCCGCATCCGCAACATCGCCGAACATGCGTGCACCACAACCGGCAGCGACGATCCGTTCACCCATGCCCGCACCACCCACGCCGGCTGGCTCGCCCGCGCGACGGTTGCGCCATATTGGGTGAATTATCACTCCGAGCACCATCTGTTCATGGGGGTGCCCTGTTATCGGCTGGCCGAGGTGCATGCGATGCTCGGCCGCGCCGGGCGGCACGACGCAATGACGATCGCGCCCGGCTATGCCGCGGTGCTGCGGCAGGTGACCGCCAGGGGTTAGCTGCGCTCCTGCGCGACGAAGCGCACCCCGGCGCGGTCCTTTACCGTCGTTTCCGGGTCAAAGATCATTCCGTTCATCGCGATATAGACCCCGGGTGGCAAGATCTGCGCCGCCGCCAGCGCAAAGCCGACGTTGAATTCGGCATCGCTGGCGCGCACCGACGCGGGCTGCATCGCGCCCGTCATCACGATCGTCTTGCCCGCAATCCCCGCCAGCGCGCGGCCGGTGACGACCATCGTGTCGGTGCCGTGGGTCACCAGGACATGCGCGGCTTCGCTGCTCTCGACCGCCGCGCGGATCGCCGCGCGGTCGGCATCGTCCAGCTCCAGACTGTCCTTGCGCATCAGCTGCGTCACCCGGTGCGGGACATGGACATTATTCTCGCGCAGCAGGTCGGGAATCGCGGCGGGACCGATCTGGAACTCGGACAAGGCGTCGAAATAGACTTTGTCGATCGTCCCGCCGGTGGTGAAAATTTCGATCATGCCGTTTAAGCCAAAGCCTCGGCAATCAACCGCCGCGTATTGTCGATCCCGAACAGCGCGATAAAGCTGCCCATCCGCGGCCCGGCGCTCGATCCCAGCAGCGTTTCGTACAGCGCCTTGAACCAATCGCGCAGATTTTCAAAGCCATAGGCTTCGTTCTTGCCAATCTCATACACGATGTTCTGGATGTCGTCGGCTCCGGCGTCGGCGGGCAGCGCCGCCAGCTTAGCGTCGAGTTCGGCCAGCGCCGCGCCCTCGCCGCCCACCGGCTTGCGGCGGTTCAGCGTCGGCGCGACATAATCGCGGTTATACGCCATCGCATTGTCGATCAGCCGGTCGAGCTCGGGGTAGGTCGCGGCATCGGCGCCGTCGACATATTGGCCCAGGTAGCGCCAGATCTGGTCCTTCGACGCGTCCGCCCCCATCACCCCGACCAGATTGAGCAGCAAGCCAAAGGTCACCGGCAAGTCGGTGGCCGGAACATCCTGCCCGCGCGCGACATGGACGTGATGCACCGGATTGCCGAGCTTCTTGTCGGCATCCTGCGCCGGGTAATTGCCACGCATCTGCAGATATTCATCGACCGCCTTGGGAATCACCCCGATATGCAACTGCTTCGCCGCCTTGGGCTCGCGATAGGCGAAGAAGGCCAGACTCTCTTCGCTGCCATAGTCGAGCCATTGCTCGAGACTGAGGCCATTGCCCTTCGACTTCGAGATCTTCTCGCCCTTTTCGTCGAGGAACATCTCGTAAATCAGCCCCTCCGGCTTGCGCCCGCCCAGCGCCTTGGCGATCTTGCCCGACTGGACCCCGCTGTCGGTCAGATCCTTGCCGTACATCTCGTAATCGACGCCGAGGGCGACCCAGCGCATTGCCCAGTCGACCTTCCACTGCAGCTTGGCACCGCCACCCAAAATGCTGTGCGTGATCGTCTGGCCGTCGTCCTCGAACGACACCAACCCGGCATCGGCATCGACGACGGTCACCGGCACCTGCAAGACGACGCCCGACGTCGGGCTGACCGGCAGGATCGGCGAATAGGTCGCGGCGCGCTCGGCACGCAGCGTCGGCAGCATGATGTCGAGAATATCCTGATTGTGGCGCAGGACATTCTTCAACGCGTCGTCGAATGCGCCCGACTTGTAGCGCTCGGTCGAGCTGACAAATTCATATTCAAAGTCAAACCGGTCGAGAAACTCGCGCAGCATCGCATTGTTATGATGTGCAAAACTTTCGAACCTTCCGAACGGATCGGGTACGTCGGTCAGCGGCTTGCCGAGATATTCGGTGAGCATCGCGTGGTTCGGCACATTGTCGGGCACCTTGCGCAGCCCGTCCATATCGTCGCTGAACGCGACGAGCCGCGTCGACGCGCCGGTCATTTGCTCATAGGCGCGGCGCACCATCGTCGTGCGCAGCACTTCGTTGAAGGTGCCGATATGCGGCAACCCGGAGGGACCATAGCCCGTTTCGAACAGCATCGGCGCGCCGCCGGGCTTGCCATCGGGATAGCGTTTGACCAGCTTGCGCGCTTCCTCAAAGGGCCAGGCCTTGGACGCGAGGGCGGCAGCACGAAATTCGGTCACGACAATCTTCCGGTACGCGGGTGGCAGGGGCTCCGCCCTTTCCCGCTTTTGCGCGTTTTTGCAAGCGCGCGATGCGCTGCGATCAGCGCTAGTCGCGCGCCGCCGGGTCGAGCAGGATCGCCACCGACCCGCGTTTGCGCCCGGTATCGACATAGGCGTGCGCCGCCGCGATCGCGTCGAACGCATAGGTGCCATCGACCACCGGACGCAGCACGCCGGACGCGGTCAGATCGGCCAGTTCCTGCACATGCTCAGGCTTTTCGGAGGCAGGACCGGCGATGACCCGCCGCCCTTCGCGCCCCGGCGCCCCGATCGTCGCCAGCATGTCGGGCAGCCCCGCCGCGATCGCCGCAAAGCGACCTTTGGGGCGCAGCAAGGGCAGCGCCTCGCGCGACATCATGCTGCCCGCGGTTTCGAAAATGACATCATAGGCGCCTGGCTCGCCGCGAAAATCGGTGGTCGCATAATCGATCACCGCCCCCGCCCCCAGATCGCGCACCAGATCGGCGTTGCGTGCGCTGCACACCGCGATGACATGCGCGCCGCGATGGCGCGCGAGCTGGACCAGCGCCGATCCCACCGCCCCCGAAGCGCCGACCACCAGCACCCGCTCGCCGGGCTCCACGGCGGCAACCGCGAGGAAATCGAGCGCGGTGCTGCCCCCGAAACACAGCGTCGCGGCCTTGGCAAAGCTGAGGCCCTCGGGCTTAGGCGCGATCGGCCCGGTCTCGGCAATGCAGCGATATTCGGCATGGCACCCCATTTTCCCGCCCGGAAACGCCATCACCGCATCGCCGGGGCGGTAGCGGGTTACGGCCGCGCCGACCGCATCGACGATTCCCGCCATTTCGGTGCCCAAAATCGGTTGCCGCGGGCCGCGAAAACCCAGCCACGGGCGCGCGATGATACCGAGACCGGGAGGAAAGCGCGCGGCGCGAACCCGGCTGTCGGCCGACGTCACCGATGTCGCCATCACCCTCACCCGCACCTCGTCCGCCGCAGGCTCGGGCATCGGGACATCGCGAAATTCCAGCACCTCGGGACCGCCGTAGCGGGGGCAGACAATGGCTTTCATCGGCGAATCCTGACCTTGGGGACGGGGCGGCGCCTTTCTGCATGTTTCGGCGCGCTGCACCAGCTGCCGCCATGTACCGGGGCATCGCCGCCGCGCCAAAACATCGTTACCGAAAAATTTACCATCCGGGGCTTAGCATTATCGCATGAACGATCCGCGCACCCCGCAGCCCCGCCGTCAGGCCCGCACTGCCGTCACCCTCGATGTGACGGTCAACGGTGTGCTCAACTTCGTCGAAGGCCAGATCACCGATCTGTCCGAAGGCGGCGCGCGGATCGATGGCGCCAGCATGCCGGCGCGCTCGCGCTGCGAAATCCATTATGGCGGCCAGGTCACCTATGCGGTGGTCATGTGGTCCGAGGTCGACCGCATGGGCGTGCGTTTCCCTTATGAACTCACCCACGGCCCACTCTACACCGCCCTGAAACGCGCCCGCACCGCGTCGCTGATCGAGCCGTCGCAGATATTCCAGAGCAGTCGGCCCGTCACGTTCGGACGTCGCGGCCTCAACTGATCGTCAGAAGGGCGCGATCGCCACGCCCTCGCGCTCATTGTCCCAGATCATCGCCATGATCCGCCAGCCGCGGTCGGGATCCTTGAACAGCTGGATCGAATTGATCCCGCGCCGTTCGGGGGCCGCATCGTCGAGCGATGCGCGCGCTTCATAGGCGCTCCAGACATGGGCGATATTGCCCAGCACGTCGATCCGCCGCCCGATCTCGATCTCGAAAAAATCATTGGCGGCGAAAAAGGGCGCCGTGTCGCGCACATAATCGGCCAGCCCCATGCTGCGAAACGTCGCCCGCCCGTCGGCGTCGACCCAGGTCCGGATTTGCCGGGCGTCGGGATGAAAGCAACTCGCCTGTCGCGACCAGTCGCGCGGTCCCTTCGGTCCCGAAATCATCGCATACATCTCGTCGACCGCGGCGCCGATCGCCCGTTCTTCGCTCATCTCAGACCATCCCTTCCGCGCCCGATTCCAGGCTTTTGAACCGCCGGTTCTTTTCTTCGCGCCGACACAAAGAAGCAAGCGGTGCTTCGCCTGCCTTGCCGCGTTCGCCTTTTGTCCCTAATCTGGCGCGGTGGCGCCCGATCCCCTCTCCCTTCCCGCAATCCATGCGAGTCATGTCGGCATCTGGATCGCCGACGCGCACGGGCGCGTGCAGCGGGTTGGGCGCGGCGAAGCGATCGCGGCGGTCGCGGCGACCCCGCACCTGCTGCTCAATTCAACGCTGACCGGCGACCGGCTCGGCTATCCCGAACTGTCGGGGCTCGACCTGCTCGAACTCTTCGCTTTCCTCTATCCCGCGCGCTTTGCGGTGCCGACCCCCGCCGGGATTGCCGCGGCGATCGGCGTCACCCCGCCAAAGGCGGAGGACGACATCGCCGCTTCTCTGCCGCAAGCGGCCGCGGCGATGCTGGCCGGGATCGACGATCCCGCGTGGGCGGAACGCGAGGGCGCATGGCACGGAATGCAGGCGCTCGCCCGCCAGCGCTGGCCGTGGGCGCCGCTGGTCCAGCCGCGGCTGACCACCCCCGACGCCAATGAGCGCTGGCTGTTCGCGCGCCTGCCCGAATGGGAGGAAGCGCCACCGCGCCCCGCGCCGCGGCAGGTGCGCATCAATCCCGACGACGTTACCGCGCGGCTGGACCGGCTGACCGGCGACGGTGCCGAACGGCGGCCGGGGCAGCAGGAATATGCCAAAGCGACCGCGACGATCTTCGAACCGCGCGAGCGCAAGGACGCGCCGCAGATGCTCGTCGCCGAGGCAGGAACCGGGATCGGCAAGACGCTCGGCTATCTCGCCCCCGCCAAACAATGGATCGACCAGTCGGCGGGCAACGTCTGCATCTCGACCTTTACCAAGGCGCTGCAACGCCAGCTGTCGCGCGAGACCGAGCGGCTGTACCCCGACGCCGCGACCCACCGCGAAAAGGTCGTCGTGCGCAAGGGGCGCGAAAATTATCTCTGCCTGCTCAATCTGGAGGATGCGTTGCAAGGCGGCTTTTCGGGCCGCGCCGCAATCCTCGCGCAACTGGTCGCGCGCTGGGCCGCCTATACGCGCGACGGCGACATGGTCGGCGGCGATTTGCCCGGCTGGCTGCCCGCGCTGTTCCGCCGCAACGGCACCACCGCGCTGACCGATCGCCGCGGCGAGTGCATCTATGCGGGCTGCCCGCATTTCCGCAAATGCTTCATCGAACGCTCGGCGCGCGCCGCGACGCAGGCCGACATCGTCATCGCCAACCATGCGCTGACGATGGTGCAGGCGGCGCGCCCGCGCGACGGTGGCGCCCCCGCGACGCGGCTGATCTTCGACGAGGGCCATCATCTGTGGGACGCCGCCGATTCGATGTTCGCCGCGGCGCTGACGGGTCAGGAAGCGGTCGAAATCCGCCGCTGGGTGCTCGGGCCAGAGGGCAAATCGCGCGGTCGGCGGCGCGGACTGGCGGCGCGGCTCGCCGATGTCGCAAGCTATGACGAGGCGGGCGAGCGCGCGATTCAGGCCGCGATCACCGCAGCCGCCGAACTGCCCGGCGATGGCTGGCTTGGCCGGCTGGCCGAGAATGATCCGTGGGGCGCGATCGAGCGATTGCTCGCCGCAGTGCGCGGACAGGTGTATGCGCGCGCGGTCGATACCCGCACCGCCGACGCGGGCTATGGCCTCGAAACCGAGCTTGCCGATCCCGACGCCGCGCTGGTCACCGCCGCCGCGGCGGCGAGCGACGCGGTCGAGGCGCTGCTGCGCCCGCTGCTGGCGCTGGGGAAACGGCTCGACGCGCTGGTCGACGATCCGCCCGACTGGCTCGACGGGCAAGCGCGAGCGCGCGTCGACGGCGCGCGCCACAGCCTCGGCACCCGTGTCGATACCCTCGGCGGCTGGCTGTCGCTGCTCGGCCGCGTCGGCGGCCCTGCCAATCCCGATTTTGTCGACTGGCTCGCGATCGACCGATACGACGGGCGCGAGTTCGACACCGGTCTGCACCGCCACTGGCTCGACCCCGCGCGGCCGATCGCCGAAATCGTCTATCGCCCCGCGCAGGGCGTGCTGGTGACGTCGGCGACCTTGCGCAGCGGGCATGGCAGCCAAAATGCGCGGGGGGGCGGCTGGACCGAGGCCGACATCCGCACCGGCGCGCGCCACATGGATGGCGGGGTGCAACATTTCGCCGTCCCCAGCCCGTTCGACTATGCCCGGCAGTCGGAGGTCATCATCGTCACCGACATCGCGCGCGGCGACCTGCCCGCGCTCGCCGGGGCGTACAGCCGGTTGATCGAGGCATCGGGCGGCGGCGCGCTCGGGCTGTTCAGCGCGATAAGGCGGCTGCGCATCGTCCACGCCCGCATCGCCGACCGCCTCGCGCGCGCCGGGTTGCCGCTCTACGCCCAGCATGTCGATCCGCTCGACACCGGCACCCTCGTCGACATCTTCCGCGCCGATCCACACGCCTCGCTGCTCGGCACCGATGCGCTGCGCGACGGGGTCGATGTGCCGGGGGAATCGCTGCGGCAGGTGATCATGGAGGGGGTGCCATGGCCGCGCCCGACGATCCTGCACGCGGCGCGGCGCGCCGCGCAGGGCGGCAGTACCTATGACGACATGGTCATTCGCGGCCGCATCGGCCAGGCGTTCGGCCGCCTGATCCGCCGCGCCGACGATTTCGGCCAGTTTGTCATGTTGTCACCCAGCTTCCCCTCGCGCCTGCTCAGCGCTTTTCCCGAAGGCACCCCGATCCGCCGCCTGCCGCTCGACGAGGCGGTCAATCATGTCGCGGCGGCGAATGTCGAGCGCAGAAAAAGCGCGTTTCCAGCCTTTTCACCGTCATAAGTTTGCGGCACAAGGCCCGTCTGTTCAGGGGACGGCGCAACGGCGCGGGGAGAGATTTTGAAGACTTTGACGATCCTGCGCCACGCCAAATCGGGTTGGGATGTTCAGGTCGAGCGCGATTTCGACCGCCCGATCAACAAGCGCGGTGCCCGCGGCGCCGAACTGATCGGGCAATGGCTGAAGCGTCAGAAGCTGGCCGTCGACCGCATCATCGCCTCGCCCGCGGTGCGCGTCACCGAAACGCTCGACATCTTCCAGCCCGCCGCCGATTTGGGCTCGATCGAACCGCATTGGGACCGCCGCATCTACCTCGCCTCGGCCGCGACCTTGATCGACGTCATCCGCGACACCGGCCGCGATGCCGAACATCTGCTGATTTCGGGGCATAATCCGGGACTTGAGGATCTGATCCTGATGCTCGTCCCGGAATCGGGCGACGACGAACTGCGCGCCGAGGTCGAGGAAAAACTGCCGACGTCGGCCCTCGCCCGGCTCGAACTCGACATCGCCGACTGGCATGAGTTGGACACTGGCATGGCGCGCTTCACCGCCTTCATCCGCCCCCGCGATCTCGACCCGACCTTGGCGCCCGCGATGGATCACGACTGACAGATCATCCTCCCTGTGGCGAAGCCATGGGGCGGATTTCTCTTCATCGTCATCCCGGACTCGATCCGGGAACCATAGCTGCACTGTCGTCATGGATCCCGGATCGAGTCCGGGATGACGAGGGTATCGAAACGACCAATTGCGGGCGCGATCTCTAGAAGCGATTGCTGGCCGTTTCGAAATGCTCGTCGCTCGTCGTCCCTGATCCGTCGTCGTAAAGATAAAGCGTGACGGGACATTTTTGCTGGCTAGCCCAGACTACGGCTTGATGGACCGATACGCCCTCTAATTGGTCGTAATCTACGGCAATCGATACATCGGCTTCAGGCGCTTGGTCGGCATCAGAACAACTATTGTCATGTTCTACGGCTTCGATAATCGCGTTTACAGCTTTCCAGCGATAAACCCGCGTCCTTCGATCAACGATGTTCCAGATCATGCCCGTCGGATAATCTAAACAGAACGCCGCCGCCAGCGATGTCCGCTACCCACCCAAAAAAGCAGACGCCCTTAACCCTGCCAGGAGCACGGCCCCTGCGTCAATCCAGCGCCGCCGCCAATCGCTGCCGCAGCGCGATAAGTGCCGCGACCGGTACGCCGTGCGCCTGCCCCATCGCGCCATTGCCGCTCGCGCGTTCGGTGCGAGTTTCGGCAGTCGGCGCCGCGGCGGCCTTCGTCCCCGGCTCGGACAGCGCCTTGCGCGCACCCTCGACCGTGAACCCCTGCACATGCAGCAGATCATGGATGCGTTCGGCCAGCGCGACATCTTCGGCGCGGTAATAGCGCCGCCGACCCGAACGCTGCAGCGGCTTCAACTGCGAAAAGCGCGTTTCCCAATAGCGCAGGACATGCGTCGGCACGCCGATCCGCTCCGCCAGTTCGCCGATCGCGAGCATTGCGGCGGGCGCCTTGCCTGCGTCCCCGGGCACGTCAAGCCCTGCCATGGCCGAGGTCCGGCGGGTTAACCGGCAACGCGGCCACGCATCGTCTGGCTGGCGCGAAAGGTCATCACGCGGCGCGGCAGGATCGGCACCTCGATGCCGGTCTTGGGGTTGCGCCCCACCCGCTGCGCCTTGTCGCGCAGGACAAAGGTGCCAAAGCCCGAGATTTTGACATTCTGCCCGCCCGCCAGCGCGTCGGACATATGGTCGAGAATCGATTCAACGATCGTCGCCGATTCGTTGCGCGACAGCCCGATCTGCTGGTTGATGCGCGTCGCAATATCGGCTCGCGTAAGCGTTCCTGCGGTCATGATGGTCCCTTCCCCCTCGTGAAGCGAAAATGTTCGAACCGGTCCCGGACAGCCCCCACCGTTACGAGTCCCGTGCCCCTATGTAACAAAAGCGAATTAATCCGCCAAACTGAAACGGATGGAGCGAGGAGTTAATGCGGTGAAGCTGGCGTCAGACGCGCAGGACCGCGGCGCCCCAGGTAAAGCCGCCGCCCATCGCTTCCAGCACCACCAGATCGCCGCGTTTGATCCGCCCGTCGCGCACCGCAAGGTCCAGCGCCAGCGGCACCGATGCGGCCGAGGTGTTGGCATGCTGGTCGACGGTCAGCACAACGCGTTCGACGGGCAGGCCCAGCTTTTTCGCGGTCGCGTCGATGATCCGCTTGTTCGCCTGATGCGGCACGACCCAGTCGATCTGGTCGGGCGACAGCCCGACATCGGCCATCACTTCGCCCAGCACCGACGCCAGATTGGTGACCGCATGGCGGAACACTTCGCGGCCCTGCATGCGGACATGGCCGACGGTGCCGGTGGTCGACGGCCCGCCGTCGACATAGAGCATGCCCGAATATTGGCCCTCGGCGTGGAGCCGTGTCGCCAGGATGCCGCGGTCGTCGTCGACGTCCTGCGCCGACAACACGACCGCCCCGGCGCCATCGCCGAACAACACGCAGGTCGTGCGGTCTTCCCAGTCAAGGATGCGGCTGAAGGTTTCGGACCCGATCACCAGCGCATGTTTGGCGGCGCCGGTGCGCAGCATCGCGTCGGCGACCGACACCGCGTAGAGGAAACCCGAGCAGACCGCGGCAACGTCGAACGCGATACAATCGGGCGCGCCGATCAGCGCCTGCACCTTGGTCGCGCTGGCCGGGAAGGTGTTGTCGGGGGTCGCGGTGGCGACGATGATCAGCCCGATATCCGACGCTTCAAGCCCCGCCGCCGCCAGCGCCTGCTGCGCCGCCGCCGCGCCCAGCGTCGCCGTCGTCTCGTCGGGTTCGGCGATATGGCGAAAGCGGATGCCGGTGCGCTCGACAATCCATTCGTCGCTGGTATCGACGCGCGCCGCCAGCTCGGCGTTCGACACCCGGGTGCGCGGCAGCGCCGAACCGGTGCCGGCCAGGATCGCGCGCAGCGTCATGCCGCGTCGCCGCGGCGGAAATTCGCCAGATCTTCGGTCACCTGTCGCGTGATGTCCTTTTCGATCAACTCGGCGCACAGGTGGACGCAATTGGCGACCCCTTTTGCGTCGGCGCTGCCATGGCTTTTGAGAACGACGCCATTCAGGCCGAGAAACACTGCGCCATTATGATTATTGGGGTCGAGATGGTGGCGCAGCAGCTCGGTCGCGGGGCGCGAGATCAGGAAGCCGATCTTCGAGCGCGTCGAACTGGTAAAGGCGCGGCGTAGCAGGTCGGTGACGAACCGCGCCGTTCCCTCGATCGTCTTGAGCGCAATATTGCCCGAAAATCCGTCGTGGACGATCACGTCGACATCGCCGCGCGACAATTTGTCGCCCTCGATGAAGCCCGCGAACTCCATCGGCAGCCCCTTCGCGGCACGCAGCAGCCCCGCGGCATCGCGAATCTCGTCGGTGCCCTTTAATTCTTCGGTGCCGATGTTGAGCAATGCGACGCGCGGGCGTTCCAGCCCCATCGCGGTGCGCGCATAGGCGGCGCCCATCACCGCAAACTGCGTCAGATTGGTCGCGTCGCATTCGGTGTTGGCGCCAAGGTCGAGCATGACGACATCGTTGTCGCCGAGCGTCGGCAGCAACGCCGCGAGCGCGGGTCGGTCGATCCCCGGCATCGTGCGCAGCGCCAGCTTCGCCATCGCCATCAGCGCGCCGGTATTGCCCGCCGACACCGCGCCGCCGGCATCGCCGCGTTTCACCGCGTCGATCGCCAGCCCCATCGAGGTCGTTTTCGCCTTGCGCAGCGCCTGGCTCGGCTTGTCCTCGCCCGACACCACGCCGTCGGTGTGGATGATGTCCGACGCCGCGCGCAGATTCGGGTGGTTTTCGAGCGCCGCCTTGATCTGCACCTCGTCGCCGACAAGGATGAACCGCAGACCGTCGTGCTTGTGGCGCGCCATCGCAGCGCCGGCGAGCATCATGCGCACGCCGACGTCACCGCCCATCGCATCAATCGCGATTCGCGGTGTCAGTGCCATGTATTTGCGCTCCGGCTAAGGGTCAGGCGCCGACCGACACCACTTCGCGGCCATTATAATGGCCGCAGGCGTTGCAAAGGTTGTGCGGGCGCTTCAGCTCGCCACAGTTGGGGCATTCCTGAAAGGCTTCAACCTTCAGGCTGTCGTGGCTGCGACGCATGCCGCGCTTCGAGGGCGAGGTTTTTCGCTTGGGAACGGCCATGATATTTCCTGCATTCTCAATAGTGTGTCACGAATCGGCTACCCGGATTTGTCATCGCCGTTACCGGAAATGACTGGCCCGCCCGCCGTGCGAAACGCTGTTCCTGCCATATTCTGGCCTGAAGATCGTCCGCCGAAGGGTGCCTCAACGCCAGAAGGTGTCGGGTGCCGGATCGGGCGGGGCTATAGCGTTTTTGCCCGCAAAGGCAAGCCCTGTGGACGACAATGCGGAAGCAAAAGCGTCGCCCTTGCCGATCGCACGGCGCGATGCCACACAACGGCGAGCGCCGGGCGACAACAGCCGTGGCCGAATAGGGGGACGCATATGATAATCTTGCCGATCAGCCTGACGATTGCCGCCGGAGCGGCGCTGCTCAACCTGTGGCTGGCGATCCGTGTTGGCCGCGTGCGCACAAAGGAAAAGATTCTCATCGGCGACGGCGGCAGCGAACTGGTGACGCGGCGGATGCGCGCGCACAGCAATTTTGTCGAAAACACCGCCTTTGTGCTGATCCTGCTCGCGCTCGTCGAACTCGGCCTGGGATCGTCGATGTGGCTGTGGGGCGTCGGCGCGCTCTATCTGGTCGGGCGCATCCTGCACGCGGTCGGCATGGACGGCATGATGTGGGGCCGCATGGCGGGCACCATCATCACCATGCTCACCCAGCTCGGCCTCGCGCTCGGCGCGCTGGCGATCGTCTATCTGACACCGACCCAAATCACGACGACCGAGATCGAGGAAACGATGGTGGTCACGCCGAAGTAAACGCTCCGTCATCCCGGTCTTCGCCGGGATGACAATTTTACTGGCCCAATGCCATATCCCCGACAAACGGGTTAGTCCGCCGCTCGTGCGCGAAATTGCTGTGCGCGCCGTGCCCGGGCAGAAAGGTCGTGTCGCCGCCAAGCGGCCACAATTTCTGGGTGATCGAATCGAGCAATTGCTGGTGGTTGCCGCGCGGAAAATCGGTGCGCCCGATCGATCCCTGAAAAATCACGTCGCCGACGATCGCCAGTTTCGACGGCGCATGATGAAACACGACATGGCCGGGCGTGTGGCCGGGGCAATGAATGACGTCGATGACGAGGTTGCCGACGGTGACCGCATCGCCATCGACCAGCCAGCGATCGGGCTCGAACACCTCGCCGACCATGCCGAACCGCGCGCCGTCTTCGGCAAAGGCTTCGATCCAGAACCGGTCGTCCTCATGCGGCCCCTCGATCGGCACGCCCAGCTCCTTCGCCAGCATTCCCGCCTGCCCGCAATGGTCCATATGGCCGTGGGTCACCAGGATCTTCTCGACCTCGACCCCGGCCTGGCGCACCGCCTCTTTCAGTTTGGGCAGGTCGCCGCCCGGATCGACGAAGGCGGCCTTGTTCGTTTCGGTGCACCAAAGGAGGGTGCAATTCTGCTGAAAGGCGGTGACCGGCACGATCGCCGCGCGCATCGGGGGGGTGGGAGCGTTCATGCCCGGTGATGTGGGGAAAAGCGGTGCAAATGGCAAGCCGCCCCCGCGCATCGGCGCCGGTTTGACCGGGCGGCGCGACCGCCCTATTCCTTGGTGCCATGACCGACGCTTTTCTTCACGGTACCGTGCATGTCGCAGACACGGATATGCAGGCTGCGCTAACATCCGATGCAGCGACGCTAGCGCTGTGGGAAAGCCTGACCGCGCTCGGCCGCAACGAATTCATCTGCTGGGTCGACGATGCCAAACAGGCGAAAACGCGCGCGCGCCGAATCGAACGGACGGTGGAGGAGCTGCACGAAGGGAAAAAGCGGCCGTGCTGCTGGGTCGGGTGCATCCACCGCACCGACAAGGCGCCGAGCCGCTGGCAACAGGCGGTGCTGATCGACAAGAAGGCGAAGTAGCGCGCCTCAGCGTGCTAAAGAGCCTCCGCCTCCCCAAGCGAAGATGAGGGGATGCGGGTTCATTTAGAAGTCGTGTGCCGGTCTCAGCGCAGCGTCATCGTGTCGCCTTCGACATTCACCGCATCCAGCTTCGACAAATAGCTTTGGCCGAGCAGCGACACGCCCATGTCGGCGTCGATGACCGCCGCCTGCACCTGCCGCACTTCCAGGCCGTCGACCTCGACGCTGTCGAGCATCACCGTGCGCATCGGAATGTCGCCGCCCGCGGTGCGCGCGGTGCCGCTGACCGGCAGGCTGTCGACGTCGATCCCGATCGCTTCGGCATCGCGCCGTGTCAACGCGATGATCGACGCGCCGCTGTCGACCATCATCCGGATATTGGTGCCGTCGATATTGGTGTCGGCGTAAAAATGCGAATCGCCCGATCGACCCAGCCGCACCTCGCCGCCCGCCGAACGCGGCTTGCTGTCCGAGGAATCCCAGCCGCCGCGGCTGCGCTGCGTCGTCCAGTTGCTGTGGTCGCCCGCCTCGGCAGCAGCGCGGGCGTCGCTGCCCGGCGCGCGGCTGGCGACGCCCGCCATGCCGATCGATACCACCGCGATGGCCGCGGCCAGACCAAGGAAACGCCCGAACATGGCGCCGCTTGTCGCAAAATTGGGTTGGGGATTGGTTAAGCAGGCGGCTGTTCGATGAACGCCCGCCACGTCGGGGTATCGCCGCGTATGCTGTAAGCGATCCGCGCACAAGCATAGGGGCGATCCGCCCGATTGTCGGCATCGGCCGCGGTCGCCGGCCATTGGCCGCCAGCGCCGCCCGCCGACCAGCATACAAGCGCCTCCGCCTCTTGCCCCGCCTCGATCGCGCTGCGCTCATCCGCGCTCAGCGACGCAGGCGCGCTCCAGCCCAGAATCGCGCGGTTTGCAAACCCCTTCGAAAAAAAGGCATGGCGGAAGGGGCTATCGCCGTCGCGGAGCAAGCCAGCGACCCGCGCGCGCTCTTCGGCAGCCAGCCATTGCCCGCCCAGCAAAGGCACCCAGCGCGCCTCATCGCGCGACCGCAGCGCCGCCGCCAGCTCGTCCGCGGCCGCGGCAAAGCGCGGTGTCCACGCCGAATCGGCAGCGAGTGGGACGAGCTGCGCGAGCGGCGCGGGCGCATCGGCCTCGACCGACAATAATGGCGCAGGGGCACCGGTCTCGGTCGCGAGAGCGGGTGTGGCGAGTGCGGCAACGAGCGCCGACGAAATCAGGAAAGCGCGCATGACCGGACTATAGCAGACATCGCGGCGTCTGTCAGGCGCTCGCCGGCACCAGTGCACCGCGCATCCATCGCGGCGCGGTGGCGGCGGCGATGCTCTCAACCCGGCGATGCTCGACCGACCAGCCGAGTTCGGGATAGGCGATCATCTGCCGCTTTTCGTCGGCTTCGGCGATCGGCACCACGACCAGCCGCCGATTGACCTTTTGCCGCCAGTTCATCCGCGCGGTGTTTTCCTGTCCGACGTAGCAGCCCTTGGTAAAGCTGACCCCATTCAATTCGGCGGCGTTGCATTCGAGCCACAAGGTCGCACCGTCGCCGAGTTCGGCGCGACCTTCGGTCACGCCCAGCGCGAGCCGGTGGGCGCGCCAGGCATCATCGGCTCCCGCTTCCCCCGCCGCCGGGGCCAGCCAGCGCTGGCCGAGTTCGGGCAGCCGCGGATCGACGACGCCGACGTCGCCGCCGGGTGCCCAATGAACGCACAAAACAGGCTCGCGTTCGATCGTAATCGCGCGGCGGAGGCGATAGAGGGTCAGGCGTTTGGCCAGATCGCCCGCGGCATCGCGCTCGCAGTCGATCAGGATGTCGTCACCGTCGGCCCAGATCAGGAAATCGAACAGCGCCTTGCCCTGCGCGGAGAGCAGCGCCGCCCACACCGGCAGGTCGCCCGACGTGTCGTTGGTGACCAGCCCTTGCAGGAAGCCGCGGACATCGTCGCCCGACAGGCGGATCAAAGCGCGGTTGATGAGGGTGGTATTGGCCATGGCGATAATCTAGGGACGCGGCAGCCAAAACCAAGCACCATTTCACCCGCGAGAACCGCATGACCGACCGCCTGACGATCCGCCGCCCCGACGACTGGCACGTTCACCTGCGCGACGGCGCGATGCTGACCCACGTCGCGCGCTACACAGCGCGCCAATTTGCCCGCGCGATCGTCATGCCCAATCTGTCGCCGCCGGTGACGACCGCTGAGGAAGGTCGCGCGTACCGCGACCGGATCAACGCCGCGGTCCCCGCCGATCTCGACTTCACCCCGCTGATCGTCGCCTATCTGACCGACGCCACCGACGCGGACGAGATCGCGCGCGGCCATGCCGAGGGGGTGTTCACCGCCGCCAAACTCTACCCCGCCCACGCCACCACCGGCAGCGCGCATGGGGTCACCGACGTCGCCAACATCATGGGGGTGCTCGAACGGATGCAGGCCATCGGCATGCCACTGCTGATCCACGGCGAGGTCACCGACCATGACGTCGACATTTTCGACCGCGAGGCGGTGTTCATCGAGCGCACCTTGGAGCCGCTCGTCCGCGCCCTGCCCGCGCTCAAGATCGTGTTCGAACATATTACGACGGCGGAGGCGGCGCAGTTCGTCGCCGACGCCCCGGCCAATGTCGCCGCGACGATCACCCCGCAGCATCTTCACATCAACCGCAACGCGATGCTCGTCGGCGGCATCCGCCCGCACGCCTATTGCCTGCCCGTCGCCAAGCGCGAACATCACCGCCTCGCGGTGCGCGCCGCCGCGACTTCGGGCTCGCCCAAATTTTTCCTCGGCACCGACAGCGCCCCGCACGCGGTGCACACCAAGGAAGCCTCATGCGGCTGCGCGGGCATCTTCAACGCCCCCTTCGCGCTCGAAAGCTATATCACCGCGTTCGATCAGGATGGCGCGCTCGACCATTTCGAAGGTTTCGCCAGCGAGCATGGACCGAATTTCTACGGCCTGCCGCTCAATGAGGGCATGGTGACGCTGGAACGTGCGCCGGTGACCGTGCCCGATCGTTGCGGCGAGGTGGTGCCGTTCCACGCAGGCGAGACGCTGGGCTGGCGGCTGGCAACTTAACCCGTCGCCCCCGCGAAGGGCGTTTCAGAGTCACGTGCCTCTAAACGCGGCCGCTAGCGCCCGCAGCCAAAGAAGATGCGAAGACCTCTTGCAGCCCCCGCCTTCGCGGGGGCGACGAGATTTAGGCCACCGCCACCATCCGCTCCGCGCGCATCTTGCGCCACATATCGAAGCTGAACACCGCGATGCTGATCCAGATCAGCAGGAAACAGAACAGCTGCGCGGGCTTCAGCGGTTCGTTGAATACGAACAGCCCAAGCAAGAATGCGATGCTCGGCGCCAAGTACTGGACGAACCCCAGCGCCGCGTAGCTCATCCGCCGCGCCGCGGTCGCAAACAGCAACAGCGGCACCGCGGTCACCACCCCGGCCGCCGCGAGCAACCAGCTGATGTCACCGCCCGACCCGAATCCGCGCCCATCGCCGATCGACAGATAATAGCCCGCCGCTGCCAGCGACAGTGGCAATAACAGCGTCGTCTCGATCGCAAGGCCCGGCAGTGACCCGACCGGCACGATCTTTCGGAGCAGCCCATAGGTGCCGAAACTCAGCGCCAGCGTCAGGCTGATCCACAGCGTGTCGAGCGCCCCCGCGAGCAGGATCGCGACGCCAATCCCGGCAATCACCACCGCGACCGCCTGCAACCGCGACAATCGTTCGCCAAGGAAGATCATGCCGAGCAGCACATTGACCAACGGGTTGAGGTAATAGCCGAGGCTCGCCGCCAGCACATGGTCGGTGAACACCGCGTGGATATAGACCAGCCAGTTGAGCGCGATCAGCAGCGAACTGGCGAGCAGCAGGCGCAGCACGCGCCAATCCTTCAGCGCTGCGAGATAATCGCCGATCTGGCGCCGGAACGCCATGATGACGAAACACAGCGGTAGCGACCAGAGAATGCGCTGCGCCAGCACCTCGACCGGCGGCACCGTTTCCAGCAGCTTGAAGAACAGCGGGACAAAGCCCCAGATCGCATAGGCGCCCAGCGCATAGGGCAAGCCGCGCTGCGGGGTCGCCGCGGGGGCGGTCGGCTGATTCATGGGGAGAAACCTGCCTTTCGGCCGAAAATCAGATGATGCCGCCGCCCAGCATCAGGCGGATCACGCCGATGACGATCACGACGATGTTCAGATTGCGTCCGCTGGTGCTGCTCGACATCGCCCCCAGCGCGAGCCCGACCACGGCAAACGGTACGATCACCCAATTCGCCCAGCCGAGCAGCGGGATGAAGGCAAAAACGGCCAAAACCAAAGCGATGGCACCGATAACGAGCGAAGCGATGTTGAGCATGACCCAAGTGTCGCACGCCGCCGCCGACGCGGCAAGACCCTTTCGGTTCATCGATGATAACGCTCGGTTCGTCTTGTTGCTTCCCGTTCATGCAACGCGATCCGGGGATGGCTCGTTTTCCCGTCGAAGCGCCCAGAGCCGTCCAGGCGGCACAAGGCGCGGCACCAGGAAAGGATATAAGATGCGTAGTTTCAACAAAGGCCTGATGGGCGCCTTGGCCGCCGCCAGCGTCGCGCTGACCGCCCCGGCCTATGCCGGCATCGCGGCACCGGCCAAGGCCGAAGGCTTTCATCAGCTCGAACAATCGAGCGGCTTTCACAAGCGCAAGAAGCGTCATTACCATGACCAGCGCGTCAGTGCCGATACGCGGATCTGGCGCGACGGTGACGGTCGTTATCGCTGCAAGCGCGACAATGGCACCACCGGCCTGCTGATCGGCGGCGCCGTCGGCGGCCTCGCCGGCAACGAAATCGCCGGTCGCGGCGACAAGCTGCTCGGCACCGTGCTCGGCGCCGCCGGTGGCGCGCTGCTCGGCCGCGAGATCGACCGCGACAAATATCGCTGCCGCTAAGCGATAGAGACCCCGTTACGGGTGTGGGTCCGAGACCCCTCCGCCCGCACGCGTGATGGAGAGGGCGTCAACCTGGTCGTTGGCGCCCTCAACATCGTGCGCGCCATTCTTGGGGCTTGTCCCCCCGAACGTCTTGCCGCAGAAGCGATCCTCCTGACTTCGGGAGAGGATCATCATGCTCAACGGCCCCCTGCTCGTCACCCAGCGCCTCATCCTGCGCCCGCCCGCAACCGAAGATTTCGACGCCTTCGCCGAAATGTGCGCTGAACCCGACACGATGCGCTTCATCGGCGGCACCTGCCCGCGCGCTTCGGCGTGGCGGATGTGGTGCACGCTCGCCGGAGCCTGGCACATTCGCGGCTTTTCGATGTTCTCCGTGATCGAGCGCGAGAGCGGCGAATGGGTCGGGCGGCTCGGCCCCTGGGAACCCGACGGCTGGCCCGCGCCCGAGATCGGCTATGGCGTCCGCGCCAAATTCGCCGGCAAGGGCTATGCCTTTGAAGGCGCGGTCGCCGCGTGCGATTTTGCGGTCGAATTCCTGAAATGGCCCGAACTGATGCACAGCATCGACCCCGCCAACACCCGATCGCAGGCTCTGGCGGCCCGGCTCGGCGCGACCAACAGCGGCCCGACCCGCCTGCCCGCACCGTTCGAGGACGCACCGGTCGATGCGTGGGTGCAAAGCGCCGACGCGTGGCGGGTCAAGCGCAAGGACTTCCTGCCATGACCGATCAGCATATCGACCCCGAACGCGCGCAATTCGATGCGTTCAAGGCGCTGCCGCGCGACACGGTAATCCACATGCTCAACCTGGTCCGTTTCAAGGCCGCGGCGACCTACCCCGCCGATCATCCGCTCGCGGGCCAGGCGCTGACCGGGGCGGAAGCCTACGCCCATTATGGCACCGACAGCGGGTCGGTGTTCCAGCGCGTCGGCGGCCGGATCGTATGGCGCGGGACGATGGAAGCGATGGCAATCGGCCCTGCCAACGAGCGTTGGGACGCCATGTTCATCGCCGAATATCCCACCAGCGCGGCGTTTCTGGAAATGGTCACCGACCCCGTTTACCGACAAGCGGTGATCCACCGCCAGGCCGCGGTCGCGACCTCGCGGCTGATCCGCTGCAACCCGAAAGCGTCTCGCTCCGAGACAGTTTTCGGCTAACAAAGTCTTACCCGTTAACGCATTTTCTTTGCGCCTTTTTAACCAGGATCGGGCAATCCGGGTCAAAGATTAAGGGAGTGTTAGCGATGATGTTGCGCGGAAAATGGCTGATCACCGGCCTGCTGATGGCGGCGGCACCGCTCGCCGGTTGCCGGGACAATCCCGAAGCCAAGTCCGAACTCGCCCCGCTCGACGACGGGCTGACCAGCGCCGACCCGGCGGTCAAAGGCTCGCTTGAAGACAAGATCATGGTCGACCCCAAGCTCGCCGGCCAGTCGAACCAGAATGCCGTCGGCCCAGGCAACAAACCTGTCGACGGCGGGGTTCCCGGCGTGTCGGGCGGCAAGGCCGCGACCGCCGCCGAAGCCGCCGCGGCGCAGGCCGCGGGCAAATTGCTGACCGCCCCCAAGGCGCTGCCGTTCGAGGCTGGCTGCGACGGCTGCGACACCAAACAGCGCCCGGTAACCATCGGCGCGCTCGCGCGCGACCAATCGAAGGGCGCGTGCGACGCCAAGCTGACCTATGGCAATCAATGGGCCGACCGCCTGCCCGCCGCGTTCAAACTCTATCCGCGCGCCACGCTGCGCGAAGCCGCGGGCATCGCTGGTGGCAAGTGCAACATCCGCGTCGTCAATTTTCAGACCGCGGCGTCGATCCAGGGCGTGCTCGACTATTACCACACCATGGCAGTCCGCGCCGGCTACACCAGCGACCACCGCGTCAACGGCAGCGAACATATGCTGGGCGGCACCAAGGGCGACCTTGCCTATGTCATCATGGCACGCCGCGACGGTGGCATGACCGACGTCGACCTGGTGGCGTCGGGCGGGAAATAATATGGATCCTCCCTGCGGCGAAGCCATGGGGAGGAAACCAACAAAAAAGGCCCCGGTTTCCCGGGGCCTTTTTCTTATCGGACGAACAATTCGTCAGACCTTGTTGCCAAGCGCGCCTTCGACCTTGCCCTTCAAATTCTGGGCCTCGCCCTTGCGCTCCTGCGCTTCGCCTTCCTGGCGCAGACGCTCGTTGTCGGTCGCCTTGCCAATCGCCTGTTTGGTGTTGCCAGCGGCTTCGTTGGCTAGACCTTTGGCCTTTTCGGTGAGTTCACCCATGGAATTTCTCCTTGCTATTGGCCGAGGCGACGCTGCCTCTTGTCCAACCAACGGGCCATCAGCGCCAATGTTCCGCGCGTCCGACAAACTGTTCTGAAAAAAGGGTAATTGACCTGCGGCCCAAAGCAGGTTGAATGTCGGCATGCCATTTTCACGCCCGATCATGATCGCCGCAACCGTGCTGCTGCTCACCCCCGCTGGATTCGCCCAGCCCGCGCCGTCGCAAGCCGCTCCGCAAATGCAGCTGCGCGGCCTGACCGATGACGAGGCAAAGGCGCTGATCGCGAAAGTCGCTGACGCGCAGGCAAAGGTAAAAAAGAAGGACCAAGTCTTTTTCGAGCTGCTCTCAGGCGCGCCCGCATCTTATCCGATGACCCGCATCGCCCCGCGCGACGCCTTTCTCCGGCTGCCGCTCGCCAAGACATTCAGCGTCGAGCGCAAAACGACCGACAACAAGCTCTGGCAACCCTATCGGATCGTCGTGCTGCCCGATGGTCCCGGCAAATTGCTGTGGGATGTCGAAGTCGTGCTGGGCAGCAATGGTCAGATCGAACGGGTCGAAATGTTCTACCGCCCGCCCGCGCCGTTCTGATCGGCTCAGATCAACCCCGCCAGCGGGCTCGATGGGTCGGCATATTTGCGCAGCCCCATCCGCCCCGACAAATAGGCATCGCGCCCCGCCTCGACCGCCAGCTTCATCGCGCGGGCCATGCGGATCGGATCCTTGGCTTCGGCGATCGCGGTGTTCATCAGCACCCCGTCGCAACCGAGTTCCATCGCCACCGCCGCGTCGCTTGCGGTGCCAACGCCCGCATCGACCAGCACCGGCACCGATGCGCCCTCGACGATCAGGCGGATCGTCACGCGGTTCTGGATGCCCAGGCCCGACCCGATCGGCGCCCCCAGCGGCATCACCGCAACCGCGCCCGCATCCTCCAGCTGTTTCGCGGCGATCGGATCGTCGACGCAATAGACCATCGGCAGGAAGCCCTCTTTCGCGAGCACTTCAGTCGCCTCCAGCGTCTCGCGCATATTGGGATAAAGCGTCTTGGCCTCGCCCAACACTTCCAGCTTCACCAGATCCCAACCGCCCGCCTCGCGCGCCAGCCGCAGCGTGCGGATCGCGTCGTCGGCATTAAAGCAGCCCGCGGTGTTGGGCAGGTAGGTGATCTTCTTGGGATCAATATAGTCGGTGAGCATCGGCGCGGTCGGGTCCGACACATTGACCCGGCGAACCGCGACGGTGACGATCTCCGCCCCCGACGCCGCGACAGCGGCCGCATTCTGCTCAAAATCCTTATACTTGCCGGTTCCGACAATCAGCCGTGACGTGAAAGTCCGCCCGGCAACGCTCCAACTGTCGGTCAACAACCGCCTCCTACAAAATGTACGATTTCCAAGGCATCACCCTCGGCGAGCGCGATGTCGGCCAGCGTCGAGCGCGGCACGATTTCGCGGTTGCGCTCGACCGCGACCTTTTTGACGTCGAGGCCCAGCGAGGCGACAAGGTCGGCGATGCTGCCTTCGCGCACCTGCCTTGGATCACCGTTGAGGATGACAGAAATCACCGCGTACCCGCCTTGCTTTGCCTTTTGCCGAGCAGCCCATATAGGGGGAGCGTCCCTTGCCGCAACCGAAAGCCCCAGCATTGACCGACAAGCCGACCGTTTTTGTCTTTTCCGGCCCCAACCTCAACCTGCTCGGTACGCGTGAGCCCGAGATTTATGGCCACGACACGCTGAACGACATCCACGCGCGGCTGGAGGCGCAGGCGGCCGCGCTGGGATTGCGCGTCGAATGCCGCCAGACCAACCATGAAGGTGTGCTGATCGACTGGCTGCACGAGGCCTATGTCGCGGGCGCCAAGGCGGTGCTGCTCAACGCGGGCGGCTACACCCACACTTCGATCGCGCTCCATGATGCGATCAAATCGATCAAGGTGCCGGTGATCGAGGTTCATTTGTCCGACCCGATGAGTCGCGAAGAGTTTCGCCACATCAGCTACGTCGGCATGGCCGCGGTCGCCCATTTTGCAGGCCATGGCGCGAACAGCTATACGCTGGCGCTGGACGCCGCCGCGCGTCTCTGACAATAGAGCGCATCAAAAACGGGGTCAGGCCGCCGCAACGTCGGCGCCGCAACAACAGGAAAATTCTCATGGGTGACCATAAAGACAATGGCATCAACATCGATCCGGGCTATGTCCGCGCGCTCGCCGAACTGCTCGACGACACCGGCCTGTCCGAAATCGAGGTCGAGGACGGCGAACGCAAGATCCGCGTCGCCCGCACGCTGAGCGCGGCCGCCGCGCCCGTCGCTTATGCACCCGTCGCCGCACCGGCTGCGCCAGCTCCGGTTGTTGCTCCCGCCGCCGCGCCGGCCGCCGACAGCTTCGCCGGCGCGGTTAAATCGCCGATGGTCGGCACCGTCTATCTGTCGCCCGAACCCGGCGCGCCCAATTTCGCCGCCGTCGGTTCGGCGGTGAAGGAAGGCGACACCGTCCTGATCATCGAGGCGATGAAGGTGATGAACCCGATCGTCGCGCCGACGTCGGGCACGCTGAAGGCCGTGCATGTCGAGAACAGCCAGCCGGTCGAATTCGACCAGCCGCTGTTCACCATCGGCTGATCAACACATGGCCATTGAAAAGCTCCTGATCGCCAACCGCGGCGAGATCGCGCTGCGCATCCATCGTGCGTGCCACGAAATGGGCATCAAGACCGTCGCGGTCCATTCGACCGCCGACGCCGACGCGATGCACGTCCGCCTTGCCGACGAGGCCGTTTGCATCGGCCCGCCCGCGGCGAAGGACAGCTATCTCAATATCCCCGCGATCATCTCGGCGGCTGAAATCACCGGCGCCGACGCGATCCATCCGGGCTATGGCTTCCTGTCCGAGAACGAGCGTTTCGCCGAGATCATCGAAGCGCATGACATGATCTTTGTCGGGCCGAAGCCCGAGCATATCCGCACCATGGGCGACAAGGTCGAGGCAAAGCGCACCGCGGTGGCGCTCGGATTGCCCGTCGTTCCGGGTTCGCCCGGCGCCGTCACTTATGGCGACGAATGCCGCAAAATGGCCGAGGACATCGGCTATCCGGTGTTGATCAAGGCGGCGTCGGGCGGTGGCGGGCGCGGGATGAAGGTCGTCCCCGACGCGGGCAGCCTGGAAAGCCTGATGGGCCAGGCATCAAGCGAAGCCGCCGCGGCGTTCGGCGATCCGACCGTTTACATGGAAAAATACCTCGGCAATCCGCGCCATATCGAATTCCAGGTGTTCGGCGACGGCAATGGCAACGCCATCCATTTGGGTGAGCGCGATTGTTCGCTCCAGCGCCGCCACCAGAAAGTGCTCGAAGAAGCCCCCTCACCGATCATCTCGGCCGAGGAGCGCGCGCGCATGGGCGGCATCTGCGCCGATGCGATGGCCAAGATGGGCTATCGCGGCGCCGGTACGATCGAGTTTCTGTGGGAAAATGGCGAATTCTTCTTCATCGAGATGAACACGCGCATCCAGGTCGAGCATCCGGTGACCGAGATGATCACCGGTTTCGACCTTGTCCGTGAACAGATCCGCATTGCCGGCGGCATGGGCCTGTCGGTTCGTCAGGAAGACCTCGAATTCCGCGGCCACGCAATGGAATGCCGTATCAATGCCGAGGATCCGCGCACCTTCCTGCCCTCGCCGGGCAAGGTCACCAATTATCACGCCGCGGGCGGCATGCACGTCCGCGTCGATAGCGGGCTTTACGCCGGCTATTCGATCCCGCCCTATTACGACAGCATGATCGGCAAGCTGATCGTTTATGGCCGCAGCCGCGAAAGCTGCATGATGCGGATGCGCCGCGCGCTCGAGGAAATGGTGATCGCCGGGGTCAAGACGAACATCCCGCTGCATCAGGCCTTGCTCGCCGATCCCGACGTGATCCACGGCGATTACACGATCAAGTGGCTCGAGGAATGGCTGGCGCAGCAGGATGAGGCGTCGAAAGCCTAGTTCGCTATCGTCACCCCGGCGGAGGCCGGGGCCTCATAGACTGTTTCTGACGCACCACTGAGATCCCGGCCTTCGCCGGGATGACGGATATTATTCGCGATGCGCCCAGCCGTGCGCCACGTCACTTTCACTACCGTCCTTTTTTGGCTATGGACCTCAACCATGGTCAAAAACGTCTCTTTTTCTGCGCGTCCCGCCGCGACGCTCCTCCTCCCGCTGAGCCTGCTGGCCGCGCCCGCGCTCGCCCAGACCGGGGTGAAGGAGGATTCGGTCGTCCTGCAACCCGACAAGGTCGCCGACGATGCGCCGGTGATCGCGGCGCAGATCGCCTTGCCGACCTGGTCGGAAGAAAATGCCACCGCGCTGCTCAGCGTCATCGAAAAGATCGGCGCCGAGGGCCTGTTCGCCAAGGATTACAAGCCCGACACGCTCGCCGCGGCGATCCTGGCGAACGATCAGGCGCGGCTCGACAAGGTCGCGACCGACACCTTCCTGCTCCTCGCCACCCACCTGCGCGACGGGCGCACGCCAAATGCGGCGCGCAAACAATGGTTCATGGTCGATAGCGATGCCGACAGCGAGCCGCTGCTCGCGCTGCTCGGCACCGCGCTCAACGCCGGGTCGATCCGCGAAACCTTGCTCGGCCTCAACCCCGTGCATCCCGACTTTGCGGCGCTCAAGGCGTCGCTCGCCAAGGCTAAGGCGGGCGCCGACGCCAATGCGATCCGCGTCAACATGGAACGCTGGCGCTGGATGCCGCGCTCGCTCGGCGACCGCTATGTCGTCAGCAATGTTCCCGAATATCTGACCCGCGTCGTCCATGGCGGCACGATCATCGCGACGCACAAGGCCGTGGTCGGCAAGAATTCGACCCCGACGCCGCAGCTTAACCCGATGGCGACCGGCATCATCGTCAACCCGACGTGGACGCTGCCGCGCAGCATCATCAACGAAGGTATCGGCGCGACGATCGCGCGCAATCCCGCCTCGGCGCGCGCGCAGGGCTATACCTGGACCGGCAGCGGCAAGACGCTGTCGGTGGTGCAAAAGGCCGGGCCGAACAACGCGCTGGGCGTGATGAAGATGGAAATGCTCAACGAGCATGCGATCTACCTGCACGACACCCCGTCAAAGGGTGCGTTCGGCGCCGCGGCGCGCGCATTCAGCCATGGTTGTATCCGCACGGAACGCGCGCTGCATTTCTCGGGCCTGATGGCGGTGATGTTCGCGGGCAAAAGCCCTGAGGAGTTTGGCGAGGCGATCGCCAGCGGTGCGACGACACGCTTCGGCTTCGACAACCCCTTCCCCGTCTATGTCGCCTATTGGACCGTCGTCCCCGACGGCAAGGGCGGGATCAAGAAACTCGCCGACCTCTATGGCCGCGACGCGCCGGTGGTGGCCAGCTTTGCCCAGCCTGGCCGCCCCACCGCAACGATCATTGCCCCGACCGCCCCGCCGGTCGTGCCGACAATCGAAACGACCGCGCGCGCGACGACCCCGGGGACCAGTGGGGTGTATTGAAGAGGCGACCTTGCCGCCCCTCTCTTCTTCCCCTCCCTGATCGGGAGGGAAATTTGCGAGAACCGACCCAAAACAGGCATCGTCAGCGCAGCACGCCCTTCGCCGTCATCGCGCGGGCGTAGAAAATCAGGCCAAGCATGATGACCCAGATGACCCCGGTGACGATGACGGGGACATTCTGAAACAACTGCCGCAACGTGTCGCCGTTCAATATGTGCTGATAATAGGTCGAACCGGCGAGCCCGACGATCGACGCCAGATACGCGGTCAGCGCATGGCGCGAACGAAACAGCAAGAGCAACGAGCCGACAAATGCGCCGATCCCGCCGAGCGCCCAGCAGACATTGGCCCAGGCGGGAGCCCCCAGAATGAAGGTCCGCTGCGCTTCGGTGAGCGGTGACAGCCAAAATTCATTCTGCAAATTGGTCAGCGTAAAATCGACGACAGGAAATGCGTTCACCAGCAGCGAAAGTCCCCCGACGACCCACAGGTGCCACGGCGTTTTTGCAGCTTCGGTCATTTTCGTCTCCCCCCTCCAGAAAGATCAGGCGAAGCTATCACGCTTTGCCGGTGCCAGCAATGCAGTGATATAGTCGCGCAATACAGCAATGTTGCGATCGAAATAGCCGATGTCGCGGTACGTACGCGCCTGCATCACCGCGCCCTCCATCACCGTCAGCACAAACTCGCCCAGCGCCTGACTATCGCTGCCCGGCGGCAGGCGGTCGGCCGCGGCGTCGAAACACCCCGCGATCGCCGCTGCCCAATTGGTGAAGTTCGCCGCCATCAGCTCGCGCACCACCGGGTCGGGTTCGTGGATTTCCAGCGCTAGGCTGCCGATCGGGCAGCCATAGGTGCAGTCGGTGACGATCAGATGGGTGCGGTAACCGGCGAGCAGCGCAAAGATGCGGTCGATCGGGTCTTCGACGCCCTGCCAGTTCGGCGCGAGCAGATTATCCTCGATCCCGTCGCGATAGAATTCGAGCACGCCGACCAGCACGTCCTGCTTGCCCGGGAAGAAATGATAGAGGCTGCCGCTATGCACCTGGCTGCGCGAGAGGATGTCGGCGATCGACGTCGAGCCATAGCCCTTCTCCCAGAACAGCTCCATCGCGGTCATCAGGATGCGATTGCGGGTGTCGGTGGCGTTCATGTCCCGCCCTAGCCTGCGCGGTCATAGGCGGCGCGCAGCCAGCCGGCCACCTGATCGTCGGCGTCGGCATCGGCGGCGATCCGCACCCGGTGCGACACCATCGCGTTCCAGCTGCCCGCGAGTTCGAGCTTGCCGAGGGGCGCCTCGCCCTTCAGCGCCAGGCCGATGTCGAACCGATCCTTGGTTGACGGCTGGAGCAGCGCGAACTGCTTCTTGCGGCGCAGGCTGACATAGCCCTTCTTCGGCGCCAGCTCGACGTCACCGCCGAACCCCTGCACCAAAGCCACCAGCCGGTCGTATAGCGGCCGCCAATGCCCCCTGGCCCCGTCGAACGCCGCCGCGACCAGCACGTCGTCGTCCTGCGACACCGCCGCCGAGGCATTGGCGGCGTGGACGATCATGTTTGCATAACCATGACCCAGGCCGTGGGCCGATTTCAGGTGGTTCACAAGCGGCATATGCCCAGCGATGCCCGCAGCACGCGCGGTCGCAACCCATTCGTCGAGCCCCTTGCCGGTCTTGGCGCGCAGGCTTTCGCCCATCTTCTCGAATTCGTCGGCCATCACCGTCCTCCCTCTCCAAGATGACTTGATTGAACATTCAACCAAGCGATTTGTCAAGAGGCTTGGCAACGGGCAGCGGGCGCGCGATAGGCGCGGCCATGTGCGTCGTTGCTCTCGCTTGGCAGGTTCATGCCGATTGGCCGCTGATCCTGATCGGCAACCGCGATGAATTCCATGCGCGCCCTGCCGCACCGCTCAGCGAGTGGGACGACGGCAGCGGCATTGTCGCCGGACGCGATATTCAGGCGGGCGGCACCTGGCTGGGCGTCCATCGCCCGAGCGGCCGGGTCGTGGTGGTCACCAATGTGCGCGGCGCGATGCCCGATCCGGCGAAGGACTCGCGTGGCGCGCTGGTGGTCGACATGCTGCGAGGAACGGGTCGCTTCGCCGCCCCGGTCGCCGCCGACCTTGACCGATGCAACGCCTTCAACCTGTTTGCCGTCGGCGGCGGCCAGGCGCGGCTGCTGACCAACCGGCCGCAGCCCCGGATCGCCGCGCTCGGCCCCGGGGTCCATGCTCTCGCCAACGAACCGGTCGATACGCCCTGCCCGCGCGCCGAGCGCCTGCGGTCGGCACTCGCGGCGGTTGTCGATGCGCGTGCCGATCCCCAAGGCCTGCTCGACACGTTGACCGCGACCAGCGATCCGGCGCTGTTCCTGCGCGGCGACGTCTATGGCACCCGCGCCTCAACACTCTTGGCGGTGGCGACGGACGGCACGGCGAAGATGATCGAGCGCCGATACGAAGCGGGCGGCCGCCCCGTTGGAACGACCGCCCTGCAATATTCGATCGGCTGAGCCGGGCGCGCTTTACTTCGGCGCGATCACCATCAGCATCTGGCGGCCTTCGGTGCGCGGATGCGCTTCGACCTTCGCGATTTCCGACGTCAGTTCAGCGACGCGCTGCAGCACGTTCAGGCCAAGCTGGGTGTGGCTCATTTCGCGGCCGCGGAAACGCATGGTCATCTTGACCTTGTCGCCCTCCTCCAGAAAGTCGAACACCTTGCGCATCTTCACGTCGAAATCATGATCGTCGATATTCGGACGCATCTTGATCTCTTTGATTTCCTGCGTTTTCTGGCTCTTGCGCGCCAGGTTCGCCTTTTTCTGGGCTTCGTATTTGAACTTACCCACGTCCAGGAATTTGCACACCGGCGGATCGGCATTCGGGGATACTTCAACCAGGTCCAGCCCAACAGAGGCGGCCTGCTCGATCGCTTCGGCCGTCAGCATTACGCCCAGATTTTCGCCTTCCTCGTCGATCACACGGACCTTGGGCGAGGCGATGAATTCATTGTATCGCGGGCCGTTTTTCGGCGGCAGCGGCGCCATCGGGCGGCGGGTCATGGGCGGTGGTATAGCTGTATCTCCTGGTCGTGGACGGGTGGCGCGCGGAATCGGCGCGATTTACGCACGCCATGCTCATATAGTGAACGCGGGCGCGCCGTAAAGGCCGCCCATGACATCATGGCGACGCTTTTCGTGCGACTGTGGCGGCTAAGACACGGCGATGCGCGCCGCGCCTACCATTTGGTCGGCGCGGGATCGACGACGCGAAAACCGCCCGCGCCGATTTCGCTGACCTCGAGCGCGCGCTGGGCGATGCCGCGGTTGTTGAAACGGAAGATGCCGTCGATACCGCCGAACCCGTCAGTGGCGAGCAGCTTGTTCACCGGAAAGCTGGTGCCCGGTTTCCAGTCGCGCGCGATCCGCACGGTCAGCAGCACCGAGTCATACCCCAGGCTGGCGAGCCGGTACGGCGCCTTGCCGAAACGGGTGCGATATTTGCCCGCGAGTTGGCCGTACAGACCGTCGGACACGCTGGCGAACCACGACCCGCGCATCACCGCGCTGCTGCCCAGCGACGCGTCGGTGTTCCACAGCTCGGTGCCCAGGATCTGGCGCTGGCCGGTGCCCTTGATGACGGGCACGGCGCGGATCGCGTTGCCGCCGCTATCGGCAATCAGCACCGCGTCGATCGCGCCCGCATTGGCGATCCGCCGCGCCGCACCGGTCAGCGCGGTCGCACTACGGTCATAGCTTTCGACCGCGACCAGCGTGCCGCCGGCTTCGGCGACAGCGGTACGGAACGCGGCGACCGAGCGGTCGCCATAGACATTTTTCGGCACCAGCGCGCCGAACCGCTGATGCCCCTTGCCGCGCGCAAAGGCGACGACGCGCTCGACCGACTGGCCGGGGACAAAGCCCATGATGAAGACGCCGTTGCCCGCGACGCTGCTGTCGTTCGAGAAACTCAGCACCGGCACCTTGGCATCGCGCGCAATGGGCGCGACCGCGGCGACGTCTTCGCTGAGCAGCGGGCCGAGGATCAGCCGGTTGCCGTCGGCGACTGCCTGCCGCGCCGCCGCCGCCGCGCCGAGCGCGGTGTCGTAAGTGGTTATGCGGACGCGCTCGGTGCGCGAATCGAGCAGCGCCAGCGTCGTCGCATTGGCGATCGCGGTGCCGACGTCGGCGTTGGGGCCGGTCTGCGGCACCAGCAGCGCGACGCGGTGGCGATCGGTGTCGGTGGGCAGGCCGGGGCCGACATTGTCGGTCGGCGCTTCGGGCGGCGGCGGCGCAACGGGGCCATTGCCTTTCGGGACGACCTGACACGCGCCAAGCAGTCCCGCCAGCGCCACGGCACCGAGTCCGCGCAGCATGTGCCGCCGCGGCGATGCATATGCTTGGCGCGCGCCCATCTGGCAGTTGGGGGCAGTTTCTGCCATTTTCGGCGTCATGCCAGATTCGACCATCTCAAATTCTCCCTTGCCCGGTCTCTATATCGTCGCGACCCCCATCGGCAACCTTGGCGACATCACCGCACGCGCCGGGGCGATGCTGGCGCGCGCCGATGTGATCGCGGCAGAGGATACCCGCGTCACCGCGAAGCTGCTTTCACATCTTGGATTGCGCGTGCCGATGACCCCCTATCACGATCACAGCGACGAACGCACCCGCGCGACGCTGGTTGCGCGTATGGCGAGCGAAGTTGTCGTTTTGGTGTCGGATGCCGGTACCCCGCTGATTTCCGACCCCGGATATAAACTGGTCCGCGACGCGCGCGCGGCGGGGCGGCATGTCACCACCCTGCCCGGCCCGTGCGCCGCGATCGCCGCGATCACCCTGTCGGGGCTGCCCAGCGACCGCTTCCTGTTCGCCGGGTTCCTGCCGTCAAAGGCCAAGGCGCGCGCCGACACACTCGCCGAATTCGCGGGGTTGCGCGCCACATTGGTGTTTTACGAAAGCGGCCCGCGCCTCGCGTCTGCCCTTAGCGCGCTCGCCGAAGGTCTCGGCGACCGCGACGCGGCTGTCGCGCGCGAGATCAGCAAGATGTTCGAAGAATGCGTCACCGGCACATTGACCGAGCTCGCCGCACGCTACGCCGATGCGCCGCCGAAGGGCGAGATCGTCATCGTCGTCGGCCCGCCGGGCGAAGCGGCACCCGAAGCGGCCGACGACGCGACGCTCGCCGCGGCGCTGCGCGATGCGATGGTGGACAAGCCCGTCGCGCAGGCTGCGAAAGCGGTGGCCAAACGCTTCGGGCTCGACCGCCACGCCGTCTATGCCCGCGCCCTCGCGCTCAAGGATGCCGGTTGAAGCGCGCCGCCGCCGAAGCGCGCGGGCGCAAAGCCGAGCGCCGCGCCGCCTGGTGGCTGCGCCTCCACGGCTGGCGCATCTTGGGCGAACGGTTGCGCGTCGCCGCGGGCGAAGTCGATCTCGTCGCACGGCGCGGCCGCACCGTCGCTTTCATCGAAGTGAAATGGCGCGAACGCGCCGAGGATCTCGACCTCGCCATCGACCAATATCGCCTGCGCCGCGTCGCCGCGGCGGCGGAAATGCTCAGCCCCCGCTTTGCCCGTCCGCACGACGACATCCGCATCGACGTGATGCTCCTTGCGCCGGGGCGCCTGCCACGCCATCTGGTCCACGTCTGGCAACCTTGAGGAATAGCGAATGACCCTGCGCGCCGCGGTGCAAATGGACCCGATGGACGGTATCAACATCGGGGGCGACAGCAGCTTTGCCCTGATGCTGAAGGCGCTCGAACGCGGTTACACTCTCTATCATTACGACGTGCGCGGGCTGACGTGGGAGGCCGGACGGCTGACGACGAAGGCGCACCGCGTGCTCGACGTCAAGCGCGAGGCCGGGGCGCACTACAGTTTCGGCGACGAGGTCACCCTCGATCTCGGCCGCGATGTCGATGTCATCCTGATGCGGCAGGATCCGCCCTTCGACCTCGGCTACCTCACCGGCACCTGGCTGCTCGAACGGATCGCGAGCGAGACGTTGGTGGTCAACGACCCCGTCTCGGTGCGCAACGCCCCCGAAAAAGTCTTCGTGCTCGATTTTCCCGAATATATGCCGCCGACGATGGTCACCCGCGATCTCGATGCGGTGAAGGATTTTCAGGCGCGCTATGGCGCGGTCGTGATCAAGCCGCTGCACGGCAATGGCGGCAAGGCGGTATTCCGTATCGACGCCGATGGCAGCAACCTCGGGGCGCTGGTCGAACTGTTCGGACAGGTGTGGCCCGAACCCTTCATGGTACAGCAGTTCCTGCCCAGCGTCGCGCAAGGCGACAAGCGCATCGTGCTGATCGACGGCGAGGTTGCGGGGGCGATCAACCGGCGGCCCGGCGAAGGCGAATTCCGCTCGAACCTCGCGGTCGGCGGTTTTGCCGAAGCGACAACGCTGACCCCGCGCGAGCAGGAAATCTGCGCTGCGCTTGGCCCGGCGCTCAAGGAACGCGGGCTGGTGTTTGTCGGCATCGATGTGATCGGCGGCGAATGGCTCACCGAAATCAACGTCACCTCGCCCACCGGGATCGTCGCGATCGACCGGTTCAACAACAGCGATACGGCGGGTCTGATCTGGGACGCGATCAATCGAAGGATCGGCTGACGCGGCCCGCGCGTTACCCCTGCCATGACCGATTTCATCCTGACCCTGATCCAGAGCTGGGGCTATATGGGGATATTTATCCTCATGTTCCTCGAGAATGTGTTCCCGCCTATTCCGTCCGAAGTGATCATGGGGCTCGGCGGCATCGCCGTCGCCAAGGGACATTTCGATTTCTGGACGCTCGTCGCGGTCGCGGTCGCGGGGACGACCGTCGGCAATTGGGTGTGGTACGGCATCGGCCGCTGGATCGGCTATCAGCGGCTGAAACCCTTTATCGATCGCCACGGCCGCTGGCTGACCCTCGACTGGGCCGAGGTCGAACGGCTGCACGCATGGTTTCTGAAACATGGGCCGGGCATCGTCTTCGTTGCGCGCTTCATGCCCGTCGCGCGCACGATGGTGTCGCTGCCCGCGGGCATGGTAAAGATGAACCAGGCGAAATTCCTGGCTTGGACCGCGGCGGGATCGACGATCTGGATCACCGCGCTGGCCGGCGCGGGCAACTGGTTCGGCGGCCAGTTCGCCAATATGGACGCCTTTGTCGGCCCGGTGGCACTCGTCGCGATCGGATCGCTGGTGCTGCTGTATTTCTATCGGGTGGCCACCTGGAAGCCATCGAACCTCAGCGAAAAATAAAACTGCCCCTGAGCCCGTTCGTGTCGAGCGAAGTCGAGACACGCGAAGGCACACGAAAACTCAACGTCTCTCGACTTCGCTCGAGACGAACGGAAAGAGAAAAGCGCCCCCTAAGCCCGCGGATGCGCGCTGCGATAAATGTCGAGCAGATGCGCGGCATCGACCGCGGTGTAAACCTGCGTCGAGGCGAGGCTGGCATGGCCGAGCAACTCCTGCAAACTGCGCAAATCGGCACCGCCCGCCAGCAGATGCGTCGCGAAACTGTGGCGCAGCGCGTGCGGCGTCGTGCGCTCGGAAAGCCCCAGTGCGCGGCGCGCCGTCCGCACGCTGGCACGCACGACGCCGGGCGCGAGCGGCCCGCCGCGCACGCCGAGAAATAGCGGGGCGTCTTTGGCGATCGGATACGGACAGGCCTCGACATAGCGCGTCAACGCGCTGGCGACGGCAGGCAGGATCGGCACGACGCGCGTCTTGCCCCGTTTGCCGGTGACGCGCAGTGTCTCACCCAGCGGCAGAGCGGCGCCGGTCAGCCCAAGCGCCTCGCCGATGCGCAGCCCTGCGCCATAGAGCAGCAACAGCAGCGCGAAATCGCGCGCGCCGGTCCACCCCTGCCGCGCGCCATCCGCGACATCCTGCGCCAGCGCGAGCGCCTCGGTGGGCGAGACGGGACGCGGCAGCCCTTTCTTGACCCGCGGCCCGCGCAGCGGCGGCACGCTGGCGCCCGAACCGCCGACGAAGCGCAGGAAACCGCGCAAGGCCGACAGCTCGCGCGCCGCCGACGCATTGCCCAGCCCCTCGGCGCGGCGGTCGGCAAGATAGGCGCGTAAGTCGTTGGGGGTCAGTTTGGTCAGCATCGGGCCGTCGACCGCACCGCCGCGGTGCTCGGAAAGGAAAGCGCAAAAGCGCTCGGCGGTCGCGGTATAAGCGCGGCGCGTGTGCTCCGACCGGCGCTTTTCATGCGCCAGATGGGCATCCCAGTCGCGGATCAGATCGAGGCTCACTCAAAATCCCGTTCGTGCTGAGCTTGTCGAAGCACCGTTCTTTTCTTGACGGTGAAGGAAAAACGGTCCTTCGACAAGCTCAGGACAAACGGAGCTTGGAAAGCACTAATCCGTCCGCACGACCTCGGAAAGAATGGAGTCGAGCAGGAGAATACCGCCGTCGGTCACTGCCAGCCGGTCGCCGTCCTGCTCCATCAGCCCCTGACCGACCAACCGCGCCACGGCATCGGCGTCGACAAAGGCCGCGCGCCCCAGCCCGCTTCGCATCTCGATCCGCGCCAGATCGATTCCCTCGGTGAGCCTGAGCCCCATCAGCATCGCCTCGGTCGCGCGTTCGTGCGCGGGCAGATCGGCTTCAACCTTCAGTCCGTGGCCGTTGCGCGCCACCGCCGCGATGAAATTCTCGGGCTTCTTGTGCCGCTCGGTCGCCTGTCCCAGCCGCCGCCCATGCGCGCCGGGGCCGACCCCGGCATAATCGGCGTAACGCCAATAAGTGAGATTGTGGCGGCTCTCCTGCCCGATCCGGGCGTGGTTCGACACTTCATACCGTGGCAGTCTGGCAGCGCTGGTCATCGCCTGCGTCGTATCAAAAAGATCGGCTGCGGCATCGCCATCGGGGATCGTCAGGTCGCCCTTCGCCGCCAGCGTCGCAAAGCGCGTGCCGGGTTCGATGGTCAGCTGGTAGAGCGACAGGTGATCGGTGCCGAACGCCAGCGCCCCCGCCAGTTCGCTTTCCCACGCCGCCACCGACTGGCCGGGTCGCGCGTAGATCAGGTCGAAGCTGACTCGCGCAAAATGCTCTTGCGCGGTCGCAATCGCGCGCCGCGCCTCATCCTCGCTGTGCGCGCGGCCAAGAAAATCAAGCACTTGCGAATCAAAGCTCTGAACCCCGATCGACACACGATTGACCCCGGCAACCGCCAGATCAGCAAAATTGGCGACCTCGACCGAGTTCGGGTTCGCCTCCAGCGTGATCTCGACATCATCGGTCAAGCCCCACTCGGTCTCGGCCGCTGCTATCACCGCCGCGACGGTCGCGGGCGGCATCAGGCTGGGAGTGCCCCCACCGAAAAAGATCGACCCGACCGTGCGCCCCGGCAGCAACGCCGCCTCGTGCCGCAAATCGACGAGCAGCGCTTCGCGCCACGCCGCCTGATCGACACTCTCGCGGACATGGCTGTTAAAGTCGCAATAGGGACATTTTGACACGCAAAACGGCCAATGGACATAAAGAGCGAGCGGTTCGGCCATGCGCGCGGCCTACAAAGCCCCCGCCACCAGCTTGGCAAACGCATCCGCCCTGTGGCTGATCGCATGCTTTTCCGCCGGATCGATTTCCGCATAAGTCAGTGTGTTACCGGTCGGAACAAACACCGGGTCATAACCAAAGCCCAGCAACCCGCGCGGCGGCCAGGTCAGGCTACCCTCAGCCCGCCCCTCGAACACCTCGGCATGGCCATCGGGCCATGCGAGCGCGAGGGTGCAGACGAAGCACGCGCTGCGGTCGACGCCCTCGCCCTGTTCGGCGAGCAAGCCTTCGACCTTGCCCATCGCCATATACCAGTCGCGGCCGGGCTCGCCCTCGAACGCCTGCCGCTCGGCCCAGTCGGCGGTGTAAACGCCGGGGCGCCCGCCCAGCGCGGCGACTTCGAGTCCGCTGTCGTCGGCCAGCGCGGGCAGCCCCGCCGCCGACGCACTCGCGTGCGCCTTCAGCAGCGCATTGTCGCGGAACGTCGTGCCCGTTTCCTCGGGCTCGGGCAGGCGCAGGTCGCCCGCGGACACCGGTTCGATCCCGAACGGTTCCAGCAGCGCCCGAATCTCGCGCACCTTGCCCGCATTGTGGCTGGCGATGACGAGTTTACCGGGGGTGAGTTTGCGGGTCATGCGATGAATCTTTCCCTTCTTTCGTCACCCCGGACTTGATCCGGGGTCCATTGCAGCAAGGCCGAATGGATGCCGGATCAAAGTCCGGCATGACGAAGGATTTTAGCGCCCCGTCGCCTTGTCCTGCGCCGCGAAAATCTCACCGCAACCGATGCGCGCCAAGCGCAGCAACCGCAGCAACCCTTCTTCGTCATAGGTCGCGCCCTCGGCGCTCGCCTGCACTTCGACGATCTGGCCGCGCCCGGTCAGCACGAAATTGCCGTCGGCTTCGGCCACCGAATCCTCGTCATAATCCAGGTCGAGCACCGGGGTGCCGTTGTAGATGCCGCACGAAATTGCGCCGACCTTGTCGACGATCGGATCCTCGGCAATCGCCTTGGTTTCCAGCAGCTTGTCGACCGCGATCCGCAGCGCGACCCACGCACCCGAAATCGACGCGGTGCGGGTGCCGCCATCGGCCTGGATGACGTCGCAATCGATGATGATCTGCCGCTCGCCGAGCTTTTTCATGTCGACCACGGCGCGCAAGCTGCGTCCGATAAGCCGCTGAATTTCCTGGGTCCGCCCCGACTGCTTGCCCTTCGCCGCTTCGCGGCTGCCGCGGGTGTGCGTCGCGCGGGGCAGCATGCCATATTCGGCGGTGACCCACCCCTGCCCCTTGCCGCGCAGGAACGGCGGCACCTTCTCATCAACGCTGGCGGTCACCAGCACCTTCGTATTGCCAAAGCTGACGAGGACGCTGCCCTCGGCATGGATGGTAAAGGCGGTTTCGATGGCGATCGGGCGCATCTGATCGGGGGCGCGGCCGGATGGGCGCATGGGGGATTCTCCTGTGATTGTGTGCGGCGCGCTTAGCGGCGAAGCGAGGCGAGCGCAAATCCCCTCTCCCTTTAAGGGAGAGGGCTCCGGTGCTTGCCCCCGCGCCCCCGCGTCCCTAAATCCTCCCCATGACCACCGCGCCGATCACCGAACTCACCACGCGCGCCCGCGACGTGTTCCGGCTGGTCGTCGATGCCTATCTGGAAACCGGCCAGCCGGTCGGGTCGCGCACCTTGTCGAAGCTCGCGGCGCTCAACCTGTCGCCCGCTTCGATCCGCAACGTCATGCAGGATCTGGAGGAGTTCGGCCTGCTCGCCAGCCCGCACACCAGCGCGGGACGCCTCCCCACCGAACAAGGGCTGCGCCTGTTCGTCGACGGCATGATGCAGGTCGCCGAACCCAGCGCAGAGGACCGCGCCCAGATCGAGACTTCCCTTTCGGACGCCGGCCCGATCGAAAGCGCGCTGGCGCAGGCGACCTCGGCGCTCTCCGGCCTGTCGGCCTGCGCCGGGCTTGTGCTCGTCCCCAAGCATGAGCGTATCCTCAAGCAGGTTGCCTTCGTCCCACTGTCGGCGAACCAGTCGCTCGTCGTGCTCGTCGCGGGCGACGGCGCGGTCGAGAACCGCGTCATCGACACGCCCCCCGGGCTCGACCCGTCGGCGCTGGTCGAGGCGGGGAACTATATCAGCGCGATGCTGGCGGGCCTGACGCTGACCGAAGCGATGGCGCGGGTACGCCATGAAATCGAGGCTGAGCGCATCGCGATCGACCGCGCCGCGCAGGATCTGGTCAGCCGCGGCCTCGCCATCTGGTCGTCCGACGGTGCCGACCGCCCGGTGCTGATCGTGCGCGGCCAGGCCAATCTGCTCGACGAGAATGCGGTCGGCGACCTCGACCGCGTCCGCCAATTGCTCGACGAACTCGAAACCAAGCAGGAGATCGCAGGGTTGCTCGACAGCGCGCGCGACGGCAGCGCGACCCGCATTTTCATCGGCTCCGAAAATAAATTATTCTCGCTTTCGGGCTCTTCCGTGATAGCGGCGCCCTATCGCGGATCGGACGGGCGCGTGGTCGGCGTGGTCGGGGTCATCGGCCCCACCCGCTTGAACTATGCCCGCATCGTTCCCATGGTGGATTTCACCGCACAATCGCTCTCCAAACTGATACGATAAGGCTTATGACGAACATCGAAAACGACACCCCGGTCGACGACAGCGCGACCCCCGAAACCGACGCCCCCGAAGCGGCCACCCCCGAAAATGATGAGGTCGCCCAGCTGACCGAACAGCTCGCCGCGGTGCAGCAGGATCTGCTTTACGCCCGCGCCGAGACGCAGAATGTCCGCCGCCGCGCCGAGAAAGAGGTCGCCGACGCGCATGCTTATGCCGCGACCAAATTTGCGCGCGACATCCTGTCGGTCGCCGACAACCTTGGCCGCGCGCTGGCTGCGCTCAGCGAAGAGCAGCGCGCCGACGATGCGATCAAGCCGCTGATCACCGGGCTCGAAGCCACCGAACGCGAATTGCTCAGCGTCTTTGAACGCAACGGCATCACCCGCATCGCCGCGATCGGCCTGCCGCTCGATCCCAACCAGCATCAGGCGATGCTGGAAATCCCGAGCGAGCAGACGCCGGGCACGATCGTGCAGGAAATGCAGGCGGGGTATATGATGAAGGACCGGTTGCTGCGCCCCGCGATGGTCGCGGTGGCAAAGGCGGGGTAGTCACCCCCCCCTTGCGGGGAGGGGATCAAAGGGTGGGGGTAGCGGCGCGTCTGCGCCGCATGAGAATTTGCGACATCAAGGTCAGGGACAGGGTCTCTTTGCGCACAAGTGCGCAGACCCCCACCCCAAACCCCTCCCCGCAAGGGGGAGGGGTTCAAGCGTTAAGCCGCCTTGCGCAGCTTCATCAGCTTCTTCAGCACCATCTCGCGCTTCAATCGCGACAGATGGTCGATGAACAATATGCCCTCCAGATGGTCATGCTCGTGCTGGATGCACGTCGCCATCAGCCCGGTCATGCGTTCCTGATGCGGCTTGCCGTCCTCGTCCTGCCAGTCGACGGTGACTTCGGCGGGGCGCGTCACATCGGCATATTGTTCGGGGACCGAGAGGCAGCCTTCCTGATAGACGCTATGCTCCTCGCTCTCGTCGGAGAAGACGGGGTTAATGAAGACGCGCGGCTCGCGGATCACCTTCTTGCCCTCTTCGTCCTCGGGATCGGGTTCCTGCAGATCGATGACCAGGATGCGCTTCGCCACCCCGACCTGAATCGCCGCCAGCCCGATGCCGGGGGCGTCGTACATCGTCTCGAACATATCGGCGACCAGCTGCTTCAGCTCGGCGTCGAAGGTTTCGACGGGCTTGGAAATGATGCGCAGCCGGGGATCCGGGGTCTCTATGATAGGGAGTAGGGCCATGGGGTGCAGGTATGAATGCGCAAAGGGAGAGTCAAGGCTAGGCGCGAGCGGAGAGGTCGCCTAGGTTGCTCCCAAGATGTCCAAACTCCTGTCCCAGTCTTGCGCCGCGCTCGGTTCGTCAACGCCGGTCGTTGAATTGACGACCACGGGCACTGAAGATTGGCCAGTTTGGAACCGCTTTCTTACCGTCAATGGCGCCTCAGCCATGCAAATCGGCAATATCTGTGGGACGTGCAGCTTCTTTTTCGAACGACTGGAAACAGCCACCCGACCAGCAACAGATTTCATGCGTACGGAGCTCTCCAAGGGCTTGGTCGAGATTGATCCGGTGCTGGTCGAGAGCTTCGGCGCGTTGCTATTGAAGGGGGAGTATCTCCTCGCGCTGATCGAATGCGTTCCGGCGCGCGTCGAGCAAGGTACGCCCGACGACTATTTGTCGCATACGAACAGGACGCGGATGACGATCCGATGGAACCAAATACACATTACTACCGATTGAAAGATCGTTCGGCGATCGTGTTGGATAAGGATCAGGATGGCGATCCGGAGCTGGGTTTCGAGTTCATCGTTCCGCTCGCCCAGTCGCTTGATAAAGCTACTTTATCATCTCATCGTGAGAGGCTGATCGCGGGAGAGCGTCCCACGGCGGTGTCACTGTCAGTTCTCGACATCAAACAACCTCACGACGGCCTCGCCCATTGGTGCATGGCTCACTATCTTCTAGACGGTCACCACAAGGTCGAGGCGGCCGCCCAAGAAGCAAAACCCATCACGTTGCTGGCCTTCATTCCCATAGACGGCGGAATATCGCGGAAAGAGCATATATCCGCTTTTTTGTCGTCCTACCTGCGATAGTACTAACCCACCGGACGCCGGGCGCGCAGCGCCTGCGCCAGCGTCCCTTCATCGAGATAATCCAGCTCGCCCCCCACCGGCAGACCATGCGCCAGCTGGGTCAGCCGCACCGGATAGCCCTCCAGCCGCTCGGCGAGATAATGCGCCGTGGTCTGCCCCTCCAGCGTCGCGTTCATCGCCAGCACGACCTCGTCGATGCCGCCCGCCGCGACGCGCGCGACCAGCGCGTCAATGCTGAGATCCTGCGGGCGGATGCCCTCCAGCGCCGAGAGCCGCCCGCCCAGCACATGATATTTGCCGGGGAAAAGCCGCGACTTGTCGAGCGCCCACAGGTCGGACACCTCCTCGACGACGCACAGGCTACGCGCATCGCGGCGCGGGTCGGCGCAGATCGCGCAGGGATCGTGGGTATCGACATTGCCGCAAGTGCCGCAGGTGACCAGCCGTTCGGACACCGTCTGCAGCGCCGCGAGCAGCGGCACGAACGCACTCTCGCGCTTCTTCATCAGATGCAACACCGCGCGCCGCGCCGACCGCGGGCCGAGGCCAGGGAGACGGGCGAGTTGCTGAACGAGGGCTTCGATTTCGGTGGAGGCCATGCACAGCACCTATCGCGGCCCGCGCGGACGCACAACAATCCTCTCCCCTTGCGGGAGAGGATGCCGCAGCTTGGCGCAAAGCGCCTAGCGAAGGCTGGAGAGGGGGTGCGACGGTGCAGCCCCCTCTCCCGCTGCGACTAGCCAGCAAGCTGGCAAGTCTCGCTCCCTCTCCCGCAAGGGGAGAGGGACACTTGCGCCATTCCGAAACCTCCGCCAAAGCCCGCAGCCATGCGTATCGCCTTCATGGGAACGCCGCCCTTTGCGGTGCCGACGCTCGCTGCGCTGCACGCGGCGGGGCATGACATTGCCGCGGTCTATACCCAGCCGCCGCGCCCGGCGCAGCGCGGCAAGAAATTTCAGAAAAGCCCGGTTCAGGTGTGGGCCGAAGACCATGGCCTGCCCGTCCGCACCCCGAAGAGCCTGAAGACCGAAGAAGCACAGGCCGAATTCGCCGCGCTGGACCTCGATGTCGCGGTGGTCGCCGCGTACGGCCTCATCCTGCCGTCCGCGATCCTCGCTGCGCCGCGCGAAGGCTGCCTCAACGTCCATGGTTCGATCTTGCCGCGCTGGCGCGGCGCCGCGCCGGTGCAGCGCGCCATATTGGCGGGCGATGTGGAGACCGGGGTGACGATCATGCAGATGGACATCGGGCTCGACACCGGCGCGATGCGACTGATCGAGCCGACTCCGGTGGGGCGCAAGACCGCGGGGGTGCTGACCCACGAACTCGCCGAAATGGGCGCGCTGATGATGCGCCGCGTCCTCAGCGACCTCCACGCCTTTCCGCCGGCGCCGCAGCCAGAGGACGGCGTCACCTACGCCGCCAAGATCGACAAGAGCGAAGCGCGGCTCGATTTCCTGGTGAGCGCGGCGCAGGTCGAACGGCAAATTCGCGCGTTCAATCCGATGCCCGGCGCGTTTTTCGAGCTGGAGGGTGAGCGGTACAAGATATTGGCCGCCGAAGTCGTCCATCCCGCCGATACGGTCGCGGGCGCCGCCCCCGGCGTGACGCTCGACGACGCGCTGACTATCGCCTGCAACCCGGGAGCGATCCGCGCGACGCGGGTGCAGCGGGCGGGGAAGCCTGCGATGGAGGCGGGCGAATTGCTGCGCGGACGGGGAATTCCGGCGGGGACGCGGCTAACCTAATCCCCTCTCCCATTTAGAGAGAGGGTTGCGCAGCCTTGGCAGCTTGCTGCCTAGGCGACGCTGGGTGAGGGGTTGTGTCCTCACGATAGCGCACACCCCCTCACCCGCTGCGACTAGGTGGCGAAGCCACCAAGTCTCGCTGCCCTCTCCCGCAAGGGGAAAGGGTCATAGGGTGTCTCGACTTCGCTCGACACGAACGGCTAAGGGGGCGGCAATGACCCGCTTCGCCCTCACCATCGAATATGACGGCCGCCCCTTCATGGGCTGGCAGCGACAGGCGCACGGCCCCAGTGTCCAGCAGGCGATCGAGGAGGCGATCCACCGCTTCACCGCCGAGACGGTACAGGTGTTCAGCGCCGGCCGCACCGATGCCGGGGTGCATGCCATCGCGATGCGCGCGCATGTCGACATCGCCAAGCCGCTGACCCCGTTCAAACTGACCGAGGCGCTCAACGCACAGCTGCGCCCCGCGCCGATCGCCGTGCTCGCGGCGGAGGTCGTCCCCGACGACTGGCACGCGCGCTTTGCCTGTACCGGGCGCAGTTACGAATATCGCATCGTCAACCGCCGCGCGCCGCTGACGTGGGACAAGGGGCTGTCGTGGCAGGTCGCGCGCCCGCTCGATGCCGATGCGATGCACGCCGCGGCGCAGCAGCTGATCGGCCTGCATGACTTCACCACCTTCCGCTCGGCGCATTGCCAATCGCAAAGCCCCGTCAAGACGCTCGATAAGCTGACCGTCAGCCGTCACGGCGAGGAGGTGATCATCGAAGCCGCGGCGCGCAGCTTCCTCCACCATCAGGTGCGATCGATGGTCGGGTGCCTGTCGCTGGTCGGGCACGGCCGCTGGTCGGCGCGCGATTTGAAGGATGCGCTCAATGCCGCCGACCGCAACGCGCTGGGGCTGAACGCGCCGCCGGATGGGTTGTATTTTGTGGGTGCCACTTACCCCTAGTCGTCATTGCGAGGAGCGTAGCGACGCGGCAATCTCCCGCTGGCGTCCGAGCGAAACGATAGCTGGGGATTGCTTCGCTCCGCTCGCAATGACGACAACGAAAAGGGGCGGCCCTCTCGGACCGCCCCTTCCCTTTATCGCTAACCCGCGCGCTTACACTTTTTCAGCGTAATACAGCGGCGCATGCTCGTTGAGGATCTGGAGGATCTTCGCCTGCGCGGTCTTTTCGTCGCTTTCTTCCATGGCGCCCAGTTCGCGCGCGAGGCGGCTCGATGCCGCTTCAAAGATCTGACGTTCCGAATAGCTCTGCTCGGGCTGGTCGTCGGCGCGGAACAGGTCGCGGGTCACTTCGGCGATCGACACCAGGTCGCCCGAATTGATCTTCGCTTCATATTCCTGCGCGCGGCGCGACCACATGGTGCGCTTGACCTTCGGCTTGGTGGTCAGCACCTGCAACGCTTCCTTCAGCGTCTTGTCCGACGACAGCTTGCGCATCCCGACGCCTTCGGCCTTGTTCGTCGGCACGCGAAGCGTCATTTTTTCCTTTTCGAAGCGCAGGACATAGAGTTCGAGCTGCATCCCGGCGATCTCCGACCGCTGCAACTCGATGACGCGCCCCACGCCATGTTTGGGATAAACCACATAATCGCCGACTTCGAACAAGAGCGTGTTCACGGACATGCAAATTCCTTTTCTTGTGCCTTGACCCCGATCTGAAAGTGCGACAACAGCGGCGCATCCCGCCCTCTAGCCAAGGGGGATTTACAATCGCTCGGCGCTAGCCAGTCAGAGTGACAAGGGATATGGCTCCATCGGAACGCCGTGCAATGCCCCAGCCCGCGATGGGAAGAGGCAGTATGTCGGCGCGTTGATATTTATTATAACAGATTCGCAACAAAATTGCCACCCCCGCGCGGAAATGCGCGGCCGGGCCGCTTGACGGCGCCCGACAGCCGTTTCACGCTGGGACAAAATGCGGGCTCGAACCCCAGGAAGAGGATGGCGATATGGATGGTCAATGCTGGTGGATCACGGGCGCATCGTCGGGAATCGGCGCCGCGCTGGCGCGGGCGCTGGCGGCGCGCGGGGCAAGGCTGATCCTGTCGGGCCGCAATGTCGCGGCGCTCGAAGCTGTCGCCGCCGATTGTGCCACCGATACGCTGGTGCTGCCGTTCGAGGCGACCGACTATGCCTCCCTCCCCGCCATCGCCGAACAGGCATGGGGCTGGCAGGGCCGCATCGACGGCCTCGTCAACAACGCCGGCATCTCGCAGCGCAGCCTGGCGATCGACACCGACTTTGCCGTCTATCAACAGATTGTTGCGGTCGATCTGCTCGCCCCGATCGCGCTGACGCAGCAGCTGCTGCCGCGCATGATCGGCGCTGGCGGCGGCCAGATCGTCGCGATCTCCAGCGTCGCGGGGATCGCCGGGGTGCCGCTGCGCAGCGCCTATTGCGCGGCGAAGCACGGCCTGATCGGCTATCACGACAGCGTGCGCGCCGAAAATGCGCATCTGGGATTGAAGGTGCTCGTCGTCGCGCCGGGATCGGTCCAGACCAACGTCAGCCGCAACGCGCTCAACGCCGACGGCAGCGTCCGCGGGGAAAGCGACGCCGCGATCGACAACGGCCTGTCGCCCGATTTCGCCGCCGCGCAGATATTGGCGGCGGTCGATGCCGGGACGCGCGAACTGGTGGTGGCCGAAGGCGCCGAGGCGGCGATTGCCCAAATGCGCCGCAGCGACCCCAATGCGCTGTTCGACCGGATGAGCGCGATGGTCCAGGCGGGCTATGCGGCGCAGATGAAGGCAACGGGCGCGAGCTGAGCGACGGCTTACGACCGGAAGTGGTCGGAAAGCCCCTCCCCTTCAGGGGAGGGGTTGGGGTGGGGGCCAGCGGCCTTGCGCAAGGCCGCTGGCCCCCACCCCCAGCGCCAAACCAACCCAGTGGGAAATAAGGCATCCCCTAACCGGTGGACAGGGCCCCCCCCGGG
>NZ_JBHYDE010000001.1:0-672764 GCF_051861155.1 Sphingopyxis sp. | reverse complement strand
CGACCGATTTTTCCTACAAATTGAAAGAGCTGAGATGAAGGCTGGCACAGCCGAAAAATGTAGGAAAGCGTTTTTTTTGGTGGTGGATGGCAACTTTGAGGTGGGGAGCGGACGTTGCCGATCCTCCCCGGCACGGGGAGGGGGACCAGCGAAGCTGGTGGAGGGGCACCATCGGTTTGCCTTGCCGCTGACGTAGTGCGCGGCGGCGACGCCCCTAGAAATCGAGCGTTTCAATGGAGCGCTGCGTAAACCGCCTGTGCCCCTCCACCACCCTTCGGGTGGTCCCCCTCCCCCGTCGGGGGAGGATCGGCAAGTTTCGGTCGAAAGCTGACACGATCCTCAGTTTGCGTAAAGCAGCGGCGGGCGCCAGGCTTTCTGGTCAACCTCGTCGCGGACCTTGTACACCAGCCCCTTGCTGTTGAGGAACAGCTTCTCCATCTCGGGCCGGGTGAACGGACGCGAGCCAAGGCGCCCGAACACCGCCATCTGGCCGCCGGTTTCGTCGACCGCGCGGTCGCGGTCGAGCCCCTTCGACAGCGCGAGCGCGGGCGACGGTGTCTTGGCCCAGGCGATCAGTTCGGGGGTCGGTTTGGGCGAGAAGCCATAGAGGCCGGGATTGTCGGGGCTGGTCAGCTGGATCACCTTGATGCCGCCGCGCCCGTCGGCGACATAACCGAACAGCGACGCATTGGTCGATGCGACGATGACGTCCTCGGCATCGGTCATTGCGCCGCCAAAGGTCAGCCCCGGCCAGACGATCGGCGCCGCGGGGCGCGTCACATCGACGATGACCAGCCCGTCGGCCTTGGCCGCGACATACATATAGGTGCGCGCCAGATAGATTTTGCGCGCATTGGCGAGTGGAACCGTGCCTGCGGGCACCGCGACCGGCTGCGCCAGATTGGTGACGTCGAACAGCTTGACCCCCGCGGCATCGGTGACCCACAGATAGCGGAACTGCACCGCGCTGGCGCGCGCGTCGGTCAGCGGCAGCTGCGCGGTGACCTTGGGGGCAAGCGGCGTCGACAGGTCGAGGACGACCAGCCCCGCATCGGTGGTGATATAGGCCATGCTGCCCGCGAGCGTCACGTGCCGCGCGCCCGCCAGCACATTGCCCTCGTTCCAGGTCAGCGCGCGGGTCAGCTTGTTGTTGCGGAATTCGCCGTCGGCCATCGTGTCGATGTCGACGAGCACCAGCCCCTCAACGCTGTCGGTGATGACGGCATAGCGGTAGATGTCGTGCATCACCTGTTCGTGGTTTTCGGGGAAATTCTTGACGATATTTTCGTTGCGCGAAACGCTGATCGGCTGGGTCGTCGCGATCGCCATGCACGTCGCATTCTTCGTCTTCACATGCGTGTCATGGCCGAGCGCCGAGAAGGGGGCGCGGATGATACGTTCGGAAAAGCCCTTGTTGCCGATCGAGGCGACGTCATAGATGCGGAAGCCGCCGCGCCCTTCGGCGACGAACATATATTCGCCGCGCTGTTGCAGGCAGTTGACCCGGCCGCTGGTGTCCTGAACGATATTTTCAAACTCCTCGAGCGCCTGTGTCTCACCCGAACCCTTTTTGTCGAAGGTCTTGCCGCGCACCCATTTTTTGAGCTCGCGGCCGTTCTGGTCGACGTGCAGCTTCCAAAAATCGGGGTAGCTATATTTGTGGAGGTAGCTGCCGATCACTGCCTGCGGCTCGTCCCATTCGGTGACGCGGGTCGCCTGGAAGCCATCCTCCATCCCCGACCAGACGTTGAGTCCGACGAAATTGACGAAATTGGTGCCGAGCAGCATCAGCTGCGACATGATCGCATTGTTATCGTCACTCGCCGAGACATGGCAGTCGGAGCATTGTTTGGTTTCGGAGCGGCGCACGGTGTGCGGGAAATGCGGCGCGAACGCCTGGCTGGAATAGCCCGCCGACGAAATCGGTGGCTGCTGCACATAGATGCGCTCGCGGTTGATGTTGGTCGACGACAGGATTAACGCCGAGGTCGAGCGCACCGGGGTGATGATGCCGCGCACCTCGCCGTTCGGACCCGGCTCGCCGGGCTTGGTCAGCTGGTGGCGGCCAAGCTGGAACATCTCGTCGCGCGCCACCTGCGGGTTGTAGGTCGCGAAGTTGCGCGTCTCCTCGCCCTCGAAATGGTGCATCTTGGTTTTCCAATTGGCCTCGATCGGCAAATGGCAACCGCCGCAGCTGGTCGTCCACGACAGGTGGCAGGTGAAACAGGTCAGCTTGTCGTCGCCATGCGCGCGGTCTTCCTTGGCGACCCCCGGTCCCCATTCATATTTGCCGTCGTCGCTACCCGCCCGCGCCATCAGTTTGGCGCGCGCTGCCTTGGCGTTGAAATGCGGCCCCGGGGTCACCGCCTGCTTGACCAGACTGACCTGCCATTCGAGCTTCGGATCGACGATCGACCGCTGGATCAGCCCGATCACTTCGGCATCGTCATTATACTGGAATTCAAAGCGGCGGCGCCCGTCGGGGTTACGCAGCAGCGCCAGATTATTGCCCTGCGGCCGCGCTGCGACGTTCGAGGTCAAGAGGTTCGGCAGCGCGTCGGCGGTACCGTGGCAATCCTTGCAACTGATTTCGACCGCGTTGGCGACCTCGCCCTGGATATACCCATTGCCATGGCTGTCCTGCGCGAAGTGGCAGTCGGCGCATTGCAGGCCCTTTTCGGCGTGGATGTCCATCATATGGACCGCCTTGCCGGGGTTGATGCCGGGCGGGACGAATTTGCCCTCTACCCCCGGCTTGCCGGGATCGGCGCTCGACAGGCAGAGGTCGCGCTCCTTCGGATCACTGTAATGGCTACAGCTTTTGCGCCATTTCTCGGGATCCTTCGGGTCGATGATGTTTGCGGTGTCGGTGCCGTAGGTCGACATATTGCCGTCGGCGTTCAGCAGATTGCCATTGCGGTCGCGCTTGAAGATGCCGCGGAAATTCCAGCCATGGCCGTGATAGTCGGCGAACTGGGTGTCCTTGTTGGTGTCGTTGACGTCATAGACGTCGCGCAGAAATTCGACGTCAGCCCACAGCCCCCGCGTCGCCGCGGCCTCGGGATTGCGTTCGAGCACCGCATGCGCCTCGGCCGCGGTCGGATAGCGCTGTTGCTTGAATTTCTTCTGATATTCCTCGTCGCTCATCCCCGGCGGGCGCGGCGCGGTGTTATCGGGGCCGGGCCACATCTGCGGCGCGTCCGATTCATAATCCCACATCGTGTAGCCGAGATACGAGTTCAGGAAGATGTTCGGCTGGTGCATGTGGCAGGTCATGCACTGCGACGTCGGGATGGCGCGGGTGAAGGCGTGGCTGATCGGATGCCCCGATTCGCGGCGCGGGCGCGGCGCGCGCTGCGGCGCGCCGGCGATAGCGGTTGCAGGATCGATTAGCCCGCCATGCCCGGTCCCGCCGACAAAGCCGTCGTCGGGGGCCATATGCGAGGCGTCCGAATGACCGCCGCCTGCCGGTTTCTTGTCGCCGCCATGGCCGCCGCCCGTCCAGAGCTTCTCGCGGATCGTCGGATCGACGGTGTCGGTCTCGCCGTCGCGGCCATATTTGGCATAGGTCAGGCTGTGGCGCGGCTCGCGGTCGTTGGCATAGACGACATGACAGCCCGAGCAGCCCGAATGGCGATAATCGCCCGGCTGGTCGTTGGTCCCCATGAACCACATCAGCGGATCGTTGAGGCGTGTCTTGTGGATGTTGAGCACGGGGATCGCGACGCGCAGCCCGGTGCCGGGGCCGCGGTTCGACTGTTTGAGGTCGGGGCGTCCGGGTTCCTCGAGCCGCTGGATACTGCCGCTCGGATTGGGCAGGCCGATTTCGGGGAATTGCGTCGCGATATTGCGCCCGCCGCGCTCGAACACGCGGAACACATCGCCCGGCGGGATGACGCTCCAGCGCGGCAATGGATACATTTTCGCCAGCGCGCCGCGCTTTTTCTCGTCGTCGGTCAGGATCTTGTCGAAGCCGAAGCTCGGCTTGCACGCTTCCTTATACTCCTCGGCGGTCAGGCGCGACGAGGGTGAGAGGATGCAGGCTGCCTCGCCGGTGCGCGTATAAGCCTCTCCGAACACGTAATTTTTATACGGCACGATGCCATTATTATACGCCGCCCCGCCCCACAGCATCGCCGAGGTCGACATCAGCGAGCGTTCGGTCGCCTCGATCACTTCGAGGTGGCAGGCGCCGCACGCCTCGCGCGCGACGCGGTAATCGCTGGGGTTCACGAAGCGGATGAATTCGGGCGACTCCTTGTTGAGCAAGGTGTAGCTGCGCTGCGGGTTCGCCGAGCTGTCGTGCCAGGCGCCGGGCAGGGTCGGCTGCGGATGCGCCAGCGCCATCACCGCCTTGTTGGTGGCATGGGTGTAGCCAAGCGACGGGGTGCCGACCTGGCTCGCGTCGCCACCGTGACAGTCGGTGCAGCCGAGCCGCACCGCGGGGGTCGCGTGCATCGACGGCTGGTCGGTGCGCGTGTGGCAGCTGTAGCAGCCCTCCGACTTGGTGCTGACATCGGCTTCGGTCTGCTCGCGCGGGGCGGGCGGGGTGAAGCGATAGGTGATCTTGAGCGGTTTTTCTTCCTCGGCGGCGCGCCCGACGCTGGCGCCAAAAGCGGCGCACATCGTGACGAAAGCCAGCAGGGCAAAGAGTTTGCGCATCATCATCAAAAACTCAAAATCACATTGGCGAGGATCGACACATAGGCGTCGTTCTTCTGCTTGTTATCGAACAGATCCTTGAACCCCTTGCCGGGCAGCAGCACCGCGCCGCTGAGCCGCCCGACGATGTTCTGCGTCGCCTTTGGCCGCCAGATCGTCGCGACCGACAGGTCGAAACCGATGTCCTTGGGGATCGATCCTTCGGTGCGCAGCGCCTGCAGGCTCGACGTGTCGGCGAACCACAGATGATTGGCGTTGGCGCTGACGCGAAACTCGGGGGTCAGGTCGAAATCGGCGCCCGCACCGACAAAGACCGTGCCGGGGTTGTTGAAGTTCGACTGCCCCTCTTCCTTCGACGAGCGCAGCGAATTCAATATGCCGTTGCGGCCGCTGATCGCGATGACGCGCCCACCACCGGCAAAGGGGATCGTCTGGCGGATCCAGTAGCTGGTGTCGGCGCCGCCGAAGATCGGATTTTCGAAGATCGCGTCGAAGCCGCCTTCGGTGTTGTTATACGGATCGCGATCCCCGGTGGCGTAGAGGCCGGAGAGGCGGAAGCGCATCCAGTCATGGTCGTAGCTGAGTTCGACGGCGCCGAACCCGGCGCGGACTTGCGCCGGCTTGCTGGTGAAAAAGCTGTTCCGGTCCTCACCCAGCGCGGCATAGAAACTCGCAGTCAGATTGATCCGCCCGATCCGCCCATCGGCGCTATACCCCAGATAGACGACGTCATATTCGCGCCCGCGCAGATCGCCGAGCAACGCCGGGCGCACCGGGAAGCCGTTGTGGTCGATCTGCACGTCATTTTTTTCGCGGTTCATATTATAGGTCACGCTGACCTGGCTGGTCAGCCCGACGAACGGGAAATCCTGGCGATACAGATTGGCGGTGAAGATGAAATCGTCGCGCGGGGTCTGCGTGATGTCGTTCAGGCCCGAATTGGTGTCCTTTTCGAGCCGCCAGAAGGCCGCGAAATTATATTGGAAGCGGTTGTTGTCGCGGTTGCCGAACAGGCGGATGCCAAGCTGGCTGTCGTTGAACAGGAAACCGCGAAAATCGCTCTGAAACGGCTGGATGCCAAGCCGTACCGAGTAAAAATCATAACGGTCCGACGTGTTGCCGAGATGTTTGTCGACGAACAATTCCTGCACCCCCAGGAACGAGTCGTAACGATGGCTCGCCTTTGACGGGCGCACGTCGAGCACGCGCCGTTCGGGGACGTCGACATAATTGGCCTGATAAGCGAGGGTGACGCGATATTCGATATCGGGCGGCTTGAAAGCGGTCGACCCCTTGATCAGCGCCGCGCCGACGATGAAGGTTTGCGCGAAGACAAAGCTGCGGTCCTTGCCGAACACGTCGAGGCTGCCCGGTCGTTCGGTCGTCTGAACCCCGACCGGAATCGGAAAGGTGCGCGGTTCGAACACCGTGTCGGACACGGCATTGGCGACGATGAACCAGTCGTCGCCCTTGATCGGCAACCATGGCACCTTGCTGCGGTCGATCGCGCGGTCGCCCTTGTAGGTGTTTTGGTGATAGGGGTCGAACCAGCGTTCCTTGACCACCCCCAGGCTCTCGATCAGGCGCCAGCGGTCGGGAACCGGCAGCTGGTCCTCCATCCCCGGAAACGCCTGCGGCGGCGGCGGACGCAGCGCGCCGACATTGTCTTGGCTGAGCGCGTCGGGCAGGTCGGGGCGGTAACCGGGGCGGCGGCGGCCGTCGATGATCTGGGTGACCAGATCGTCCTTCAGCACATCCTGCCAGTCGACCGGAGGCGGCGGCGGGATCAGTTCGTCGGCGGGCTGTTCGGCAGGCGCGGCATCACCCGCGACCGGCGGATCTTCGGGTGCGGGCGGCGGCGGCGTCACCTCGCCTCCCGGCGCACCCTGCGCCGCCAAGCTGGCGATGATCGGCCAAAGGCTGCCCCCCGTCATCATCGCCTACAGCCCATCGCAGACATTTTGGGTGGTCGAGTCGAGGAACGGCGCGAAGGGGCAGCTGATATAGCGCAGCCGCACGCCGGCGCCGACGTTGACGACGACATTGTCCGAGCGCAGCGGCCCCGGCGCATTGCCGATGCCGCCAACCCGCGCGCCGCCGTTGTGCGTGCCGAGGAAGCTGATCATGTCGTCCTGATCGATGCCGTCGCCCGACACGCCGATCGCGCCGACCAGCTGGTTGCCGCGATAGATGGGGACCGATCCGGGGAAAATCTGGATCCCGTTCTGCAGCCGGTTCTGCCCCGCCGCAACGTCGGGCAGGGTGGTGCAGCGCGCCGGGGTGTCGATCAGGGTGGTGCCCGACACGAACCCCAGATGCGCGCCGAGATTACCGATGATCAGCGCCGATTGCAGCCCGGTCGAGAAGGGATTGAACTGCGCAATCGGGCGCGACAGTGGCCCCGGCGGGCGCCCGACCTCGCCATCGGGGAAATAGGGCCGCGCGAGGTTGCCGACGGCGCGGTCGGCATAAGCGACATTGCCGGTCAGCGCCGCCGGGTCGTTCAGGAAGCTGCGCGTCGCGGGAACGAACTGACGGACGTCGGCGCTGGCGTTGGCGCCCAGCTCGGTTGCGGCCTGCGCGCTGGAGAAGAACGCTGCGGTGCGCGCTTTTTGCAAGCTGACGTCGGTGCCGAAGATCGGCGCGTCGGGCGAGCGGACGATGCCGAGCACCGATCCGTGGGTGTCGACGATGCTGATCGTCACCTGCGCGAGGCTGTCGAGCGGGCGGCGGATCTGCGCGCGCGCGCGGCTCATCACCGCAAAGGCTTCCTCCAGCACCGCGCGCGCCTCGGCCTGCGTCAGGGGCGCACTGTTGGTCGCGCCGTCGGTCCCGGCGCGCAGCGGATAGCGGTTCGCGCCGCTACCGTTGGTCAGCACAAAGGCGTCGCGGTTCGAAAATTCGGCGGCGGTTGCCGCGCGGATGCCCGACGCTTCGCTGCCATAGGCGATCCCCGCGGTCACCGCGGCATTGGCATAGCCGATCACTGCGACCAGATTGCCCGCGCTGCCGTTGAGGCTGGCAAAGCTGGCGCTGCCGCTGGTCATCACCCCGGAGAAGGTGGCGTCGGAGAAACGCAGCGACGTCCCGTCAACGGTGATCTTGTCGGCGGTGATCGTCGAGGGTGCCTCAAACCCGCGCGTTCCCGCCAGCGCGATGAATTCCTCGGGGTCGTTATCGATGTTCAGGATATTGGGGTCGCTGCCATAGACGCCGTCGCCCATCACCCCGATGCCGCCGACGAGGACGCCATTCTTGTAGAGCGGCAGCCCGCCGGGATCGGCGGCGAGGCCAAGCGGCGAGCGTTTCGGCCCGATCAGCGCCGCGGCGCCCGCCGCGCCAAAGCGCGCCGACAGGTCGCTGCACGGCAGCTGGCTGAACTGCACCCCGAACAGCGGGCCGCTCTCCAGCCCGACCGTGGTCGGCGCGGGCGGGAAATGTTCCTGGACGATCTGGCTGGCGGTGCGGGTCGAAAAGGCATTGCCACCGCTCGACAGATAGGCGCCGGTCACCGCCTTGGCGATCGCGCCGCCTTCGGCGGGGAAAGTGACATTCTGCGCGTCGATGTTCGCACCATTGGGCGCCGCCGACGTCGTCGCGGTCGCGCGCGCGCCGGTCATGCGGAAGACGCCCAGCACATTGCCGACGCGGTCGGTCACCGCGATCACCGACGGCAGGCTGCGCGCCTGCGCTTCGGCGATCGCCTGGGCAAGGACGCGCTCGACATCGCTGGTGGTCAACGCCTCGGCAGCGGGCGGGGTGTAGAGGCCGCCCGTCGGGGTGGGCGTTGGCGCCGGGGTCGGGGCGGGGCTGGGCGTCGGGGTGCCGCCGCCACCGCCGCCGCATGACGACAGGAGCAGCGCCCCCATCGCGGCAACCGCCGCCGAGCGGAAGAGATGGGTCTTGCTTTGCATGATCTTACCGCAGCGCCCGGATCGCGCGCACCGCGCTGCCCAGCGATGCCTGGAATTCGGCGGGCCGATAGGCGTTGGGATCCTTGACCGCGGCATAGGCGCGGTCGATGTCGCCGCGGATGCCCGCCGCGGCGCCGACGGTAACGCGGCCCGACGACACCATCGCATTGAGCAGGGTATCGACCCCCATCACCGCCTGCTGCGACCCCGAATAGTCGGTGAAGCGGTCATTGATCGCCTTGGCCGAAATCGCATCGACCATCGCAAAGGCATCGGTGCCCGAAAAGCTGCGCGCCGCAAACGCGCTTTTGAGCGCCGCGACGGTCTGGGACAGCTGCGCCGCGGCGGCGACCGCGCTGGGACGGTCGGTCGCCATCGCCTTGTGGAACGCCGCCGTGCGCGCCGCGAGCTGGTCGGCGAGCGCAGGGGCGGCCAGTCGCGCCGCGGCGGCGAGCATGATCAGATTTTCGTCGTTGTACGGTGGCATCCCCTCGGGGATTTGACGCCCCGGATTGTCGACCCCGCTGCGCACCGGTTTCGCCTGGTCGAAGATGCGGCGGTGGCAGCTGTGGCAGTCGAGGAAGTAGAATTCGGGGAACATCCCTTCGGTCCCGCGCCGCGACTGGAACAGCGCGAGGCTGCGTTCGATCGCGGTCGCCTGCCCCACCGCCCACATCTGGACATGGTCGGTGCGCGCGCCCGCGGCGCCGAACTTGCGCCAGCCATAATCGGCATCCTCCTGGTGATGCGCCTGGAGCGAGGAGAAGAGGTCGAGCTCGAAGGCGATGCGCGGATGCCCCGCCGCCATGATACGGTGGGTGACAAACTGCCCGTCGCTGGCCGACCCGAAATGGCAATCGACGCACACCCCGGCGCGCACCACAGGGTCTTCGAGCTTTTTCAGCCCCGCCGACAGGTTGGCGAGATGTTTGTCGCGCATTTCGGCGTCGGGATTGGCGTTGGTGCCGACCCCGGCATAATGGCTGGCGATCCAGCCGCCCGCGGGGCCATGACAGGATTCGCAGCCGACGCCGTCCTCGGTCGGCACGCTGCCGCGCATCGCGCCCTTGGCGGCGACCGCGCCGGCGGTCGCGTGACAGCCGATGCACATCTGCGCCGTCGCGGGATCGCCGATCCCCAAGTTGCGCGCGATGAACTGGCTGCGGTTGTTGCTGAGCACCGCCCAGGCGCGGCTGTGCGCGCCGCCGGGGGTCGAGGGCTCCTGCCATTTCATCAGCTCGTCCTGGCGGACGACGGCGCCGTCACCCTCCATCCGGCCGTGGCAGGTCGATCCGGCGCACGACGCGACGCCGGTGTAACGCGCCGCGGGCTCGCCCTGCGACCGCGCGGGCGGGGCCAGCACGAACGCCGCGATCGCGAGCGACAGCAGCAGCGCCGCGAAGGCCGCTATGGCCGCCCACGGTCCCGCGCCGCGCCTCGAAATCGCGTCGGTCGTCATGCCCAGAGTCCCCTTATTTCCCGGCCGGACGCTTTTGCGCCTAAACCACCCCGAACGCCAGCATCGCGTCGGCCACTTTCTTGAAACCGCCGATGTTCGCGCCCTTTACATAATCGATATAGCCGCCGCCCTGATCGCCATAGGTGATGCAGCTTTTGTGAATGCCGTCCATGATGTCTTTCAGCATCTGTTGCAGTTCGGGCTCGCTCCAGCTGCGGCGCCCGCTGTTCTGGCTCATCTCCAGCCCCGACACCGCAACCCCGCCGGCGTTGGCGGCTTTACCCGGCGCGAACATGATCTTCGCGTCCTTGAAGATATGTACGCCCTCTAGGTTCGTCGGCATGTTCGCGCCTTCGCTGACCGCGATACAGCCGTTCTTGACCAGTTCGCGCGCGTCGTCGCCGAGCAGCTCGTTCTGCGTCGCGCACGGCAAGGCGACGTCGCATTTGACCCCCCACGGCGTCTTGCCCGCGGTAAAGCTCGCGCCCTTATATTCGTCGCAATATTCCTCGATCCGGCCACGGCGGTGCGTCTTGTGCGCCTTAACCCAATTGATCTTTTCCTGATCGATGCCGTCGGGATCATGGATGAAGCCGCCCGAATCGGACAAGGTCAGCACCTTACCGCCGAGCTGGACGATCTTTTCCGCCGCATGCGTCGCGACATTGCCCGAGCCCGAGATGACCGCGGTCTTGCCGGTGAGATCCTGCCCCTTCGCCGCCAGCATGTTGGCAAGGAAATAGACCGCGCCATAACCCGTCGCCTCGGTGCGGATCAGCGAGCCGCCCCATTCGAGCCCCTTGCCGGTGAGCACCCCGGTAAATTCGTTGGTGATCCGCTTGTACTGGCCGAACATGAAGCCGATCTCGCGCCCGCCGACCCCGATGTCGCCCGCGGGCACGTCGATGTCGGCGCCGATGTGGCGATAGAGCTCGGTCATGAAGCTTTGGCAAAAGCGCATGATCTCGCGCACGCTCTTGCCCTTGGGGTTGAAGTTCGACCCGCCCTTGCCGCCGCCCATCGGTAGCCCGGTGAGCGCATTCTTGAACGTTTGTTCGAACGCCAGGAATTTGAGCACCGATTCGGTGACCGACGGGTGGAAACGAATGCCGCCCTTATACGGGCCGATGGCATTGTTGTTCTGGACGCGCCAGCCGCGCTGGACGCGGATATTGCCGTTATCGTCCTCCCAGCAGACGCGAAACGACACCACCCGGTCGGGTTCGGCAATGCGCCGCAAAATCTGCTGCGCGTGATATTCTTCCTTGTCGGCGATAAAGTCGAAAATATCTTCCGATACTTCCTGTACGGCCTGCACGAACTCGGGTTGCCCCGGGTTCCGCTTTTTCACGCCTTCCATGAACGTCGAAAAATCGACGTGATCCGAAACTGCCATGCACCCCTCCCCTGATGACTGGGAAAGCCGGTGCGACCCTGACGATTTAATCGTTGACCGACCTTGTGGGTCAAAGGCTACACCATCGCCAAACAAAGGCAATATGACAGCGCGCACAGGCGGCATTTTTTCATGGGCCGCACCAAGGGGCAAAAATGAGCGAGACCAAGAGCATGGCCGAAGCCGCGAAGCGCGGCATGACCGGCACCAACCGCGCGATATTGATCGCCGCCTTCGTGCTGCTCGCGGCGGCGGTCGGCTACGCAATCTGGCGCGATTCGACGCCTGCAGGGGCTGATTTGGCAGCGCCGAATGCCGCCGCGCCGTCGGACCAGCTTGCGGCATTGGAGGCGCGTACCAAGAACGAGCCGAACAGCTCCGAAGCATGGACCGCGCTCGGCGCGGCGCGATTTGATCTCGGCGATTTTGCCGCGGCGGCGGCGGCGTATGAACGGGCGACCGCGCTGTCGCCCGATTCGGCGGGATTGTGGTCGGCGCTGGGGGAAGCGCGGGTGATGGGCAGCGACAGCGACCCGATGCCCGCCGCCGCCCTTGCCGCGTTCGACAAGGCGATCGCGCTCGATGCCAAAGACCCGCGCGCGCGCTATTTCCTGGCGGTGAAGAAAGACATCGCGAAGGATCACCAAGGGGCAATCGAGGACTGGTTCGCGCTGCTTGAGGATACGCCGCAGGGCGCGCCGTGGGAGCCCGACCTGCGCCGGACGATCGAGGAGGTCGGCAAGATCAACGGCATCGAGGTCGCCTCGCGCCTGGCGCGCACCCAGCCGCGCCCGCTGACCGCCGACGAAATGCCCGTCGCGGCGCGCGCGATCCCGGGGCCGAGCCGATCGGACATGGAAGCGGCGTCGCAGCTGCCCAAGGGTCAGCAGGACGCGATGATCCAGGGTATGGTCGACGGCTTGGAGGCCAAGCTGAAGGCCAATCCGACCGACGTCGATCGCTGGATCATGCTGATGCGCAGCCGGATGACACTAGGCGAAACCGCGAAAGCCGCGCAGGCGCTAAAGGACGGCATCGCCGCCAATCCAGCGGTCGCGGGGCGGCTGAGGGCGCAGGCGCAGTTGCTGGGTGTGCCGGGCGCGTGACGAGGAATCAGAGGGGGAGGGAATGAGGATGATGACGGCCATTCGATGGGGGCTGCTCGCTGTGGCGGGCGCGGCGATGCCGGCGGCGGCGCTGGCCGCCAACCCGGTCAATTTTGCCATCGACGATGTGGCGATCACCGGTAGCAGCCCCGAGGGCTATTGCACCCCGACGGGCCGCGCCAAGCTCGCAACCGACCTGCTCGCCAAAGGCGATTTGGAAAATCTGACGCCGGCGATGTTTGTCCGCTGCGAACTGCGCGATAGCGCCAAGGACATGAAATATGACTATTATCTGATCAAATCGCCGCGTGCGGCGATGCCGGCGATGGCCCGCGCCGATTTCATCGCGATGATGGTCAAGGAACTGGCGCTGCCCGCCTATCAGAACGGCGATGCGACGTTTGGCGAGGTCGAAAAGGGGCTGTCCGACGCGATGGGCACCAAGGTCGATCTGAGCGGCGCGATTAAACCGCGCGGCAACGACAATGTCTGCATCTATCTGGGCGGCGAAGTGACGGTCGCGAGCGCCATTGCGACCTATCCGATCGCCGTCGGCGGCTGCGGCACCATCGTCGGCGGCAAGATGCTGTTCGTCTATTCCTATGACGACCCCGCCAAGCCGAACAGCGTCGCGGTCCAGCTGCGCCGGGCTCGCGCCCTCGCCGACAAGCTCACCGCCGCCGACGGACGCGCAAACTAAAGGCCTCAGCCCGCCATCAGCGCCGCATTGCCGCCCGCCGCGGTGATGTCGGTGCTGATCGTCTTTTCCTCGGCAAAACGGTGCAGATAGTGCGGGCCGCCGGCTTTCGGGCCGGTGCCCGACAGGCCGCGCCCGCCGAACGGCTGTGAACCGACGATCGCGCCGATCTGGTTGCGGTTGACATAGACATTGCCGACGGCGGCGCGCGCCGCGATATGCGCCGCGACGCCGTCGATGCGGGTGTGGACGCCGAGCGTCAGGCCGTAGCCCGAGGCGTTGATCGCATCGATCAGCGCGTCAAGCTCGCCGCCCTTCCATGTCGCGACGTGCAGCACCGGGCCGAAGATCTCACGCTTCAGGTCGGTGACATGATCGATGCGGATCACGACCGGCGGCACGAAATGGCCGCCCGCAGGCAGATCGGTGCGCTGCGCTTCGGCGATCACCCGCCCCGCGGCGCGTGCTTCGGCGATATAGGCGGCGATGTTCGCCTGCGCCTCGTCGTCGATGATCGGGCCGACGTCGGTCGACAGCAGCGACGGGTCGCCGATCTGGAGCTCGGCCATCGCGCCCGCGACCATCGCGATCATCGTCTCGGCGACATCCTCTTGCACGCACAGCAGGCGCAGCGCCGAGCAGCGCTGCCCCGCCGACTGGAAGGCCGAGGCGACGGCGTCGCGCGCGACCTGTTCGGGCAACGCGGTCGAATCGACGATCATCGCATTGGCGCCGCCGGTTTCGGCAATCAGCGTCGCGATCGGGCCGTCGCGCAGCGCGAGGCCGCGATTGATTGCGCGCGCGACCTCGGTCGATCCGGTGAAGGCGACGCCGCTGATGTCGGCGTGGCCGGTCAACGCCGCGCCGACGGTCTCGCCGCGGCCGGGGAGGTAGTGCAGGACATCGCCGGGGATTCCAGCTTCGAGCAGCAGTTCGACCGCTGCGTGGGCGATGAGGGGTGTCTGTTCGGCGGGCTTCGCCAGCACGCTGTTCCCCGCGGCGAGCGCTGCCGCGACCTGCCCCAGGAAAATTGCGAGCGGGAAGTTCCACGGGCTGATGGCGACGAACACGCCCTTACCTTCGAGCATCAGCTCGTTGCGCTCACCCGTCGGACCGGGCAGCGCGACGGGGTAGGTGAAGTCGGCGCGCGCCTGACCCGCATAATAGCGGAGGAAATCGACCGCCTCGCGCACCTCGGCGATCGCATCGACCAGCGTCTTGCCGGCTTCGTCGATCGCGAGACCGAGGAACAGCGCGTCATGTTCCTCGAGCAGATCGGCGGCGCGTTCGAGGCGTTCGGCGCGGAAGGCGCCGCCCGCGAGGCTCCAATTGCCGTGCGCCGCGCGCGCCGCGGCGACCGCATCGGTGACCGAAGCGCGATCGGCCTCGATCACTTGACCGACGATAGCGCCGGTTGCGGGGTTGTGCACCGGCGCGCCCGCGCCGCCGCGCGCCACGCCGCCAACGATCGGCGCAGCCACGCGGTCGCTACGCCGCGCCGCGCCGATCGCGGCGGCCAGTGCTTCGGGGACGCCGGGTTCGCCAAGGTCGTAGCCGCGCGAATTGCGCCGCGCCGGATCGAACAGGCCGATGCCGGTCGCGATCTTCGACGTCGCGGCACTGGCCACGCTGCGCGGGTCGACCGCCAGCTGTTCGGCGCTGACGTCGGGGTCCGAAAACTGATGGACAAAGCTGGAGTTCGCACCATTTTCGAGCAGGCGGCGGACGAGATAGGCGAGCAGGTCGCGGTGGGTGCCGACGGGCGCATAGACGCGCACCGGGCGCGGCGGCGGGAACAGCGCGACAAGCGCGTCATGCGCGCCCTCGCCCATCCCGTGGAGCCGCTGCAGCTCATAATCGGCGCCCGCGAACAATTCGGCGACGGACGCCAGCGTCATCGCATTGTGGCTGGCGAACGCCGGATAGATGCAATCCTGGCAATCGCGCAGCAGCTGCGCGCAGCGCATATAGTTGAGGTCGGTGTGCAGTTTCGCGGTGAACACCGGAAAATCGCTGAGGCCCAAAGTCTGCGCGCGCTTGATCTCGGTATCCCAATAGGCGCCCTTGACCAGCCGCATCGACAGCTTGACCCCGCGCGCACGGGCACGATCCGCCAGCCAGTCGATGACAGCGGGCGCGCGCTTCTGATACGCCTGAATGACGATGCCCAGCCCGGTCCAGCCGTCGGCGATCCCCGCGTCGATCAAGGCTGCGAACACATCCATATGCGGTTCAAGCCGGTCGCTTTCCTCGGCGTCGATCATCAGCGGGATGTTCACCGCGCGCGCCGCTTTCGCGAGTTCGATCACCCGCGGCACCAGTTCGCCGATCACCCGCGCACGCTGCAGATATTCATAGCGGGGGTGGAGCGCCGACAGCTTGATCGAAATGCCGTGGTTGGCGTGCGGATCGCCGGGCTTCGCGTCGCGGCCGATGCGCGTAATCGCGTCGGCATAGCTGTCATAATAGCGCGCCGCATCCTCGGCCGTGCGCGCCGCTTCGCCGAGCATGTCGAAACTCGCAAGCTCCGACTTTTCCTTATCGGCGCGCTTGACCGCGGCGTCGATCGTCTCGCCCATCACGAATTGCTGGCCGAGCAGCTTCATCGCCGCCAGCGCCGCCTGACGGATCACGGGCTCGCCCGAGCGGCGGACCATCGATTTCAGCAAGGTCAGCGGGTTCGCCTTGCTGCCCATCGCATCCAACATCAGCGTCGCCGATCCCAGCGACAGCCCGCGCGCCGATAGTGCGACGATCAGCGGACTGTCCTCATCCTCGCCCTCTTTCCAATGACGCCCGGCGATCTTGTCGCGGATCAGCGCGTTGGCGGTCGCGCTGTCGGGGACGCGCAGCAGCGCTTCGGCGAGGCACATCAGCACGACGCCTTCCTCGGTCGACAACCGATAGCGGTTCATCAACTGTGCGACGAGCGTCTCGCGGTCGCCTTCGGCCTTCGCCTTGCGGATCAGATCGAACCCGCGCTGGGTCACCGCCTCAATGCTGGCGGACGAGGTGGCAAGGGCGGCGCGCAGGTCGGCGACGATGTCGGTTTCGCTGCGGCGGGCCAAGGTGCGGAGGGGTGCGCGGTCGGTGGGCTGGGTCATGGCCGCACCATATCGCAGGATTGATCGGCGATCCGACCAAAGTTGGGCCACTGAAATTATCTTTTGACCTATTATTCGATCAGTTTTAGTCGATTTAGATGAACAATGCGTCCCTTGCAGTCGATCTGGACGATTTCGATCGGAAAATCCTGGCGATTCTGCGCCAGGACGGTCGCATCACCTTCACCGATCTGGCGCAGCATGTCGGCTTGTCGAAGACCCCCTGCCAACAACGCGTCCGGCGACTGGTCGACAAGGGCGTGATCACCGGCTTTGCGGCGATCGTCGATCCCGCCAAAGTCGGCCTCGATCATGTCGCCTTTGCCGAGGTAAAGCTGTCCGATACGCGCGAAGCGGCGCTCAAAGAATTCAACACCGCGGTACGCGCGATTCCTGAGGTCGAGGAATGCCACATGATCGCGAGCAGCTTCGACTATCTGCTCAAGGTCCGCACCGTTGACATCCGCCGCTATCGCATCGTGCTGGGCGAAAAAATCTCGAGCCTGCCGCACGTCGCCAGCACCTCGACCTTTGTCGCGATGGAAACGATCAGCGAAACGGCGCGCTGACACCCATATTGACCGCCGCGCGCGCCTGTGCCAATCGCGCAGCCCCAAGCGGGTGTAGCTCAATGGTAGAGCAGCAGCTTCCCAAGCTGAATACGGGGGTTCGATTCCCCTCACCCGCTCCAGACTTTCGCAGCGTGGATCGACGGCATGGCTTGGCCATGCCGCAGCACCCTAAACCGCCTGCACCGTCACCCGCTGGTTCAGCATCGCGATCTCGCCATAAGCGGTGAGGAAGCTGATGTCGGCGGCGTCGCGGCCGACGGCGATCTTGGCCATCTCGCCCGCTTTGGCCATGCCGGTCGCATCGACCAGATGCCAGGCATCGCCCAGGAACACCTCGGCCACCGCATGAAAATCCTGCGGCTGAACCCCGAGCGCATAGACGCTGACGATCCGCGCCGGGATCGCCGCGGCGCGGGCCAGGCTGACCATCACATGCGCATAGTCGCGGCACACCCCCTGCCGTTCGACAAAGCTGTCGAGCGCCCCGGTTTCGGCATCGCTCGACCCCGACACATAGGTGAAATGCGTTTCGATCCAGTCGCGCATCCGGCCGATCTTGGCGCCGCCCTCGACATCGCCGAACTCGTCCTGGACGAAGTGGATGAACTTGTTGGCGGGGCAATAGCGCGATTCGTTGAGATACTGGACCGTCTCGCCGGGCAATCGGTGCATCGGCACCTTGCCGAGCGTCCGGTAGTCGATGACCTCGCGCTGGATTTCGACCGTCGTGCGATAGCGCACATTAAGCTCGCCGCCGCGGCGCAGCCAGATGCGGTCGCCGATCATATCCTGCGCCGGAACGCGGGCAAAATATTCGCATGGTCCGACGTCGAGCACCGCGTCCAGAATCAGCTGTTCGGGGATCGCCGCCGCTTCGATATGCAGCATCAGGTCGACCGGATCGCCGAGGCGATAGTCGAGCGCGGCGGTGATTTCGAGTTTCATCGGCTGCTAACGCTCCAAAGCGGGATCGGTGCCGCTAGGGCGATAAAAACCGCGGCACAACCGAAAAGCATTGGCGCGATTCGGTGGCAGCGCGGTATGAGCCGCCAACGCCTTCATCCTTGGGATATTTTGTGACCGCATCGCGCACCATTCCCTTCATCGTCGCGACGATCTTTATCGACGCGGTCGGCTTTGGCATCATCATGCCGGTGCTGCCGCAACTGGTGATGGAGGTCGGGCGAATCGATCTGCCGCACGCGATCGAGGTCGGCGCGTGGATCGGCCTGGTGATGGCAGTGGCGACCTTCCTTGCCTCGCCGGTGCTCGGCAATCTGTCCGACCGGTTCGGGCGGCGGCGCGTGCTGCTGCTGTCGCTGGGCGGACTGGCGATCGACTATGCGCTGCTGACGATCGTCGAGACGCTCCCGTGGCTGTTTGTCGCGCGCGCTTTGTCGGGCGTGTTCGGCGGCAGCTATGCCGCGGCGCAGGCGGCGATCGCCGACATTACGAAACCCGAAGAACGCGCGCGCAATTTCGGCTTCGTCGGCGCGGCGTTCGGGGTCGGCTTTGTCGCTGGCCCCGCGATCGGCGGCTTTCTGGGCGAGATCGGCCCGCGTGCGCCGTTCGTCGCCGCCGCGGTCCTCGCCGCCGCCAACATGCTCTATGGCCTGTTCATCTTCCCCGAAACGCTGCCGCCCGAGCGCCGCCGCGCCTTTGACTGGCGCCGCGCCAATCCGCTCGGCGCGCTCAAGACGATGCGCGGCCTGCCCGGCATGGGCGGGGTCGCGAGCGTGCTGACGCTGTGGCAGATCGCCAGCCTGGTCTATCCGATGACGTGGAGCTTCTATTGCATCGCGCAGCTCGGCTGGACCCCGGGGATGATCGGCGCCAGCCTGGCCGCGGTCGGGGTGATGATCGCGTTGGGGCAGGCGTTCGTGGTCGGGCCAATGGTCGCGCGCTTCGGCGAGCGCGACGCGGCGACGATCGGCATCTTGATCGCCGTCGCCAACTACCTCGGCTTTGCCTTTGTCAGCTCGACCTGGGGCGCATTCCTGCTGCTGCTTCCCGTCGCCTTGCAGGCGCCGGTGCAGCCGTCGCTGAACGCGCTGATGTCGCGGCGCGCCACCCCCGAAACGCAGGGCGAGGTCCAGGGGATTTCGGCGATGGCGATGGGGCTGGGCCAGCTCGTCGCGCCGATCCTGCTGACCGGCACCATGGCCTATTTCACGGCCGACCGGGCACCGCTCCATTTTCCGGGTGCCGCCTTTGTCGTGTCGGCGCTGTTCGGCCTGCTCGCAATCCTGATGCTGCGCCGCCTGCCGCGCGTCACCCGGACCAGCGACGACGCGCCCGATCAGATACCGCCGTCGGTCGCCGCATAGCCTGCGGCTTCGAGTTCTGCCGTCAGCATCGCGACGCAGGCGGCGACGTCGGCGGCCGACGTCGACCGGACCACAAAATTGGCCCCGACCTTGCCGTCGCGAAAAAAGGGATAGCTGCCGATCACGACCCCCGGATGATCCTTCTCGCCCTGGCGCAGCAGGTCGGCGACTTCGCTTTCGGGCGACCAGGCGCCGATCGTGTGCGCGATCAGCGGCGCGCCGCCCTCCAGCTCGCCGGTCAGCGCGTCGAGCATTCCCGCAGTGATATGCGGCACCCCCGCCATCACGAACAAATTGCCGATGCGGATACCCGGCGCGCCCGACATGCGGTTGGGGATCAGTTCGGCGCCGTCGGGGGTGCGCGCCATGCGCAGCCGCGCCTCGGTCAGTTCGATACCGCGGCCGCTGTAGTAACGCTCAAGGATCGCGCGCGCGTCGGGATGAACGATCACCCCGACCCCCAGCGCCTTGGCCACCGCATCGACGGTGATGTCATCGTGGGTCGGGCCGATGCCGCCGGTCGTAAAGACATAGTCATAGCGCGCGCGCACCGCGTTCAGCGCGTCGACGATCTCCTGCTCGACATCGGGCACGACGCGCACTTCGCGCAACCGAATCCCCTGCGCGTCGAGCCAGGTCGCGATCTGGGCGATGTTCTTATCCTGGGTGCGGCCCGAGAGAATCTCGTCGCCGATCACCAGCACGGCGGCTGTCCAGATGCGTTCGTCGTTCATCACCTTGCCTTAACCGGACGCCATGACAAAACAAGTCCGGTGGACCGGCATCATTGTTCTTGTTATGTTCAACCCCGACTCGCAATTCATAAGGGAGAGCCGCGATGGCCGATGCGCTGATTTTCTATACCAACCCGATGTCGCGCGGGCAGATCATCCGCTGGATGCTCGAAGAGGTCGGCGCGCCTTACGAGCCACGCATCCTGGATTATGGCACGACGATGAAGGACGCCGCCTATCTGGCGGTCAATCCGATGGGCAAGGTTCCGGCGATCGTCCATGACGGCAAGGTCGTGACCGAATGTGCCGCAATCTGCGCCTATCTGGCCGACGCCTTCCCCGCCGCCGGGCTGGCGCCCGCCCCCGCCGACCGCGCAGATTATTATCGCTGGCTATTTTTCACCGCGGGGCCGGTCGAACAGGCGATCACGTCGAAACATTTCGGGCTGGAACCGACGAGCGAGCAGCAGCGGATGGCCGGGTTCGGCTCGCTCGACATGGCGCTCGGCGCGCTCGAAACCGCGGTAGCGGGCAAGGCGTTCGTCGCGGGCGACCGGTTCAGCGCCGCCGACGTCTATGTCGGCAGCCAGATCGACTGGGGGCTGCAATTCGGCACGATCGCGTCGCGCCCGGCGTTCGAGGCCTATGTCGCACCGCTGCGCGAGCGCGCCGCGTACAAGCGCGCCAAGGACATCGATAACGGCCTGATCGCGGAGATGCAGGCGGCCAATCCGGCTTAGAGCCGGTCTATCTGATTCGTCATTGCGAGCGAAGCGAGGCAATCCAGGGCGGGTTACGCGGACTCCGGATTGCCGCGTCGCCTTCGGCTCCGCGCAATGACGAGGCTGGTTGGCAATTCGCCTGCTGCCTAAGGCAGCGCCTTGAGCAACCCGGCGGCGAGCGGCGCGAGCCGCCGGACCTGCGGATCCTGCGATTCGCTGGCCGCGACATAGACGGCGTCGCCAAAGGCACTGCTGTTATGCACCGCCGCCAGTCCGTCGAGACTGGCATAGGGCGCTTTCCAGCGCGGGGCGTCGCCCGGATGCAGCGCCTGGAACCACGCCGCCCATGCCGCATCGTCGATGTCGGGGCGCTTGGCGAGGAACAGCAGCGGCCGTGCCAGTCGCCGCGCTTCGCCGTGGATATAGGAGGGCGATGCGGCGGGGGCGACCTGCGCCGCGATCGCCGCGAGCAACAGGTCGGCGTCGGCGCGCGCGAGCCGCGGGTTGAGCGCGAGCTGCATCAGTAAATCGGCGCCATGCGCGACGCCATGCCGCCAGCCCTCGCCCGCGACCAAACCCCGATAATCAGTCACGCCGCGCAGATAGGCCGCGCCGGTTCCGGCGAGATCGTGCAGCTCTGCTTCGGTCAAAAAGGGCTCGACGCGGTCGGCGCGCGCCACTTCGGACAACGCCAGCGCCGCGAAGGGGCGGAGAAAGCCCGCCTTTGCTTCGGCTGCGGGGTCTTTTGGGGCCGCGAGAATCGCGGTCAGCCGCGCCGCCGCATGACGGAGGCTGTCCGGCTTCAGATGCTTGCCGCGCAGCCCCTGTGTCCACGCCGCAAAAGCGAAATCATCGCGAACCGCGGGATCTTCGTCGCCCAGACAGGCGATCAGCGCATCGATTGCGGCAGTGTCCGCGGTCGGGAAATAACGGCCGGCGAACGCCTTGAGATCGCCATCGGCGGGCGGGGCGACGCGGCAGATCAAACCCGCGTCGGGATCAGTTTCCCGCGCCACTGCCGCGTCGGCGAACAGCATCGCCGCAGCCCCGATGACGCCTCCCATCCAGTTCATCGCCGCCCTCTCCCCCCAAAAAAAGAAAAAGCCCGGCGAATCGATTCGCCGGGCTCCCTTGTTTCGTTCGATGTCCGACCCGCTTATTCGCGGCTGCCCAGCAGATTGAGCAGGAAGGTGAACATATTGACGAAGTCGAGGTAAAGCGTCAGCGCGCCCATCACCACCGACTTGCCGACAAAGTCGGTCCCGCGGACATAGAAATACATGCTCTTGATCTTTTGCGTGTCATAGGCGGTGAGGCCCGCAAAAATCAGCACGCCGATGACGCTGATCGCCATCGCCATCGCGCCCGACTGGAACACAAAGGCGTTGAGCAGCATCGCGACGAGCAGGCCGACGACACCCATGATCAGGAAGGTGCCGAAGCCCGACAGATCCTTCTTGGTCGTATAGCCATAGAGGCTGAGGCCCAGAAACGCCGCCGCGGTCGCGAAGAAGGTCTGCGCGATCGAGGTGCTGGTAAAGGCCAGGAAGATCGTCGACATCGACAGGCCCATCACCGCGGCATAGACCCAGAAAAGAATCTGCGCGGCGGTCGTCGACAGCTTGTTGATGCCAAAGCTGAGCACCAGCACGAACGCCAGCGGCGCCAGCATCACCACCCACATCAGCGGGGTACCGACCATCGAAGCGGTAAAGCCCGACTGAAACGCCAGCATCGCGACGATACCGGTCAACAGCACGCCCGAACCCATATAATTGTAAACCGACAGCATGTACGACCGCAGGCCGGCATCGACGGCCTGGTCCATTGCGTTCGCGCCGGCCCCAAAACCGGAAGCCGCCATATTGGGGTCGTTCCAATTCGCCATTGTCATTACTCCATCACCGGCCAGCCCATACCGGCCGTAGGTGCCAATATCGTGATTTTCTCACCGGCTTTCAAGCGAAACCGGAAATCGTGCAAGTTTCGGTGGTTGCGCCGCGGCAAGCGGCTATGTTGGCCGGACCATGTCGAGCCACCGCCTGTTCGTCGCGCTGCGGCCGCCGCACCCGATCCGCGCGCTGCTGCGCGCCGCGATGCACGGCATTTCGGCGGCGCGCTGGCAGGACGACGACCAGCTGCACCTGACGCTCCGCTTCATCGGCGAGGTTGACCATCACCGCGCCGAAGACATCGCCGCGGCGCTGGGCGGCCTGCACGCGCCGACGATCACCGCGCGGATCGCCGGGGTGGGCGTGTTCGAACGCAAGGGCTGGCCGCACACGCTCTGGGCCGGGGTCGAACCGCTCGCGGCGCTTGCCGGGCTGCACCTCAAGGTTGACCAGTTGCTGTCGCGGGTTGGTGTCGATCCCGAAACGCGCGCCTTCGTGCCGCACGTCACGCTGGCGCGGCTGAACCGCAGCGCCGGGCCGGTCGCGCCGTTCCTGGCGCAGCACAGCGGCCTCGACAGCCTGCCGTTCGATTTCACCCATGTCGTCCTGTACGAAAGCGCGATGGGGCATGGCGGTTCGCGCTATCACCCCGTGGCGCGCTACCCACTCGAACTTTCGGCGACGAGCGCCGCGGCAACCGCGCTGACGTCGTCCCACGTCGCGGCAAAGCCGCCGTCGTCGCCATAATAGGGATCGGTCACGCTGTCGCCCTGCCGCCCCGGCACCAGATCGAGCATCAGCCGTACCCGCGCCGTCGCATCGGCGGGCGCGAGGGCGCGCGCTTCGCGCAGGTTCGCCACGTCCGCCGCGAGGATCAGATCGAAGCGATAGAAATCGCCCCACACCAGCTGGCGGGCGCGCAGATCCGAAATGTCGGTGCCGCGCCGCCGCGCTTCGGCCTGCGCGCGGGCGTCGGGCGGATGGCCGACATGCCAGTCGCCGGTGCCCGCCGAATCGAGCCGCGCATCGACGCCCGCGGCGGCGAACGCCGCGCGCGCCGCGCCCTCGGCCAGCGGCGAACGGCAGATATTGCCGAGGCAGAGGAAGAGGATCGCAGGGGTATCGTCGTCATCGTTGCGCATATTGCTCCTCGCCAAGCCAAAGTTGAACCGACTTTCAACTTGCGCCGTTCGCCGGCTCTGCTAGCCATGAGCCATAACAGATAATGGGTCAGGGAGAGGGTTGCCAGATGGCCGAAACCGCCAGCGAAACCACCGCGGCCGCCGCGTCGACGGTTCCGGAACCGAAAGCCACCGGCTATAGCTGGTACGTGCTGTCGGTGCTGGTCGTCGTCTATATCCTCAATTTCATCGACCGGCAGATCCTGAGCATCCTGGCAGTCGATATCAAGGCCGACCTGGGGCTGACCGACGCCGATATGGGCTTTCTCGGCGGCGCTGCCTTTGCGGTTTTTTACGCGCTGTTCGGTATCCCGCTCGGGCGGCTCGCCGACAATTGGAGTCGGGTCAAATTGCTGTCGGTCGGGCTGGCCTTATGGTCGACGATGACCGCATTGTCGGGCTTTGCGCGCAACCAGCTGACCCTGTCGTTCGCGCGCATGGGGGTCGGCATCGGCGAGGCGACCGCCAGCCCGACCGCCTATTCGCTGATCTCCGACTATTTCCCAAAACGGCAGCGCGCGACCGCGCTCGCGGTCTATTCGTCGGGGCTGTATCTGGGCGGCGGCATCTCGCTGTACATCGGGGCGCTGATCGTCGAGGCGTGGAACAAGGCCTATCCGGGCGGCGGCCCGCTCGACCTGGTCGGCTGGCAGGCGGCATTCCTGGCGGTGGGCATCCCGGGGCTGATCGTCGCGCTGTGGGTCGCGACGCTGCGCGAACCGGTGCGCGGGGCGATGGACGGGATCGCCAGCCCCAGTTCGCCGACGCCGTTCCGCCAGTTCGCGCAGGATCTGTCGACGATCGTCCCGCCCTTTACGCTGATCGGCGCGTGGCAGCGCGGCCCCGCGGCGCTGGCGATCAACATCGGCTTTGCGATCGCGATCGCGGCCTTTGCCTGGTGGATGATCGGCCTGACGGGTAATTTCCCGCAATGGTCGGCGGTCGGGCTTGGCTATTACGCGGTCTTTTCATGGGCCTGCACGCTGCGCGACCGCGACCCCGCGACCTTTCGCCTGATCTGGGGCACCCCGGCGTTCATCTGCACCACGCTGGGCTATGGCATGGTCAGCCTGGCCGCCTATGCGCTCGCCTTCTGGTCGGCGCCCTATGCCGAAACGGTGCTGGGGCTGCCCAAGCAGGAACTGGCCGCCATCCTGGGCGCCAACGGCGCGGTCAGTGGCTTTATTGGCGTGATCGTGGGCGGCTGGATGGCGGACCATCTGCGAAAGCGGAACCCGGCGGGGCGCGTCTTGATGATTATCTTTGGCGTCGTCGCGCCGATCATTCCCATCTGGGTGGGCTATACCACCGACAATGCCGCGCTATTTTATGCCATGAATTTCCTCGCCGGAATGCTGGGCGCTGCGGCCCTCGGCGCCGCCGCGGCGACAACCCAGGATCTGGTCTTGCCGCGAATGCGCGGTACCGCAACCGCCGCCTTCTTCCTGGGCACCACGCTCGTCGGCCTGTCGTTCGGCCCGTATATGGTCGGACAGATTTCGGACCTGACCGGTACGATCGTGAACGGCCAGCCGGTCGGCGATCTGCGCACCGGCATATTGTCGCTGATCGGCGTCGCGCCGATCGCGCTGGTCCTGCTGTTCTACGCCTACCGCGCCGTCCCGCAGGCCGAAGCGACGATCGTCGAGCGCGCCGGGGGCGCCTGACCGCCTAGCCGCCGCCGGCGACGATCACGCCGCACGCGACGCGGCCGCCGCTGTTGCCGCTGGGGTCGGTCTTCATGTCGTCGGGTGCGGCGTGAATGACGAACGCGGCGCCATCGCCATCGATCACCCCGCCGTCGCCGGTCAGCCGCGAGCCGACAAGCTGCAACGTCGCGCGGCCGATCGTGTCGGGTTCGACGACCAGATTGGGCAGGTCGCCATGATGCGCGCCGAGCGGGTTTTCGCGGCCATGCTGCGCCCCGGTGGGGTTCCAGTGCGGCCCGGCGCTGGCAAAATCGGGGGCGTTGCACTGGCCGACGGCGTGGACGTGCATGCCATAGGTGCCGGCGCCAAAGCCGCGCGCGACGAGTTCGAGCCGCAGCCCGGTCGTGTCCCTGAAAATATCGACCCGCCCGCGGTCGGCGCCGCGCGCATCGACCAGCGGCGCGTGGGCGTCGGGAACCGGGAGCTTGGTCGTCGGCGTTTTGCCCATATTGGCGCAGCCCGCGAGCGTCAGGGCGGCGAGCAAAGCGGTGGCCGGGATCGCCCGGGCCTTGGCATATGGTGGCGTGATCATATTCTGCTCCCCAGATGACGGTTCGGACGTAGAACGCAGCAGCGGCGTTCGCGATCCCTTCACGGCTGACGATGCCCCGATTTCATCAGAGTTCCAAGCTTCTATGTCGGCTTCGGGGTGGCGAGCAGCCGTTAACGTTAGAGCGCGGAACCAAGGCCGTTGACCGGAACGACGATGCACTGCCGCAAATAAGCCTGCACCACTTCTTCATCGTCAGTGACTCTCATGCACCCAGGCATTCCATCGGCAACGACAAGGAACCGCTCGCCCTCTTCTGAGGTGAACAATAGTCCAACGTCCGTAAGACAGGTGTGCTCACTGCCGACAGGGGCTTCACCGGGGCGTAGACTTGAAAAGTAGCTCTCCAAAGCGTCGGCGGTCTCCGGAAGATGTTCCAAGCCTACTGTGAACTGCTTCCGCCTGAGGACATCGAGACACCATGAGCGAAACGGCCATTTTGTAAGGCCGTCGGCGGGTGCAGGCTCGACGGGCGGACCCATAGGAGGAATGGCAATGTCGGCCACTTTCATCTCTGTCCACGCTTGCTCCATCTGCGGCACATTTGCCTGCATGATCGACAGCATTTCTGCGGGCGTATTCACTACCAGCGTGAATACTTCAAACTTGAATGCCAAACCTAAGATATCGACGCTCACGAGGTAAAGCTGATCGGCTTGGAACCACACTGCGGTAACGTCACCACTCCCACCCGGGAGTTCTTCAACGCGGAAGCAGGTGATGTCTTGCGCTAGGCTCCGCAACACTCGGGGGGTCGCGCGAATCTCTACCGGTTCATGTTCCATCGTGCCGGATTACCACCACACCGATTGTCCGCAATCGGGCGGTTCCGGCCATCGGCGAATCGCAAACAGAAAAGGGCCGCGAATTGCTTCGCGGCCCTGTTCCGTGTCGGCGTTTTTCGATCAGCGATCAGAAGACGCGCGCATATTGTTCGTTGCCGACGAAACCCAGCTTGCCGACGCCGCTGCGCTTAATCACCGCCATGACATTGTCGACGACGATATAACGCGAATAGGGGTCGGGCTGGACCTGCAGTTCGGGTTCGACCGGCAGCGCCTTGGTCTGTTCCAGATACTGCGCCAGCTGGGCCAGATCGACCGGCGTCCCGTTCCAGGTGATCGTCCCTGCGGGGTCGATCATCACCTTGTTCTTTTCGGGGTCGACATTGCTTGCCGCATCGGTCGGGATCGGCAGATCGATCTTCACCGCGTGGGTCTGGACCGGGATGGTGATGATGAACATGATGAGGAGCACGAGCATGACGTCGATCAACGGCGTCGTGTTCATGTCCATCATCGGTTCGTTTTCGTCCCGATCTCCAACTGCCATGGACATGCGATTATTCCTTCGTTCCTAAACGGGCCGCGCCCTTACAGGCGGCCCACGGTGCCCGAGCCAGGAGCCGGTTCCGAAATGAACCCGATCTTCTGGAAGCCGGCATATTGCATCGTGTAGATCACCCCGCCGATGCACTGGTACGGCGTATTGACGTCGCCGCGGATGTGCACTTCGGGGAAATTTTCTTCGGTGATGTTCTGCGGCCCGCCAATATCTTCGAGCAGCTGCTCGAGCTTGGCCTGTCCACGTTCCAGCAGCTGCTTGGAATCGACCGGAGCCTGGCCCCAATAGACTTCGCACGCGGTGCTTTCGGGGTTGGGTTCGCCGTCGCCGTCGGTGTCCGCCGAGCGGATCGACAGCAGCACATTTTCAGGCTTGGTCGTCGTCACCTCGAACGCCACGTCGGGCAGCTTGAGGTTCACCGTCTCCAACACCACGGGAACCGTGATGAGGAAGATGATGAGCAACACAAGCATGATATCCACGAGCGGAGTCGTGTTGATCTCGGACATCGGGGCCTCTTCGCCCCCCTTGTCGCCTACACTCATCGACATAGGATTTTATCCTGTCACAAAATTTCTGTCACGGACGTCGGGTCGGCGCGCCACCGGCGTATCGCCCTGTCCAGCGGACCCCGCCTGCCGCCACCGGGCGACAGGCAGGGATCCATTCAGGCCGATCAGGCCTTTTTCGGGGCCGCGGCGGGCGCAGCAGCCTTGGGCGCCTGCGTGGCCGGCTTCACCTGACCGTTCGACATGATCGAGCCGAGCACGTCGTTCGAGAAGGTCGACAGACGGCGGGCGATCGCCTTGTTGCGGCTCTGCAGCCAGTTGAACGCGAGCACCGCGGGAACCGCCACGATCAGACCGATAGCGGTCATGATCAGCGCTTCACCGACCGGACCGGCGACGGTGTCGATCGAAGCCTGGCCCGATGCACCAATCTTCACGAGGGCGCGCAGAATACCGATAACGGTCCCGAACAGACCGACGAACGGTGCGGTCGAACCCACGGTCGCGAGGAAGGCGAGGCCGCTGTTCAGCTTCGAGTTGATGTGGTTCTGCGAGCGTTCGAGCGTGCCGTGCATCCAGTCATGCGCTTCGACGGGGTCGGTCAGCTTGTTATGTTCTTCGTTGGCGCGCAGGCCGTCTTCGACGACCTGACGATAGGCGCTGTTCTTTTCCAGCTTCGATGCGCCGTCGGCGAGCGTCGGGGCGCGCCAGAAATTGGCGTCGACCGCCTTGCCCTGGCTCATCACCTTATTCTGTTCGAACAGCTTGGTGAACAGGATGTACAGCGTGCCGACGAACATGATCAGCAGCACCAGGAAGGTGACCTGCGACACGATGCCGCCCTCGCAAAGCGCGGGGATCATGCCATAGGGGCTTGCGCCTTCTTCTTTGACGCACATCGCAGCGGGCATGAGGCTCAGCCCTGCATCGTGTGCCGGCGCCGCAGCAGCGGCATTTGCGATCAGATTAAACATATTGGATATTCCCTCTCAAGAAATTCGGTAAAATTCGAAAACAGACAGCCGCGCGCTGGATCAGCGCGGGATCTGCCACCGGATACGATTGCTGTAGCTGCCACCCGTCGGGTTGCCCGCACGGTCCTTGCCCGGGTTGAACCGGCCACGGCGCTGGATGAGCTTGCAGGTTTCGGCATCGAGGTCGGCGTGACCGCTCGACGACGTGACATCGCACGACGTGATGCGACCATCGGCCCCATAGGTAACGCGAAAACCGGTCGTTCCTTCGCGCTCTTCGCGCATGGCACGGGCCGGATAGTCGTCGTTCGTCGCCCAGCGGCCCGGGTTGCCACGCGGCGTACCGGCGGCGCTCAAATCAGGCGAGGGCGGCGGCGCCGGCGGGGCCGGCGGCGTATAGACGGGCGGCGGCGGCGTCGGCGGCGCCTTCGGCACCGACTGGATCGTGTTGGTCGTCACCGGCGGCGGGATCGGCGACGGCGGCGTCACGACCGGCGGCGGCGGCGGCAGCTGGTTGTCCGGCGGCGGCGGCGGCGGCGGCTCTTCCGGCGGCGGCGGCTCTTCCACGTCCACCACATCCAATTTTTCGGCGAGTTTCTTGACGATGCTGATATTCAGGCCGTTGACCAGGCCATAGCCCAGAACCGCCGTAAGCAAACCAACCAAGACAATCGCCACTACCCTGTTTTTAGGGTCGACATTATCACCATAAGCCATTCAGGGACGACGCTCCTTGCTAGATCATCCTGACACCAATTCCCTGCCGACGGGTTCGGTTGCCAAATGCCCGGATGATTTCCGATGCGTTCCACAGACCCGGCGGCGCTACGTTCGGCTTATTATGTTCTGGCCGGACGCTTCGACGCCCGTCCTATCGCGGTGGCGGCAAGTTCGCAAACCCTTTATCAGCGGTTAATGTGGCTTGTCCCATGATGGGGACTGATGCACCGCCACCGGTGTCAACAACGATGGAAAGTCAATCGACCATGCGCCTGTACCTGTCGGCCGCGATCGCCGGAATTTTGGCCCTGAGCCCCGGATTCGCTGGCGTTTCCGCGATGCAGACGTCGGCACCCGCGACCGCGGCGAGCCCGTACAGCTATGCCGACATCGCCGACCTGGCGACCGCGGCGCCGATGGCGCTGCACGCGCGCATCCACAGTGCGGTGGCGCTCAAACCGGCGCAGGCGCCGGGCGTCGCGGCGGGGCAAAGCCGATTCTATGTCGAGGCCGACGTGGTCAGCCTGATTCGCGGATCGGGCCCGCTGGCGTCGCGCATTTCCTATCTGGTCGACCTGCCGCTGGGTGCCAATGGCAAGCCGGCGAAGCTGAAAAAGAAGCAGCCGGTCCTGCTCTTTGCCCGTCCGGTCGCGGGCGCCGCCGCGGGCAGCAGCAGCACCGGCAGCGTCCGGCTGGTCGCCCCCGACGCGCAGCTGCCGTGGGATGCGGCGAGCGAGGCGCAGTTGCGCGCGATCCTGACCGAACTTGTCAAACCCGGCGCGCCGCCCGCGATCACCGGCATCGCCAATGGCTTCCATGTTCCGGGCACCCTGCCCGGCGAAGGCGAGACGCAGCTGTTCCTCGACACCCGAACCGGCGAGCCGGTGTCGCTGACCATATTGACCGCGGCCGACGGGTCGCGGCGCTGGGCGGCGGCGTTCGGCGAAATCGTCGATGGATCGGCGGCGGTACCGGCGCGCGGGACGCTTGCCTGGTACCGACTCGCTTGCGGCCTGCCGCGCCAGCTGCCGCTGAACAAGCTGGCGGGCACCGCGCCCGAGGATCGCCGCAAGGCGGCGTCGGACTATGGCGTGGTGCTGGGCGCGCTCGGCGAATGCACCCGCACCCGCAAGCCGCCGGTGGGTTGATAAAGATTTGCTTCGGCCCGCCCTAGGCGCGCCGGGCTTGTTTCCGCGGGAAAAGCCGATAGGGGCCGCAGATGAGGGCGGGCGATGGCGCGTGCCCATTATATGGAGCCCCGCATGTCGCCTCACCCCGCCCCGACCGCGCCCCGACCGCCGCTGCGCGTGGCGCTCGCCGGCATCGGCGTCGTCGGCGGCGGCGTCGTCCGGCTGCTCGAGGCGAACCGCGACCTGATCGCGCGCCGCGCCGGGCGGGCGATCGAGATCGTCGCGGTGTCGGCCCGCGACCGGCACAAGGACCGCGGTATCGACCTGTCGCCCTATCGCTGGGAAGACGATATGGACGCCCTCGTCGCCGCCGACGATGTCGATGTCGTCGTCGAGATGATCGGCGGCGCCGACGGATCGGCGCTCACCCTCGCCCGCCACACGCTGGGCGCGGGCAAAGCGCTGGTCACCGCGAACAAGGCGATGATCGCGCATCATGGGCTGGATCTGGCGCGACTCGCCGAGGAACGCGACACGCCGCTGAAATATGAAGCCGCGGTCGCGGGCGGTATCCCGGTGATCAAGGCGATCCGCGAAGGTGCGTCGGCGAACGAGATCGCGCGCGTCTATGGCATCCTCAACGGCACCTGCAATTATATCCTGACGCAGATGGAGCGGAACGGCGCGAGTTTCGCCGACGCGCTCGCGGCGGCGCAGGCCGAAGGCTATGCCGAGGCCGACCCGACCTTCGACGTCGACGGCATCGACGCCGCGCACAAGCTGGCGATCCTGGCAGCGCTGTGTTTTGGGACAAAGCTGGACATCGCGGCGGTCGCCGCCGACGGCATCCGCGGCCTGATCGCCGCCGACATTCGCGAGGCCGAGGCGCTGGGCCACCGCGTCCGCCTGATCGGCATGGCCGAACGCGGCGAAAGCGGACTCTATCAGCATGTCCAGCCGTGCCTCGTCCCCGCCGACCATCCGCTCGCCTATGTCCCCGGCGCGCTCAACGCGGTGGTCGCCGAGGGCAATTTTGTCGGGCGGCTGTTCTTCGAGGGCGCGGGCGCCGGGGCAGGACCGACCGCGTCGGCGATCGTCGCCGACATCATCGACATCGCGCGCGACGAATATGGCCCCGCCTTTGCAATGCCGGTCGATTCGCTCGACGCCGCGCCGGTCGCCGACGCGGGGGCGCGGGTCGGCAAACATTATGTCCGCCTGATCGTTGAGGACCGCATCGGCGTGCTCGCCGAAATCGCCACCGCGATGCGCGATGCCGGGGTGTCGATCGAAAGCTTTATCCAGCGCGGCACCGACGAGGAGGACGGCGTCGTCATCGTGCTGGTCACCCACGAGGGCCCGGCGCGCGCGATCCATGCGGCGCTGGCGATCCTGGCGGGGTCGGACCATGTCGTCGGCACGCCGATGCTGATGCCGATCCTGGCGCTTTAACCCCGCTTGAAATTGCCGCGCGCTTTGTTACCCCGGCACAAGGGGAGCAGGGGGCAGATATGGACATCGAAATCCGGCGCGGACTGGCCGAGGCATGGGCGCTGGCGGGCGCGCATCGCAACATGCTGGCGGTCTATGTCGCGATCGGGGTGATCGTCCCCTTTCTGCTGCTGTCGAGCGAACCGATCTTCAGCCTGCGCACCGTGATGGCGATCCTGTCCGATCCATGGACCTACCGCGTTGGCGGATCGATCACCGGCCCGCTCTATCTGCTCGGGATCGTTGCAGTCGTCGTCGCGGGTGCGATGCTGGCGGCGTGGAACGGCATCCTCGCCGACCTGCGCGAAGGATTCCTGTCCGAAATCATGTACGGGATGGTCGCGGGCGTCGCCTATCTGCTCGCCAATCTGGTGCTGGCGATCGGCTTCGGTTTGCTGGCGGCGCTGCCCCTGTTTGCGCTCGGCCCCGACGCGCTGTTCGGCACGGGGGGCGCGCTCGACATCGTGATCGGCATCTATCGCCTGCTCGTTGCGCTCGTCGGCAGCTGGATCGCCGCGCGGCTCTGCCTCGCGGGTGCGATCATGGGCGGGCGCGGCAAGCTGGAGCCGGTGGCGGCGTTCATCGAATCGTGGCGGCGCACCCACGCCGCGCAATGGCGGCTGTTCGGTTTCTACCTGCTCTATGGCCTGCCGTACGGCATCGCGGCGGGCGCGCTGGTCATCGTCCACGGCGCGGTGATCCTGAACAATGCGCCGGGCGGCTGGATCGAGACGCTGATGAGCTTTGGCTGGATCCTGCTGTTCGCGCTCTATTTCCTTGGCCAGATTCTCATCCCCGCCGGGCTCTATCGCGCCAGCGAACCCGAGGTCGCGGCCAGCGAGGTGTTCGCCTAGGGCTCGCCTTCGGGCGGCGGCGGCGTTCCGGTTTCGGGATCGGTCGCGCGCTTCGCCATTTCATAGAGCGCATTATATTCGGGGCCGGGCTTCATCCGCCCGCCGATCGACACCCAGTTATAGGGCAGTTTGTCCATCGTCATCATCTGCGCCTCGGCGCGCGGCAGCTTGGGCGGCGCCTCGCGCCCGACCCCCGCGATCGCGCGCAATTCGGGGGTCAGCCGGTGCAGCTCGGTATCGGTGCCGCACACATTGATCGACCCGTCGTCGGCGGGTTTGCAGCGGCGGATCGGGTCGACCAGTTCCTTCGCCTTGGCCGCCGCGGTTTCGGCATCGCGCGGCGGCGGCGGTGCGGGCGGGCCCTGCATCTGCGCCGGCGCTGTCACCGCGATGACGCAAGACAGCGCGACAGCGGCTCCGAATCGGGCGAAGCATCCTCGACAAGCGGAGCGACCGGCCATATGGCGCCCACCATGCCCGACCGGGGCGGCAAGGCAAGATGTAAAGACGGAGAGCAGCGGACATGACGAATAGCGGCAGCAACCTCGACCGGGTGCTCGTGCTCGAAATGGTGCGCGTCACCGAAGCCGCGGCGATCGCTGCCGCCAGGCTGATCGGGCGCGGCGACGAAAAGGCCGCCGATGCCGCCGCGGTCGAAGCGATGCGCACCGCGTTCAACACGCTGTACATGGACGGCACCATCGTTATCGGCGAAGGCGAGCGCGACGAAGCGCCGATGCTGTATATCGGTGAAAAGGTCGGCAATGCCCCGGGCAAGGGCCCCAAGATCGACATTGCGGTCGATCCGCTGGAAGGCACCACGATCACCGCCAAGGCTGGCCCCAACGCGCTCGCGGTGCTGGCGATCGCCGAGGAAGGCTGCCTGCTCAACGCCCCCGACGTCTATATGGACAAGCTGGCGGTCGGCCCCGGCTACTCACCCAACATCGTCAATTTCGACAACAGCATCCGCCAGAATGTCGAAGCCGTTGCGAAGGAAAAGGGCTGCACCCCGGCAGAGGTCATGGTGTGCGTACTCGACCGCCCGCGCCACGAAGCGATGATCGCCGAGCTGCGCGGTCTGGGCTGCGGCGTCGCGCTGATCCCCGACGGCGATGTCGCGGGGGTGATCGCGACGACCAACCCCGACACCAATATCGACATCTATATGGGCAGCGGCGGCGCCCCCGAGGGCGTGCTCGCCGCGGCGGCGCTGCGCTGCGTCGGCGGCCAGTTCAAGGGCCGGTTGCTGTTCCGCAACGACGACGAGCGCAAGCGCGCCGCCAAATGGGGGGTCGAGGATCTCGACCGCGTCTATGACCTCGAAGACCTCGCCAAGGGCGACGTCATCTTTGCCGCCACCGGGGTCACCGACGGGTCGCTGCTGCGCGGCGTCAAGCACCGCCGCGACGGCGTGATGACCACCGAAACGGTGGTGATGCGCGCCTCGTCGGGGACGGTGCGCTGGGTGCGCGGCGAGCATCGCGCCGGGTGACCCGGCAGATCGCTGGCCGCGCGGGCTAATCCGCCGCCGGGAACTGCGCAGAGGCGACGCCCGAACCGTCATACACCGGCGCTTCCTGCGCCACCGCGAATTTGCGGCTGACCGCGTGCGTCAGCCCGAAACCCGAGATATGCGCCAGCATGCCGCGATATTGCGGCCCGGCGAGGTGGCTGGCCAGGGCTTCGGCGCTGGCCCATTCCTCGAAAACATGCACCCGCGCCGGATGGTGCGGATCGGCGGTCCAGAAATAGCCGAGGCAGCCGGGCTGCGCCTGCGCCCCGGCGATCCACCCACGCGCACCCTCCAGCGCCTCGGCGCGGCGGGCCGGGTCAAGATCGACCTTGGCTTCGATGACGATCTTCATGCCGCGCCCTCCTGCCGATGCCGCGCGCGGAAGCGGCGGCTGACGAACAGCCAGCGCCCGTCGATCCTGGCGCAGCGATCGTCATATTCGCCCAGATCGCGATGAATCAGCCCATCGCGCCGATAGGTTTCAGCGGTGTAGGATCGCATCGTCGCCCGATCGCCCTCGATCGTCATCGCGCCGGGCCACGCCTGAAAAACCAGCCCGGGAAAGCCCTGCATCGCCGCGCGCCAGGTTTCGACCACCGCCGTCTTGCCCGAAAATTCGCCAAAACCGGGGAGCTCCCATTGGCAGTCATCGGCCCATGTCGCGGCCCAGCCGGCGGCGTCATGGCGGCATACCGCATCGGCATAGCTGTCGAGCAGGTCGCGCAGCGCCATGCGATCCTCCAGCGGCCCCGAAAAGACCATTCGCCCCTCCATCTCCCGATCTGTGGCAAAGCCGACGCTTTGCGCCCGGCGGACTATGCCGCGCGCCACGGCGCAACGGGACTAGTCATTGCGCTAAGCGCGCGCGGTTAGAAGATCCCGGCCGCCAGTCCCTCGGCGAGTGCCGCGCCAAGATCGCGCGCTTCGGCGAGGCGATCGGCGGCGATCGTCTTGGGCGCGAGGATCGCCTCAGGCGTCTGTGCCGCAGTGTTGACGATCACCGGGTCGGCAACGCGCCGTAGCCGCCAGCCGGTAGCGATACGGTCGAGCTGGCGCTGGGCGTTTGCGCCGTCGGACCCGGCGCAGATGATCGTCGCATAGGGACGTCCCTCGATCCGGCCGAGGCACGGGTAATAACAGCGGTCGAACATCTCTTTCATCGCGCCCGACAGCGCCGCGAGATTTTCGGGGCCGACGAAGAGATAGCCCCCCGCCGCGATCAGCGCGTCGGGCGTGACGTCGGCGGCGGTGACAAGCCGCGCCGCCGCTCCCGCGCCCGCGGCGGCGGCGCGCGCCAGCGCCTCGCTGCCGCCGGTGCGGCTGTGCCAGACGATCAGCAGGATGGGCACGTCGGTCATCCACCGATGCTTGCCAAGCACCGGGACGCGGCGCAAGCTGCCGACAACATATGGGGGAGAGAGATATGCGCCGATTGACCACCCTGCTGCTCGCCAGCACCCTGCCCTTCGCCGCCGCCGCGCAGGACGCCGCGAGCGAAGCCACACGCACCGCGCAGGCCGAGATCGCCAAGCGCCTGCCGCTCGCTGATCCGCGCGACGAGGCCAATGTGATGCGCGGCAAGCTCGCCGAAATTCCGGGCGGGGTGATTCTGGACAAGGATGGCAAGACGGTGTGGGACAGGCGGCCCTATGCCTTTCTCGACACCAGGGACGCGCCCGATACGGTGAACCCGTCGCTGTGGCGGCAGGCGCGGCTGAACGCGGTGCACGGGTTGTTCGAGGTGGTGCCGGGCAAGATCTGGCAGGTGCGCGGTTACGATATTTCCGTGATGACGATCATCCGCGGCAAGAGCGGCTGGATTATCGTCGATCCGTTGCTGTCCGAAGAGGCGGCGGCGGCGGGGTGGAAATTGTTCGCCGACACCGTCGAGGCAAAATCGGATCGGCTGCCGATCAGGGCGGTGATCTTTTCGCACAGCCACAGCGACCATTTCGGCGGCGTCGGCGGCATTATCACCCCCGAGCAGGTCAAACGCGAGAAAATCCGTATCATCGCGCCGCACGGTTTTTCGGAGGAAGCGACGTCGGAGAATGTCCTTGCCGGCACCGCGATGGGACGCCGCGCGCTGTACATGTTCGGGTCGATCCTGCCGCCCGGACCCGCGGGGCAGGTCGACACCGGGCTGGGGCCAAAGCTGTCGTCGGGGACGATCGGCTATATGGAGCCGACCGAGAGTGTCGCGGCGACGGGCGGCACGCTGCCCATCGACGGGCTGGCGTTCGATTTTCTCGACGCGGGCGGCACCGAGGCGCCGTCGGAGTTCGTTTTCTATATCCCCGCCTACAAGGCACTGCACACGACCGAGGTTGTCACCCACACGCTGCACAATGTGCTCACTCTGCGCGGGGCGCAGGTGCGCGATGCGCTGCACTGGTCAAAGGTGATCGACGCGGCGCTGCTGAAATGGGGCGGCCAGGCCGAGGTCGCGCTGGCGTCGCACCATTGGCCGACGTGGGGCGCGGGCGAGGTATCGGCGCTGCTGACCAGCCAGCGCGACATCTATCGCTATGTCCACGACCGCACCCTGTTTCTGGCCAACCGCGGCGCCACGCTGCACGAACTCGCCGACGCGACCCCCGAAGCGCCGGGGCAGGCGGCCGATTTCAGCGCGCGCGGCTATTATGGCACGGTCAATCACGACATGAAGGCGGTGTATCAGCGCTATTTCGGCTGGTGGGACGGCAATCCCGCCAATTTCAACCCGCTGGCCCCCGAAGCATCGGCGCCCAAATATGTCGCGCTGGCGGGTGGCGCCGACAAGCTGCTGGCAGCGGGCCAGGCAGCGATCAAGGCGGGCGAGTATCGCTGGGCGGCCGAATTGCTCAACAAGCTGGTGTTTGCCGAGCCGGACAATCAGGCAGCACGCGCCGCACTCGCGTCAGCTTACGACCAGATGGGTTATCAGGCCGAATCGGGGGCGTGGCGGAACTATTATCTCGCCGCCGCGGCGACGCTGCGCGGCAAGGCGGTCGAGAGCCTGTCAGGCAACGGACAGAGCCGCAGTTTTGTCAGCGCCATCCCGACCGCGGTGTTTTTCGACGCGCTCGCGACGCGCTTCGACGCCGCGAAAGGTTCGGCAATCAAGGGGACGTTCCAGTTCGTGTTGCCCGACAGCAAGGAGACGGTGGCGATCGTCGTCGGCGGCGGGGTCGAGGTGCCGCGCTACGGCATCACCGATGCGGCGCCTACCGCAACAATCACCCTCGACCGCACGACGCTCGAAGATGTGATGCTGGGGCAGGCGCAGTTTCCGGCCTTGATGCAATCGGGCGCGATCAGGATCGATGGCGACCGCATGGCGTTCCTCAGCTGGTTCGCGCTGCACCCGCCCGCCGATCCGCGGTTCAATGTGGTTGTGCCATAGGCCTCTAACACGGTAACGGTGGTGGATGACCGACACCACCGCCGTCCACCCGACCGATCCATTCGACCCCGAAGCGCTGGGCGCCGCCGAAGGGCTCGATCCGGTCGATCCCGCTTTTGCCCAGGTGCTGCGCGTCGCGACGGCGCTGAACCTGATCCCGCTCGCGATCGGCGCGAGCGTGTTCGACTGGCTGCTGATTCACCATATCGAGGGGCCCTATGGGCTGATCACCGCACTCGCATGGTTGATCGCGATCACCGTCATCATCGCCTTTCCGTCGCGGCGCGTATCGCGCTGGGGCTACAAGATCGGCGCGGGGCAGCTGCGCGTTGCGCGCGGCTGGCTGTTCCGCACCGACACCATCGTCCCGTTCGTGCGCGTCCAGCATATCGACGTCGGGCAGGGGCCGATCGAGCGCTGGTTCGGCCTGTCGCACCTGATCGTCCACACGTCGGGCACGCATAACAGCACGGTGACGCTGCCCGGGCTGCCCGCCGATCTGGCTGCAGCGATGCGCGAGACGATCCGCCGCCACATCCAGACCGATTTCGCATGACCGACGCCGCCGCCGCGGCGCCGGCCGCACCCACCATCGACGACGACGCGGACTGGCAGCGGCTGCACCCGGCAACACTGGCGCTGGCGATCGTCAAGCTGGGGCCGCGATCGCTCCAGTTTCTGCCCGCTGTCGCCGCACTCGGGTTCACCGGCAACTGGGTCTATATCGTCCCGGCGATCCTTGCCTTCCTGCTGATCTCGCTGCTTGCCGCGTGGTTCCAATGGCTGCGCTTCCGGTTCCGGGTCGGCGACGACGAGGTCGTGATCGAAAGCGGGGTGCTGTCGCGCCAGCACCGCACCATCCCGTTCGACCGCATCCAGGACGTCAGCATCGAACAGGGGCTGGTCTCACGCGCGCTGGGCATCGCCAAGGTCGGGTTCGAAACCGGCGCCGGCGGCAAGGAGAATGACGCCAGCCTCGACGCGATCGGCCTCGACGCCGCGCAGGCGCTGCGCACGACGATCCGCGCGCATCGCAGCGGCGAGGCGGCGGCCGTGGCAACGGCGGCGGACACCCCGGAAGCGGCGCCAGCCGCCGCCGACCGACTGCTGTTCGCGATGACGCCGCGCCAGCTGCTGGTCGCCGGATTGTTCAACTTCTCGCTCGCCGCGCTCGCCGTCGTCGGCGCGGGTATGCAGTTTTTCGACAATCTGCTGCCGTTCGATTTCAACATCTTCAACCCGATGGACTGGGTCGATGTCGCCGAGGATTATGGGCTCGATCAATGGCTGCTCGCGCATCGCTGGATCGCCGGGGTCGGCGCGGCGCTGTCGCTGCTGCTGATCGGTTTCGCCAGCGGCATCGCGACGATGTTTTTCGCCAATTGGGATTTCCGCCTGACCCGCGAGCCGCGCGCGCTGCGCCGTACCCGCGGGCTGACGACGCGCACCGACGTCGCGGTGCCGGTAAAGCGGGTGCAGGCCGCGATCCTCGTCACCGGCTGGTTCCGCCAGCGCTTTGGCTGGCATGAACTGCGCCTGCAAAGCCTGGCGAGCGACGGCGAGAAAGAGCGCGACCATCAGGTCGTTCCCTTTGCCCGGCTGGGCGCGATCGACCCGGTGCTGGCCGAAGTCGCGATCGCGCGTCCCGACGCCGCCGCGGCGTGGCAGCAAAGCCACCGCATCATTGCACTGGGCGGACTGGTTGGCGCGCTGGGCGCGACGACCGGCGGGCTGGTCGCGGTATCGTTCGGGCAGGCGCTCGGCTGGTTCGGCCCGGTCGTCGGTCTGCTGATCGCCGCCGCGTCGCTGTTCGGCGCGCGCTTCCACCGCTGGACCGACCTGGGCGAACAGGTCGCGATCCGCCGCGGTTTCTGGAAACCCAAGCTGACCCTGCTGCCGCACGCATCGGTGCAGAGCGTCGACCTCAAGACCGACTTCATCCTGCGCCCGCTCGGCCTCGCGACCTTGGTGTTCGGCGTCCCCGGCGGCAGCTCGCTCGCGGCGCACGAAATCCCGGCGATTCCGCTGGTAACGGCGCGCGACCTGCGCGACCGCATCCTCGCCGCACGAGCGCGGGCATGAGCGACGCTGCGCTCGGCATCACCCGCTCGATTCTGGGCCAGCCATGGCATTGGCGGCGCGCCAGCGCCGACATGGCGAGCGAGAATCTGGCACCTGACGATCTGGTCACCCAGCTATTGCTGGCGCGCGGTGTAACCCGCGACGATCTCGACCGCCAGCGGACCCCAACCCTACGCAGCTTCATGCCCGACCCGTCGCTGTTCCGCGACATGGACGCCGCCGCCGCGCGGCTCGCCGATGCGGTCGAAAAGGGCGAGGCGGTGACGATCTTTGGCGATTATGACGTCGACGGCGCGACCTCGGCGGCGCTGCTGGTGCGGCTGCTGCGCGGGCTCGGGCTGCCCGCGGGCGCCTATATCCCCGACCGCTTGATGGAGGGCTATGGCCCCTCGGGCGCCGCGCTGGTCAAGATCGGCGAAGCCGGGTCGAAGCTGGTGGTCACCGTCGATTGCGGCGCGCAGGCGTTTGAAGCCATAGCAGAAGCCAATGCCGCGGGGGTCGAGGTGATCGTTGTCGATCATCACCAGTGCGCGACGATGCTGCCCGCAGCGCTGGCGCTGGTGAACCCCAATCGGCTCGATGAAGCGCCCGATGCCGCGATCCACGGCAATCTGGCTGCGGTCGGCGTCGCCTTCCTGCTCGGCGCCGCGCTGCTCCGCACCCTGCGCGCGCGCGGCTTTTTCGCCACGCGCGACGAGCCGGCGCTGATCGAGCTGCTCGATCTGGTTGCGCTCGGTACCGTCGCCGATGTTGCGCGGCTGACCGGGTTCAACCGCGCGCTGGTGACGCAGGGGCTGAAGGTGATGGCGCGGCGCGGTAATACGGGACTCGCGGCGCTGATGGACGCGGCGCGGCTCACCAAACCGCCGACCGCGAGCGACATGGGCTTTGCGCTCGGGCCGCGGATCAACGCCGGCGGGCGCGTCGGCAAGTCCGACCTGGGTGTGCGCTTGCTGACGACGTCGGATCCGCAGGAAGCCGCCGACATTTCGCAGGAACTCAACCGGCTGAACGAGGAGCGCCGCGCGATCGAAGCGGCCGTGCTCGACGAAGCGATGGCGGCGAGCACGGCATGCGGCAACGCGCCGGTCGCGATCGTCGCCGGGCAAGGCTGGCACCCCGGGGTGATCGGCATCGTCGCCGGGCGCCTGAAAGAACGGTTGCACCGCCCGGCGATCGTCATTGCGATCGATGACGCGGGGGTCGGCAAAGGGTCGGGGCGCTCGATCAGCGGCGTTGACCTCGGCGCCGCGATCCTTGCCGCAAAGGAAAGCGGGCTGCTGGTGGCGGGCGGCGGTCACGCGATGGCAGCGGGACTGACCGTCGCCGCCGATCAGGTCGATGCGCTTGGCGCGTTCCTCAATGACCGGCTCGCCGCCGACGTCGCCCGCGCCAGCGGCGACAAATCGCTGTTGATCGACGCCGTGCTGGCGCCGCGCGGAATTTCGCCCTTGTGGTGCGATGCGATCGAAAGCGCCGGTCCCTATGGCGCCGGCTGGCCCGCGCCGCGCGTCGCGACCGGACCGGTGCGAATCGTCGAGGCGAGCATCGTCGGCACCGACCATGTCCGCCTGATCGTGGCGGGCGACGACGGCGGGCGGTTCAAGGCGGTGGCGTTCCGCAGCGCCGAAACCGAACTCGGCCAGACCTTGCTCCACGCCCGCGGCGGCCGCAAATTATGGCTCGCGGGCCGCGCCAAACGCGACGATTGGGGCAGCCGCCCCGCCGCCGAACTCCACCTCGAGGACGCCGCCTGGGCCGATTGATCGCAGCCTGCGCAACATTTTTGCGCGCGGGGCGTGCCAGCGCGCTTGACCACATGGATATGCGCGTCTAATGCGCCGCTTCACCGAATGACGGCCCCTTCGTCTAGCGGTCTAGGACGTCGCCCTTTCACGGCGAAAACACGGGTTCGAGTCCCGTAGGGGTCACCACGGTCAAGCGCGCGGTCGGCGGGCTTTTTCTCCGAAATTTCCGACCCTGCGGCCCCTTCGTCTAGCGGTCAGGACGCGGCCCTCTCACGGCTGAAACACGGGTTCGATTCCCGTAGGGGTCACCAGCCGCCACGATGTTTTGCAGGCCGACAGCCGCTAAGTCAAAGCAGCCATCCCGCCGCCCTGGCCAGTTGGCGCGTTTCGGCGCAATGGCGCTGACGCTGTTCGTCGTTGAGGGTCGGCAGGACGCGGGCATAGCCGCGCAGCTGAAGCGCGATCAACGCGGGGGTAAGATCGGGAAGCTTCGCCGCCAAGAGCGCCCGGATCGCCTTTTCATCGACGCGAAACCCGCACAGATCCTGCGACGCGATGGCGATGGTGGTGCCGTTGAGGATCGCTTCCTCGCTATAGCGTGGTGGCCGTTCGGCGACCGCCGGGGTGGCCGACAATATGGCGGAGGCGATCAGGAAGCGAAGCGCGGCGCGGGCTGTCATCATTCCCTACCGTCCCCCGCGCACCCCGGCGCCGCAAGCCCGCCAGCCGCACCAGTGCATTTCAAACCGGTCCCTTATGGTGCCGCCGCCGAGGCAGATGCGCTGGTCGCGCTCGCGCCGCGGCGGCAGCAAGGCGGGGTGACGGACTTTGTCGGCCATATCCATCTGATCCTGCCCGACCCGACCGAGCGCGCGGCCTGTTTTCGTGCGCTGGCGGCGGGTGGCGACCGAGTCGTGCGCAGTTTTGCGTGCGCGGACGACTGGTTCGACGCCGGGGCGGATCGCGACGGGCCCGGTACCATCCTGCTGTTTCACTGGCACCAGCCGGGGCGCATCGACGGCGCCGCGCTGCTCGAGCGGATCGCGGCGCGCCGTGACATCGCCGCCTTTGTCGCCGCCGAGCGGCTGAACATCGCCGAATCGCGCGCGATCCTGCGCGGCGGCGCGCACGACCTGCTGCCCGCGCCGCTCGACCCGCGCGCCGTTCGCCGCGCCATCGATGCGGCGCTGGGCGACTGGCAGGTTTGGCAGGCGGCGCTCGACCGGCACCGCGACGCCGAAGCGCGGCTGGCGGCGCTGACCCCGCGCGAGCGCGACATTTTGGGTGCGATCGCCGCGGGGCTGGGCACCAAGGCGATCGCGCGGCAGCTGGCGTTGAGCCCGCGGACGGTCGAGGTCCACCGCGCCAACATCATGCGCCGCGCCGGTGCGGGCAATGTCGCCGAGCTGCTGCGGTGGCAGTTCATCGCCGAACAGGCGCGCGGCGCGGCGGGAAACTCGGTCCATTATGGCGCATGATCGGCCCGCGGCGCGGCCAGCCGCAGCGCATGCCGCCTATAAAGCAGATGAACGGCGCCGCGCCCTTGTGTTGGTCCCCATGGGCGCTGCCGTTCATCCGCCTGGGGTCAACCCCACCTGACCCCGCGCAACCGACAGGGCCGGCAGAGGATGTTCCTTCCCCTGCCGGCCCTATTTATGCCCGGTCACGACGGCGCGCTGGTCGGTGCGGCCCATCGCGAGCAGGACCGGATCGGCCGCCTGCCGCGCCGCGAAATCGGCCTTGCTGGTCAGTCCCTGCCATTCGATGCCGATCAGCGCCTGCGCGATCGCGCCGCCCAGCGTGTCGCCGGGGCCCGGCAGAATGAGGACGTCGGGGGCATATTCCTTGACCGCGACCTGCACCGAACGCGCAAAATCATAGGGCGCGAGGATCTGGTGGCCGAAGGTGTAATCCCAGACTTCGGCGGGGTCGGACGAGAAGCGGCGCCAGATATGGCCGCGACCGTCGACCATCGGGATCGCGGGTGCGCCGAACAGCGTCGGCGGCAGTTCGGCCTTTGCCTTGTCGGAGCTGCCGAACATCAGCGGGGTGTGGAACGGACCATGGCCCGCAAGGCGCAGCGGATCGCGGCCGGGGGTCGGCGGCGCTTCGGCGAGCAGCGCGGCAAGCCCTTCCTCGTTCCCTGCGAAAACGAGCATGCCGGCGAGGTCGATCGACAGCGCGAGGGCGTGATCGGGGCGCGCGGCGATGGCGGCGGCGAGGCCCAGCAGCTGCTCGCGCAGGCCGGGAACGAGGCGCCAATTCTCATCGACGACTTGCAGCAATATCTGCCCGCCGGGGCCGTGCGTCTGACTGTTGAGCCCCATCGCATTCGCGATGCGGAAACCGTCGGCGACCGAGACCGCGCCGCCGAGCGCCAGTGCGCTGTACCAGCCCATCGAATTGCCCGCGACCGCAACGACGTCGAATTTCTCGCGATCGATGCTGAGATAATCGAGGATCGTCGCGGTGTAGATCAGCGGCGCCGCGACATCGCCGCGCATATGCGTCGCGACGCTGAAGCGTTCGGCGCCGTCGAGTTCGCTCACCGTCGGCTGACCGCGTGTCCGGCGCTGGGCGTCGAAATTGGCGATCAGGTCGGCAAAGCGTGCGCCGTGCAGCCGCGCGATGCTGCCAAGTTCGCCCTTGCCATAGGTGCCGCGGCCGGGCGCGACGATGAGCGCGGTCTTGCGCGCGCTCATGCCAGCAGCTCCTTGGCGGCGGCATAGATCGAATCGCGGCTCGGCAGCGTCAGCGTTGCGGCTTTGCCGAGCGGAATGAAGCTGTCGTCGGCGGCGATGCGTTTGAGCTTCTTGTCCGGGGTGCGCTCGACGAACAGCGCCATCAGCGCCTCACTCTGCGACCCGGTGATGCGGCATTCGTCGACGATCAGGATGCGCGTCGCATCGCAGACAGCAGCGACGAGCTTGTCCGCGTCGACCGGGCCAAGCCAGCGGAGGTCGATGACGCGGGCCTTCACCCCTTCGGCGGCGAGCAGCTTTTCGGCTTGGCGCGAATAATAAGTGCCGTTGCCATAGGTAACGATCGCGAGATCGGTGCCGTCGCCGTGAACGCCGACGTCGCCGAAGCGGATCGGCTTGCCATCGCCCGGCGCCTCGTAAATGCTGGTCCACAGGCCATCGCCTTCGTCGTGAAGGTCGCGGGTCATGTAGAGCGCGATCGGTTCGACGAAGACGACGACGCGCCGCTCCTCGCGCGCCAGCCGCACGCATTCGCGGAGCATCGCCACCGCGTCGCGTCCGTTCGACGGCACCGCGAGGATGACGCCGGGGATGTCGCGGAACACCGCCAGGCTGTTGTCGTTGTGGAAATGGCCGCCGAAGCCCTTCTGATAGCCAAGCCCCGCGATCCGCAGCACCATCGGGTTGGTGTATTGCCCGTCGGAGAAGAAGCTCAAGGTCGCCGCCTCGCCGCGGATCTGGTCCTCGGCATTGTGGACATAAGCGAGGAACTGGATTTCGGGCATCGGCAGGAAGCCGTTGTGCGCCATGCCGATCGCGAGCCCGAGGATCGCCTGTTCGTCGAGCAGGGTGTTGACGACGCGCGCCGACCCGAACCGCTGATGCAGCTTGGCGGTGACATTATAGACCCCGCCCTTTGGCCCGACATCCTCGCCCGCGACGATGATCTCCTGATGCGCGAGCATCAGGTCGGCGAGCGCCCAGCTCAAGAGCCGCGCCATATGCTGCGGCTTGTCCATCGCGCCCGCGTCGCTGCCGAACATCGCCTTGCGATCCTCATCCGACGGCGTGTTGGCGCGCGCGCTGCCGCGCCTGGGCGGAACGATGCTCGCCATCACATGCGCGGGGGTGGTGATCTTGGGGCGCAGGATTGCGGCTTCGGCCTGCCGCGCGAGTGTAGCGCCGACGTCTTCATAGGCGTCGGCGATCTCGGCAGGCGACATCCAGCCATGCGCGGCCATCAGCGCCGCCCCGGCGAGCAGCGGATCGCGCGCCTCGTCGGACTCGATCAGCGCCTTGGGCAGATAGGCGCCCTGCACGTCCGACCCGGCGTGGCCGTACAGGCGCACCGTCGCCATATGGAGAAACACCGGCTTGCGCAGCCGCCGCGCATAATCGGCGGCCTCGGCAGCGCCGGCATAAGCCGAGGCAAGGTCAGTCCCGTCGCACTGGATATAGTGCAGCCCGGCGCGGTGACGAAACTGCGCCTCAATCCACCCCGTCGGGGTGCGCGTCGAAATGCCGATACCATTGTCTTCGCAGAGGAAGATGAGCGGCATCGGCGAGCCCTGGAACGCCGCCCAGCCCGCGGTGTTGAACGCGCCCTGCGCGGTCGAATGGTTCGCCGAGGCGTCGCCGAAGCTCGTCAGCACGACGGCGTCGTCGGGGAGCGGCAGCCCGGTCATGCCGAGGCGGCGCGCAATGCCGATCGAAAAGGCCGCGCCGACCGCTTTTGGCAGGTGCGAGGCGATCGTCGAGGTTTGCGGCGGGATATTGAGCGGCTTCGACCCGATGACCTTGTGGCGTCCGCCCGAGATCGGATCCTCGGATGACGCGGCGAAGCTCAGCAGCATGTCCCACGTCGGTGTGCCGCCCGGCAGCTGGCGCGACCGGTGGAGCTGGAACGCGTTCGAGCGATAATGAAGGAACGCCATGTCGGTGACGCGCAGCGCCGCGGCGACCGCGGCATTCCCTTCATGCCCCGACGATCCGATCGTATAAAAACCTTCGCCGCGCGCCTGCAGATGGCGCGACAGCCGATCCATCTGGCGGCTGGTCAGTTGCGACAGGAAAATATCGGTGGCGTCAGCGCGCGACAGCCCGATCGTGGCGGGATCGGGCGCGTCACCGCGGTTCGGCAGCGCGCCGCTCGCCAGCGCGGCGAGGAATTTTTCATGTACTGCCTGCGCCGCGTCCACCGACATCCTCCCCGTTCGGCCGTGCCTGGTCTGGCAGCTGGTTACGCGCGCAACCATCGGACCCATGCGTCCGCGCGCTATAACGGGGCAGACCGGTACGCAAGCATCTCTTGCCTTGGCGCGCCGCCTCGCGCTACCACCGGTGCGATGACGATGCGGGGCGGATCAGTCTTTTGAGCATGATGGCCTTGTGGATCGCGCAGGCGTCGGTGGCGGTCGATGCGCCGAGCGCCGGTGCGGGCGCCGGTGCAAGCCAGGGGTGGTTGATCGATCCCGAACTCGTCGATCCCGCTTTTAGCCAGACGATCGCCGGGGGCGAGATCCAGACCGGCTTTCCGCCGCCGGAACCCCCGACCCCGACGCCCGAATGGCTGAAATCGCTGTTCGACGGAATCGCCAGCTTTTTTCAGTGGAGCGCCCCCGCCGCCAAGCCGATACTCTGGCTGTTTGTCGCGCTGGTCGCCCTATTCCTGCTCTATCATTTCGTCCCTGCCTTTGCGCGCTGGGTCGACAATCTGCCGTTCCGGCGCGGTGCGGGCGACGGCGATGGCGACGACATGGTCGGGCTGGCCGAAGCCGGCGCGGCGCGCGCGCTGCTCGCCGAGGCCGACGCGCTGGCGGCGGCGGGGCGCTTTTCCGAAGCGGTGCACCTGCTGCTCTATCGCAGCGTCGAGGACATCGAGGGCCGCCGCCCCGGGCTGGTCAAACCCGCGATGACGTCGCGCGACCTCGCCGAAGCACGCGATTTGCCGGCGGTTGCGCGCGGCGCGTTCAGCCGCATCGCACGCGCGGTCGAAATCAGCCTGTTCGGCGGGCGATCGATCGACGAAGGCGCATGGACCCAGTGCCGCGGTGCCTATGCCGAACTGACGGTACCCCAGAATTGGGCGCGGGCATGAGCGGCGCGGCGGCGACCGACGGCGGCTTCAACCCGCGGCTGATCGGGGGGGTCGTCGCGATCGGGGTGATCGCGTTCATCGCGCTGTGGGCGCTGATCGCGCTTGGCCCGCAACTGAGCAGCGGCAACGACGGCGGCGGCCATGCGCTGTCGAAAGCCGCACCGGGCTATGCGGGGATCGTCGACCTGCTCGAACGCAGCGACGCCGAGGTGGCATTGCTGCGGCAGGTCGAAGCGCCATCCTATGACGATTATGAACCGCTGCTGGTGCTGACCCCGACGCATCGCACCCGCGGCGACGAAATCGCCGAATTGCTGGGCACGCGGCGCCGCGCCGCCACCCTGATCGTTCTGCCCAAATGGCAGGCGGCGGCGATCCCCGGACAAACCGCCAAGCCGGGCTGGGTCAGCGCGGGCTACGCCGATACCCCGCCCGCCGCCCTGCTCCCCCAAAACCCGTTCGGCACGGTCAAAATCGCGGCGTACGACACCAAGGAACAGCGGATTTCGGCCAATATCGCGGGACGCGCGTTTTCGGCCTATCTGCCCAGCGACGTGCAGACGGTCGAAGGCGATGAGCTGGACGCGCTGATCGCCGGGCCCGGCGGCGGGTCGGTCCTCGCGCAGTTGCGCGGCCGCGACGTCTATATCCTGGCCGACCCCGATCTGATCAACAACTTCGCCTTTGGCTCGCGCGATCGGGCGCGGGGCGGCGCGATGCTGATCGACGCGCTGGCCGAATATGCCGATGCCGACGGGCTCGCCTTTGACGTGACGCTCAACGGCTTCGGCGGCCAGCGGTCGCTGCTGCGCTTTGCGTTCGTGCCGCCGTTCATCGGCATCACCCTGTGCCTGATCGCCGCCGGGCTGCTGGCGCTGTGGCAGGCGTGGATGCGCTTCGGCCCGGCGCTGAAACCGGCGCGCGCGATCGCGGTGTCGAAAGCGGCGCTGATCGCCAACAGCGCCGACCTGATCAAGCAGGCGCGGCGCGAGCTCGACGGCGCCGACGCCTATGTCCGCAGCCAGCGGAGCGCGATCGCGCGGCGGCTGCACGCGCCCGGCGGGCTCGACGATGCGGCGACCGACTGCTGGATCGACCGGCATCTGCGTGCCGGTGGCGAGCTGTTCTCTTCGCTCGCGCGACGACTGCCGCTTGCGCGGAGCACCCATGAGTTTTTGGCAGACGCACAGGCGCTGCACGACATCAGGAAGGATCTACTGCGTGACAGCTAACCCCATCGACAGCGTCCAGGCGCTCGGCGCCGCGATCGAGGGCGAGGTCGCCAAGGCCGTGTTCGGGCAGGGACCGCTGACCCGGATGGTGACGATCGCGCTGCTCGCGGGCGGCCATGTCCTGCTCGAAGGACCGCCGGGGACCGCCAAGACGTTGCTCGCACAGGCCTTCGCCCGCGCGACCGGCCTCGATTTCGGGCGCATCCAGTTCACGCCCGATTTGATGCCTGGCGACATTTTGGGGTCGAACCTGTTCAATTTCCAGACGTCGAGCTTCACCCTGACCAAGGGGCCGATCTTTACCGAACTGCTCCTCGCCGACGAAATCAACCGCACCCCGCCGAAAACGCAGGCGGCACTGCTCGAAGCGATGCAGGAGCGCCGCGTCACGATCAACGGCGAGGCGCATCTGATGAGCCCGCGCTTCACCGTGCTGGCGACACAGAACCCGATCGAGCAGCAAGGCGTCTATCCGCTGCCCGAAGCACAACTCGACCGTTTCCTGTTCAAGCTGGTCGTCGATTATCCCGCCGCCGACGAGGAACGCCGCATCGTCGCCGACCATGGCGGACGCTTCAAAAGCCCCGCCGTCGGCGATTTCGGGGTAACAGAAGTCGCGAACGCCAAGACGATCGCCGCAGCGATCGATACCATCGCGACCGTCCGCCTCGCCGACGAGATCGTCGATTATATCGTCCGCCTGGTCCGGGCGACGCGCGAAAGCGCCGATCTCGAGTGCGGCGCGAGCCCGCGCGCCGCGACGTTGCTGGCGCGCGCCGCCTGCGCCGCGGCGGCGCTCGACGGGCGCGATTATGTCATCCCCGACGATGTGCAGCGACTCGCCGCCGGCGTGCTGCGCCACCGCGTCATCCTGTCGGCCGCCGCCGAAATCGAGGGCCGCAGCGTCGAACAGGTCGTCGCCGCGCTGCTCGACCGCGAGGAAGTGCCGCGGTGATCTACCCAACGCGGCGCGCGATCTACCTGCTGCTGCTCGGCGCCCCGATGGCGCTTGCGCTGGGGCTCATACGGCCCGAGCTGTGGCTCGTCGCGCCCGGCTGGATCGCGGTCATCGCCGCGTGCCTGATCCTCGACACGATCGCCGGCGCGAATCCGCGCCACCTCAGCCTCGACGCGCGTTTTCCGCACCAGGTCGGCGTCGGTGACGCCTTTGACCTCTCGCTGGCCGCGCGCGGCGGCGCCGTGCCGCAGCGCGCCGAACTCGCGCTGGCGCTCGACGAGCGGCTCGCCGCGGGTGGACGGCTGGCGGGCGATCTCCGCGCGATACCCGTCGACGACGGCGCCCCACGCACGCTCGCCCGCACGCTTTCGCTCACCGCCTCGCGGCGCGGTCAGGCGCAGGTCGAGGCGCTGTGGATCCGCTGGGCCGGGCCGCTCGGGCTCGTCTGGAAACAGCGCAAATTTGCCATCGGCGGCGCGATCAGCGTCGTGCCGAGCCTGCGCGCGGTGACCGAGGAAGGCAGCCGGTTGTTCCAGCGCGACAGCTGGTTCGGCCTGCGCCAACAACGGTTGCGCGGCGAAGGCACCGAGTTCGAGGCGCTCGCCGAATATCAGCCCGGGATGGACCGGCGCGCGATCGACTGGAACGCGTCGGCGCGCCATGTCAAATTGCTCGCCAAGGAATATCGCGTCGAACGTGACAACCGCGTCGTGCTGGCGATCGACAGCGGGCGGACGATGGCCGAGCCGGTCGGCGGCATGCCGCGCGTCGATCGCGCAGTGTCGGCGGCGCTGCTGCTCGCTTATGTCGGGCTGAAACTGAACGACCGGATCAGCCTGTTTTCGTTCGCGGCCAAGCCGCAGGCGCTGACCCCCGCCTATATGCACACGCAGGATTTCCCGGCGTTGCAGCGCGCCGCCAGCCTGGTCGATTATGCCCATGTCGAAAGCAATTTCACCCTCGCCCTCACCACATTGTCGGCGCAGCTCAGCCGCCGTTCGCTGATCATCCTGTTCACCGAATTTACCGATGCGACGAGCGCCGACCTGATGATCCGCGCCGCGGGACGGCTGGTGAAGAAACACCGGCTGCTGTTCGTCGTCATCAAGGATGAAGAGGTCGAAAGCGAGGAACGCCGCCGCCCCGAAACCGGCGCCGACGTCACAAGGTCGAACGTCGCCGCGGCGATGCTGCGCGACCGCCAGCTGGTGATCGCGCGGCTCCAGCGGCTGGGCGCCGATGTCGTCGAGGTGCCCGCCGACGCGATGGGGGCGAGCGCGGTCGAGGCCTATCTGGGCATCAAGCGGGCCGGAACCTTATGACCCCTTCGGCCGCAACATCGTCCGCGGGATCGGCCCGCGCGCTCGACGCCCCGAGCTTTTCGACCAGCCGCTTTCGCGCCGAACGCGAAGCCGACTGGATCGCGTTCGACCTGTTGCTCACGACGCTGGAGAAAAAGGGCGCCAAGGCGCTGACCAGCGACGAGCTGTTGCAACTGCCGTTGCTCTATCGCGCCACCCTGTCGTCGCTGTCGATCGCGCGCGCGACCAGCCTCGACAAGGCGCTGCTCGATCATCTCGAGGCGCTGTCGATCCGCGGCTATTTCCTCGTCTATGGCGTGCGCGAGAGTCGGCTCAACCGGCTGCGCCGCTTCTTCCTTTACGACTGGCCCGCCGCGGTGCGGTCGGTGTGGAAAGAGACGATCGTCATTTCGCTGATCATCCTGCTCGGCGCGCTGACCAGCTATTCGCTCGTCGCGAGCAACCCCGAATGGTATTTCAACTTCGTGTCCGAAGACATGGCGGGCGGGCGCGATCCGCGCGCAACCGCCGAATTTCTGAAATCGACATTGGGGCATGGCAAGGCGGCAGCGGGCGACAGCGAAAGCGGCCTCCACGTCTTCGCGACCTATTTGTTCACCCACAATAGCCGGGTGTCGATCCTGTCCTTTGCGCTGGGTTTTGCCTTTGGCGTGCCGACGATGATGCTCGAATATTATCAGGGCATTTCCCTGGGCGCGATGATCGCGGTGTTCGCGGGCAAGGGGCTGGGGTTCGATTTCGGCGGCTGGCTGTTCATCCATGGCACCACCGAGCTGTTCGCCGCGGCGCTGTCGGGCGCCGCAGGGCTGCGCATCGGCACCGCGGTCGTCTTTCCCGGCGCCAGGGGCCGGTTGCAGGCCGCCGCCGACGCCGGGCGCACCGCGGGCAAGGTGATGGTCGGGGTCATCCTGATGCTGTTCGCCGCCGGGCTGCTCGAAGGATTCGGGCGTCAGCTGATCACCGACACGATGCTGCGCTATGCGATCGGGTCGCTGATGCTGCTCGCCTGGATCGCTTATTATTACATCCCGCGACGCGAGGATGTCACATGACCGCCGCCGCCACCAACGCCCGGCTGCAAGCCGCGGGCGCCAAGAAAATCCGCCAGTTCGTCACGCCCGAAGGGGTCGATCTGGAGCTGAAGATCGCGAGCTCGGGGCTGCGGTTCGGCGCGTTGATGATCGATCTGGGCATCATCCTGATCGCGCTGATCCTGTTCACCCTGCTGGTCGCCTGGTTTGCGCCCGCGACAGGGGGCGACATCACGACGATCGTCTGGATGCTCGGCTTTTTCCTGCTGCGCACCTTCTGGTTCATCGGCTTCGAGCTCGGCTCGCGCGCCGCGACCCCGGGCAAAAGGCTGATGGGTATCCGCGTCGTCGCGCGCGATGGCGGCCGCCTGACCGCCGACGCGGTGGTGGCGCGCAATTTGATCCGCGAGCTGGAATTGTTCCTGCCGCTGATGATGCTGGGCGTCAGCGCCGCCGAGGATATGGCATCGACCTGGACCATCGTTGCCGGGGTCGCATGGTCGCTGACCCTCAGCCTGTTCCTGCTGTTCAATCGCGACCGGATGCGGATGGGCGACCTGATCGCCGGCACCTGGGTCGTGATGGCACGCCGCGCCAAGCTCGACGCCGACATCGCGGTCGACGCAGCGGGCGACGCGATGACGTTCAGCGAGGCCGAGCTCGCGGTCTATGGCATTTTCGAGCTGCAGGAACTCGAACGCGTGCTGCGCGGCCGCGACGCGCGCGCGATGCGCGAGGTCGCCGACGCGATCCGCGGCAAGATTGGCCGCCCGGTCGCCGAAGAGGATGACGTCTTCCTGCTGAGCTATTACCGCCAGCTTAAATCCCGGCTCGAACGCAAATTGCTGTTCGGCAAACGGCGCGAGGATAAATATGCCAGTGACTGACCCGCTTTCCGTGGCCGCCGCCCTGCATCAGCGGCGATCGATCCGCAAATTTACGGATCAGCCCGTCGATCCCGCGCTGCTCAAGGATATTTTTGCCGCCGCGCAGCGCGCGCCGTCGGGCGGCAACCTCCAGCCGTGGCAGGTTACACTGGTCACCGGCGCACGCTGGCAGGCGGTAAAGGACGCGGTCGCCGCGCGGCTGGCGATGGGGCGCGAGGGGTATCAGCCCGAATATGACATCTATCCCAAGGGCCTCACCGATCCGTGGGAGGCGCGGCGCTTCGGGGTGGGCGAGGGGCTTTACGCCGCGCTCGGCATCCCGCGTGACGACAAGGCGGGGCGGCTGGCTCAGTTCGTGGAGAATTATCGGGGTTTCGGCGCACCGGTGATGCTTTTCCTCCACTGCTCGCGCATCATGGGGCCGCCGCAATGGTCGGACATGGGCATGTGGTTGCAATCGGTGATGCTGCTGCTCGTCGAGGCCGGGCTCGCCAGCTGCCCGCAGGAATGTTGGGCGCTGTATGGCAGGGCGGTGCGGCAGGCGCTGGCGCTGGGCGACGACCAGATTTTGTTCACCGGCCTCGCGATCGGCTATGCCGATGCCGATGCAGCGGTGAACCAGTGGCCGGTACCGCGCGTTGCACTGAACGATGTGATTGATTGGCAGGGATTTTGACGATGACACCGCGGCGGACGTGGACGGAATTTGGCCTGGCGCTGCCGGTGATGCTCGCGGTCGCCGGATGCGCCGCGGTGCCGAGACCCGATGTCCCGACGCCCGCTGTACCGAAAGTTGTCGGCCCCGCGCCGTCTCCCACCCCGTTGCCGATATCGACCAAATCATGGGAGGAGCGGACAGTCGATGCCGGTGCATGGCGTTATGACGCAGCGAACCGCACAGCCACCTTCTTTCCTCCAACCACCGTCGGCAAGCCGCTGCTGACAATGGCATGCAGCGGCGGCGTCATCCGGATGACCTCGGCGTTTTTCGGTGAGGTCAGCCTGCGTACCAGCGCCGGAACCGACCAAATCCGCTTCGACGGCGGCAGCGCCAGCCTGCCGACCCGCGACCCGCGGCTCGACCGCATCGCGTTCAGCCGCGGCCGCTTCGCACTCGAGACGCCCGGTGGCGCATTGACGCTGCCCGTCCAGTCCGAAATCGGCCGCGTGATCGAGGATTGCCGATAGTCATCGTCGCCCCCGCAAAGGCGGGGGCCGCCGTCGTTCTACGCAGCGAGGCGGGCTTGAACTCTCCAGCGGCCCCCGCCTTCGCGGGGGCGACAGCTAAGCTCAACCCCCCAGCTGCACGGTCCCACCCTTGATCCAGCCCCAGCGGCACGGACCCTGATATTCGCGGGCATTGGCGACCGACTTGCCGACCCCGCACATGTCGGGATCGGTCCCCGGCGCGGCGAACACGACGCCGAACCACGCGTCATTTTCGGCCGCTTCGCACAAGGACACATTGGCGCCGCCCGCCAGCTTCGCCTTCACCGCGCGCGTTTCGCCGGGCGCCCAATAGACATCGGTGCCGCCCGCCTTGACCCGGCTGATACTCGAACAGGCAGGCAGGCTTGGTCCTTCGGTGCCGATCATCACCGCGCGCGCCGCGAGCGGTTCGCCCGCGACGGCGGGGGCGTTTTCGGCGGGCGGTGCGGGCTGGCTGCACGCCCCGAGCGCGAGGGTCAGGAGGGCGACGAGGGGGAGGGTAAGACGCTGTTTCATGGATGCGAAACTAGCGGTCGCGGCGCGCGCGCGCAACGCTCGTCCTGCAACCGCCAAGACCCGCATTTTCGCTTGGGTTTTGCCGCCTTCGACCCTATATAATCGGCATGACGGACACCCCTGAAAATATGGCGCCGAGCGCCAATGCCAACCTGCCCAACGCCAATGCTTATGGCGCCGATTCGATCAAGGTTCTCAAAGGCCTGGACGCGGTTCGCAAACGCCCCGGCATGTATATCGGCGACACCGACGACGGGTCGGGGCTGCATCACATGGTGTTCGAGGTGTCGGACAATGCAATCGACGAGGCGCTCGCGGGCCACTGCGACCTCGTCCTGATCACCCTCAACAGCGACGGATCGGTCAGCGTCGAGGACAATGGCCGTGGCATCCCGACCGGCATCCACGCCGAAGAAGGCATTTCGGCGGCCGAGGTCATCATGACGCAGCTCCACGCCGGCGGGAAGTTCGAGAACACCAGCGACGACAATGCCTATAAGGTGTCGGGCGGCCTGCATGGTGTGGGGGTCAGCGTCGTCAATGCGCTGTCCGAATGGCTCGAACTCACGATCTGGCGCGACGGCGAAGAGCATTGGATGCGCTTCGAGCATGGCGATTCGGTCGGCCCGCTCAAGGTCACCGGCCCCGCTCCCGCAGGCAAAAAGGGCACGCGCGTGACCTTTCAGGCATCGACCGAGACGTTCAAGAACGTCCTCGAGTTCGATTTCGAAAAGCTCGAGCACCGCTATCGCGAACTGGCGTTCCTCAATTCGGGGGTGCGCATCAAGCTGGTCGATGCGCGCCATGCCGAACATCTGTCGCACGATTTGTTCTACGAAGGCGGCATCGCGGCGTTCGTCAAATATCTCGACCGCAACAAGAATGCGCTGTTGCCCGACCCGATCGCGATCAGCAGCGAGCGCGACGGCATCGGCATCGACGTCGCGCTCGAATGGAACGACAGCTATTATGAAAATGTGCTGTGTTTCACGAACAACATCCCGCAGCGCGATGGCGGCACGCACCTCGCCGCCTTCCGCGCCGCGCTGACGCGCACGATCAACGGCTATGGCGACAAATCGGGCATCCTGAAAAAAGAGAAGGTGTCGCTGACCGGCGACGACATGCGCGAAGGGCTGACCGCGATCGTCTCGGTCAAGCTGCCCGACCCGAAATTCTCGTCGCAGACCAAGGACAAACTCGTGTCGTCCGAAGTCCGCCAGCCGCTCGAAAGCCTGATGGCCGACCGGATGACCGAATGGCTCGAGGAAAATCCCGCTTATGCCAAGGCGGTGATCCAGAAGGTCATCGACGCCGCCGCGGCGCGCGAGGCCGCGAAAAAAGCGCGCGAACTTACGCGGCGCAAGGGTGCGATGGACATCGCAAGCCTGCCCGGCAAGCTTGCCGACTGTCAGGAACGCGACCCGGCCAAATGCGAATTGTTCCTGGTCGAGGGTGACTCGGCAGGCGGATCGGCGAAGCAGGGCCGCGACAGGCATGTCCAGGCGATCCTGCCGCTGAAGGGCAAGATTTTGAACGTCGAGCGCGCGCGTTTCGACCGCATCATCTCGTCGAAGGAGGTCGGGACGCTGATCCAGGCGCTCGGCACCGGGATTCGCGACGAGTTCAACCTCGAAAAATTGCGCTATCACAAGATCGTGATCATGACCGACGCCGACGTCGACGGCGCGCATATCCGCACCTTGCTGCTCACCTTCTTCTATCGCCAGATGCCCGAGATCATCGAAAACGGCCATCTCTACATCGCGCAGCCGCCGCTCTACAAAGTCGCCAAGGGGCGCAGCGAAGTCTATGTGAAGGACGACAGCGCGCTCGAAAATTACCTCGTCGATGGCGGCATCGACGCGCTGATGCTCGAAACCACCGGCGGCGCGCGCTCGGGCGCCGACCTGCGTGACCTGATCGAGCATGGCCGCCGTCTGCGCGCGCTGATGCGCTATGTCCCGCGCGGTCATAATTACGAACTGGTCGAGGCGCTCGCCTTGAACGGCGCGCTCGATCCGGCGCTCGACAGCGCCGGGCGCAGCGCCGCCGCGCTGCGCGCCGCCGAATGGCTCAACGCCGCCGAGCGCGCCCTGACCGGCGGGGCCGAGGCGAAATGGACCGTGGTCGCGGGCGACGGCGGCTACACGCTCGAAAAACGCTGGCGTGGGGTGAGCGATCATCATGCGATCGACGCGGCGTTCCTGGCGAGCCAGGAAGCGCGCCGCCTGCACAAGCTCGCGTCCGAACAGGCCGAAAGCTATGCCCACCCTGCGCGGCTGGTGAAAGGCAGCAGCGCCGCGGCGCTCGCGGTCGAAGCCGCCGCCGAGGCAGCGGACGACGATGCCGAAGCGGGCGACAGCGACCTGCCCGCCGCCAGCACCGGCAAAGTCACGCCGATCACGCGCCCGTCCGAACTGCTCGAGGCGATTTTTGCGCACAGCCGCAAGGGGCTGGCGATCAGCCGCTACAAGGGGCTGGGCGAGATGAATGCCGAGCAGCTTTGGGAAACCACGCTCGATCCCGCCAATCGCTCGCTGCTCCGCGTCGAGGCCGAACAGGCCGACATTGCGCACGAAATCTTCGAACGCCTGATGGGCGACGAGGTCGAACCGCGGCGCGATTTCATCCAGACCAACGCGCTTTCGGTGGCGAATCTCGACGTTTAATCCCGAATAGTCTTCCGCTTAACGCGCGGTGGCTTGCCTTGGCGCGCCACCGCTGCTTTGCGCGCATCGACGATAAGGGGATGATGTATGCGGGCTTTTGCAGCGATGCTGATGCCGCTTCTGCTCTCGGTTTCGGCCGCGGCGCAGAATGCCGAAATCACCGACACCGAAATCATCGACGCCGATATTGCGGACGCAGAAAATGCGGACGAGGCGATCGTCGAACTTGACGAGGAAACCGAAATCGGCGGCGGCATGGCAAGCTATTACGGCAACGAACTCGCCGGCAACCGCACCGCGAGCGGCGAGCGCTTCAACCCGAGCCACCTTACCGCGGCGCATCGAACCCTGCCCTTTGGCAGCCGGGTGCGCGTGACCAACACCGCGAACGGCGACAGCGTGATTGTCCGCATCAACGACCGCGGCCCCTTTACGCACGGCCGTGTAATCGACGTCAGCCACGCCGCGGCGCGCGAAATCGGCATGCACCGCAGCGGCACCGCGCGGGTAAAACTGGCGCTGCTGGACGATTGAGCCAGCGGCACCGGCCCGCTCGCCCCCCTTTCTGGCGGGCCGGTGTCGTTTCCCGATCGGCCAAAATCAGTCGAACACCGACCACCCCGCCGCATAGGCGAAATGTTCGAGCGCCACCGCGCCAGCGAGCGACGTCCCGGCATCGTTAAGCCCCGGCGACCAGACCGCGATCGATCCCTGCCCCGGCGCGATGCAGAGGATGCCGCCGCCGACCCCGCTCTTGCCCGGCAGGCCGACGCGGAAGGCGAATTCGCCGCTATTGTCATAATGGCCGCACAGCATCATGATCGCATTGATCCGCCGCGCGCGGTGCGCCTCGATCAACTGCTCGCCGGTCAGCGGGTCGCGGCCTTCCATCGCCAGAAACAGCCCGGCGCGGGCGAGCTGACGGCAGCTCATCGCGACCGCGCATTGGCGGAAATAGACGCCGACGACGGTTTCGACGGGGTGCTTGAGATTGCCGAAGGCGTCCATAAAATGCGCCAGGCTGCGATTGCGCGCGCCGGTTTCGGATTCGGAAAAAGCGACGTCGAAGTCGATTTCGACACTATCGTCGCCCGCCCGCGCGCGCATGAAATCGAGAATTTCTTCTGCCACAGCGTCGCCGTCGCGCCCGTCGATCAGCCGGTCGGTGGTCGCGATCGCGCCCGCATTGATCAACGGATTGCGCGGGATTCCCGCTTCATTTTCAAGCTGGACGATCGAATTGAAAGCGCTTCCCGACGGTTCGCGCCCGACGCTGTCCCACAGGTCGCTGCCGACGCGGCGCAGCGCCAGTGCCAGCGTGAAGACCTTTGACACCGACTGGATCGAAAACGCCTCGTCGGCGTCGCCCGACGTGTGGACGGTGCCATCGGGCAGCGCCAAGGCAAAGCCGAGCTTGTTCGGATCGACCTTGGCCAGCGCCGGAATATAGTCGGCAACGCGTCCCTGGCCGAGCTGCGCGGCAGCGAGCGTCATCGCCTCGTCAATATGGTGGCGCAGGTTTTCGGTCATGCGCGATGCGTACCGCAGGAGCGCCGCCGAATGAAGCGCTTTGCCGCGCCGGCAGCAAACCGGCGAGCGCCGGGGGCGGGAAGGGCTTGCCGCCGTCCCCCGGCAGCGCCACATCTGCGTCATGGCCCTCCCCGCCCCTTTCACCGACTGGTTCGATGCGCGCGGGTGGCGGCTGCGGCGGCATCAGGGCGATATGCTCGCAGCGGCGGCGCGCGGTGAGCATGCGCTGCTCGTCGCGGCGACCGGGGCGGGCAAGACGCTGGCGGGATTTCTGCCGACTCTCGTCGATTTGACCCTGAACCCGACCGACCGGTTGCACACGCTCTATGTCTCACCGCTCAAGGCGCTCGCCGCCGACGTCGAACGCAATTTGCTTGGCCCGATCCTCGACATGGAGCTCGCCATCAGCGTCGAGAGCCGCAGCGGCGATACGAGTTCGGACAAGAAGGCACGCCAACGCAGCCGGCCGCCGAACATCCTGCTGACCACCCCTGAATCGCTGTCGCTGCTGCTGTCCTATCCCGACAGCCTCCTGATGCTCGCCGATCTGAAGACCGTGGTGATCGACGAGATTCACGCCTTTGCGCCGGGCAAGCGCGGCGATCTGCTCAGCCTCGCGCTCGCCCGGCTCCAGGCGATCGCGCCCGGGCTGCGCCGCGTCGGGTTGTCGGCGACGATCGCCGACACGCAGGCCTATCGTGCGTGGCTGGCGCCGGGCAGCGATGCCGAGAGCGTGACGCTGGTCGAAGGCGAGCCGGGCGCCGATCCCGACATCCAGATCCTGCTGCCCGAAGGCGCGGTGCCGTGGGCGGGGCATTCGGGGCGCTATGCGGTGCATCAGGTGATGGCCGAGGTCGCAAAGAACCGCACCACGATCATTTTTTGCAACACCCGCGGGCTCGCCGAGCTGATCTTTCAGGAGTTGTGGAAGGTCAACGACCTCAGCTTGCCGATCGCGATCCACCACGGCAGCCTCGACCGCGAGGCGCGCCAGCGTGCCGAGGCGGCGATGGCCGAGGGGCGGCTGCGCGCGCTCGTCGCGACCTCCAGCCTCGATCTCGGGCTCGACTGGGGCGACGTCGACTGCGTGATCCAGATGGGGGCGCCCAAGGGGTCGTCGCGGCTGCTCCAGCGCATCGGGCGCGCCAATCACCGGCTCGACGAGCCGAGCAAGGCGCTGATCGTCCCCGGCAACCGCTTCGAATATCTCGAGGCGCAGGCTGCCTTGGATGCCGTGGAGGCGGGCGAACGCGATGCCGACCGGTTTCGCCCCGGCGCGCTCGACGTGCTGGCGCAGCATGTGATGGCGCTCGCCTGCGCGGCACCGTTTCAGGAAGCCAACCTGCTCGCCGAAATCCGCGGCGCTGCCCCCTATCGCTGGGTCGATGCCGCGCTGTTCACCCGCCTGCTCGGTTTTGTCCGCGACGGCGGTTATGCGCTCAAAAGCTATGACCGCTTCCGCCGCCTCGCCCCTGACGGCCCCCCCGGCCCCACGCGCGGCTGGCGGATCGCGCACCCGCGGCTCGCGGCGCAGCATCGGCTGAACGCCGGGATCATCGTCGATGCGCCGACGCTCGATGTGCGCTTCAAGAACGGCCGCCGCCTTGGCACGGTCGAGGAATATTTCGCGAGCACCCTCAGCCCGGGCGACACCTTCGCCTTTGCCGGGCTGAGCCTGGAGGTCGAGGGCATCCGCGACACTGACGTGCTGGTTCGCGCGACGAGCAAACCGGCGCGCATCCCGTCCTATGTCGGCGCGCGCATGGCGCTGTCGACGCGACTCGCCGACCGGGTGCGCGGCTTCCTCGCCGATCCGGCAAGCTGGCAGCGCTTCCCCGCCGATGTGCGCTTCTGGCTCGAGATGCAGGCGCTGCGTTCGGTGCTGCCGCGCCCCGGCGAGCTGCTCGTCGAAACCTTCCCGCACGAGGGCAATCATTATCTCGTCGCCTATCCGTTCGAGGGGTGGAACGCGCATCAGTCGCTGGGCATGCTGATCACCAAAAGGATGGAGCGCGCCGGGTTGCAGCCGCTGGGGTTCGTCGCGTCCGACTATGCGCTCGCGATCTGGTCGCTGCGCCCGGTCGCCGACCCGGCGGCGCTGCTCGACCCCGCGATCCTCGAGGATGAATTTGCCCAGTGGGTCGAGGGATCGCATCTGCTCAAGCGCGCCTTTCGCGAGGTCGCGGTGATCGGCGGGCTGATCGAGCGCCAGCACCCCGGCAAGCGCAAGACTGGCAAGCAGGTGACCTTTTCGACCGACCTGATCTTTGACGTGCTGCGCAAATATGAGCCCGACCATCTGCTGCTGGAAGCGGCGTGGGCCGATGCACGCGAGCGGCTGACCGACGTTGCGCGGCTCGGCGACCTGCTCGACCGCGCGGCGGGGACGATGCTGCACCAGCGGCTGGAGCGGATCAGCCCGCTGGCGATTCCGGTGCTCGTGCTGATCGGCCGCGAAAGCGTTGCTGGCGCCGACATCGACGATGTCCTGCTCGGCGAACTCGCCGACAGCCTGGCGGATCAGGCGATGGGGCCGCGATAGCGGTGCCGCATGGCGTTTCGCTTGCTGCGAACCCGGATGAGGCGTAGATTGCGCCAAAATATATAGAGGATGCCCGCGATGACCCACCTTTTCAGGCGGTCGATGTTCTGGACGGCACTACTCGCCGCGCCGGTGCTGATCGGCGCCAGCCAAACACCCCCCGCGCCGCCGCCCGCCATTGCGGCCCAGACCCCGTCCCCGACCGCCGCCGATGCGATCGACGCGCTGGTCGAACCCGCCACCACCAGCGAGATCGTCCCCTTCATCCAGCCGTTCGACCTCGACGCGACGCGGCGAATGTCAGTCAAGGTGATGGTCGGCGGCAAAGGCCCGTTCGCCTTTCTGGTCGATACCGGCGCCGAACGGACGGTGATCGCACGCGAACTCGCGCTCCGGCTCGGCCTTGCCGAAGGCGCCAAGCTGAAGCTCGCGACGATCGGCGGATCGGCGACGGTGCCCAGTTTCCGCGTTGCGGCGCTGCAAATGTCGAACCTGCACCTCGCGTCGGTCGAAGCCCCGGCCTTTCACGGCCGGCATATCGGCGCCGCGGGGTTGATCGGCGTCGACATGCTCGAACAACGCCGCCTGCTGATCGATTTCCGCAAGGAAACGATGCAGATCATGGAAACGCGCCGCCGCGCGCCATCGCTGATCAAGGATGACGACGCGATCGTCGTCACCGCGCGCAATTCGGCGGGCCGCCTGATCCTGTCCGATGCGCGGCTGCACGGCAAACGCATCGACGTGATCGTCGATACCGGCGCCCAGACCAGCATCGGCAACATCGCGCTCCAGAAAATGGTCGCCGATCGCCGCGCCAATCGCCTGCCCTTCGTCGCCACCGAACTCAGCGCGGTGAGCGGCGAGGCGGTTCCCGCGATGCGAACCGCGATCAAGCGCATCGTGATCAACGGCATGGACATCAACGACCTGCCGGTCAGCTTTGCCGACAGCCAGGCGTTTCGCGTCCTCGGGCTTCACGAACAGCCCGCACTGTTGCTGGGCATGGACAGCCTGTCGCTGTTCGACCGCGTCGAGATCGATTTCCCGAACCGGCGGGTCGTGTTCGACCTGCCCGACGGGGCGAACCGCGATGCCGCGCTGCGCTTTGCCGCGAACATGTCGGCGCGGGGTAGCTAGACCCGCGCCGGTTTGCCATAGCGGCGCGATGTCCGCCGCGCCGTCCTTTGCCCCCCCCTTTGCCTTTGCCGGCCAGTCGTTTCAGATGCTGGCCGATCGCGCGCTGTTCTGGCCGCGCCACGCCGCATTGATCGTCGCCGACCTGCATCTGGAAAAGGCGAGCTGGTACGCGGCGCTCGGCCAGCCGCTGCCCCCCTATGACAGCCACGATACGCTCGACCGCCTCGCGCGCCTGGCCGCCGAAACCGGCGCGCGCGCGATCTGGTGCCTTGGCGACAGTTTCCACGACCGCGATGCCGCCAGCCGCATCGTCCCCGCCATCGCCCAGCGCCTGCGCGGGCAGGCCGCGGCGACAAAGCTGTTGTGGATCGCGGGCAATCACGACGGGCTGACCGGCGGTGCGTGGGGCGGCGAGATCGCCGACGAGCATGTTGTCGACGGCATCGTCTTTCGGCACCAGAGCGTGGCCTGCGAAACCCGCGCCGAAATTTCGGGGCATTTCCACCCCAAGCTGCGGCTGAACGTCCGCGGCCGCCATGTGTCGCGCCCCTGTTTTGCGGGCGACGAACAGCGGCTGATTCTGCCTGCCTTTGGCAGCCTGACCGGCGGAATCGCCGCCGCAGACCCGGTGATCGCGGCCAATTTCGCCGGGCCCTATCAGGCGATGCTGGTGGCGCGCGGGCGGCGGCTTTGCTTCCCTTGCCCGGGCGCCGCGCGCGATGACGCTACGGCAAGCCGCGCCTTGCCCGCAAATTAGCCGCTAAGCCCCGCCGAACCGCCACTTTTCGGCTGTGACCAAAAAGCATCACCCGTTCAAAAACGACGCAAATACAGGCCTCCCGCTGGATCGGTCGCGCAATTGAGTTATGCTCCGCGCGCAACAAAAATAATGAAATGTTGAGAGGAGTGCCCGATATGAAATCATCTACCCTTCGTGCTGCCCGATTTATGCGCACCAGCGCACTCGGCGTCTCGATCGCGATGGCCGTCGTCGCCATGCCCGCCTTTGCGCAGGATGCGCCGGCCGACGAAGCCGTCGACGACAGCGACAACACCCCGATCATCGTCACCGCGCAGGGCCGCTCGCAGCTCCTGTCCGACGTGCCTGTCGCCATCTCGGCGGTGAACGCCGAAACGCTGCAGAACAGCGGCGCCAACGACATCCGCCAGCTCAACCAGGTCGCCCCGTCGCTGCTCGTCTCGTCGACCGGGTCGGAAGCCAATGGTTCGGCGCGTATCCGCGGTATCGGCACGGTCGGCGACAACCCCGGCCTCGAAAGCTCGGTCCCCGTGTTCATCGACGGCGTTTACCGTTCGCGTTCGGGCATCGGGCTCAACGAGCTGGGCGAAATCGACCGCGTCGAAGTGCAACGCGGCCCGCAGGGCACGCTGGGCGGCCGCAACTCGTCGGCCGGCCTGATCAGCATCTATTCGAAAAAGCCCGAGTTCGATTTCGGCGCCAATGGCGAAATCACTTACGGCAACTATGACTTCCTGCGCTTCACCGGCAGCGTCACCGGCCCGATCAGCGAAACGATCGCAGCGCGGCTCGACGGCGTCTATGTCCAGCGCGACGGCTTTTATCGCGACACCACGAACGATACCGACGTCAACGACCGCGACCGCTATTTCCTGCGCGGCCAGATCCTGTTCGAGCCGACCGACGCGCTGTCGATCCGGCTGATCGCGGACTATACCTATCGCAACGAAAAATGCTGCGCCGCGACCTATGTCGACAACAGCGTCAACCCGTTTATCGGCAATCTCAACAACCCGTCGACGCCGCTCGCGCCGCTTCAGACCACCGGCAACAACATCATCAACGTGCTGCGCGACCTGGGTCAGCCGCTGTCGGCGTTCAGCCAGGGTTACGGCCGCGCGATCTCGGTCAGCCCGGGACGCAGCTTTGAAGGCCAGACCAAGGATTACGGCTTCTCGGGTCAGATCGACTATGATTTTGGCGGCGCGACGCTGACCTCGATCACCGCCTACCGCGAATATCGGTCGGGCCAGGCGTCGGACACCGACTATGGCGCGGTCGACATCCTCTATCGCGCGCCGAGCGACGATGCGTATCGCCAGTTCCACACCTTCACCCAGGAGCTGCGCCTGCAGGGTGAAGCGTTCGACGGGACGCTCGACTGGCTGGTCGGCGGCTTCTACGCCAATGAAAAACTGACCGTCCGCGACAATCTGCGGTTCGGCAGCCAATATGGCCGCTTTGCCACCTGCCGCATCATTTCGGGCGGTGGCCTTGCCGGGCTTTATTCGCCGACCGAACCGGGCTGCGTCGCGGGCGGGATCGGCAATCTGGCGGGCGTCGGGCGCAACACCATCGCCGCGGCCAGCGGGCCGATTTCGGGCGCCGATATCGTCGCCGCCTTCACCGCGCTCAACGGCCTCAACGATCGCGGGACGACCAACGACCGTTATTTCCAGGACGGCACCAACTGGGCGCTGTTCACCCACAATATCATCCACATCACCGACCGCCTCGATCTGACGCTGGGGCTGCGTTACACGAACGACAAGAAAAAGTTCGACGCGACCTTTGGCAACGACAACACGGCCTGCACGACGATCCAGGGGCTGGTTCTCGACGATGCGACCAACCCGGCGACGACGGCAACGGCGCGCGCGCTCGCGGGGGCGCTGATCGGCCTTGGCTGTCAGGGCAACTCGACCGCCGAGCTCAATGGCGTGTCGATCAACGACAAGCGGAGCGAGGATGAATGGACCGGCACCGCGATCCTGTCGTACAAGCCGATCGACGACCTGCTGCTCTACGCCAGCTTTGCGCGCGGCTATAAGGCGGGCGGGTTCAACCTCGACCGTTCGGCGCTGAAATCGCCGATCGTGCCGTTCGGCGGTCAGGCGGGTGCACAGGCGCTGGTCGGCAATCTGCAGTTCGATCCCGAACTGGTCGACAGCTATGAAGTCGGTGCCAAATATTCGACCGGCCCGCTCAGCGTCAGCCTGTCGGCCTTCCGCTCGGATTTCAGCAACTTCCAGCTGAACACCTTCAACGGCACCGTGTTCCTGGTCCAGACGATCAACGGTTGCGACAATCTGGTCGGCGGACCCAATGCCGATACCGATCTCAGCAACACGACCGGAACCTGCGCCAGCGGCGATGTCACCTATGGCGTGCGCACCCAGGGGTTCGAGCTGGAGGCACAGCTGGTCCCGGCGCGCAACTTCCGCATGGCAGCCGGCCTGACCTATGCCCGCACCAAATATCGCGGCGATCTGGTCGGCAACAAGAGCGGTTCGGCGCTCGATTCGGCGCTGCGCAAGCTGCCCGGCAACAATCTGTCGAACGCGCCCGAACTGGTCGCCACCGGCAGCGTGACCTGGACCCCCGACATCGGCAGCAGCGGGCTGACCGGCCTGGTTTACATCGATGGCCGCATGACCAGCGATTACAACACCGGGTCCGACCTGTTCCCGCAAAAGGCGCAGGATGGCTATGCGCTGTTCAACGCCCGCCTTGGCCTGCGCGGCCCCGACGAGAAATGGGGCATCGAATTGTGGGCGCAGAATATCTTCAACAAAAACTACGCCCAGGTCGCGTTCAACTCGCCGTTCCAGGCGGGGACGACGTCGGCGCCGTTCGTCGACCCGCAATATCCGGGCGGCCGCCAGATCTTCTCGCAGTTCCTGGCCGAACCGCGGACCTATGGCGTGACGCTGCGCGGCAAATTCTGACCGCGCACGATCTTTGACGGCATCAAGGGCGGGGCCAGTGGTCCCGCCCTTTTTTTGCCCGCAGCGCGCCCGCGTCCGTCAACCCGTCACTTCTGTCAGCTGTGACCCAAAAGCCGCGCTCGCCGCGCAATGACGCTACGGTACCGGCTTGGGCTAGCCTGCCGCTTGGCTGTCGTGATACGCTGGCGTTCAAACAACATAATGTGCCGCTCTCCCAGAAAAGATTGTCCGATTGAGGAGGGCCAGATCCATGACAAACAATTCCCATCGCGCCGCCCGCTTGCTGCGCACCAGCGCCGCCGGCCTGTCGCTGTCCTTCGCCATGCTGGCGATGCCCGCCATGGCGCAGGACGCCGGGGCCGAGACGAGCGACGAAACGATCATCGTCACCGCCACCCGCCGCAGCGAGGCGCTGTCCGACGTGCCGATCGCGGTATCGGCGGTCACCGGCGAAACGCTAGAAAAGACGGGCGCGACCGACGTCCGCGCGCTGGGCCAGGTGGCGCCGTCGCTGCTGGTGTCGGGTGCGACCAGCGAGGTCAATTTTTCGGCACGCATCCGCGGTATCGGCACGGTCGGCGAAAATCCCGGGCTGGAATCGTCGGTCGGGCTGTTCATCGACGGCGTCTATCGCAGCCGCACCGGGGTTGGCCTGTCCGAACTGGGCGACATCGAACGCGTCGAAGTGCTGCGCGGCCCGCAGGGCACATTGTTCGGCCGCAACTCGACCGCCGGGCTGATCAACATCGTCACCAAAGGCCCCGATCTTGGCGCGTTCGGCGCCAAGGGTTCGATCAGTTTCGGCAATTATGACTATTGGCGCGTCGACGGCATGGTCAACGCGCCGCTCGGCGAAAAGGCCGCGGTGCGCGTCGATGGCGTGTGGCAACGCCGCGACGGCTTTATCGACAATGCGACGGCGGGCGAGCCCGACGTCAACGACCGCGACCGCTTTCTGGTCCGCGGGCAATTGGCGCTGGAACCCAATGACAGCCTGAAGGTCCGCCTGATCGCCGATTACAGCGAGCGCCAAGAAAATTGCTGCGGCGGCGTCCTGCTCAATCCGGTTCGCAACCTGGCGCGCGGCGCCGACGGTTTCCCGGTCGCATCGGCGAACACGCTGCTGCCGGTGCTTCAGGCGCTCGGCGCCAATCACCAGGTGCCGCCTGCCGGCACCAGCTTTGTCCGCCGTCAGTCGACCACCCCGGGGGTGACCTATCGTTCGGACACAAAGGATTGGGGTATGTCGGGCGAAATCGGCTGGGATCTGGGCAATGCGTCGCTGACCTCGATCACCGCCTATCGCGATTACAAGAATGCGCAGGGCCAGGACGCCGATTTCAGCGCGCTCGACATCTTGCGCCGCACCGACCTCGACCGCCGGTTCCGCCTGTTCACCCAGGAACTGCGGCTGCAGGGCGAGGCGTTCGACGGGCGGCTCGACTGGCTGGTCGGCGGCTATTATGCGAACGAGAAACTCGATGTCGACGACGACATCGTTTACGGCAATAACTACGAGCAATTCGCCAATTGCCTGCTGTTCGCCAGCGCGCTGCCGACCGCGGTGCTGCCGTCGAACCCGCAATGCGTCAACGTGCCGGTCGTGCAGGGGACGATCACCGCGCTGTCGGGGCTGCCCGTCGGCGACCCGCGCCGCGCGTCGATCCCGCTCCTGTCGGCACTGATCGCCAACCCCGCGCGCCCCGGCTTCGGGTCGCTCGCCGCGGCGCTCGGCCAGCCGACGCTGGCGATCAACGGTACCGGCAACCAGGGATCGACCTTTGCCCAGAAAAGCCGCAACTTTGCGGTCTTCACCCACAACAGCTTTGACATCGTCGAAGATGTGCTGACCCTGACGGTCGGCGCGCGCTATACCAGCGAGCGCAAGACGCTGGACGCCGATGCCAATTTCAACAATGCGATCTGCCCGCTGGTGGTCAATTCGCCGTTCCAGTCGCTCGCGACCTTGCCCTGCGTGATCAACGGCACCGCGCCCGATCTGCCGCGCGGCAGCGCCGGGACGGTGTTCAAGGATAATGAATGGACCGGCACCGCGGTGCTCAGCTGGAAGCCGACCCCCGATGTGCTCGTCTATGGCTCGGCGTCAAAGGGGTATAAGGCCGGGGGGTTCAACCTCGACTTCTCGGCGCTCGACCGCACCTGCAATGTCGCATTCGACACCGCGTGCGCGGCGCGGCTGGCGCTGCCCGCGAACACCAGCGGCAACGGCCGCCCCGAGGCGAGCGACCTGCAGTTCGCCAGCGAAAAGGTCGATGCCTATGAAATCGGGGTCAAATATGACGGCCCCGGCTTCGACCTCAACGTCGCCGCCTTTTTTCAGGAGTATAGCAATTACCAGCTGAACACCTTCAACGGGGTCAATTTCGAGGTCACCAATATCCAGGCGTGCAAGGACGATCTGAACGGCGCCGATGCCGACGGGTCGGCGACGACCGGCGGCTGCGCCGCCAACCGGCTGAAGCCCGGGGTGCGGTCGAAGGGGATCGAGATCGAGGCATTCCTGCGCCCGGCGCGCTACGTGTCGGTGAACATGGGGCTGACCTATGTCGACACGCTCTATCGCCGCAATCTGGTCGGCACCGGCGGACGCCCGCTGTCGCCGGTGCTGTTCCAGCTGCCTGGCCGCGGGGTGTCGAACGCGCCGCGCTACGTCGCCACCGCAGGCGTCAGCTGGACCCCGCCGATCGGCAGTTCGGGGATGAGCGCGCTCGTCTATTTCGACACCCGCCTGCAAAGCGACACCAACACCGGGTCCGATCTCGACATCGAAAAGATCCAGGACGGCTTTGCGATCTTCAACGGGCGGCTGGGCCTCTATGGCCCCGATCGCCGCTGGGGGGTCGAGCTGTGGGGCCAGAATCTGTTCAACAAGCGCTATTACCAGATCGGCGCCGACATGCCGCTCCAGGGCGGCGGCACCTTCCGCGCCGTCGCGGCGCCGGCATCGAGCGGGCTCAGCGGTACCGCGAACCAGCTGTTCGTCGGCTTCCCCGGCGAACCGCGCACCTATGGCGTGACGCTGCGCGGTCAGTTCTGATCCAGCCTCTTCCCCCTCCTCCATCCGGGGAGGGGGTGGGGAGGGCCTGTCGCAGCCGGGCACTGTTGCGTCAGGCCCTTTCCTTTGGGACAGGGCTCTGGGGTGGTTACCGCGCGCGCGCCGCCTGATGCGCGATGTCGGTCATCAGCTTGCGGAACAGCACCCCGCCCGGCGTGCCCGACGATTTAAGCGCGCGTTCGCAATCGATGAGGCGGCTCATCAGCCGCGCAACGCGCACCGAATCCCAAATGCGCAGCTGCGCCGTCACCGCGTCGCGTTCTTTCCAGAAAATCCCGCTCGTCCGCGCCGCGACGACGGTGGCGGGATGCGCCCCGGCATCGACCTCGGCGCGCAGCCGCGCGAGCGCCACGGCGCGGATCGCCAGCGCGCGAATGATGCGGATTTCGGCGACGCCGACTGCTGTGGCTTTAGCGAGCATCGCCGGCATCTCGCGCACCTTGCCGCCCAGCGCGACGTTGATGCACTCGCTGACGTCTTCCTCGTGCGTCGCAGCGCCGAGCGCGGCGATGTCGGCGGCGGTGACCTGCCGCTGGCGGTCGGCGGCGGCGTCGAGATACAGCGCCATCTTTTCGATCTCGCGCCGCATCAGCGCCTGATCGCCCGACACCAGATCGATCAGCAATTGCGCCTCGGCATTGGCGAGCCGTAGTCCCTGTTCTTCGGCCGCTGCCATCGCGATGCCGACCAGCGCACGACGGTCGGGCTGGTAACAGATGGCGGCGACCGCATGCGCCGATCCTTCGACCAGTTTGACCAGTTTCGACTTGGCAGTGACCGACGCTCCGGTGGCGATCACCGGGTTGATAACCGTGTCGGCCGCCAGCAGCGCCTCGACCGCGGGTACGCTATCGTCGCCGCTGCCGGTGAGTTCGATGCGGATGATCCGTGCCGGCGAAAACAGCGACATCGACGCGGCTTCGGCGGCGAGCAGCGAGGGATCCTGCGCCAGCTGCGACCCCGACAGGTCGAGCCGTTCGGCGTCCTTGCCGGCGAGGCCGACCAGATGACCAGCGACCGCAGCCATCGTTGCCTCGTCGGGGCCCGTCAGCAGCGTGAACCGCACGACGGGATCGAGGCGCGTCTGGCGTTCGAGGTCGGCGGGTTTGACGCTCTTCATCGCCGGTTACGGGGTCGGCGCGGGCGTCTCGACCGACGTCCGGCCGCCGCCGCGATCGGCATAGACCGCGAGCCGCGCGACGATCTGGTCGGCGACCCCCGAGGCGAGCCGTTCGAGCGCCGAACTTTCAGCGGCGATCGTCGCATATTCGCTGCCGACGACGTCGATCCCGGCGTCCTGCGCCGCGGTCGCGTCGAGCAGCACTTCGCCCGACGCGGCATCGACCAGCTGATAGCGCGCGCGCAAGGTGCGGCGTTCGCGCGTCACCGCATCGTCGGCGCGGACGCCGAAGCCGGTGATCGAATCTTCGAGCCGGACGTCGAGCCGCAGCCGCTTGCCCGCCCCGCGCCCCGCCTGCGTCGCCTGGAACCGGTCGCGCAGCGCGTTGCGGACAAGCCAGCCCGAATGCCCCTCGATCGGCGCGACATCGACATCAGCGAGCACCGTCGCCACCGCGCCGCGGCTGCCGTTCGCGTAGAGCGGACGCAGCCCGCAGCCGCCGACAAGCAGCGAGGCAGCGACAAGCGAGGAGACGAGAAGACTACGCATCAGGGTACGATATTCACCAAACGGTCGGGCACCACAATCACCTTCTTCGGCGCCGCCCCGGCAAGCAGTTCGGCGATGCGCGGACGTGCGAGCGCCGCGGCTTCGACCGCTTGCCGGTCGAGGCCTTTGGCGAGCGTCATCGTATCGCGCAGCTTACCCGCCATCTGGATCGCGATTGTCACCTCGTCATCGACAAGCAGTGCCGGATCGGCGGCGGGCCACGCCGCATCGGCGACCATCGCGGTCGGGCGCTGCGCCGCGGGCAGCGTCGCCCAGGCTTCTTCGGCGAGATGCGGCATCATCGGCGCGACGAGGCGGATCAGCGTCAGGCACGCCTCGGCGCGCGTCGCCGAAGCTTTGGCCTTCTCGATCTCGTTGGCGAGCGCGTGGATCTTGGCGACCGCCTTGTTGAAGCCGAGTGATTCGATGTCGGCGGCGACCCCGGCGATCGCCTGATGCAGTTTACGCGCCAGCGCCCTGTCTTCCGATCCGTCGCCAGCATTTTCGGTGTCGCCGAACAAGCGCCACAGCCGCTGGACGAACCGCCACGCACCCTCGATCCCCGCCTCGCTCCACGGCAGGTCGCGCTCGGGCGGGCTGTCGGACAGCATGAACCAGCGCGCCGCGTCGGCGCCATATTGGTCGAGGATGGCGTCGGGATCGACGACATTCTTCTTCGACTTCGACATCTTGATGACGCGGCCGATTGCGACTGGCGCGCCGTCGGCGGTCAGCGTCGCGCTATCGGCGCCGCGCTCGATCTCGTCGGGGGTGAAATAGAGCGGCGGCAGGCCTTCGCCCTGATCGCGGCTGTAGGTCTCGTGCGTCACCATCCCCTGCGTGAACAGGCTGGCGAAGGGTTCCTTGATGTCGATCATCCCCATCTTGTTCAGCGCGCGGGTCCAGAAGCGCGCGTAAAGCAGGTGGAGGATCGCATGCTCGATGCCGCCGATATATTGATCGACCGGCAGCCAGCGGCGGATGACTTCCGGATCGAACGGCTTGTCGGCGGGCGAACTTGCAAAGCGCAGGAAATACCAGGACGAATCGACGAAAGTGTCGAGCGTGTCGGTTTCGCGCACCGCGTCGCCGCCGCACGTCGGGCAGGCAGCGTGCTTCCACGTCGGATGGCGATCGAGCGGATTGCCGGGGACCGAAAAATCGACATCTTCGGGCAGCACGACGGGCAGCTGTCCCTTGGGCACCGGCACCGTACCGCACGCATCGCAGTGGATGAACGGGATCGGGGTGCCCCAATAACGCTGGCGCGACACGCCCCAGTCGCGCAGGCGCCACACGGTGGTGCCCTTGCCCCAGCCTTCATGCTCGGCGCGCGCGACGACCGCGGCTTTGGCTTCGTCGATGCTCATGCCGTCGAGGAAATGGCTGTTCACCAGCTTGCCGGGGCCGGTGTAAGCTTCGGCGCCGGTGAAATGCTGCGCGACCTCGTCGCCATCGGCGATCACGCGGTGAACCGGCAAACCATATTTGCGCGAGAAATCAAGATCGCGCTGGTCGTGCGCCGGGCAGCCGAAGATCGCGCCGGTACCATAGTCCATCAGCACATAATTCACGACCCAGACCGGCATATGCCAGTTCGGATCGAGCGGATGCTCCACCGACAGGCCGGTGTCGAAGCCCAGTTTCTCGGCGGTTTCCAGCTGCTCGGCCGACGTGCCCTGGCGGCGGCATTCGGCGATGAACGCGGTCAGCTCGGGCGAATCCTTCGCCAGCCGCTCGGCGAGCGGATGGTCGGGCGAAATCGCGGCGAAGCTCGCGCCGAACAGCGTGTCGGGGCGCGTCGTGAAGACGTCGAAGCCCGGCGCGCCGCCGGCCAGCTTGAACGAAAACTCCAGCCCCTGCGACTTGCCGATCCAGTTTTCCTGCATCAGCCGCACCTTGTCGGGCCAGCTGTCGAGGCTGCCGAGCCCTTCGAGCAGTTCGTCGGCAAAGTCCGTGATCTTCAAAAACCACTGCGACAGCTTTTTCTTCTCGACCAGCGCGCCCGAGCGCCAGCCGCGACCGTCGATCACCTGCTCGTTGGCGAGCACGGTCATGTCGACCGGATCCCAGTTGACGTAGCTTTCCTTGCGCGTCACCAGCCCCGCGGCGAACAGGTCGAGGAACAGCGCCTGTTCCTGGCCGTAATAGTCGGGCTCGCACGTCGCGAGTTCGCGGCTCCAGTCGATCGCAAGGCCGAGGCGTTTGAGCTGGCCGCGCATCGACGCGATATTGTCGCGCGTCCAGCCGCCCGGGTGAACGCCCTTTTCCATCGCAGCATTTTCGGCCGGCATGCCGAACGCGTCCCAGCCCATCGGGTGGAGGACGTCATGGCCGGTCATCCGCTTGAAGCGCGCCAGCACGTCGCCCATCGCATAATTGCGGACATGCCCCATATGGATGCGCCCCGAAGGATAGGGGAACATCTCGAGAATATAGGCCTTGGGCTTGTCGCTGCTATCGGTCGTGGCAAAGCTGTTCGCCGCCTCCCACGCCGCTTGCCAGCGGGCGTCGGCGGCCAAGGCGCCAAAGCGCGGTTCGCGGGTCATTCTTCGGTTACCCCGTTAGTCTGTCTGGGCGGCGTGGCGCCGCCGGATTAGCCCTCGATGGCGCTACGGCGCAGATCGCGGGCGCGGGTGAGGATGATTTCTTCGAGCTTTTGCACCGTCGCCGCCTGTACCGGCGCATCGACCCAGGCGCCGCCCTGCGCGACCTGGCGCGAGGCGGCGACGCGCAGCGCGTCGGCGCGCAGGTCGCGGTCGAGGATCGACACCGTCACCTTCATCCGTTCGCCGGGGTTGCCCGGGTTCGCATACCAGTCGGTGATGATCACCCCGCCCGACGAATCGGCCTGGAGCAACGGCATGAACGACAGCGCGTCGAGCGAGGCGCGCCACAAATAGCTGTTGACGCCGATCGTCGTGACCTGACTGGCGGCGAGGTCGGCGCGCGGCCGGTCCTTGCTGGCGCAGGCCGAAAGGCCAAGTGCCGCGAGCCCGAGCAGCGTGTACAGGGCCGGACGGCGACCACGCGAAGCTAGGACGGAAAGCTGGGACATGCCGATAACACCTTATCTATTGGGCGCCGCCGGATCATCAAATCCGCGCCGCGCAGAACGGAATTGCCAGCGTCTCTATCGTCCTTGCCGCCGCCCCGCAAGCGCGGCAATTCCGCCGTTGCCGCGGTTCAGATTCTGGTCAGATTCGATACGCAGTGTGACGATCGCGCAACAATTTCGGCGAAAAGCGGGCCTGTTGCGATAAATCGGTGGGATTCACTGGCAATATCGCCGCAGCGGTCCTATCTCGGGATTCGATTGGGGTTGGAGTCGCAGCAACATGGCGCGGAAATCGCGACATTTTTGGAAGGGAAGCCTCACCGCTTTGGCGGTGGTTTCGCTTGCGTTGCCGCCGGCCCTCGCCGCGATGTCGCGGTCGGAGCGCATCCGTGACACCGCATTGTCCGAAACCCTGCTCGGCCAGTTCACCCCGGCATCGGGCGACCCGCGCCTGATCGCGCGCTACGCCAAAATGTCGGCCGAACAGCGCCGCAGCTTCAGCTTCACCCCCGCACTGACCGACGAAAGCCGCAAAAACCGCGCGATCACCGTAGTGATTCGCGCCCGCGACGACGCATCGAGCGCCGCGCGCACCTCGGCACTGGCCGCGAGCCGCACCGCGCCGATCGCGATCACCCCGGTCGCCTATAATCTGGGTGCGTCGGTCGGGTTCGAGAAATTCGTCACCCCGTCGCTGCCGCGCGGCACCGACCTTCGCAACCTGCCGGTCGCCAAGGCGCCCGAACAGGCCGAAAAGAAGTCGCGTTTCGCGACGCGGATGATCAACCGGCCCGCCGACCCGAGCGGCGCGACCGACCGCATCATCGCGCCGGGCGAAGCCCCCGCGGTCGATGTCGTCAGCAGCTATCGCCTGACCAAGAATATCGATGTCACCGCCGGCGTCCGCTATCGCAGCGACGACCGCGTCGAACCGCTGACCGATGCCCGCCGCGACAGCCAGGCGGTCTATGTCGGAACTGCCTTCCGCTTCTAGGCCTGCGTTTAATATGAACCGTTCGCCCTGAGCTTGTCGAAGGGCTGTTCTTTCTTTTAACGTTGGAAAGAAGAACGGTGCTTCGACAAGCTCAGCACAAACGGATTTGAGGATTGCGCGATTTTTCAGCGCGACGCCCTAACCGCTGTGCGGCCCTTTGCTCCCAGGCATCGATTGCTGCCCAACCAGGGTTTTGGCTGCTCGCCTGGCGGTTCAGCGCGCGGGCGCGGGTGAGCGTCATCCCGCCCAGCGCGATCGGCTGGCCGGCTGCGAGCCGCCCCAGCCGGAACCACTCCGCGGAGCCGAGCGCCTTTGCTCCAGAATGCGAACGCGTCGGGTACAGCGGTGAGATAAATACCGCCTCGGCTTTGGCACGGCGCGCGCTGCGGGCCTCGCGCGCGCCATGCACCGGCATCGTCACAAGCAGACCGAGCCGGTGCGCCTGCGCGGCGCGGCGCGCGTCATGCTGGCGGAGGTGAACACCATCGGCGCCCCAGCAGCGTGCAATGTCCGGCGTACCCGCGATCAACACGGTCAGCTGCCGCGCCCGCGCCACGCGCATCAGCCGCCGCAACAGGCGCCAGCGGGCGCCGGGAGCAAGGCTGTCATGACGCAGGACGACCCCGCTGCCCGGCGGCAGCAGCGCCGCCAGCTGAACGACTCCGACCGCCAGCCGTTCGTCGCTAAACAGCCATTGCGGCGGCAGGGGGTGGCGTCGGACCATCGCCCTTCCTATAGGCGCGTCGCAGGCGCACGCAACGCGCCGGGATAGGAAGATTGATGAGCGAAGCGGCAGAAAGACTGGCCGAGGTACAGGCGGCGATCGCCGCCGCAGCGACACGCGCGCAGCGGCAGAGCGGGGACATTTGCCTGATCGCGGTGTCGAAAACGCATGACGCCGCCGCCATCCGCCCGCTGATCGCTGCGGGGCAGCGCCACTTCGGCGAGAACCGGGTGCAGGAAGCCGCGGCGAAATGGCCCGACCTGCGCGCCGGAACCCCCGACATCGTGCTCTACCTGATCGGTCAGCTACAATCGAACAAGGCCGACGAAGCCGTCGCGCTGTTCGACGCGATCCATTCGGTCGATCGCAGCTCGTTGGTGCAAGCACTTGCAAAAGCCTGCGAAAAGGCGGGCAGGCAACCGCAGCTGTTCGCCCAGGTCAATATCGGCGACGAGGAGCAGAAGGGCGGCTGCAAGGTCGCCGACCTGCCCGCATTGCTGGCCGAAGCCAAAGCGGCAGGCCTCAAGATCGAAGGCCTGATGGCCATCCCCCCCGCCGACATCGAACCCGCGCCCTTCTTCGCGCTACTCGACGAACTCGCCGAGCGCCACGGGCTGACGGGACGCTCGATGGGGATGAGCAGCGATTGCGAAACCGCAGTGATGCTGGGCGCGACGCATGTGCGGGTGGGGACGGCGTTGTTCGGGGCGCGGGGGTAGGTCAACGGTGTTCGTCGGCTAACGACCGAAACTAGCCCGTCGCCCCCGCGAAGGCGGGGGCCGCTAGCGGCCTATTCCTGCGCTGCTGAGCAGGCCGACAGCGGCCCCCGCCTTCGCGGGGGCGACGTTGTTGTTACGTCGGCCCCCACCCCGAAACCGCCACCCGGCCCTATTGATATTCCACCGTCACCGGAATCCGCCCGCGATAGTCGCCGTCGTCGGCGCCTGCGATCTGCAAGCGGCCGCCGAAACGGAACACTAGACGACCGTCGGGGCCGAGCCGCGGCGCGGCGGACAGGTCGGTGGCAAGGCCGGTGACGCGCGCCGAGCGGCCGTGGCCGCCCTCCAGATCGATGCTGGCGGGCATGATGACCCGCACTTCCGCCCCCGGTTCGCCGCGCACGGTGACGGTGCCGGTCAGCGCGAAGCCGCCGAGATCGACGACGTCCCCGCTGAGGCGGCGCGCGCCCGATACCGGATCGACCGCGACCTCGCCGCCCATCGCGCCGACCGCGATCCGCCCCATATCGAGCCGGGTTTCGACCTCGACGCGCAGCGGCATCGCGGCCTCGCGCGCCGCCGCCTTGTCCGGCTTTTCCGGCGCACAGAGCAGGCACTGCGCCGCCGCGGAGGGGGTGCTGGCAAAGGCCAGTGCACCGGCAAGAACAAGACGCAGTTTCACACCTGCGACAATAGCGATGTCATGGTTAACCTCGCGTAAAACGCCCATGCCGCTAATCGCTGGCTAGTTTTCCGCTTTTCGGCCACATGTGCGCGATGACCATCCCCCCGCCGTCCCCCCGGCTGAACGCGCTCGCCACGGCCGTGCCGGGGCACGATATCCATCAAGCCTTTATCGACTGGGCCATCCCGCGGCTGACCGACGAGCGCGTCCGCGCGATCTTTGCGCGAATGGCCGCGCGATCGGGGATCGCGCATCGCTGGTCGGTGCTGCCCCCCACGGCGGCGGGCGGATCGCCGGTCGCGGCGGGCGGCTTTTACGACGTTCCGGGATTGCCGCCGACATCGGCGCGGATGCGCGCCTACGCCGACCATGCCCCCGACCTGGCGATGCAGGCGATTGCCGCGCTGGGCGATGCGTTCGATGCGGCGCGGATCACCCATATCGTTGTCGCAAGCTGCACCGGCTTTGTCGCGCCGGGGATCGACCAGATCCTGGCGCGGCGGCTCGGCCTGTCGCCGACCGTCGAGCGGGTGCTGATCGGCTTCATGGGCTGCTACGCCGGGGTCACCGCGCTGCGCACCGCGCGGCATATCGTGCGGTCGGAGGCGGGTGCGGTGGTGCTGGTGGTCAGCGTCGAATTGTCGACGCTGCACCTGCAACTCGCGGGCGAACCCGAACCGCTGCTCGCGATGCTGCAATTCAGCGATGGCGCCGCGGCGGCGATCGTGTCCGCCGACCCGGCCGGGTTCGAATTGGGCGACGGCGCGAGTCTGGCGCTGGAGGATAGCGCCGAGCTGATCCGCTGGGACATCGGCGACACCGGCTTTGCGATGCAGCTGTCGGGCGAGGTGCCGGGACGGCTGCGCGATGCCCTGTCGGCGCCTGCGGTACGAAACCAGCTGTTCGGCAGCGGCGCTCCGCCGCCGCTGCTCGCGGTTCATGCCGGCGGCCGCTCGGTGCTCGACGCGGTCGAACATGCGCTCGGCGTACCCGCCGAGGCGCTGGCCGACAGCCGTGCGGTGCTTGCGCGCTTTGGCAACATGTCCTCGGCAACAATCCTGTTCGTGCTCGCCGACATGATGGCGCGCGATGCGAAGGGCGAGGGGCTGGCGATCGCTTTCGGTCCCGGGCTTGCCGCCGAAGCGATCCGCTTCTTCGCACCATGAACCCCTTCACCAGCCTTCGCGCGCCGATCGACGCCGAGGAGGAGATGGACGCGGCTGAGCTGCCGCCCGCCCGCTACGCCCGTGTGCTCGCCGACCTGTCGCGGATCAACGCGCTGACGCTGGCGGCGCGCCCGACGCTCGGTTTTCTGGACCGCGTCGCGGCGCGCGGGGTGGGGACAAGGCCGTGGCGCATCCTGGATGTCGGTTTCGGCAGCGGCGACATGCTGGCGCGGATCGACCGCTGGGGGACGCGGCGCGGGATCACGCTCGATCTGGTCGGGATCGACCTCAACCCCAAAAGCGCCCCGGTCGCCGCCACGCGGCTGGGCGGGCGGGCACAGCTACTCACCGGCGATTACCGCGATCTGGCGGGTCAGGGGTGGGACATCATCCTCTCCAGCCTCGTCACCCATCATATGAACGCCGCCCAGCGCGCCGAATTCCTGCGCTTCATGGACACGGAGAGCGCGCGCGGCTGGCTGGTCAACGACCTCCACCGCCAGCGCCTGCCCTTTGCCGGTTACCCGCTGCTGGCGACGCTCGCGCTGGTCGACCCGATCGTCCGCCGCGACGGGCAATTGTCGGTCGGGCGCAGTTTTCGCCGTGCCGAGTGGCAGGCGATGCTGGCGGGAGCGCTTCCCGATACCGCGGCGAACACGCGCATCTTTCGCAGCTTTCCCTATCGGCTGTGCGTCGAGCGCATAAGGTGACCGACGCGATCGTCATCGGCGCCGGACCCGCCGGAGCGGCGGCAGCAATCGGGCTGGCGCGCGCGGGCGCGCGGGTGTGGCTGCTCGAACGGACGCGCGAGACGGGCGATGCGCTGTGCGGCGGGTTCCTGAGCTGGCATTCGCTGGCGCGGCTCGACGCGCTGGGGATCGACCGCGCCGCGCTGGGCGGGCAGCAAGTCGCGCGGGTGCGGCTGTTTGCCGGGTCGCGGCGCAGCGAGACCCGCCTGCCGCAAGCGGCGATGGGGGTATCGCGCCGCCGCCTCGACACGGTCTTGCAAGCCGCGGCGGTCGCGGCGGGGGCAGATTTGCAGCGCGGCGTCCATGCGACAGCGATCGACGGTGCCACGGTTCAGACCCGCGATGGCGCGACGCGCGTCGCGCCCGCGATCTTCCTCGCCGCCGGCAAGCATGGCTTTCGCGGGCAGCCGCGCGAACCAGCGTCCTGGCAACAGCACGACCCGGTGATGGGCTTGCGGCTGCGGTTGCCGCAGCACGCCGCGCTCGACCGCCTGATTGGCGATGCGGTCGAGCTTCATCTGTTCGACCGCGGTTATGCCGGGCTCGTGCGGCAGGAGGATGGCAGCGCGAACCTGTGCCTCGCCACCCACAAGTCGCGCCTTGACGACGCCAGCGGCGATCCGGCGGCGCTGCTGCGCGCACTGGGCGCCGCGCATCCGGTGCTGGGCGAGCGGCTGGCGTTTGCCGACTGGTCCCAATCGATCGACGCGATCGGCCATATCCCCTATGGTTGGCGCACCGCCGAGACCGCGCCCGGTCTGTTCCGCCTCGGCGATCAGGCGGGGGTCATCCCCAGCTTGGCGGGCGAGGGCATGGGGCTGGCGCTCGCCAGCGGGCATGCGGCAGTGGCGGCGTGGCGCCGCGGTGGCGGTGACGCAGCGCCCGCGTTCCAGCGCGCGCTCGCGGCGCGCATGACGCGGCCCTTTGGAATCGCAAGCGCCGTCTGGCGCGCGGGCGAGAACCCGCGCACCGCGGGCGTTTTGACGCTGCTGGCGGCCTCCTGTCCACCGCTGGTCCGCTGGGCGTCGCAAGCGACGCGAATCCGGGGCGGCTGAGCGGCCGGCCCCTTGCGTAACCGCGGGTTCGACCCGATATTGTGGGCAATCGCGATGCTGCCGAAGACCGGCCCGCACCCAAGGAGAAATCGGCCATGACCGACCCGAACCCCGAAAAGACGCTCGACCCGATGGCGCATCATGTGCTGCGCGAAGGCGGCACCGAGCGCGCCTTCACCGGCAAATATACCGATCACAAGGGTGACGGGATGTATCGCTGCGCCGGGTGCGGCGAACCGCTGTTCGACAGCCGTACCAAATATGACAGCGGCTCGGGCTGGCCCAGCTACACCGCGCCCGCCGCGGGCGGCGCGGTCGAGGAGCTGACCGACACCAGCCATGGCATGGTCCGCACCGAAGTGCGCTGCGCCAGATGCGAAGGTCATTTGGGCCATGTCTTCCCCGACGGCCCCGGGCCGACGGGGCTGCGCTATTGCATCAACAGCGCGGCGCTTGACTTCGAGGGTCGCGCACCGGATGAGGCGCAGACCGGCGAAGGCTGAAACGCTGTCGCCGGGCTGAGCGATCAGGGGCGAAGCGAGGGAAGGAACACGGGCTTTGCGCCGCGAAAGAGAGCAGGCTTCGTCGAATAAATCGTCATCGTCCAGCAAGCGCAGCGGCACGCCCGACGCCGCGCCGTCGCGTTTGCGCGTCTGGGTGCGGCGGATTTTCCGCTGGGGCCTTGGCCTGGCAATCGTCGCGCTCGTTGCGCTGGCGGTCGCGGTCGGCATCGCCGTGCAGCGCATGCCGAGTTTCGAGGAGCTCAAGAAATCGCCCGCCGGACAGACGATCCGCGTCCGCGCCGCCGACGGCACCGTGTTCCTGTCGCTCGGGCCCAATTACGGCCGCTGGCTGACCCTGCGCGAAACGCCGCAGGTGATGCAGGACGCGATGGTCGCGGTCGAGGATCGGCGCTTTCGCTATCACCCCGGGCTCGATCCCGTCGGCATGGCGCGCGCCGCGGCGGTCGCGGTGCAGAACCGCGGCAGCGGACGGCGCCTGCAGGGCGCCTCGACGATCACCCAGCAGCTGGCGCGCAACGTCTTTCTGTCGAACAGCTATGATTTTAAGCGCAAGGCGCGCGAGATGATCCTCGCACTCGCGCTCGAATGGAAATTTTCGAAGGACGAGATTCTCGAACTCTATCTGAACAAGGTGTATTTCGGCGGCGGCAGTTACGGCATCGATGCCGCTTCGCGCCGCTTTTTCGGGCATAGCGCAACCGAAATGTCGCTGTCCGAAGCCGCGGTCGTCGCCGGGCTGGTGAAAGCACCGTCGCGCTATTCGCCGACCGCCGATGCGTCCGCCGCGCTGGGCCGCGCCGGCGTCGTACTCAGCGTGATGGTCGATGCCGGCGTCATCACCCAGAGCCAGGCCGACAGCGCCAAACCCGCCGATGTCAAACTGGCGCAGGAAACCGGGCAGAACAGCGCGCGCTATTTCAGCGACTGGGCGCTGCCACAGCTCGACATGCTGATCGACGAGGGCAGCGAGGCGCTCGACGTTTACACCACGATCGACCTCAACATGCAGCGCGCGGCGACCGCGGCGATCCAGGCGAACACCCCGCGCGGGGTGCAGGGCGCCCTGGTCTCGCTCGACCGCGACGGCGCGGTGCGCGCGATGGTCGGCGGCACCGACTATGTGACGTCGAACTATAACCGCGCGACGCAGGCGCTGCGCCAGCCGGGGTCGGCGTGGAAACTGTTCGTCTATATGGCGGCGCTGGAAGCGGGGTATAAGGTCGACGATCCCGTGGTCGACGAACCGGTGACGATCAACGGCTGGTCGCCGCGCAACTCGTCGGGGCGCTTTGCCGGCGCGATGGATCTGCGCAGCGCCTTTGCCTATTCGGTCAACACCGTCGCGGCCAAGCTGGGCGACGAGGTCGGCTTTTCGTCGGTCGCCAATATGGCGCGGCGGTTCGGCATCACCACCCCGGTCAACACCCACCCGTCGATGGTGCTGGGCAGCGCCGAGGTGCGGGTGATCGACATGGCCGCCGCCTTTGCCGCGGTGTCGCGCGGCGGCATTTCGGTCGAACCCTATGGTATCACCAAGGTGACGACCGCCGACGGCCGCCTGCTGTATCAGCGCCCGGCGGAGCGCGGCCAGGTGCTGGTCGACAATTGGGTCGCCGCGGGGATCACCGACCTGCTGCAGACCGCGGTCAACACCGGCACCGGGCGCGCGGCACAGATCGGCCGCCCCGTCGCGGGCAAGACCGGGACGACGTCGAGCAACAAGGACGGCTGGTTCCTGGGCTTTTCCAGCGGGCTGACCACCGGAGTGTGGATGGGCCGCGACGATGCCAGGGCGGTCGGCGGTTTGCAGGGCGGGCGGGCGCCGGCGCAGGCCTTTGCCGATTATATGCGCGTCGCGACGGCGCGGCGCCCGGTCGAGGCGTTCGACACCGAAGTCGTGCTGCCCGAATGGCAGCTGGAAGACGAAGGCGAAGCCTATATGGGCGAGCCCGGCGAAGGTGGGCTGGTCGATGAAAATGGCATGCCGATCGAGCTGCCCTATGACCTGCGGCCGCCCGAAAGTGCCGACCCCGTCCCGGCGCCCGAGGATGGCCCGGTGCTCGACCAGCAATGGATCGAAGAACAGACCGGGCGGCGCAGCTCGGGCGACCCCGGTGCAGCGCCCAAAAACGGCGCACCGCCGAAAGGGCAGCCGCCGGTGACAAAGGCGCCGGCGCAGCGCCCGCCACCGGCTGAGTTCAACTAAGGTCAGGCGGCGAAGCGGTAGCGGTGGAGGCCGCGTCCTTCGCGGCGCAGCCAGCCGCGCGCCGCAGCGACGTCGCCGTCGTGCAGTTCGTCGACCAGCGCGTGGAAGGCGGGGCCATGGTCCATATGTTCAAGATGCGCGACCTCGTGCGCCACCGTCGCGCGGCGGACATGGTCAGGCGCCATGACGAGCCGCCAGCTGTAACGCAGGTCGCCGTCGTGCGTGCAGCTGCCCCAGCGGCTGCGCGGATCGCCGACGCCAACACGGCCGACCGCCAGCCCGGCGCGGGCGGCGATGTCGCGGCTTTCGCGATCGAGCAGTTCGAGCGCCTGCCCCCTTAACCAGCGTTCGACCCGGCGTCCGACGGTTTCGGCGGGGCCGCCGACGCGCAGCGCGTCTGGATCGAGGCCGATCGCGCGCGGCGCCGCCGGGGTCCAGTCGATCCGGCGATCGACGCCCAGGAACGGCACCGAAGCGCCGGGACCGACGATCACCGGCAATGCCGCCTTGCCCACCTGTTCGGCCAGCCACGCCTGCTGCTCGCTCGCCCATTTGAGCGCCGCGCGGATATTGGTGCGGCGCGGTACGGTCAGCCGCAACTGGCCGCGCGCGGCGTCGAACACCAGGCGATAGCGCCGCGATTGCGCGTGCTGGACGACGCGCACCGGCCAAGCGTCATCGCCGACCTGGATGTGCGGCGTATCGGCGCGCGAATTAAACCACGCGTTCGACAAGATGATTTTCCAGCGGTCCGGCGACATCCTCGCTGACCGTCCAGCCGGCGATCGACTGGCCGGCGCGGTGGACGGCATCGCGATCGCCGCAAACCAGATAATGCCATGCGGGAAGCGGCTCGCCCTCGGCGCGCAGGCGATAGGCGCAGCTTTGCGGCAACCATTCGATCGCCCCGACCTTGGCCTTGGTCAGCGTCAGGCAATCGGGAACGTGGCGGCGACGGTGCTTGTAATCGCCGCAGCGCGCGGTGGTGAGGTCGAGCAGGCGGCACGCGACATTGGTCGGATAGATGCGCCCCGTATCTTCATCCTCGATCTTGTGGAGGCAGCATTTGCCGCACCCGTCGCACAAGGCCTCCCACTGACCGGCGTCAAGGCTGGCGAGCGGCGCTTCCCAAAAGGGGCGGGGCGCCGCACGCCCGGTCACTGGACCCATTTCGCCAGATCGGCGGCGACCGCGGCGGGTGCCCCTTCGTCGGCGTCGGTCGACGGATCATCGAGCGGCAGCAGCGCGAGCGGCTTGCCCGCCGGGTCCATCAGGAAGGCAAGCTGGCTGTGCGCCATCAGATAGCGGTCGGGGGCCGAACCATCGACCTTGTTATAGGTGACGACATAGGCCTTGGCGACCGCGGCGATCTGGTCGGGGGTGCCGGTCAGCCCGAGCAGGCGCGGATGATAGCGCGCCACAAAGGGCTTCAGCGCTTCGGGCGTATCGCGCGCCGGATCGACGGTGACGAACAGCGGCGCGATCTTTGCCCCGCGCGCCGGATCGGTCTTTTCGAACTGCGCCAGCCCGCGCATCAGCTTTTGCAGGTCGACCGGGCAGATGTCGGGGCAAAAGCTGTAGCCGAAATAGACGAGGCGGTATTTCCCGGCAAAATCACTGTCGCGAACCGTTTTGCCATTCTGGTCGGTGAGCGTGAACGGCCCGCCGATCCGCGCGCCTTCGAGCGGCGGGGTCGCCGGCGGCGCCTCCGCAGCACCATTGCATCCCGCCAGCAGCGCGCCGAAAGCAACGATCAGGCTTGCACGGACAAGCTTTTGTCCCATATTCGCGATATTCATCATGGGGCCAGCCTTGGTCGGCTAGCCCGCGAAAATCAACCATTGTCGTCGCGATGTTGCGGCGCTGCTTGCCAGGGGTCACCCAGATCATGTTCCGACGCGCGGAGTTCCGCCTCGCCGCCCTGCTTTTCGTGCTCGTCGCGGCGGCGGGCCTCCTCCACGGCCCGGCGCAGGCGCAGTTCCGCGGGGGCTATGCCTTTTTGCAGGCGGTCGAGGCACGCGACGGAACCAAGGCGACCGACGCGCTCAAGGACGACGCGACGCTGGTCAACACGCGCAATCCCGACACCGGCGAGACCGCGCTGATCCTCGTCGCGAAACGCCGCGACGGCACGTGGCTGCGCTTCCTGCTGGCGAAGGACGCCGACCCGGCGATTGCCGACCGGCGCGGCATGACCCCGCTGATGCACGCCGCGCTGCTCAACTTCACCGACGGTGCGACCGAATTGCTCGATGCCAAGGCGCCGGTCGACCAGACCAACCGCCGCGGCGAAACCGCGCTGATCCTGGCGGTGCAGACCAAGAATGTCGCGATGGTGCGCCTGCTGGTGCGGCGCGGCGCCAATCCCGACAAGGCCGACCACGCGACCGGGATGAGCGCGCGCGACTATGCCAAGCGCGATGACCGCACAGGACAGATCGTCACGCTGCTCGACGCCAAGGCCGACGGAACGGCGCGCGAGCTGGGGCCAAGTTTCGGCCCCAACTGATCCGCAGAATGTGACATCCTGATTGACATTCACATTTCAGTGTGAGACATGGCCGCCATGTCCACACAGCTTATCGAGCGCATTCGCGCCATCGTCGATGACGGGTCCATGTCGCGGTCGGGCCTCGCCCGCGCCGCCGGTCTGCACGCCAACAGCCTGCGCGATCTCGATTCGCCCGGCTGGAACCCGACCGCCGAGACGCTGCGCAAGCTGGAAAACTGGCTCGCGCACGGCAGCGACCTGTCGCCGATGGCCACTCCCGAAGAAATTATCGCCGAGGCACGCAACGGCCGCATGTTCATCCTGGTCGACGACGAGGACCGCGAGAATGAGGGCGATCTGGTCATCCCGGCACAGATGGCGACCCCCGATGCGGTCAATTTCATGGCGACCCACGGCCGCGGCCTGATCTGCCTGACCCTCACCAAGGCGCGCGTCGACCTGCTCGGGCTCGAATTGATGAGCCGCGCGAACGGCACCCGTCACGAAACCGCCTTCACCACCTCGATCGAGGCGCGCGAGGGCGTTACCACCGGCATTTCAGCCGCCGACCGCGCGCGCACCGTGTCGGTCGCGATCGACGGCGCCAAGGGCCGCGACGACATCGTCACCCCCGGCCATGTCTTTCCGCTGATCGCGCGCGACGGCGGGGTGCTGGTGCGCGCCGGGCATACCGAAGCTTCGGTCGACATCGCACGGCTCGCCGGGCTGAACCCGTCGGGGGTGATCTGCGAGATCATGAACGACGACGGGTCGATGGCGCGGCTCGACGACCTGATCCCCTTTGCGCGGCGCCACGGGCTCAAGATCGGGACGATCGCCGACCTGATCGCCTATCGCCACCGCAACGACCGGCTGGTCGAATGCGTTTCCGACGAGCCGTTCGAATCGGATTATGGCGGCGACTGGCGACTGAAATCCTATCGCAACAAGGTCGACGGCAGCGTCAATCTGGTGCTGCAAAAGGGCGCGGTCGATCCCGCCGGCGTGACGTTGGTCCGCATGCACCCGGTGTCGATCTTCGACGACATCATGGGGCGCCCGGGGCCGAAAAAACGCCGCCTGCAACGTTCGATGGAAGCGATCGGCGAGGCCGGTTCGGGCGTCATCGTCATGCTGATGCGCCCGCTGCCCGGATCGGCGGCGGCCGAGGAAATTCCGCCGCCGTCGGGGGGCATGGACCTTCGCACCTATGGCATCGGCGCCCAGATCCTCGCGGACCTGGGGGTCCATGCGATGGAATTGCTGACGCCGTCGCACAATAATCTGGTCGGGCTGGAGGGCTATGGCCTGTCGGTCGTCGGCGAACGTTCGATCCCCGGGGAGGCCGCATAATGGCGCATATACTGATCGTCGAAGCCCGTTTTTATTCAGAGCTTAACGACATGCTGCTCGACGGCGTGCGCAGCGCGCTTGCGGCGGAGGGGCACAGCCATGAGACGGTGACCGTCCCCGGTGCGCTCGAAGTGCCCGCGGCGATCTCGCTCGCCGCCGAAACCGGGCGCTACGACGCCTATGTCGCATTGGGCGTCGTGATCCGCGGCGAAACCTATCATTTCGAGGTCGTGTCGAACGAAAGCGCGCGCGGCATCATGGCGCTGACCCTCGACGGGCTGGCGATCGGCAACGGCATATTGACCGTCGAGAATGACGAACAGGCGCTTGCGCGCGCCGACAAGACGCGCAAGGATAAGGGCGGCGAAGCGGCAAAGGCCGCGCTCGCCATGCTGGCCCTGAAGGAACAATTCGGCATTGGTTGACCGCCCGCCCCCCAGCCGTTTTTCCGTCGTCGAGCGCGGCGGGCGGCTGGTGGTCATCGACAGGGAAACCGGCCAGACGCCGCTGAGCGCCGCCGAGCGTATGGAAATTCACGATCGCCAGCTTGGCATCGAGCCGGTGCGGCCCGAGCGGCGGGCCAATGCCCCCGATTTGTCCGCGGCGGCGCGCGCCGAGTCGGGATTGAGCGCCCGCCCCGCGCCAATCCAGTCGCCCGCGGCAACCCCCACCAAACCGCGCGCTGCCGCCGCGACGGCCGAACGAAGCAAGCGGCCCTGGGCAACCGAGCCGAAAGACCGGCCAGCGCTGACGTCCGATACCGCGCCGACGCCTGCCCGCATCCCGAACCGCCCGGCATCGCAAAGCGGCGCCCGCAAGACCATCGTCACCGGCAAATGGTGGGACGCGAAAGGGCCGCGCACGATCGAGCTTGGCCCGAAGGGGCAGGCCGAACTGACCGGCGGCTTCATGTTTCTGTTCTTTGCGGTGGTGATCGCCGCGATCGTCGCGCTCTTTATCGAGCCGATCCTGTTTTTCGTCGGCGGCTTCCTGCTATTCCGTTTCGGCAGCAACATCCTCGGCCCGCTGGGCGCCGGAATCGTCGACAAGGCGATCGCCGAAAAGGGCTGACTATCCCGTCGCCCCTGCGAAGGCAGGGGGGTATAGTGATGGTCGCGAAATTATGAGACTTTGACCACAACCGCAATCAATTCGCTTCAAAGTTTGAGTGGATTGGGCAGAACGCTCAGCAATGCGCCGAACAGTTTTTCAGGCTTCACGGCCATTGCGTGTGCGATTGCGATGAACTCAACGACGTCCAATCGCCGTTCAATCTGTTCGATTTTGTTGACGAATGAAGGCGGTTTGCCAAGGCGTCGGGCCAACTCTCGTTGAGATAAACCTAGCTCGGTTCTGACCTCTTTGATCGCGTCGATAGCAGATCGATATTCGGGTGAAACCACCCATCCCCGCTGCATCAACACATCCCCGATTCCTGAATCGGAGCCTTAGGTATATGTAAACCGGAGCGTCCCCATAATGGGGACACTTGAATGCATCTGCTCGGGGGCTGTTGCCGTGAAAAAGACTTGGACGATTATCGTTTTGGCTGCGGGCCTGCTTGCTGGTTGTTCCACCAAGCCAGAAGGTGTTGGCAGCTATGTTGCGTCAGACGCCGACACGGCGATGATGGTTCAAATCACTTCGATTGAAGAAGGCCGGATAAATGGCACGATGTCCGTTGTGGTCGCCGATGAAGATGGGAAAACCTCGGCGGTTACGCGGCCTCTCTCGGGAACGCTTGAGGACAATGCGCTCAATCTATCCGTTGAAAATGGCACAGGCCTTTCGCTCGTGACTGGCATGATGGAAGGTGAAAAGCTGCGACTGACATTTTTCGGAAAAGGAGATTCCAGTCAGATTGTATTCGCCAAGAGCAATGCGGTAGAATTCGACAAGCTGGTCGGTGCCACGCGCCACCGTTCTGCCGAAAAGCAGCAGGAAATCGAGACCGCTGCCGCACAAAAAGAACGCATGGAACAGCGGTCTAAAACGCAAAAATCGATTGATGATCTTGCGGACAAACTGTTTGCCAAAGCGCAAGAGTTACAAGAAAAATCCAAGAAAATTGATGTTGTGATCGCCAGCTATCATTCGGCTCGCGACCGCATCGGCAAAATGCAAACCGCAAAGCGAGGTATCGACACAAACGCCGACGATGGATCATATCGCGTCGGTGAAATCGACTACGACATTAACGGGATTTCTAGCGATATGGATTCCACGCATCGGGACGTGCAATCTTATGCGCAATCCTTGGACGGGTTCATGACGGAGACGGCATCGCAATCGCCTTGGCTAATCGCGGAATGTGAGGCCGATAATCTACTGGTCTGCTCCCGCCTTGCCGCGAGTGCAAATTTGCTCAAAACTCGCAATCAAGAGTTTCAAATCGCCTATTCGCGGGAAAAAGCAGCGTTTTCCGGGAAGCGCAATAAGAGCTGATTAGGATGATGTAAGCGTTGCAACCGTCCGCGCTAATTGCGGCGATAGCCTGCAACCGCCATCCTTTAGGATCACAAAATCTGCCGCCGAAAACGGCTGATCTGCAACGAATTGGAGAATGGCCGCGTCGATCTTAGGCCGCTCCGGTTCGATCAGATCGAATACGAATGACGGCTTACCGCGCCTCCCGTGATGCATGATGCCAATCGTCGGATCATATCCATCGGCGACGGCTTGAATCTGCATTTGCGCCAGCTTCACCGTGTAGGCGTAATTCAGCATCGCATTGAGCGGGTGCGAGGCGTTGCGATTTTGCGGTTTAGGGCCGTTCGCCATTGAACTGCGAATGTCATATTGATGCCAGTCATCGGGAACGGGCCGTTTGCCGACCCAATTTATCGGCAATCCCTGCCATGATCCGAAATAGAGTGTTGCGGCCTGACCTTCGATCCCGCGCAAATCGTTGACCGTGGCGATGCTCTCCCGTTCCAGCCTATCGATTGCATTCCGATGCCATTCCAGCGCGGTCGTTCTTTTCCGGCTTTCGGGAACGTGCCGATCCAGTGTTTCGATGGTGGCGGCGAGTTTGCGCGTCACAAGATCGATGGCAAAGGATTTGCGCTTTTCGTCATTGTCTCTTCGCTCGATCTGCCAATCGACTTTGGCGCGGTCAGACGCATAGCCGGTGCCGCCCGCGACAACGGCAACCTCTCCTGTCCATTTGATCCGCGCCAATGCAACGCCTTGTTCGCCAAGCCATGACAAAACATCGAACGACAATGAGCCGCTGCCGTCGAGAATGAGAATGCGCTCGGGAATGTCGCGACTGCCGGGGAAATAGCGATGGCATTCCGCCTTTTGTGGATAATGGGAAAAGCCCTGTTTTATGAATAGCGCGCCATTTTCAATTCGCATTGAATTGCCATGACCCGTCAAAATAAGTGCATCGGAATTGCGCTCGCGGCGCTTTCGCGGCTTTATCGCATTTGCGCTTTGGGCAATCCAAAATTCGGAGCGCATTGCCCATTCATCGGCGCAGTTGTCGGGCTGGAAATTGGCATTTTCAAACATAACGAAGAATAGCCAATTCGCGCCAATTCGGCCAACGAATTGACAGTTAATTCTCCGATTTCAATGCAAGATTTTGTGCCATTGCGGCAATTTGATCGGGGTCAAGAATTGTCCCCATTTTGCGGAACAGACTCCAAATTATAACACTGTGCGCTTGTCCAATCCCGTCGTCAGCTATGGCCTTTGCAAACCGGCCAATTGGGCTTTTTTCAAATGCTGGAACTGCCAAATTTAGCTGGCGTGCAATTTGAAAGACCGTTGCCAACTCAATTCGCACCTCAGGCGTCAATTGGGCCAACACAAAATCCGGCTGCTTTTGAATTTTCTCCATTGCGAGAGAAATTGCTTCCAATTGAGTTTCCAAATCGATCTCAAAATCCGATTTGGATGATTCCTTCGCACCCTTAGTTTTCGTGGGTTGGCCAATGAGTTTGGAAATCGCCCGGACATTCTGAATTTGCTCGGAAAGGTCCGCTATTTGGTGCGGCGCATAATTGCCTTTGGCCACATCGGCCAACAGTGCGAAGGCTAAAGCTGTCATATTGGCTGAGGGCTTGGCCAAACCTTTGGCAAAGGGCGTTTTACGGAATTGCACTGGTTCAATTTGATCGAAAATTGTCTCATTCTTATTCGCATTTCTGATTTCCATAAGACGCAAAAAAGCTGGGATGCGTTTCAACTCTGCCAACGCGGAACTGATGTCAGGTTTCCAATGCTCCTCTGAAACCTCATGGCCATGCAGCCACAATTGCCACCCGACAAAGCGGGCCTTTTTCTTGATCGCTAGAAGCCGCCCAATTTCCAAAGCAAGCTGCGCCGTCCCCAGCGGGTAATGAATTACGCTGCCCGCTGCGCGGCCCATGCCGACCTGCTTTACGCGGGGCATCAATCCTTGATCGCGCCACCGGCGAAGCTGATCAGGAGAGATCGAGACGCCAGCATCTCGGAATGCTCCCTGAATGTCAGACTCAGTTTCGTAACCAGCGGTCATGCCAAAGCCAAAATCCGAATCATTAGAGCTGCGCGTAGGATAGCCGTTTTCGGCAAATGGCGATGCGTAGGTTTGTCACTCCGTTCAACGGGAGTGATTCGCGTGGCGACAAGCCGAAACTACAAGGCAGAATATGAGCGCCGCATAGCCAACGCGGCCAAACGTGGACTGAGCCGTTCGCAAGCTCGCGGTCATGCGCGGGCTGATGAAAGGCCGGTGCGCGCCAAACCCGGGCAATCTGACACCCGCCTTGAACGGGCGCTGCGTCAGATGCGCAAGCATGGTTCGCAAGCAACCGCTGCGCGGGAAGCCGGGGTTTCGCCGGAACGGTTGCGTCGATTCTTGCGCGAAAATGACCTCGCCAGTCGCAAGGGTCGCGAATGGTCATTCACCGATAATCGGCTTCGCGAAATGGCCAGCTTCACCGATGGCCGTGCTGTCCAACTGAAGCTGCGCGGCTTTGATCCGGCATCATTGAATGGCGAATTTCTCGAAGCGGTCGAGCGGTTTCTTGCGACCAATGACTACAGCTTCATTGAGCCGTTCGTCGGCAAATCGGTGCGCGATGCCAAGGGCAAGCGTCACGTTTTCGAGACCGCTCCCAACGAACTTTACCGGCTTACCAGCGGTGATGAGCCGTTTGAGCAAATCTATCGTTTCGTCAATTGAGAGGAAAAAATATGCCAAAATTCAGTGGAGATAAAGAGCGCCGCAAGCAGGCGCGATTGGCGAAGCTGGGTAGCAACAATCCGATTTGCGGTGACTGTGGCGAAAAGGATTGGCGCTGTTTGGAAGCGCATCATGTCGCCGACTATGGCCGCGATGAAACAACGGTTTGCCTGTGCCGCAATTGCCACCGCAAAGTTAGCGATGATCAAAAAGATCATCCGCCGTTCGATCCGAACGCCGATCCTGTTCTGGATCGCATCGGCCATTTTTTGATCGGCTGTGCTGACATGCTGAGGATCATCATTGAAAAGCTCTATCAATTTGGTCTTTTGCTGATCGATATGGCCAAGCCTGAAAATGCGCGGGGGGTGGGCCATGAATAATTCTGCGCCGCCCATCACCGACCATTTGCCAATATCGCTGCGGGCCTATGTGCCGCCAATAGCAGCCGTGAAAGATGTTCGGCGTTCCGGCAAAACGACGAAGCCGCCGCAAGGTTCATCGGAATGGACGCTGATATTCGACTGCGAAACGACAATAGATGCCAGTCAGAAACTGCGCTTTGGCACCTATCAGGTACGGCTTGAGGGTCAGCTTTGGCAGGCGGGCATATTCTATGACCCCGCCAATGTGTCGCCTCCCGAACTCGCTCTGTTGGAACAGTTTGCAGCTAGCAAAGACATGAAATTGCTGACCCGCGATGAATTCGCCGATCAGATATTCTTTGGCATTGGATATGACTATCGCGCCGCGATTGTCGGCTTCAACCTGCCGTTCGATCTGTCGCGCATCGCGATCCGGCAAGGGTCAGCCAAGGGCAAAATGCGCGGCGGCTTTTCGTTCGCGCTTTCCCATGACAAGCGCCCCCCGCATGTGCAGGTTAAACATCATTCGTCGAAAGCGGCTTTCATCCAATTTGCCGCGCCGTTCAAAAATCGAACAAATCGCTCCGGGCAAAAGCGCAACCAGAAAGAGCGGGTTCAGCGCGGGCATTTTATCGATGTAAAGACGCTGGCCTTTGCCCTTTTTGCAAAGCCATTTTCGCTGGCTACCCTTTGCACGATGCTGGACGTGGCCAACGCCAAATTGAACTTTGATGGATTTTCAGGACCAATCTCAAATGAAATGATCGCCTACGCCGTGCGCGACACGCAAGCGACATGGGAATGCTACGAAAAGCTGGTTGCGAAATATCAGGCTTTGGGTTTGCGCCAGACCTTACCCGAGAAAATCTATAGCGAGGCCAGCGTCGGCAAAGCCTATTTGAAGGAAATGGCAATTAGGCCGTGGCAGCAATGCCAGCCCGATTTCTCGCCCGCGATGATCGGCACAATCATGGCGAGCTATTTTGGCGGGCGCTCTGAAATCAAGATACGCCGCAAGCCCTGCCAAGTAATGCTGTGCGATTTCCTGTCGATGTATCCGACCGTCTGCACCTTGCTGGATTTATGGCCGATGGTGATTGCGGGTGGCATCGATACGCGCGATGCGACAAATGACGCTCGCGAGTTGCTGGAAAGCGTCACGCTCGAAACCCTGCAATCCAAAGCGATTTGGAAACGCTTGGCCATATTGGTTCGCGTAAAACCCGATGCCGATATTTTCCCCGTTCGCGCCCATTATGCCGATGCGCAGCAAGCCACTATCGGGCTGAATGGTCTGTCGGCAAATCGCCCGCTTTGGTTCACCTTGAGCGATTGTATCGCGGCGAAATTAATCGGCGGGGAATGCCCCGAGATTGTCGAAGCAATTGGTTTTTCTCCCAAGCGGAAACAACGCGGTTTGCGTTCGATCAACATCAATGGCGAATCGGATTACGCCATCAATCCAGCAACGGATGATTTCTACAAACGGCTGATCGAACTGCGTCATGCGACAAAATCGGCAATGAACGGCGCAAGCGAGATTGAATGCGACCGGCTGGAAATAGCGCAGCACAATCTCAAGATTCTCGCCAACTCGACTAGCTACGGCATTTTTGTCGAGATCAATGTCAGCGAAGCCAAAGCAAAAACCATCGCCCGCGTCCATAATGGCGACGACATCCCCTATGATCTTTGCCCGTCAAAAATTGAAGCGCCGGGACTGCATTTTCATCCCTTGCTGGCAACACTAATTACCGGCGCGGCGCGACTTATGCTGGCGATCACCGAACGGCTGGCCACCGATAGCGGATTGGAATGGGCGTTTTGCGATACCGACAGCATGGCGCTCGCCAAGCCCGAAAGCATGGGTCAGGACGAATTTGCCGACAAGGTGCAGGCGATCATAGATTGGTTTGGCGAACTCAATCCGTATGCCTTTGGCGGATCGATCCTCAAAAGCGAGGCGGTCAATTTTGCGCTGGGTAATAGCGGCACTTTGGCACCGCTCTATTGCTTTGCCATTTCGGCCAAACGCTATGCGCTGTATAATTTGGACGGCAACGGCGACCCCATATTGCGCAAAGCATCGGCGCACGGCCTTGGCCATTTGCGCGCACCTTATGATGCCAGCAATCCCGCCATTGGTATTGCGCCGCCGCAAGATAGTCTGGCCAACATCGGTGTCGAACTTTGGCAGCATGATTTATGGATCAAAATCATTGAAGCCGCCTATTCGGATCATCCCGAGCGGGTCGATCTGTCTTATCATCCTGCGTTGCAGCTTCCCGCGATCAGCCGCTATGCGGCAACATCACCCGCAATATTGCGCTGGTTCAAGCATCACAACGCGGGGTGTGATTATGCCGATCAGGTCAAACCGTTTGGCTTCCTAACCGCTCTATCGATGAAAGTAATCGCGGCGACCGAAACCGCACTCGACGGCCCTCAACGCCGCAAGCCCAACGCGGGACCAATTCAGCCGGTGGCCGCTTTCACAACCGACCCGGAAATTGCGGCGGCAACCGCGTTTGACCGCAACAGCGGCGCACCCGTGTCAGCCGACAAGCTGCGCACCTATGCGCAATGTCTGGCACAATATCATTTGCACCCTGAAAACAAGTTTTTGAACGGCGACTATCTCGACAGCGGAACGACGCAGCGGCGGCATGTCCACATGTCGCACGTCGCCAACATCGGCAAAGAGGCGAATGATTGGGAACGGCAAGTGCAGCTTGGCTATGATCGCCATGAGCAACCGGCCTATGGCTACGGGCCTGATGATGTGGCGGCGATGCAGCACGAGCTGCAACGGCTTGGCGGCATATTCAGTAAATCCGAAATAGCGCAGCGTGGCGACCTGACCATTGACCGGATCGACCGATTTTTGAGCGCAGATTGCGCTCACGAATTAGCCTTGCAGACAGGCGCCGATATTCAGCCGCTGATTGGCGAATTGCAGATGCGGGAGCGAAAAGCGGCGCAAGAAATCGACGATTTGAAACGACGTTGCGGTCAAGAAGGTTTGCGAGAAACCGCTCGCCAGCTTGGAGTCGATCCGTCGAACTTGCGAAGAAAGCTGGCAAATCGCGGCTTACCCCACCGTCAATAATGAGGCCTTGGCTAAGCGGCATTGCGCAGTTGAACAATTCTCTGAAACTCAGCCAAAAGTTCGGGATGGTGCTTTGCAAGATGATGGACAATGCGCACATTCTCAATGAGGCGGCAGATGTAGCCAGTCGCAAGAACGAGATCGAGATGATCGACGCCGAAGCTCTGCTCGATCATCCTGAATTCACGATCCACGTTCGTGGCTTCTCGCTCCATGTGTTCTATCTGCTCGTCGCTCAAGCCTCTGATCGACTTCCGTTGCTCACTGACAAGCTGATTCTGTGGCGTGGCTGCGACTAGAGACCGAGCGTAGGGCCAAGAATATCTGTTCATGGCAATCATAGTGTCGGCGACTTCGATCTGGCGCAGTGGCCGTAATTTCTTTAGCTCTCGAAAGGTGTTGATAGGCACGATCCGATCCTGGAGCAGTTGGACCACCTCACTGCAAATGCCGTCCAGCAACCGACGCTTATCCCGAATGCTCCCGATATTCACATTGAGCGCACGGGCGAGACGCTCTTCGGACGCCCCCTTTTCCAACGCCCTCAGGATCATTCGATGCTCTTGGACGGTTGCCATGCGGCTAATGCGCTTGTTGTAGGTTATCGCTTCATCATCAGTTGCGACGAGGCACACTACATCCTTGTCGCCCCGCTCTTTCAATATATCGAGCCGAAGGTGGCCGTCCAGAAGGCGATATTGATCATCGTCCCCTTGTATCCTTACCACGACGGGTGGCTCAATGATGCCTACTTCGCGGATCGACGCGGCAATCTGACCATATTTGAGGGATTTCCTGACCGCATTTTGCACCTCTCGAATTGTGATTATATCCGCAAGAGGAATTCGGAGGCTCGTTGCCTCGAAAGCAAGTTTGACTTTGCGATGTCGATTGCCGCTGCCCATTACATTGCGATCCTTGTGTTTTGAATCCGCTCGGCCAGTCGGTTTGGCATTGATGCCAACCCTTCGTCTTCAAGAAGTGCAACGAAGGTATCGTCATTCGAAAGCTGACCAAGCGCTTCGACTACAAACACAAGGCGATTGCGCGTCGCATCAGTTTTCCTGATCATCGCGCGTTTGCGTTCGGTATCTTCTTGAAATGCTTTGACGAGACTTTCCGGAGTCATTGAATCTTTGTGGACATATCCATTTCGGGGATTGGCCTTACCGGAGCGCTTCCTAACCTCGACCAGACGGCGAGCCGCAATAAGATCACGCCCGCGCAGCAATTTGTCCTCATATGCTTTGTGAAGTGCTGCTTGCACGCCTTGATCGTCGGCTTCGCAGATTTCCAGCGCGACCGATATAGGCAGATAACCGGCTTCAACTGCTGCGACGAGACGGCGTTCGCCGCGCTCTAGCAATCTCGCGACACAGCCGACATAGTATCCTGACAGTCCTGTTTTTTCGCCAATTTCGGTATCCGAATAACCTCGTTTGCGCATCCCCACGATGTCTTGGAGAAGGTCAACCGCCTGATGCTGGCGGCGTGCGCAGTTCTCAACCAAACTCGCCACCAAACAGTCCTCAGGGTCCGCTGTGACAATGAGCGCGGGCACTTCCGATTGGCCAAGCTCATGGAAAGCTTCGAGGCGCCCCTGACCGCAAACGAGATCATACAAGGGTCCGTCCGGACCCTGCCGACGCGTGACCGTTATGGGCCTCTTCAACCCTATTTCAGCGATGTTTTCGACGATCCCCTGAAACACCTTCTTGTTGCGAATTCGCGGGTTGACGACGGTGATCCGGTCAATCGGGATCATCTCGACGCGTTGGGCCGGGAGCGCCATTGCCTATGCGGCTCGCCGAAAAGGTGCGCGCTTCGCGAGGATGAAAAACTCTTCCAAGGAGTCGAACCGAAATGCATCTAGCGATAGCCCGTTATGATCTGCGAGCCGGACAATGCCTTCCGCAAGTGTCATTCTCGGTAGGATATAGAAGTCGTAGGCGTTCATGTTGTTCTCATCCATTCTGACGCATATTGTGAGATCAGGGCGGAGGCTTTCGTCCAAACGAATCTTCCAACGCCGGCTCCCGCCTTTCGTCAGCTTGCAACGTGCGATTACGACCGAGGCCGCGATCTCATCGTTGATAAGGAGCGTATCGTCTTGGAGGTTTTGAATGGCTGTGCCGCCCACCGCTTCGACGCCCTCAATGACGCTTTTCACGATGGAAGGGTGCAATCGCCGAAGCGCCCGATTTATCTCCAGATAGCGATAGTCATGCGCCGGAACGTAGCCCACAAGCGCGTAGGCTCTTAGCAAGCTGCCGAACCGCGATTGATAGGCGCTGCTAGACGGCCCCTCAAATTCGTCGATAATTAAGCCTGACAAAAGCCCGTTCTTCGCAAAAATTTCCGCGAGCAATGCAATTAGTTCGTCATCTGTCAGCCGCTTTGAGCGCTGCTCGATAAGGAGCTTAGCTTGCTCGAACTGCGATTGCGAAATGATGGCGGGAAAAGCTTGATCATGCCTAATCCATTCGGATGGATCATTGCGCACATGCTTAGATTTCAACTTGAACGACGTGCGACCCCATACGTTGTGACCCGCATACTTGTCGTTGATCAGAATTTGATGGACAGCGCCGCGGGTCCATAACCGCCCGAGATCGGACAGGATACCTTGCGAATTAAGCCAGTCGGCTATTTGGCGTTCGGATTCTTGGTTCTCAACAAACCGCTGGTAGATTTCTTGAACCGTGGCGATTTCTTCCGCCGGGCCTTGGACAAGAACAACGCGGTCGGTAGCGATGCTCTTATGCTCGCCACGCTCCAGTATTCCCTTTTGCTGACCCTGTTCGTCAACGAGCATTCGCCTCAGGCCAAAACCCGGCGCACCCCCTTGGCGATAGCCGAGACTGATCAGCCGACATTGGCCTGCAAAAACCTTTACTGACAATTCGCGGCTATATTCCCCCGCCATTGCGCGCTTAACGGTTTTTATGATGGAAGAACCGATGGTCCCATCGTTCTCAAACTGCTCCGCGCAGTAATGGACAGTGATCCCAGCCTGTTTCAGACGCAATTCATAATGCGCGGCAACATCCGGATCTTGGAAACGTCCAAAGCGGCTTACGTCATAGACGAGCACAGCTTCGAAATCGACGTCATCTCGTTCGATGTCAGCCAATAGCTGCTGTAGCGACAAACGCCCATCGATGCTCAGCCCACTTTTGCCCTCATCGGCATAGGTGCGGACAATTTCGAATCCCCGGCGGGCAGCATATGCACGGATTTCGGCAGCCTGATTGTCGGTCGAGTATTTTTGATGCTCAGTGGACATCCGGACATATTCAGCAGCCCGTTTTTTCGGCTGGTCGCCGGAGTTACTGCCATTTTCTGTCCGCCATTCAATGACCATGTTGGTGCCTTGAATCTTTCGGCCAATGTTAAATTGGCCCTGTGGCCTCCCCGTAACAGCAAAGGAGAGGCAACATGTTTCCAAAGAAGGGCAGAAAATTTCCAATCGGACGCGACGCATTCACTGATGCGGAATTCGCACAAGTGATTGCATCGGCATTAAAGATCGAATTCGGATCAACCCGCAACGCTGCAAAGACGATCATGAAATGGACTGGCACAAGCCACCGGACAGCTAAAAACTGGTTGAATGGCGCTCATGCTCCGAGCGGCCTGAATCTCGTTTTATTGGCTCGTGAATCAAATGCCGTCCTCAAAGCAATTATGCTGATGGCGGAGCGACCGGAGATGTCTTTGGGAGCAAGCCTGATCTCTCTCAAACGCTTGCTAGCCGATACGATGGCAGCGCTCGACGAAATGATGTAGCCGCAAAAATCCGATCTATCTGGTAAGTCGATCTTCCAATTTTGAGACGGGAAATCGTCGAAACGCGGATTTCAAGGAATTTTGTATGGTCGAGTTGGCGAGCCTGAAACCTCAAAAAAGTTGCAATGTGTTCGACTTGGCCGAGCAAGCGGGTTTCGACGTAGGGGATTGGATCGCAAGCTCGACAGATAAACGCGGGCATAAAGCTAACCCAAAATATTGCTACGAATGGTCATTCACTGAACCCGGCAAAGTCGTCATATTTAATCTATGGTATCAAAATATGCTCCACGAGAACGGCCTGATCAAACAGCGTGGAAACTTTAGGGCAGACGCCGCCTCGCACCGTGGACCCAATGGTAAGACGCAATGGCGAACAAGGGCCACTCGGCTGGATAACGCCTTGCAGGCGGCGCTCATCGGGAACCTGCCAATTCGTGTCATTGTCGTCGATGGAAAACAGCGCGACAAAACCGATCCTAACAAATCGACTGAGGCGTCCAAGGTCAGAAAACGCGAGTTAGACCCGGAGCCTTGGACCCTCACCGCATACGATATGGCGACTGGCAAATTTGAATTAACGAGGGGCATTCTTGATCAGGAATTTGTTGATCAATTTGATATGGACCAACTCGCAAAATCTGGACCCAAAAAAATCGAAACTAGTTCATCGGCTTATTACCGTGATCCGAAGGTCCGCAAGGCAGTTTTGCGTCGTGCCAATGGCATGTGTGAGCTTTGCGGGGCGAAGGGTTTTGAAATGGCAGGTGGTGCCGTTTATCTTGAAACGCACCATGTCATTCCACTCGCTGATCGAGGAGACGACGACGTTTTCAATGTCGCAGCACTATGTCCGAACGATCATCGACGCGCACACTACGCGCAGCGGAAAGATGATATTCAGCAAGAGCTATTAGCACTTCTACGCCAGCTAAGGATTTCAAATGAGCGATTGCGTCAGCGTGTGGTCAATTCTGACTAATTGAGCCAGTGTCACTATACCCCCCTGCGAAGGCAGGGGCCGCCGTCGGTCTGACGCAGCAATGAAGGCGTAAACCGATAGCGGCCCCCGCCTTCGCGGGGGCGACGATCGAGATGCTAAGCGTCCACCAGCGCCGGATAGTCGGTGTACCCCTCGGCGCCCGGCGAATACCAAGTCTGCGGATTGTCGGCCGACCATTCAGCGCCGCTCCGGATGCGTTCGACCAGGTCGGGGTTGCCGATATAGGGGCGACCAAAGGCGATCGCGTCGGCAAGGCCGCTGGCCAGCGCCGCCTCCGCCTTCGCAACATCATAGTCGCTGTTGAGGATCAGCGGCCCCTTGAACGCGGCGCGGATCGAGGGTGACTGCTTTGGCACCTCGGTGTTGCCAAAGGTGCCGTCGGGGCCGGGTTCGCGCAGTTCGAGGAAGCCGATGCCAAGCGCGCTCAGCGCCGCGGCGGCGATCGGGAACAGTTTTTCGGGCGCGCTGTCATCGACCCCCTGCGAATCGCCGTTGGGCGAGAGGCGCACCGAGACGCGGTCGGCGCCCCAGACGCCGATCAGCGCCTCGGTCACTTCGCGCAGCAGCCGGATGCGGTTTTCGACCGAGCCGCCATAATCGTCATCGCGCAAATTGCTGTTGTCGCGCAGAAACTGGTCGATCAGATAACCGTTTGCGCCGTGCAGCTGCACCCCGTCAAAACCGGCGCGCTTCGCATTCTCGGCCGCCTTGGCATAATCGGCGATCAGCCGCGGAATTTCGACCAGCTCGAGCGGGCGCGCGACTTCCAGGTCGCGGCGGCCGACGGGCGTATGCGCGCGGCCGGCGCCGACGGTCGCGGAGGCCGAGACCGGCGGCTTGCCGTCGTTGAACACCGAGTGGACCAGGCGGCCCATATGCCATAGCTGCGCAACGATACGCCCGCCGGCTTTATGGACGGCGTCGGTCACCGGCTTCCAGCCTTCGACCTGCGCGTCGGTCCACAGCCCCGGCGCCGACGGCCAGCCGAGCCCTTCCTGCGAAATGCCGGTCGCTTCCGAAATGATCAGCCCCGCCGAGGCGCGCTGGCGATAATATTCGACCGCGAGCTCGGTCGGGACAAAACCGTCGGCGGCGCGGCCGCGGGTCAGCGGCGCCATGATGATGCGGTTCGGCGCCTCGATGGCGCCCAGCTTGATCGGGTCGAAAAGCGATACGGCCATAAATCCTCCACGTCCTAAATAGCGCGCGACGACCGATCGGGGCGCCGCTATGGCCCGCAAAGCTATGAACGCCGCGGTGCCTGCACAATGGTCAGTATCAAAAGAAAATCTAAATGACAGCCAAGATCGAAAGCCTCGACGCGAAAGACACAGCGGCGCTTCGCGTCGGACGCTGGGCCTTTCTGGCGCTGCTCGCGGGCAATATCTCGCTGTCGATCGGCGCGCTGCTCGTCCGCCTTGCCGACACCGGGCCGACCGCCTCGGCCTTCTGGCGCATGGCGATCGCACTGCCCTTCCTGCTCGCGCTCGCGTGGCGGGAGGGTGGCGGGCGGTTGCCACCGAGGAACGCGATCGTCGTGGCCAGCGCGGCGGGCATCTTTTTCGCGCTCGATCTGGTCGCCTGGCACATCGGCATCCTCCAGACCAAGGTCGCCAACGCCACGCTGTTCGGCAATTGCGCCAGCCTGCTGCTCGTGATCTGGGGCATCTTTCTGGCGCGGAGCTGGCCACGCGGGTGGCAGGCGCTGGCGATCCTGCTCGCCTTTGCGGGGTCGGCGCTGCTCATGGGGCAAAGCTATGAATTGTCGCCCGCCTATCTGGTCGGCGATCTGCTCAGCCTGCTCGCGGGGATACTCTACACCGTCTATGTCATCCTGATGCAGCGGGTGCGCGGGACGCTGGAGCCGTGGACCGCGCTCGCGATTTCGTCGGTCGTCTGCGTCCCGATCCTGCTCGGCACCGCGCTGGCGCTCGGCGAGACGATCATGCCGCAGAACTGGACGCCGCTGATCCTGCTCGCGCTGACCAGCCAGATCATCGGGCAGGGGTTGATGACCTGGTCGCTGCCGCGCTTCTCGCCGCTCGTCATCGGGCTCACCTTGCTCGTCCAACCTGCGGTCGCCGCGCTTGCCGGATGGCTGGCGTTTGGCGAGCTGCTCGGCCCGATCGACATTTTCGGCGGCATGCTCGTCGGCGCGGCGCTGGTATTGATCCGGTTGCCGAGCCGCCGTGCGGCGCCTATCTAAACCCCATGGCCTCGATCCTTCCTGCCGATCCGACCCTCGACGAGATTCGCGCCGCACTCGCGCCGCTGATCGCCTCGTCCGCTGCCTTCGACGGTTTCGGCGCCGCCGCGCTCGCCGATGCGGCGCGGCGCGCCGCGGTCGATCCCGACGTCGCCAGCCTCGCCTTTCCCGGCGGCGGGCGCGACATGGTCGATGCCTGGTTCGCCGACATCGATGCGCGCATGGGGGCGAAATGCCCCGCCGAAAAACTGGCGGCGCTCAAGATTCGCGAGCGCATCACGACCCTTGTCGAAACGCGCATCGACCTGCTTTCCCCCGATCGCGAAGCGCTGCGCCGCGCGCTCGCGCTGCTCGCACTCCCGACCAATGTACCGTTCGCGGCGAAGCTTGGCTGGCGGAGCGCCGACATCATGTGGCGGCTCGCGGGCGACACCGCGACCGACTATAATCACTACAGCAAGCGCGCGATCCTTGGCGCCGTCTATGCCTCGACGATGGCGGTGTTCCTGAACGACGAGAGCGACGGTTTCGCCGACACCCGCGCCTTTCTGGGCCGCCGCATCGACCAGGTGATGCGCTTCGAAAGCTGGAAATATCGCCGCGCCTCGCGCAGCACCGAACGCCCTAGCCTCGCGCGCTTCGTCGGGCGTCTGCGCTACCCCGGGCGCTGAAGAGGCGAATCAAGGGGCTGGCGCCAGCTGTCTGTTATTGATAATCGCTAGCAAATGAACGCAAGGCTCGATTCCGCCCCGTTGGGCGTGGCTGTCCGCATATCCCGCATCAACTGGGATGACATGTCGCATGACGAGGGGCGGCGGCTGCGCGAATTCGGGTTGATGGAGGGGATCGAGGTCACCCCGCTCCACCGCGGCAGCCTGTTTTCGCGCGACCCGCTGGCGCTGGCGGTCGGGCGGATGCAGGTGATCATCCGCGCCCGTCAAGCAGCGATGATCGAAGTGGCGCCGACCGCGCCATGACCGCCGCCATTCCGACGATCGCACTGGTCGGCAATCCCAATGCCGGCAAATCGAGCCTGTTCAACGCGCTGACCGGCGCGCGGCAAAAGATCGCCAATTATCCGGGGGTCACCGTCGAACGCAAGGCGGGGCACGCCAGCTTCGCCGACGGGCGGCCGCTGTCGCTGGTCGACCTGCCCGGCAGTTACAGCCTGACCCCCGCCAGCCCCGACGAAGCGGTGACGCGCGATGTCGTGCTGGGCCAGCAGGCGGGCGAACGCCGCCCCGACGCCCTGATCGTCGTCGTCGATGCCGCCAACCTCGACAATCATCTCTGCTTCGCGCTCGAACTGATCGCGCTGGGGCTGCCGACGGTGGTTGCGCTCAACATGCTCGATCTGGCGGAACGCGACGGGCTGACGCTCGACCCCGCCATCCTGTCGCGCCAGCTCGGGGTGCCGGTGGTGCCGACGGTTGCGGTGCGCAAGCGCGGGCTGACCGATCTGCTCGCGGCGGTCGATGGCGCGATCCTGTCGCACCAGACGCAGACGGCCCCACAATCCGCACCGCCGCCGTCCGACGCCGCGCTCCACCAGCGGGCGCGCGCGATCGCAAGCGCCGCAACGCTGAGCGAAACCCCGGTGCGCCGCTGGACGCAGCGCGTCGACGCGGTGCTGCTCCACCCGGTCGCGGGGTTCCTGATCCTGCTCGCGTTGATGTTCGTGATGTTCCAGGGCGTCTACGCCTGGTCCGAAGCGCCGATCGGCTGGATCGAGGGCGGCATTGCGGCGTTGCAGGAGGCGGTGACCGCGGCGCTGCCCGACAGCTTCCTGCGCGGGCTGATCAACGAAGGCATATTGGGCGGGGTCGGGTCGGTGATCGTCTTCCTGCCGCAGATCCTGATCCTGTTCCTCTTCATCCTGCTGCTCGAAGCATCGGGCTACATGACCCGCGCCGCGTTCCTGATGGACGGCATCATGGCCAAGGTCGGCCTGTCGGGGCGCGGCTTCATCCCGCTCCTGTCCAGCTTTGCCTGCGCCGTCCCCGGGATCATGGCGACGCGCGCGATCCCCGATGCGAAGGACCGGCTGACGACGATATTGATCGCGCCGCTGATGACCTGTTCGGCGCGGCTGCCCGTCTATACGCTGATCATCGGCGCCTTCATCCCGAACAGCGACGTCGGCGGATCGCCGGTCGGGCTGCAAGGGCTGGTGCTGTTCGGCCTGTACCTGTCGGGCATCGTCGGCGCGCTCGTCGTCGCGCTGGTGCTGCGCCGCACCGTCGCCAAGGGCAATGCGGCGGGCTTCATGATGGAAATGCCGCGGTATCAGTGGCCGCGGCTGCGCGATGTGGGCATTGCTTTGTGGCAGCGCGCATGGATCTTCCTGCGCCGCGCCGGGACAATCATCTTTGTCACCACGATCGCGCTGTGGCTGTTGCTATCTTATCCCAAGGTACCGACGGACAGCACGGAAAGCCAGGTCGATTACAGCGTCGCCGGCCGCATTGCGAGCGGGCTGGAGGTCGTCGTCGCGCCGATCGGATTCAACCACGACATCGCGCTGGCGCTGATCCCCGCGATGGCTGCGCGCGAGGTCGCGGTGTCGGCGCTCGCCACTGCCAACGCGATCGACGCGGGCGATGACGAGGAAGCGATGGCACAATCGCTGAGCGAACGGCTGCAGGGCCGCTGGAGCATCGCCACCGCGCTCGCCTTCCTCGCGTGGTTCGTGTTCGCGCCGCAGTGCATCTCGACCATCGCGATCACCAGGCGCGAAACCAATGGGTGGAAATGGCCGCTGTTCATGGTTGGCTATTTGTTCGCGCTCGCCTATGCCGCAGCAGGTATCACTTACTGGACAGCCGTCGCCTTTGGCCTAGGCTGATCCTTCCAACATTTATGCGGAGCGGAGCGGCATGGCTGGCAGCGTCAACAAGGTAATTTTGATCGGCAACCTGGGCGCCGATCCCGAAATCAAGTCGTTCCAGAATGGCGGCAAGATCGCCAATATCCGCATCGCGACCAGCGAACAGTGGAAGGACCGGATGACCGGCGAGCGCAAGGAGCGCACCGAATGGCATAATGTCGTGATCAACGGCGAAGGGCTGGTCGGGGTCGTCGAACGCTTCCTGAAAAAAGGCTCGAAGGTCTATATCGAGGGCAGCCTGCGCACCCGCAAATGGCAAGACCGCGACGGCAACGACAAATATACCACAGAAGTGGTGATCGCCGGAATCGGCGGCGCGCTGACCATGCTTGACGGCGCCCCGGGCGGCGGCGGATCGCGCGGCGGTGGCGGCGACGATAACTGGGGCAATGGCGGCGGCTCGGGCGGCGGCTGGAATCAGGGCGGCGGTTCGGGCGGATCGTCCGGCGGCGGCTTTGGCGGCGGTTCGAGCGGTGGCAGCGGCGGTGGTGGACGTCCGCCGTTCGATGATGATCTGGACGACGACGTCCCATTCTGATCGCAACCCCAAACCCGTTCGTGCTGAGCTTGTCGAAGCACCGTCCTTTCGTATGACGTCGCGGGAAAGAAGAACGGCCCTTCGACAAGCTCAGGGCGAACGGTGTTAGGTGAGACCGTGGCTGGACTAGTCGGCGCCAGCGCCGAAATGGCAATCACCGCCACGGACGTCGCGCGCGGCGTGTGCCGGTTGTTCGCGCGGGCGGGGCTGGTCGCGATCCCCGAGGTGCCGCTGCCCAACGGGCGGCGCACCGACCTGACCGCGATCGACGCCAAGGGTCAGATCACCATCGTCGAGATCAAGGTCAGCCGCGCCGACCTGCACGGCGACGGCAAATGGCCCGACTATTGCGACTGGTGCGACCGCTTTTATTGGGCGCTCGCCTCGGGGCTCGACCCCGCGATCCTCGACACCGAGGGTTATCGCCCCGAAACTTCCGGTCTCATCATCGCCGACCGCTATGGCGCAGCGGTGGTGCGCGAAGCGGCGAGCTGCAACTTGGCGCCCGCGCGGCGCAAGGCCGAACTGCTGCGCATCGGCAGGCTCGCGATGCGGCGTTCGATGGTGGCGATGGACCCCGAAATTGCGGTAGGGTGGATGGAAACCTGACCGTCGCGCCCGCGGAGGCTGGGACGAAGGATCAGGAACGCGCCTGCATCCGCGCCAGGTAGCGCGCGAGGATGTCGATCTCGAGGTTGACCGGGCGCCTCGCCGCGGCTTCGTCGAGCGTCGTCATTTCCTGCGTGTGGGGGATGATGTTGAGCGTGAAATGCGCTTCGCCGTTCGACTGGTCGGTCACGTCGTTGACCGTCAATGACACACCATCGACGGTGATCGAACCTTTCGGCGCGATATGCGGCGCGAGCGAGACGGGCGCCGCGACGGTGACCGTCACGCTGTCGCCTACCGGGACGACCGACACGATGGTCCCCACCGCATCGACATGACCGGTAACGATATGCCCGCCCAGCTCGTCGCCGACTTTCAGCGCGCGTTCGAGGTTGAGGCGGCGGCCCGCATCCCACATTCCCGCCGCAGTGCAGCCAAGCGTTTCGGCGCTGGCGTCGATCGCGAACCAGTCGCCGTCAGCGTCGCGCCCCTTGTCGACCACGGTCAGGCACGCCCCCGAACAGGCGATCGACGCGCCGAGGTCGATGGTGCCGGTGTCGTAGCGGGTGGCGATGACCAGCCGCGTGTCGCCGCGATCTTCGCGCGAACGAACGGTGCCGATGTCGGTGATGATGCCAGTAAACATGGGGCGCGCTTATCCTTCTCTGACCCGCTCGTAAACGTCGAGCCGGTCGCTGCCAAGCAGGCGGCTGTCGGCCAGCCGCCAGCGGCCATGGGCGTCGGCCAGGTCGATCAGCCCGATGTCGCCCAGCGCGGGCGTTCCTCCGCCGATCAGGATCGGGGCGCGGTAAAGCAGCAGCCGGTCGACGCGGTCGGCGGCGAGAAAGGCCGACGCCGCGCCGGCGCCGCCCTCGACCAGCACCGAATCAACATCGTCGATCGCATCGGGCGAAGCGACGGCGGTCCAGCCTGCGGGCGCTTTGCCCGAGGTCAGCAGCAGCTTCTTCGGGCTGCGATCCTCCAATCCGGCCAACCGCACATCAAGGCGCGGCGCATCGGCGTGCAGCGTCCCGCGCCCGACCAGGATCGCCTGATGCTGCGCGCGTTCGAGGTGGCCGTGCGCGCGGGCGCGGGCGCCAGTGATCCAGCGGCTCGATCCATCCGCCATTGCGATGCAGCCGTCGAGCGAGGTCGCGAGCTTGAGCGTCACAAACGCCCGTCCGTCATCCTGCCGCATCCACCAGGGCGCCATCGCGGCGCGCGCGTCGGCGGACAGCACGCCCTCGACAACCGCGATCCCCGCATCGCGTAATCGCGCGACGCCCTGACCGTCGGTGCGGCGATCGGGATCCTGCGCCGCAACGACGACGCGCGCGATCCCTGCGGCGATCAGCGCGTCGGTGCAGCACGGGCCGCGCGGGCTGGCATGGGCGCAGGGTTCGAGGCTGACATAGGCGGTGGCGCCGCGCGCTGCGCCCCCCGCGACGGCGAGCGCCATCGCCTCGGCATGCGGGCGGCCGCCGGGCTGGGTCCAGCCGCGCGCGACGACCCGGCCATCCCTGACGATCAGGCAGCCGACATTGGGGTTAGGCGCCGATGCCGGGCGGCCGCGCCGCGACAGCGCGATGGCGGCCGCCATCCAGTCGGAGTCGGCGGGCGGGCGCTGCATGCGCTCAGTCGGCGGCCTGCGATTGCGGCCCACGCGCCGCGCGCTCGGCGAGCGTCGAGCGCGCGGCGGGGGTCGGCTTTCGCTGTTTCGCCGCAGCCGCCGCTTCGTCGCCCAACGTTTCGCGGGTCACTTTGTCGGCCTCGGCCGAATCATATTCGACCCCCATCATGTCGGCCAGCCGCTGATATTCGGCGCGCTTTTCGGCGTTGGCGCGCGTCGTTTCCTTGGCACGCGCGACCCATTCGGCGCGGATCTCGGCGTCGCTGCGATCCGCCGACCAGTTTTCGAAATAGATGATCTGCGCCTTCGGCTCCTCGGTGCGGATCAGATGTTCGGAAAAGCCATAGAAGACGACGAGCGGCAGCACGATCGCGACGCCCCAGCTGGCCCAGCGATGCGGGCGCGGTTCGCGGACATAGGCCCAGAAATCGGACAGGCCGCCGCCGACATCGACGTTGTTGAACATTCCCATGGGGCCAATTTAGGCGATGTCGCGGCAATTTGCGAGGGGGTGACGGATTGCACCGAATGATTGCCCAAACGGGTAACGATTGCAAAAAATGCAAGTGCGGATGCTTATTTCGCAGTTGCACAATTTTTTGTGCGCTGCAATATGAGCATGCCTTTTAGGCATCCTCTCCCAAAACTTTCATGGGCCACCCTCGGGTGGCCCTTTTTTTTCGACCTTTTTGGTTGAGAGATGGGAATGGCTGGACTTGTTCGGCGATTCGCGAATCACTCTTGCAGCGGGGTCCGCTTTTCGAATCGCCGCACCTCGGCAATGAAACTGCCGGGCAGCGGCGTCGCGCCGCCGCTGTCGAGGTCGATATGCGCATAGCTGATCTCGATGTCGGTCAGTCGCTCGGCGTCGCGAAAGATCGCGCAATGGACGGTGAAGCTCGTCCGCCCGAAGCGGCTCACCCGCGCCGCGATGGTGATCCTTTCGTCGAGCCGCGCCGAGCCATGATAATCGATCTCGCAATGCACTTCGCGGATGTCGGTACCATATTGGTGAAAATAGGGGCCGGGCTGGCCCTCGCCGAGGGCGCGAAAATATTCGGTCACCCCGATGTCGGCATAGACCAGGTAATTGCCGTTGAAGACGATGTTCTGGCCGTCGATCTCGTTGAAACGCACCCGCACCGTTTCATGGACGCGAAAATCGTTCAGCGGCACGTCCCAGTTGCTGCGATCCATGGCGGCGTCAGGCGGCGAGCGCGGCAGGGGTGCGGTCGAGCGGCGCGCACGCGGCTTCCAGCCAGGCGACATCGCCATCCACCATTCCCGGCGCCAGCTTGGCGAACACCGCGGCGTGATAGGCGTCGAGCCAGTCAGTCTCGGCGGGCGACAGCAGCGCGGTTTCGACCAGATTTTGCGCGATCGGGGCAAAGGTGATCGTCTCGAACCCCAGCATATCCTCCTCGGCGCCGTCGATGCTGACCGGCACCACGATCACCAGATTTTCGATGCGGATGCCAAAGCTGCCCGCCTTGTAATAGCCCGGCTCGTTCGACAGGATCATGCCTGCATGCAGCGGCTCCTCGGTTCCCGCCTGCCCGCCCGCGGGCTTGGCGATGCGCTGCGGCCCTTCATGGACCGCCAGATAGGCGCCGACCCCGTGGCCGGTGCCATGTGCATAATCGACCCCATCGGCCCACAGATATTGGCGCGCCAGAATGTCGAGCTGGCTGCCGCGCGTCCCCTTGGGAAAGCGCGCGGTGGCGAGTGCAATATGGCCCTTCAGTACCTGGGTGAAGCGGCGGCGCATTTCGGCGGTCGGCGCGCCGATCGCGATCGTGCGCGTGATGTCGGTGGTGCCGTCGGCATATTGCCCGCCCGAATCGACCAGATAGAGCGTGCCCGTCTCGATCGCGCGATTGGTCGTCGCATCGACCTTGTAATGCGGCAGCGCGCCGTTCGGCCCGGCGGCCGAAATGGTGTCGAAGCTCAGGTCAACGAGCGCGCCATTTTCGTCGCGGAACGCGCGCAGTTTCGCCGCGGCGCCGAGTTCGTCGAGGCCGCCCTGCGGTGCGACATCCTCCATCCATCGCAGGAAGCGCGCCACCGCCACGCCGTCGCGGACATGCGCGGCGCGCGTGCCGCCGAGTTCGACGTCATTCTTGATCGCCTTGGGCAGCACCGCGGGGTCGCGGTGGCGCGCGATCTTCGCACCCGCCGCTTCCAGCGCGGTGAAGATCGCGGCGACGGCGCGGTCGGGATCGACCGCCACCTTCTTGTCCTTCAGGTCGGCGAGCGCAGCCTCGAACGCGGTTCGATCATGGATGCGGACGCTGTTGCCCAGATGCGCGCGCACCGTGTCGGTGACTTTCTCGGGGGCAATGAACAGGTCGGCGGTCGCATCGGCGTGGAGCAACGCAAAGGCGAGCCCGACCGGGGTGTGGCTGACGTCGGTCCCGCGAATATTGAAGGTCCAGGCGACCGAATCGAGCGCGGTCATCACCGTGGTGTCGAGACCGTTGGCTTTTAGCCAGTCGGCGATGACTTCGCGCTTTTGGGCGGCGCTCTGCCCCGCAAGCGCGACGTCGTGAACGCTCACGACCGCATCGCTCGGCGCCGGCTGGTCGTCCCACGCCGCGTCGAGCGGGTTTTTATCGACCGCCACCAGCTGCGCACCCTTTGCGGTCAGCGCCTTGCCCAACGAACGTGCCCAATCGATGCCGTGCAGCCAGGGGTCAAAGCCGATCTTCTGCCCCGCACTGACGTTCGCACCGAGCCATTCGGCAACGCTCGACTGCGGCACGCCGACATAGTCGAACAGCGACCCGTCGACCTGGTCGCGCACCTGCACCGTATAGCGCCCGTCGATAAACACCGCGGCCTTGGTCGGCAGCACCGCAGCCGTTCCGGCCGAACCGCCAAAGCCGGTCAGCCAGGCCATGCGCTGCGCATAGTCGCCGACATATTCGCTCATATGTTCGTCGCTGATCGGGACGACAAAGCCGTCGAGGCCCCGCGCAGCAAGCGCGGCGCGGACGCGGGCGAGACGGTCGGCATGGATGGCGCTGGACATCAGACGTTCCTTATTCCTACATCGCGGACGATCCCGCCCAGTTCGGGCGACACCGTCGGGGATTTTTCGATGCGCGCTATTTGGATGTTTCTGGCAGCAATTGCCACCCCGCTTGTCGCATCACCGCCCCTGCTCGCCCAACAGAAAGACGCCGCCTTGACCAGCCCGACCCCTGCCCTGCCTGCCGCCCCGGTCGCCGAGAAGCGCCCGCACGAAACGGTGCTGCACGGCAAAAAATTGTCCGATCCGTATCACTGGCTGAAGGACGAGAGCTATCCGGTGATCGATGACAAGGACGTGCTCGATTATGTGAAAGCCGAAAACGCGTATTTCGACGCGGCGATGAAACCGCACGCGGCGCTCGTCGAAACCTTGTTTCAGGAGATGAAGGGCCGGATCAAGGAGGCCGATTCCTCCGTGCCGCAAAAGGACGGCGACTGGGTCTATTGGGTCGAATATGAGGAAGGCGCCGAGTATAAGAAATGGTATCGGCGGCCGGCGTCAGGCTCCGGCGACGCGGTCCTGATTCTCGACGAGGTCGCGATGGCGAAGGACAAGGAATATTTCCGCCTGTCCGACGTGTCGATCAGCCCCAATGGCAGACTGATGGCCTATGCGGTCGATGACAATGGCTCCGAACGATTCGAAGTGCGCTTCACCGACCTGGCAAGCGGCAAGCCGCTGCCCGATGTCATCCCCGGCACCCTGTCGTCGCTGGTGTGGACCGCGAACAACGACGCGCTGCTTTATGGGCTCGCCAACGAAAACTGGCGCACCGACAATGTCCATGTCCACCGGCTCGGCACCCCGGTGAGCGAGGATGTCCGCATCTACAAGGAAGCCGACATCGGCTTTGGGGTCGGCATCGGCAAGACCGCCGACGATGCCTATATCGTGATCGCGACCGGCGATAACGAGACGAGCGAGGTCTATCTGCTCCCCGCCGACGAGCCGGGCGCCGAGCCGATGCTGGTGTCGGCGCGCCAGAAGGGCCGCGAATATAGCGTCGATGTGCGCGAAAAGACGCTCTATATCTATACCAACGACGATCACGCGAACTTCCGCGTCGCCACTGCCAGCCTCGACAAGCCCGGCGAATGGAAAACGCTGATCCCCGGTTCGGATGCGACCTACATCACCGGACTCGCCATCTTTCGCGACTATTTCGTCCTCGAAGCGCGCGAGCAGGGCGTCGATCAGGTCGATATCCGCAAATATAACGCCCCGCTGACCCCCGGCCGGATTACATTCCCCGAAGCGACCTATGTGGCGGGCCTCGGCGACAATCCCGAATATCATCAGGACAAGCTGCGGCTCGACTATGAATCGATGGTCACCCCCGACACGGTGTTCGATTTCGATGTGGCGAGCAAAAAGCTCGAAACGCTCAAGGTGCAGGAAATTCCTTCCGGTTATAATCATGATGACTATGTAACCGAATTGGTGAACATGCCCGCGCGCGACGGCACCCCGGTGCCGGTATCGCTGGTGTATAAGAAAGGCACGCCGCGCGACGGCAGCGCGCCGATGCACCTCTACGTCTATGGCAGCTATGGCTACCGCGTCCCGCCGGGTTTTTCGACGACCCGCCTCAGCCTGGTCGATCGCGGCATGATCTATGCCATCGCGCATGTCCGCGGCGGCGACGATCTCGGCCGCGCCTGGTATCTCGCGGGCAAGACGACCGCACGCAAGAACACGTTCAACGACTTCATCGACGTCGCCAAGGGGTTGATCGCCGCGAAATATACCAGCGCGGGCAAGATTTCGATCGAGGGCCGCTCGGCGGGCGGACAGGTGATGGGGGTCGTTTACAATGAGGCGCCCGAATTGTGGGGCGCGGTGCTCGCCGGGGTACCCTTTGTCGATGTCATCAACACGATGGTCGACGAGACGCTGCCGCTCACCCCGGGCGAATGGCCCGAGTGGGGCAATCCGATCACCGACCAGGCGGCGTTCGATTTCATGCTGAGCTACAGCCCCTATGACAATGTGACCGCGAAAGCCTATCCGCCGATGCTGGTGTCGGCGGGGCTCAACGACCCGCGCGTGACCTATTGGGAACCGGCAAAATGGGTCGCGAAACTGCGCGCGACACGCACCAACGACGCGGCGCTGCTGCTGCGCACCAACATGGGCGCAGGCCATGCGGGCAAGTCAGGCCGCTGGGGCGCGCTGCGCGAGGATGCCGAGGAATTTGCCTTCGTGCTGACGCAGTTGGGGGTGGAGCAATGACGCCGGATGGCCGATGAACCGCGACCGATCACCATTTCCTGGCACCGCCTGCTCATCCACCTGATCTTCATCGGCGTGGCGGTTTATCTGGCTTACGAAGTGGTTTGGAAAATGTTCGCCGAAACGCCGTTGATCGAGAAAGGTGGCGGGCGCCGCACGCCGCTCGGAATTTTGGTTATCGTCTTGGCTGGTGCCGCGAGCTGGTTGTTCAACCTGATCTATCCTTTAGTGTCCCGAACGACGGATACGCGCGATCATCCGGAAAGATAGCATCGCCCATTCAACTCGCGCTCCAACGTCGGCGTGCCGACGAAACGCTATCTCCCGATTCGACAAATTCGGCGCGGACGACACTGCGGGAGCGGGTCATGTCGCCAAGTCAGGCCGCTGGAGGTCACGAAATATGTACCGGTACCGATAGCGCCGCGGTCTGCGACAAGCGCGCGACATTTCGGCACATCGGTGCGACAGCTCGCCACCACCGCCTCCCCTCCGCCGAGGGAGAGACAGAATGACGACAAGATCGATTGCGTGCGTTGCAGGCCTGATGGCTTTGCTGGCGAGCGCACCAACCGCCCAGGCCGAACCGCGCGCCGACGCCGCCGCCACTGCCCAGCGCCTGCTCGACACGCTGCGCGAGACCAACGGCGTGCCGGGCATGGGCGCCGCGGTGTGGCAGGACGGCAAGATCGTGTGGGAGGGATCGAGCGGGCTGCGAGATGTCGAGCGCCGCCTTCCGGTGACCCCCGACACGCTGTTCCGCCTTGCCAGCGTGTCGAAGCTGTTCGCGGCAACCGCCGCGACCAAACTCGCGCAGGAGGGCAAGCTCGACCTCGATACACCGGTGCAGGCACAGCTGCCCTGGCTCGGCACCCGTTGGCCGGCAATGACACCGCGCCAGCTGGCGGCGCATATTTCGGGCCTGCCGCATTATCGCGACGGCGACGAACTGCTCGGCGCGAAACATTATGCGACGGGCCGCGACGCGGTCGCGATCTTCGCCGATCGCGATCTCCTCACGCCGCCGGGCACGGCGTACCGCTACTCATCATGGGGCTACACCTTGCTCGGCACGCTGGTCGAGGAACGCGCAGGCCTGCCCTTCCCCGACTATATCCGCACCCGCCTCGTCCCCGGGCTCGCGATCCGCGCCGACGCAACGCACAGCGGCGATGCCAATGCCTCGCGCGCTTATGGGTTCGAGAACAAAATGACGGTCGAAGCCGCCCTACGCGATTTCAGCTATACATGGGGCGGCGGCGGCCTCAGCGGAACAGCGCGTGCGGTCGCCATCTTCGGCGGGCAGATGATCGAGGGACGCATCATCGCCCCCGCAACCTTCGACGCCATGCTTGTCCCCGCAACGCTGGCAAATGGCGGCACGGCTGGCGAGCGCGACTATAGCGTCGGTTTCGGCTGGCGAATCGGGCGTGACACCGACGGCGCAGACTTTGTCCACCACAGCGGGATCACGGTGGGCGCGCGCAGCACGCTGGGCGTTTGGCGCGAAGAACGCGCCGCGGTCAGCCTGCTGTCGAATTCCGAATGGGTGTCGCGGATTGAACCGACCGCGCAGATGCTCGCGGCGCCGTTCCGCCGCGTTCCGGCGGGGCTGAACACCGCCGCCTGCCCCGTCGGCGCGCAACGCTACAGCGGGACATTTGGCGACGCCGCGGTCGAAGGCACCGTCCGTTTCCGCATCGAACAGGGCCTGTGCGTCGGCACCGCCGACCAGCATACGGCGATGCGCGCCTATTTCGGCACCGCCATGCAGCGGTCCGACGCGCCGTTGACGCTGGTCGGGCTCGATCCCAAAGGCGGGCTGGGCCGCGCCGGACTGGTCAATCCGTTCGGCATCGCCGATCTGCGCGCGCAGCCCGACGGCAGCTTCACCGCCGAGATCGCGACCGGACGCCGACTCGTGCTGCGCTTCGATCAGCCGGGCAAATAGCCGCGCCGGACCAAATCCTGTTCGAGCATCGCCGCGCCGTTGAACAGATGGCCGGCGATGCCGAGTGATTCGGCCCCCGCAACATTGGCTGCCACATCGTCGACGAAGAGTGCGCCCGCAGGATCGATACCAAAGCGGTCGATGGCGAGGCGATAGATTGCGGGATCGGGCTTTATCAATTTCTCGGTCCCCGACACGATGATGCCCTGAAAACAGTCAAAGATCGGCTGGGTCGGGCGAAAGCCTTCCCAGAATTCATGACCAAAATTGGTGATCGCGAACAGCGGCACCCCCGCGGCATCGAGCCGTTCGACGAGGTCGAGGCTGCCGGGGACCGAGCCGGGGATCGTCTCGTTGAAGCGCGTGGCATAGGCATCGATCAGCGGCGCATGATCGGGAAACCCGGCCTTCAGTTCGGGGACCATCGCGGCGAGCGGGCGCCCCGCGTCGTGCTGGAAATGCCATTCCGGGGTGACGACATGCGTGACGAACCATTCGAGTTCGTCCGGGTCGGCGATCAGCTTGGCGAAAAGATAGCGCAGATCCCAGTCGAACAGGACGCGGCCGACGTCGAAGATCACGCTCCGGCGAATCATAGCCGCTCCAAACACGCGAAAGCGCCGCCGGAAGCATCCGACGGCGTAACGCTGGTCATCAAAAGCAAACGGGGCGATTGAGCCCCGCGCGGGGGCATCAGCCCTGGCGCGCCTTGAAGCGGCGGTTGGTCTTGTTGATCACATAGGTGCGGCCACGGCGGCGGATAACGCGGTTATCCCGGTGGCGGTCCTTCAGCGACTTCAGGCTGTTGCGAATCTTCATGATCTCTGTCCGTAAATCTTGGCGTATTGACGCGAAGCGGCGCAACTATGGGGATGGGGGCAAAAAGTCAACCGCCCCTAAGGAGAAAACGTCGCCCCCGCGAAGGCGGGGACCGCTGGCAATGCCGCGCAAGGCCGACAACGGCCCCCGCCTTCGCGGGGGCGACCAAATCCTACCCCGCCAGCGCCTTTTGCCGCCGCCGTTGCACCGACGAGCCAAATCCCATCGCCTCGCGATATTTGACCACGGTGCGACGTGCGATGTCGTGGCCTTCGGCCGACAATTTTTGCGCGATCGTCTCGTCGGACAGGATCGCCTTGCCGTCCTCGGCCTCGATCATCGCCTTGATTCGGCTCTTGACCGCCTCGGCCGACACCGCGCCGTCGCCTTCGGTCGCCGAAATACCGCTCGAAAAGAAATATTTGAGCTCGAACAGGCCGCGCGGACAGCTGAGATATTTGTTGCTGGTGACGCGGCTGACCGTCGATTCGTGCATCCCGATCGCCTCGGCGACCTGCCGCAGCGTCAGCGGGCGCATATGCGCGACGCCGTGGAGGAAAAACCCCTCCTGCTGCTTGACGATCTCGCTCGCGACCTTGACGATCGTGCGCTGGCGCTGGTCAAGCGCGCGGACCAGCCAGTTGGCGCCCGCCAGCTGTTCGGACAGCCACGCCTTGCTCTTGGCCGCCGCCCCCTTGGCCAGCTCGGTGTAATAGCGGCGGTTGACCAGCAGCCGCGGCAGGGTGCCGCTGTTGATCTCGACCGCCCAGCCCGCTGCCGTGCGGCGAATATAGAGGTCGGGAACGACCGCCTGCGAGGCATCGCCGCCGAATTTCAGCCCGGGTTTGGGATCATAGCCGCGCAATTCGCGGATCATGTCGGCCAGATCCTCGTCGTCGACGCCGCAGATGCGCTTCAATTGCGGAAAAGCGCCCTTGGCGACCAGATCGAGGTGCGCGATCATGCAGGCCATCGCCGGGTCGTACCGATCGGCCTCGCGCGCCTGGATCGCGATACATTCGGCCAGATCGCGCCCGCCGACGCCCGAGGGATCGAAACATTGGACGCCCGCGAGCACACTCTCGACGAGCGCCAGCGGCACCCCCAGCCGCTGCGCGACCTCGGCCAGGTCGGCGCGCAGATAGCCCGTCTCGTCGATCAGCGCGACGAGCTGCTCGGCGACCATCGCCTCCAGCCCGCCGAAGCGTTCGCCGACCTGCGCGAGCAGATGGCCGTGCAGCGTTTCGTCCTCGCCCGCGAAGCTGTCGAAATCAATGCCCTCGCCGTCGGTGCCCGACAGGCCGACATTGTCGCTGACGCTGTCGTGATGAAAGCTTTCGGCGGTCATGTCGACGTCGAGATCGTTGGCGGTGCCGCTGTCCGACGCCAGCGCCTGGTCGGCGTCGAGCGCCGCCGCCTCGGTCGCCGGAGCCTCGCCGCCGGACTCGTCGCCCGGATCGCCGATACTACCATCGCTGTCCGCCGACGCCGAATCGAGCAACGGATTGCCCTCGAGCGCCTCGGCCAGATAGGCTTCGAGTTCGAGGTTCGACAGCGCCAGCAGCTTGATCGCTTGCTGCAGCTGCGGCGTCATCACCAGCGATTGCGACTGGCGGAGATCGAGGCGCGGACCCAACGCCATGGATCGCTATGACCTCACAGGGAAAAGCCTTCGCCGAGATAGAGGCGGCGCACTTCGGGATCGGCGACCAGTTCCTCGGGCGAACCCGCGAGCAGCACCTTGCCATCATAGATGATGCAGGCGCGGTCGACGAGGTCGAGCGTTTCGCGGACATTATGGTCGGTAATCAGCACCCCGATGCCGCGCGTTTTCAAATCGGCGACCAGATCGCGGATGTCGCTGATCGACAGCGGATCGATGCCCGCAAAGGGTTCGTCGAGCAGCATGATCGAGGGGTTAGCGGCAAGCGCGCGCGCGATTTCGGCCCGGCGCCGTTCGCCGCCCGACAGCGCCATCGCAGCCGAATCACGCAGCCGGGTGAGGCCGAATTCGTCGAGCAGTTCTTCGAGCCGCCGTTCGCGCGACACCTTGTCGGGTTCGCTGAGTTCGAGCACCGCGCCGATATTCTGCGCCACCGTCATGCCGCGAAAGATCGAGGTTTCCTGCGGCAGATAGCCCAGCCCGAGGATCGCCCGGCGGTACATCGGCAGCGCGGTGATGTCCGACCCGTCGAGCATGATGCGCCCGGCATCGGGCTTCACCAGCCCCATGATCGAATAGAAACAGGTGGTCTTGCCCGCGCCGTTGGGGCCGAGCAGGCCGACGACCTCACCCTTGCCGACCGACAGCGACACGTCGGACAGCACGGTGCGCTTGTCATAGCTTTTGGCGATCGAGATAACCGCGAGGCCGTTGCCCGCCGCAGCATCGTCCCGAACATGCGCCTTGTGTTCGGCGACGCCGTGATCGGCGTCGGCGGTCAGCGTGGCCGGGGTCGCTTCGTCGTCGGTCATTTCCACATCGCTTCCTGAGGAGACATGTGCGGGCGTTACCCGAGGAGCGCCGCCAAGGTCAATCTGGCAAGATTTTTGCAGGGGCTTTCTACTCTCCTCCCGCAAGCGGGAGGGGGAAAAGGCTAATGCCCCGCCTGCGGCCCCCGAACGATGCCCGACAGCGCGAGCTGTTCGTCGATCGCCGCCATCAACCGCGCCAGCGCCGCTTCATCCTTCGCCTCGGCGCGCGCGACGAGCACGTCCTGCGTGTTCGAGGCACGGAGCAGCCACCAGCCGTCATCGGTCAGCACCCGCGCGCCGTCGGTGCGGTCGACCTTTGCCCCCGACGCCGCGAGCCGCGCCAGAACTTCGTCCACAATGGCGAATTTGCGCACCTCGTCGACCTGGAAGCGCAGCTCGGGGGTGTTGACCATCGGCGCCATCGCCCCGCGCAGCCCGGTGACGCTCTGCCCCAGCTTGGTCGCTGCCTCGACCAGCCGCACTGCAGCATAGGGCGCATCGTCATAGCCGTAATAGCGATCGGCGAAGAACACATGCCCGCTCATCTCGCCCGCCAGCGGGCTGCCGGTCTCCTTCATCTTCGCCTTGATCAGGCTGTGGCCGGTCTTCCACATCAGCGGCGTGCCGCCGAGTTCAGCAACGCGGTCGAACAACGCCTGGCTCGCCTTTACGTCGGCGATGATCGTTGCGCCGGGCGTGTCAGCGAGCAGCGCCGCGGCATAGATTTGCAGCAGCTGGTCGCCCCAGATCACCCGCCCCTCGCCGTCGATCGCGCCGATACGGTCGCCATCTCCATCGAAAGCGACGCCGAAATCGAGCCGCTTCTCGGCGACGAGCTTTCTCAGGTCCGCCAGATTCTTCTCTTCGGTAGGATCGGGATGATGGTTCGGAAAATGGCCGTCGATGTCGGTGAACAACAGATGATGCTCGCCCGGCAACTTCGCGGTGAGCTTCTCGATGACCGTCCCCGCGGCGCCGTTGCCGGCGTCCCAGCCGATGCGGAAGGCGCCGCCGACGAAACCCTCGACCAGCCGATCGACATAGGCGTCGATGATGTCGATGCTCTGCGCGGCACCTTCGCCAGTTTCCCAATCCCCCGCGGCAGCCATTTCGCCGATCCGCAGAATATCGGCGCCATAGAAAGGCCGGCCCTGCATCACAAATTTGAAGCCGTTATAGTCGGGGGGATTGTGGCTGCCGGTTATCTGTATGCCGCCGTCCACCTCTTCGGTTGATGCCGCGTAATAGAGCATCGGCGTCGGGCCCAGTCCGACGTTCAGCGCGTCGATCCCCGCCGCGTTGATCCCGGCGACCAGCGCATCGCACAGCATCGGCGACGACAGCCGCCCGTCATAGCCGACCGCGACCCGGCTGCCCCCGGCGCGCGCGACCAGCGTCGCAAAGCTGCGCCCGATCGCATAGGCGTCCTTGTCCGACAGCGTGTCACCGACGACGCCGCGGATGTCATATTCGCGCAGCATCGTGGGATGGAAAATATGCGTCATCGTTGATCCTCGTGGGGAAAGAAAAATCTCAGGCGGCGGCGAAGAGGTCGCCGTCGGGATGAAAACGCTCGCGCGCCGGAAGGTTCAGCCCCCCCATCGCCTCGCGCAATTCCTGCCGCGCAACGACATGACCAATACCCATGCCGCCCAGATGCGCCTTGTCGAGCAAGGTCAGCCCGGCGGGGAACAGCTCGCGATAGATGACCCGCTCGCCGAGGCCGGGGATGACGCGAAAGCCGACGCGGCGCGACAGCTGGCTGAGCGCTTCGCCGACGCGGCGCATATTGTGCGCGTCGACATGCTGGAGGCGGTTGCGCAGGATGATCCAGTCGATCGTCCGCCCGTCGGTCTTGGCGCGAGCTTTCCGCGTGTCCCAGATCAGTTCGGAATAAAAGCTGGGGCGGGTGACCTGGAAAGTCTCGGGGTCGACCTGTCCGATCAGGTCGAAATCGATGAAGCTGTCGTTGATCGGGGTGACCAGCGTGTCGGCGGTCATCGCGAGGTGGCGGGCAAAGACATCGTCGCGGCCCGGGGTGTCGGCGACGAAATAATCGCAATCCGCGGTCAGCCGCGCGACCTGCGCGTCGAGCTCCGCGACCGTTGTGCCCTCGAACACTTCGAAATGCGGCATCGGCAGCTCGATGGCGCGGCGTTTTGCGGTGCCCACGCGATTCTCGAGATAGCGGTGAAAAGTGCGCTGGCGCGGGTCGAGATCGAGCCCCGCGACCTTCCATCCCTGGCTCGCCAGCGCGACCGCGAAATGCACCGCGCAGGTCGATTTGCCGGTGCCGCCCTTTTCATTGGCAAAGATGATGCGATGCGGGGCGGGCTTCGTCGTGCCGGTTGTTACGGGGCCAGTCGTTGTGGAGGTCGTCATGGGCAGTTGCGATTTTCCGGTTGGCGGCGCATGGCGGCGGCGCGAGTGGTGCAGTTGCGCCGCCAATATCGGAGGCCGGGCAAGCGTGCAAATCATCCGTGATATCGCGACGCTGCACCGCGCCATCGCCGCGCTGAAGCAGGACGGCAAAAGCGTTGCTTTGGTGCCGACGATGGGCGCACTGCACGATGGTCACCTTTCGCTCGTGCAGATGGGACGGCGCGTTGCCGACCATGTCGTCGTGTCAATCTTCGTCAACCCGACCCAGTTCGGCCCCAACGAGGATTTCGCCGCCTATCCACGCGACGAAGCGCGCGACGCGGCCTTGCTGGTCGAGGAAGGCGTGGCGCTGCTCTGGGCCCCCGACGTCGCGGTGATGTATCCGGGCGGCCACAGCACCCACATCGAGGTCGCCGAACTCGGCGCCGATTATTGCGGCGCCGCGCGGCCCGGCCATTTCGACGGGGTCGCGACCGTCGTCGCCAAATTGTTCAACCAGGTGTGCCCCGACATCGCCATTTTCGGCGAAAAGGACTGGCAGCAGCTCGCGATTATCCGCCGCATGGCGCGCGATCTCGATTTCGCGCTCGACATTTTGGGGGCGCCGATCGCGCGCGACCCCGACGGCCTCGCACTGTCGTCGCGCAACGCCTATCTGTCGCCCGCACAGCGCAGCGCCGCGGTCGCCTTTCCGGATGCGCTCAAGGCGGCAGCCGCCGCGCTCGCGAACGGCGGCGATATGTACGAAACGCTCGCGAAAGCCGAAGCGGCGATCGTCGGCGGCGGGTTCGACAGCGTCGACTATATCGCGCTCGCCGATGCCGACAGTTTGGAAAGGCTGGACATTTTTCGCACGCCGGCGCGGCTGCTGGCGGCTGCGCGGATCGGCAAAACGCGGCTGATCGACAATTATCCGGTGGGCTGAGGAAAAACGGAAACGGCAGAATTCAGCCGTTTCAGCGCGCTATCCACAAGAAATTGCCAATCACGTTAACGCTTTGTTGACCATAAGCCGCAAGGTTGGACCCCGAAGCCTCCTGTGGGGGGAGGCGACAGGGGGTTTTTATGGCCAACAGTCTGAAGTCCGCAGCGTATCTGATCGAAAGCCGCCTGCTCGATGCCGCACGCGGCGATGCCAATGCCTATTTCGATCTCGGCATCGCTTTTTCGACCGGCACCGGCGGGGTCGATGTCGACCTGATCCAGGCGCATAAATGGTTCAACCTTGCCGCGCTCGGCGGCAACAAGGAAGGCCAGCAATGCCGCGCCGATCTGTCCGATGAAATGAGCCGCGACGAAATCGCCGAAGCCCAGCGCCAAGCCCGCGCGTGGCTCGACGAAACCGCGCGCCGTCCGGCCGCGCGGCGGTTCGCGGCGTAATCTCTTTCCCGTCGTGCCGGGTGACAAAATAGCGGACGTCTAATCCGCCCGCCGGAACGGCATATGCCCTTCGAGCCACGCCATTTCGACTTCTTCTGCCTGCCGCTCCTGGTCCAAAAAATCGGCCACCGCGCGGCGGAACCCGGGATCGGCGATGAAATGCGCCGACCAGGTCGCGACCGGGCCATAGCCGCGCGCCAGCTTATGCCCGCCCTGCGCGCCCGCCTCGACCCGTGCCAGCCGGCGCGCGATCGCGATGTCGATTGCGCGGTAATAGCAGAGTTCAAAATGCAGATAGGGGATCTCGGTCAGGCATCCCCAATAACGCCCATATAGCGTATCGGCGCCGACGAAATGCAACGCCCCCGCCACGGCTTGCTCGCCATCATAGGCGAGCAGCAGCAGGATATGCTCCGCCATCCGCTCCCCGATCAGGTCGAAGGCTGCGCGCGTCAGATAGGGCTGCCCCCATTTGCGCGCACCGGTGTCCTGATAGAAGAGCCACATCGCGTCCCAATGCTCGGGGCGGATCGCGGCGCCGGTCAATTCCTCGATCCGCAGACCTCGAACAGCGCGGGCGCGCTCCTTGCGCAGCTGCTTGCGCTTGGCCGAGGTCAGCGTGGCGAGGAAATCGTCGAAGCTGGCATAGCCCGCATTGGCGAAATGGAACTGGATGTCGCGGCGCACCAGCCAACCCGCGCCTTCGAACAGCGGCATCTGCTCGGGCGCGACAAAGGTCGCGTGCGCCGACGACAGGCCGTTTTGGCACACCACGGCCTCGGCGGCGCGGATCAAAAGCCGCGCGTCATCGCCGTCCGGCGCCAGCAGCCGCGGCCCCGGCACCGGGGTGAAGGGCGCTGCGATCTGAAGCTTGGGATAATAGTCGCCGCCCGCACGCGCCCAGGCGTCGGCCCAGCCCTGGTCGAACACATATTCGCCCTGGCTGTGCGATTTCAGATAGGCGGGCGCGGCGGCGAGCAACACACCTGCCGCATCCTCGACCAGCAGCGGCGCCGCCTGCCAGCCCGTTCCCGGCCCGACGCTGCCCGATAGCTCGAGCAGCGACAGAAACGCGTGGCCGACAAACGGATTGCCGCCATCGTGCAGCGCATCCCACGCCGCAGCATCGATCGCAGCGACGCCGGTTCCGAGCGCGATCGTCCGAGTTGGCGGGTCAGCTTCGGCCATCGCGGCCCTTAGGCGGGCTTCACCGCGACGATCGCATCGGCCTCGACCGCGGCGCCGAGCGGCAGCACCGCGACGCCGACCGCCGCGCGCGCATGACGCCCGGCGTCGCCAAACAGCGCCTCGAACAGCTCCGACGCGCCATTGGCGACCTTCGCCTGATCGGTGAAGCTGGGCGCGCTGTTGACGAACACGCCGAGTTTGACGACGCGCTCGACGCGCGACCAGTCGCCGCCGAGCGCCTGCCCGATCTGCGCGACGAGCATCAGCGCGACGCGCTGTGCCGCGTCCTGTCCGCCCGCGACATCCATGTCGTCGCCAAGGCGCCCGGTCACCACCTGGCCATCGCGGAACGGCAGCTGGCCGCTGACATAGAGCAGGCCGTCCTGTTCGACGACGGGGACATAGGCGGCGACGGGTGCCGCCGCCTTGGGCAGTTCGAGGCCGCGTTCGGCAAGCTTTGCGATAATATCCATGATGGTTCCTTCTTACGTCGTTTGGGGGGCGGGGGCGGGGATGTTTTCGGCGAGGCGCGCCAGGATCCACTCCTGCGCCGCCGGCCAGTCGTCGATCCGGACATGCGCGTGTTTTGCGGGCGCGATCTTGTCGGCGATCGCGGGCTCGCCGACCAGATGCAGCCGCCACACATCGGGCGCGACCTCCGCCACCGAATGATGATGGCCGGCCAGATCGTCGATGAAGATCGCGACCGAGGGCCGATATTGTTCGATCAGACGACGCACCGGTTCCCCCTTACCGCCGCGGCTGCCGATTACCGGCGCGTGGAAATCATGGAGTGCCAACTGGTCGATCCGCGCCTGCTGATGGTCGGGGCCGACGTTGGTCAGCACGACGATGTCGGCCTGCTCGGCGATCGCCGCCATCGCGGCGAGCGCGCCGGGGATCGGATATTGCCGCGTCATTTCGCTGCGAAAAAAGCTGTCGAGCAGCGGCCAGACCTCGGCCGCCTCGAGCGGCGTCCCACATTCCTTGCGCTTCAGCGCCCCGGCAAAGCTGGCGTCCTCGATGCGGAACAATACGCCATGTTCGGCATCGACCCATTCGGCAAAGGGCACGACCATGTGCATCAGCACCTCGTCGCAATCGGTGATGACGAGCGGGCGGTTCATGGACGCATTCCTTCGAGTCGCTGCGACGCCGCGGCGATGGCGCCGGGCGGCACCTGCAGCGCATCGGCGCAGGCGACAAGATCATTTTCATGGCTCGTCAGAAACGACAGGATCGCTGCGAGCGTCGCCTGTTCACCGAGCGAGGATCGGAGGTCGGCCTGCGCCAGTCCGGTGAGCCCGAGCAGCCGCTCGGCGCGCGGTTCATCGGTCAAGATCCAGCCAAGCGCCTGGAGCGCCAAAGCCGCGTCGTCGTCGTGCAAGGCATTTTTCCCTTCAAAGGGAGGCAATTGTGTCACGCCGCCGATTCGCCTAAACGGGCCGCGAACGCAAGGTGGGGAAGCGAAATATCATGGGCAAGACCATATTGGTCGTCGAGGATAATGAGCTGAACCTGCGCCTGTTCTGCGACCTGCTCAACGCCCATGGCTACACCGCCCACCCGGTCCGCGACGGCCGCGATGCACTGAACAAGGCGCGCGAGGTCACACCCGACCTGATCATCATGGACATCCAGCTGCCGCATGTCAGCGGGCTGGAGCTGATCGGCCAGATGAAGGCCGACCTGACCCTACGCGCCGTGCCGATCATGGCGGTCACCGCCTATGCCGGGAAAGGCGACGAGGAACAGATCCGCGCCGCGGGCGCCGAAGCCTATGTGTCGAAGCCGATTTCGGTGATCAAGTTCATCGAGAGCGTTGGGGTGTTCGCCTGAAGCGTCGCTGCTAGAAGAAATTCACGATCGACCGGATTTGCCCGACCAGCCTGACCCACATGGGATCGTCGCTTGCCCACGCGACCAGCAGCAATCCTCCGACCGCTGCCAGCCCTATTCCAAATGGCAGGCGAATGGTCATCACCTGCTGGTCATAGCTGCATCCGCTGTCGTCGGTAACCAGCATGCGGTCGATGGTGCTCCGGTTCTTTGGCGCTTTGCCTATGACTTCGCGCGAAAAATCTTCGAGGCTCATGGCTCCGCTCCCTTATCGCGCCGAGCATAAGCTTGTTGTCGTAAACAGCGCGATAATGGAGCGGGTGCGGCCGGACTTAGGCCGCGCAGTTTTCGCGATGGTCGCGGCGACGATCTTCGCCGCGGCGGCTCGCCGACTCGTCCCACGGTGCCGCATAGTGGATCGCCACCATGGCGGCGGACGCGTCGATCACCGCGGTCCACAGGCGATGAAGCCGGTTCGTTTCGGGGTTGGTGGTCATTGTTCGTCTCCTGCATCCGGTGCCGCAGGAAGAGGGAGAGTGCGGGCCGGACAATGACCTTTTAACTCCGCCGCTATGGCGATTGGCGCTAAAATTGACCGTGCGGACGATCAATTTTTGCGCTATTTGACCAATCATGCGAAAAATGATCGATCTCGACAGCTTCGACCGCCGCCTGCTCGATCTGGTGCGCCAGAATAATCTCGAACCGGCGCGCGTGCTCGCCGACAAGGTCGGGCTATCGCTGTCGGCGGTGCTCCGCCGCCTGCGGCGGCTGCGCGACGAAAAGGTAATCATTGCGGATATTGCAAATCGTCGATCCGGCGCTCACCGGATCCGCGCTGACGATGCATGTGCTGATCCAGATGCAGCAGGCGGGGCCGCAAACGATGGACGGCTTTGCTCGCGAGATTGTCCGTCATCCCGAAGTGACGGGCGCGTGGGACGTGACCGGCGACGATGATTTCCTGTTGAAGCTGCAGGTCGCGACGATGGAGGAATATGACGCCTTCACCCGCCGGGCGCTGGGCGAGGACAAGGGCGTCCATTCGTTCAAGACGCTGATCACGATCCGCAGCATCATCGAGAATGATGTCGCTCGGCGGCCGCTGCGCGTCCGGTAAACGCAGCAGGCAAGACGCTTCGTTCAGGCACGAAAAAGGGCGGCGCAAAGGCCGCCCCTCGATCCCGGCTTTCGCCGGGATGACGCATCGCCGTTCCGTTCAGCGTTGCTGAACGGGTCGATGCGTCACTTGATCTTCGATTCCTTGAACTCGACGTGCTTGCGCACGCGCGGGTCATATTTGCGCACCGACATTTTTTCGGTCATCGTGCGCGGGTTCTTTTTCGTCACATAGAAAAAGCCCGTGTCGGCGGTGCTCACCAGCTTGATCTTGACGGTCGTCGGCTTGGCCATGGCCCTGTTCCTCGAAATATCTGCACATCCGCCGGAGGTCCGACCGATGCGGCGGGACTAGGGGCCCCGACGTTGGTGTGAAAAACATAAAGGGCCGCGCACGAGGCGCCGCCCCCAATATCCGCGCGCCTCTGACCGGATTCGGCGCTTCTGTCAAGCAAAAGAGCGGGCGGACGGCGCGTGACCGCCCGCCCGAGAGGGGTATCGCCGGGTGCCTAAGCCGCCTTGATCTCGAAACGAACCGTCATCACCTTCCAGCTTTCCTCAGCCACGCCGCCGCGCGTCGCGGGGGTGAAACGCCATTTGGCGAGCGCGCGCCGCTTCGTTTCGGCAAAGAAGCCCGGGCTGTCGGTGCTGACCAGTTCGACCGCCTTTACCCGCCCGTCGGTGCCGATCAGGACGCGCACTTTGGCGACCCCCTCGATCTCGCGCCGCTGCTCGCTCGCGGGATAGTCGGGCTGGAACGCCCCGGCGTAGCGTGGGTCGAGTTCGGCGAACACCAGCCTGGGCGCGGGCGGCGGATCGGCGGGGCGCGCCGGGGGGCCGGGATCGATCGGGCGAAGATCGATGACGACCGGCCCTTCGACGACCCGATTGTCGCTCAGCGAATTTATATCGATGACGGGTTTGACGGCGTCAGTCGCCGAGGCGGTCCTCTCGGTCGGCGCCACCTCCTCGGTCGGCTGGGGCGGCGGCGGATCGAGCGGCTTGGTCAGTTCGATCAACGTGCCTTGCATCGGTTTGGATTTCGGCGGCGCCTCCATGATCATCGGCGACAGCGCCACCGCGACGACCAGCGCCGCCGGCAGGCCAACGGCGAGGAGCGCGGCGACCGGGTGGCGGCCGTGGTCGCTGCCATAGCTGTTACGGGGTGAAAGGGTTGCTGCGCCCGCGGGCGCAATCGTCGCCTCGGGCGCGGTCATGATGGCCGAAATCAAGGGTATCAGGGTCATGGCATCTCTCCTTGCCGGTCAGACCCGGCCCTGCCGTGTTTCGACCACCGCTATGGGCCAAGCCAGAATTGAGAGATAATATATCATCACTCTTTTTGTCAAGCGACAAGGTAGGCAAGGATGGCGCAGTTGTTCGCGATGGATCGATCAGTCGGCAGCCAGCCGCGCCACCGCCTGATCCTTGGCGATCAGCGGCAATAATTCGGCCATGTCGGGGCCATGGTCGCGCGCCGTCAGCGCGCGGCGCAGCGGCAGGAACAGCGCGCGGCCCTTGGCCCCCGTCGCCCCCTTCACCGCCGCGGTCAGCGCGTGCCAGGGGTCGGCGCTCCAATCGATCGCGGGCGCCGCAGCGGCGGCGGCGGCCAGCACCGGCCGGTCGGCATCGTCGACCGGCGGCGGCGCCAGTGGCCCGTCGAACACCGGCAGCCACTCGGCGGCCTCGGCGACCGTCATCAGGTTGGGGCGAATCGCGTGCCAGCGCACCGCGGTGATCGCGGCGGGCAAGCGATCGGCGACCGCTTCATGATCGGTGTGGTGCAAAATCTTCTGGTTGAGCAGCGCCAGTTCAGCGTCGTCGAACCGCGCCGGGGCGCGACCGAAGCGCGCAAAGTCGATATGCTCGATCAGCGGCGCCAGGCTGGTGACCGGTTCGACCGGGTCGCTGGTCCCGAGCCGCGCGAGCAGCGCCGCGAGCGCGATCGGCTCGATCCCGGCGTCGCGCAGGCTGGCCATGCCCAGCGAGCCGAGCCGCTTCGACAATTTGCCCTCGGTCCCGACAAGCAACGCCTCATGCGCGAACCGCGGCGGGGCGGCGCCGAGCGCCGCGAACATCTGGATCTGCGTCGCGGTGTTCGACACATGATCCTCGCCGCGCACGACATGGGTGATGCCCATCGCGATATCGTCGATGACGCTGGGCAGCAGATAGAGCCAACTGCCGTCGGCGCGGCGGACCACCGGATCGGACATAGTTTTCGGTTCAAAATGCTGATCACCACGAACCATATCGGCCCATTCGATCGCTGCGTCATGGTCGAGGCGGAAGCGCCAGTGCGGCGCCACGCCGTCGGGCGCCGGCGCGTCGGCGGCTTTGCGCTCATAAACCGGCGGCAGCCCGCGCGAGAGCAGGATCTTGCGCCGGATGTCGAGTTCTTCGGGGGTTTCGTAACAGGCATAGACGCGGCCCGCGGCCTGCAACTTGGCAAATTCGGCCTCGTACAGCGCGAACCGCGCCGACTGGCGTTCCTCGCCATCCACATCGAAGCCGAGCCACGCGAGGTCGGCGCGGATCGCGTCGACATAATCCTCTTTCGACCGTTCAAGGTCGGTGTCGTCGATCCGCAGCAGGAAGCGCCCACCATATTTGCGCGCCCACAGAAAATTGTGGAGCGCGGTGCGGACATTGCCGACATGCAGGGTGCCGGTCGGCGAGGGGGCAAAGCGGGTCACGACAGTCATGGCCGCGCCTATAACCGCATAATGGGCCGTCGTCAGTCGTCTTCCGCGATCTTGCGGTTCATCATGATATGCGCCGCCCAGCGCAGCGCCATGCCGATCACCGAAAGCGCCGCGCCAGCAATCACCGCCCCGACCAATGCTGGGTCTTCATCGGGCGCGGGCCAGGCGACCCAAGCCAGCAACGCGACGCTGACGATCGACAGCGCATATCCAATTCCGGTCAGCCAGTTCGCCAAATGATCAACTCTCCGCTACGGACGACGCGCGGCGCGCCGGCCAATAGGCCCAGGCAAGGGCGAGCAACGACACGATCAGGATCACGCTATATTCCATCCCGTTACGTCCGCCGCCGACGACGAACCAGCCGAAGGGCAGATGGACCAGAATCATGCCGAGCGTCAGGATAGCGGCATGACCGAGCGCGACAAGGCTGGTCCAGCGGCGGGTCAGGATCAGCGCCGGGCCGACCAGTTCGTACAGCGTGACCGCCATCGCCCAGCCATAGCCCCAGGGGAAACCCTGGCTTTCCAGCCAGATGCCGAAGGGCACCACGCCGCCGGCGACGAGGCGGAACAGCCCGTGGATCAAAATCAACAGCGCGACGGTGATCCGCAGCATATCGACCACGCGTTCGGCCCGGTGCGGCGGCGCCTTGGCTCCCAGCAACCCCATCTTCCATCCCCCTCATCGCAAGTTTCCGATCGGCGAAGCCTAGCGTCCTGCAATGGGGCGCCGAAACCGCGCCGACGTACCGGTACCCGCGGCCCGGCACCCACGGCGCGTCAGCCGGTACGAAAGCCATGGGTGATCGGATAGCGGCGGTCGCGGCCGAAGTTGCGCGTCGACAGCTTGACCCCCGGCGGCGCCTGGCGCCGCTTATATTCGGCGAGCATCAGCAGGCGTTCGATCCGCACCACCGCATCGCGGTCGAACCCATGCCGCGCCACGACATCGTCGACGCTCGCTTCCTCCTCGACCAGCATGTGCAGCATGCGGTCGAGGTCGGCATAGGGCGGCAGACTGTCCTCGTCCTTCTGGTCGGGGCGCAGCTCGGCGCTCGGCGGCTTGGTGATGATGCTGTCGGGCATCACCGGGGCCACCCGGTTAAGCGACAGCCGCGGCACATTGTCATTGCGCCACTTGGCGACGGCGAACACCGTCATCTTATAGGCATCTTTCAGCGGATTATAGCCGCCCGCCATATCGCCATAGATCGTCGCATAGCCGACGCTCATCTCGCTCTTGTTGCCCGTGGTCAGCAGCATCGGGCCGAATTTGTTGCTGAGCGCCATCAGGGTCACGCCGCGGATGCGCGACTGGACATTTTCCTCGGTGATGTCGACCTCGACATCGGCAAAGCTGCCCGCCAGCATCGCATCGAACGCCTCGACAGCGGGGACGATCGAGATGGTGTCGAGCTTGCAACCGATCAGCGCGGCACAGCCCGCGGCATCGTCGAGGCTCGCCTGGCTGGTGAAGCGGCTGGGCATCATCACGCACCACACGCGGTCGGGGCCGAGCGCGTCGGCGGCGATCGCGGCACAAATCGCCGAATCGATGCCGCCCGACAGCCCGAGCACGACGCCGGGGAAGCGGTTGCGCGTCACATAGTCGCGCAAGCTGACGATCATCGCGCTGTAGATGTCGGCGGGATGCGCTTCCCACTCGGCGATCGCGCCCGCCGCGCAGCTCCAGCCTTCGGCACCCTTCGTCCAGTGCGTGACACGTTCTTCGGGTTCCCAATCGGTCAGACGGTGCGCCGTCGCGCCATCGGCGTTCAGCACGAACGAACAGCCGTCGAACACCAGTTCGTCCTGCCCGCCAATGCGGTTGAGAAAGATCAGCGGCAGGCCGGTTTCGGCGACACGGCCCGCGAACACCTGGCTCAGCCGCCGTTCGTCCTTGTCGATTTCATAGGGGCTGCCATTGACCGAGATCAGCAGCTCGGCGCCCTGATCGGCCAGATGCCGCGATACTTTGGGCAACCAGCCATCCTCGCAGATCGGCAATCCCAGCTTGATCCCGCGCCATTCGACGATGTCGGGAAGCGGGCCGGGCGCGAAGACGCGTTTTTCATCGAAAGTGCCGTAATTGGGCAGCTCGTGCTTGCGCCGCGTCGCGACGATCCGGCCGCCGTCGAGCAGCGCGATGATGTTGTAGAGCGCATCGCTCCCATCCGCATTCTGGGCGCGCTCGACCGATCCGACGAGGATCGCCGGGCCGCCGTCGGCGGTCTCGGCGGCGAGTTCGGCGAGCAGCGTCGCAGCGCGCGTCGCCAGCGCGGGCTTGAGCACCAGATCCTCGGGCGGATAACCGATCAGCTGCAATTCGGGGTAGAGAATCAGGTCGGCATCGGCGTGCCGGGCCCGAACGCTGCGCATCGCTTCGGCGTTGGCGGCAAGGTCGCCGACCGCCTGCGTCATCTGGGCCAGGACGATGGTGAGCGTGTCGGCGGCGTCGGTCATGTCCAGCGGTTTAGGCTCAACCCGCCCAAATTCAACCGCGCAGGAGAAAAAGGCCGGGGCGGCGATGCTTGACCGCGCGCTTCATCCTCAATTCCATTCGCGCGCCAGAAAACGTGCCTTGGCCCCGCTGAGCACCTCGATTGCGCGCTCAAGGTTACGCTGCCTTGCCGCATCGGATTTCAGACTGGCCAGATACCGCAATATCTCTTTTTGAAGACTGGGCGTCAGGCCGTCCCAGCACATCTTTGCTCGCGGGTTGCTATCAAGGCGCGAGGCGAATTCGAAAGGCATCGGATGCTGGGGGCCGGGCCGATAGCTGCGGTCGAAGACGATCCACACATCGACCAGGTCGCCAACCTCGGTCTCAGACGCCGCGCGGACGCGGCTGTCCAGATACAGGAAAAAGCCGCCGTCACCGGCCGGCATCATATTGACCGGCGCGCCGTCGACCGGCTTTTCGTTCACCCGGACGAGAACCGGCAGCGGTTTCTTCCAGCCTGCCTTGATCCGCTGCGCGCGGGCCGCGCTTACCCGTACATAGGGGTTGATCCCCTTGCGCTCGATCTTCGCTTTGAACTTCATTTTCGGTCCATACGCCGCCCGGTGGCGCCATCAAGCGCCTTGCGACCCGGAACGCAAGGTCCAGCCAGGGCGATCAGCGCGCATCGATCCTTCGGCCGAGTAATCGCCATTCGCCATCCCGCGCCGTTTCCGCATGGAGCTGGCCTTTAACCCCTTCCCCTATCCGCCCCCGCTGGCTAAGGGGCGCGCAATCCTATCCGCCGCGAAAGGGCCGCGCACCCCATGAAACTGATCTCCGGCAACAGCAACCTTCCCCTCGCCCGCGCGATCGCGGACTATCTGGAACTGCCGCTGACCGATACCAGCGTGCGCCGCTTTGCCGACGAGGAAGTGTTCGTCGAGATTCATGAAAATGTCCGCGGCCAGGATGTTTTCGTCGTCCAGCCGACGAACTTCCCCGCCAACGACAATCTGATGGAGCTGCTGATCATCAACGACGCGCTACGCCGCGCCTCGGCAAAGCGCATCACCGCAGTCGTCCCCTATTTCGGCTATGCCCGCCAGGACCGCAAACCCGGCCCGCGCACCCCGATCTCGGCGAAGCTCGTCGCGAACCTGATCACCACCTCGGGCGCCGACCGCGTCCTCGCGATCGACCTGCACGCCGGGCAGATCCAGGGCTTCTTCGACATCCCGACCGATAACCTCTACGCCGCGCCGGTGATGAGCGCCGACATCCAGGCGCGCTTTGCCGGCAAGAATCTGATGGTCGTGTCGCCCGACGTTGGCGGCGTCGTGCGCGCGCGGGCGCTCGCCAAGCGGCTCGACAACGCGCCGCTGGCGATTGTCGACAAGCGCCGCGAGCGCGCCGGCGAATCGGAAGTGATGAACATCATCGGCGACGTGAAGGGGCGCTTCTGCATCCTGATCGACGACATCGTCGATTCGGCAGGCACGCTGTGCAACGCCGCCGGGGCGCTGAAGGCCGCGGGCGCCGAGGGCGTCGTCGCTTATTGCACCCACGGCGTCTTGTCGGGCGGCGCGGTTGCACGCGTCGAGGCGAGCGAGCTCACCGAGCTGGTTATCACCGATTCGATCCAGCCGACCGACGCAGTGAACGACAGCAGCAAGGTCCGCGCGCTGACCGTCGCGCCGCTGCTCGGCGAAGCGATCAAGCGCATCGCCGACGAATCGAGCGTCTCCTCGCTGTTCGACTAATTCGTCACCGCGCCAGCAGGGCGCCGACGATCGATTCCAGTTCGCGGCGAAAAGCCGCATGGTCGGGCGCCGCGTGAACCAGCCCCTTCGCGGTCCAGCATAGCGCCTGCGCCAGGCTGCCGGCGCGCGCGACGGCGGTGCCGGGGCCGCCGCGCCGGATCGCGTTCGCCATCCCCGCCACCAGCCTGCGTTCGGCCGCGCGCACCGCTTCGCCGGGGTCGGGCACCGCCATCGGCGCGACATCGACCCCATGGGGCGAGGCGCGCAGCATTATCATATGCTGGCCGACCCACGCGTCGAGCGCGGCCAGCAATCGCGCGACCAATGCAGCGGCGGGATTGTCCAGACTGCCCAGCGCCTCCGCCAGCGACCGGTCGATCCGCGATCGGATCGCCCAGTCGATCAGCGCGTCTTTCGACCCGAAGCGGTTGTAGAGCGCCTGCCGCGACACGCCGGTGGCCCGCGCCAGATCGTCCATCGATGCCTTGCGAAAACCGGTGCGCGCAGCGGCGGCCAACAGCGAATCGGCGGAAATGCGGTCGGACATAGGCTCCATTTTACAAAATATATGAAATCTGTAAAATTGATATATTCGGTGCGCGACCGGCGGTCGAAGTGGTCCGGGGCTGGCGGGAGCCGCCGTGCTGCGCTAGCGCCGATGGCATGACGATCACCTCCGACCTCGCCCTCGCCAATCGCCTCGCCGACGCGGCCGGCGACGCCATTCGCCCGCTGTTCCGCGCCGCGTTCGCCCATGAAGCCAAGGACGACGCCTCGCCGGTGACCGAGGCCGACCGCGCTGCCGAAGCCGCAATGCGCCGCCTGCTGGATGCCGAAGCGCCGCGCGACGGAATCATCGGCGAGGAATATGGTGCCGAGCGTCCCGATGCGGCGCGGCAATGGGTGTTGGACCCGATCGACGGCACCGTCAGCTTCATGGCCGGACGGCCGATTTTCGGCACACTCATCGCGCTGCTCCAGGACGGCTGGCCAATCCTCGGCATCATCGACCAGCCGATCAGCGGCGAACGCTGGGTCGGCGCGCTGGGACAGCCGACGCTGTTCGGCGGCCAGCCCGTCCGCACCCGCACTTGCCGCGCGCTGGCCGATGCGACGCTCGCCACCACCGGCCCCCAATATTTCGCCGACCATGACGCCGAACATTTCATGGCGCTGGCGGCAAAGACGTCGCACAAGCGCATGGTCTTCGGCGGCGACTGTTATAATTATGGTCTGCTCGCGAGCGGACATATCGACCTCGTCGTCGAGGCCGGGCTGAAGCTGCACGACTTTGCCGCGCTGGTGCCGATCGTCGAGGGAGCGGGCGGGACGATGTGCGACTGGAACGGCGACCCGCTCAACGCCGACAGCATGGGGCATGTCATCGCGCTCGGCGATCCGGCGCGGCTCGAGGATGTGATCGAGGGGCTAGCCTGCCACCATTGAAACGGCGGCGGACCTCTTGTTCCCGCAACGCTTGCATTTCCGGGCGAATCCCCCTAAGCGCCCCGCTTCCGATTGTGTCGGCTGGCGACAAGGGCTGCCAGGCCGATACGCAAACGGACTTCCAAAGGAGACCAAAATGCCCAAAATGAAGACCAAGAGCGGTGTGAAGAAACGCTTCAAATTCACCGCCTCGGGCAAAGTGAAGCACGGCGTTGCCGGCAAGCGTCACCGCCTGATTTCGCACAATTCCAAGTATATCCGCACCAACCGCGGCACCAGCGTGCTGAGCGATTCGGATGTGGCCCATGTGCGCCTCTGGGCGCCCTACGGCCTGAAGTAAGGAGCGCTAAGGCATGTCACGCATCAAACGCGGCGTCACCACGCGCGCCAAGCACAAACGCGTATTGGAACAGGCGAAGGGCTTTTACGGCCGTCGCAAGAACACCATTCGTATCGCCAAGCAGGCGGTCGAAAAGGCTGGCCAATATGCCTATCGCGACCGCAAGGTTAAGAAGCGGAATTTCCGCGGTCTGTGGATCCAGCGCATCAACGCTGCGGTTCGCGCCGAAGGCCTGACCTATTCGCAGTTCATGCACGGCGTGAAGCTGGCGGGGATCGAGCTCGACCGCAAGGTCATGGCCGACCTGGCAATGAACGAAGGCACCGTCTTCACCACCATCATCGCCCAGGCAAAGGCGGCGCTGCCCAAGGCAGCCTGACGCTTTTCAGCCAGACGACAAGAAACAAGGGCGGTCCCGACGGGGCCGCCCTTTTTCGTTGGGGGATACGCCAGGGATGTCGGCTGGCGATCGATGCCAGCCGGATCGGCCGATCACCCGACGCCGTGATACCACCATATGCCGTCGCGGTCTTCGCGCCGGACCCGGCCCTCGACTTCGAGCCGTTTCAGATGCGCCAGCGCCTCGCCGGTCGCCAGCCCCTGATTATGCTCGCCGATCGGGCGATTGAACAGCAGCGGGAAACTGTCGACCGCACGCATCGGCGCCTGCGCCGCGGCTTCGGCCAGATTATAGAGCCGCATGCGATGCTCGTCGCGCAGCGCCATCAACCGGACGTGCAGTCCCTTGAACGGTTCGCCATGCGCGGGGCAGACGGTGACGTCGGCGGGGACGACGCTCAGCAATTTGTCGATCGACGCCAGCCATTCGCCGAGCGGATCGGCGTCGGGTTCGGTGATGTTGACCGACACGTTCGAACTGATCCGCGGCAGCACCTGGTCGCCCGACACCAGCACGCCCTCGCGCTCGTTCCACAGGCACGCATGTTCGGGGCTGTGTCCCGATCCCACCACGACGCGCCACTGGTGCGCGCCCAGGTCAATCCGGTCGCCGTCCTCGATCCGCACATAGCTGCGTGGCAGCGGAAAGATCATACGCTGGAACATGTTCCAGCCGCGCGAGCGCTGCGTCTCGATCGCCGCTTCGTCCCAGCCCGCGGCGCGCGACTGCGTCAGCACCTCGTCGGGGGCGGCGTCAGACGAATCAGCGACGATCGCGCGCGCGGTCAGCATCTCGCCGCGCGTCATCCACAGCTTGACGCCCTGTTTCTTCGCGATCCAGCCGGCGAGGCCAATATGGTCGGGGTGCAGGTGCGTCCCGATGACGCGCGTGATCCGTTTGCCGTTCAAGGCGCCCGCATAGAGCGCCTTCCACGCGTCCGAACACATGGTCAGGCAGATGCCGGTGTCGACGATCGCGACCCCGTCCGCGCCATCGGCGTCGTCGTCGAGCAGCCAACTGTTGATATGGCCGAGCGACCCCGGCATCGGGATGCGCGCCCAGCTGATCCCGCCCGCGATGCGGATCGTCTCGCCCGCCCCCGGCGCAGCCTCACCCCATGGGTAGGTCAGACCCGCATGGCTGGTCGCGGTAAAGCTGTCGTCTTGGGTCAGCGAAGCATCCGGCGAGCCGCTGGCCGCCGGGATATTGTCGTCATCGCTGCCCGACATCGGTCAGGCTTCGCCGTCGGCTTCGGCTGCCTCGGCGGCGCGCGCCTCGTTCGCGGCGGTGCGTTCGGCGCGCAACTCTTCGAGCAGCGCTTCGCGGTCGCCTTCGAACCGGTTGTCGGTCGGTGCGGCAATCCCCGCCTTTTTCGCCGCCTTGGCAACCAGCGCGTCGAGCTCGCGCTGCGAACACAGGCCCAGCGTCACCGGATCCTTGGCGACGATGTTGGCGCTGTTCCAATGGCTGCGCTCACGAATCGCATTGATCGTGTTGCGCGTGGTGCCGATCAGCTTGCCGATCGCGCCATCGGATACTTCGGGATGGTTCTTCAGGATCCACGCGATGCCGTCGGGCTTGTCCTGGCGCTTGCTGACCGGGGTGTAGCGCGGGCCGCGGGTGCGGCGGATCGTGTCCTGCGCCTGCTTGCTCATCTTGAGCTTGTAATTGGGGTCGTTCTGACCCTTTTCGATCTCGTCCATCGACAGCTCGTGCGCGCGCACCGGGTCGCGGCCGGTGTATTTGGTCGCCGCGGTCTCGTCGGCGATCGCCTGTACTTCCAGAATATGGATGCCGCAATATTCGGCGATCTGGATGAAGGTGAGGCCGGTGTTGTCGACCAGCCAGGCGGCGGTCGCATGCGGCATCAGCGGGGTGGCATCGGGATTGGCCATGACTGCTCTCCAAAAGCACAAATAATAAGGGCCGCCCCTCGCGGAGCGGCCGAATAATGGGGGTGGCTGTAAACCGGATTGGCAAAAGGGGCAAGGGGGCGCGGCGCGGCGCCCGTTTCCGCCGCTCAGACGATCAGCACGATCTTCCCGACATGCGCGCCGGCCTGCATCCGTGCATGCGCCGCGCCGGCCTCGGCGAGCGGGAAGATCCGGTCCATCGCCGGCTTCCACCCGCTCTCGGCCAGGCGCGGCCACACGATACGGTGGATTTCGTCGGCCAGCGCAGCCTTGAAATCGGGGCTGCGCGCGCGGAGCGTCGATCCGGTCAGCGTCAGGCGGCGGCGCATGACGTCGGCGATGTCGATCTCGACCTTCATCCCGCGCTGGAATGCGATGGTGACATGGCGGCCGTCCTCGGCCAGGCAGGCGAGGTTGCGCGGCAGATAATCGCCGCCGACCATATCGAGCACCGCATCGACCCCGCGCCCATCGGTGAACGCCTTCACCGCCTCGACATAATCGTCGGCGGAATAATCGATCGCTTGGGTCGCGCCGAGCGCCATCGCCGCGGCGCATTTGTCGGCACTGCCGCAGGTCACGATGACCCGGATGTCGAACAGCTTGCATAGCCCGATCGCGGTCGTCCCGATGCCGCTGGTGCCGCCATGGACCAGCACGGTGTCGCCGTCCTTCACCCACGCCCGTTCGAACAGATTGTGCCAGACGGTGAATATCGTTTCAGGGAGCGCCGCGGCCTCGGCCATCGCAAAGCCCTTGGGCACCGGCAGGCAGCTTCCCGCGGGGGCGACGCAATATTCGGCATAGCCGCCGCCCGCGACGAGCGCGCACACCGCCTGCCCCAAAAGCTCGGCATCACAGCCCGGCCCGACCGCGACGATCGTCCCGGCAATCTCCAGCCCGGGCAGGTCCGATGCCCCCGGCGGCGGCGGGTAATAGCCCATGCGTTGCAACACGTCAGGACGGTTAACCCCGGCGGCGGCGACGCGGATCAGCACCTCGTCCGGCCCCGGCTGCGGCACCGGGCGCTGCGCGGGGACCAGAACCTCTGGCCCTCCGGGCGCGCTGATGGCGATCGCGGTCATGCTCGCTGGCAGGCTGATCACGTTGAAATTTCCCCCACTTTTCAATTCGCCCTCTCGGCCACCTTATTGACAGCGTGGCGCACCGGGTCAACACTCGCCGCCTTGCCACCCCGGACCAGCGAGAGAGAGGAACCGCCATGGACGATGACGACCTTCCCCGCCGCCGCGACGATGGGCTCGCGGCGCTGACCAGACAACCGCTCGATCCGCTGTCGCTGGCCGAACTCGATGACCGTATCGCGACGCTCGAAGCCGAGATCGACCGCGTCAAGGCGCACCGCGCCGCGGCAACGAGTCACAAGGCGGTCGCCGAGTCGCTGTTCAAAAAGGGGTAGGGCGGCCGCTATTCCGCCTCGGTGCTCAGTCCCAGCTCGGGAATGCCGATCGACCGGCGCCCGCCGAAATCGGAGCGGACGACGATCGCGCCCTGCTTTTCCATATAGTCGACCAGCCGCCGGATGCGCCCCGGCGAGCGGCTGCCATAGGCGCGGCCCAGCACGTCGTCGTCGGGGCAGCTGTCGCCGTCCATCGCGGCGCGCGCGATTTGCAGGAATGGCGCGAGCATGTCGTCGGGCAGCCGCTCGGCGACGCGCAACGCTTCGGTCCAGCGCGGTTCGGACGGGTCGAACACCCCACCCTTGGCCAGCGCGAAACGGCGGCGGAACGCCGCCAGATCGAGCGGCACTTTTTTCAGTTTCTGCATCCGGCAGCGCACCGAGAAATCCTGATAGAGGAAGGATTCGGGCTGGAAGGCGCTGTCGGGATCGGCGAGCATCTCCTCAAGCATTGCGACGACCACCGCATCGCTCTGCTCGGCTTCCTCGACCGCGGCGACGATGTCGAGCACGACCGGCGCGTCGCGGTCGTCGTGCAGCCCCTCGACCGCGGCAATGCGTTCGAGCACTTCGCTCGCCGCGACCGGCGCGGGTTCGGGCGCGAAGACGCGCGGCGCCGCTGGCGCCTCCATTTCGGTGAACAGCATCGATCGCATGTCGGCGCCGTCCGCTTGCGGCAGCGGCATCAGGCTGTGCGTCCCCATTCGCGTCGCGGTCTGCGTCGCGCCGATGCGGATGCTGAGCGGGCGCCGTGAGATCGCCGGACCCAGCCCCAGGAAATGGCCACGCTCCAGATCGCGGATCGCTTCGGCCTGCCGCCGCTCCATCCCGAGCAGGTCGGCGGCGCGCGCCATGTCGATGTCGAGAAAGGTGCGCCCCATCAGGAAATTGCTCGCCTCGGCGGCGACATTCTTCGCGAGCTTGGCGAGCCGCTGCGTCGCGATCGCGCCGGCAAGGCCGCGCTTGCGCCCGCGGCACATCAAGTTCGTCATCGCCGACAGACTTGCGCGGCGGACAGCGTCCGACACATCGCCTGCGACGCTCGGCGCGAACATCTGCGCCTCGTCGACCACCACCAGCGCCGGAAACCAATGTTCGCGCGGCGCGTCGAACAACGCGTTCAAAAACGCCGCGGCGCAGGTCATCTGCGCCTCGATGTCGAGCGATTCGAGGCTGAGGACAATCGACGCGCGATGTTCGCGGATGCGCGCGCCCATCGCCGCGATCTCGCGCTCATTATAATCGCCGCCGTTGATCACGACATGGCTGTACACATCGGCGAGGGTGACAAAATCACCCTCGGGATCGATCACGATCTGCTGCACCAGCGCGGCGCTTTCCTCGAGAATGCGGCGCAGCAGGTGCGACTTGCCCGACCCCGAATTGCCCTGGACAAGCAGGCGCGTCGCCAGCAGTTCCTGGACGTTGATATGCACGCCCTGCCCGCCGCTGTCGGTTCCGATCTCGATGCTCGTCTTCACGGACGCCGCCCTATCGGGGCGCTTGCCCAAAGACAACCGAGCGCCGTTTCGAACCACCCGATTTTTCCGCGCCGCCTTGCCAAGGCCGACAAAACCACGAAAAGGGGACATGGATTTCGACGACCAGCTCCGCCGCTACTTCGGCACCGCCGACCTCGCGGCGATCCACCCCGAGGCGCATGCCGCGGGCACCGAGCGCATGCGCGTCGACTTCGGCCTGGAAGCCAATCCCGGCCGCCGCTTCGCGCTGTGGGCGCTGATGTACATGCTCGGCGTCGCCCCCGACCTGGATGTCGCGTTCAAGGATGAAGCCGAACGCAACATCGCGCGCGATTTCATGGATATGGCGGATCGCGCGGGCGAGGGTTGATCGTCAGCGCCGGGAAGCCGCCGAAATCAGCCGTCGCCGCCGCGCAGGCGGAGCCGACGATATTGAGCAACATCCGCCCCTACCCCAAACGACCGCATCCGAACGAAGAAGCGGCGCGAAGCTTTCGCTTCGCGCCGCCCCGACAATGGCTCCAGTGGAAACCATCGCCCCCCCGCCCGTTCCGAAAAGCCGTGGGTCGCAGAAAGCTGCCGGCCGGGACGAAGCTCGGAAAAATCTATCGTCTGTTTTCAGGTCGCCGCCAAATCCCCCTCATTTGGCGCCACCACTCTGCCGTCGCCGCGACCTCCCGATATTCGTCTCACCCGCCCGCTTGCCGAGCCTCACCGCGCAACTATGGCGAAGTTGGTGCGTAGAAAATTGTAAAAACCCGACAAGAAATGGCGTCAAAATGTTGTTTTTCGTCGTTAATGACGGCTAGAGGAAAGTCGATGCTAAACAGCGACACCGCCGCGCCGGATCCGTCCGACGTCCGAATCTCCACTCGCTTTTTCGCGGTGTCGGCGCCGCTGCGCCCCTATCTCAGCACGATCTATCTGACCGAAGTGTCGGTCCCGGCGGGCACCCGCGTCGATGATTATCTGCATCCCGAATGGGCAAATTTGCGCTTTGTCGAAGGCGAGGTGCCGCTGGCGTCGGTGGGCGGCGCGCCGGTCATCGCCACGCCGCGCTTTATCGCCACCGGCCCGACCAGCACCGCCACCTATTTCGCGACCGGCACCATGCGCGTGTGGGGCATCGGCGTCGTGCCGCTGGGTTGGGCGAAATTCATCCCGCTGCCTGCCGACGATCTGGCCGACCGGTTTTGCGACGGCGCCGCTCACCCCGCCTTTGCCGCTTTCGCGCCGCTCGGGGGGAAGTTGCGCGAGGTGAACGACGTCGATGCCGCCGCGGCGATGATCGACGCCTATTTCTGCGCCCTGCTCGGTCGCGCGCCACCCGACGACCCGGCGATCCTGGCGGCGCACCGCGCGCTGGTCGACGACGAGCTGGCGACCGTCGCCGACCTTTCGGCCAAGCTGGAGCTGTCCGAACGCTCGATCGAACGATTGAGCCACCGCGCCTTCGGCTTTTCGCCCAAGCTGCTGCTTCGCCGCCAGCGTTTCCTGCGCTCGCTGGCGCGCTTCATGCTCGACCCGTCGATGGCGTGGATCGATACGATGGATCATCATTATTACGACCAGGCGCAATTCACCCGCGACTTCGCCAAATTCATGGGTATGAGCCCGCGCGACTATGCGGCGCGGCCCAAACCGATCCTGGGCGCCGCTGCCAAAGCCCGCGCCGCCGCAGCGGGCGCCGCAGTGCAGGGGCTGCACAAGCCCGGGGGTTGACCCCCCAAGGGCTTGACCCACGCATCGCGTTCGGTGCAAGCGGCGGCGCGGGCGAAGCGCGGCCGTTGCAGGATAAATGACGATGAGCGATATCCAGGCCACCCAGACCCGGCTGGTCGACGACATAAGGGCGGCGAGCGACCTCGACGCGCTCGAGGCGCTGCGCGTCGCCGCGCTGGGCAAGGCGGGCAGCGTTACCGCGCTGCTGAAATCGCTGGGCGGGATGACCCCCGATGAGCGGCAGGAACAGGGGCCGTTGATCCACGCCCTGCGCGAAGCCGTCACCGCCGCGATCGCCGACCGCAAGGCGGCGCTCGACGCCGCCGCGATCGACATCAAGCTCGCCGCCGAGGCGATCGACATGTCGCTCCCCGCCGACACCGCCCCGCGCGGCAGCGTCCACCCGGTGAGCCAGGTGATGGACGAGCTCGCCGAAATCTTTGCCGATATGGGCTTTGCCGTCGCGACCGGTCCCGAGATCGAGGACGATTGGCGCAATTTCACCGCGCTCAACATTCCCGAAACGCATCCCGCACGCGCGATGCACGACACCTTCTATTTCCCGGAAGTTGGCGAAGGTGCCGCGCAGCGTATGTTGCTGCGGACGCACACATCGCCGGTGCAAATTAGGACGATGATGTCTGAAGCCCCGCCGATCCGCATCATCGCGCCGGGCCGCGTCTATCGCAGCGACAGCGACGCGACGCACACGCCGATGTTCCACCAGATCGAAGGGCTGGTGATCGACAAGGGGATCACGCTCGGCCACCTCAAATGGACGCTGGAGACCTTCCTGAAGGCCTATTTCGAGCGCGACGACATCGTGCTGCGGCTGCGCCCGAGCTATTTCCCTTTCACCGAACCCTCGGCGGAAGTGGACGTCGGTTACAAGCAGGAAAAGGGCCGCCGCATCGTCGGCGGGCATGGCGACGATGATGGTCATGCGTGGATGGAGCTGCTCGGCAGCGGGATGGTCAACCGCCGCGTCATCGCCAATTGCGGGCTCGATCCCGACGAGTGGCAGGGCTTTGCCTTTGGGGTCGGGGTCGATCGGCTGGCGATGCTGAAATATGGCATGGACGACCTGCGCGCCTTCTTCGATGGCGACCTGCGCTGGCTCGCCCATTATGGATTTGGCGCGCTGAGTGTCCCGACGCTGAGCGGGGGGATTTCGGCATGAAGATCACCCTCGACTGGCTGAAGGAGCATCTGGAAACGTCCGCGAGCGTCGACGACGTCGTCGCGACGCTCAACCGCATCGGCCATGAGGTCGAAGGCGTCGAGAACCCGGCCGACAAACTGAAAGGCTTCCGCGTCGCGCGCGTGCTGACCGCCGAGAAACACCCGCAGGCCGACAAATTGCAGGTGCTGACGGTCGATACCGGCGACGGCGGCGCGGCGCTGACCGTCGTGTGCGGCGCGCCCAATGCGCGCGCCGGACTGGTCGGCGTGCTCGGACTGCCCGGCGCGGTGGTGCCCGCGAACGGGATGGAGCTGAAGGTCGCCGCCGTCCGCGGGGTCGAATCGAACGGCATGATGTGCTCGACGCGCGAGCTTGAGCTTGGCGACGACCATGACGGGATCATCGAGCTGCCCGCCGATGCGCCGATCGGCACCAGCTTTGCCGATTATAGCGGCGCAGGCGATCCGGTGATCGATATTTCGATCACCCCGAACCGGCAGGATTGCATGGGGGTGCGCGGCATCGCGCGCGACCTCGCCGCCGCCGGGCTCGGCACGCTGAAGCCGCTCGACGTCCCGACGATCGCGGGCGAGGGCGCGCCGACGACCGAAATTCGTACCGACGATCCTGGAGGTTGCCCCGCTTTCTATGGCCGCACGATCAGCGGCGTCACCAACGGCACCGCCCCCGAATGGATGCGCCGCCGCCTGGAAGCGGTTGGACAACGCTCGATCTCGGCGCTCGTCGACATCAGCAATTATGTGATGTTCGACCTCGGCCGCCCGAGCCACATCTATGACCGCGCCAAGCTGACCGGTGCGCTCGTCGCGCGCCGCGCCACGGCAGGCGAGACGGCGACCGCGCTCAACGGCAAGGAATATGCCCTGACCGATACGATGACGGTGCTCGCCGACGACAGCGGCGTCCACGACATCGCCGGCATCATGGGCGGCGAGCATAGCGGGTGCAGCGAGACGACGACCGACGTGCTGCTCGAAATCGCTTACTTCACCCCCGAGCGCATCGCGCTGACCGGACAAGCCCTGGCGCTGACCAGCGACGCGCGCAGCCGCTTCGAGCGCGGGGTCGATCCGGCGTTCCTCGACGATGCGACCGCGATCGTCACCGCGCATGTGCTCGCGATTTGCGGCGGCACCGCGTCGGCGGTGACCCGCGCCGGAACGCCGCCCGCCGAGGTGAAGACGGTCGATTATGACCCGGCGCTGTCGGCGACGCTCGGCGGCATCGCGATCGGGCCCGAACGGCAGCAGGAGATCCTGACCGCGCTTGGTTTTTCGGTGATCGAGCAGGGCGGTCGCTGGCAGGTCGCGGTGCCAAGCTGGCGACGCGACATCGACGGCGCCCCCGATCTGGTCGAGGAAGTCACGCGCATCACCGGGTTCGACGCGATCGCGTCGGTGGCGTTGCCGCGCGTGGACGGAGTCGCCAAACCGACCGCGACCCCCGAACAGATGCTCGAACGCCGCCTGCGCCGCGCGGCCGCGGCGGCGGGGTTCGCCGAAGCGGTCACCTGGTCGTTCATCAGCGACCGCGACGCGGCGCCGTTCGGCGGCGGCGACTGGTCGCTCGCCAATCCGATCAGCGAAGATCTGAAGGTCATGCGCCCGTCGCTGCTCCCCGGCCTGCTCGGCGCGGCGCAGCGCAACCAGAACCGCGGCGTATCCAGCATCCGCCTGTTCGAAATCGGGCGGCGCTATCTGGCCGATGCCGAGCATCCGACGCTGGCCGTGCTGATGGCGGGCGACAAGCGCGCGCGCGGCTGGCAGGCGGGCAAGGCCGCACCGTTCGATGCGTTCGACGCCAAGGCCGCGGCACTGGCGCTGCTCGATGCCGCAGGTGCCCCTGCCGACCGCTTGCAGGTGATGGAGGCGGTCGCCGAGGGCAGCATCTGGCACCCCGGCCAGTCGGCGACGCTGCGGCTCGGCCCCAAGGCGGTGCTCGCCGAGTTCGGCGCGCTCCACCCACTGCTCACCCGGCATTTCGATGTCGATGGGCCGGTGATGGCGGTGCAGATTTTCCTCGATGCGATCCCGGCAAAGCGCGCGAGCAGCCCGGCGCGGGCCGCCTTCACCCCGCCCGCGCTGCAGTCGGTGCGCCGCGACTTCGCGTTCCTGGCCTCGACCAGCCTGACCGCCGCCGACCTGGTCCGCGCGATCCGCGGCGCCGACAAGGCGAGCATCACCGATGCTCGCCTGTTCGACCGTTTCACCGGGCAGGGCGTGCCCGAAGGTCAGGTGAGCCTGGCGGTCGAGGTCGAATTGCAGCCGGTGGAGAAAAGCTTCACCGATGCCGAGCTGAAGGCGATCGCCGACAAGGTGGTCGCGGCGGCGGCGAAGGTTGGGGCGGTGCTGCGGGGGTAACCGTCCTTGCCAGCCAGAAGGGGCGGGAAGCGGCAATATGGTTTCGGCGAAAACCTGTCTTATATCCATGCTGGTGGAGAACGGGTCATGGCCGACAACAAGCATTATCAGCTTTTCAGAACCGCCGTCGGCGTCGCGGCCATCGGCTGGCATGACGGCCGTGTCACAACCCTGCGCCTGCCGGCGCCGACCGCGCCCGAAACCGAGCGCGCCCTCTTGCGCCGCCTGCCTGATGCGATGCGCACGGAACAGTCGGCCGACGTACAGGCCGTCATTGATGCGATAGTTCGGTATTTCGCGGGAGAGCCGGTCGATTTTTTCGATGTACGGGTTGATCTGGGTGAACAGCCTCCCTTCTTCGCACGGGTGTACGAGCAGGTGCGCAAGCTCGGCTGGGGCGAGACGACTACCTATGGCGCCATCGCGCATGCGCTTGACGCCGGACCCGAATATGCTCGTGCCGTCGGACAAGCCATGGCGACGAATCCCGTGCCGCTAATCATTCCCTGCCACCGCGTCATGGCTGCGGGCGGCAAAATCGGCGGTTTCTCGGCGCCTGGCGGCTCGCTATCCAAGGTGCGGATGCTCGAACTCGAAGGCGTGACGGCTGGTCCGATGCAGCAGGGGTTCGACTTCTAAGCCGCCACCGCGTCCTCGCTCTGACTCGTCGCCGCCTCGAGAAGGCGTTTTTCCAGCGATTTCACCCGCGCGGCGCTGTCGATCTTGTCGCCGATCAGGTCGGTGACATAAAAGGTGTCGACCGCGCGTTCGCCATAGGTGGCGACATGGGCGCTGTGCACGGTGACCTTCGACTGGAACAGCGCATAGGCGAGTTGGTTGAGCAGCGCGGGGCGGTCCTGCGCGTTGACCTCGATCACCGTGAAGCGGTTCGATGCCTTGTTGTCGACGAACACATTGGGGGCGATGCGGAACGCTTCGGCGCGGGTGCGCGGCAGCGCGCGGGCTTCGAGTTTGGGCAGCAATTTGTGGCGGTTGGCGAGCGCGTCTTCGATCGCGCGGGTCAGCCGGCCGATCTGCCCCGCCTCGGCAAACGGGCGGCCGAGCGGATCCTGGACGAGGAAATTGTCGAGCGCGAGGCCGTCGCGGGTGGTGTGGATGCGCGCGTCGATGATGTTGCCGCCGGCAAGGTGGATGCCCCCGGCGATGCGATAGAACAGCCCGGGATGGTCGGCGGCGAGCACCATCACCAGCGTCGCGCCGCGATCCTGATCGGGCACCGCGGCGATATGCAACGGCGCGCTGCCCGCCTGCTGCATATGGGTGAGGTTGGCGGCGATGACCTCGACCGGCTCGGCGATCCAATAGCTTTCGGGCAGGCGCCTGGCGAGGCGGGCAAAGCCCTTGTCGTCGAGCCCGAGCAGCGCCGCCGCATCGGCCTTTTTGCTCGCGATCCTTTGTTCGCGGCCGCGCTGCTTGTGACCGAGCCGCAGCACTTCCTCGGCGGCGTCGTACAGCTCGGTGAGCAACTGCCGTTTCCAGCTGTTCCACACCCCCGGGCCGACGGCGCGAATATCGACCACCGTCAGCACGAGCAGCAGGCGCAACCGCTCAGGGCTTTGCACCTGGCCGGCAAAATCGAGGATCGTCTTGAAATCGGCGAGGTCGCGCTTGAACGCGGTCGCCGACATCAGCAGATGATAGCGCACCAGCCACGAGACGGTTTCGGTCTCGGCCTCGCTCAGCCCCAGCCGCGGGCAGACACGCAGCGCCAGTTCGGCGCCGAGCACGCTATGGTCGCCGCCGCGCCCCTTGGCGATGTCGTGGAGCAGCACCGCGCAATAAAGAACGCGGCGCGAATGGATCTGACCCATGATCGACGTCGACAGCGGATGGTCGCCCTCGAGCCGGTTCTGTTCGATGTCGGCGAGCAGCCCGATGGCGCGGATCGTATGTTCGTCGACGGTGTAGTGATGATACATGTCGAACTGCATCTGCGCGACGACGCGGCCGAAATCGGGGACGAAGCGGCCGAACACCCCCGCCTCGTTCATCCAGCGCAGCACCGTTTCGGGGTCGCGTGGGGACGTCAGCACATCGAGGAACAGCGCGTTCGCCTTGGCAATGCGGCGCACCCCGCGCGCGTCGATCAGCTTTGCGTCGTGGCGCGCCTGACGCATCGCCTGCGGATGGATTTCGAGGCCATGCTTGTCGGCGAGCGCGAAAATCTCGATCAACCGCACCGGGTCGGCCTGAAAGAAATCGTCGCCGGGTAGCGCGAGGCGGCCGCGGTCAAGGACAAAGCCATTGAGCTTGCCGGGGCGCCGCCGGATCGTCGGCAAAAAACGCCGCCCGCGCGCCGCCATCTGGTCGTCGAGGTGCGCAAGGAAGGTGCCGGTGACGTCGCCGACGCTTTTCGCGTGGAGGAAATAGAGCTGCATGAAGCGTTCGACCGCGCTCTTCCCCGGCCGGTCGGCGAAGTGCATCCGGCGCGCGATTTCGGGCTGGAAGTCGAAGGTCAGCCGATCCTCGGCGCGCCCCGCCAGAATATGGAGGTGGCAGCGGACGGCGAGCAGGAAATTTTCCGCGCGTTCGAATTGCCTGAGCTCGCGGGCGCTGAGCAAGCCCGCATCGACCAGCTCGGGCACGGTGCGGACGCGGTGGATGAACTTGCCGATCCAGAACAGCGTGTGAAGATCACGCAGCCCCCCCTTGCCCTCCTTCACATTGGGTTCGACGACATAGCGCGAATCGCCCATGCGCTTGTGGCGCTCATCGCGTTCGGCGAGCTTTTCGGCGACGAACGCCCGCGCGTTGCCGGCGACGACCTCGGCGTCGAAGCGCGCCGACGCCTGATCGTACAGCGCGCGGTCGCCCCAGATGAAGCGGCCTTCGAGCAGCGCGGTGCGGATGGTGAGGTCGTCCTTCGCGGCGCGCACCATCTCGTCGAGCGAGCGCGACGAATGGCCGACCTTCAGTCCCAGATCCCACAGCGTGTAGAGCTGTGCCTCGATCACCTGTTCGGTCCAGCTCGTCTGTTTGAACGGGGTGAGGAAGCCGATGTCGATGTCGCTGTGCGGCGCCATTTCGCCGCGGCCATAGCCGCCGACCGCGATCAGCGTCAGCCGCTCGCCCGCCGAGCGGTTCGCCGACGGATAGAGATAGCCGATGGTGAAATCATGGCTGAGCCGGATGATCTGGTCGATCAGGAAGGCGGTGGCGTTCGCCGCGACGCGCCCCGCCGACGGACGCGCGAGCAGGCGGCGGTCGATCTCGGCGCGCCCGTCGTCGAGCGCCGCCTTCAAGAGCGCGACCATCGCGCGGCGCCGCGCCGCGGTATCAGGGGTGCCCGCGGCGATGTCGTCGAGCTGGCCCGCCAGCGCGCGGCGATCGATGATCGCGCGGCGCTGGTCGAGATTGTCGAACAGGTCGCTCATGCCTCGTCCGCCAGCAGGCGTTTGAGCTTGTAAAGCGCGTCGAGCGCCTCGCGCGGAGCGAGCGCGTCGGGGTCGATGCTGGCGAGCGCGTCGCGCAGCACATCCTTCGCCGCAGCGGGCGCGGCGGCGAGCGTCGCGGCGAATAGCGGCAGGTCGTCGAGCCCCGCGGCGAGGCCGCCGGTCGCCTCGCGCCCCGCTTCGAGTTTGGCGAGGACCGCCTCGGCGCGCTTGACCACCCCCGCGGGAACCCCCGCGAGGCGCGCGACCGCGAGGCCGTAGCTGCGGTCGGCGGGCCCCTCGGCGAGCTCGTGGAGCAGCACCAGATCGCCCTGCCATTCGCGCGCGCGGACGTGGTGGAGCGACAGCGCGCCCAGCGTTTCGGCAAGCCGGGTGAGTTCGTGATAGTGCGTCGCGAACAGGCAGCGGCAGCGGTTGACCTCGTGCACCGCCTCGACCACCGACCAGGCGAGCGCCAGCCCGTCGTAGGTCGAGGTGCCGCGCCCGACCTCGTCGAGGATGACGAAGCTTTGCTCGGTCGCCTGCGCGAGGATCGCCGCGGTCTCGACCATCTCGACCATGAAGGTCGAGCGCCCGCGCGCCAGATTGTCGCTGGCGCCGACGCGGCTGAACAATTTATCGACGAGGCCAAGCCGCGCCGCGGCGGCGGGGACAAAGCCGCCCGCTTGCGCGAGCACAACGATCAGCGCATTCTGGCGCAGGAAGGTCGATTTGCCGCCCATGTTCGGGCCGGTGACGAGCCACAATCGGTCGGTTTCGGACAGCGCCACATCATTGGGGACGAAGCGCTCGCCCGCTTTCGCCAGCGCCGCCTCGACCACCGGATGGCGCCCGCCGGCGACGTCGAGGCACGGCGTGTCGACAAGGTCGGGGCGGCACCAACCATGGCTCATCGCATGGTCGGCGAGCGCCGCGGCGACATCGATCCGCGCCAGCACGTCGCAGCTCGCGGCGATGGCCTCGCGGCGCGCGACGGCGGCGTCGGTAAGCGATTCGAGATGCGCCGCCTCGGCGGCGACCGCATGCACCCCCGCCTGCGTCACCCGGCTCGCGGCTTCGTGCAGGTCGGCCGAGTTGAAGCGCACGACCCCCGCGAGCGTCTGGCGGTGGGTGAAGCCCGATTCGGGGAGCATCAGCGCGTCGGCGTGCTTCGCGGGCACCTCGACATGATAGCCGAGCACGCCGTTATGGCGGATCTTGAGCGAGGCGATGCCGGTGCGGTCGCGATAGCCCGCTTCGAGCGCGGCGATCGCTTTGCGCCCGTCGCGCGCGGTTTCGCGCAGCGCGTCAAGCGCATGGTCATAGCCCTCGGCGATATAGCCACCCTGCGCCGCATCGACCGGCGGGGTGTCGATCAGCGCGCGGCTGAGTTCGTCGACCAGTGCACCATGGCCGTCGAGCGCGGGGAGCAGGCGCGCGAGCAAGGGCGGCAGGTCGGGACGTCGCGCGAGGCGTTCGCGCAGCAGCCGCGCGCCGCCGAGTGCATCGCGCAACTGCGCGAGGTCGCGCGGCCCGCCGCGACCCGCGACGAGGCGGCCGAGCGCACGCCCGGCGTCGGGGAGCGCGCGCAAGGCGGCGCGCAGTTCGCCGCGCCACAGCGCATCGCGCGCAAGGCCGTCGACCAGGTCGAGCCGGTCGAGGATCACCGCCTTGTCGGTGAGCGGGCTGGCGAGATCGTCGGCGAGCAGCCGCGCCCCTGCGGCGGTGACGGTGCGGTCGATCGTGCCGAGCAGGCTGCCGTCGCGCGTCCCCGCCATGGTGCGGACGAGTTCGAGGCTTTCGCGCGTCGCGGCGTCGATCGCCATGCGCCCCGAGGCGGACACGCGGAGCGGCGGCTGGAGAAAGGTCGGCTGCCCGGTGCCGACATGGTCGAGATAGGCGACAAGCGCGCCCATTGCGGCGATCTCGCCGCGCGAAAAGGCGCCGAAGCCGTCGAGCGTCTGGACGCCGAAAAAGGCTTCGAGGCGTTTCTGCGCCGCGGTGCTCGAAAAATCGCCCGGGGGTCGCCGCACCAGCTGGCGCGCGGTCCATGCCGGTGCCTCGGCGGCGCCCTCGCTGACCAGCAACTCGGACGGCGCGAGCCGCGCCAGTTCGGCATCGACCGCTTCGGGCCGCACCGCGACGACCTCGAACCGTCCGGTCGAAATATCGGCGGCAGCGATCGCCACTTCGCCCTCGCTGCCAACCTCGGCGAGCGCGGCAAGGCGGTTGGCGCTGCGCCCTTCGAGCAGGCTTTCTTCGGTCAGCGTCCCTGCGGTGACGAAGCGGACGATCGCGCGCGCCACCAGCGCCTTCGACCCGCCGCGCGCCTTCGCCTCGGCGGGGGTTTCGACCTGTTCGGCGATCGCGACGCGGTGCCCGGCGCGGATCAGCCGCGCGAGATAGGATTCGGCGGCGTGCACCGGCACCCCGCACATCGGCACCGGCTGCCCATCATGCTCGCCGCGCGCAGTCAGCGCGATGTCGAGCGTCGCCGCCGCAGCCTTCGCATCGTCGAAGAACAGTTCGAAAAAATCACCCATGCGGTAGAACAGCAGGCAGTCGCCCGCCTTATCCTTCAGCGCCCAATATTGCGCCATCATCGGCGTTGCGGCGGGGGCGGCGCTGTTGCTGTTCGCGGGTTTGGGAGCGGCGACGGGCATCGGACCCTGCTTAGTGATTGGGGGCGGCATGGCAAGGTTGAGTGGGGGATGTTTAGTCGGGGGTGGGTAGCAAGCTGCCAAGCCTGCGTATCTCTCCCTCACGGGGAGAGAGGATGAATGGGCTAATCCACAATCGCCGGACAAAGGACGCCCCGACATCATGAACGCCGGATCAAGTCCGGGGTGACAAACGAGCGGGCCGCGCGTCCTTCGGAACCAATGCTTCGCAACATTGCCGGGGTTACAATCGCCGCCCGCGACGTTAGGGAAAGGGCTCGGGCGCGCGTCTGATGAGTTTGGATAGGGGATAGATGATGGACAGCGGCAGCAAGGTGCAGTTTTCGGACCGCGAGGCCCTGCTTTACCATGAATATGGCCGACCCGGCAAAATCGAGATCGTCGCGTCGAAGCCGATGGCGACCCAGCGCGACCTGAGCCTTGCCTATTCGCCCGGCGTTGCGGTGCCGGTGAAGGCGATCGCCGAAGATCCCGCGACGGCTTACGACTATACGATCAAGGGCAATCTGGTCGCCGTGATTTCCAACGGCACCGCGATCCTTGGCCTCGGCAACCTTGGCGCGCTGGCTTCGAAGCCGGTGATGGAGGGCAAGGCGGTGCTGTTCAAGCGCTTCGCCGACGTCGATTCGATCGACCTTGAGGTCGATACCGAAGACCCACAGCGCTTTATCGAGGCGGTCGAGCTGCTCGAACCGAGCTTTGGCGGCATCAACCTGGAAGACATCGCGGCGCCCAATTGCTTCATCATCGAACAGGCGCTGAAGGAAAAGATGAACATCCCGGTGTTCCATGACGACCAGCATGGCACCGCGATCATCACCGCGGCGGGGCTGATCAACGCCTGTTACCTGACCGGCCGCGACCTGGCGACGGTCAAGGTCGTCGTCAACGGCGCCGGCGCCGCCGCGATCGCCTGTACCTCGCTGATCAAATCGATGGGGGTGCGGCACGAAAATGTCATCATGTGCGACCGCAAAGGCACGATTTATCAGGGCCGCACCGAGGGTATGGACCAGTGGAAATCGGCGCATGCGGTGCCGACCGAAGCGCGCGACCTGACCGAGGCGCTGGTCGGCGCCGACGTGTTCCTGGGCCTGTCAGCCGCAGGCGCGCTGAAGCCCGAAATGGTCAAGGACATGGCGCCGGCGCCGATCATCTTTGCGATGGCGAACCCCGACCCCGAAATCTCGCCGCCCGATGCGCGCGCCGCACGCCCTGACGCGATCATCGCGACCGGGCGCTCGGACTATCCGAACCAGGTCAATAATGTGCTGTGCTTCCCCTTCATCTTCCGCGGCGCGCTCGACGTCCACGCGACCGCGATCAACGAGGAAATGAAGATCGCCGCCGCCTATGCCATCGCCGACCTCGCGCGCCAGCAGGTGCCCGAGGAAGTCGCCGCGGCCTACGGCGGCCGTGCGTCGAGCTTTGGCCCCGAATATATCATCCCCTCACCCTTCGACCCGCGATTGATGGAAATCGTCCCCGCCGCGGTGGCGAAGGCAGCGATGGAAACCGGCGTCGCGCAGCGGCCGATCGCCGACCTTGACGAATATCGCACCCGTCTGCGCGCGCGGCTGAACCCGACGACGTCGGTGCTGACGCTCGCCTATGAAGCGGCGCGCGCCAATCCGAAGCGCGTCGTGTTTGCCGAGGGCGAAGAGGAGGTGGTGCTGCGCGCCGCGATCCAGTTCCGCGACGGCGGCTATGGCACCCCGGTGCTGGTCGGGCGCGAAGGGCTGCGCGACAAGCTGAAGGAAATGGGGGTCGCCGATCCCGAAAGTTACGAGGTCCATAACAGCGTCAATTCGCCGCACGTGCCGCAGATGGTCGACATCTTGTACCAGCGGTTGCAGCGGCGCGGCTATTTGCGCCGCGACGTCGAACGGATGGTCAACCGCGACCGCAACATCTTTGGCTCGCTGATGCTCAAGCTGGGGCTGGGCGACGCGATGATTACCGGGGTCACCCGCACCTATTCGCAGACGATGCGCGAGGTCCGCCGGGTGATCGACCATGCCGAGGGCAAGACGCCGTTCGGCATCCATGTGCTGGTCGGGCAGCATCACACGATCTTCATGTCCGACACCACGGTCAACGAGCGGCCGACCGCCGAAATGCTGGCCGACATCGCCGAACGCACCGCGCAGGTGGCGCGGCGAATGGGACATGAACCGCGCGTCGCGTTCCTGTCCTATTCGACCTTCGGCAATCCGCCGGGCAGCTGGCTCGACAATATCCGCGATGCGGTGGCGATCCTCGACCAGCGCAAACCGGGATTCGAATATGAAGGCGAAATGGCGCCCGACGTCGCGCTGAACGAAAAGGTGATGGCGAAATATCCCTTCTGCCGCCTGTCGGGGCCCGCCAATGTGCTGGTGATGCCGGGGCTGCAATCGGCGAACCTGTCGGCGAAGCTGCTGCGCGAACTGGGCGGCGGCGCGGTGATCGGCCCGATGCTGATCGGGATGGAACATCCGGTGCAGGTCGCAACGATGGCATCGCCCGCGTCCGACCTGGTGACGCTGGCGGTGCTGGCCGCGGGCGGGATCGCGCAATGATTTCCGGCTGACGCCGGAAGCGGCACCGGCCCGCTCCCCCTCCCGGCCTCCCATAGGTTACTATCGTTGGGGAGGCCGGGAGGGGGAGCGGGCCGGTGCCGCGCTTCAGTGAAGCTGAAGCAAAGATTTACTGCCCGGTGGGCGCGCCCGCGCCCGGGGCGCCGACCGCGCCGATATTGCCGAAGATATCTTCAAAGAAGCTGCGCTCGCGGCCCAGCGTCGGGGTCTTGTCGCCTTCGGGGCTGATCTTGCTCACCAGTTCCAGCCCGGTGCGATCGACCGCGACGACATTGCCCGCGGGGTCGAAGCGGACGCGCAGCACCTGCTGCCCCACCGGGCGCGGCTTGGCGAAGGCGAGCTGGCGCGTTTCGCGCGACACATAATAATATTCATTGTTGCTGAACTGGCCGACGAAGGTCGGGCGGCCGAGCGTCTTTTCGACCGATTCGCGATTGTCGACGCCCGCGGTGATCGCCTCGGTCAGCAACGGGTCGACGATATAGCCCTGCCGCCCCTTGAGCTGCGCGCAGCCGCTGGTCGCCACCGCGACCACCAGACCAAGGGCGATCAGGCGCGCGCGCGGAGCGGCAAAGGAAAAATTGGAATTCGACATCTATAATCTCCGTTGCGCCTGTCGCGGCCTCACTCGGCGCTCGGCGCTCGCTCTCGCGCCTCTTAACCGCAAGCGGACAGGAGGCACAAGCCGCTTGTGGCGCGGCAAAGCTTGCCACAAGCTGACCGACGCAGCGCGCCGCGCCCCCTTTTCGGCGGCGGCGATTGCGCCTAAGCGGGGCGCATGTTCTCGCTCCGCAACCTCTTTCGCTCCGAGCCCGACCCGCGCGAGGCGCGCCGCCCGCTGTGGAACGCGGTCGTCGCCGCCGCGCGCGCGCCGCACTGGTATGCCCAGGGCTCGGTCCCCGACACGCTCGACGGCCGTTTCGACATGGTCAGCCTGGTTCTGGCGCTCGTCCTCCACCGCATCGACGACGATCCGGCGCAGGCGCGCGCCGGGGTCGAGCTCACCGAATTGTTCGTGACCGACATGGACGGCCAGATGCGCCAGATCGGCTTTGGCGACATGGTGGTCGGCAAGCAGATCGGGCGGATGGTCGGCGCGCTCGGCGGGCGGCTCGGCGTCTATCGCGCCGCCGACGGGTCGGCGGAACTCAGCGCGGCGCTGGTCCGCAATCTGTGGCGCGGCAAGGAACCCGATGCCGCCGGGCTCGCGCACGTCCTGGCCGAGGTGGCGCGGCTGCGCGCGGCGCTGACCGCGACCCCGGTCGCCGAGCTGATCGTCGCCGACCGGCTGGGCGAGGCACCGGCGTGAGTGCGGAACCCGAATTTTCGCTGGTCCTGACGCTGGCCGACGCCGCGCAGGGCCGCGCCATCGCCGTCGAGGCCGATGCGGAGGCTCGCGCCCGGATCGCGCGGCGGCTGGCGCTGGTCGCGGTCGATCATTTTGCCCTCACCGCCGAAATCCGCTCTGTCGCGGGTGGCATCGGCGCGAAAGGCACGGTGAACGCCGCGGTTGTCCAGTCGTGCGCCGCCACCGGCCTGCCGGTTCCGGCGACGCTGAGCGAGCCTTTCGACCTGCGCTTCCTGCGCGACGTCGACGCGCCGGTGGCGGCGGACGAAGAGATCGAGATCGGCAGCGACGACCTCGACCTGCTGCCGCTCGACGGCGACAGCGTCGATCTGGGCGAAGCCGCGGTGCAGACGCTGTCGCTCGCGCTCGACCCATTTCCGCGCTACCCCGACGCCGACCGCATCCTCGCCGAAAAGGGCGTGCTGAGCGAAGACGCCGCCGGGCCGTTCGCGGCGCTGGCAAAGCTGCGCGGGAAACCCGACGCCTAGCGCGCCTCAGGCTCGGCCTGCGGCGCATCTCCCTGCGGCGCATCCTCGACCAGATCGGCGACCGCGGCGTCGAGGCCGGGTTCCTCCTTGGCGGGCGGCGCTTCGGTTGCCGGCTTTTCGGCCGCCGCCGCGGCTTTTTCCTCGCGGCTGGGCGGCAGCGCGCCACCGAGCGCGTTGGCCAATCCCAGCAATTGTTCGCCGATCACCTTATCGACTGCGGGCGCGATGTCGGCGACCTTGAAGCGCATATAGCCGCCGACGACATAGTCGAAGCGCAGCGCGCTGCCGGTCGGGGTGGGCTTGATCTGGATCGTCAACGTGCCGTTCAGCGCCTCGCCCTGCAGCGGGCCGAACGCGCCCGACAGGCGGAGCATCTGCCCCGGTTTTGAAAACAGCACCCGCGCGTGCTGGACGCTGCCGACCCCCGATCCGGTGTCGGGCAATTTTTCGCAGAAGCAGCCGCCAGCCTGCGAATCGAGCCAGAAATTGGCGCCGTCGCCCGACCAGCTATGCTCTTTCGACCACCAGTTCTGCGGCATGCGGAGCATTTTCCACACGTCGGCGGGGGTTGCGGCGACCTGCGCGGTGTGCGCGACGGTGAAACCCGCCTCGCTCTGGTCGACCACCTTGGCCGCCGCCGCGGGCGCGAGTGTCAGCGCAGCGATCAGCGCGGCGCCTGCGAAATAACCGGAAAATGCCATCAGCCTGTTCCCCCTTGGCGCCTCAATAACCGGCGCCGGGGAAGCTGGCTAGCCAGCAGGCGTGAGAACGGCTTCGATCGCGTCGTTGACCTGGTCGATCGGCGCCATGCCATCGACGCGGGTGACGATGCCGCGCGCGTCGTAGATCGGCAGGATCGGCGCGGTCTTGGCGCGATATTCGGCCATGCGGGTGCGCACCGTTTCCTCATTGTCGTCGGGACGGCGTTTGAAATCATGGCCGCCGCACTGGTCGCAGGTGTCCGCCACCTTCGGCAGCTTGTAGCGGTCGTGATAGCCCGCCCCGCAGGTACCGCACGAAAAGCGGCCGGTGATGCGATCGACCAGCGCATCTTCCTCGACCAGCAGTTCGATGACATGGTCGAGCTGGCGGCCGCGGTCGCTCAGGATCGTATCGAGCGCATCGGCCTGCGCCGCGGTGCGCGGATAGCCGTCGAAGATCACCGATGTCTCGGCGCCAAGCTGGTCGAGCCGTTCGCCGATCAGCCCCGATACGATGTCGTCCGACACCAGTTCGCCCGCGTCCATCACCGCCTTGGCCTGCACCCCGATCGGCGTCCCCGCCTTGACCGCGGCGCGCAGCATGTCACCGGTCGACAGCTGGACCATGCCATGCTCGTCTTCCAGGCGCGCCGCCTGCGTTCCCTTGCCCGCCCCCGGCGGGCCCAGCAAAATGATGTTCAGCGTCATGGAAGCCCCTATTGCCTCTGCCCAGTCGCAGTTGCCGTAGCTTGGCGTTTAGCGCCGCGCAACGCCGCCCTTCAATTTGGCCTTTTTGATCAGGTCGCCATATTGATGCGCGAGCATATGGCTCTGGATCTGGCTGATCGTGTCGATCGTCACATTGACGATGATCAGCAGGCTGGTGCCGCCGAGTTGGAACGGCAGCCCCGACTGGGCGATGAAATATTCGGGAACCAGACAGATCGCCGCCAGATAGGCCGCGCCGAGCACGGTGATGCGCGTCAGCACGAAATCGAGATAGGCGGCGGTGTTCTTGCCCGGACGGATGCCGGGAATGAAGCCGTTCTGGCGCTTCAGATTGTCGGCGGTTTCCTCGGGATTGAAGACGACGGCGACGTAGAAGAAGCAGAAGAAGATGATCCCGAACGCATAGAGCGCCATGTACAGCGGCTGGCCATGCGCCAGATACTGGTTGAGCGAGATCAGGAAATCGCCGGTCGCGGTGTCGCCTTGCACATTATTGCCCATCATCTGGGTGACGGTCAGCGGCATCAACAGCAGCGACGAGGCAAAGATCGGCGGGATAACGCCCGCGGTATTGACCTTGAGCGGCAGATGGCTGCGGTCGGCCTGCATCACCCCGCGCTGCGTCGCGCGCTTGGGATATTGGACGAGCACGCGGCGCTGGGCGCGCTCCATGAACGCGATGAAGGCGATGATGACGATCGCGCCGCCAAGCACCGCGACCACCGTGCCGCCGCCCATCGATCCTTCGCGGACCTGGGTGAACATCTGCGCAAAGCTGCGCGGCAGCTGGGCCAGAATGCCCGCCATGATGATCAGCGACACGCCGTTGCCGATGCCGCGGCTGGTGATCTGTTCGCCGAGCCACATCAGGAACAGGGTGCCGCCGACGATGCTGATCACGGCGCCGATGCGGAACATCATGCCCGGATCGACGACCGCGGCGATGCCCTGGCTCGCGCCGAGCGTTTCGAGCCCGACCGCGATGAAATAGCCCTGGATCGCGGTCAGCAGCACGGTGCCGTAACGCGTATATTGGTTGAGCTTCTTGCGCCCGCTTTCGCCCTCTTTCTTGAGCGCGGCGAGGCTGGGCGACAGCGCCGCGGCCAGCTGCACGACGATCGAGGCGGTGATATAGGGCATGACGCCGAGCGCGATGATGCTCATGCGCTCCAGGCTGCCGCCCGAGAAGGTGTTGAAGATGTCGAGGACGCCGCCCGACGCCGCCTGGCTGTACAGCGACGCCAGCGCCACGGGATCGACCCCCGGCAGCGGCACGAACGACAGAAAGCGGAAGACGATCAGCGCGCCGATCGTGAACCAGATGCGGTTCTTGAGTTCGGTCGCCTTGCCGAATTTCGAGAAGTTCAGGTTGGAAGCAAGCTGGTCGGCGCGAGAGGCCATGGTATTCTTTCCTCGGGTTCCGGACCGCGCCCCCCGCGACCCGGCGCCTATGTGCGTTCGGAGGTCACGAAGCGCAAGGGGAAAGGCCCGATTCAAATGCAGCGGGGGCGGATCGGCCCGATGCCGTCCGCCCCCGAGGCATTAGTTCTTCTTGGCGGTCGCTGCGGCCTTGCGCGTGGCCTTCTTGCCGTCGCCCTCGGGCTTGGCTTCGGGCAGTTCGACCTTGCCGCCGGCCTTTTCGACCGCCTCGATCGCGCCCTTTGACGCGCCGGCCACGGCAAAATTCAGCTTGGCGGTATATTCACCCTTGGCGAGGAGGCGGACGCCGTCCTTGCCGCCGCGGGCAACGCCAGCGGCCTTGAGTGCGGCGTGATCGATCACCGCCTTGGCATCGAGCTTTTTCGCATCGACCAGCTTCTGGATCATGCCCAGATTGACGATCGCGAAATCCTTGGCGAAGATATTGTTGAAGCCGCGCTTCGGGATCCGCATGTGGAGCGGCATCTGGCCGCCTTCAAAACCGTTGATCGCGACGCCGCTGCGGGCCTTCTGGCCCTTCTGGCCGCGGCCGGCGGTCTTGCCCTTGCCCGAACCGATGCCGCGTCCGACGCGCATGCGGCCCTTGCGGGCACCGTTGTTGTCACGCAGTTCGTTAAGTTTGATCGTCATGGTGCACTCGCTTTCGCTTTTGTCGCGCTGATAGAAAAGGGCCGGGTCGCGAGGGGCTTAGCCCTCGACGACTTCGACCATGTGCGGCAGCTTGCGGATCATGCCGCGCACTTCGGGGGTGTCGACCAGTTCGACCTCGCGGTGCATCTTGCCCAGGCCAAGCCCGGTCAGGATGGCGCGCTGGCCCTTGGGACGACGGATCGGCGAACCGATCTGGCGGATCTTGATCTTCTTGTCGGCCATGATCTTACTCCGTCACCGCTGCCGCTTCGGCTTCGGCTGCACGGTCGGATGCACCGCCGCGCTTGATCAGATCCGACACCTTCTTGCCGCGACGCTGCGCGACCGACTTGGGGCTGGTCTGTTCGCCGAGCGCCTCAAAGGTCGCGCGGATCATGTTATAGGGGTTCGAGGTGCCGTTCGACTTGGTCACAACGTCAGCCACGCCCAGCGATTCGAACACGGCGCGCATCGGGCCACCGGCGATGATGCCGGTACCGGCGGGTGCCGACCGGACGGTGACCAGACCGGCGCCGAAATGGCCGCGGCCATCATGGTGCAGAGTGCGGCCATCGCGCAGCGGCACGCGGATCATCGACTTCTTGGCCGCCGCGGTTGCCTTCGAAATGGCTTCGGGCACTTCGCGCGCCTTGCCATGACCGAAGCCGGCACGACCCTTGCCGTCGCCAACGACGACGAGCGCGGCAAAACCGAAGCGCTTGCCGCCCTTCACGGTCTTCGAGACGCGGTTGATGTGGACGAGCTTTTCGATCAGCTCTTCGCCGCCATCCTCGTCACGCGGACGACGATCGTCGCGGCGGCCACGGCCACCGTCACGACCGCCACGACCGGCACCGCCATCGCGGCCGCCGCCACGGCCGCGGCGCGGGGCCTGGCCTTCGGTGGTCGCTTCCGCAGCGCCTTCGACGTTCTGTACTTCGTCAGCCATATTAGAACTCCAATCCGCCTTCGCGAGCCGCGTCGGCCAGCGCCTTGATGCGCCCGTGGAACAGGAAACCGCCGCGGTCGAACACGACCTGCGTCACACCCGCCTTTTTCGCGGCAGCGGCGAGGCGCTTGCCAACGTCGGCAGCCGCCGCGGTGGTCGCGCCGGTCTTGCCGCGGACATCCTTGTCCAGCGTCGAGGCCGCAGCCAGCGTCTGGCCGGCGGCATCGTCGATAAGCTGGGCATAGATATGCCGGCCCGAACGGTGCACCGACAGGCGCGCGCGCCCACCAGCCCGCTTGCGGAGGGCAGTACGAACGCGCTGGCGGCGTTTTTCGAATGGGGTAAGATGTGCCATGGCTTACTTCTTCTTGCCTTCTTTGCGGAAGATGTACTCGCCGCGATATTTGATGCCCTTGCCCTTATAGGGCTCCGGCTTGCGCCAGCGACGGATTTCCGCCGCGACCTGGCCGACCTGCTGCTTGTCGATACCGCTGATCTCGATCGTCGTGTTGTCCGGCGTCTTGATCTCGATACCTTCGGGCACCGCGAAATCGACATCGTGGCTGTAGCCGAGCTGCAGCTTCAGATTCTTGCCCTGGGCGTTGGCGCGATAGCCGACACCGGTGATTTCGAGCACCTTGGTAAAGCCCTCGGTGACGCCGGTGATCAGGTTCTGCACCAGCGTGCGCTGCATGCCCCAAAAGGCACGCGCTTCGCGGGTCGTGTTCGCGGGCTGGACCGAGATGCTGCCTTCGGCGACTTCATAGGTGATGAGGTCGGAAAGCGGCATCGCGAGCGTGCCCTTCGGTCCCTTGACCGACAGCTGGCCGTCGTCGATCGCGGCGGTGACGCCGCCGGGGATCGCTACTGCCTTTTTACCAATGCGCGACATCAGAACACCTCCGCCAGCACTTCGCCGCCGACATTATGCTCGCGGGCTTCGGCGTCCGACAGAACGCCGCGCGGGGTCGACACGATGGTGATGCCCAGGCCGTTGCGCACGATCGGCAGGTCTTTCGACCCCGAATAGATGCGGCGGCCCGGCTTCGAAACGCGCGCCACGTGGCGGATCGCCGGCTGGCCTTCGAAATATTTCAGCTCGATGCGGATGCCCTTGTGCTGGCCCTTGGCACCCAGCGCTTCTTCGCTGTAGCCGCGGATATAGCCTTCGCGCTGGAGGACATCGAGAACGCGGACGCGCAGGGTCGAAGCCGGCGTCAGGACGCTGTCCTTCTTCGCCGTCTGGCCGTTGCGGATGCGGGTGAGCATATCACCCAAAGGATCGGTCATTGCCATCTTGTCTGTCCCTTACCAGCTCGACTTTACAACACCGGGGATCAGGCCCTTGTTGGCCAGATCGCGGAGCTGAATACGGCACAGCCGGAATTTGCGATAATAAGCGCGCGGGCGCCCGGTCAGCTCGCACCGGTTACGGATGCGGGTCGGGTTACCATTGCGCGGGATTTCCGCCATCTTGAGGCGCGCGATCAGACGCTCGCCTTCGTCGAGCGAGGTGTCCGCAGCAATCGCCTTCAGCTTCGCGTAACGGCCGGCATATTTCTTCACCAGCTGCTTGCGACGCTCATTCTTGTTCGTCGAACTCAGTTTCGCCATGACTTAAGTTCTCTTTCCTTCTTGAAAGAGCCACTCTGATCCCAAAGGGTTCAGGCGGCTGCCTTTTCTTCGGCGACGATCGGGAAGGGGAAGCCGAACAGCTTGAGCAGTTCGCGGGCTTCGTCATCCGTGCGCGCCGTGGTGGTCACGATCACATCCATGCCACGCACCTGGTCGATGCGGTCATAGTTGATCTCGGGGAAAATGATCTGCTCTTTCAGGCCCATGGCATAATTGCCGCGGCCGTCGAAGCTGGTCGCCGACACGCCGCGAAAGTCGCGGATGCGCGGCATTGCAATGGTGATCAGCCGGTCGAGAAATTCGTACATGCGTTCGCGGCGCAAGGTCACCTTGCAGCCGATCGGCATGCCTTCGCGCAGCTTGAACTGCGCGATCGACTTCTTCGCCTTGGTCACGACAGGCTTCTGGCCCGCGATCAGCTCCATTTCAGCAGCTGCCGCTTCGACCTTCTTCTTGTCCTGCGTGGCTTCGCCGACGCCCATGTTGAGCACGATCTTTTCGATCTTCGGCACTTCCATCGCATTTTTGTAACCGAACTTCTCGGTCATCGCCTTGACGATCACTTCGTCGTAACGCGTCCGCATGCGCGGGGTGTAATTATCAGCCACTGATGGTCTCCCCGGACTTCACGGCGACACGCACCTTCTTGCCGTCCTTGGTTTCGAAACGAACGCGCGTCGGCTTGCCGCTCTTGGGGTCGGCAATCGCCACCTTGCTTGCGTGCAGCGGCGCTTCCTTGCGTTCCAGGCCACCCTGCGGGTTGGTCTGGCTCGGCTTGCGGTGCCGCGTGATGATGTTGACGCCCGCAACGACGACCTTGCCGTCTTTCGGCAGGCTCTGCGTCACTTCGCCGGTCTTGCCCTTGTCCTTGCCGGACAGGATGACAACCGTGTCGCCCTTCTTGATCTTGTTGGCCATGGTCAGAGAACCTCCGGTGCCAGGCTGATGATCTTCATATAGCCGCGGCCGCGCAGTTCGCGGACGACGGGGCCGAAGATACGGGTGCCGATCGGCTCCTCGTTCTTGTTGACGAGCACGGCGGCGTTGCTGTCGAAACGGATCACCGAGCCATCGGCACGGCGCACGTCCTTGGCGGTGCGGACGATGACGGCGCGATGCACGTCACCCTTCTTCACCTTGCCGCGCGGCTGGGCTTCCTTGATCGACACGACGATCACGTCGCCGACGCCGGCGGTGCGACGCTTCGACCCGCCGAGCACCTTGATGCACTGGACGCGCTTGGCACCGCTGTTGTCAGCGACTTCCAATTGTGACTGCATCTGAATCATCGATGCATTTCCTTCTGTTTTGGCCTACCGGGCAACCCCGGCGGTTCCGTGAACTGGTGTCAGCCTTCGGCCGCGGCGGGAGCAGCCGTTTTGGGCTTGCTGTGGGTGTCGACCTTGTCGAGCACCTTCCACGTCTTGAGCTTCGAAATCGGCTTCGTTTCCTCGATGCGGACGGTTTCGCCAGCCTTGATGGCGTTGTCCTCATCATGGGCGTGATATTTTTTCGAACGGCGGATGATCTTGCCGTACAGAGGGTGCTTCACCTTCCGCTCGACCTTCACCACGACGGTCTTGTCGCCCTTGTCGGACACCACCGTACCGGTCAGAATGCGCTTCGGCATCGATAGTCTCCTTACTTCGCGGCCGAGCGCGTGCGCTCGGTCTGCTGCGTCTTGATGCGGGCGATCGAACGCCGGACTTCCTTGACGCGCGATGCTTTTTCAAGCTGGCCGGTGGCCGCCTGGAAGCGGAGGTTGAACGCCTCGCGCTTCAGTTCGCCAAGCTGTTCGGCGAGCTGGTCGTCGGTCTTGGCCTTGAAATCTTCGGTCTTGGCCATGTCCTTAGCCCTCCAGGTGCGAGGTGTCGCCGAGACGGGCGATCACCTTCGTCTTGATCGGCAGCTTCATCGCCGCGCGTTCGAATGCCAGCGCGGCCACGGGGCCGGGAACGCCGTCGAGTTCGAACAGGATGCGGCCGGGCTTAACGCGCGCGGCCCAGAATTCCGGCGAACCCTTGCCCTTACCCATGCGGACTTCGGCCGGCTTCGACGACACGGGGACGTCGGGGAAGATGCGGATCCACAAACGGCCCTGGCGCTTGATCGCACGGCTGATCGCACGGCGGGCCGCTTCGATCTGGCGCGCGGTGATCCGCTCGGGTTCCATCGCCTTCAGCCCATAGGAGCCGAAGTTCAGGCTGGTGCCACCCTTGGCATTGCCATGGATGCGGCCCTTGAAAGCCTTGCGAAACTTGGTTTTTTTCGGTTGCAGCATGTCAGCAGTCCTTAGCGGCGATCTTCACGAGCCGGACGGACGCCGGTCGTCTGTGCGTCGAGCATCAGACGGTCGGTCGCCATCGGGTCGTGGCCGAGAATCTCGCCCTTGAAGATCCACACCTTGATCCCGCACACGCCATAGGCGGTGTGCGCGGTCGATTCGGCATAGTCGACGTTGGCGCGCAGCGTGTGGAGCGGCACCCGGCCTTCGCGGTACCATTCGGTGCGCGCGATTTCCGCGCCGCCGAGACGGCCGGCGCAGTTGATGCGGATGCCTTCGGCGCCCAGACGCATCGCCGACTGCACCGCGCGCTTCATGGCGCGGCGGAACGCGACGCGGCGTTCGAGCTGGTCGGCAATGCCCTGGCCGACGAGCTTGGCGTCAACCTCGGGCTTGCGGATTTCGACGATGTTCAGCGACACGTCGCTGCCCGTCAGTTCGCCCAGCTTCTTGCGCAGCTTTTCGATGTCCGCGCCCTTCTTGCCGATGATGACGCCCGGGCGGGCGGCATAGATCGACACGCGGCACAGCTTGGCCGGGCGTTCGATCACGACCTTCGAGATCGCGGCCTGCGGCAGGGTCTTGAACACATATTGGCGGATCTTCAGATCCTCGACCAGCATGCGGCCATAGTCCTGGCCTTCGGCGAACCAGCGGCTGTCCCAGGTGCGGTTGACCTGCAGGCGCAGGCCGATCGGATTGCTCTTCTGGCCCATCTTACGCCTCTTCTTCCTGTTCGCGCACGACAATGCGGATGCGGCTGAACGGCTTGACGATCCGGGTCGATTTGCCGCGGCCGCGAGCGTGCCAGCGCTTCATCGAGATCGACTTGCCGACGCTTGCTTCCTGGATGACCAGTGCATCAACGTCGAGGTTGTGGTTGTTTTCCGCGTTGGCGACGGCGCTGGCGAGAACCTTGCGCACGTCGACAGCCATCGCCTTCTTCGAGAAGGTGAGGATGTTCATCGCGTCTTCGACCTTGCGGCCGCGGATCAGCGCGGCGACGAGGTTCAGCTTCTGCGCCGAACCGCGAATCTGCGTGCCGACCGAGAGCGCCTCGTTATCCGCAACGCGGCGGGGGGACTTTTCCTTGCCCATTAGCGTTTGCCCTTCTTGTCGGCAGCGTGACCGGGGAAGAAGCGCGTCGGCGCAAATTCACCCAGCTTCATGCCGACCATGTCTTCGTTGACCGATACCGGCACGAACTTGCGGCCGTTATAGACGTTGAAGGTCAGCCCCACGAACTGCGGCAGGATGGTGGACCGGCGCGACCAGGTTTTGATCGGGGCATTGCTGCCGCCGTCCTGGGCCGTTTCGGCTTTCTTGAGCAGATGGAGGTCCACAAACGGACCCTTCCAGACCGAGCGAGCCATGGCTTACCTCTTCTTCTTCGCGTGACGCGACCGGATGATCATCTTGTCGGTCGACTTGTTGTGGCGCGTACGCGCACCCTTCGTCGGCTTGCCCCACGGGGTCACCGGGTGACGGCCGCCCGAGGTGCGGCCTTCGCCGCCGCCATGCGGGTGATCGACCGGGTTCTTTGCAACGCCGCGGGTCAGCGGGCGCTTGCCGAGCCAGCGGCTGCGACCCGCCTTGCCCAGGTTGGTGTTCTGGTTGTCGGGGTTCGACACCGCACCAACCGTACCCATGCACTCGCCGCGAATGTAACGCTGCTCGCCCGAACCGAGACGCACGATGACAAGACCGCGGTCACGACCGACGACCTGCGCATAGGTGCCTGCCGAACGGGCGATCTGGCCGCCCTTGCCCGGCTTCATCTCGATGTTGTGGACGATCGTGCCGACCGGCATCTGCGACAATTCCATCGCATTGCCGGGCTTCACGTCGGTCTTCTTGCCGGCGATCACCTTGTCGCCAACCGCCAGACGCTGCGGCGCCAGGATATAGGCGACGCGGTCCTTGCCGGCATCGTCCTTGCCATAGTTGACGAGGGCGATGAAGGCGGTGCGGTTGGGGTCATATTCCAGCCGCTCGACGGTGCCTTCGACGTCCCACAGGCGGCGCTTGAAATCGACGATGCGATAGCGCTGCTTGTGGCCGCCAGCGATGCCGCGCGACGTGACATGGCCCTTGTTGTTGCGGCCACCGGTCTTGTTCTTGCCTTCGGTCAGCGCCTTGACGGGCTTGCCCTTCCACAGCGACGATTTGTCGACGAGGATCAGGCCGCGCTGCGCGGGGCTGGTCGGATTATAGGACTTAAGTGCCATTTTCTCTGCCTTTTCCTACAATCAGACGCCGGTGGTGACGTCGATCGACTGGCCTTCGGCCAGGCGAACGATCGCCTTCTTCACGTCGCTGCGGGTGTAGGGCTTGCCCTTCCAGCGCTTGGTCTTGCCCTTGGTGACGAGCGTGTTGACGCCGATCACCTTGACATCGAACAGCGCCTCGACGGCGGCCTTGATGGCGGGCTTGGTCGCGTCGTTTGCGACCTTGAACACCACCGCGTTGTTTTCGCTGAGCAGCGTCGACTTTTCGGTGATCACCGGAGCGAGGATCACGTCATAGTGACGCGCGTCGACTGTTTTTGCCTTAGCCATTGCAGCGTGCCTCCAGCTGTTCGACCGCCGCGCGGGTCAGGACCAGCGTGTCGGCGCGGATGATGTCATAGACATTGGCACCGATCGCCGGCAGCGCATCGACGCCGATCAGATTGGCCGACGCCATTGCGAAGCTTTCGTGCACCGCATCACCGTCGATGAAGAGCGCGCGGTTGCCGAGCTCGAGCTTGCCGAGCTTGCCGGCGAGCGCCTTGGTCTTGGCATCCTTGAGCTCGAGCGTGTCGAGGACGACGAGCTTGCCGCCCTTCGCCTTGTCGCTCAGCGCCATTTTCAGGCCGAGGGTGCGGATCTTCTTGTTCAGCGAGTGGCCGAAGGTGCGGGCCCGGGGACCGTGCGCCTTACCACCGCCGATGAAGATCGGCGCCTTGCGATCGCCATGACGGGCGGTACCGCCGCCCTTCTGGCGACCGAACTTCTTGCCGGTGCGCGACACATCGCTGCGTTCGCGGGCGGCGCGAGCCGGGCCGCGGCGCTTTTCGAGCTGCCATGCGACAACGCGGTGCAGGATGTCGGCGCGGGCGTCGACGCCGAACACATCGTCATTCAGATCGATGTCGGTGCCGGCCTTGCCGTCGAGGGTCTGAACCTTGACCTTCATGCTCAGGACTCCTGTGCGCCGTCGGTGGTGGCGGTGTCGACCACGGTTTCTTCAACCGGGGTTTCCACGGGCGCATCAGCCGGGGCTTCTTGATTGGCGTTCGCCGCGCTCTTGATGCCCGCCGGATAGGGGGCCTCGGGGTGACGCGGCAGCTTGACCGCATCGCGGACCATCAGCCAGCCACCCTTCGAGCCAGGGACCGAGCCCTTGACGAAGAGAAGGCCGCGCTCGACGTCGGTGCGGACGATTTCGAGATTCTGCTGGGTGCGGTTGCGCGCGCCCATATGGCCGGCCATCTTCTTGTTCTTGAAGACGCGGCCCGGATCCTGGCGGTTACCGGTCGAACCATGCGCACGGTGGCTGATCGAAACACCGTGGGTGGCGCGCATACCGCCGAAACCCCAGCGCTTCATCGCCCCGGCAAAGCCCTTGCCCTGCGTGACGCCCTGAATGTCGACGATCTGGCCGGCGACGAAATGGTCGGCCGACAGTTCGGCGCCGACGTCGAGCGTCGCGTCGTCAGCGACGCGGAATTCGACGACCTTCGCCTTGGGCTCGACTTCGGCCTTGCCGAAAGCGCCGCGCTGCGGCTTGGCGACGTTCTTCGCCTTGGCCGAGCCTGCGCCCAGCTGGACGGCCACATAGCCGTCGCGTTCTTGTTCGCGCACAGAAATGACCTGACAGCCTTCAAGGCTCAGGACGGTGACGGGCACGTGGCGGCCGTCGTCCTGAAACAGGCGGGTCATCCCCATTTTCTTCGCGATCACGCCAGTCCGCATGATCATACTCCTCAACAGAGGCCGGGCGGACCATTCCGCACGGCGTGCGGGCCTCCGTCGGGGCAAACCCCGGTGGAAACCCTCCCAGCCCAGAATTTCGATGGTCGCCCCGTCCGGGCTGAGGTGCCACCTTCCCGAAGGAGAAGCGGCGAGACGGGGGACGCAGCCCGGTCGTTCATGCCTTCCGAAGAAGGCGACCGGCGGTATCCACCCTATCGTCGGTCCGGATCGCTCCGGACAATGCAGCCACCGAAGTGCCTGCCGATAGAGACCCCGGCGCTAGCCGGGGCGTCGCTGGCTCAGGCCAGCTTGATTTCGACGTTCACGCCCGCGGCGAGGTCGAGCTTCATCAGCGCATCGACCGTCTGCGGGGTGGGCTGCACGATGTCGAGCAGCCGCTTGTGGGTACGCACCTCGAACTGCTCGCGCGACTTCTTGTCGATGTGCGGGCCGCGGTTCACGGTGAATTTTTCAATGCGCGTCGGCAGCGGGATCGGGCCGCGAATAAGCGCTCCGGTACGACGCGCCGTGTCGGCGATGTCGGTGGTGGCCTGATCGAGCACGCGGTGATCAAAGGCCTTCAGGCGAATGCGAATATTCTGCGTTTCCATGACTGTTCCAGTCGAATCCCGTCTGACGATGCGAAAGAGCCGAAATGGCCTGCTCCGACCTCCACAAGGAAGCCGGATCGGCCATCAAAAATCTTTAAGCTACGAGCCGCCCGAATCGCTTCCGAATCAGGCGGCTCGCGGCCCTATATTACTTTGTGATCGTCGCCACAACCCCTGCGCCGACGGTACGGCCGCCTTCGCGAATTGCGAAGCGCAGACCCGGATCCATCGCGATCGGGGCGATCAGCTTGACCGACAGCTGGACGTTGTCGCCCGGCATCACCATCTCGGTGCCCTCGGGGAGGATGACCTCGCCGGTGACGTCGGTGGTGCGGAAGTAGAACTGCGGACGATAGTTGGCAAAGAACGGCGTGTGACGGCCGCCTTCATCCTTCGACAGCACATAGACTTCCGAGGTGAATTCGGTGTGCGGCTTGATCGTGCCCGGCTTGCAGAGAACCTGGCCACGCTCGACTTCTTCACGGCCGACGCCGCGGATCAGCGCACCGACGTTGTCGCCGGCCTGGCCCTGGTCGAGCAGCTTGCGGAACATTTCGACGCCGGTGACGACGGTCTTCTTGGTGTCCTTGATGCCGACGATTTCGACTTCTTCACCCACCTTGACGATGCCGGTTTCGATACGGCCGGTGACGACGGTACCGCGACCCGAGATCGAGAACACGTCTTCGATCGGCATCAGGAAGGGCTTGTCGAGCGGACGTTCCGGCTGCGGGATCCACGCATCGACGGCGGCCATCAGCTTCAGGATCGCGTCCTTGCCGATCGCGTCGTCGCGACCTTCGAGGGCGGCGAGCGCCGAACCCGGGATGATCGGGATATTGTCGCCGTCGAAGTCGCGCTTCGACAGTTCTTCGCGGATCTCCAGCTCAACCAGTTCGAGCAGTTCGGGATCGTCCAGCTGGTCGACCTTGTTCAGGAAGACGACCATGGTCGGCACGCCGACCTGCTTGGCGAGCAGGATGTGCTCCTTGGTCTGCGGCATCGGGCCGTCAGCAGCCGACACCACCAGGATCGCGCCGTCCATCTGGGCGGCACCGGTGATCATGTTCTTCACATAGTCGGCGTGGCCCGGGCAGTCGACGTGCGCATAGTGACGGGCAGCCGTTTCATATTCGACGTGTGCGGTCGAAATGGTGATGCCGCGCTCGCGCTCTTCGGGCGCCTTGTCGATGTTCGCGAAGTCGACCGCGGCGTTGCCCGCGACGTTTTCGGCGAGCACCTTGGTGATCGCTGCGGTCAGCGAGGTCTTGCCATGGTCGACGTGACCGATGGTGCCGATGTTGCAGTGCGGCTTCGTCCGCTCAAATTTAGCCTTGGCCATGATGGTATAACCTTCTTGTTCAATGTTTGCGTTGATCAGTCCTGGACGAGCCTGCTGAATCAGGCGCCGCCCTTAGAGGGTCTTGCCGCGCGGTGCAAGCCCGCGCGGCTTTGACCCATCAGGCCATCTTGGCCTTCACTTCTTCGGCGACGTTCGTCGGCACTTCTTCATAATGCGAGAATTGCATCGAGTAGCTGGCGCGACCCTGGCTGAAGCTGCGCAGCTGGTTCACATAGCCGAACATGTTCGCCAGCGGCACGATCGCTTCGACGACCTGAGCGATGCCCCGGCTGTCGGTGCCCTGGATCTGGCCGCGGCGGCTGTTGAGATCGCCGATCACGTCGCCCATGAATTCCTCAGGGGTAACGACTTCGACCTTCATCACCGGCTCGAGCAGCTTGATGCCGGCCTTCGCCGCCACTTCGCGCATCGCCGCACGGCCCGCAATTTCGAACGCCAGCGCCGACGAGTCGACGTCGTGGTACGCGCCGTCGGTCAGCTTGATTTCGAAGTCGATGATCGGGAAGCCGATCATATGGCCGTTTTCAGCCGACTCGCGCATGCCCTTTTCGACCGACGGGATATATTCGCGCGGAATGTTACCGCCCTTGATCTCGTCGATGAAGGTGATGCCCGCGCCGCGTTCGCCGGGGGCGACGCTGACCTTGACGCGGCCGAACTGGCCCGAGCCGCCCGATTGCTTCTTGTGGGTGTAATCGACGTCGACCGCCTTCGCGAGCGATTCGCGGTACGCCACCTGCGGCGCGCCGACGTTCGCTTCGACCTTGAATTCGCGCTTCATGCGATCGACCAGGATGTCGAGGTGAAGCTCGCCCATGCCCTTGATGATCGTCTGGCCCGATTCATGGTCGGTCGACACGCGGAACGAGGGATCCTCGGCGGCCAGGCGATTGAGCGCGATGCCCATACGTTCCTGGTCGGCCTTGGTCTTCGGTTCCACCGACAGCTCGATGACCGGCTCGGGGAATTCCATCCGCTCGAGGATGATCGGCGCGTTGGTCGCGCAGAGCGTGTCCCCGGTGGTGGTTTCCTTGAGGCCGGCGAGCGCAACGATGTCGCCCGCATAGGCTTCTTCGATGTCTTCGCGGCTGTTCGCGTGCATCAGCAGCATGCGGCCGACCTTTTCCTTCTTGTCCTTCACCGAGTTCAGGTACGTGCCCTTGTTCAGGGTACCCGAATAGATGCGGGCGAAGGTGAGCGAACCGACGAACGGGTCGTTCATGATCTTGAAGGCGAGCAGCGACAGCGGCGCGTCGTCGGCCGGCGGACGCGAATCGGGGGTCTCGCCGTCGAGCTTGAGGCCCTGAACGTCGGGAATGTCGAGCGGCGAAGGCAGATAGTCGACGACGGCGTCGAGCAGCGTCTGGACGCCCTTGTTCTTGAACGCCGAGCCGCAGAGGACCGGAACGAACGCCTGTGCCAGCGTCCCCTTGCGGATCAGCTTCTTGAGCGTGGCGACGTCCGGGACGGTGCCTTCGAGATAGGCTTCCATCGCATCGTCGTCCTGTTCGACGGCGAGCTCGACGAGCTTTTCGCGATATTCGGCCGCCTTGTCGACGAGGTCGGCGGGGATTTCCTCATAGAAGAATTCGGCGCCGAGGCTTTCGTCCTTCCAGATGATCGCACGCTCGTTGACGAGGTCGACGAGACCCTTGAAGTCGCCTTCGGCGCCGATGGGCAGATAGAGGACGGCCGGGGTCGCACCGAGGCGATCGATGATCGTCTGGACGCAATAATAGAAGTCAGCGCCGGTGCGGTCGAGCTTGTTGACGAAGCACATGCGCGGAACTTTATACTTGTCGGCCTGGCGCCACACGGTCTCCGACTGCGGCTCAACGCCGGCAACGCCGTCGAACGCGGTGATCGCGCCGTCAAGCACGCGCAGCGAGCGCTCGACTTCGATCGTGAAGTCGACGTGTCCGGGGGTGTCGATGATGTTCAGGCGATGCTCGGGGCCCTGACCTTCGTCGGCCTTCCACAAGCAAGTGGTCGCCGCCGACGTGATCGTGATGCCGCGTTCCTGTTCCTGCTCCATCCAGTCCATCGTCGCGGCGCCGTCATGGACTTCGCCGATCTTGTAGGACTTGCCGGTGTAGTAAAGGATGCGCTCGGTCGTCGTGGTCTTACCGGCGTCGATGTGCGCCATGATCCCAAAGTTGCGATAATTTTCGAGCGGATGGCTGCGTGCCATGGTCTTTTCCTTGGATGTGGGGGGCGGCCTTTGAAGCCGCCCCCGATATAGGAAGTTTTGTTGCGATTACGAGACGCCGGGGCGTCCAGCAGATTACCAGCGGTAGTGGCTGAAGGCGCGGTTGGCTTCGGCCATGCGGTGCGTGTCTTCGCGCTTCTTCACCGCGTTGCCGCGGTTGTTCGACGCGTCGAGCAGTTCGCCCGACAGCCTAGCTGCCATGGTGGTTTCGCTGCGGTTGCGCGCCGCGGTGATCAGCCAGCGGATCGCCAGCGCCTGTGCGCGATCGGGGCGGACTTCGACCGGCACCTGATAGGTCGCACCGCCGACGCGGCGGCTGCGGACTTCGATGTTCGGGCGGATGTTCGCCAGCGCTTCGTGGAACACGCCCAGCGGTTCCTTCTTGGCGCGGGCTTCGACCGATTCGAGCGCACCGTAAACGATGTTTTCGGCGACCGACTTTTTCCCGTCCAGCATGACGCTGTTCATGAATTTCGACAGCACCGTATCACCGAAACGGGGATCGGGCAGGATTTCGCGGCGTTCAGGACGACGACGACGAGCCATAGGTAATTCCTTTTACAACAGCATCCCGGCGCATGGGCGGCCTGGGATGATCAAATAGCCGAAAAAGCGGTCCTTACTTCGGACGCTTCGCACCGTATTTCGAACGGCTCTGCTTGCGGTCCTTCACGCCCTGCGTATCGAGCACGCCGCGCAGGACGTGGTAACGCACACCGGGAAGATCGCGGACACGACCGCCGCGGATCAGCACGACGCTGTGTTCCTGGAGGTTGTGGCCTTCGCCGGGGATGTAGGTGATGACTTCGCGCTGGTTGGTCAGGCGAACCTTGGCAACCTTGCGGAGCGCCGAGTTCGGCTTTTTCGGGGTCGTCGTATAGACACGGGTGCAAACGCCGCGCTTTTGCGGGTTCGCGTCCATCGCCGGGACTTTGGACTTCACCTTCTGGGGAGTCCGGCCCTTGCGGACCAGCTGGTTGATCGTGGGCATGAATGCTTCACCTTTAAATGTCCGCCCATCAGGGCGAACGGTTACTGTACCGCGGTGGATGAAGCATCGGTCCGAAGCCCGCAGAAATCCGCGGAAAACGGGCAACCTTGTAACAGCAAAAGACCCCGGCCAATCGCAATTGATCGTCCGGAGGCTCCATCCGCGCCAGCAATGTTCAGCGCTGTTGGGACCGGAAGAGGCGGCAAACCGCCCTTTTCGGTCGAGCGCGCCCCTAGCGGTGATTCCCCGAACGGTCAAGGGGAGGAGCAATATTGTTGCGCCGCCGCGCGCGGGGTATCGCACCCCGATGCCCGCCGTTCGCCACGCCAGCTTTACCCCCTATGTCGCCCCCGACACGCGGCTGCTGATCCTCGGCAGCCTGCCCGGCGCACGGTCGCTCGCCGCGCGGCAATATTATGCGCATCCGACCAACCAGTTCTGGCGACTGGTCGGCGCGGTGATCGGCGAACCGCTCGCCGAGCTCGAATATTCCGCCCGGCTCGCGATGCTGGGCGCGGCGAAGATCGGCCTGTGGGACGTGATCCGTACGGCGGAGCGACGCTCGAGCAGCGATTCGGACATCCGCGAAGCCGATCCGCACGATCTGGCGGCACTGATCGCGACGTTGCCCGATCTGCGGATGATCGCGTTCAATGGCGGCACGGCCGCCGCGATCGGGCGGCGGCAATTGCCGATGCTGAACGCCATCGCGGTCATCGATCTGCCATCGAGCAGCGCGGCGCATACGATCGGCTTTGACGCCAAACTCGATCGCTGGCTGGCGCTGCGCAGCGCCCTCTAGTCAGTCCACCACCACGCCGCGCGCCATGACGAAGTCGACCTTTTTCAGCACGCGCACATCGGCGATCGGGTCGCTCGCCACCGCGATGATGTCGGCGCTTTTGCCCGCGGCGATCGTGCCGATTTCGTTCGACAGGCCGAGCAGGTCGGCGGCGTTCACCGTTGCCGCTTTCAGCGCCGCGACCGGGGTCATGCCGTGCTGGACCATCAGTTCGAACTCGTCGCCGTTGCGGCCGTGCTTCGATACCCCGGCGTCGGTCCCAAAGGCGATCTTCACCCCGCGCGGGACGAGCTGCTCCAGGCTTTTTCCGGTGATTTCGATGCGCCATTTGATCTTCGCCAGCACGTCGGGTTCATAGGCGGCGGCGTTGGCGGCAATGCGTTCCTTATACCCGTTCACCGTCGACAGCGTCGGGACATAATAGGTTTTCGATTTGGCCCATTGGGCGATCGTCGCTTCGTCGAGGATCGTGCCATGTTCGATTGAATCGGCACCCGCGGTCAGCGCGAGACGGATGCCGTCGGCGCCATGCGCGTGGACCGCAACCTTCTTGCCGAACAACGCGGCGGTTTCGACGATCGCCTGCGCTTCATCGTCGAACATCTGCTTGCCCAGCCCGGCGCCGATGCGGCTGTTGACCCCGCCGGTCGAAGCGAATTTGATCACGTCGGCGCCGCGCCCGACCTGGAGCCGCACCGCGCGGCGGCAATCGTCGGCGCCGTTGCAGGTGTTGCCCGCGCCCGCAAAGAAGGGCCGCAGTTCGTCGCGATAGCCGAGCGAGCCGTCCATATGCCCCGCGCTGCCCGAAATGCTGTTGCCCGCATCGACGATGCGCGGCCCCTGCACCTTGCCCGCGAGGATCGCATCGCGCAGCGCCAGCGTCGCGCCGTCGCCATCGCCGAGGTTGCGCACGGTGGTGAACCCGGCGCGCAGCGTCTTCATGCCGTTGACCTGCGCATTAAAGCCCTGCGCCGCGGGGCTGAGGGTGATTTCTTCGAGCTGCCCGGCGATACCGCCGGCGTCGCTGGTCAGATGGACATGGCTGTCGATCAGCCCGGGAAGGACATATTTGTCCTTGAGGTCGATCAGCGTCGCGCCGGGTTCCACGGGCTGATGACCGTCGGCGACGCTGACGATCCGGCCGTTCTCGACGACGATCGTCGAAGCCCCGCGCACCGGCTTGCCCGGTTCGGCGAGCAATTGCCCGGCGTGAATCACGGTGCGCGCGGGCGCCTGCGCGGCGAGCGGCGCGGCCAGCGTGGCGCTGAGCAGCGCGAGCGAGAGGCAATGGATCGGTTTCATTCTGGCATCCCCTGATTTGACGTTGGGGACCGTTAAAGCCGATCAGAAGCCCAGCGTAAAGCGCAGCGCCGCCCCGCGGTCGTCGGGCATCGCCGCGATATGGCCGGGATCGCCGCGAACCCAGGCGTTGGCGACCAGATCGCCGCCGAGCAGCGACAGCGCATAGCTCGCCTCGACCACCAGTTCGCGCCCTGTCGGCGCCAGATTATAGCTGCGACGGCCAAAATCGGTGCGCCCGCTGGCATAATCATGCGCGACGGGAAGCAAAAGGTCGATGCCGCCGCGCGCGACACGCAGCGGCTGGGCAAAGCGGAGCGCGGCGCGGTCGCCGGGACGCAGCAGCCCCGCCTTGGCGACATCGAACGAAAAGGCCGACGACCACAGCGCGCCGTTGGCGATCAGCCCGGCCCGATCGGGGCGCGTCCACATCTGGCGCCAGGCACCCGACAGGCGCCACCCGTCCGCAAGGTCGATGCCGAGATTCGCGTCGCCAACCAGGCTGGTCGCCCCCCCGGCGCCGAACACCGGGCCCAGGCGCGTGCCGAGCAGGCTGTCCGATTCGCGCAGCCAGCTGGCGCCGAGCGCAGCGCGCACCGCACCGAACCGCCCGTCCCATGCAGCGCCGAGCCGCTGGTACCGGCTGTCGCGCCCCGAACGGTAACGCAGCAACGGATCATCCTGCCACCGCGAACCCGACACCCAGCCGCTTTCGGCCGATATATTAATATATTGATTATTATATATATTATGCCGGATCAGCGTTGCCACGCCGGGGCTGGCGGCAAAGCCCACCCCGTCGTGCGCACCGTCGCCGATCAGCATCGCATGGCCGCTCTCGCCGCGCTCGCCCGCGAGCAAGCCGCTCGTACCGCGCCCAGCGGCAAAGCCGATCCGCGTCCGCGCGTCGAGGCGCGTCACCATCGACGCCGCCAGCGTGCGCGCGACGCGCGCATCATGGAAGGACAGGCCCGCCAGCGCATCGCCCGCGCCCATTCCCGGTGCGGTGACAAGCGACAGTGCGGTCGATCGCGAGGCGGCGCTTTGCTGGCGGACCAGCCCGCCGATCGCGCCCGACAGCTTGAAATCGGGGCGGCGGGGCGCCAGCGACTGGCCGAAATCGACGCTGAAAGCGCGGCCGAAGCCGTCGGCGACCAGCCCGATCGTCGAACCCGGTCGCCCCGCCCCGGCATCGCCCATCGGCCCGCCGAGCATCCCGAGCGCGCTGCCCAGATTGACCGCGGTCGCAGTACCCGCAAGCGTCGTCGCCCCCATCGGCTGGAACGCGCGCGCAATGTCGAGCACGCCCTGCCCATACACCGCATCGTCGCCCGCGACCCCGGCATCGCGCGCCGATTGATAGAGCAATTGCACGATCTGCTGGCTCGACAGGTTCGGAAAAGCCTGCGCCAGCAGCGCCACCGCGCCCGCGATCTGCGGCGCCGCAAAGCTGGTGCCGCTGATGACAAAGACGAAAGCGCCATCGGTCTCGATCACCCCGTTCTTGTAGGTGCAGCAGACATCCTCGCCCAGCGCCGCCAGATAGGATCCGGCATAGATCCCCGCACGATTGCTGAAATCCGAACTGACGCCATTTTCGTTGACCGATCCGGCGATAATGACCAGCGCGCCGCCCGCATCGCGCATCCCCCGGGCAAAGGGTTCGGGGTTGTTCGGATCATTGCCGTTCGCGGTGGTGTCGCCTTCGTTGCCCGCCGACAGGATGACAATGATCCCCGCCGCGGTGGCACGCTGGACCGCCGAACGGAGCGTCGCCCCCGGGGGATCGTCACCGCCGAGCGAGATGTTGACGACGCGCGCACCGGCACTGATCGCGCGGTCGAGCCCTGCGGCGATCGCGCTTTCGGGAAACTGGCAGCCGCTTTCGTCGTTGGCGGGATCCTCGGTCGCACAGCTGCCCGGCCGATCGGCGCGCAGCACGAGCAGATTGGCGTTGAACGCGATGCCCATCGTGCCTGCATCGTTCTTCGCCCCGAGCAGGATCTGTGCCACATTGGTGCCGTGGCTGCCTTCGCCGTTGATGCCGCGCGATCCGGCGACGTCGGCCGAAAAGGACGAGATGCGTCCGGCAAATTCCGGGCTGTCCTCGTCGATGCCGTCGTCGATGACCCCCGCCAATATCCCCTGCCCCGTCGCCCCCGCCTGATAGGCGGTGATCGCGCCGTGGAAATTGACCCCGTCCGATCGCCGTGTCTCGGGGGTGTTGAAATTGCCCGTCGGCGGTGGGGTCGGGGTTGGCGTGGGAGCGGGGGTCGGCGTCGGCACCGGGGTCGGCGCGGGAGCGGCCGGCGGCGCCGGGGTCGGCGCAGGCCGCGCCCCGCCCCCGCCGCCACAACCGGCGAGCGACAACGCGGCGATGCCGAGCAACAACGGCAAAGGCCGCCCCGCCATCCGCCGGATACAATCGCGTCGGTTTACCTTGGCCATCGCCGTTCCTCTTTTCTCGTCGCCATACCGGCACAGGCCGGGATGGCCATGAAGATTAGCAGTTTCAGGTGTAAGGCCAAAGACATTGCAGGAAGGTAAAGCGACACCGCTTGCCGCCGCACAGCCCAGCGCTTATGCGCTGCTCCGCCATGCCCGTCTCGCTCGACCATATCGATTGCTGGATCTTCGATCTCGATAACACGCTCTATCCGCCGTCGGCAAAGCTGTTCGACCTGATCGACGCGCGCATGGGCGCGTTCATCATGCGGTTGCTGGACGTCGATGCCGCCGAAGCGCGGCGGGTGCAGAAGCAATATTTCCACGATCATGGCACGACCATGGCGGGGCTGACGCGCCACCACGGCGTCGATCCCGAGACGTTCCTGGCCGACGTCCACGCGATCGCGCTCGACCGCATCGCGCCCGATGCGCGGCTGCGCGCGGGGCTGGAACGCCTGCCCGGACGCAAGCTGATCTTTACCAACGCCGATGCCGATTATGCCGCGCGCGTGCTGGCGGCGCGGGGCATCGCCGACCTGTTCGACGGCGTCTGCGACATTCGCGCCACCGCCTATACGCCCAAACCCGATCCCGCGGCCTACAGGATGATGACGGCGCATCTGGGCATCGACCCCGCGCGCAGCCTGTTCGTCGAGGATATGGCGCGCAACCTGACCCCCGCAAAGGCGCTGGGAATGACCACCGTGTGGCTGGACAATGGCAGCGAAAGCGGCCATCGCGACCACCTGCCGGAGCATGTCGACTTTCACGCCAGCGACATTGCCGACTGGCTCGATACCTTGCCTGCACCCTGGGGGATTTCATGACGACCGACCTGCAAACAACGATCGACGCCGCCTGGGATGCGCGCGATACTTTGGGGCTGACCACGCAGGGCGCGGTGCGCGAAGCGGTCGAGGCCGCACTCGCCGGGCTCGACGACGGCAGCTACCGCGTGGCGGAACGCGATGCGGGCGGCACCTGGCAGGTCAACCAATGGCTGAAAAAGGCGGTGCTGCTGTCGTTCCGCCTCAACGATATGGAATTGATCGAGGGCGGCCCCGGCGGCGCGCGCTGGTGGGACAAGGTGCCGTCGAAATTCGCCGGCTGGGGCGAGAACCGGTTCCGCGACGCGGGCTTCCGCGCCGTCCCTGGTTCGATCGTTCGCCACGGCGCGTTTATCGCCAAGGGCGCGGTGCTGCTGCCGAGCTTCGTCAATATCGGCGCACGCGTCGGCGAAGGGTCGATGGTCGATGCCTGGGCTACCGTCGGCAGCTGCGCACAGATCGGCGCCAACGTCCATCTGTCGGGCGGCGCCGGGATCGGCGGCGTGCTCGAACCGCTGCAGGCCGGGCCGGTGGTGATCGAGGACGGCGCCTTTATCGGGGCGCGCGCCGAGGTTGCCGAGGGGGTGATCGTGCGTGAGGGCGCGGTGCTGTCGATGGGCGTGTACCTGGGCGCATCGACCAAGATCGTCGACCGCGCGACGGGCGAAGTGTTCATCGGCGAAGTGCCGCCCTATGCGGTCGTCGTCCCCGGCGCGCTGCCCGGCAAGCCGCTGCCCGACGGGTCGCCCGGCCCGTCGCTCTATTGCGCGGTGATCGTCAAGCGCGTCGACGCCAAGACGCGCGCCAAGACCGGGATCAACGAACTGCTGCGCGACTGAGTTTCGCGGCGCCGCTGCCACCCTATGCTGTGCCGGTCGAGGCACTAGTGCACCGTGCTCGTCGAAATCCTCCCGACGTTGGTGGATAAGCTTTTGACTTCCAGCCCCTGAAAACGATCGCCCCGGGTGCTGTGTCGACGGGACAGCACAGAGGGAGGGATTATGATGCGGATGACCGCAAGGACATCGACGTTGGCGATGGCCATGGGATTGTTGGCGCCCGAATTTGCGATCGCGCAGAGCGCCGAACCGGTGGGCGGCGATGCTGCGGTCGCCGTTCCCACGCCCGCCAACGGCGCGCAACGCTATGCGCACGCCGACTTCGTCCGGTTCGCACCGCGTACCGCGCTCGACATGGTCGAAAAAATACCGGGATTCCTGATCGTCACCGGCACCAATGGCGGCGATCGCGGTTTGGGTGCGGCAACCCAGAATGTGCTGATCAACGGCGAACGCATCGCCAATAAATCGACCGACGCGCGCAGCGCACTGCAACGCATTGCGGCGACGCAAGTCGCCTATGTCGAGATTGTCGACGGCGCGAGCCTGAATGTCCCGGGCCTGACCGGCCAGGTTGCCAATGTTGTGCTGGTGGCCGGGGCGGGGGGCGAAAAGTTCAAGACCACCATCCGCTGGCAACCCGAATGGCGCCCGCGGATCGCCAACAATTGGTTGAATGGCGAGGTTTCGACCACCGGCCAGATCGACGGTACCAATGTGACGCTAAGCCTGAAGAACGAGGCGAACCGGCAGGGCCATTGGGGGCCGGAGCAGCGGTTTGACGGCAATGGCGACTTGTCGTTCATCCGCGACGAATTCGGCCATAATGGCGGCGATCGGCCGCGATTGTCGACCGCGCTGGCCCGCACGACCGCGAACGGCAACAAATGGAATTTGAACCTCGGCGGGCAGTTGCAGCAGCTCAACGCCAATGTCCGCGGGACATCGGTCCAGCCCGTCGCCGGGCCGGTTCGCGAAGTTTTCCGGTTCGTCGAGGACGAGCATAATTTCGACATCGGCGGCGATTACGAGCTGGGGCTGGGCGCGGGCCGGCTCAAGCTGATCGGCCTTTACCGCTTCGAACACAGCCCGACCGCCGAAACCTTCATCGTCGACCGGACGATCGGCGGGCGGCGCGGCGAACGATTCAAACAGACCGCGGATGAAAGCGAATCGATCCTGCGCGGCGAATATAGCTGGCGCACCGCGGGCGGCACCGACTGGCAGGTCGCGCTGGAGGGCGCCTACAACACGCTCGACGTCGATGCCGAATTCGCGACGCTGCGCCCGGACGGCAGCTTCCAGCCAGTCATCTTCGGCGGCGAGAAAACGAAGGTCGAGGAAAAACGCGGCGAGGCATCGCTAAGCTGGGGCCGATCGCTTGCCGCCAATCTGACGGCGCAGATCAATCTGAGCGCCGAGTATAGCGAACTGGCGTCGTCGGGGCCCGGCGGGCTGACACGGCGCTTTGTCCGGCCCAAGGGGAAGCTGGCGCTGGCCTGGAAAGTCGGTCCCAAAACGACGATCAACTACCTGCTTCAGCGCCGCGTCGATCAACTCAATTTCTACGACTTTGCCAGTTCGGTCGATGTCGCGACCGGACAGGGCAATGGTGGCAACGGCCTGCTCGTCCCCCCGGTGGTCAATCGCACCGAGCTGGAGATGGTCCAGGACATGGGCGCGTGGGGCAATGCGTCGGTTGCCGTTGCTTATGCCTATGCACAGGATCTGGTCGACCAGATCCCATTGTCGCCAACCACCGAGGGTCGCGGCAATCTGCCGCCCGCGCATCTTTATCGCATCAGTTCGAAGGCGACGTTGTTGCTCGACCGACTGGGGTGGAAAGGCGCCCGGATCAACAGCGACCTGACCTGGCGCCGCAACCGGGTGCGCGACCCGCTGACCGGCCGGTGGCGCGACCAGAGCGATGGGCAGGAGTATCTGGTCGATGTCAGCCTGCGCCACGACATCCCAGGTTCGCAGCTCGCTTGGGGGGCCGGCTATCTCGACGAACATTTCAGCCCCAATGTGCGGCTCGATGCGATCGAGACTGTCTATAACGATGGCGCGTTCGTCACCGCCTTTGTCGAGCATAAGAATGTTGCGGGTTTCACGGTCAAGCTGTCGTACCGCAATCTCGCCGGCCAGAAGAACGGGCTCGACCGCACGGTGTTCGTCGACCGCCGCAATGGGCCGATCGCGTTCCGCGAAAGCCGCCTGCGCGAGTTCGGGCGATATTTCCAGCTGACCGTAACCGGGACGCTTTAGACGTCCAACCTTCTGTCATCCCGGCGAAGGCCGGGATGACGATTCAAAAGGCGGCGGCGACTTACCGCTCGCTCAGATAATAACGCTCGCGTGCGCTCAGATCGGCGTTCAGCTCGTAGATGATCGGCTGGCCGGTCGGGATTTCGAGGCTGGTGATGTCGGCGTCCGAAATGCCCGACAGATGCTTGACCAGCGCGCGCAGGCTGTTGCCGTGCGCCGAAATCAGCACCGTCTTGCCCGCCGCGAGTTCGGGCGCGATTGCGCCCTCATAATAGGGCAGCACGCGCGCGATCGTGTCCTTCAGGCTTTCGGTGGCGGGGATCGCGATGCCCGCATAGCGTGGGTCGCTCGCCAGATCCCACGGCGATCCGGCGTCGAGCGGCGGCGGCGGGATGTCGAAGCTGCGGCGCCAGATCTTGACCTGCTCGTCGCCATGCTTCGCCGCGGTCTCGGCCTTGTCGAGCCCGGTCAGCCCGCCATAATGGCGTTCGTTCAGCCGCCAGTCCTTGGTCACCGGCAGCCACAGCCGCCCCATCGCCTCAAGCGCGAGGTTCAGCGTCTTGATCGCGCGCGACTGGACCGAGGTGAAACAGGTGTCGGGCGCGATCCCCTTGGCCTTCATCAATTCGCCCGCCGCCCACGCCTCGGCCGCGCCCTTTTCGGTGACGTCGACATCCCACCAGCCGGTGAAGCGGTTTTCGAGGTTCCACTGCGACTGGCCATGGCGGATAAGGATGAGCTGCGGCATGTTTCGGTCCTTCGATGGAAGCGGATGCGCTGCCCCATAGCGCGGCTTTTCCGCGAAGGCCAACGCCCCTCTTGAAATGGTTTCGCGCGCACCCAGATTTGCTGCATCCGGTCGCCGACACGGGGCCGGGTGGCGATCGCGGCGCGCTGCCGCGGTCCCTGACTTCGCTTTAGACAAGGAAGAAAGACCATGCGTAACAGTTTCGACTGGACCCCCTATCGCCGTTCGACCGTCGGTTTCGACCGCCTGTTCGATTTCCTCGAAACCAGCGGCTCGGGCGCCGAAAATTATCCGCCGTTCGACATCGAAAAAATCGCCGACGACCATTTCCGCATCACCGTGGCGGTTGCCGGGTTCAAGAGCGACGAAATCGACATCGTCGCGCAGCAGAATATGCTGACCGTCAGCGGCCGCAAGGCGCCCGCCGCCGAGGGCGAAGCCCGCCAGCTGCTGTACAGCGGCATCGCGACGCGCGCGTTCGAACGCCGCTTCCAGCTCGCCGATTTCGTGCGCGTCGATCAGGCGGACCTGGCCGACGGGCTGCTGACCATCGACCTGGTGCGCGAAGTGCCCGAGGCGATGAAGCCGCACAAGATCGCGATCGGCGGCGGAACGCCGGTGATCGAGGACAAGCAGGCGGCCTAGCCTGCCCACAGCCCCGCCCCGCGGGGCATGATGAACGGGGTCCGGAGTCCCTTCCGGACCCCGTTTCCGTTTAGGCCGCTAGAGCTGCCGCGTCATGAACCGGCTGAACGGATCGGGCTTATACTCGGCAAAGGGTTCGCAATCGGCAAAACCATAGCGATGGTAGAGCGCGATCGCAGCCGCAAACGTCGCGCCCGACCCGGTTTCCAGGCTGAGCCGCGTCAACCCGCGGCGCTTCGCCTCGGCAATGATATGGTCGAGCATGCGCGCCGCGACGCCGCGGCGGAGGAACGCGTCGGCGGTGCGCATCGATTTGATCTCGCCATGCGCCGCATCGAGCAGCTTGAGCGCGCCGCACCCCGCCAGCGCGTCGCCGTCATGGATCGACCAGAAGGTCACATCGGCAGCGTTCAGCCCGTCGAAGTCGAGGAAGTGGCAGCTGCCCGCCGGCGAATTGGCGAGCATGCCCGCGAAATGCTGTTCGAGCAGGGCGCGGATCGCGGCGCCCGACAGATCGTCCTCGACGATCCGCCAGTCTCCGTCCCCCGCGCCGCGTGTCACAGCATCTGGTCCAGCGTCGCGAGGCACGCATGCGCCAGCAGTTTCGAGCGTTCGGGCGACCAGCCGGCGACCGCGTCGGGCAGGTCGTCATTGTCCTTGAACGGCATTTCGATCGTCATCGACACCGCGCCGAAGCGTTCGGCGAGCTGGGTCGTCGACATCGACAGATTGGCCTTGCCCGGCGCCGATTCGCTATAGCCGAGCGCGACCTGGAAATCGGGGGTGTTCGCGGCGAGCGCCGTCTGGAACGCCTTGTATTTTTCCAGCTGCCCGGGCGTCAGCGACGGAATGCCCTCGAATCCCGCGAGGAACACCGCCGGGATCGCTTCGTCGCCATGGACGTCCATCGCCCAGTCGACGCCGCTTTCGTCCATCGCATTGCGCACGCACAGCACTTCAGGGCTGCGCTCGGCAGTCGGCGCGTGCCATTCGCGGTTGAGGTTCACGCCCGCATAGTTGGTGCGCAGATGGCCGCGGCACGACCCGTCGGGATTCATGTTCGGGACGATGTGAAAGCGGCATTTCCGAAGCAGCGAGCGCGCATGCGGATCGGCGGGATCGGTGAGCTTTTCGAGCGCGCCCTCGATCCACCATTCGGCCATGCTCTCGCCCGGATGCTGACGCGCATAGAGCCACACCTGAGTGTCGCCGCTGCCCATTTCGAGGCAGTCGATCGGCTGGCCTTCGATGCTGGTGCCAAGGCAGCGATAGGTGACGCCCTCGCACTCGGCGACGCTGGCGATCAGGTCGTGGTGCCGCTCCATCGAAAAGGGCGCGAAATAGGCGAGGTAGAGGATCGGGCTTTCGGCGGTGTGGCGGATGGTCAGCGTGCCCCCACCGGCTTTGGCATCGTAGTTGGTGTCGAGGCGGAACCAATAATCGCGGTCATAGCTGGCGCACGCCGCATAGCCGGGCCAGCCGTCGGGATAGGCCGACGCGCCGAGCCCGGTAATCGCCAGCTCGAGCGCATCGCCGACCGCGCACGCGACGCGAAAGTGGAACCATTGAAAGAAGTCGGATTCGCGATCCTTGCGGATCGACAGCCGCGCGGCGGTGCCGTCGATCGAATCCACGACGATATTGCCGCTGTCGAAAGCGGCGTTGATGGTGATGGTCATGGGACGCTGATAGTGCGTCCCGATTCGCCGGGGAAGTCCTTGAATAAGGCCTCGGCCAATTTTGCCGCAGCGAGCGACGGCTGCGACGCGGGGGCCTTTACCGGGATCGCGGCGAGCGCACGGCCTTCCCACAAGGCCTGCCCGGTCGCGGCATCGTCGATGCGCACCGACAGCTGCAGATCGGCCATCCGCTTCGGCCCGCCGCCGAGGTTGAGGCCGATGCCGAGACCAACGCCCGAGCCATAGCTGCCGGTCGAACCGCCGACCCCAACCGATACCGGCGAGCGGCGCGCCGCGAGCGGCTGTTCGCTGCGCTCGAAGGCGATGCGGACGAGCAGCGGCGCGCGTTCGTTGCTGCCCGCCGCGACCAGACCCTGACGCTGCAATTGCTGGTCAACCGCGGCGCGATAGCTGTTCCATTCGAGCGAGGGCATCCCCGCCGCCGGGCCGTCGAGCGGCGCGGTTGCGATCGCATAGCGCGTCCCCGGCGCCCAGCTGGGAACCGCGTTATGGAAACGGGTGACTTCAACCGGCGGCACCGCGGTGGCACAGCCGCCGAACGAAAGCGCCGCTGCACCAAGCAGGGCGACAGAAAGTTGACGCGTCATCACGGCATCATGCGCCAGCAAATATGGCTTGGCAATGAATGGGATGCTGGGACGCCAGAACGCTGCCATCTCATAGAATTGTCATCCCGGCCTTAGCCGGGATGACAAGTAGCGAGGAAGCTGCTGCGGGAGCAGCCCGCCCGCTCAGCGATAGAAGATATGGTTGTCGATCTGCGCGATGCGCGTCTTGCGCCAGCCCGGCGAGACATAGCGCGCGTGGAAGAACAGCGCGCCCGGCGCGTGGTTCTTCCAGCTGCCGTCGCGGGCGATCTGGGCGATCGCGATCGCATTGGCCCATTGGGTGCCTTCGCGGACGGCGGGCATCCTGCCGCCGCGCACGAAGCTGAACTGGCTCTTCTGGTGGACGACGCCGCACAGGCTCTTGGGAAAGCGGCCCGACTGGGCGCGGTTGATCACGACATGCGCGACCGCGAGCTGGCCGGGGAGTGATTCGCCGCGCGATTCGAAATAGACCGCACCGGCCAGGCAGCGCAGCTCGGGATCCATCTCGGCCGGGCGCGGGGTCGCGGCGACGAGCGCGGCGAGCGATTCGGCGGTGACCGGGGCCGGCTTCGCTTCCGGCGCGGGGGCTTTTTCGCCATTTTCGGTAATGGCTTCGATCGGCGCCTCGGCCTTGACCGACAGATCCGCCTGTTCAGCGACAACCGGCGCCTCGGCGCTCGGCGCGATCAGCGCGGGAAGATTGGCGTCGGCGGCAAGATCGCTTGCAAAGCCAGGTTCCGCCAAAAGCAGCATGGTGGCGGCAGTCATGCCGACGGCAGCCACGCTGGCTACGTTCAAAATGCGACTCATAGTGTCCGTCAAAAGTGCGGCCGATGAACCGAACCTCTCAAAACAGACGGGGGACTATGGTCCAATATCGCCTGCGGTCATCGTCCGACTGCGTGTCCAACCCGTTTTGCCGGGGCATCGCCAAGACGATGCAACCCACGGAACGACCTACGCGTTATCGAATGGGCGCCACCTATTGTGCACCGCAACAGAGTCAAGTTAACGCGGCCCACTCCGCGACGAGTCGTGGCGCATCTGCGATATCCAGTTCAACGATCCACAGATCGGGATCGGCCTTTTGCCGCCGGTCCTGGTAGTTGGCGCGCGATTCAGCATCTTTGGGGTCGTCGGGACCGACCGCCTCCCAGATATAGTGGCCGCTCGCCGAAAACCGCCGTTCGAGCAGCAGGCCGGGCTGGCCGCGTTCGGTGCATTGGACCAATATGGTGCCCGAATGCTCATCGCCCTTAGCGAGCACGGTCGCAAAACCGCCGGCCGATTCGGTGCGGCGCAGCAGCAGATCGACGAGGAAGCGGCTGGTCAGCCGCGTCATGGGAAGGCTCGCGCCGCGGTGTTACGCCGCGTCACGCGTTTCGGTGTCGGCGAGCAGCGCATAGAGCGCTTCGTCGCTCTTGGCGCCGCGCAGCCGTTCGGCGATCGCCCCGTTGCGCAGCATGCGCGACACCCCGGCGAGCGCCTTCAGGTGATCGGCACCGGCGTCGAGCGGCGACAGCAGCACGAACAGCAGATCGACCGGCAGGCCGTCGACCGCGTTGAAATCGATCGGGCGCGACAATTGCAGGAACAGCCCGCGCACCCCGGTCAGGTCGGCCATCTTGGCATGCGGCAGCGCGATCCCGCGCCCGAAGCCGGTCGATCCGAGCCGCTCGCGTTCGAGCAACGCTTCGCTGACCTCGCCCGCGTCGAGGCCGAGCGAACGGCTGGCGAGATCGCCCACGAAGGGGAACAGCGCCTTTTTCGAATCGAGCTGCACATGCGCGCGCACGGTCGCCGGATAAAGAAGGGAAGAAAGGTTCATTGTTCTGGTCAAATCTGTGTAGCCGCCGGGCAGAGGGGCCGGCCGTTCCTGAGCAATCGACTGCGGGTCGGTCGTACCGGCGCCCCGCCATCATGGCATAGCCGTTATTGGGGACGTGTGTTGGGCGCGGCCCTTATGCCGGTTGGCGAAGAAAATCCAGCCCTATCGTGGTTCGACCCAGCCGATCGTCCCATCGTCGCGGCGATAGACCATATTGTGCGCCCCGGTCTTGCTGTTGACGAACAGCAGTGCGTTGGTGTTGCGCAGGTCGAGCATCATCACCGCATCGGACACGCTGCTGCTGGGAATGTCGACGCGCGTTTCGGCAATGATCGCGGGTGCGTCACCGGCGTCTTCCTCATTGCCGCCGTCGAAGACGATGTAGCTGGCGTTATCCTCGATCTCGTCGACCGTCGGCGACGGCTGCGCCGGGCCGTTGTTGCGGTCCTTCAGCCGCCGCATATAACGCCGCAGCTGCTTTTCGATACGTTCGGCCGCCCCCTCGAACGCCACATGCGCGTCCTGCGCCTGGCCATGCCCCTTGAGCACCAGCCCCTGCATCACATGCGCGACGATGTCGCACTGGAAGCTGTCGTGCGGCCCTTTGCCAAAGGTCGCGTGCGCGCCGATCGCCCGCGAGAAATATTTGTCGGCAATCGCGTTCATCCGGTCCGACACATGCGCCTGCAGCGCTTCGCCGGTTTCGATCTGGTGGCCAGAGACGCGGATTTCCATTGTTCTTCTCCTTATTGGCCGGCGCAATGACTTAAGGGAGGGTCATCACACCGTATCGAGCCACAGCGGCTGGTTCAGCCCTGCGACAAATTCGGCATGGCGCGCCAGATCGGCCGCCGATGCCATATGGGGTCTGGGTTCGCGAAACGGCCGGTCACCGCCGCGCGGCGCGGCTGGGGCAGGGGCGGCCGAAGCGGCAGCGCCCGCGGCCGACGACGCGAGTCCCAGCCCGATCTGCCGCCCGCCGGTCATTTCGATATAGAGGTGCGCGAGTAGTTCGGCGTCGAGCAGCGCGCCGTGCTTGACGCGGTGACTACGGTCGATGCCGTAGCGGGTGCACAGCGCGTCGAGGCTGTGCTTGGCGCCGGGATGGAGCTTGCGCGCCATCTGTACCGTGCAGCACATGCGCGCCATGTCGAGCGCCGGGCGCCCCGCGCGCGCCAGTTCGGCGTTGACGAAGCCGAAGTCGAAGGCGGCGTTGTGCGCGATCAGCGGCGCATCGCCCAGAAACTCCATCAGCTCGTCGACACGCGCCGCGAACAGCGGCTTGTCTGACAGAAACTGGATCGACAGCCCGTGCACCGCTTCGGCGGCGGCGGGCATGTCGCGTTCGGGGTTGAAATAGGCGTGAAAGCTGAGGCCGGTCTCGCGACGGTCGACCAGTTCGATGCACCCGATTTCGACCAGCCTGTCCCCGGTCTTGGGATCGAACCCCGTGGTTTCCGTATCGAAGATAATCTCGCGCATTGAGCGATCAATCTGGACCCTATCGGGCTCGGAAACAAGAGGCGATGGCGCGAATCTGGCGATGCGTCTCGCTTTTCGGTCCACCCGTTTCGATGATGAAATCGGCGCGCGCGCGTTTGACGCGGTCGGCAACCTGGAGGCGGCGGATCGCTTTGAGCCGGCCATAGGTCATTCCCGGGCGGCGCATCACCCGCTTGGTCTGCATCCACGTCGGCGCCGACACCACCGCGATTGCGCCGACGCGGCGCCAGCCGCCCTTTTCAAAGAGCAGCGGGATGTCGAGCACGACCACGTCACGGGCGCGGTGCCGGGCAAGGAATCGCTTCTGCGCCTGGAACACCGCAGGATGGACGATCGCTTCGAGCGCGGCGAGTTCGTGGCGGTTGCCGAGCACCAGCGCGCCGAGTTTCGGTCGGTCGACACCGCCGGGCCCGGTGGTGCCGGGAAAGCGCGCCTCGATCGCCGCGACCAGCGCGCCGCCCGGGCCTTGCAGCCGGTGCACCTCGGCATCGGCGTCGAACACCGGCACGCCTTCGCGTTCGAACATCAGGGCAGCGGTCGATTTCCCCATGCCGATCGAACCGGTGAGCCCGAGGATGAACGGCCGTCGCAGCCGCGAGCCGGGGCGCGGCCGATGCGTCATGTGGTGAGCAGCGCGCGCAGTTCGTCGTCGCGGCCCTCGGGCGGCGCGGCGCCGAAGAACAGTTCAAAGGCGAGCGCGGCCTGGCCGATCAGCATGTCGAGCCCGTCGACGGTATCGAGCCCGCGCGCCGCGGCGGCCCGCAGCAGCCCGGTCTGGAGCGGCGCATAGACCAGATCATAGACGATCGCATCGTCAGCCAGCGACGACAGGTCAAGGTCGAGCGGCGGCTGACCGGTCATGCCGAGGCTGCTCGAATTGACGAGCAGCGCGGCGGGCGGCAGCGCCGCATCGAGTCCGACGACCTCGCCTTTCAGGCCAAAGGTCGCGAGCAGCCCCATCGCCTTCAGCGGACTGCGGTTGAGGATCGTCACATGGCCGACGCCAGCGCGCGCCAGCGCGAACAGCACCGCGCGCGCCGCGCCCCCGGCGCCGACCACCGCGACCGGCGCGCCCCCAAGGTCGAGCTCGGCGAGCGGGGCGTAGAATCCCGCCGCATCGGTGTTGGTGCCGATCAACGCCCCGTCGGGCTGGCGCACAACCGTGTTCATCGCGCCGATCGTGCCGCGGATATTGCCCGGATCCTCGACCAGATCCATCACCGCCAGCTTGTGGGGCAGGGTGACATTACAGCCGCGCCAGGCGGGATCGGCGTGGCGCTCGGCGACATAGGCGGCGAGATCGTCCGGCGTCACATGCGCGCGGCGATAATCGCCTTCGAGGCCGAGCTCGCGCAGCCAGAAGCCGTGGATCAGCGGGGATTTGCTCTGTGCGATCGGGTCGCCAATGACTTCGGCAAAGGGAACGCTCATGCGATGTCTTTCATTGCTGGGCCAATCCCGCCGCCCGCAGCCACGCCAGCAAGGGCAGCATCGGCATGCCGATGATCGTCCAGGGGTCACCCTCGACCCGGTCGAACAATTGCACCCCGGCGCCCTCGATCTCGTAACAACCAACGGTCCAGCGGATGCTATCCCATTCGCGCGCCACATAGGCGGCGATGAAGGCGTCGGACAAGGGGCGCATCCACAGCTTTGCTTCGCCGATCGCGCGCCACACCGGGGCGCCGTCGCGCGCCGCGACCGCAGCGCTGAGCAGCCGGTGGCGCGTCCCCGCCATGCGGCGCAGATGATCGGCTGCCTCTTCAGGTGTCTCGGGTTTCGAAAGCATCGACCCATCGTCGAGCGCGAGCGTCGAGTCGGCGCCGATCACCGTAACCCCGGGCAGGCGCGACGAGATTTTGATCGCTTTCGCCTCGGCGAGCGCGTCGGCGATGTTGCGCGGCGTCTGGCCGACGGCAAGCAGCGACGCGGTCAGCGCCTCTTCATCGACATGCGCCGCGCTGGTCTCGAACGTCAGCCCTGCGGCACGCAGCATCGCGGCGCGGCCGCTGCTTTGCGAGGCGAGCAGCAAGGTCATGCGGCGCCGCGATCCTCGACGAGCTTGATCACCGCCGCCGCGGTTTCCTCGATCGAACGCCGCGTCACGTCGATCACCGGCCAGCCATTGTCGGCGAACATGCGCCGCGCATAGGCGAGTTCGGCCTTCACCCGCTCGTCATCGACATAGGAGGTTTCGGGCGCCTGGTTGAGCGACAGCAGCCGGTTGCGCCGCACCTGCACCAGCCGGTCGAGTCCGGTGGTCAGCCCGACCACCATCGGGCGTTTCAGCCGGTACAAGGCGTCAGGCGGCGGCGATTCGGGCACGATCGGGATGTTCGCGGTCTTGAAACCGCGGTTGGCGAGATAGATGCTCGTCGGGGTCTTCGACGTGCGCGACACCCCGGCCAGGACGATGTCGGCCTGTTCCCAATTTTCCCAGCCGATGCCGTCGTCGTGTGCGACGGTGAATTGGATCGCCTCGACCCGCGCGAAATAGGCGGCATCGAGCTGGTGCTGGCGCCCGGGGCGCGCCTTCGCTTCCTGGCCCAGCATTCGCGAAAGCGCATCGGTCACCGCGTCGAGCGCGGGGACGAGCGGCAGGTTGAGCGCCCCGGCGCGGCGTTCGAGGCTGACGCGCAGGTCACCATTGACCAGCGTGAACAGGATCATGCCGGGGCTCGCCTGCACTTCGGCCATGATCCGGTCGAGATGCGATTCCGATCGCACCATCGGCCAGAAATGGCGCACCACCTCGACATCGTCGAACTGCGCGATCGCCGCCTTGGCGATATTTTCGAGTGTCTCGCCCGTGGAGTCGGATATGAGATGAAGGTGGAGCCGGCCCATCGCGGCACCATGGCGGGAAGCCGCGGAAAAAGGCAATCCCGGAACCGGTCGGCGCTGTCGAAAAAGCGACTGTGGATAAGTATTGGAGAAGCGCGGGGACGGAATCGGGAGCGAGGATTCATCCCCGACCGTGTCGATTCCGCTCCACCACTTGTCCACAAGGGACAAATCTTGTCCACAGGCTGTGAATATGGGGCAAAGCGGGGCGCGACTCTGTTGCGAGCGGCGATGCCGCGCGAGTCAAGCTGTTGGCAAAAACGACGCCCCCGCCTAAAGCCGCGCTGTCCGCCGACCAACAAACCACCACAATCATATTTAATATTATATTGGAAAGAGAAAGAGGGGCCGTGTGAAGGCGTCACCGAAGAGCTTGCTGGCCGTGCTGCGCGGAACGCGGCAAACGCGCCCGCCCTTGTGGCTGATGCGCCAGGCCGGACGTTATCTGCCCGAGTATCGCGCGCTGCGTGAAACCAAGGGCGGTTTCCTCGAGCTATGCTATGATCCCGAGGCCGCGGCCGAGGTGACCTTGCAGCCGATCCGGCGGTTCGGGTTCGACGGGTCGATCCTGTTCTCCGACATTCTCGTCATCCCGCACGCGCTCGGCCAGCATCTGTGGTTCGAGGCGGGTGAGGGGCCGCGGCTCGCCCCGCCGCTGGTCGACAGCGCGCTGGCATCGCTCGAAGCGGCACCGCAGCGGCTCGATCCAATCTATGCGACCGTCGCACGCGTCGCAGCTTCGCTACCTGCCGAAACGACCTTCCTGGGCTTTGCGGGCAGCCCATGGACCGTCGCAACCTATATGGTGGCGGGGCAGGGGTCGAAGGACCAGGCCGCGGCGCGGCGCATGGCGTTCGGCGATCCCTCGGCGTTCCAGGCGATCATCGATGCGATCGTCGATGTTACGGTAACTTACCTATCGGGCCAGATCGAACATGGCGTCGAGGCGGTGCAATTGTTCGACAGCTGGGCGGGCAGCCTCAGCCCAGCGCAGTTCGAACGCTGGGTGATCGCGCCGAACGCCGAAATCGTCCGCCAGCTGAAGGCGATGCACCCCGACACCCCGGTGATCGGCTTTCCCAAGGGAGCGGGCGGCAAGCTGCGCGCCTATGCCGACGAAACCCGTGTCGATGCGATCGGGCTTGACGAAACGGTCGATCCGGCCTGGGCCAACGGCGTCCTGCCGCCGCATCTGCCGGTGCAGGGCAATCTCGATCCGCTCGCGCTCGTCGCGGGCGGCGCGGCGCTCGACGCCGCGATCGACCGTATCCTTGCGGCTTTCCCGGCGCGTCCCCATATCTTCAATCTGGGTCATGGCATCGTCCCCGATACGGCCGTAGCCCATGTCGAACATCTGATCAGACGCGTTCGCGGCGGGTAATATGGCAGACTGGGCAGGATTTCTCGGGGTGACGATGCTTTGGGTCAAAGCGGCGCACATCATTTTTGTCATCTTCCTGATGGCCGGCCTGTTCATGATGCCGCGCTTCTTCGTCTATCACCACCAATGCCCCGTCGGGTCGGACGAAGATAAAAAGTGGATCGAGCGCGAAGATCGCTTGCGCCGCATCATCCTGAACCCGGCGCTGACGATCGTCTGGGCGCTCGGCCTGTTGCTCGCCTTCAACGGCAATTATTGGGGCGAGACCTGGTTCATCGCCAAATTCATCCTCGTTCTTGCGCTGTCGGGCTATCACGGCTGGATGATCGGCTATTTCAAGAAGCTGGAAAAAGGGCTGCGCCCGCTCACCGAAAAGCAACTGCGGCTGCTCAACGAAGTGCCGGGTGTTGCCGCGGCGATCGTCGTCATCCTGGCGGTCGTTCGTCCCTGATCGCGCGCCACTGGTGCCAGCTTCGGGCGCAGCCCGATTGACTTGGCATGGCGCGAGGGATAGGGGCCATTTCAATCCCGCCAGCCGGGCCGGCGCTTCCCAAGTGCCGGAGCTATCGCAAACGGTCGTCCCACGGCCGGATAGGCACCCCAGCGGTGCACTGAAAACCGACGGTACTTTCTCCATATATCTTACCCTGGAATCCATCCATGCATCTTAAAGAACTCAAAACCAAAGCCCCCGCGCAGCTTGTCGAAATGGCTGAAGAGCTGGGGGTCGAGGGTGCCTCGACGCTGCGCAAGCAGGATCTGATGTTCTCGATCCTGAAAGAACTCGCCGAAGAGGGCGAGGAAATCATCGGGTCGGGCACGATCGAAGTGCTACCCGACTCGTTCGGCTTCCTGCGCTCGTCGGACGCCAATTATCTCGCCGGTCCTGACGACATTTATGTCTCGCCGAACCAGGTCCGCAAATATGGCCTGCGCACCGGCGATACCGTCGAAGGCGAAATCCGCGCGCCGCGCGACGGCGAGCGTTATTTTGCGCTGACCAAGCTGATCAGCGTCAATTTCGACGATCCCGACGTGGTTCGCCACCGGGTCAATTTCGACAACCTCACCCCGCTCTATCCGAACCAGAAGCTGTCGCTCGACACCGTCGACCCGACCGTCAAGGACAAGTCGGCGCGCGTCATCGACCTGGTCAGCCCGCAGGGCAAGGGCCAGCGTGCGCTGATCGTCGCGCCGCCGCGCACGGGTAAGACGGTGTTGCTGCAGAATATCGCCAAGGCGATCACCGACAATCATCCCGAGGTCTATCTGATCGTCCTGCTGGTCGACGAACGCCCCGAAGAAGTCACCGACATGCAGCGCAGCGTGAAGGGCGAAGTCGTCTCCTCGACCTTCGACGAACCTGCGACGCGCCACGTCCAGGTCGCCGAAATGGTGATCGAAAAGGCCAAGCGCCTGGTCGAGCACAAGAAGGATGTTGTCATCCTGCTCGATTCGATCACGCGCCTGGGCCGCGCCTACAACACCGTGGTCCCAAGCTCGGGCAAGGTGCTGACCGGGGGTGTCGATGCCAATGCGCTGCAGCGGCCGAAGCGCTTTTTCGGCGCCGCACGCAACATCGAAGAAGGCGGGTCGTTGTCGATCATCGCCACTGCGCTGATCGATACCGGCAGCCGCATGGACGAAGTCATCTTCGAAGAATTCAAGGGCACCGGTAACTCCGAAATCGTCCTCGACCGCAAGGTCGCCGACAAGCGCATCTTCCCGTCGCTCGACGTCGGCAAGTCGGGCACGCGCAAGGAAGAATTGCTCGTCGAGAAGGACAAGCTCAGCAAGATGTGGGTGCTGCGCCGCATCCTCATGCAGATGGGCACGATCGATGCGATGGAATTCCTGCTCGACAAGATCAAGGACTCGAAGACCAACGAGGATTTCTTCGACTCGATGAACCAATAGCACCGCTCGGGCGGGATGATCGTCGAACAGGCCCTGTTGCAGGTTCGGCCCGGGCAGGGCGCCGCTTTCGAGCGCGCGCTCGCCACCGCCCGCCCGCTGATCGCCGCCTCGCCCGGATTTTTGGGCATGGACGTGCGGCGCGGGTGCGAAGCGGTGGAAACCTACTTGCTGATCGTGCATTGGGACCGCATGGAGGACCATCGCGATGGTTTCCGCCGCTCCGAACGATATGAACAGTGGCGGGCGCTGTTGCACCCTTTTTATGACCCGATGCCGGTCGTGCATTATTTCGGAGAGCCTGTGTGATTGACCTTTTGTTGACCGCCGCCACGACGGCCGCGCAGGGGCTGGGTGGCCCGTCGGAAATCTGGGGGCATATCGTCAGCGATTTTTCGAACATCACCGAACCCGCGGCAATGGCGGCCTTTTTGCAGGTTCTGCTGATCGACCTCGTCCTCGCCGGCGACAATGCGATCGTCGTCGGCGCGCTCGCCGCGGGCCTGCCGCCCGAACAGCGCCGCAAGGTGATCCTGATCGGCGTGCTCGCCGCGCTGGTGCTGCGCATCGCCTTTGCTTTGGTGGTTACCCAGCTGCTCCAGATCGTCGGGCTGATCTTCATCGGCGGGCTGCTGCTCGCCTGGGTCGCGTGGAAAATGTGGCGCGAACTGCGCGAAGGTGCGCATTCGGCCGGATCGCCCGAAGTCGCCGGCGACGAACATTCGGGTCTGAAGCCCGCGAAAAGCTTTGCCGGTGCTGCCTGGGCAGTCGCGATCGCCGACGTCAGCATGAGCCTCGACAATGTGCTCGCGGTCGCCGGCGCGGCGCGCGATCATCCGGGGATCATGATTGTGGGCCTGATCGTCGCGGTCGCGCTGATGGGCCTCGCGGCGAACATCATCGCCAAATATATCGAGCGTTACCGCTGGATTGCCTATTTCGGCCTTGCGGTCATCGTCTATGTCGCGGTCAAGATGATCTATGACGGCTGGGTCGATCCTTCGGTCGGGCTGGGGACGCTGCTCGGCTAAGGCGGCCCGGAATTTACCATCGTGCGGCTGGCTGCGGGCCAGCGGCGCGATGGTGTTATGGGCGGTGACGGGTTGGTTTTTGCCGCCGCCCGCCCCATTTAGCCGCTATGCCCCCACTCCATCTCACCAAGGTCGCGGTCGGCTGCGCGCATGTCGAGACCTTTGCGCGCCGGGTAGCAACGCGCGTTCGCGACGGCGAATTGCGCGTGCCGACGCGGATGCGGCCAAAGCGGATGGACGAGCTGGTCGGCGGTTATCTGCACTGGATCATCAAGCACCGGATCGTCGCGCGGCAACAAATCTTGCGCTTCGACGATCGCAAGGATGGCCGGGTCGACATCGTCTGCGCCGCCGAGGTCGAAATCCTGCCGCCGCTGTCAAAGCGCGCGCATCAGGGGTGGCGCTATCTGGCCGATGACGATGCGCCGAAAGGCATGGCCGACCATGACGGCGTCGCTGACCTGCCGCCGCACCTCTATCGCGAACTCGCCGCGCTGATGCTGATCTAGGGCGTCACCCTATGCGTGGCGAGCATTTCGGCCATTTTTCCCCACACCTTGTTGATCGCCTTGAGCGGGCGGACCATCACCTTGAAATCGATGATTTTTCCATCCTCGTTCCAGCGGATGATGTCGACGCCGTTGATGTGGATGCCGTCGAGCGTGGTCGCGAACTCGAGCATCGCCTGGTCGCCGTCGATAATCTCACGCTCGTAACGGAAATCGTCGCCGCCGAGGACGTGGCTCGCGGCGTGGAGATAGGCGAACACCTTGTCGCGCCCCGCCTGCGGCGAGTGGACGACGGGAGAGTGGAACACCGCGTCCTCGGCAAGCATATCGCGCAGCATCTGCGGGTCGCCGCCGCCCTCCATATAAGCGTGCCAGGCGGCGACGCCTGTCTGGGCGAGATTGGCCGCGCTCATGCCAGATGCTCGGCGAAAAAGGCCTTGGTGCGGCCATCGGCGAGTTCGGCACCCGCATTGTCGCGGCGATTGCCGCCGGTCGCAGCAAAGCCGTGGTCGAGCCCCGGATAGTCGTGGAGCGTGACCTTTGGATGTGGATCCAGCCCCTCGTGCATTTTTGCCTGCGCCTCGGGGCCGACGAGATGATCCATCGTGGGAATATGCAGCATCAGCGGGTGCGCGATCGCGTGGCTTTCATTCAGCATCTGATCGATCATCACCCCATAATAGCCGACCGATGCGTTCACGTCGGTGCGCGCCGCGGCCATATAGGCGAGCCGGCCGCCAAGGCAGAAGCCGACGCAGCCCACTTTCGTGGCGCCCTGCGCGTGGAGCCAGCGGATCGCCGCCTCGATATCCTGAACTCCGTCGCCGGCGTCATATTGGCCGAAATAGCCGAAGGCTTCCTGCAGTTCGGCCTCGACATCGGGATCGAGCTCGACCCCGGGGGCAAAGCGCCAGAACAGGTCGGGGGCGATCGCCAGATAACCCTCTGCCGCCCAGTCGTCGCATTTTTCGCGGATCCCGGCGTTCACCCCAAAGATTTCGGGAATGACGATGATCGCGCGCGAGCCGTCGGCGTCGGGACGCGCGACATAGGCGGGGATCGCGCCTGTCCCGTCGAGCGCGGGGATGGAGATGTTCGTCGCGGGCATGGGGCGGCTCCTGACTCTTGCTAAATCGCTTTGAAAGCGCGAAGCTAGCGGGGCTGCGGGCATGGCTCAAGCGGCTTACCGGCATTTCGGGGCGGAGACAGGCGATGAAGTTCAATATCGAGATCGATTGCACCCCCCAGGAGGCGCGGCAATTGTTCGGCCTGCCCGATCTCGAGCCGCTGCACGACATCTACCTCGACCGCGTCAAGGAATTGATGGCGAAGGGGATCACCCCCGACATGGTGCAGGCGATGGTCAAGACCTGGGTGCCGATGGGCGAGGGCGGGCTGGGGCTGGTCCAGTCGCTGCTCGGCCAGTTCGGCGGCGGGCTGATGGGCAGCGCCGCGAAAGCGACCGGCGATGACGACAAGACCGCCAAGGGGCGCAAGAGCTGAACCAAGCCGAGGTAAGCGACACGATTTTTGCGCTGTCGAGCGGGATGCCGCCGGCGGCGATTGCGGTCGTGCGGATCAGCGGGGTAGCGGCGGGGGCGGCGTTGCAGGCGCTGGCCGGGCGCTTGCCCGCGGCGCGGCGGGTGACACTCGCCGATCTCAGGACCGTTACCGGCGCACCGCTCGATCGTGCCCTGATGCTCTGGTTCCCCGGACCAGCGACGGCGACGGGTGAGGATCTGGCCGAGCTGCATTTGCATGGCGGCCGCGCTGTCGTGGCGGCGGTCGAGGCGGCGCTTGGCGCGCTGCCCGGGCTGCGGCGCGCCGAAGCAGGGGAGTTCACGCGGCGCGCATTCCTCAACGGGCGGATAGACTTGGCCGAGGCCGAGGGGTTGGCCGACCTGCTCGCGGCTGAGACCGAGAGCCAGCGGGTGCAGGCGCTGGGCATGGCAAGCGGGCATGTGTCGCGCGCGGTGGCGGGGTGGCAGGATCAGCTGTTGACGTTGATGGCGGGGGCGGAGGCGGAGCTGAACTTTGCCGATGAGGACGATGTCGAAGTTGGCGAAGGTGTCGCGCAGAGGTTGATTTTGGGGATGGCAGCTTTGGCGGACGAGCTGGGGCAGTGGTTAGCGCGGCCGGCGGCGGAGGTGATTTCGGAGGGGTTGTCGGTGGTCATAGCAGGGCCGCCGAACGCTGGAAAATCCACTTTAATCAATGCTTTGACACAGCGTGAGCTGGCGATCGTGTCGCCGGTCGCGGGGACGACGCGCGATGTGATCGAGACGCCGTTGGCGCTCGACGGGATCGCGATGCGCTTTTCGGACACGGCAGGATTGCGCGCGGAAAGTGCCGACGACATCGAGATGATCGGGATCGACCGCGCGAAGGCGGCGGTCGAGGCGGCAGACATATTGTTGTGGCTGGGACCGCCGCAGGATGTCCCGAACCACCCGCGGGCGATCCTGATCGCGGCGCAGGCCGACCGCTGGAAGGGCGATGCGGCGGCGGAGGCCCATGCGGCGCGGTGCGACCTTAGCCTGTCGGCGGCGACGGGCGAGGGGATGGACCGGCTGCACCGGATGATCGTCGAGATGGCGCGCACCTTGCTGCCGCGCGAGGGCGAGGCGGCGCTGCGCCAGCGGCAGCGCGCGGCGCTGGGCGAGGCGCGCGACTGGCTGCGGATCGTCGCGGGGACGCGCGAAGCGATCGACCTGATCCTGCTCGCCGAACGGCTGCGGCTTGCGAGCGGGGCGCTCGATCGGATCACCGGGGGCGCGGGGGTGGAGGATATGCTCGACACGCTGTTCGGGCGATTCTGCATCGGGAAATGACAAGAATTCTGGCGATTTTAGTATGAAGCTCGTCTTGGAAAACCCAGCTCAAAGGTTCCATCATTCTCAATGTGAAGGAAGCCTTTGCTAATAACGTCCATACCCAGCAGAACATCAAAATACTTATTGAAGCCGAGGTCTATTCCCTCAATTTCGCCACCAAGACCTATCACTGTCGAGATTCCTTCGTCGGCATCGGGCCAGATTCCGACGTAGAAGAGGTAAGTCCAGTGATTTTCTGTTCGCTTCACGTTTGATATTTCAACGCGTCCTGTTTTAGTGAGGCGGAGATCCTGAATGACTCGCTCCGAGACGCAAGTTCGTAGTGCTCCAGTGTCGATGAGCGCCGAGTATTCCGAAAAATGAAAACCAGCCGGTTCAGGGAGACCGCTTGTTTCATTGGCCGGAAGAAATGGACGGATGCCAACTCGAACCAGCGCTCGGCGATCTTCAAGCCGTCCCTTGAGCGAGTACATAGGAATAGAAGCCTAAATCCACCGGCTCACTTGAAACCAACTGAACGGAGTATAACCCATCCAAAAATGCCTTGGCCCCCGCCCGTTCAGCATCACCAGCGCTTTCATAGAATGCCACGACAGCCCTCGCTTTCATGAGCGCATACTTCCCCAGATGCTCCTCAAGTAGCTTTGGCAGCATCGTTTTGAAAGCGATGTAGTTTCGATCAATTTCGTTTTCTCGCGATTGATCCATGGCTCGGTTTCCCTTTTTCCCCCCAACGTTCATGAGATTCTGCACGAAATTCTCGACGCTGTCACCTTCCATCTTGACAAACGAAACCAAATGAGTCCGTCGGATTCCTTTAGGAATCAACACGGGCAGAAATTCGTAATTAAATTTCTCTCCAGAGCTGTTTCACGTGAAACATTGAGTCCGTGGCGGAGTAGTGGATTCGGCTTTGACTTTCAGCTATGCGCCGCAGCAATCATGCACAGCAGCACAATATATGATGTCATCGTCGTTGGCGGGGGGCACGCCGGGACCGAGGCCGCAGCCGCCGCGGCGCGGCTTGGCGCCCGGGTAGCGCTGGTCAGTTTTGATCCGGCGCTGATCGGGACGATGTCGTGCAATCCGGCGATCGGCGGGCTCGGCAAGGGGCATTTGATGCGCGAGGTCGACGCGCTCGACGGGTGGATGGCGCGCGCGGCGGATAGTGCGGCGATCCATTACCGGATGCTCAACGCGTCGAAGGGCGCGGCGGTGCAGGGTCCGCGGGTCCAGGCTGACCGGACGCGCTACCGCGATGCGATCCAGCAGCTGCTCGCCGCCGAGGATGGCATCACGGTGATTGGCGGCGAAGCCGCGGCGTTACTCTTGGCCGATGACGACGCCGTCGTGGGGGGGCTGGTTCTGGGCGATGGGACGACGCTGACCGCGGGCGCGGTGGTGCTCGCGACCGGCACCTTCCTGGGTGGTCGGATGTTCCGCGGTGAGGAGCGAATGGTCGGCGGGCGCATCGGCGAGGATGGCGCGCATCGGCTCGCCGAGCAGCTGCGCGCCGCCGATCTGCCGATGGCGCGGCTGAAGACCGGGACGCCGCCGCGGCTCGACGCGCGGACGATCGACTGGGCGCGGCTCGAAGAACAGCCGTCGGACGGGGCGACATGGACCTGTTCCACGTGGAACAATGCGCGGACAGTGCCGCAGATTTTCTGCGCAATCACGCGCACAAACGCCGAATCGCACGCGATCATCGCCGCGAATCTGCATCGATCGCCGCTGTTCACCGGTGCGATCGGGGCGGCGGGGCCGCGCTACTGCCCCTCGATCGAGGACAAGATCCACCGTTTCGCCGATCGCGACGGGCATCAGGTGTTTCTGGAGCCCGAGGGGCTCGACTCGCATCTTGTCTATCCGAACGGCATTTCGACCTCGCTGCCCGCCGATGTCCAGCTGGCGATGCTGCGCACGATGGACGGGCTGGAAGCGGTCGAGATGGTCGTACCGGGCTATGCGGTCGAATATGACCATATCGATCCGCGCGCGCTCGACCGGACATTGCAGGTCCGCGCGATGCCCGGCCTCTATTGTGCGGGGCAGATCAACGGCACGACCGGATATGAAGAAGCGGCGGCGCAGGGGCTGATCGCGGGCGCGAATGCCGCGCTGGCGGGGCAGGGGCGTGCGCCGCTGATCCTCGACCGGTCGCAAAGCTACATTGGGGTGATGGTCGACGATCTGGTGTTGCAGGGAGTAACCGAGCCCTATCGCATGCTCACCGCGCGCGCCGAATATCGGCTGCGGCTGCGCGCCGACAATGCCGCGACACGGCTGACCCCGATCGGAATCGAACTGGGGCTGGTCCGCCCCGCGACGGCGGCGCTGTTTGCAGCGCGGCAGGCGGAGCGCGCCAAAGCCGAGGCCTTGCTCGCGGTACCGGTGACGAGCGCCGATTATGGGGTAATCGGAATGAGCATCCCGGGCGATGGGATCGCGCGGATGCGGATCGAGCTGCTGCGGTTTCCCGGCGTAACGGTTGCAACGCTGGCCATGCTGGCACCCGAACTCGCCGCGATCGATCGCACCATCGTCGCCGAGCTGGTCGAGGATGCGCATTATGCGCCCTATATCGCGCGGCAGGACGCCGAACTGCGGTCGCTGGCGGCGAATGAGGCAATCAGCCTCGACCCCGCGCTCGACTATACCGCGATTGGCGGGCTGTCGCGTGAGATGGTCGAGCGGCTTGGGAAGGCGCGGCCGGAGACCTTGGGGCAGGCGGCGCGGATCGACGGGGTGACCCCGGCGGCGTTGACCGCGATCATGGTGCATAGTCGGCGGCGCGCCGCGTGAGGTCGTAAGCGGCAGGATATTGGAATCGCACACAAAGACACAAAGAGGGTGGCTTCGGCGTCCGAAGAACGTTCAAGATGTCGCACGAGGCACAACCCGATGAGTGTCTCGACTTCGCTCGACACGAACGGAAGCTGAGGTGGTGCTGATTATGCGTGCGAAGCGCTCCGTAATGAGGTTTGACGCGACATCTTCGTGTCTCTGTGTGAGAAATTTTTCTTGATCGGCAATCGGGCCATTTCTTTGCGCCTTTGCGCCTTTGCGTGAACCAATAGAAATCTCACGCAAAGGCGCAAAGGCGCGAAGAAGGGTAGCGGGATTCCCGCTTTCGCGGGAATGACGGAATTGGGGTTGTGAGTTGATGGACAGCGTTGACGCGATATTGGGTAGTGAAGATGCCGCACGCGATTGGATCGGGGCGGCCTTTGCGCCGTCGGCCGATCAATGGGCGCGGCTGGAGCGATTTGCGGCGATGCTGGTGGCCGAGAGCGCGCAGCAAAACCTGATCGCGGCGTCGACGATCCCCATATTGTGGGTGCGGCATATCGCCGACAGCGCCCAGTTGCTGACGCTCGATGGTGGCCGCGATGGGCTGTGGCTCGATCTGGGGAGCGGGCCGGGGCTGCCGGGGCTGGTCGTCGCGCTGCTCAGTGAGCGGCCGATGATGCTGGTCGAATCGCGCAAACGGCGGTGCGATTTCCTGCGCGCGGTGGTCGGCGAGCTCGATCTGGCGCATGTCGAGGTGGTCGAGGCGCCGCTTGAGCGGATGGAAACGCGGCTTGCGGCGACGATCAGCGCGCGGGCGTTTGCGCCGCTCGACAAGTTGATCGACTTATCCGCGCGTTTTTCCACCGAATCGACGCGCTGGCTGCTGCCAAAGGGGCGAAACGCGGTTAAGGAACTGGCGTTGCTGCCGCAGCCGTGGCAGAATCTGTTTCACGTGGAACAAAGCCGTACCGACGCCGACAGCCAGATTTTGGTCGGCACTGGAAAAATCCCGGCAAAACAGCGAGGAAAAGCATGATCCGCATTTGCGTGGCGAACCAGAAGGGCGGGGTCGGCAAGACGACGACCGCGATCAACCTGGCGACCGCGCTCGCGGCGACGGGTTGGCGGACGCTGATCATCGACCTCGATCCGCAGGGCAATGCGTCGACCGGGCTGGGAATCAAGCAGGCGCAGCGCGAATATTCGAGCTACGAATTGCTGCGCGGCGACGCGACCCTGGCCGAATGTGCGATTCCGACCGCGGTGCCGCGGCTCGACATCGTCCCCGCGACGGTCGATCTGTCGGGCGCCGAGATCGAGCTGATCGAGTTTCAGGACCGGCTGCATCGCTTGCAGCAGGCGCTGTCGGGCGCCGAGGCGGGGCAGTGGGACATCTGCCTGATCGATTGTCCGCCGTCGCTGGGAATGCTGACGCTCAACGCGTTGATCGCCGCCGAATCGCTGATCGTGCCGCTGCAATGCGAATTTTTCGCGCTTGAGGGGCTGAGCCAACTGCTCACGACGGTCGAGCGGGTGCGCGAACGCTTCAATCAGAAATTGTCGATCCTGGGCGTCGCGCTGACGATGTTCGACCGCCGCAACCGGTTGACCGACCAGGTGTCCGACGATGTGCGCGAAGTGCTGGGGCCGGTGGTGTTCGAAACCGTCATTCCGCGCAACGTCCGTCTCTCCGAAGCGCCGAGCCACGGACTGCCGGCGCTGATCTATGATCATCGCTGCGCCGGGTCGGCGGCGTATATCGCGCTGGCGCGCGAGCTGATCGATCGCTTGCCCAACGTCCGTAAGGCGGCATAAATGACTGATGATAAAGACGAAAGTGGAGCATCGCCGGCGCGCAAGCGGCCGTCGGGGCTGGGCCGCGGGCTGAACGCGCTGTTCGGCGACGTCGCCGCCGAGGCGCCGGTGCTGGCCAGCGCGGGAAGTGCGGCCAAGGTCGCGCCGACGGTGTCGGGCGATGCGGTGCAGCATGTGCCGCTGGGAGCGATACGTCCGCTGCCGGGGCAGCCGCGGCGCCACTTCGACGAGAATGCCATCGCCGAGCTCGCCGATTCGATCGGGCTGCGCGGGCTGTTGCAGCCGATCATCGTCCGCCGTGCGCCGGACGGCGACGGCTATCAATTGGTCGCCGGTGAGCGGCGCTGGCGCGCGGCACAACGCGCCGGGCTCCACCAGATTCCGGCGCTGGTCCGCGAACTCGACGATGCCGCGACCTATGAAATCGCGCTGGTCGAAAACATCCAGCGGCAAGACCTCAACGCGATCGAAGAGGCGGGCGCTTATCGCCGCCTGATCGACGATTTTGGGCATAATCAGGAAGCGCTGGCCAAGCTGGTCGGCAAATCGCGCAGTCATGTCGCGAACCTGATGCGGCTACTCGACCTGCCCGAGGCCGTGCAGGCGCTGGTCGGCGACGGATCGCTGGCGATGGGCCATGCGCGCGCGCTGGTCGGCGCCGCCGACGCCGAAGCGATCGCGCGGCGGGTGGTCAAGGAAGGCCTGTCGGTGCGCGCGGTCGAGGCGCTGGTGCGCGAGGACAGGGGCGGCGGGCGCAAGGCGCCAATGGAATATAAGAGCATGGACGGCGTCGGCGGGCGCGATCCCGACATCGTCGCGGTCGAGCGCCATTTGTCCGAACTGCTCGGTATCGGGATTGCGATTCACTATGCCGGCGGCGGCAAGGGGGCGCTGACGCTGAAATTCGCGTCGCTCGACCAGCTCGACATGATCTGCCAGCGATTGAGCGGCGAGGCGATCTGATCGATCGGCCCGTCATTCCGGTGCAGGCCGGGATCACGAAAGAGGCAGGCGAATCGTTCAGGCGCCGCTTGCTATGGCCGACGCGATTCGCCGCGCCCGAGCTGCTTAATTTGTGCCAGTCCGGGCCGTTAAAGAAGGGCGGACGGTCCCCACGCCGCCGCTATCGTCAGACTAAATCCTTGATTTTCCTCGCTTACCGTCGGTAAGGCGGGACAATTGCTATTGCGCTGTTAACCAATCTTGCTGGCAAAGGTTGAACCTGTCGCCCGCTAAACGGGTCGACGAATGGGGTGGGATTTCCATTCGCGTTTCGATTGTCAGTTTTCGAATTCAAGGGACCAAAACTATGCGCAAATTTGGAATGAAGCGCGCCGTCGTCGGCGCCGCGATTGCTGCCCTCGCCATGAACGCTTCGGCGGCCCATGCGGCGACGGCAACCGGGACGGCCACGGCCAAGATCCTGCGCCAGATCACGCTTACCAACACCAGCGACCTGCAATATGCGACGATCATCAGCGGTGCCACCGCTTCGACCGTCGCGGTCACCACCGCTGGCGCCCGCACCTGCGGCGCGGGCCTGACCTGCACGGGGACGACCACCGCGGCCAATTTCAACGTCGCCGGTACCGACGGCGCCGTCGTGCTGGTCGGTGGTGACGCCAACGTGACGCTCAACGGTTCGCTGGGCGGCACGATGGCCTCGACGCTGAGCTATTCGGCGGCGAACATCACGCTGGGCGCGACCGGCGGCAGCTTTCAGGTCGGCGGCACGCTGAGCGTCGGCGCCAACCAGACCGCGGGCGATTATACCGGGACGTTCAACGTCACCGCCAACTACCAATAAGGTGGGGGGACCGGCGGGCCTCGGCTCGCCGGCCAAAAGAGGGGCCGCCGGACCTGGGTCTGGCGGCCCTTTTTTGTGCGCGGCGCGCACGATCGGCACGGCTTGGTTAGCGAAATATCAACCATGTTGGCGCAGGCAGGATGCGACCAGCGGAATGGTGTGGGCCATTCCGGACCAACGATTGTGGGGATCGTATCCATGCCTAGATTTTTCAAGGGCTTCGGCCTGTTTTTCGCGTTGGCGTTTGGCGGCGCGGCGCTGCCGGTGCAGGCGGCGGGCGACCTGCTCGTCGCGCCGACGCGGGTGGTACTCGACGGATCGCGCGGCACCGAAGTGGTGCTGAACAATATCGGCGCCGAGCCCGCGACCTATCGCATCAGCCTAGAGATCAAGCGGATGACCGCGGCGGGCGGGCTCGACGAGATCGCCGAGGACAAGGTCAGCCCTGCCGAGCGCACCGCGCTCGACATGATCGCGTTCAGCCCGCGCCGCGTCACCCTGCCGCCCAACCAGCCGCAGGTGATCCGCGTCGGGGTGCGCATTCCCGAAGGCACCCCGCCAGGCGAATATCGCGCCCATATGCTGTTTCGTGCCGTGCCCGACGCCGCCGCTGCGGTTCCCGCCGATGCGGCGAAGCCCGCGGGCGGCGGGGTGTCGATCGCGCTCACCCCGATCTACGGCATCACCATTCCGGTGATCGTGCGCGTTGGCGATCTGGGCGCCGAGGCGGCGATCGGTGAGGCATGGGTTGCCGAAACGCCTGACGGCCCGGCGTTCAATTTCGACCTGACCCGCAGCGGCAACCGCTCGGTCTATGGCGACATCGAGGTGACGCGGCCGGGCGCGCCCGAACCGCTGCTGATCGCGCGCGGTATCGCGGTCTATCCCGAGGTCGCGGCGCGCCAGGTGTCGCTGCGCGTCCCGCCCGAACTCGCGGCAAAGCTCAAAGGGCCGGTGCACATCCGCTATAGCGAGGACCGCGAAATCGGCGGCGGCACGATCGACGAGGCAGACCGGGTGGTGAAGTGAGCGCATAGGGGCGCAACAGCAAGGTAAAGCCGTGATCCGCGCGGTGCTTGCTCGATGGAAACCGGCGATCCTCGCCGGGCTGGCGCTGGTCGGGCTTGTCCCGGCCGGCGCCGCGGCCGTTGATAACCAGCCTGTTTCGCTCGCCGCCGATGGCTGGGTGCCGACCGAGGACGACAGCTGGCTGTTCGACCTGCGCTCGGGACAATATCGGCTGGGTGACGGAGTGCGCGGCTATCAGACGCCGCAGGGGGTGTGCGTCGACCTGGCCGACATGGTGCTGGCGCTCGATCTGGCGGTGCGCGTCGACAAGAAGTTGCGCCGCGCAACCGGCTGGGTGTTCGACGAGCGGCGCAGCCTGACGATCGACCGCGACGCGGGCGAAGTGCGCGCGGGCAGCCAGAGCTTTCGGCTGTCGGCAACGATGATCCGCGATACCCCCGCGGGCTGGTGCGTCGATCTGGACAGTTTGACCAACTGGCTGGGGGTGCCGATCGCCGCCGACCTGTCGAACGCGGTGCTGCGCATCGATACCAAGGATAAGCTGCCGTTCCAGCTTGCCGCCGAACGGCGCGCGCGCGCCGCCGCGATCCGTCCGACGGCGCAATTCGACCTCGCCAGCCTGCCGCAGGCGGCGCGGCCGTATCAGGCGTGGGCGACACCGTCGGTCGATGTCGTCGCTTCGGCGGGGTTCGTGTCCGACAAGCGCGGCGGTTCCTATGTTCAGGGGCGGTACGAGATTTTCGCCGCGGGCGAGGTGCTGGGGCAAAGTTTCGACGCGCGGCTGTCGTCGGACAATGAAGGCGTGCCCGACAGCCTGCGGATGCGGCTGTATCGCACCGATCCCGAAGGGCGGCTGCTCGGGCCGCTGAAGGCAACGCATTATGCCGCGGGCGACGTCAGCCTGTTGTCGACCGGAATCGTCGCATCGTCGGCGCCGGGGCGCGGCGCGGTGGTCACCAATCGCCCGGTCGAACGCCCCGACAGTTTCGACAAGACCAATTTCCGCGGCGACTTGCCTGCGGGCTGGGACGCCGAACTGTATCGCAACGGCCAATTGCTGGCGTTCACCAGCCCCAATGGCGACGGCCGCTACGAATTTCTCGACGTGCCGCTGCAATATGGATCGAACCGCTTCGAAATCGTGCTCTATGGTCCGCAGGGGCAAATCCGCCGCGAAATCAAGCAGGTGCAGGTGGGGATGGATTCGATCCCGCCGCAGCAGACCTGGTATTGGGCGGGGTTTGCACAGGAAGACGCCGACCTGATCGAATTTGGCGGGCGGCGGCGCGGTCCGTTCCGCCGCGGCTGGCGCGGTACGCTGGGCGCCGAGCGCGGGCTCGACGCGCGGACGTCGGTCGCCGCTTATGCCCATAGCCTGATGATCGAAAATGTGCGGCGCAATTACGCCGAGGTGGCGCTGCGCCGCTCGCTCGGCCCGACCTTGCTTGAGGTCGGCGGCAGCTATGCGGATGACAGCGGCGGGGCGGTGCGCGCGAGCTGGCTCGCGGCATTCGGCGAAACCTATGTCCGCGCCGACGCGATGCGCGGCTGGAACGGCTTTGTGTCCGACCGTTTCCTGGGCAATATCAATGGCCTCTATTCGATTTCAGTCGATCAGTCGGTCAAGCTGGGGCGGACGGTGTTGCCGCTGCATTTCGACGTGCGCCAGATCGATCGGCGGTCGGGAATCACCAGCCTGGAAGCCAGCGCGCGCGCATCGGCGAGTTTTCGCGCGCTGACCTTTACCGGCCAGCTCGATTGGAGTCGGACCAAGGTGCCGATCGGTCCCGATCCGCCCGACAATCTGACCGCCAGCCTGCTCGCCAATGCCCGGATCGGGCGTGTCCGCCTGCGTGGTGAGGCGCGCTTTGCGCTGTCGGGCGACAGCAGCGACACGCGGGTGGCGTTGATCGGCGAATGGGCCGGCGCCGGACGATCTGGGAGCGACGCCGAATGGCGCGCCGAACTCGGCTATGATCGCGGGTTCGACCGGGCGCGGGTCGGCGCCGGATATACACGCCGTTTCAAACGTTTACAGCTGAGCGGCTTTGGCGAAGTGGCGAGCGATGGATCGCTCGCGGCGTCGCTGTCGCTCGCGTTCAGCTTTGGGCCGAAGCCGAATGGCGGCTGGCGGGTGTCGAGCGAAAAGCTGGCGAGCCGTGGCCAGGTGATCGCCGATGTGTGGATGGACGACAATGGCGACGGAATCCGCCAGCCGGGCGAAGCGGCGCTGGCGGGGGTGCCGCTGACCGCGGGCCACGGCTTTATCGACGCGGCGACCGACCAGCAGGGACAGGCGACGATCGACGGGCTGGAGCCGTTCCGTCCGGTGCTGATCGGCATCGATGCCGGCAGCCTGCCCGATCCCTATGTCCAGCCGGCGCTGCCTGGCGTGGTCGTGTCGCCGCGCCCCGGCGTCGCGACGCGCATCGCGCTGCCGATGGCGGCGGCGGGCGAGATCGAAGGCGTGGTGCGGCGCGACGGCGGCAACCCGGTCGAGGGGCTGGGCCTTGAACTGGTCGATGCCGAAGGGCGCGTGCGCGCGACGACGCTGACCGAATTTGACGGATATTTCCTTTTCGAAAGCGTTGCTTACGGGCGTTACACGGTGCGGCTGGGGCAGGCGTCGGCGGCGGCGCTGCGGCTCGACGGCAATTTTGCGGTGGGCGCGGTGCCCGGAAAAGCGACGCCGCGCGTCCGGCTCGGCACGCTGATACTGAAGCCGCAGCGTCGCGACGTCGCGGGGCTGGACGACGCGGCGTCGGGCGGAACCAGCGCGCGCGGGCCGCCGGACGCGGGCGGTTCCGGATCATAGCCTGCCGGGACGGTGGGCAATTTGCTTGCCGTGCCGGGCGGCGGCAGCGATTAAACACAGCGACGAAGGCGGTTCCGGAAGGCATGATGTGCGAAAAGCGGTGTGGATAGCGGTGTCGCTTGGCCTCCTGCTGGCGGGAGCAGGATTCCTTGCGGTGCTGGTTTCGGCCGTACCATCGCCGCGACATGGCAGCGGAGAGCCGTCTTCGATCGAGGGCCGCGCGGCCCCGGGAGCGAAGAGCCGACAAGTCTATTCGCCCATTATCGCGAAGGATCCCTATGTTATCGATCAATGGGAAAAATCGATCCAGGCGCTCGAAGCCGCGTGCACCCAACGCGGAGAATACTGCGAAGAGGCCCAAAAAGCGCGCTTGTCGGTGAACCGATAGCGGCGCTCCCGGGGCAATTCAGCTCAGCAACGGCTCGAGCGCATCCCATTCGCGGTCGACCGCGCGGCGGCCGGCGTCGATCGCGGCGCGGATTTTGGTGGGGTCGAATTCGAGCGTTTCGGCGACTTCCTCTTCGGGTTCGATGATACGGATCGGCGCGAAGCGGTAGCGCGCGATCTGGACGTCCAGCGGGCGGAGGATGCGCGCGGCCTGCGCGCCGCCGATGCCTTCGCTTTGCAGCGCGCGTAGCTGGCCCTCGCGCGCGGCGATCAGGTCATTGATCAGCGCGGCGCCGGCAAGGTCGTTCGCCGACACCTCCGATTGCAATATGTCGACCGCGCGTAGTCCGATCTTGATCAGATTGGGGAAGACACGCACCGGGCCGGGCCGCGGCGCGGGCGAGGCGCGCACCGCGATCACGCCGCGCGGGTTCATGTCGAGCGCCGCGCTGAGCGGGGTCACGTCGCGCACCCCGCCATCGACCCATTGTTCCTCGGTCCCGTCGCTCGCGCGCGTCCTGAGCGGGTCGAAAAACAGCGGCATCGCGCAGCTGGCATAGACCCAATTGTGGATGCCGGGGACGGTCTCGTCGATGCTGCGATAGGTACCGGTGCCGAGATTGACGACGCCCAGCAACAATTTGCGCCCGCTGGCGCGCAGTTTGGCGTCGTTGGCAAAGCCCTTGAGCAGACGTTTGAGCGGTGCGGTGTCGTAGATCGCATCCTCGCCGAGCAGCCCGCCGACGACGCCCAGCGGGCGCGATTTGTAGATCGAGCTGTTGCCGCGGATCGCGAGCCACGCGTCGAGAAGCCCCGGCACATCGTCCTGCGCGACCCCCAGCGCCTGGATCGCGCCGGTCGACACCCCGGCGACAATATCGAGCCGGACGCCGCGATTAACGACGAGTTCGTGGACGACACCAACCTGAAACGCCCCCTTGGCGCCGCCGCCGCTCAAGACAATCGCCAGACCACCCGCCATGTCGCGCCTCCTTGGCCAAGCGCCGAGTTTATCGCAATTCGGGCGGCACCCCAAGCCGCGAAAGGCCGCGTTGCCGAGAATCGCGACCCCGAATTAACCACTTTTTATCCATGATTGGTCACAGCGGGCGGGAGCATGAATTTGCCTGTGGGGAAGTCGATCAATGTCCAATATGTCCGGTTCGAGCAAAGGCCGCCCGACCAGCGCCGACGTTGCCATCATTGGTGCCGGTCCTGCGGGGCTGACCGCCGCCTATCAGCTGACCCGGCAAGGGTATAAGGTCACGGTGATCGAGAAGGATCCGGTTTATGTCGGCGGGATCAGCCGCACTGTCGAACATGAAGGCTTTCGTTTCGACATCGGCGGCCACCGCTTTTTCTCGAAAAGCCAGGAAGTCGTCGATCTGTGGAACGAGATTCTGCCCGACGATTTTATCCAGCGGCCACGGATGAGCCGCATCTATTATGAGGGCAAATTCTATTCCTATCCGCTGCGCGCGTTCGAGGCGCTGTGGAACCTCGGCATCGTGCGTTCGACTTTGTGCATGGTGAGCTATGCGCAGGCGAAGCTGCTGCCGAACAAGAATGTCCGCAGTTTCGAGGACTGGACGATCAACCAGTTCGGGCGGAAGCTCTATTCGATCTTTTTCAAGACCTATACCGAGAAGGTGTGGGGCATGCCGTGCGACGAAATGTCGGCCGACTGGGCGGCGCAGCGCATCAAGGGGCTGAGCCTGGGCGCGGCGGTGCTCGACGGGCTGAAGCGCAGCCTGGGGCTCAACAAGCGCCCGAATGACGGCATGGCGACCAAGACGTTGCTCGAAACCTTCCGCTACCCGCGGCTTGGCCCCGGCATGATGTGGGATGCGGCGCGCGACAAGGTCGTGGCGGGCGGCAACCATGTGCTGATGGGCCACAGCTTCAAGCAGCTGACGCAGGATCAGGTGAGCGGACGCTGGCGGTTGACCGCCAATGGCCCCGATGGCGACGTCGTGATCGACGCGGCGCATGTCATCAGCTCGGCGCCGATGCGCGAACTGGCGGCGCGTATCCATCCGCTGCCCGCCTGCGCGCTGTCCGCGGCGCCGTCCTTGAAATATCGCGACTTTCTGACCGTCGCGCTGAAAATCCGGTCGGAGGATCTGTTCCCCGACAACTGGATCTATATCCACGACAGCAAGGTGCAGGTCGGCCGGGTGCAGAATTTCCGCAGCTGGTCGCCCGAGATGGTGCCGGACCCCGAACTGGCGTGCGTTGGCCTCGAATATTTCTGTTTCGAGGGCGACGGGCTGTGGGCGTCGAGCGACGAGGAGCTGGTCGCGCTGGCGACGAAGGAAATGGCGATCCTGGGCCTCTGCGATCCCAGGGATGTCGTCGGCGGCGCTGTGGTGCGGCAGGAAAAGGCCTATCCGGTCTATGACGATGATTATGCCGCGCATGTCGAAACGATGCGCAGCGAGCTCGAGACGCGCTATCCGACGCTGCACATGGTCGGGCGCAACGGCATGCACCGCTACAACAACCAGGATCATGCGATGATGACCGCGATGCTGACGGTGCGCAATATCGTCGCCGGGACACGCGTCTATGACATCTGGGGCGTCAACGAGGACGCCGAATATCACGAAAGCGGCACCGAAGGCGAGCAGGCGGCGCTGGCGTCGGTCCGCGACGTGCCGGCGCGCGTGACGAAGGCGGCCTGAAGCCTTGGCCGGAGGGGTCCTTGCCATGCTCCCTGTCAACAAACTGATCGGATCGATCCGCCGCGGCGAGATCCGCTGGCTGAACTATCTGCTCGCCAGCGGGCTGGCGCTGGGCAGCGATGCGGGGCTGTTCCTGCTGCTGCTCGATTCGGGGCTGTCGCCGATGCCGGCGTCGGCAGCCGGCTATTGCGCCGGGATTTTGGTGCACTGGCTGGTATCGAGCCGCCTTGTCTTTGCCGATGGCGCCGCGGCGCGCGGCACGGGCGAACGGCATCGCCAGAAGATGCTGTTCGTCGGATCGGCGCTGGTCGGCCTGGCGGTCACGACGGCGATTGTCGGCACCGGCAGCGCGTTCGGACTCGACCCGCGGCTCGCCAAGCTGGCGGCGATCGTCGTCAGTTTCCAGACCACTTATCTGTTGCGCCGCCATATCGTTTTCCGGGCCACCGCGGCGTGACCGATACGCCTGCACTGGCCGCGGCCGCCGCCGCCCCGACGGTGTCGGCAAATTCGGCGGGGTTCGATTTGGGGGCATGGTTCACCCCGCTTCGGATCGCGCTGGTCATCTGGAGCGCGATGAGCCTGGTCGCGATCATCGTGAACTGGTCGGCGATCGTCGCGCTCAACCTGCGCGACACCGACGACGCGATGCGAATGGCGCAGGTGCGCGACCTGCTGGCCGGGCAAAGCTGGTGGGATCTGGCGCAATATCGCGTCAATCCCGCGGGCGGCGGGGTGTTGATGCACTGGTCGCGGATCGTCGACGCACCGCTCGCTGCCGGCATCCTGATCCTGAAACCGCTGTTCGGGCAGGCGATGGCCGAACGGATCGTGATGACGTTGTGGCCGCCGCTGCTCGGCGCGGCGCTCAGCGTCGCCTGCGCGCTGGGCTATCGAAATTTGTCCGACCGGCGGATCGCTTATGTCGCGCCGCTGTTCCTGATCCTGTCGGGGTTTATCGTGATGCAGTTCCGCCCGCTCCGGGTCGATCATCACGGCTGGCAAATCCTGTTTGCGATGCTGATCATGGCGCAGGCGCTCCGCCCCGCGAGCTGGCGCGCCGGGCTGTGGGCCGGTGCGTGCGCCGCGGCGCTGCTCGCGGTGTCGATCGAAGGCCTTCCGATCGTCGCGCTGTTCGCTGCGCTGGCGGCGCTGCGCTGGACGCTCCACGGCGCCGCCGCCGATCGCAACCGCTTGTGCGGATATATCGGTGCGCTCGCGGGCGGCGCCATCCTGATCCAGTTTATCACGCGCGGCCCGGTCGGGTTGGCCGGAACCTGGTGCGATTCGCTGTCGGCGCCCTATATGGCGGCGTTCGTGGCGGCGGCGGCGGCGACATTCGCTGTCGTGCGCGCCAACCCGGGGGCGGTGTGGCTTCGCCTGGTGCTGCTCGGCGGCGCGGGCGTCGCGGCGGCGGGCGCGCTGGTGTGGACCGAGCCGCAATGCGCGAACGGACCGTTCGCCTCGCTCGACCCGATCGTCGTCGAATATTGGTACCGCAACATCCTCGAAGGCCAGCCGCTATGGGCGTCCGGGGCGCATGATGCGATTTATGTGCTGGTGCCCTCGCTCGTCGGGCTGGTCGGCGCGGTCTTCGCCTGGCGCAGCGCGGGGCTGGCGGTCGATCGCCGCAACTGGACGACGGTGATCATAGCATTGTTTGGCGCGGCGGCGCTGTCGCTGTTCGTGCTGCGCAGCGTTTCGACCGCGCATCTGTTTGCGCTCCCCGGCTGTGCCTGGCTGGGGCTGCGCGCCTGGGCATGGGCGCGGTCGCTCCCTTCGGCGTTGCCGCGGATAGTGGCGTCGGCGGCGGCCACGCTCACCCTGCCGACGATCGGCAGCATCGCGGCGGCGCTGGCGCTGGGGACGGTATTCCCCGCGGTGAAGGCCGACGAAGAGGCCAGCGCGGCGCCGACCGCCTATGAGCGCACCTGCCTCGATCCGGCGACGATCGCGGCGCTGAACCGGCTGCCCGCGACGACGATCCTGACCCCGATCGACCTGGGTGCGCCGGTGATTTTCTGGACCCACCATGGGCTGGTGGCGTCGGGACATCATCGCAACAAGGAAGCGATGGCCGACACGATCCGCGCCTTTGTCGGCGATCCGGCCGCGGCCGAGGGACTGGTGCGCAAGCAAAAGGCGACGCTGGTGATGATCTGCAGCACCGCGAACGACCTGATCCAATATCGCCGCGCGCGCAAAGATGCGCTGGCGGCGCAGCTTTACGCCGGAACGCCGCCCGCATGGCTCGAACCCGTGCCGCTCGGCACCTCGACCAAACTGTCGGTGTGGCGGATCAAGCCGGGCGGAAGCTGAGCGCGGCGCCGTTCATGCAATAACGCTTGCCGGTCGGTTTCGGCCCGTCGTTGAAGACATGGCCAAGATGGCCGCCGCAGCGTTTGCAATGCACTTCGGTGCGCGCATAGCCAAGGTCATAGTCGGTCGATGTCGCGATCCCGCCCTTGAGCGGCGCCCAGAAGCTGGGCCAGCCGGTGCCGCTGTCATATTTGGTCTTGCTCGAATAGAGCGGCAGCGCGCAGCCCGCACAGGCAAAGGTGCCGGCGCGCTTTTCCTTGTCGAGCGGATGGCTGAACGGCCGTTCGGTCGCCGCTTCGCGCAGGACGCGATATTGCAGCGGCGACAGACGCTTTTTCCATTCGGCTTCGGAAAGCCGCCAGCCGGGGACGGCCTGCGGCCGGGCCGATTTGGCGAACAGCATCGGGGCGGCGATCACCCCGCCGCCAAGGGCCAGGCCAGCGAGCAGAAAACGGCGTTCGATCATGGCGGTCTCCTGGCCCGAACGGCGGGCCTTCCCGCTAGATACGTGGGTTAATGGTACCGGGTTTCAAGCGGCGTCAATATTTCTCCAGCTCGACCTGCATGTGGCGATAGCCATGGACGAAGCTGGCGTGCACCCGCTCGGGTTCGGCGAGCACATTGACGCGCAGACGGCGCTTTTGCATTTCAGAGATCAGGGTGGTGAGCTGCAACTCGGCGACGCGCGCACCGACGCAGCGGTGGATGCCATAGCCGAAAGCGAGGTGGCGGCGCGCGTTTTCGCGGTCGACGATGATCCGGTCGCCATCGGGAAAGACGCTCTCGTCGCGGTTCGCCGAGGCGTACCAGAGCGCGATCTTGTCGCGCTTCTTGATCTGGTGGCCGAACAGCTCGGTATCCTCCATCGCGGTGCGGCGCATATGCGCGAGCGGGGTCTGCCAGCGGATGATTTCGTGCATCGCGTTGACCGCGAGTTCGGGGTCGTGGTTCGCCTCGAGCTTTGCGCGTTCCTCGGGGAAGCAGTGCAGGCCATAGGCATAGGAGGACATCGAATTGCGCGTCGTGTCGTTGCCGCCGACGATGAGCAGGATGAGGTTGCCCATGAATTCATGCTCGCTCATATGCTTCATCGCGTCGGATTGGAGCATGATCGAAATGAGGTCGTGCGGGCCGGGATTCAGCGCCTTGCGATCCCATAATTCCTTGAACGCGGCGCCCATTTCAAAGGCTTTTGCGGTGCGCGCCTGACGCTGTTCGGTGGTGTCGAAGGATTCGATGTCGCCCAGCGCGTCGGACCAGGCGGTCAGCCGGTGGCGTTCCTCCCACGGGAAGTCGAATAGCAGCGCGAGCATGTCGGTGGTGAGTTCGATCGACAGTTTTTCGACCCAGTCGAAAGGTTGCCCGATCGGCAAGGTGTCGATCAGGTCGCTGGTGCGCTGCTGCGTGTCGGCGCGCATCCGCTCGATTTCGGAGGGACCAAAGGCCGGGGCGACGGTGCGGCGCTGCGCGGTGTGCTGCGGCGGATCCATCGCGATGAACATCGGCAGCGGGATTTCGCCTTCTTTCAGATGTTCGACCCCGTCGCCCGCGACGGTGATCCCGCCATATTCCCACGACGAGGAGAAAATCTTGGGCAGCGCCTCGATATGCTGGATCGGTTTATAGGTCGTCACCGACCAATAGGGGCCGAATTTCGAATCCTCGCAATGATAGATTGGCGATTCGGCGCGCAGCTGGCGCATCGGTTCCTGCCAGCGGTCCTCGCTCCACAATTCGGCGCGGCTGACGTCGAGCGGGTTGGCGATTTCGGGAGCGGTGCGAATTTGGGTGGCCATGGCTATCCTCCGTCCAGCCGTCATCGCGCGGCCGATTCAGTTGCAGAATGCCACTATTTACAGCTTTGTCAATGAGGGTCGGCGCCCTGTGCGGTCGTGGCGGCGATTGCCGCCGCCCTTCCGCCGCGCCGCCAGAATTTCCAGCTGCCGCCGCCGCTGAGTACTCCGGCGCGGAAGAGGCGCACCGAAAGTAAGATCACGAGCGCGACCCAGATCGCCTGCCAGCCGAGCGCAAGCAGGTGGACCGCCTTGCTGTCGTCGGTTGCGGCGCGGGCGGCCATGGCGAGCGGCGAAGAGAAAGGGAAAATCTGCGCGATGGTCGCGAGCGTGCTTCCCGGGGCGCTCGCTGCGGCGGTCGACAGGCTGAACATGCCGACCTGGAAGATCGTGATTGGCAGGCTGAGCATCTGGATTTCGCGCACCGTTGCCGCCTGCGCCCCGACGCCAAGGAACACCGCGCCCAGCAGCAGGAACGACAGGATGAAATAGACAAAGCCGATGCCGAGGAAGAATGCCCAGTCGGTCGCGGGCGTCGCGCCGAGCGCCGCGGTCGCCTTGCTGGCACCTTCGGCGGCAGCCAGCGTCGCGGGGTCGATCTGCATCGCCGCGATCAGCCCGCCGCCGAGTGCCATCGCCACCCAGAAGGCGATAAACAGCACCGCGACCCCCAGAAAGCCGAGCAGCTTGCCGAGGAAAACGCTCTCGAGCGGAACCGCGGCGGCGAGGATTTCGATGACCTTGTTGCCCTTCTCCTCGGCGAGCGAGCTCACCGTCTGGCCCGCGAGCAGCAAGGTCAGCAGGAAGATGATGAACACCGCGCCAAAACCGAGTGACTGCTGCACGGCAATGCTGGTGCCGCCGCGCTGGACGCTTTCAAAGCGGGGTTTTGCGGGGGCGATTTCGCCAGCGGCGCGGTCGCGCAGCACCTGATTGACCAGCAGGGTGAGATACCGCCCCGAACCACCGTCGGCATTGCGCTCGACGATGCGCGGGCTGGCGAGCGGGCCGGTCATCACCGCATAGGTGTCGGCGCCCTCTTCGCGGGTGATCGCCAGCGGATCGGGCGCGCCCAGCCCGGCGATGCGATATTCGAGCGGCGGCGGCGCGTCGCCGCGGGTAAAGGCGTCGCGGAGGCGGCGGTCGGCCGCGCGCAGCGCCTCGACATCCGCGGCATCGACGACCGCTACGATGCGACCGGTACCGCGCGCGCTGTCGGCAAGCTGCGACGCGCCCATGCCGCCCGCCAGCCCCATGCCGACCATGAACAGCGGCGCGAGCAGGAATAGCAGGAAGGTCGGGGTGGCGACGATCGCGAGAAAATCGCGGCGCGCGATGACGAGCATATTTTTCAGGAAAGGGGTCATGCCAGCGCCTCCTCGACCGCATCGGTTCCGGCATCGGCGTCGAAGCTGGCATCGACCTGGCGAACGATGTGGACAAACGCATCGTGGAGCGCGGGGCGGGTGATCGAGAGCCCCGCAACGCCCAGCCCGCTGGTCGTGATGCGCGCCAGCAGCGGTTCGACCGCCGCATCCTCGATCGGGAAAAACCAGCTGTCGCCGCGCGGTTCGGCGCCTGCCGGGAGCAGCGCGGCGATGGAGCGGGTGTCAGCGTCGCCGCGCGGGGTGTAGCGCACCTGCATCGGCAGCAATCCGCGCGCGTCGTCGACCGTGCCTTCGAAACGGCGCTGCGAGCGCGCGATGATCGCCAGCCGGTCACAGAGGCGCTCGGCATGCGCCATGACATGAGTCGAAAACAGGATCGTCGCACCTCGATCACGCTCGCGGCGGACGAGCATTTCGAGTCGTTCCTGATTGACCGGGTCGAGCCCCGAAAAGGGTTCGTCGAGGACGATGAGGTCGGGCGCATGGACGATCGACCCGATCAGCTGGATCATCTGTGCCATGCCCTTTGACATCTTGCGGATTTTTTCGTCGATCACGCGTTCGAGCCCGAGTTCGGTCATGAAATTTGCGGCGCGGCGGCGGCCTTCGGACCAGTCGAGCCCGCGTAACGCGCCCATGAAAGCGATCGCTTCGCGCGCCTTCATGCCGGGATATAGCCCGCGTTCCTCGGGCAGATAGCCGACACGGTGGCGCACCGCCTGCGGCCTTTCGCCAAAGACGCGGCTGCTGCCCTCGTCGGGGTCGATGATCCCCAGCGTCATCCGCAGGCTGGTGGTCTTGCCCGCGCCATTGGGGCCGAGCACGCCATAGATGCTGCCGGTCGGCACCGCGAGGCAGACATCGTCGACCGCCTTGAAATCGCCGAAATATTTGGTGAGGCCGGTCGCCTCGACGCTGAAATCGTTCAAACCTCGGTCCCTGATCTGGCTATCCGCAAGCTATGGCACGGACGGACGGCTCGCGTATAGAGCGGCAATGGTTGCCGAAGCCTTGCCTACCCTTGAAGACCGCCTCGCGGGGGTGGCGCGCGCGCAGGGCTTTGTCGCGTTCGGGATCGCCGACGCCGGCGCGGCGCCGCAAACCGCCGCGCGATTGCACCAGTGGCTGGCCGATGGGCGCCACGGCGACATGATCTGGATGGAGAGCCGCGCGGCGCAACGCGGCTCGCCGCGCGGGCTGTGGCCCGAGGTCAAATCGGTGATCGCGCTGGGGATGAGCTACGCCCCGGCGCACGACCCGCTGGCGCTCGCAGAGCATCCGGATCGCGGGCGGATTTCGGTCTATGCGCAGGGCGGCGATTATCATGACGTCGTCAAAAAGGCGCTGAAGGCGGTGGCGCGCTGGCTGGTCGCCGAAGCGCCCGGCGTAGAGCTCAAGGTATTCGTCGACACCGCGCCGGTGATGGAAAAGCCGCTGGCGGCGGCGGCCGGGCTGGGCTGGCAGGGCAAACACAGCAATCTGGTCAGCCGCGACCATGGCAGCTGGCTGTTTTTGGGCGCGATCTACACGACGCTGGAGTTGGTAACGAGCACGCCCGGGCGCGACCGCTGCGGCAGTTGTTCGGCATGCCAGGAGGCCTGTCCGACACAGGCCTTTCCAGCGCCCTATCAGCTCGACGCGCGGCGTTGCATTTCGTATCTCACGATTGAGCATGACGGGCCGATCCCGCTCGACCTGCGGCGCGGGATCGGCAACCGCGTCTATGGCTGCGACGATTGTCTGGCGGTGTGTCCGTGGAACAAATTTGCCGAGACGGCGCACGCGCATCGGGCCTTCCTGCCGCGCGCCGAACTGGTCGCGCCGTCGCTCGCCGACTTGCTCGCGCTCGACGATGCGGGGTTCCGGCAGATATTCGCGGGGTCGCCGATCAAGCGCATCGGGCGCGGTCGGATGGTGCGCAACGCCGCGATTGCCGCGGGGAATAGCGGCGATCCGGGGTTTCGGCCGGTGCTCGAACGGCTGGCGGCGGATGAAACGCCGATGGTCGCGGACGCGGCGCGCTGGGCGCTGGACGAATTGGCGTCGTGACGTCAGCCTAACGGCGCAGCGCCTCGATACAGCTCGGTACATTGGCATCGCGGCCGTCGGGGGTGCGCGCATCGACATGGGTGGCGAGCGGATCGGCGCCTTGTTTCGGCGCATAATAATAGATGTCGATGATGCAGGAACTGCCGCCGAACTGCAATTTGCGCGCCGTGCCCTCGGCGACGTCGAGGCGCGGCTTGCCGAACAGCCCCAGCGCGGCGTTCGCGGGGCGGCCGATCAGGCTGTTGTTCTGGGTCGGGCGCGGCGCGGTGATCGGACCCGCCGCCGGTGGTGTCTTGGGCGGGGTGGCACGCGGTATCGCGTTCCCGGCGCAGCCGCCGAGCAGCAAGGCAAGCCCGGTGAATATCGCCAAGCGGCTGTTGTTGATCATCTTTTCTGGTCCCCGCTCGCCAAATGGAGCATGTGGACGGCCATAGCGGCGCTGACGATCGGCGCCAACAGATTGGCGACGGGCACCACAAAGCTTGCGGCGGACAGCAGCCCGATCGACCAGCGCGCAGCGCGGCCCAGCCGCGGGTGGTCGGGGTGGCGCGCCAGCACCATCGCCTCCAGATCGCGTCCGAGCAGCAGGGCGTTGACGAACAGCGCGAAGATCGGGGTGCCGATGCCGGTGACGAGCAGCAGGATATAGACCGGCAGCGCGAGCAGGTTGCCGCCGATCAGCCGCACCACCGATGCAAGCGCCAAGCGGATATTCTGCCGCCAGCCGACATCGACGGCGCGCGCCGCCGCGGCGGGATAATGGCGCCCCTCGACATCGGCTACGATCGCATCGGCGAACAATCCGACGACGACGATCGCGACAGCGCGGAACAACAGCCAGCTGCCCGCGATGATCGCAAGGACGACCAAGATTCCCGCCATGTCGCGTTCGGCGGAGCCGAGCCATTCCCAATGGTCCATCGCCCATCGCGCGGCGAAACAGATCCCGGCGCCCGCGACGATCAGCAGGAGCAGCGTGAGAGCGAGGCTTTGCAGCAGGATGCGCAGCACGCGTGGGTTCGGCAGATCCCGAAGCGCGAGCAGAAAGGCGTGGACGGCGCGGGTCATGGTCCGGGGATGGTGGGCGGCGGGGCGTGCGTCAAGCGTCGCGCTTGCCTTGATCGGCCCGCATCCCTAAAGCGCGGCAGCTTTTCCCCGCGCACCACAGGATATTTCATGGCCGCCACCGCCCGTTTCGACGTTGTTGCCATCGGCAACGCGATTGTCGACGTCCTTGCTCGCGCCGATGACGCGCTGATCACCGCCGAGGGGCTGACCAAAGGATCGATGCGGCTGATCGACGCCGATGAGGCCGAGCGGCTGTATGCGGCGATGGGTCCGGCGATCGAAATGTCGGGCGGCAGTGCCGCGAACACGCTCGCCGGGATGGCGGCGCTCGGGCGCCGCTGCGGTTTTATCGGCCAGGTTGCGCAGGATCAGCTGGGCCAGGTGTTCACCCACGACCTGACCTCGCTCGGCGTCGCTTTCGACACACTGCCGTCGGACGAGGGCGCCCCCACCGCACGCTGCCTGATCCTGGTGACCCCAGACGGCCAGCGGACGATGAACACCTTCCTCGGTGCGTCGCAGAATCTGGGGCATGAATCGCTCGACGCGGCGCTGATCGCCGACGCCGACATCCTCTATCTCGAAGGCTATTTGTGGAACGCCGACGCCTCGCGCGCCGCGATGGCCGAGGCGATCGGGCTGGCCAAGGCGGCGGGCCGCCGTGTCGCCTTCACCCTGTCCGACACCTTCGTCGTCGCCGGGCATGGCGCGGATTTCCGTCGGATGATGGCGGCGCGCGAAATCGACATCCTGTTCGCCAATGAGGCCGAGCTGCTCGAACTGGCGCAGGAAGGCGATTTTGAAACCGCGCTTGCGAAGGTCGCGGCCGAGGTGCCCTTGCTCGTCGCGACGCGCGGCGAGCATGGCGCGGTTGCGGTGACGAACGGCGAACGCACCGAAGTCGCCGCCGAGCCGATCGATGATGTCGTCGACACGACGGGGGCGGGCGATCTGTTCGCCGCCGGTTTCCTGGCCGGGCTGGCCGAAGGGCGCCCGATTGCCGACTGCCTGACGATGGGCGCGGTGTGCGCGCGCGAAATCATCGCGCAGGTCGGGCCGCGCGCACAGACCGACCTTCGCGCCAAGGTTGCCGCACGGCTCGGCTAGGAACCTTCGGCCACCCAACGCGTCCTATGCGCCAGATGAATGGCACAGGAGGATGACATGGCCGACGAGATTCACGAAACGCGCGCGCCCGACGGGACGACGCACACCACGACGATCATCGACCGCGAACCGCGGCGCGGCGGCGGATTGGGCATGGGCCTGATCCTGCTCGTCGTGCTGGCGGTCGCGGGCTTTTTCGCGTTCCAGTTCCTCGCCAACGATAGCGCCGAGACCGGCGCGATCACCGAAGCCGCGCAGAAGGTCGGCGACGCGGCGCAGGATGTCGGCGATGCCGCGCAGGATGCGGTGAAATAATCAGCACCAGATCCTAGGTGGCGGCGGGCTCGGCGTCCGCCGCCTCAGGATGTTTCTTGAACAGCGCGCGGTCGGCGGGACCGAAACCGCGGGTCCAGATCAGCCACGAATAAATGCCGAGGATCACCGGCACGCCGATCAGCAGCTCGGCCCATTCGGGCAGTTGCGTCGCGCCCCAGCCGAGGATCGCGGCGCCCGCGGTCGCCCAGACGAGCGCCCAGCGCAGGCTGTTGACCGGCGCCTTCAGCACATGCGCGAGCAGCCGCGCCTTGACCAGCGAGGCAAAGCCGAGCGCGAGCATCAGCGCGAGCGCGACGGCGGCGGCATAGGTGATCGGCGGCATGTCCATCGATTTCGCGAGCAGGATCAGCGCGACGCTGAACACCGCCTGCAGCGCGAGCGTCGCGATGCTGATCAAAAGATTGCGGTGCCGCGCGACATAGACCAGCGCCGCCTCGCTGACGACCGCGGTCGCGGCGACGACCTCGGCGGCGAGCAGGAAGGCGAGCGCTGCGGTGCCGCTGACGAATTCGGGGCCGACGAGGCCCATGACGGCCTCACCCGGGATGCCGAGCGCCAGCGCGACCCCCGCCTGTGCGGCGATGATCCAGAAGCCGACCTGGCTGACCTGTGCCGCCACGGCAGCAAGCCGGTTTTCGGCGAGGTTGCGGGTGATGACCGGGCCGAGGATCGGTTCGAAGCTGGTCTTGAGCTTCTGCGGCAGCGACGCGACCTGCTGGGCCATGTAATAAATGCCGTAGATCGTCGGCGAGGTGAACTGGCCGAGGATGAACAGGTCGAGACGGCGCGTGCCCCATTCGATCGCGTCGGCGGCAGCGAGCGGCGCGTTGCGCCGCGCAACCGCAATCAGATTGGCTGGGTGCGGCTGCCAGCCGCGCGGGCCGCCATAATGGCGCAGCATCGGGATCAGCGCGGTCAGAAAGGCGCCGATCATCGCGGCGGCATAGGACAGCATCAGGCCATCGCGCACCGACACGAACCAGAAACCCGCCGCCGCGGCGCTGATCACCCACGGCTCGACAATCGCACGCGCGCGCACTGTCGCGCCGATGTCGAAACGATAGGCAGAGGCGGCGAGCGCGATGTCGGTGCCAGCAATGGCGAATACCAACAGCGCCATCCAGCGATCGGCACCGCCGACATCGCCCGCGGGAAACATGAGCTGAGGCAGCAGAAAAAGCAGCGCCGACCCCGCCGCCGAGGCGAGCAGCGCGACGAACATGCCATCCCAAACCACCATTCGATGATCGGCGCCGGGCGCGCTTAACTGCTCCGCGAGCCCGCGTTTGAGGCCGAGCGTCGCGAGCTGCGCGACCAGTTCGATGACGAGCACGGCAAAGGCAAAGCGCCCGACCGCTTCAGGCCCGTACCAGCGCCCGGCGACATAAAGGAACGGCAGGCGCGCGACGAGTCGCAGGATGAAGCCGAAGAAATTGGTGCGCCCGCCCTTGGCGAGCGCGGCGGTGTCGGCATCGCCCGAGAGGGCGCCCGCGGATGAAGGGGGCGCGGCTGCGCTGTCCGTCTGGCTCAAGCCCGCCGCCCCTTCTGCTGTTCCCCGGCCCGCAGTCTAGCGCGGCGCGGGGGCGCAGGCAAATCTGTGCAATCGATCACCGACCCTCGGATCGCAGCGGGCGGCTGAGCAGGGCGTGAATGGCATCGGAAACGCGCGTTTCGCCCGCGACCAGCCGCGCCACCGTGTCACAGATCGGCATGTCGATGCCGTCGGCGCGCGCCGCTGCGGCGATGACGGGCGCGCTGAACGCGCCTTCGGCGACGGTGCGGCGGTCGGCCATCAGCGCCGCAGCATCTTCGCCGCGGCCGAGGCCCTGGCCGAGCGCGAAGTTGCGCGAATTGGAAGAGGTGCAGGTGAGGACAAGATCGCCGAGCCCGGCGAGCCCCGCGAGCGTTTCTGCCTGCGCGCCGCGCGCCAGCCCGAACCGCGTCATTTCGGCAAAGCCACGGCTGATCAGCGCGGCGCGGGCGTTGAGCCCGAGTCCGGCGCCGTCGACGATGCCGCAGGCGATAGCGAGGATATTCTTGATCGCGCCGCCAATCTCGGCGCCGATGACGTCGGTCGACACATAGGGGCGGAAATGCGGCCGCGCGATCGCGCCTGCGATGGCGGTGGCGAGATCGGGATCGGCGGCGGCGAGGGTGATCGCGGTCGGGAGGCCGGCGGCGACCTCGTGTGCGAAGGTCGGCCCCGACAGCACCGCGTGCGGCCGCAGCGGCGCGAGGTCGCGGGCCATATCGATCGGGAAGGCGAAGCTGCCTGCCTCCATCCCCTTGCTGCAAAAGATCAGCGGCGCATCGCCCGCAGGCAGATCGGCGAGCACCGCGCGCAGGAACGGCACCGGCACAACGATCAGCAGCGCATCGCAAGCGGCCATGTCGGCGAGCGCGCCGGTCGCGCTGAGCGAGGGCGACAGCGCGGCGCAGGGCAGAAAGACCGGATTGCGATGCTCGGCATTGATCGCGGCGACGACATCATCCTCGCGCGCCCACAGGCGCACCGGCGCCCCATCGGCGGCGAGCAGCTGCGCGAGCGCGGTGCCCCACGCGCCGCCGCCGACCACGCCGAAATTCTTGTATGACGTCATGCTTTCACGAGTCATGCTTTCACTCCGGCGCCGCGCACGGTTTCCGCCGCGGGATCGAGCGGCCAGCGCGGGCGCGCGGCGACCGACAGATCGTCGAAAAGCCCGGCGGCGAAGCGTTCGGCCCCGGCCCAGGCGATCATCGCGCCATTGTCGGTGCACAGCCACAAAGGCGGCGCGACGAACGGGCGATCAAAGCGCGCGGCGAGATCCGTGAGCGCCGTCCGGATCGCGCCATTGGCGGCGACTCCGCCGGCGACGACGAACGCGGTCGCTTCCGGGCAGGCGGTGAGCGCGATGCGGCTGCGGTCGACGAGGCAGTCGACGACCGCCTGCTGAAATGAGGCGGCGAGGTCGGGGACGCTGTGCGTTTCGCTGGCCGCAGCGCGGGCGACGGCGCTTTTGAGCCCGGCGAACGAGAAATGCGGTTCGGCGCTGCCGACCAGCGGGCGCGGTAGCGGCACGGCGTGCGGATTGCCATCCTGCGCGATCCGCTCGACCGCTGGGCCGCCGGGATAGCCAAGCCCGAGCAGCTTGGCGGTCTTGTCGAACGCCTCGCCCGCGGCATCGTCGATCGTGGTGGCGAGGCGGCGATAATCGCCCACGCCTCTGACCAGCAGCAACTGGCAATGGCCGCCCGAAACGAGCAGCAGCAGATAGGGAAAGGCGAGGCCGGGCTCGACAAGCCGCGGCGACAGCGCATGACCTTCGAGATGGTTGACCGCGATCAGCGGCTTGTTCGCGGCGTGCGCGAGCGCCTTGCCGGTGACGAGCCCGACCATCACCCCGCCGATGAGGCCGGGACCGGCGGTCGCGGCGACGGCATCGACGTCGGCGAGCGACACACCGGCATCGGCAAGCACCCCGGCGACAATCGGCGCGAGCCGGTCGACATGCGCGCGCGCCGCGATTTCGGGGACGACCCCGCCGAACGGGCCGTGCTCGGCCTCCTGCCCCGCGACGCGGTGCGCCAAAATACGCCGATCGCTGTCGACGAGTGCCGCCGCGGTTTCGTCGCAGCTCGATTCAAGGCCAAGGATGAGAGTCATAATCGTGCGCACCCCTTACCCGCCCCTTTATCGGCAGGGCAAGCCGCGCTAGCAGCGTCGCGATGACCGAACTTCCCGATATCGAGAATCCGCTGCGGATCGGCACGCGGGCGTCGCCATTGGCGATGGCGCAGGCGCATATGGCGGCGGCGGCGCTGATTGCCACCCATGGCATCGCGTCCGAGGCGCTGGAAATCGTGCCGATGACCGCGACCGGCGACCGCATCCAGGACCGCGCGCTTGCCGAGGTCGGCGGCAAGGAGCTGTGGACGCGCGAGCTCGATGCGGCGCTCGACGCCGCGGTGATCGACATTGCGGTCCACTCGTTGAAGGACGTCGAAACGCTGCGCGATGCGCGCTTTGCACTCGGTGCGATGCTCGAACGCGCCGATCCACGCGACCGGCTGGTGGTGCGCGAGGGCATTGTGGCGACGAGCGTCGCCGACCTGCCGTATGGCGCGCGGCTGGGGACGAGCAGCCCGCGCCGCGCCGCGCAGATCCGGCGAATCCGTCCCGATCTGGTGCCGGTGCTGCTGCGCGGCAATGTCGCGACGCGGCTGGCGAAGCTGGCGGCGGGCGAGGCCGACGCGACCCTGCTGGCGGCGGCGGGGCTCGACCGGCTGGGGATGCACGCGGTGGGCAGCGCGCAAGATGCGGCGATCCTGCTGCCCGCGGCGTCGCAGGGCGCGATCGGCATCGAATGCCGCGCCGCCGATGGCGCTGCGCTGGCGCTCCTGCGCGCGATCGACCATGCGCCGACCCACCGTGCGGTGGCGGCCGAACGTGCGTTTCTGGCGGCGCTGGGCGGCGATTGCCGATCGCCGGTGGCGGCGCATGCGCGCTGGCTGGACGATGGCACGCTGCGGCTCGATGCCGAAATTTTTTCCGAGGATGGCGCCGATCATGCCGCGGGCTATGCGGTGATCGATCATGACGATGCCGCGGCGGCGCTGGCGCGGCGTTTGCTCGACGACGCCCCCGATACGGTGCGGCGGCTGTTCGCGGCATGAACGGCGGTCTGCCGCTGCTCGTCACCCGCCCCGAACCGGGCAATAGCGCCACGACCGCGCGCGCCGCGGCGCTGGGCCTTGACGCTTATGCGATGCCGCTGTTTGCGGCGCGGGCGATCGCGTGGACAGCGCCATCGCCCGCCGATTTCGACGCGCTGTTGCTCACCAGCGCGCAGGCGGTGCGGCTCGCCGGGCCGCAGCTTGCAGGGTTGGCGGTGCTTCCGGTTTATGCGGTGGGCACCGCCACCGCCGATGCCGCGCGGGCGGCGGGACTGACCGTCGCGCAGACCGGCGCAGCGGGTGCTCAAAGCCTTCTTGATGCCATGACGTCAGAAAAAATCGCCCGGATCTTATGGCTTTGCGGCCGCGAGCGGTCCGGGTTCGATTCGCGCGGTGCGGCGCTGGAGCCGCTGGCCTGTTATGCGGTCGATGCGGTTGATCCGCCGCCCGGCTGGGAGGAACGCGTCGCCGCCCCAGCGGTGCTGCTCGCCCATTCGGCGCGCGCGGCGCAGCGGATTTCCGACCTGGTCGGGTCGCGGCGCGCGCATCTGATGCTCGTCGCGATCAGCCCCGCGGTCGCCGCGAAGGCGGGCGACGGCTGGGCCGAACGCGCCGCTGCGGCGCAGCCCGACGACGCGTCAATGTTGGCACTGGCGGGTGCTTTGTGCCACAAGGGTCAAAAATAGGGTCGTTCGAAAGAGATATATGGCAATCGACAGCATCGACACCCCCTCGCCCGCGGACGAGGCGGTCCCGGCGAGGGGGCCATCGTTTCGGCTGCTCGCCATCGCTGCCCTGCTCCTGCTGCTGATTGGCATTGCCGGCGGCGGCTGGGCGGTCAATCGCTGGCTGACGGGCGACGGAACGGCGGCGCCAGCGAAAATGGTCGATGGCCCGGCGACGGGCGACATCGCTGACCCGGCGCTGATCGCCGGCGCCGCGCCGAAAGGCGCTGGCCCGGGGCAGCCGCTGATCGTCGCGCCGGTCGACGGCGCCAATGCGCTCGCGGCGCGGGTCGCCGAACTCGAGCAACGGCTGTCGCGGATCACCCTCGAAGCCGAATCGGCGTCGGGCAATGCGTCGCGCTCCGAAGGGCTGCTGGTGGCGTTCGCGGTGCGCCGCGCGCTCGATCGCGGGCTGTCGCTCGGTTATCTCGATGCCCAGCTGCGCCTGCGTTTTGGCGACGATCAGCCCAATGCGGTGAAGACGATCATCGAAACCTCGCGCGAACCGGTGACGCTCGAACAATTGCGCGCCGAACTCGACACGCTGGCGCCGCAGCTCGTCGGCCGTGGCGGCGACGGCACGGGCAGCTTGTGGACGGGGCTGCGCCGCGAACTCGGCGAATTGTTCGTCGTCCGCGCGGCAGGAACACAGTCGCCGCGCGCCGCCGAGCGACTCGACCGCGCGCGGCGCTATCTGGGCGCGGGGCAGGCCGATCTGGCGATCGCCGAGGTCGAGGCGATGCCGGGTGCCGCCGCCGCGAACGACTGGCTGATCGACGCGCGGCGCTATCATGAGGCGCGGCGTGCGCTTGACCTGATCGAGACCGCGGCGATATTGGAGCCGCGCGACAGCCCGGCTGCCGCCATCGTCCGCAGCACCGCGGCACCGACCCCCTAGCGCGCATCCCGAAAGGGCGGCTCGCCTTTAAGAGAAAGCCCTTTTTCATGGCCCTCGCCGACCCGCAGCGCATCGAAGCGCTCGACCCGCTCGATCCCCTCCAGCTCGACGCCGAACTCAGCGACGAAGAGCGGATGGTGCGCGACACCGCGCGAGCCTATGCCGAGGGCGAGCTGTTGCCGCGCGTCACCTCGGCGTTTCTCGACGAGCGGTTCGACCGCGAGATCATGTCGGAGATGGGCGCGTTGGGGCTGCTCGGCGCGACGATCGACCCCGAATATGGCGGCGCGGGGCTGAATTACGTCAGTTACGGGTTGATCGCGCGCGAGGTCGAGCGGATCGATTCGGGCTATCGATCGGCCTGTTCGGTGCAAAGCTCGCTCGTGATCCATCCGATCAATGCCTATGGCAGCGAGGAACAGAAGCGGAAATATCTGCCCGGGCTGACCTCGGGCGAACTCGTCGGCTGTTTCGGGCTGACCGAGCCTGACGCAGGCAGCGACCCCGGCGGGATGCGGACGCGCGCCGAAAAGATCGCGGGCGGTTACCGCCTGAAGGGCGCCAAGATGTGGATCACCAATTCGCCGATCGCCGACGTGTTCGTCGTGTGGGCGAAGTCGGAGGCGCATGACGGCGCGATCCGCGGCTTTGTGCTCGAAAAGGGCATGAAGGGCCTGTCGGCGCCGAAGATCGAGGGCAAGGTGAGTCTGCGCGCCTCGGTCACCGGCGAGATCGTCATGGATTCGGTCGAGGTTGGCGAGGATGCGCTGCTGCCGCATGTCTCGGGGCTGAAAGGCCCATTCGGCTGCCTCAACCGCGCGCGCTATGGCATCGGCTGGGGCGCGATGGGCGCGGCGGAGTTTTGCTACGAAGCGGCGCGCAATTACACCGGCGAGCGCCAGCAGTTCGGACGCCCGCTGGCGGCGAACCAGATCGTCCAGCTGAAACTCGCGAACATGCTCACCGAAATCACGCTGGGGCTGCACGCGGCGCTGCGCGTCGGGCGGCTGATCGACGAGGGCCGGTTGATCCCCGACGCGGTCAGCCTGCTCAAGCGCAATAATTGCGGCAAGGCGCTCGATATCGCCCGCGTCGCGCGCGACATGCATGGCGGCAACGGGATTTCGGCCGATTATCATGTCATCCGCCATGCGGTGAACCTGGAAACGGTGAACACGTACGAGGGCACGCACGATGTTCATGCGCTGATCCTGGGCCGCGCGATCACCGGCATTTCCGCCTTTGCCTAAGCCTCTGGAGGGCATCCGCGTCGTCGAACTGGCGCGGGTGCTCGCGGGGCCGTGGTGCGGGCAATTGCTCGCCGATCTGGGCGCCGAGGTGGTCAAGGTCGAGCGGCCGGGGGTCGGCGACGACACGCGCAGCTGGGGGCCGCCGTTCATTATGGGCGAGGATGGCGCGAATCTGGGCGCGGCCTATTATCACAGCACCAATCGCGGCAAGGCGGGGGTGACGATCGATATTGCGACCAGCGAGGGGCAGGCTGCGGTGCGCGACCTGATCGTCGATGCCGATGTCGTCATCGAAAACTACAAGGTCGGTGGGCTGGCGAAATATGGCCTCGATCCCGCGACGCTGCGCGCCGACTTTCCGCGGCTGATCGTCTGTTCGATCACCGGGTTCGGGCAGACCGGCCCCTATGCCCACCGCGCGGGTTATGATTTCATCATCCAGGCGATGGGCGGGGCGATGGCGCTGACCGGCGAGCCCGATGGCGCGCCGCAAAAGGCCGGGATTGCCTATGCCGACATCTTTACCGGCCTGTATTCGGCGGTCGCGATCCTCGCGGCGTTGCGGCGCCGTGACGCCACGGGCGATGCCAAGGGTGGGGGCGCACATATCGACATGGCGCTGCTCGATTGCCAGGTCGGGGTGCTCGCCAATCAGGCGGCCAATTATCTGGCGAGCGGTGTTTCGCCCCGGCGGATGGGCAATGGCCACGCCAATGTCGTGCCGTATCAGGCGTTCGCGACCGCCGATGGCGAGCTGGTGATCGCGGTCGGCAATGATGGCCAGTTCCGTAAATTATGTCTGATCCTGGGCGAACCGGGCTGGGCCGATGACGCACGTTTTGCAAGCAATGCCGCGCGGCTGGCGAATCGGGCGGCGTTGATCCCGCTGCTTGCGGCAAAGATCGCCGGTTGGGACGCGCAGCCGCTGGCACTGGCGCTCGAGGGCGAGGGCGTGCCGGCGGGACCGATCAACGATATGGCGGCGGTGTTTGCCGACCCGCAGGTGACGGCGCGCGGAATGCGGTTTCGGCCTGAAGGCGCTTTCGTCGACGGGCTGGCGAGTCCGATCGTCATCGACGGCGAGCGAATGGTTGCTGACGGTGGAGCACCGCGGCTGGGCGGATAGGGCGGGCGGAAGCGAACAAACTGTCCTTTATATTCCGCTCGACACAAACGGGGTAGAGGATTGGCCCGGACATCACCCCAACCCACCATCGCGTTCGCGCACGAAAAAGGGGCGCCCCTTCAGACGCCCCTTTCCTCCATTTTTGGATATTCAGTGGCTCAGAACTTCACCGTGCCGGTGACGAAAATCTGACGCGGGTTGCCGTAGAAGGCGGTCAGCGTGCCTTCGGTGCCGAGCGCCGAGGTTGGCAGGCCGTTGGCGCCGATCACCGGCACGCCGGTGGTCGGATTGACGTTGATGAAGGTGTAGCCCGAGGTCTTATATTCCTTGTCGGTCAGATTCTTGCCGAACAGCCCGATGCTCCAGCGGTCGTCGGGCGCGGTATAGACGATGCTGGCGTCGAGCATCGCGAATCCCTTCTGGTCGATATAGGGGTTCGGGATTTCGAACTGATGCGTCTTGCTGCGGTACGACAGCGTCGTGCCAAAGTTCAGGTCGCCGTCGCCGATCGGGGTGGCGTAGGCGAGGGTGCCGCTGGCGGTCCATTTGGGGGTGTTCTGGACTTCGCGGAATTCGGCGACATCGGTCGGGCGGCCGCCGATGTTCGACACATACTCCTTATAATCCGCGTCGATGTAGCCGAGCGCGGTCGACAGCGTCAGCCGGTCGCCCGCCGCTGCCAGATCCTCGCCCAGTCGTACCCGGCCTTCGAATTCCAAGCCCTTGAAGGTCGCCTTGCCGGCGTTCGAGACGATGCCGCAGAAGCTGGGCAGGCCGCTGACGGTGCAGGCGACCGAGCCCGGGATCTGGACGTCGGTGTAATCGGCATAGAAGCCGGCGATCGCGACATTGACCGCGCCGTCCATCAGGCTGCCCTTGTAGCCGACTTCATAGCTGTCGACCTGTTCGGGACGGAAGCTGAGGAACGCAGCGATTTCGGCGTCGCTGCGGGTGCCGTTGCCGTCGAGATCGGGGGCGTTGACGCCGACGCCGCGCGGATCGAAGCCGCCGCCTTTGAAGCCCTGCGAAAAGCTGGCGTAGAGCGTGTGGTCGGGGGTGGGTTTGAACGACAGCGAGGCGCGCGGGGTGAATTTGTTAAAGCTGCGCTTGCCGTCGAAATTGGTCCCCGGGGCGCCGAAGGGAACGCCGGCGCCGCCGAACACCGGCGAGCCGCCGCCGAGATAATTCTGGCGCAGGATCGACGCCTCGCGCGTATCCCAGGTGTAGCGGCCGCCGACCGACAAGCTGAGCTGGTCGGTGAAATCGAAGGTCGCGTCGCCGAACACCGCAAAGGTCGTGGTGTCGACATCGGCTTCGGTAAAGGCGGTCAGCCCGGCAAGGGTGTTGAAGATGCGGACGTCGAACAAGGTGTCGGCGGTCGCGTCGAGATAGTAGAAGCCGAGCAGACCTTTCAGGCGGTCGCCTTCATAGAGCAGCTGGAATTCCTGGCTGATCTGTTCGTTGAAATAGAAGCCGGGAACGTCGACATCGACCGCGGGCAGCGCGTCGAAATCGATCGGGGTCGCCGACGTGTCCTTGCGCCAGGCGCTGATCGAGCGGAGCGTGAGCGTGTCGGTCAGTTCGGCGGTGACGTTCATCGCCAGGCCATAGGATTCGATTTCCTGGGTCGGATCGACCAAGCCGCCGCGGCTATCGAAGACATTGCCCAGCACCGGCGCGTTGGTACGCAGCGACGGGATCAGGCGGTGGCCGCCGCGCGGCGCGCTCTCGTCCTTGGTGTAATCGCCCGAAATGCGGATCAGCACCGGTTCGCCATAACCGCCCAGCTCGATGGTGCCGCGGCCCGCCCACACGTCCTTGTTGTAATTTTCGAGGCCGGTGGTGAGATTGTCGCCAAAGCCGCCGCGCGACAGCCGCGCGAGCGAACCGCCGACGCGGACGATGTCGCCGATCGGCGCGCTGGCGGTGACGACCAGATCGGCCTGCTTATAGGTGCCGAGCGTGCCCTTGATCTTGAGCGAAAACTCCTCGGGCAACTGCTTGGTCACATATTTGACCGCGCCGCCGATGGTGTTGCGGCCATAGAGTGTGCCCTGCGGCCCGCGCAGGATTTCGATGCGTTCGACGTCATAGATGTCGAGCACCGCGGCCTGCGGACGGTTGAGATAGACGTCGTCGAGATAGAGGCCGACCCCCTGTTCGAAACCCGACACCGGATCCTGCTGGCCGACGCCGCGGATGAAGGCGCTAAGCGTCGAATTGGTGCCGCGCGACACTTCGAGCGTGGTGTTCGGCGTCGTCTGGCCGATGTCGGTGATGTCGATCGCGCCCGCTTTTTCCAGCGCTTCGCCCGAATAGGCGGTGATCGCGACGGGAACGTCGATCAAGCGCTCGTCGCGGCGGCGCGCGGTGACGATGATCTCGTCATCGCCGGCATCGGCACTGGCGGCCGCTTCGGCAGTTTGGGCAAAGGCGGCGGGGGCGAAGACGAGCAGGGACAGCGCGCTCGAGGCGAGGATGGCACGGCGCAGCGGACGAGCGAAAGGACGCATGTAGGACTCTCCCATATAAGGGGCGACCGGGACCGCCCTTTTCGTTTTTTTGGGCTCGGTGCTTGCCAAGCCGCGACGCACCCAATAATGAAACATGAACCAAGTTTCAACTTGGAATATGACTTCGTCGTTTTTTGCTTGCCAGTGGTGCGAAAAAGCCACGATGCAGCGAGAGCGGGCGGAGGGGAGACGGAAAACAGTCATGGATCAGCCGCAAGACGCAGCACCGGAGATCGCGGGCGAAGCGCGCGACAAGACGCCGCGCACCGATCGCGGGCGCCGCACCTTGCGCAAATTGCTCGACGCGGCGGCGGTCGAATTTGGCGAGCGCGGCTTTCACGAAGCGTCGATCAGCGGCATCACCCGCCGCGCCGGCACCGCGCTTGGCAGTTTTTACACCTATTTCGATTCGAAGGACGAAATCTTCCAGGCGCTCGTCCGCTACATGAGCGAGCAGTTGCGCGACCATGTCACGCCGCTGGTGCAGGCGGCACGCGACGAAATCAGCGCCGAACGCATCGGGCTTGAATCCTTCCTCGGCTTTGTGCGCGAGCATAAGGAAATCTATCGGATCATCGATGAGGCCGAGTTCGTCGATTATGCGAGCTATCGCCGCCATTATGAAACGACCGTCGCACGCGTGCGCCAGCGGTTGGAGGCGGGCGCCGCGCGCGGCGAGATTCGCGCCGATGTCGGGGAGATTCACGCTTGGGCGATCGGCGGGATGAACGTGTTTCTGGGCATGCGCTACGGCCTGTGGGACGAAGATGCCGATATTTCGGAGATTGCCCGGATCGCGAACGATTTTGTCGCCAACGGGTTGGTGAAGCGGGATTGAGTTACCGTCGCCTTCGCGGGGGCGACGGACTATCGCGAAATCAAGAAAATCGCGTGTTCGGCACGCCATGTTGCGGCAGCGTCGCTCGTCGGTTTGTCGCCCGACAAATACCAGGCCGCCTCGACTTCGATCCCCTTGCCGCGCAGCAGGTCGCGAAAATCGCTGACCGTGACATGGTGGATGTTGGGGGTTTCGTACCACGCAACGGGCAGCAGGCGAGTCACCGGCATCCGCCCGCCCCACAAGAGGTCGAGCCGGACGCGCCAATGTGCGAAATTGGGGAAGCTGACGAAAGCACGCGGTGCGATACGCAGCAGTTCGTCGACGACGCGGTCGGGGCGCTCGGTCGTTTGCAGCGTCTGCGACAGGATCGCATAGTCGAACGCGTCATCGGGATAATCGGCGAGGTCGCGGTTGGCGTCGCCCTGCACCACCGACTGGCCGCGCGCGATCGCCGCGGTAACATTGGCGGGATCGATTTCGAGTCCGCGCGCATCGACGCCCTTGTGCTGCAGCGCCGCCATCAGCTCGCCGTCGCCGCAGCCGACATCGAGCACGCGCGCGCCGATCGGCACCGCGGCGGCGATGATCGCAAGGTCGGGGCGCAGCGCCATCGTCAGCAGCCTCCGCCGAGCGCACCTGCGACGATGCGGTCGAGCGCGGGGACGTCGAGCAGGAACGAGTCATGGCCAAAGGGTGCCGACAGTTCGACAAAGCTCGCCGCCGCGCCGACGCTTTGCAGCGCCTGGACGATGCGGCGCGATTCGGCGGTCGGATAGAGCCAGTCGGTGTCGAAGCTGACGAGGGTGAAGCGCACGTCCCGGGCGGCGGCAAAGGCGATCGCGAGCCGCCCGTCGTGCGGATCGGCAAGGTCGAAATAGTCCATCGCGCGGGTGATATAGAGATAGGCGTTGGCGTCGAAGCGGTCGGTGAAGGCCAGCCCCTGATGGCGCAAATAGGATTCGACCTGGAAATCGGCATCGAAACCAAAGCTTTTGATGTCGCGTGCCTGCAGGCGGCGACCGAATTTCTCGGTCAGCCCTTCCTCGGACAAATAGGTGATGTGCGCCGCCATGCGCGCGACCGCGAGCCCCTTGGTCGGCGCGCGGGCGCTGCCATAATATTGGCCGTCCTGCCAGTCAGGATCGGCCATGATCGCCTGCCGCCCGACCTCGTGGAACGCGATATTCTGCGCCGAATGGCGCGCCGCGCTGGCGATGACGAGCGCCGAGGCGAGGCGTTCGGGATAGGCGGCCGCCCAGGCGAGCGCCTGCATCCCGCCCATCGACCCGCCGACGACGGCGTGCAGCCGCGCGATGCCGAGATGGTCGAGCAGCATTGCCTGCGCGCGCACCATGTCGGCGATGGTGATGACGGGGAATGCCATCCCGAGCGGCGCGCCGGTTGCGGCGTCGGGGGTCGCCGGCCCGCTCGACCCCATGCAGCTGCCCAGCACATTGGCGCAGATGACGTGGAAGCGGTCGGTGTCGATCGGTTTGCCGGGGCCGACCATGCGCGCCCACCAGCCGGGCTTGCCCGTCGCAGGATGGTCGCTCGCGACATATTGGTCGCCGGTGAGCGCGTGACAGATGAGCACCGCGTTCGATTTGTCGGCGTTGAGCGCGCCATAGCTTTGATAGGCGATGGTCACCGATGGCAGTATCTGTCCGCTGTCGAGCGGCAGCGCCGCCGCGATCGTCACGTTGTGATGCTGAATCTGGTGAAGCAGGCTCGCCATGGTCGCGCGGGGCTAAGCGGGCGCGCGAAGCCTGTCAACGTGCTGGACTCGGGCGCCTCAGCCGCTAAACGGCGCGGCATGACCGACACGACGCAAACGCTCAGCCCGAAGCCGTGGATCAGCGGCATCGCTCCCTATGTTCCCGGCAAGTCGGCGGGCGCCGACGGCCGCCCGCTGATCAAACTCAGCGCCAATGAAAATCCGCTGGGGACGGGCGAGAAGGCGCGCGCGGCATTCGCCGCGGCGCAGGCGGCGCCCGACGCATTGTCGCGCTATCCCGATCCGGGTTCGATCGAACTGCGCGAGACGATCGCGGCGAAATTCGGGCTCGATCCGGCGCGGATCATCTGCGGCAACGGGTCGGACGAGCTGCTGCATCTGGCGGCAGGCACTTATGCCGGCGTCGGCGACGAAATCTTGTACGTACGTTATGGTTTCGCGGTGTACGAGATTGCGGCGCGCCGCGTGGGCGCGATGCCGGTCGAGGCCGACGACCGCGATTATGCGACCGACGTCGATGCCTTGCTCGCCGCGGTGACCGACAAGACGCGCGTCGTCTATCTGGCCAATCCGAACAACCCAACCGGCACGCTGGCGTCGAAGGACGAGGTCGCGCGGCTCTATGCAGGGCTGCCGAAGGATGTGCTGTTCGTGATCGACCAGGCCTATTCCGAATATCTGTCGGACGCCGAGGATGACGGCGGGCTCGAGCTTGCAAAGACCCAACCGAATGTGTTCATCACCCGCACCTTTTCCAAGATCCACGGACTTGCCGCCGAGCGCATCGGCTGGGGCTATGCCTGTGCCGAGGTGATTTCGGCGCTGCACCGCATCCGCCTGCCGTTCAACGTCACCCGCGCCGGGCAGGCGGCGGCGATCGCAGCGATCGGCGACGAGGATTTCGTGACCGCCAGCCGCGAACATAACGCCAAATGGCGCGCCTGGCTGGCGCAGGAGATCGAGAGCCTGGGCAATCACGGCCTGCGCGTCGTCCCGTCGGCGTGCAATTTCCTGCTCGTGCTGTTCGAGGGCGATGTCAGCGCCGAGACGGTGTATAATCGGCTGATGGATGCGGGCTATATCGTTCGCTGGCTGCCGGGGCAGGGATTGCCGGGGGCGCTGCGTATGACGATCGGCACCGAGGACGAGACGCGTGGACTGGCGGCGGCGATCCGCGCCGCGCTGAACGGCTGAAACGATGCCGCGGCGGGTCGAACGGCTGGCGATCATCGGCCTTGGCCTGATCGGATCGTCGATCGCGCGCGCGGTCAAGGCGCGGCTGCCGGGCGTGATGGTGACCGGCCATGACGCCAGCAGCGCGGTGCGGGAGATCGCCCGGACGCTGGGGCTGTGCGATGCGGTGAGCGATGATGCCGCGGCTGCGGTCGCCGATGCCGATCTGGTCATTTTGGCGGTGCCGGTCGGCGGTATGGCCGCCGCGGCGCAGGCGATGGCGCCGGGGCTGGCCCGGGACGCGATCGTCTCCGACGTCGGATCGTCGAAGGCGAGCGTCGCCGAGGCGCTGGCCAAGGCCTTGCCCGGCCATATCGTCATTCCGGCGCATCCGGTCGCGGGGACCGAAAACAGCGGGCCTGAAGCCGGCTTTGCCAGCCTGTTCGACGGGCGCTGGTGCATCGTCACCCCCGACGCGGCGGCGCCGGACGATGCGGTTGCGGCGCTTTCGGCCTTCTGGGAAGCGCTGGGCGCCAAGGTTGACGTCATGGACGCCGCGCACCACGACATGGTGCTGGCGGTGACCAGTCATTTGCCGCACCTGATCGCCTATACGATCGTCGGCACCGCCAGCGAGCTGGAAGAGGTCACCGAGAGCGAGGTGATCAAATATTCGGCCGGCGGTTTCCGCGATTTCACCCGCATCGCGGCGAGCGATCCGGTGATGTGGCGCGACGTGTTCCTGGCGAACAAGGATGCGGTGCTCGCGACCTTGCAGCGCTTCAACGAGGATCTGACCGTTTTGCAGCAGGCGATCCGCCGCGGCGATGCCGACAAGCTGGAGGACTGGTTTACGCGCACGCGCGCGATCCGGCGGTCGATCATTGCCGAGGGGCAGGACGATCCCGCGCCCGATTTCGGGCGCAAGCATTAGGCGGTCACGGACGCAGAATCCGTTCGTATCGAGCCCTTCGACTGCCTGCAGGGCGGGCGCTCAGGATAAACTTCGGCCTATGGCCGGAGTCGAGTTACGCTTGCACTGCCCGAGCCATCGCGTGTCTCGACTTCGCTCGACACAAACGGGATCTAGAGGGAGGTGTTGCTTTCCAGCAACGCCTCGGGCGGGTTCAGCGCGTTGATCGCCACGCGCACCCGCTCCTCGGCCTCTTCGCGCGGCAGCCCCGCGGGAATCGTTTCGCCGATCTTGTAGGTGATCGTGCCGGGCCATTTGACCCAGCGGCGCGGCGGGTAGGCGATGCCGCTGTTCACCGCGACCGGGATCACATCGACCCCGAGCAGGCGGTACATGCCGGCAAAGCCGGGGCGCAATCCGGGCGCCTGTCCGTGCGGTACGCGCGTCCCTTCGGCGAACAGCACCAGCGGGCGGCCCGCCGCCAGCGCCGCCTTTGCCGCGCCGAGCATGGCGCGCATCGCCTTGCCGCCGCCGTCGCGATCGACGGGGATCAGGCCGTAAAAGCGCGCCGCCTGACCCCAGACGGGGATCGCGAACAATTCTTCCTTGGCGAACACCGCGGGGTGTTTGAACAGCATCGGTTGCTCGACCGTTTCGAACGCCGATTCATGCTTGAAGACATACAGCACCGGGATGTCGGGCATTTCGCCCTCGACGACGATCGTCTGGCCAAGCAGGAACCGCGCAAACAGCCGGTGCGCCTGCGCCCAGATGCGCACGAAAAAGATCGTGCCGCGGTGCGAGATCGGCAGCGCGATCACCCCGCCGATCGACGAGATGCTGCTCATCACAAAAAAGGCGATCCAGAACAGGACCGAACGGAACAGGGCGATGCTGTATCTCACAGGCCGAGCAGCCCGCCCGCCAATCCGGCCAGGTATTTGTGATATTCGCGGAACAGGGTCGCGAAATTGGGCTCGCTGCGCACCGCGTCGGGCAGGATCGTCACCTTGTCGCCGACGGCGCGGCCGATTTCATATTCGGCGCGGCGCATATGCCAGTCGGTGGTGATCAGCCGGATGCTCTTGTAGTTGCGTCGCGCAACCCAGGTCGCGACCTCGGTCGCATTCGAGCGCGTATCCTCGGCCTCGAACCCCAGCGCGATGCAGCAATCGAACAGCGCCTGCGGACGCTTATATTCGGCGGCGAGTTCGCGCGGTTTCACCTCGCGCGCGACACCGCTGATCAAGAGCCGCTTGGCATCGCCCGCCTCCAGCCGTTCGAGCGCGCGGTCGATGCGTCCCGGCCCGCCGGTGAGCACGACGATCGCGTCGGTCTTTTGCGCCGCGGCGGGCAGCGGCGGCAGCAGCGCAAACCACGCAAAGCCGAGCATCCAGGCCAGGAAGAGAAGGGAAATCAGGCGCTTGATCATAGAATCTTCTTGAGCGCGGCGAGCAACGTTTGGCGCGCCGTCAGGGCTGCGAGCGCGATAGCCAATAGCGGCAGCGCCAGCAAGAGCGCCCAGCCGGTCGGCCCCAGCGAGGCGGTCGCGGCGAGCCCGGAGGTGATCCCCGCCCATTGCCAGCCGATCAGCATCAGGATCGCGGCGGCGACGACGCTGCCCAGCGCAATGCCATAAGCGGTGTCGATCGCGATGCGGCGCTGGAACAGCCGGGTGATCTGGCGATCCGTGGCGCCGATCAGGTGGAGCATCTCGATCGTCGCGAAATGGGTGCCGAGCGCGGCGCGCGCAGTCATGATCACCACCGCGGCGCTGGCAAGCGTCATCAGCAGCACGAGCCCACCGGCGATCCACGCCAGCGAACCAATCAGTCGCGCGACCGGCCCCAGCCATTCGGCGTGGGGGATGATCCGCGCCCCGGGCGCTTCGGCGGCGACCAGCACGCGCAGCTGTTCCATATGGCGGCGGCGGTTTTCGCCGACGAAATCGATATCGACCAGTGCAGGAAGCGGAAGCGAGTTCAGCACCGGATCGTCACCGTCGGCGCTGCCGAACCACTGGCCGAGCGTCGCCTGCAACTCCTCGCGATCGACCGCGCGCGCCGACAGGACAAAGGGCTGGGCGGCGGCGGCGCGGCGCAGCGCTACGGCCTGCTCGGCGCGCGTCACCGGATTGGCGGTGACGATCTGCACCGTGACCCGCCCGGCAATCGCGCTGCCGATCGCATTCGCCGAGCGCGCCAGCCCGACCCCGGCGGCGGCGGCGAGCAGGGTCAGCATCATCAATATCGCGATGACCCACGGCGTCGGCCCCGACAGCCGGTGTTCGGGGAGCAGGCGGCGGTGCTGGACGGGGACGCGCGGGATGATCATGGGCGCCCCGTCATGCCCGGTTTGCCGGCGGATAGCGCAGCGCGCCGGTCGGATCGGCCAGCCGCCCCTTTTCCAGCCGCATCATCTGGGCATTTTCGATGCGGCTGATCAGGTGGATGTCGTGGGTTGCGACGACGACTGTGGTGCCGAGGCGGTTCAATGCCTCGAACAGGCCGAGCAGTCGCATCGCCATTTCGGGGTCGACGTTACCCGTCGGTTCGTCGGCGACGAGCAGTTGCGGCCGCGCGATCACCGCGCGCGCGATCGCGACGCGTTGCTGCTCGCCGCCCGACAGCGTCGCGGGGTGGGCGTCGGCGCGGTCGCCCAGCCCGATCCAGCTCAGCATTTCGCCGACCGGCCCCGACAGATCCTCTTCGCCGACCCCCGCGATACGCAGCGGCAGCGCGATATTGTCGCGCGCCGACAGATGCGGGATCAGCCGGAAATCCTGAAATACGACGCCGATGCGGCGGCGAAAGCCGGGCAGGCGCTGGCGCGGCATATTGACCAGATCCTCGCCGAACAGGCGGACGATGCCGCGGCTGGGCCGCTGCGCCAGATACAGCATCTTGAGCAGCGACGTCTTGCCCGCCCCCGACGCGCCGGTCAGGAAATAGAAGCTGCCCGGTTGCAGGTTGAAGCTGATGTCGCTCAGCACCTCGGCATCGGGACCATAGCGCAGGCCGACGCCGTCGAACTCGACCATCGCGCCGCCGGGGCGCGGGCTGGCTGCGTCCGTCATGGCGTCAGACCCGCGCGGTTCGGCGCTGGCGAAATGGCACGAAACGGGGGCGCGGCGGCGCTCATGCCCCGCCTGTTACACGGCTGCTGTGTCAGGTAAAGCGGGGAGTGGACGGCCTGCGGCGACGCGGCGCTTGCAACGCCGCGAATCAGCGTGTTTAGAGAGGGCCATGATCCTCGCCTGTCCGTCCTGCCATACACGTTATGTCGTACCCGATACGGCGATCGGACCGACCGGGCGCACCGTGCGCTGCGCCAATTGCCGCCACAGCTGGTTCCAAGAGCCCGCGGCGCCCGATCGTGCGGCCTCCGTCGATCCCGTGACAGCGGTTGAGCCGCCGCCACCGGCTGCGCCTGTCCCCGCGGCGTCTTACGATGAAGGACCGGCGCCGGTCGCCGACCCCGCACCGCCGCCGCCCGAAGCCTTTGCCGCCGACCCGCCGCCACGGCCGGCGCCCGTCGTCGCCGAAGAAGCGCCGTTGCCGTTTCGCCGCCCGCGCCGCAACCCGGCAAAGCGCTGGACGTTGATCGCGGTGAGCGCCGCGGTGCTGATGATCGTCGCGACCGCGGGCCTGTCCTATTTCGGCTTGCCGAGCTGGGCGCAAGGGCTCGCGCTGCCGGGGATGGCCGCCGAACCCGACCTGGTGATCGAATTGCCGCCCAATCAGGATCATCGCGAGCTCGCCGACGGGACGATCTACTTCGCCGCATCGGGGGTGATCATCAACCCGACCGACCGCGAACAGCGGGTGCCGCCGATCCTTGCCGAGCTGCGCGATGCGCAGGGGACGATCGTTTACAGCTGGACGATCAAACCGCCGGTGCGGATGCTGCCGCCCAATGAAAAGGTCAATTTCAGCGAGGCGAAGCTCGACATCCCGCGCCGCGCGACGCAGCTGACGGTCAGCTGGGCGCTGCCGAAAAGCTAAATCTTACAATTTCATAGCATGACGCCGCGGCGTCATAAGCTCAGCGCCGCGGCGAGCGACAACAGGAAACTGGCCAGCGTCGCGACAATGATCGGCGCGAAGCTGCGCCACCCCTGATCGAGCAGCAGATGCAGCCGCGCCTTCATCGCGGTGGCGACGATCGCGAGCAGCAGCAACGCCTGCGCGCCGGTCGCCGCGACATCCTGCGCGACCCGGGGGATCGCCACCAGCGAGTTGAGCGCCGCGACGCCCAGAAAGCCGACAATGAACCACGGCAGGCGCAGCGGAATGCGCGTCTTGGCCCCGCCTTGATCGGCGCCGCCGCTGCGCCCCAGCCACAGCGCGACCAGCATCAGCATTGGCGCGAGCAGCGCGACGCGGGTCAGCTTGACGATCGTCGCCACCTCACCCGCAGCGGGCGAGAAGGAAAAGCCGCCGCCGATCGCCTGTGCGACGTCATGGATCGACGCGCCGATCAGGAACCCCGCCTGCGCGTCGGTCAGTTGCAGTTCGGCGGCGAGCACCGGATAGAGCGTCATCGCCAAGGCGCTGGCGACGGTGATGCCGACCAGGGTCAAGGTGAAGCGCGCCTGATCGACGCGTTTGTCGCCGATCAGCGAATAGAGCGCGAGCGCCGCCGACGCGCCGCAGATCGCCGTCGCGCCGCCCGCGAGCAATGCGGCGTGGCGATCCTGCGCGAACAGCCGCGCGCTGGCGACGGTGACGACAATCACCGCGAGCATGATCAGCACCAGCAGCGCAAAGGGCAGCGGCCCCAGCTCAACAAGCTGGTCGGCGGTGATCCGTGCCCCGACCAGGACGATCCCGACGCGCAGCGCGGTCTGCGACATCAGGTCGAGCCCGGCGTGGGTGCGCTTGTCCTGCGACAGGAAACTCATCGCCAGGCCGATCAGCAGGCCCATCAGCACCAGCGGCGCGGCATAATGGTCGGCAAGCCACGCCGCGGCGAGCGCCGCGATTGCGGTGACGATCACCCCGGGCAAATAGTCGCGCCAGCGGCGCTTCGCGGGCGGATGCGCTTCAAGCTGCATCTCGCCATAGAGGTCGGCCGCCATCGGCCAGCTTTGTTCGGATGATGCGCTCACGCCGCGGTCCCCATGCCCATGGCGCCGCTTCGCACATCGCCGCGCCGCGGTCGATAGGCCATTGCTGCCGCGCCACGCTCTTGCTAGAGGCCGCGCTCTATTGGCACCCGTAGCTCAGCTGGATAGAGCGCTGCCCTCCGAAGGCAGACGTCAAGCCCTCAATTTTCGGCTAACTTCGAACTATCTCGTTGTTCTCTAACGAAAATTCTTTCGGAATTCGCGAGCCAAATCGGTTAGGTTCTTTCACGTAAGCATGACGTAAGCATACTGCGTAGTATCATAGAGTGCGAAGGGTTTTGCTGGAGTACGCGATCGCCGTTGGGCTGGTCGAGCCATTACGCATCGAATCCGTTGACCGATGCCCGTCGAACCGGCTAGGCACCGCCCCGAAGCACCCGTAGCTCAGCTGGATAGAGTGTCGCCCTCCGAAGGCGAAGGTCACAGGTTCGAATCCTGTCGGGTGCGCCATTTCCTTTTTCCGGCGAGACTGCGCTTTTCATGCGGTTGCATCAGGCGGCAGCAATGATGGTTGGCGCGGCTGCACCATGGTCTTCACCGGCGTCTTCTGCCGTGTCGCAGTGTACGCTCGCAACCAGTACGCCTTCGCACAGCTTGGCGGTGACGATGGCCGCCGCCTGCGGGTCGAGATCGTCGAGCCCGGCCTCGACATGGAACATGCCGTCGCGCAGCTGCGCCGCCAATGTTGCGGGAATCAACGACCGCTGCGCGAACACGCCCATGATGCGCGGCAGCGTTTGCGGGTCGGGGTAAGCGACGATCCGGAACCGCCGCCTCACGCAGCGATCCGGCCTGCCGATGCGATCAGGCGCTCGGCGGTTTCGTCAGCGACCTCTGCCGGTGACAGGTTGCGGCGCGCGGCTTCTTCCAGAATGGCGGCAACGCGAGGGGCGATCTGCGCGACCCGGCTTGCGACGCTAGCGGCGCTTTCGCCGAGATATTCAGCGGACACACTGATGATGCCGCCGGCATTGGCGACATAGTCGGGGACATAGGTGATGCCGCGATCGCGTAGCATGTCTGCTACCTCGGGGGTCGCAAGCTGGTTGTTGGCACCGCCGCACACCAGCTTCGCCTGCATCGCCGCGACGGCCGGTTCGTCGAGCACCCCGCCCAGCGCGCAGGGGACGAAGATGTCGGCATCGACCGCCGCGATCGCATCGGCGCCGACGACGCGCGCGCCGAGGACCGTGGCCAGCCGGTCGCGGCGGCCGGGCGCGATATCAGCGATGACCAGCCGGGCGCCGGCATCGGCGAGGCGGCGGCACAGTTCGGCACCGACATTGCCGGTCCCCTGCACCGCGACGGTGAGCCCTTTGAGATCGGAGCCGAGCGCGAAGGCGGCGCCCGCCTCGATCGCCGCGAACACGCCCTGCGCGGTCCAGGGCGACGGATCGCCGCCCGCTGCGGCGCCGACCGCCGCCAGCCCGGCGACATGGCGCGTCTCGCGCGCCACCTCTTGCATATCGGCGACGCTGGTCCCGACGTCCTCGGCGGTGACATAGCGTCCGCCCAGCGCTGCGACCGCGCGGCCGAAGGCGCGGAACAGCGCGGCGCGGTCGAACGGTCCGTCGGGACGGCGCAGCACCGCCTTGGCGCCGCCGAACGGCAGGCCCGCCATCGCATTTTTGTAACTCATCCCCTCGGCGAGCCGGAACGCGTCGGTAAACGCATGGTCGAGATCGGGATAATCCCACAGGCGGCAGCCGCCGGCGCCCGGCCCCAGCGTCGTCGAATGGATGACGATGACGCCGTCGAGTCCGACGCTTTTGTCCTCGAGACGGACGGTTTCGAGGGCGGGCAAACGCCCCGAAAATTGCACAACCATGACGGCCTCCTGTTCTGTGTTGCTTATCGCAGAGCGGGCGAGGTCAATCTTGCTCGATATTTCGATCCTTTGGCGTTATGCGGGTCAATATTTCGCCGATATCGAAAAATTGGGGTTGAAATGACCGATCTGGATCCGTTCGAGAAGAATATCATTCGCGAGCTGCAACGCGATGCCAGCCTGACCACCGCCGAGCTGGCCGAACGCGTCGGGCTGTCGCCGTCGCCGTGCTGGCGCCGCATCGACCGGCTGGAACGCGATGGTTACATCAAGGGGCGGGTGGCGGTGGTCGACCGGCGCAAGGTCGGGCTGCACGCGCATATTTTTGCGCAGGTCAAGCTCAACGCGCATGGCCGCGCCAACCTCGACGAATTCAGCGCTGCGATCGCGGCGTTTCCCGAGGTGCTTGGCGCCTATGTCCTGATGGGCAACATGGATTTCATGCTGCGCATCGTCGCGCGGGACATCGACGCTTATGAGGCGTTTTTCTTCGACAAGCTGAGCAAGCTGCCGGGGGTGCAGGAAATCAACTCGACGGTGGCGCTGTCCGAAATCAAGTCGACGAACGAGCTGCCGATTATCTAGGGCGCGATAGGCGGTGCGGGCGGGGCGACCGGTTTGACACGCGCCGCGGGGTGCGCCAGATGGCCGGGCGTGGCGGTTTAGGCCATGCTTGGGAGGGAGACGGCGCCGGATGTACGACCTGCTGAACGGCCTGTCGGTGATCGAAGCCTCGTCCTTCGTTGCCTCGCCCACCGCCGGGCTGTATTGCGCGCAGATGGGGGCCGAGGTGATCCGGGTCGACCAGATCGGCGGCGGCCCCGATTTTCGCCGCTGGCCGGTGACCGAAGGCAATGACTCGCTCTATTGGGAAAATCTCAACCGCGCCAAGAAATCGGTCGCGCTCGACCTGGCGCGGTCCGAGGGGCGCGAGCTGCTGCAGGCGCTGGTGCGCGCGACGGGGCAGTTCGTCACCAATTTCCCGGTCGGCGGCTTTTTGTCGCACGACGGGCTGGCGGCGGGGCGCCCCGACCTGATCACCGTCCGCGTGATGGGCTGGGCCGATGGTTCGCCGGCGCTCGATTACACGGTCAACAACAGCGTGGGTTATCCGATGCTCACCGGCAGCGGGCCCGATCCGGTCAACCATGTGCTGCCCGCGTGGGATTTGCTCAGCGGCGCTTATGCCGCCTTTGCGCTGCTCGCGGCGATCCAGCGGCGGAGTGCGACGGGTGCGGGCGGCGAGGTGCGGGTGCCGCTGTCCGATGTGGCGATCGGCACCGTCGCCAATCTCGGCGGGGTGGCCGAGGTGCTTTACAGCGGCGCCAACCGGCCGCGGCTCGGCAATGCCGTCTATGGACTGTTCGGGCGCGATTTCGTCACCGCCGATGGCCAGCGGACGATGATCGTCGTCGTGACGCCGCGGCAATGGACCAATCTGGTCGCGGCGCTGGGTCTGGGCGATGCGATCGCCGCGGTCGAGGCGGCGCGCGGCGTGTCCTTTGCGACCGACGATGGCCTGCGCTTTGCCCATCGCGACGCGCTCTATCCGCTGTTCGAGGGTGCGATCGGCGCGCGCGCGCATGCCGATCTGGCTGCTGCCTTCGATGCCGGGGGAATCGTCCATTCGCCTTATCGCACGATGCTGGACGCGGTGCAGGATGCGGCGCTGGTTGCAGATAACCCGATCTTTGGCACCGCGGACAACCCTAGCGGTTTTACCTATCCCGCCGCCGGTGCCTTTGCGACATTGCCGCAGGACGCGCGCCAGTCGCCGCGTCCCGCGCCGCGCAATGGTCAGCATAGCGAAGAAATTTTGGCGGATCGCCTGTCGCTGTCGTCGGGCGAGATTGCCCGGCTGATCGATGCCGGTATCGTCGGCATCGCCTGAAACCTGGAGAATGACATGACCCTGCGCCGCGCCGCCATCGTTGCCCCGATCCGTACCGCCGTCGGCAAATTCGGCGGCGCGCTCGCCAGCCTTGATGCGGGGCAGCTGGGTGCGGTGGTGCTGAAAGCGCTGATCGAGCGCACCAAGATCGATCCGGCGCGCGTCGACGATGTCGTTTTTTCGCAGGGCTATGGCAATGGCGAGGCGCCGAGCATCGGCCATTGGTCATGGCTGGCCGCCGGGCTGCCGCTCGAGGTGCCGGGCTATCAGCTCGACCGCCGCTGCGGCTCGGGGCTGCAGGCGATCGCCAACGCCGCGATGATGGTCCAGACCGGCATGTCCGATGTCGTCGTCGCGGGCGGGGTCGAATCGATGTCGAACGTCGAACATTACAGCATCGACGTCCGCAAGGGGGTGCGCGCCGGCAATCTGACGCTGCACGACCGGCTGACGCGTGGGCGGTTGATGTCGCAGCCGATCGAGCGTTTCGGGGTGATCAGCGGGATGATCGAGACCGCCGAAAATCTGGCGAAGGATTATGCGATCAGCCGTGAGGCCTGCGATGCCTATGCGGCGGGCAGCCATCAGCGCGCCGCGGCGGCGTGGGCGAAGGGGCTGTTCGACGACGAGCTGGTTCCGGTGGCGGTGCCGCAGCGCAAGGGCGATCCGGTGATCTTTGCCCATGACGAGGGGTATCGCGCCGATGCGACGCTCGAATCCTTGGGCGCGCTGCGCGCGATCGAGGCGAAGACGATTCCGGGCGCGGTGGTGACAGCGGGCAATGCCAGCCAGCAGAATGATGCGGCGGCGACGTGCCTGGTCGTCGCCGAGGACAAGCTCGACGAACTCGGGCTCGAACCGATCGCGTGGTTCCACAGCTGGGCGGCGGCGGGCTGCGACCCCAGCCGGATGGGCATCGGCCCGGTTCCTGCGGTCGAACGGCTGTTCGCGCGCACCGGGCTCGGGTGGGGCGACATCGATCTGGTCGAATTGAACGAAGCGTTCGCGCCGCAGGTGCTCGCGGTGCTGAAGGGCTGGGGCTGGTCGGAGGGCGACAGCCGGAACGAGATTCTCAACGTCAACGGCTCGGGGATTTCGCTCGGCCATCCGATCGGCGCGACCGGCGGGCGCATCCTGGCAAATCTGACGCGCGAGCTGGTGCGCCGCGACGGGCGTTACGGGCTCGAGACGATGTGTATCGGCGGCGGGCAGGGCATCGCGGCGATCTTCGAGCGCGCCGCCTGAGCATGGCCGACCTTCGCTCTGCGCTTGGGGCGGCGACGGCCTATGGCGCGGCGGCCGAGGCGGCGCTCGCCGCACGGCTGGCGCAGCGGCCGATCGACCACGAGCAGCGCGCGGCGCACGGTTTTGCCTGGGTGGCGACGACGGTGGCGGCGCTGGGCGCGGTGCTGGACTGGTGCGAGTCCGGCCAGGGTTCGAACCCGCTCGATGCCAAGATTGCGACGCTCGCCTTTGCCGAGGGGATCGGCCAGCTCGTCGGCGGCCTGCCGATGGGGCAGAACGAGATGTTCCGGCCCGCCGACGTGGGGATCGGCGCGGCAGCGCGGACGCTCGCCGCAGCGTGCAATGACCTGCTCGATGCCGATCATGCCGCGACGCGGGCCGAGGTCGCGGCGGCGCTTGCCGATGGTGACTGGCCCAGCGAGACGCTGCACGATGCCGACCTCGATGCGATCCGTGACCAGTTTCGCCGCTTTGCCGACGCCGAAATCATCCCGCACGCGCATGGCTGGCACCTCGCCAACGACCTGATCCCCGACGCCACGGTGCAGGCGATGGCCGATCTTGGTACCTTCGGCGTCTGCATTCCCGAGGCGTTCGGCGGCCTCGGCCTGTCGAAACTGGTGATGTGCATCGTTACCGAGGAATTGTCGCGTGGTTGGATCGGCGCCGGATCGCTCGGCACCCGGTCGGAGATCGCGGGCGAGCTGATCGCGATGGGCGGCACCGATGCGCAAAAGGCGGCCTGGCTGCCGCGGATCGCGAGCGGCGCGATATTGCCGACCGCGGTGTTCACCGAACCCGACGTCGGTTCCGACCTCGGCTCGCTGCAAACCAAAGCGCGGCGCGAGGGCAATCATTGGGTGATTGACGGCGCGAAGAACTGGATCACCCACGCTGCACGCTCCGACCTGATGACCCTGCTCGCGCGCACCGTGCCCGACGCGAAAGGCTATGCGGGCCTGTCGATGCTGCTGGTCCCCAAACCGCGCGGGACCGAGGCGGTGCCGTTCCCGGCCGAAGGCATGAGCGGCAGCGAAATCGAGGTGCTCGGTTATCGCGGGATGCGCGAATATGCGCTGCAGTTCGACGCGATGATTGCGCCCGCCGACGCGTTGCTCGGCGGCGAAGAGGGGCAGGGGTTCAAGCAATTGATGCGGACGTTCGAAGGCGCGCGCATCCAGACCGCGGCGCGCGCGGTCGGGGTGGCGCGGCGCGCGCTCGAACTGGGGCTGGATTATGCGCTGGGCCGCAAGCAATTCGGCCAAGCGATCGTCCATTTCCCGCGCGTCGCCGACAAGCTGGCGATGAGCCTGGCCGATTTCGTCACCGCGCGCGAGCTCAGCTATGCCGCGGCGCGCGCTAAGGACAGTGGCAAGCGCTGCGACATCGAAGCCGGGATGGCGAAACTGCTGGCGGCGCGCGCCGCCTGGTCGAACGCCGACGCCAGCCTGCAGATCCATGGCGGCAACGGCTATGCGCTCGAATATGAAATCAGCCGCATCCTGTGCGACGCGCGGATCCTCAATATCTTCGAAGGCGCGGCGGAAATTCAGGCGCAGGTGATCGCGCGCGGGCTGGTCGGACGGCGCAACTAGAACCAGAGCAGGGGCTGGCGCACCGGGAAGTTGCGCACGACCTCGCCGACGACCGGGTCGGGGTCGAGCCGCTGCCACAGCGCGAGCCAATCGGGGCGACCGAGCGCGCGGCCGCCGAACAACAGGCTCGGCTGGCGCACCGGGAAGTCGCCCGCATATTCGATGTCGGGGGCTAGCGGCCAGCGCGCCTTGTCGGCCATATAGGGCGCCATCCAGCCGATCGCGCCGTCGATCGAGCGGCCGTCGGGGGTTTGCCAACCGATCAACGCGCCCGTGCCGCCACTCAGCAACCACGCGGTCGCCGCCAGCACGTCGAGGTTGAACAGCGCATAGGCATAGGGTTTGGTGCGTGCGAGTTCGCGCGGCTGGCGGCCGTCGGGCTCGATCTGGGTCGGGATGATGATCGTCTGAAGCCGGGTGCGCGCGTTGGCGAGGATGTCGGTGCGGCCCAGCAACGCGGCGAAGGATGCGGCCTGCAGCAACCAGCAGCTGCCATGATTATTCTTCTCGTCGCGCTCCTCGATGCCGAAAGCCGAGGTGGTCAGCCAGTCGAGGTAATCGCCAAACCAGCTCTCGACCCCAGCGCGGATTGTCGCATAGCCCGGCGCATTTTTGCGCGCGAACAGCGCCGCGGCGCGCGCGACCTCGACGATTTGCAGCGTGTCGATCACCCCGATCGCGCGGCCCTGGTTCACCCCGATGATTGCCTGCGCGTGGTTGAGGTGGGGGTTCATGCGGGTCGCCGGATCGACGAACCAGGCGGCCAGGTGGCGCATCGCGGCGACGGCGAAGCGTGCCTCGCCGGTCAGATTCCACAAGGCGGCGAGCGCGGGGACGGTGCGCCCGAATGCGATCAGCGCGTCGCGGTGGCCGTCGAACTTGGCCGGGTTCGATTCGCCATCGCGGCGAATATAGGCGCCGCCGGGGTTGGCCGGATCGGGCCACCAATAGTCGCCCTCCGAATAATAGTCGTGCGGCCCCGCCGGGCTGCGCGGCGCGGCGATCGCGGCGATCGTGCGCGGCGGTGCGGCGAGCCATGCGGTCGCCTGCGGCAACAAGCGGCGCCGCTCGATCGCGCGCAGGTCGAAGGCGCCTTGCCGCGGGCGCGCCCAGGCGGTCGGCGCGGCGGCCAGCGCCGCGAGCAGCAGCGTGCGGCGGGCGATCATGGCGCGCGGCGCAAAGAAAAAGCCGCCGCCGCAGACGGGACTGTCGCGGCGGCGGCCAGGCAAGCCCAAGGGAGGGCTATGGCGGTTGGCGTCGCGGCGGATGCCGCAAGCCGGAAATGACGGGCGGGGCGCCGGGTCAGCGCCGCGTCCGATGGGCCGACAGATCGTACATCGCCGTCCCGGCGAGAATATACGCGCCGCTGCCGTAAAATTGGGTTTCGCTGGCCGACACGCTGTCGGGGCGGTCGCCGACCTGCTGGACCCAGCCGAGCATGCCGTCTGGTTGCACCGCGCGCTGGAGCGCGTTCCAGCCGCGCGCCGCCGCGGGCTGATAGACGCGGCGGTCGAGCAGGCCGGTGTCGATCCCCCAGGCAAAGGCATAGGTGAAAAAGGCGGTGCCGCTCGATTCGGGCGGGGTGGCAGGGTCGTCGTCGAGCAGCGAGGCGGGCCAATAGCCGTCGGCCTTTTGCAACCGGACAAGCCTGGCCGCCATCACCTTGAACTGCGCTTCATACGCGGCGCGGCGCGGGTCTTTCCTATCCATCGCCTGCAGCATTCGCACCAGCCCGCCCATTACCCAGCCGTTGCCGCGGCTCCAGAACAGCTTGCGCCCCTTGGCATCGCGCATCGCGAAAAAACGGCTGTCGCGGAAATAAAGCTGCTCGGCCGGGTCAAAGAGATAGTCGGTGGCCGCCTTGTACTCGGCATGGGCATATTCGGCGTAGCGCGGGTCGCCGGTCGCGCGGCTCATCTGCAGCAGCGTCGGCGGCGCCATGAAAATCGCATCGCACCAGCACCAGCGGTCGGTGCAATCCGACGTTCCCTTGCCCGGCGCGTGCGGCACGAATTCGAGCCCGATCGCAGGCTGGTTGGCGAGCATATGGTCGAAATAGGCGCGCGCCGGGGTGATCGCCGCTTTGCCGGCGCCGTGGCGCGCGGCCCAGATCCACGCCTGCGCGATCAGCTGGTCATCGGCGTGGAAGGGCCGGTCGCCGAGTCTCCAGCCCTGGTCGCGGCCAAGTTCGAGCAGCGGGGCCGCATAGCGGCGGTCGCGCCGGGCGAGTTCGGCGAGCGCGACCCAGAAGGTCGCCTGTTGCCAGTCGCGGGGGTTTTGCACGCTTTTGCGCGCTGCGGGCATCGCCCCCCAATTGCTGCGGTTGGCGAGTTGCCAGTCGGCGACGCGGCGCGTCGCGGCGAGGATGGCGGCGGGTTGCGGCATGGCCGGTTCGGCGACCGCCGCCGCGGCGGGAGCGTTCATCGGCACGAGCGAGGCGAGCACGCCGAGCGATGCCGCAGCAACGGCGGGCATGATCGCGCTGGCCAGCACCCCGTCTCGTTTCATCTCCGCCTCCCTGGCGCCTCTTCTGGCGATCGCCGGGCTATCGCCCTTGACACCGGTAACAATCTCTTTCCTTTTTCGGCGAGCATGTCAATAAGGTTGTCAGACAACTTTCGATTTAGCGCCCGGCGGGGCGCAGAGGGGACGGAATGCCGAAGATAGTGTCAGCCCGGGTGATCACGACTTGTCCGGGGCGCAATTTCACCACGCTGAAGATCGAATGCGACGACGGCACGACCGGGGTCGGCGACGCGACGCTCAACGGTCGCGAGCTGGCGGTTGTCAGCTATCTGGCCGACCATGTCGCCCCGTGCCTGATCGGCCGCGACGCGCACCGGATCGAGGATATATGGCACTTTCTCTACAAGGGCGCCTATTGGCGGCGCGGGCCGGTGACGATGGCGGCGATCGCTGCGGTCGACATGGCGCTGTGGGATATCAAGGGCAAGATCGCGGGGTTGCCGGTCTATCAGCTGCTCGGCGGCGCGGCGCGCGAAGGGTGCATGGTCTATGGCCACGCCAATGGCGACACGATCGCCGACACGGTCGAGGCGGCGTGCGATTATCAGCGGCAGGGATATAAGGCGATTCGCCTGCAATGCGGCGTGCCGGGCATGGCGTCGACCTACGGCGTCAGCAAGGATCGCTATTTCTATGAGCCCGCCGACGGCGCGCTGCCGACCGAAAACAGCTGGTCGACCGCCAAATATCTGCGCGTCGTCCCCGAATTGTTCGCAGCAGCGCGCGAAGCGCTGGGGTGGGACGTCCACCTGCTCCACGACATCCACCACCGGTTGACCCCGATCGAGGCGGCGCGGCTGGGCAAGGATCTGGAACCCTATCGCCCCTTCTGGATCGAGGATGCGACGCAGGCCGAGGACCAGGAGGCGTTCCGCCTGATCCGCCAGCATACCACCACCCCCTTGGCGGTCGGCGAGATTTTCAGCTCGATCTGGGACTGCAAGGCGCTGATCGAAAACCGGCTGATCGACTATATCCGCGCCACCGTGCTGCACGCGGGCGGCATCACCCATATGCGCCAGATCGCCTCGCTCGCCGATCTGTACCAGATTCGCACCGGGTGCCACGGCGCCACCGACCTGTCGCCAGTGACGATGGCGGCAGCGCTGCACCTGGGGCTGGCGATCCCCAATTTCGGTATCCAGGAATATATGCGCCATACCGCGGAAACCGATGCCGTGTTCCCGCACGCCTACCGCTTTGCGGACGGCATGCTCCATCCGGGCGATGCGCCGGGGCTAGGGGTCGATATCGACGAGGCGCTGGCCGCCAGCTTTCCCTATGCCCGCGCCTATCTGCCGGTGAACCGGCTGGAGGACGGGACGATGTGGAGCTGGTGATGCGCGCGGCGGTGTTTGCGCTGGCCGCACTCGCGACCCCGGCGCTCGCGCAGGAGCATCGACCGCTGCGGCCCGCCACCGCCGACGAGCAACGCGCGCGCGCCGCGGTCGTCATCGCCGATTATCGTTACGACGACCTCCTCTGGGAAAACGACCGGATCGCGTTTCGCATCTATGCTCGCGCGCTCGAACGCGCCGAACCGCCGTCGTCGTCGGGGATAGACGCATGGGGCAAACGGGTCCGCTGGCCCTATATGGACCGCCAGCTGCGCACTGGCGACCAGCATCGCGATCAGGGCGAGGGGCTCGATTTCTATAATGTCGGCACCGGGCGCGGGGTTGGCGGGCTGGGAATCTGGTACGACAACAAGCTGTGGGCGTCGCGCAACTATGTGCGGCCGCGCATTCGGAGGTCCGGCGCCGATGTCGCCGATTTCAGCGTCGATTACGACCCCTGGCCGGTCGATACGGTGCGGACGGTGCGCGAAACGCGGCGCTTCACCTTGCCCGCGGGGAGCAACTTCACCCGCATGGCATCGACAATCACCGCCAGCGACGGCGGCGAGTTGATCGTCGCGATCGGGATTTCGAAACGGCCGGTGCATGGCGGCCAAACCGGCGAGATCGCCCGCGACGAAACCGCGGCGCGGATGAGCTGGTGGGGCCCTGCCGATGGTGCCAAGGGGCGGATGGCGGCGGCGGTGATCGTCGATCCCGCCAGCTTTGCCGGCTTTGCCGAGGATGCCGACAATCATCTGATCCTGATCCGCGTCCGCCCCGGGCGGCCGTTCGTCTATTACAGCGGCGCCGCGTGGGACCGCGGCGGCGATTTCGCGACGCGCGACGCCTGGAATAGCTATGTCGCCGCGCAGCGGCCCGATTTCGGGCCCTAGCCAGTTTCGATACGCAATGATAACGCGTCATTCATGGCGGCAACCAAGGCGGCATCGCTGGCGGACGATCTGGTCCAGCGTTTCGAGGAGCAGATCGAGACGGGCGCGATGCCCGTCGGATCGCGTTTTCCGACCGAAAAAGAGATTACCGAGACGTTCGGCGTCAGCCGCACCGTCGTGCGCGAGGCCTATTCGCGGCTGTCGGCGCGCGGGCTGCTGGTGTCGCGGCGCGGATCGGGCGCCTATGTCCCCGACGGCGCCCAATATCGCGCCTTCCAGGTCACCGCCGACGAGATTGGCGAGATCGACGATGTCCTGCGGCTGCTCGAAATGCGGATGGGGTTCGAGGTCGAGATGGCCGACCTCGCGGCGCGTCGGCGCACCGACCAGGATCTGGCCGAGCTGCGCCACACTCTCGCCGCAATGGAGGCGAGCACCGACGTCGATGCTTCGGTCGCCGCCGATACGGCCTTTCACGCGGCGATCGCGCGCGCGACGGGCAACCCCTATTTCCTGCGCTTCACCCAGTTTCTTGGGGTGCGGCTCGTCCCGTCGCGGCGGCTGTACCTGCAAGGCGACGATCCGGTTCGCCACCAGCGCTATGCGCACCGAATCAACCGAGACCATGAAGCGATTCACGCCGCGATCGAGGCGGGCGACCCCGCCGCGGCGCGGCGCGCGGCGCGGCGCCATATCGAAAAATCGATCCAGCGCTACCGCACGCTGAAGGACAGCGGCGGCGATTTGCCGTCGCGGTAGCGGCGCGGGCGACTGTCCCGGCGCGGGCCAAAAAAAAATTGCCATACAACAAGGTTAATGCGAAGGGCGCCAATCGCCGCGAAGCGAGTGTTTTGGGGGGTTAATTTCCGTTTTGGGCGCGCCATGCGCGGTCGAGTGAAACCGCTACCATAACTTGATTTCGACTCGTGATGCTCTATTCCAACCCCGTGCAAGGCGATCCCGACAATTACATCAGCCTGCTGTCGGCCGCGCAGATTGAAACGTTGCGGCACGTTTATGAGCACAAAAATTCCAAGCAGATCGCCCGCCTGATGAATGTCTCGCCGCATACGGTGGACGAACGGGTGCGGCGGGTATTAAAAAAGCTTAATGTTTCCAATAGGATTGAAGCTGCTCGCATCCTGGCGGTTCACGGTGTCTTCGATCATGTTACCCCTTATCAGCCTTTGACATATCAATTGATCGACCTAGGCGACTCTGCCCCGGCGGCCGATGCCGAACCGGGGCGCAGTTCGTTTCGGCGACTTTTCGACATCGGTTCGCCGTTTCCTACCGCGTCCCAGCCGGCCAACCGGCATGGGTTGATGGAAAGGATTATCTGGCCAATCCTAATCGCATTCGCGACCATTTTGGCTTTCTCCGCTCTCTATTCGATCCTTGTCGGACTTGGTCGGGTGATGACCTGATAGTTCGAGCCGAATGCTACGGGGGGGAACCGGTGGCATTCTTTTTCAAGGAAAAAGAACATGCTGAATGAACGTGTTTCTGCGGCGAAAAAAATCGCTTCCGACCTCCACCAGGCCGAAGACGCCATCGACGAAGCGATGATCCGCATTGCCCAGCTCGCTGCGACGCTGCCCACGGCACGGCGCGAAACCAATATGTCGGCGATCGTCGGCCAGGCCGCGATGGCCAAGGTCGCGCATGCGCTCGCCGCCGCCGGCGAAGTCCGCCAGCTGCTGACCGACGCGCATCTGGCGCTGACCGTAACCCAAAAGGAAGTCGGCCTGGGAACCCGCATGTTCGGCGCCGGGGTCAAGCCCGCCGAAGGGAAGCTGGTCGATGAGGGCAGCAACGATCGGGCGGTTGCCGAAGTTGCCGCGCTGCCGATCGCGCAGGCCGTTTGAGAATCAGGAAGGGTTAGCAGCCACAATGTGGTCCGTGGCGATTTACTATTTGGTGCTGCTCATAACGGTGGCCGTCGCGATCAGACGCGGCGGACCGTTTGAGCGGTGGGCGGCCTATACCGCCCTGATCGCTTCGGTTCTCACCAGTGCTGTGACGCCGTTTCCGACCTGGACCGATATTGAATTTAATATCTTCGTCATTGATGTGCTGGTTCTGCTCAGCTTCTGGTTCATTGCCCTGAAGACGCAGAGTTTCTGGCCATACTGGATCACCGGCTGGCAATTGATCGCCATTTTTGGCCACATCCAGAAATATATGTTCTCGGAGATATTGGCGCGGCCCTATTCGCTGCTGTCAGTTTATATATCGTACCCGATCCTGCTGCTGATCATTTATGCGGCAGGTTCGTCCAACCGGAAACAAGACGTAACAGCCTGATGTGCGCGGCGCCCCAGGGGGTATCCTTGCATGCAGCAATTTTCGAACCAAGAAGTTGCCGAGCTGAAGTCGCGTATCGATGAGATTCACGAGCTGTTGGCGGGCCGCGGGGGAGAATTGCCGACGTCCCCCATCTATCGCGGGGGCGGCGAAGCTCCGCCCCAACCGGCGCTGCTCAACCAGCTGTCGTTCAGCATCCAGATCCGCCGCATCCGTCGCAGTCATTTCGGCAGCGCCGACCTGGCAGGGCCGGTCTGGGACATGATGCTCGACCTGATGCTCGCCCAAAGCCATGGCCGCGCGCTCAGCGCCAGCGACCTTGCGACCGGCGCCGGCGTGCCGTTGTCGTCGGGGCTGCGCATGATCGGCTCGCTCGAACGGCTGGCGCTTGTCCAGCGCTCGATCGACGAGCGCGACCGGCGGCGTACGATCGTTCGGCTGACCGCGGTCGGCACCGAGCGCATGGCGAGCTATTTCGAAAAAATCGGCGTCGCGTGGCAGAACAGCCAGACGCTGGCGGCCTGATCTTCCCTCGACCGGGTGCGGTGCCGAGCTGGTCGCACGCCGTGCCCGGTCACCATCCTGATCTTCGATCCTAATCGGTCATCTGGCGCATCATGCGATCGACCTTGGCCATCGCCTCGCGCTTGATCTGGCAAATCCGCGCCGCGCTGACGTCAAGGGTCAGGCCGATCTCGTGGAGGTTGAGCTCCTCGAAGAAATAGAGTTGCAGCACCATCTGTTCGCGGTCGGACAGGCAGGTGATGCACTGGCGCAGCGCCCCCATCAGATCGTCCTGCTCGCATTGTTCGCCGGCGCCGACACCGTCGTCGGGCAACAGGAAGGCGCCAACATCGACCAGTTCGTCGAGCGAGGTCGAGCGGCCGTGGGTCGCATTGCGTTCGAGCGCGAAATAATCCTCGGGCGACATGTCGAGCGCTGCAGCGATTTCGGCGGCGGCGGGCGCGCGCATCAATTGCTGCTCCAGCGCCGCGCGCGCCGCGTGGATGCGCTTTGCCGCGACCATCGCCGATCGGCCGACATCGGCCTCGCGGCGCAGCTGGTCGATCATCGCGCCGCGGATGCGCGTCGTCGCATAGGTGGCAAAGGCGAAGCCGCGCTCCTCATAATTTTGGCTCGCTTCGATCAGCGCGATCAACCCGGTCTGGATCAGATCGTCGAGTTCGCTTGTCCGCGACACCCGTGAAAATACCTGCCAGGCAATTTTGCGGACCAGCGGCGCATATTCCTCGACCAGCGCCTCGACGCTCTCGCCATAGCCGCGCGCGCGCGGCGCGCGCGCCGTCGGCGCGGCGAATTGCTCGGCGGGCTCAATTCTCATGCACTTGGTCCTCCATAGGGGCATCGGGCCCGGTCGCGAGGCGCGGCACCTCGGCGCCGATCGTCGCGACGATTTCGGTCTGTTTGCTGGCCGGAATCTCGAGGTACGAGATCACGGCGACGTCGGGGAAAGTGGCACGGATCAACCGCGACAGCGCCGAGCGGCAGATCGGCGACGCGACCAGCGCAAAGCTGCGCGTCTGGAGCAGCAGCGGTTCGACCGCCTGCCCGACCTGCTCGATGATCTTCATCGCCATGCCATGTTCGAACGGCCATTCGGCGCCCTGGTTGGCGCGCACCGCCTGGTTCAGCAGCATTTCGACGTCGGGGCTGAAGGTGACGACGGGCAGCGGCATGCGGCTCGGTACGATCGTCTGGACGATCAGCGCGCCGATGCGCTGACGCACCGCTTCGACCAAGTCGATCTCGCCCAGCTGCAGCGCCGCGGTCGCCACCATCGCTTCGGCGATCTTGCGGAAATCGCGCAGCGGCACGCGTTCGACGAGCAGCGCCTTGCACAGGCTGGCGACGCGCGGCAGCGGATAGCCCTGCGGGCTGAGGTTCTGCGCCAGCTGCGGATAATGGATCTTCAGATTGTCGATCAGCGCCTGCGCGTCGTCGATTCCGAACAGGTCGGCGGCGGCGCCGACGATGCTGTTGTTGAGGTGGGTGGCAACGACGGTCGCGGGGTCGACGACGGTGTAGCCCGCCGCGATCGCGTCATTCTGCGTCGCCTTGGGAATCCACAGCGCGTCGAGGCCGAAGGTCGGATCCTTGCACGGCCGCCCGGCGACGCGGGTGACGAGGTCGCCCGAATCGAGCGCGAGCATTTCGTTGGGAAACACCTCGTCCTCGCCGACGATCACCCCGGCGACCGAGATGCGATAGACGTTGCCGGGCAGCGACAGATCGTCGCTGACCTTCACCGGCGGGACGACGAAGCCGAGTTCTTTCGACAATTGGCGGCGGATGCCCGTGATCCGCGTCATCAGCGGCGCACCTTTGCGGTCGTCGACCAGGCTGACCAGCGCGTAGCCGATTTCGAGCTGGCACGCGCTGGCGTCGCTGACGTCGGCCCATTCGATCAGCGATGGGTCGGGCGCCGGCGCGGCGGGGGCGGGCGCGTCGGCGACCGCCGCGGCGCTGCGGCGCAGCTGCCAGCCGACGGCAAAGGACAGCGCGGCGGCGGGCAGGATGAGCAGCTGCGGCATCGCGGGGACGAGACCGAGGATGAACAGGATCGCGCCGACCGCCATCCAGATCGGCGGCGAAGCGAACTGGCTGCCGATCTGGCCGCTGAGGTCGAAGGGCGAGGCGACGCGGGTGACGATCGCGGCGGCGGCGATCGACAGCAGCAGCGCCGGGATCTGCGCCACCAGCGCGTCGCCGATCGCGAGGGTGACATAGGTGCTGCCGGCTTCCGAGAAGCTGAGGCCATGGCTGAAGATGCCGAGGATCAGCCCGCCGACGATGTTGACGAACAGGATGAGCAGACCGGCGACCGCGTCGCCCTTCACGAATTTCGAGGCACCGTCCATCGAGCCGTAGAAATCGGCCTCGGTTGCGACTTCGACGCGGCGCGCCTTGGCCTCTTCGGGGCTGAGCAGCCCGGCGTTGAGGTCGGCGTCGATCGCCATCTGCTTGCCGGGGAGCGCGTCGAGGGTGAAGCGCGCCGACACTTCGGACACGCGCCCGGCGCCCTTGGTGATGACGATCAGGTTGATGATCATCAGCACGACGAACACGAACAGCCCGACGACATAATCGCCGCCGATCAGTACCTGGCCAAAGGCTTCGATGACATGCCCCGCCGCCGCGGTGCCTTCATGGCCATGGACGAGCACGACGCGCGTCGAGGCGACGTTGAGCGCGAGGCGGAACAGCGTCGCGAGCAGCAGCACGGTCGGGAAAGCGGAAAAATCGAGCGGCTTCGACGCCTGAAGCGCGACCATCAGGATCAGCAGGCTGATCATGATGTTGGCGATGAAGCTGATGTCGAGGATCAGCGGCGAGACCGGGATGACCATCAGCGCGACGAGGATCAGCATCCCCGCGGGCAGCGCCGACGCGCCGGCGATACGGCCGACATTGCCGATGTTGAAGCCCGCGGTCATGCCGCGCCGCCCGACATCGAAGCGAGCCGCCGATAGGCATCGGCGGCAAAGCCCATCGAAAGTTTGCGCGGCATTGGCTGGATATCCATCATCTGCAGCGGGGGACGTCCCCCACCGCTCGCCAAGCCGCTCGAACTGCTCGCCGAAGCGTGCCAGCCGGCGGGGGCGAAGGGTTTCATATTTTCGATCTTGCCGCCGTCCTCGAGCTTGACGCGAAAGCGGTCGCGGATCTCGGCCAGGCTGCGCATGCTGCCGTCGGCGGCGTAGAACACCGACCGGTTCGCGGCGGCCGCTTCGGGCATCATCGGCGCACCAGGTTGGTCGGGATTGGCATCGAGCGCGGTCAGGAATTTGGCGGCGCCGCCGCTGCCCAGGAAATGCGCGAGATAGAGGTCGACGGGCTCGGCGCTGCGACCGATCCGGCTTTCCAGATAGTCGCGGTTGTCGCCGGTCAGCGCCGCGGCCATCGTCGATGCCGCGGCGGGGTCGTCGCGCAGGTCGAAAATCTGCTGGCGCAACGTCGGGTCGGTGACCGTCAGCCGTCCCGCTGCGTCACGGCCGATCGCGTCGGCCGCCCAGGCAAGCCCATGGTTGGCGCCGTGGCGGTCGAGCGTTGCGAGCCAGGTCTGTTTGGTGAACTGGTACAGCCCGCGCGCCGAAGAGGTCGATGCTTTGGCGGTCGGATTATAGCCGCTTTCAACCCGCGCGACGTCGACCAGATAGTCGAAATCGACGCCGGTGCGCGCCGATGCCATCTGCACGGCGTCGATCACGGGTGCGGCGATGCGGCGGCCGGCCTGGGGATTGTTGATCGCGTTCATACATCTGGTTCCGCTGGTTCAGCAGGGCTGTCTCAGCAAGCCAGACGCAATCATCGTGCCATTTACGGTTAACGGCAGAAACCTATATAATAATCAGTAGCTTAATGCTGCACCGCGCTGGTGGGTGCCGCGAATCCCATGGTTTCTGTCAATCCGCTGACGCGTCCAGTCCTTCAGGACATTGACGCGGATCGCCGCGGCTTCGAGCTGGCGCAGCGTCTTGCCGATCAGCAATTGGGCGCGTTGTTCGCTGCCCCGTGGAATAGCGGCGCCGCGAAACAGGATCACCGCGGTCGCCAGTTCTTCGGTGGCGGCGATGATCGCGCCCGCGTCATGTCCGTCGAGCGCGTCGACCAGCGCGTCGAGCCGCGCCTGCACATCGTCGAGCATCACTCGCCCCCGCCGGTGTGGAAATCGATCATCGCGCTGGCGATGATCGCGGGGTGGACGCCGTAATTGCCGCTGGCGATCGCGCTGCGCAGCGATGCGACGCGCGCGACATCGACCGGCGGCGTCTGGTTGGCGAGCCCGCCGGCGAGGCGGATCAGCCGCGCCGCGGGCAGGTTGTCGCCCACCGCGGGCGGTGCGGCGGCGCGGGCCGCTGCGGCGGATTCGCTGGCGACGCTGCGCAGCGGGGTCGTGCGGGCGATGCCGCCGACGGGTCCGATCTTGCTGTCACCCGACATAAATGCCTCCATCCGATGCCGTCAGAAAAGTGACGACGCGGTTCACGAAGGCTTTAACGGACGCCGCGGCGGGGGATTAAGGCGGCCCGTCGCAAAAAAGACAAAAGAAAGGCCCGGCGACGTCGGAAAGCCGACAGTCACCGGGCCAGTGGGTCGTCAGGGTCAGGAAAGGGTGGGGGTCAGTCGTCGAGGCGGGCGCGGCCGGGGCCGGTCACCGTGGCGCTCAACGACGATTTGGCGTCGCTGCCGCGCAGCGCGATCGTCTCGCCGACGCGGCCATCCTCGGCGGCGATCGCCGCATAGCTGATCGAAAAGCTTTCGGTGTCGATCGTCACCCGGACATTGTCGCCGCGGCGGATGACCGGGGCGCCGGCGACGGGGCGGCTATAGCTCACCGCCGTCGGTGCCGCGTTCGCTGCGCCCGCCGCAGGCGTGCTCAGCGGCACACGGAGCCGCCAGCCGAGCGAGGCACAGCGTACTGCGAGCGCATTGGCGTCGATCGCGGTCACCGATGCCTGTTCGGGGCAGCGCGCCAGCTTGATCCGGCGGTCAACCGGGGTCGCGGTGCGGCCCATGGCGCCTGCGACCATATCGGTCAGCACGTCGATCGTCTGCCAATCCTCGGTCGCTTGCTGGGCGTAGGCGGGATGGGCGGCGGCGGCACAGGCGGCGAGGCCAGCGGCCAGGCATGTGGTGATATGGCGGGACATGATCCATCTCCTTCGGTCCAAAATGGTCACCCGCCATTTTGCAGGAAGCGTGCCAGTCGCGGTTTGCGGCGCGATTGGCGCCGCCGCGACGATGCGTCGTCAGTTTTTTGACTGGCCCGCTGCGCCGATCGTATCATCTATATTTAAATAACTGAAAATAATAGATAAATTGCTTTTGGCACGGTGATTGCATCGTTCTTTGTGTTTTCCGCGCGTCGGCGCCGGCAGCGACCGGACCCAGCCAGCGGCGAAAGAAGGAATTTGATGATGGCATCCGAGAAACTCTTTGGCCTGCACGCGACGGCACTCCAGCTACGCAGCCAGCGCATGATGATGCTCGCGTCGAACATCGCCAATGCCGCGACGCCGGGATACAAGGCGCGCGACCTCGACTTTTCCAAAGCGCTCGACCTGGCGCAGCAGGGCGGCTCGACCGCCGATGCGATGGCGGGCGCGATCGCGTATCGCGTCCCGGTGCAGGCCTCGCTCGACGGCAACACCGTCGAAATGGCGACCGAGCAGACGGCCTTCGCCGAAAACGCGCTCGCTTACCGGTCCAGCCTTTCGTTCCTCAGCGGCCGCGTCAACACGCTGACCCGCGCCATCAAGGGCGAATGACAATGAACGGGAACTTCTCGGTCTTTGACATCAGCGGCCGCGCGATGTCGGCGCAGCTTGTCCGGCTCAACACCACCGCATCGAACCTGGCCAACGCCGGGACGATCGCGGGCAGCGAAGCCGAAGCCTTTCGCTCGCTGAAACCGGTCTTTCGTACCGTGATGGACGGTCAGGGCCGCGCGACGGTCCAGGTCGATCAGGTGACGACGTCGAAAATGGCGCCATCCAAACGCCACGATCCGTCGAACCCCTTGGCCGACAAGGACGGCAACGTCTGGCAGGCGGCGGTCGATAGCGCCGCCGAGATGGTCGAGATGGTCGAGACCGCGCGCCAGTATCAGAACAATGTCCAGGTCCTCGAAACCGCGAAGGGCCTGATCAACGAAACCCTCAGGATGGGACAATAAAATGGCCGTCAACAGTATCACCAACGCCAATAATGTCGTGCTCCAGCCCAAGGGCGCCGGGCAGCAGATGGGGCAGGGCGATTTTCTGCGCCTGATGACCGCGCAGTTGTCGCAGCAGGATCCGTTCAACCCGGTCGATAACCAGCAGATGGTCGCCCAGATGGCGCAATTCTCCAGCCTGGCCGGGATCAGCGAAACCAACACGACGCTGCAGAAAATCTCCGAGCAGCTCACGGCGCAGACCCAGCTGCTCAAAGACATCAAGGCCGCCACCCCGGCGCCCGCACCCACCACCTAAGGAAGGATAAGCCATGTCATTCTATACCTCGCTTTCGGGCCTCAAGGGCGCCCAGACCGACATGTCGGTCATTTCGAACAACATCGCCAACGCCGGATCGATCGGGTTCAAGCGCAGCAAGGCGCAGTTCGGCGACATTTTTGCCTCGTCGCCGACCCAGTCGACCAAGATGATCGCCGGCCAGGGCCAGCGGCTCAATGGCATCACCCAGCAGTTCACGCAGGGGTCGTATGAATCGAGCGAAAAGACGCTCGACATGGCGATCGTCGGCGAGGGCATGTTCGTCGTGAAGGGCGATCCGCCGCGCGAGCAGGTGACCTACACCCGCAACGGCGCGTTCACCGCGACCCCCGACCGCAACGTGATCGATTCGACCGGTCAGAAACTGCAACTTCTGCCCGTCGACGCCAGCGGCAACGTCACCAACAATACGCTGGCGGGCGCGTTCGACTTCGTGCTGCCCGCCGGCGCGCCGAGCGATCCGACCGCGCAGCTGGTCAATGTCTCGATCGGCCTTGACGGGCTGGTCACCGCGACCTTTGCCAATGGCGAAGCGCAGATGCTGGGCAAGGTTGCGATGGCGACCTTCCCCGCGATGGAAGGGCTGCGCCCCGTCGGCGACGCGCATTGGCAGTCGTCGGGCGAAAGCGGCCCGCCGACGATCGACGCGGCCACCAACGGCCCGATGGGCGCGATTCGCTCGGGCGCGCTGGAACGCTCGAACGTCGATATCACCGAAGAACTGGTGATGCTGATCGGCGCACAGCGCAATTTCCAGGCGAACGCCAAGGCGATCGAGGGCGCGTCGCAGCTGTCGCAAACCATCATAAACATGCGTTGATCCAGCGCATTTAGCCGCCTGCCGGGAGCCTTCAGATGGACAAACTCATCTATACCAGCCTTACCGCGATGCGGGGCAGTCAGGCCCGGCAGACGGCGATCGCCAACAATCTGGCGAACGCGCAGACGCCCGGGTTTCGCGCCGACATGGCCGAAGCGCAGGCGCTATGGCTGAACGGCAGTGGGCTAGATGCGCGCGCCATGTCCTCGGAAGAGGTGATCGGCGCCGACATGCGCGCCGGCACGGTCACCGCGACCGGGCGCGATCTCGACATCGCGGTGCAGGGCGACGCGCTGCTCGTGGTCCAGGCGAAGGACGGCAGCGAGGCTTATACGCGGCGCGGCGACCTGCAGGTGTCCCCGAGCGGGCTGCTGACCACCGGCGACGGCCACCCCGTCCAGGGTGCGCAGGGTCCGGTGACCATCCCGCCTGCCGACGCGATCACGATCGACGTCGAGGGCCGGGTGTGGATCGTCCCCGCGGGCGGCGATGCCGAAAATCCGCAGGAGGTCGACCGGCTGCGGCTGGCGACCCCGACCGGGTCCGACATCGCCAAGGGGCTTGACGGCCTGTTCCGCGTCAAGGGCGACGGCATCTTGCCCGACGATCCCGAAGCACGGCTGATCACCCGCTCGATCGAGGGATCGAACGTCGCCGCCACCACCGCGCTGGTCGAGATGATCGAGGCGAGCCGCAGCTGGGATACCCAACTCAAGCTGGTCAGTGACGCGCGCGATATGGACAACGCGACCGCCAATTTGATGCAGCTTCCCCGTTAAGGAGACTATGAAATGAGCTTCGGTGCCTTGCACGTCGCGCGAACCGGTCTGGATGCCCAGGGCTTCCGGATGCAGGTTATCGCCAACAATCTCGCCAACGTGAACACCACGGGCTTCAAGCGCGACCGCGCCAGCTTTGAAACGCTGAGCTATCAGATGATGACCGCGCCGGGCGCGCCGTCGTCGGCCGAAAACCGTTATGCGACCGGGCTGAACCTCGGCACCGGCGTGTCGCTGGGCGGCACGTCGCGCATCGATACGCAGGGGACGTTCGCGACCACCGGCAACGCGCTCGACATGGCGATCGACGGCGCCGGATATTTTCAGGTCGAGATGCCCGACGGGCGCACCGGCTATACCCGCGCCGGCAATTTCGGCCGGTCGCCCGACGGCACGATCGTGACCTCGGACGGCAAGCCGCTGACGCCCGCGATCCAGATCCCCGAGGATAGCACCAATGTGTCGATCGGCGCCGACGGCACCGTATCGGCGACCGGCGCTGACGGGGCGCTGACCGAGCTTGGCCGGATCGAACTCGCCCGCTTTGCCAATCCGGCGGGCTTGCAGGCGATCGGCGACAATATGCTCGTCGAAACCGCCGCTTCGGGCGCGCCGCAGGTCGGCGCCGCCGGACAGGAAGGCCGCGGCAGTCTGCGCGGCGGGATGCTCGAGGGATCGAACGTCAACGTCGTCGAGGAACTCGTCGACATGATCGAGACGCAGCGCGCCTATGAGGTCAATTCGAAGATGATCCAGGCCACCGATGAGATGATGAAAAATGCCGCGCAGACGCTCTAATCTGACGATTGGCGTGGCCTTTGCCCTCGCGTTCGTGCCGGTTGGCGCGGCGGCGAAGGACAAATTGCCGCCCGACGCCTTTGCCGCGGCGACGCCGGTACCCCCGGCGCCGCTGCCCGGCAATGGCTCGATCTTTCAGGGCGGCTATACCCCGCTGACCTCGGGCGGCCGCGCCGGGCAGGTCGGCGACATCCTGACCATTCAGCTTGTCGAGCGCACCGCCGCAACCAAGAGCAATGCCGCCGGCACCCAGCGCGACGGCAATATCGGCCTGATCCCGCCGTCGACCGGGCCGCTGTCGCTGTTCAACCCCAGCGACATCGCGATGGGCGGCGGCCAGCAGTTCAAAGGGAAGGGCGACGCGTCGCAATCGAACGCGCTGTCGGGCGAGGTCAGCGTGACGATCGCTGCGGTCTATCCCAACGGCACGATGCTGGTGCGCGGCGAAAAGCTGCTCACGCTCAACCGCGGCGACGAACGCGTCCAGATTTCGGGCATCGTCCGCGCGATGGATATCAGCCCCGACAACCGCATCCTGTCGACCCGCGTCGCCGACGCCAACATCCGGTACGTCGGCAAGGGCGAGATCGCGCGCGCCAGCCAGCAAGGTTGGCTCCAGCGCTTCTTCTCGATCATCAGCCCGTTCTGAAAAGGATCTTATCCGTGACCCAGCGCCCCACCCTGTTTGCCCTGATCGCGCTCCTGATCGCCAGCCTTGCCTTTGCGGCGCCGGCGCAGGCGCAGCGCATCAAGGACATGGGCCAGTTTCAGGGACTGCGCGCCAACCAGCTCACCGGTTACGGCATCGTCGTCGGGCTGGCGGGAACGGGCGACGACAGCCTCGATTATTCGACGCTGGGGATGAAGGGCGCAATCTCGCGCTTTGGCCTGACCTTGCCGCCGGGGGTCAACCCGGCATTGAAGAACGCCGCCGCGGTGATGATCACCGCCGAACTGCCGCCCTTTGGCAAACCCGGCCAGCGCCTTGACGTCACCGTATCGGCGATCGGCAAGGCGAAAAGCCTGCGCGGCGGCACCCTTGTGCTGGCGCCGCTCTATGGCGCCGACGGCCAGATTTACGCGATGGTGCAGGGCAACCTCGTCATCGGCGGGCTGGGCGTCGATGCCGCCGACGGATCGAAGCTGACGGTTAACGTTCCGTCGAGCGGCCGGATTGCCGGCGGCGCCACGATCGAGCGCGCGGTCGACACGGGCTTTGCCACCGGCGACTGGCTGACCTTCAACCTCCACCAGTTCGACGCAACCAACGCCAAGCGCGTCGCCGATGCGATCAACGCGGCGATCCCGGGCAGCGCGTCGATGATCGACGGCGCCAGCATCGCGATCCGCGCCAGCGGCAATGGCGACGACCGGATGCGGTTGATGTCGCGCATCGAAAATCTGGGCGTCCAGCGCTCCGAACCGCCCGCCAAGGTGATCGTCAACGCGCGCACCGGCACCGTCGTGATCAACGGCGCGGTGCGCGTCGGCACCGCGGCGGTGAGCCACGGCAAGCTCACCGTGTCGATCAAGGAATCGCCGATGGTCGTCCAGCCCGCGCCGTTCAGCCGCGGCGAGACCGCGATCGAGCCGTCGAGCGAGATCGAGGTCGCCGAGGATTATCGACCCGCCTTTTTGATGAAACCCAATGCCTCGCTCTCCGAACTCGTCGACTCGATCAATCGCCTGGGCGTGTCGCCCGGCGACCTGGTCGCGATCCTCGAGGCGCTCAGCCAGGCCGGTGCCCTCACAGCAGAATTGGTGATCATATGACGATGCCCATTTCTTCGACCCCCGCAGCGCGATCGTTCGTGCCCGCCTCGGCCACCCCGACCCTTGCTGGCGGCGGCGGCGATGGCGGCCTGCGCAAGGCGGCCGAGCAGTTCGAGGCGGTGATCCTGCGCCAGTTGATGGCGTCAATGCGCCAGGCAAAGCTGGGCGACGACATGCTGGGATCGAGCGCGACCGACAATTTCCGCGAAATGGCCGACGCGCGCACCGCCGACTCGATCGCCGCGATGCGCCAATTCGGCATCGCCGACATGGTCGAACGCCAGTTCCGCGGGCGGCTCGGCGGTGCGGCGGGAGGCGTACAATGACCGACTTGCTTGGTATCGGCTACAGTGGACTCAAGGCTTATTCGCGTGCGCTGTCGACGGTCGGTGACAATATCGCCAACGCCCAGACGCCGGGTTACGCACGGCGGCGGCTCGACATGATGGAGCCGGTCAGCGGCAGCGATTCGCTGTTTTATCGCGGCAGCGTGAACCCCAGCGGCGTCGAGATCCGCGGCGTCAGCCGTTCGGTCGACGCCTGGCTGATCGAGGATTCGCGGATCTCGTCGGGCGATTCGGAACGGTCGGCGACCAGGCTCGGCTGGCTGGGCAAGGTCGAGGGCGCGCTGAGCGACGAGAGCAACGGCATCAAGACCGGGCTGACGAAGCTGTTCACCACCGCCGACCAATTGACTGCCGATCCGGCGAACCGCACGCTGCGCAGCCAGTTCCTGCAGTCGGCCGACGACATCGCATCGGGATTTCGCACGGCGGCGGGCCAGCTCGACAAGATGTCGGATGGCGTCGAGGGCGCCGCGGCGAGCACGGTCGAAGATTTCAACGCCAATCTGAACGCGCTCGAGCAGATCAACATCGGGCTGCGCAAGGCGCGACCGGGGTCGACCAATCAGGCGAGCCTGATGGACGAGCGCGATCGGTTGCTCGACAAATTGTCGTCGCAGGCGGGGGTCAGCGCGACCTTTGACAATAACGGATCGGTGACGTTGCGCGCCGCCGGGTCGGGCGACCTGCTCGTCGGCGGCGGCGGGGTGAACCCGATCGCGGTGACGGCGGCGGCCGACGGGCGCCTGTCGTACGGCGTCGGCGGATCGCCGCTGGCGATCGCGACGGGCTCGCTCGCGGGTTTGTCCGAGGCAGCCAACCATGTTGCCGACCAGCGCGCTGGGCTCGATACGATGGCAACATCGTTCGCGGCGCAGCTCAACACGGCGCATCAGGCGGGCACCGATGCCAATGGCAACGCAGGCCAGCCGCTGTTTACCGGCACCAGCGCGGCGACGCTGACCGCGAGCGCGCTGGCGCCCGAACAGGTCGCCGCCGCCAACGCATCGGGCAGCAACGGCAATATGCTGGCGCTCGGCGCGCTGCGCGGGGCGGGCGATCCCGAAGCGCGCTGGTCGGGGCATCTCGCGACGCAGGCGCAGACGACTGCGGCGGCGCGCGCGCAGGATGCCGCCGCGATGACCCGCGCCGATGCTGCCGCCGCGGCGCGCGACGGGGTGAGCGAGGTCGATCTCGACAAGGAAGCGGCCGAACTGCTGCGCTTTCAGCAAGCCTATCAGGCCGCGGCGCGCACGATCCAGGTCGCGCGCGAAACCATGCAAACGCTCTTGAGCTCGATCTAGGAAGGCGACGACGATGATTAACGCCGTGGGCAATCGCATGACGCGCGAGATCGCGCGCCAACAGAAGCTCGCTGACCAGATCGAGCGGACGCAGATCCAGATTTCGAGCGGCAAGCGGCTGCAGCGCATGTCGGACGACCCGGTGGCGGCGCGGCGGATCGAGACGATCGGCACGACGCAGGCCAGCATCACCGCGTGGAACAGCAATATCAATGCGGCGACCGCACTGGTGTCGCAGGCCGACGCGGCGCTGAAATCGGTCAGCAATCTGATGACCAGGGCGCGCGAGCTGACCCTCGCCGCGGCGAACGATACCGCAAGCCCCGCCGACCGCGCGACGATCGCTGCCGAACTCGGCACGATCGCCGACGAGATCGACAGTCTGGCGGCGACGCGCGATTCGAACGGCGAGCCGATTTTCGCTAGCGGCACGGCGCGCGTCATGCGGTTCGATTCGGACATCAGCTTTGCGCCGGTTCCCGCCGCCGCCGATGTCTTCGTCGTCGCGGGCAACAGCCTGTCGACGGGCATCCGCGATGCCGCGACCGCGGTCGCGGCGGGCAACAAGCCGGCGATGGGCACGGCGCTGACCGCGCTCGACACCGCGATCGGCCATGTCGCCGACCGGCATGCCGCGATCGGCCTGTCGGCGGCGCGGCTTGAGCGTATCGGCGACGGGCTGGCGGCGCGCGACATCACGCTCAAGGACGAACGCTCGTCGGTCGAGGATACCGACCTGTCGGTCGCTATTGCCGAACTCAACGCGCAGGATCTGACGCTCGGTGCCGCGCAGGCGGCCTTTGCCAAGATCAACCGCCAGACCTTGTTCGATATTTTGAACTGATCGCGCTCAATGTCGCGGCGCTGCTGCCGTTAAGCATATAGACGTCTCTTTTTTTGAGTTTGGGGCTTTTGGCCCGAATGGAGTTGCCCCCGCATGTTTCCCGCAATCGGCATCGTCGTACTGATCCTGCTGGTGTTCGGGGGCTTTGCGCTGACCGGCGGCAATCTTGGCCCCGTCATGCACGCGCTGCCGCACGAGATGCTGATCATCGGCGGCGCTGCGGTCGGATCGCTGATCATCGGCAATTCGGGCGCCGACCTGAAAGCGCTCGGCGGCGGCCTCGCCAAGGTGTTCAAGGGCCCGCAGTATAAGAAACAGGATTATCTCGACTGCATCCTGCTCGTCTCGACCTTGATGAAGATGATGCGGACCGAAGGCCCGGTCGCGGTCGAACCGCATATCGAGGATCCGAAAAACTCGACCCTGTTTCAGCAATATCCCAAATTGCTGAAGGACGACACGCTGGTCCATTTGATCTGCGACACGCTGCGCCTGGTCGTCGTGTCGTCGGGGACGCTCGATCCGCATGCGGTCGAGGATGTCATGGACGCGGCGCTCAAGAACCATCACCACCACGCGATCAAGCCCGCCGACGGGTTGCAGAATCTGGCCGACGCGCTGCCCGCACTCGGCATCGTCGCTGCGGTGCTTGGCGTGGTGAAGACGATGGGGTCGATCGACAAGCCGCCCGAGATCCTGGGCGGCATGATCGGGTCGGCGCTGGTCGGCACCTTCCTTGGCGTGTTGCTCGCCTATGGCCTTGTCGGCCCGTTCGCGACGCGCGCGCGCACCGTGATCGAAGGCGATGGCGCCATCTACCACACGGTGAAGCAGCTGATTATCGCCTCGCTCCACGGCCATCCGCAGCCGCTGGTGATCGAGGCGGCGCGTTCGGGGGTCGAACATTCGAACCAGCCGAGCTTCGCCGAAGTGTTTGACGGAATGCGCGGTCGTTAAGGGTCGAGACCCACTATTTATGGGTCCGAGGTTTGAAGCGATTTTGTTCAGGGCAAGGAAGCAAGGCGAAGCAATATGACGATATTTCAAGACTTGCTGACGCAGCCCTGGGCAAAATCGGTCAAATCCCGCAGGGACGCCGAAATGGCTTCGATCTCAGGCCCGCGCGGCCTTGCGGGTAGCGATGCTACCCGCTGCATCCGCCCGGACCCGATATCTTCGCCATTTCGACGCCTCGGACCCATAAATAGTGGGTCTCGACCCTAATGGCCGCGCGTCCCAACCTGCCGCGGCCGATCATCGTCAAGAAGATCATCGAGGCCCCGCACGCCGGCCATCACGGCGGGGCGTGGAAGGTCGCCTATGCCGATTTCGTGACCGCGATGATGGCCTTTTTCCTGCTGATGTGGCTGCTCGGCGCGACGACCGAAAAACAGCGCAAGGCGCTCGCCGACTATTTCGCGCCGACGATCGTCCAGTCGAAACAGGACACCGCGGGGTCGAACGGCTTTTTCGGCGGCGATTCGCTCGTCGCGGCCGACAAATATCCGCATGGCGCGGCGCAGACCGGAACCAAATCGATGACGATCCCGCGCGACGCCACCGGCGGACCCAAGGAAGCATCGGGGCGCGAGCGCGAGCGGCTGAAGTTCCAGCGCGTCGCCAAGGCGCTGACCGAACGGGTGCAGGCCAAGGGCGAACTCCGGCGCTTTGCGCGCAACCTGCGTTTTACCGAAACGATCGAAGGGATGCGCATCGACGTGATCGACGACGCCGATTTTTCGATGTTCGCCATCGGCACCAGCCAGCTGACCCCCGCCGGTGTGCGGCTGTTCGGCGAAATCGCCGGGCCGGTCGCCGAAATGCCCAACCAGGTGATGGTGCGCGGGCACACCGACGCCGCGCCCTGGTCGGCGAAGTCGGGCACCAACAATTGGCGCCTGTCGGTCGACCGCGCCGAGGTCACGCGCCACTTTCTGGAGTTTCGCGGGGTCGACAAGACGCGCTTCCAGCGCATCGAAGGCGTCGCCGATCGCGAGCCCTATGTCCCCGCCGACCGATTCGATCCGCGCAACCGCCGCATCTCGATCACGCTGGGCTGGCGAACCGCTGCCGAGAATTAGTGCCAGTTTGGCAGCATATCGGATCGTTAACGACGCGATTGCGTGCCCAATACATCCAATCTGGCAATAATCCTTTGTTTTGAATGGGTTATGCGCAAGTGGATAATCTTTTGTTTACCACTTTCGTCAATCTCTGGGTCCATCGAAAAGGCGCCGAATTGGGGGGCGCGGTGGAGACCGAAATGACCGTGGGGCACAACAACAACGCAGCGCTCGAGACGCTGATCATCGGCAGCAGCGCGGCCGCCGCGCAGCTGCGCGACATGATCCGCCGGGTGGCGCGGTCGAACGCTTCGGTCATGCTCTGCGGCCCTTCGGGTTCGGGCAAGGAACTCGTCGCCCGCGCGATCCACGACGAAGGCGTCCGCTCGGGCAAGGCCTTTTCCGCGATCAACTGCGGTGCGATCCCCGGCGACCTCATCGAATCCGAACTCTTCGGGCATGAAAAGGGCAGCTTCACCGGCGCCCACGCCCGCCGTATCGGCCATTTCGAAGCGAGCGAGGGCGGCACGCTGTTCCTCGACGAAATCGGCGACATGCGGTTCGACATGCAGGTCAAACTGCTCCGCGTGCTTGAAGAACGGACGATCGTCCGCGTCGGTAGCAGCGATGTGAAGGCCGTCGACGTCCGCGTCATTTCGGCGACCCACCAGGATCTCGGCGCCGCGATCGCCGATGGCAAGTTCCGCGAAGACCTGTTCTTCCGGCTCGGCGTGGTTGTGCTCCAGGTCCCCAGCCTGGCCAGCCGCGTCGAGGATATTCCGGCGCTCATCCGCCACTTCCAGCGCAAGATGCCGGGCGAGGCCAAGTGCCGCTTCGACGCTGATGCGATGGCGTTGCTGATGCAGCACGGCTGGCCGGGCAATGTTCGCGAACTCAGGAATTTCGTCGAACGCGCCAGCGTGCTGCACGGCGGCGAAACGCTGGGCGCCGATGATGTTGCCATTCTTTTGAACCCCACCGCAGCGCTTCGGCCGCGGCAGGCTGTCCCCAGCAGCCCCGCCGCGGTCGAAGCCAGCGCGGACGAATCAACCCCGGCCATGCCGTTCGGCAAGGCGCCGGCGCCGGGCCGCCCGATCGACCTCAAGCGCGAGATCGAAACGATCGAGCTTGAACAGATCCACGTCGCGCTCGACCTCGCCGACGGTATCATTTCCGAAGCCGCGCGGCTGCTGACGCTGAAGCGCACGACGCTGATCGAAAAGATGCGCAAATATGGGGTTCAGCAGCAGGCCGCCTGACCGGCGCCCGCGACAAGAGTTTCAGCACCCGCTGAAAAAAGGGGGGCTCTGGTCCGCCCCCTGACCACCCGGCCGCCCGTCCCCACCTAGGGCGGCCGGGTACCCAGCGGGACCCAAGTAATACGGCATCGGCCCGTGCCCCGCCCCTGGGACGCGGGCCGATCCTGTATTCGGAGCGGAAGAAACGGGGTTCAGCGAAGCTGGCGCCAGGCCGCGCTCACCGTCATCACGCCGTCGAGCAGGTCGGCCAGCGCTTCGCCGTCGTTTTGCGCGACGGCTTCGTCGAGCTTGCGGCGCATGCTGCGATAGACGCGCGACAGCGCCGCGGCGACGTCGCCGCCGGCATCGCGGTCGAGCCCGGCGTCGAGCCCGATCAGGATCGCACGGGCGCGGTGCGCGGGTTCGGTCGCCGAAATGCGCTGACCCTGTCGCACCATCGATCCGAGCACGCCGATCGCGGTTTCCAGCTCGTCATAAAGCATCGTCACCAGCTCGATCGGGTCGGCGGCGGCGGCGCGACTTTCGTGCTGCAAGCGGCGATAAAGCCCGGTCGCCCGGACGGTCGAGGCGGTAGCGGTCACGGTCGGCACCCTTAGTCGTTACCCTGGTTGGACCAGAGCTTGATCTGTTGTTCGAGATAGGTCTGCGTCGCCTTGAACGCCGCGAGCTTCGCGTCGAGCGAGCCATATTGCTTCTCGAGCCGGGCGCGATAGGCGTCTTCGCGCATTTCGATCGTCTCGAGCTGGTCGGCGAGCGTTTCCTTGCGGCTGTTGAGCGATTTGGTCACCCGGTCGATCACCCCGTCGGTCGCGATCGCCTTGTCGCGGATCGCATCGAGGACAAAGGCGATACCCGGGTCGCTCGTCTCGGTGCGGCCGCCGTCGCGGCGCGGGTTGAACAGCGCTTCGACTGCGCCGGCGTCCGCCGCCAGAACCTTTGCCAGCTTGGCTTCATCGACCGCGAGCAGGCCGTCCTTGGTCGTCGAAACGCCGATGTCGGTCAGCTTGTTGATGCTACCGTGGCTGGAAATGACGGTGCCGATCAGGCCCGACAGCTCGCGTTCGAGTTCGCGCAGCGACGTCGTCGATCCCGACAGGCCGACGGCCGACGACAGGCTTTTTTTGAGCTGGTTATAGACCGAGACAAAGTCGCCGACGGTCTGCTTGATCATATCGAGCGGGCGGCTGGCGCCGATGTCGACCGGCTGGCCGGGGGCCGCCTTTTTCAGGGTCAGCGACATCCCCGGGATCACGTCGTCGATGGTGTTCGACGCACGGCTGAACGCGACACCGTCGATGGTGAATGCGGCGTTGGCGGCGCTCTGGCCCACGGTCATGCCGCCGCCCGCGCCATAAGCGAAAGCGGAGAGGCCCGGATCGGCGCCGGCATCGGCGGCGAGTGTGAAGGCGTTGGCGGCGCCCGACGGACCCTTCAGGATCAGGCGGTGGCCCCCTTGATCGGCGATGATCGACGCGGTGACCCCGCCGCCGCTCGAATTGATCGCACTGGCCAGCCCGTCGAGGCTGTTGTTGCTGGCGCCGATGGTGATCGTTTTGGCGACCCCGCCGACGGTCAGCGTCATCGTGCCGGTGCCGATCGCGGCGGTGCGGTCGGCGACGACGCCCGAATAGGTGCTTTGGGCGCGCGCCAGCTGGCTGACGACGACGGTCGCCGCAAAACTGTCGGCGTGCAGTCCGGCGCGCGCGGTGGCGCTCAGCACGCTGTCGTCGGATACCGTCGGGGTGCTGCGCAGCGTCCCGTCGCTGATCATCTGGCCCAGCGAATCGGCAAAGCCTTCGAGATCGGATCGCGCCTGTGCGAGCGCGCTGATCCGGGTCTGGTTCTGCTGGGTCAGCGTATTGATGCGCGCCACCTTGGGCTCGCGCGAGGCGGCGGCCAGGTCGGTGACCAGCTGCTTGGTGTCGATGCCCGACCCGAAGCCCAGGCTGTTGACGATAGAGGTGACCATGGCGAAATATCCTTCGCACCTGTTAACGGCAGCGCGCGGACGATTTTAAGCCTGGCGGCGCCCGTCGGGGTCGAACCGGTGGGTCGGCGGAATATCGACCACCGGCTGCGCATGACCTTCGGCGACCATGCGTTCGAGCTGGAAGACAAAGGCGAGCACGGTGGCGACCGCGACGAACAATTCGTCAGGGATCACGCGCCCGGCGCGTGCGGTGAAATAGATCGCGCGGGTCAGCTGCGGATATTCGAGCAGCGGCACATTGGCGCCGCGCGCCAGCTCGCGGATCGACAGCGCGACATCGCCGCGCCCGCGCGCGACAACGACCGGTGCGGCATCGACGCCGGGGCGATAGCGCAGCGCGACCGAAAAATGGGTGGGGTTGGTGAGCACGACGGTCGCGTCGGACACCGCCTTGCGCGCCGAACCGCTCAGCATTTCGTGCGCGCGCTGGCGCTGCGCCTGCTTGAGCTCGGGCGCCCCGTCGGACTGGCGCATCTCTTCCTTGATCTCCTGCTTGCTCATCATCAGCCGCTTGTTACGCTGGAACCATTGCACCGGGACGTCGATCAGCGCGATGACAACCAGCCCGCCGGCGAGCACCAGCATCGCGTGGCCGATCGCCTGTCCGGCGAGGTCGATCGCCGCGAGCAGGTCGGCCTGCGCCATCGTCATGATCGCGGGCAGGCTGCGCCCGACCAGCCAATAGCCGATGGTGCCGAGCAACAGCACTTTCGCGAGCGCCTTGCCGAGTTCGGTCGCGCCCTGCAGCCCGAACATGCGTTTGAGCCCAGTCAGCGGGTTCATCCGGTTGCCCTTGAAGTGCAGCGCCTTGCCGCGCCAGCCGAACGAACCGAGCAGCGCCGGTCCCGCGACCGCGGCGCCCAGCGCGAGCGCAAACAGGCTGGCGAGCGGCAGCAGGATTTCGACCCCGTTGCGCATCAGCGCCGCGGCGGGCGCGAAATCGCTGACGTCGGCGGCGCTCAACGTCAGCCCGCGGCGGACGAGGTCGCTGGCGGATTGTACGAACCAGCCGCCCGCCGCGACGATCCAGCCCGCGGCGGCGAGCATCATCAGCGCGGTCGCCAGCTCGCGCGACATCAGCACATCGCCTTCGCGCGCCGAATCGCTCAGCTTTTTGGGGGTTGGCTGTTCGGTCTTCTGGTCCTGCTCGGGCTTGCTCGCCATCGCGTCAAAGCCCCGCTAACATCCGCGCGCCGTCGAGCGCGTCGGACAATATGCGGACGATCGCTTCGGCCATCGCCGGGGTCGCGACGCCGAGCAGGACGATCCCGGCGAGCAAGGTCGCGGGAATACCGACCGCGAACAGGTTGAGCGCCGGGGCCGAGCGGCCGATGACCCCCATGATGATCTGGACCAGAATCAGGACGAAGCCGACCGGCATGGCGATCGTCAGCCCGGCGGCGAACATCAGGCTGCCGAACCGCAGCAGCCCGCCGATCGCGTCGAACGAGGGAAAGGCGTTGCCGGGGGGCAGCGCGACATAGCTGTCGACGATGATCCCGATCAGCACCAGATGGCCGTCGGCGGCCAGGAACAGCGCGGTCGCCAGCATCGAGAGGAACTGACCGATCGCCGAACTCGATGCGCCGCTGAGCGGATCGACCATCGAGGCGAAGCCCAGCCCCATCGCGTTGCTGATCGCTTCGCCCGCGAGCAGCGCGGCGGCGAGCCCCATCTGGAGGATGAAGCCGATGCCGAGCCCGATCACGACCTCGCCGATGATCAGCAACAGGCCGGGAACCGAGACGATGCCTTCGGGGGGCAACACCATGCCCGATGCCGCCACCGCGGGGACGCCGACGGCGAGCGCAATTACCAGCCGCAGCTGGATCGGCACGCTGGTCGCGCCGAACACCGGCGCGGCGATGAACGCGGCGCCGGGGCGGATCATCGCCAGCATCCACAGCTGGAGCATCGCCTCGATATTCGGGATGTCGGCGGGGTTCACGACCGGTTTAGCGCACCAGCGCCGGAATCTGCGCGAAAATGTCGCGGGTGAAATCGGTGAGCAGCACCAGGATGCTGCCGCCAAAGATCGCGAGGCAGATCGCCGCGACGATCAGCTTGGGGACAAAGGTCAGCGTCTGTTCGTTGATCGACGTCGCCGCCTGGACCATGCCCAGCAGCACCCCGATGACGAGTACTGGCAGCAGCAGCGGCGCCGAGGCGAGCGCGAGGATCCACAAGGATTGCTGCGCCATGCCGATGAAATAGTCGGTTTCCACGACGCTAAGTCCCGAACGAGGCGGCGAGCGAGCCCATCGTCAGCGCCCAGCCGTCGACGAGCACGAACAAGAGCAGCTTGAACGGCATCGAGATGATCGTCGGCGACAACATCATCATACCGAGCGACATCAGCGCCGAGGCGACGATCAGGTCGATGACGAGGAAGGGCAGGAAGATGAGAAAGCCGATCTGGAACGCGGTCTTGAGCTCGCTGGTGACGAACGCCGGGAGCAGGATCGAGAACGGCACATCCTTGGGGCTGGCATAGGCCGGCGCCTTGGCGATTTTCGCGAACATCATCAGGTCGGTCTTGCGCGTCTGCGTCATCATGAAGCCGTGGAGTGCGACCCCCGAGCGCGACACGGCTTCGCCGATGTCGATCTGTTCCTGACCGTAAGGTTCGATCGCGACGCGGTTCACCTCGCTGATCACCGGCTGCATCACGAACAGCGACAGGAACAGGCTGAGGCCGACCAGCACCTGGTTCGGCGGCGTCTGTTGCAGGCCGAGCGCATGGCGCAGGATCGACAGCACGATGATGATGCGGGTGAAGCTGGTCATCATCAGCAGCAGCGACGGCAGCACCGTCAGCAGGCTCATCAGAACCAGGATTTGCAGCGACAGGCTGAGCGGGCGGCCGTCGCCGCCGATGTCGTTCACCGCGCGGCTGAGGCCGTCGGCAGTCTGCGCATAAACCGCGGGTGCGGCGCAGAGCAGCGCGAGGCCGCCGATCAGCGCCGCGGCGCGCAGCCCGGTTTTGCGATCAATCTGCATGGAAGTCGCCCTGGCTATCGTCCGCAATGCGGGTGATACCATTGCGCGAGACCGCAACGAGGATCCGCTGCCCGGCGAATTCGACCACCGCGAGCTTCGATCCCGGGCCGAGCGGCAGCACATCGACCATTTCGACGGCGCGCGTTTTCGCGGCACCGCCGACCAGCGGCACGCCCATCTGGACGCGCTTCCACAGCCACAGGCTGCCCCACGCCATGCCGCCAATGATCGGCAGCATGATGAGCAGGCGCAGGATATATTCGAACATCAGCCTCTCCGCTCAAAGCCTTCGAGGCCGCGCGCCGGGGCGACGACTTCGGCGACCTGGATGCCGTAACGGCCATCGACGCTGACGATCTCGCCTTTCGCGATCAATGTGCCGTTGGCGTAGATGTCGAGCAGGTCGGTGGCGGCGCGGTCGAGTTCGATCACGCTGCCCTCGTCGATCGCAAGCAGTTCGGCGAGCGTCATCGAGGTCGACCCGACCTCGACCGACACGCGCAGCGAAACCCCGGCGAGCAGGTCGAAATTGGGCGCCGCGGCGATATTGCGGTTGTCGCGGCGGTCGGCGCGGGGCGCCGTCGGGGCGTCGCTGAGATCAGTCATGGTTCGGTCCTTTTTCGATATGTTCGATCATGATGGCGGCGTTGCCATTGGCTTCGCCGATGCTGCCGACCGCAAAGCTGCGGCCCGCGACGGTCACCGGCACATGGCGCGGCATGCCGAGCGGAATGATGTCGCCAACCTCGAGCGCGAGCAGCTTGACGAGGCTGATTTCGGGGCGCGCCAGCACCGACCGGACGGGCAGGCGGACATCGCGCAGCGCCTTGTTGAGCGCGCCCGCCCACACCGGATCGGCGGCGCCGGGCATTTCGGGTGCCGGTTCGGCCCCGGCGATGCCGCGCAGCGCGGCGAGCGGATAGGCGCAGGCGATCGTCCGCCCTTCGAACGGCGCGCCGCGCAGGATGAAGCGCTGCACGAACAATTCGTCGTCGGCGCGTACCGCGGCGAGCTTGGCGGGATCGCCGGTGACGCAGTCGAGTTCGGGCTCCATGGCCAGCTTGTCGCCCCATGCCGCGGCGAGTTGCAGCCCCATGTCGCGGCCGAGCCGGGCGGCAAAGCGTTCTTCGGCATCGGTCAGCTCTTCGCGTTCGGCGGCGAGGCCGCCCTTGCCGCCATAGAAGATGTCGACGAGCTGGAGCAGCAACGGCCGCGGCGCGGCGAGCAGCACCGGGCCCTTCAGCGGCGGCGCGTGATAGCGCCAGAAAAGCGCCGGGGCGGCCGAGGCGCTCCAGTCGGCGAAGCTGATCGTTTCGCCGCCGGCGCGCTCGACCTGGATCGCCGGAACGCCGAGCGCGCGGATCAGGTCGCGCAGGCTGCGCGCAAACTGGACCGCGACGCTGTCGAGCGCCGGAAAGGCATAGCTGTCCGCCGCCTTGCGCAGCAGCAGCGACGCCTTGGCGTCGGCCGCCTCGGTGGTCGGGGCGGCGGGCGGCTTCACGGCTTTGACGGATTTTTCGCGAACGCTCACTGGATCACCAGGCTCGTGAAATAGACATTGTCGACACCACCAAAACCTTCTTTCTCGCGCAGCACATCGTTGATCGCAGCAGTCAATTGCCGCTGCAGTCGTTGTTTCCCCTGCGATGTCGAGAGCAGCGCCGGATCCTGTTCGGCGAGCACCATAAGCACGACCGAGCGGATCGGCACCGCCTGCCGTTTGATATTATTGATAACCTTGCCGTCATAGAAGGTCGAAAGGCTGATACCCACCTGCAGAAAGCCCGATCCGTCGGCGAGGTTCGTCGTGAACGCGTCGGTGATCGGGTAATAGGTGATTTCATATTTGCGCGGGTCGACCTTGAACTTGTCGTTGGGCACCGACACGGTGCCGACCTTGGGCGCGGCTTCCTTGTCCTCGCCTTCGGCGGCGGGGGCTTCCTCGCCTTCGCTGCGCACGACCAGCTTGGGATAATGATCCTCGGGTTTGGCCTCGTGCGCCGACAGCGCGCCGAAATAGATGCCGGCGCCCGCACCCGCGCCGATCAGCGTGATCGCGCCGACGCTGATGAACAGCAGCTTCTTGAGCTTGCCCTTCTTCTTGGGCGCGGTTTCGTCTTTATCCTTGCTCATGCTTCTACCCTTTGTGGTCAGGCGAAGCGGCCGCGGCGGTCGGCGGCCTCTTCGGGATCGCGCGCCTTGGCGCGCTCGGTAACGGTTTCGATCAGATGGCTGACGTCATGCGGCGCGGCGCGGCCCTGACCCTGCGACTGGCCCTGCATCTGGCGGCCGCTGTCCCCCGGGGTGCAGGTCACTTCGCTGCCGGTCACGCGCACGCCCTGCTGGCGCAGGTCGTCGACCAGGCGGCCCTGCGCGGCGGTGACGATGGTCGCCGCCGCCTCATGCTGGGTGTCCAGTTTCAGCGATACGCCCTCGTCGCCCATGAGCATCGCGACGTCGAGACGACCGAGGTGGCGCGGCATCAGGCGAAAGCTGATGTCGCCATTGTCCGACTTGGTCGCGGCGATGTCATGCGCGAGCTGGTCGATCCAGGCGCCGTCGCTGGCGAGGTCGAGCACGCGTTCGGTGACCGCGGCCGGTGCCGTGGCGCTTGCGAACAGGGTTGCCGTCAGTGCCGCGGGCTGGGCAAACTGGATCGTCATCGACGGCGCGGCCTCGGCGGGCTTGGTGGCCGACGCTTCGGTTCCGGCGGCGGCGATCGGCAGCGCCGGTATCGCGCGCGGCTTGCCGGTCACCGGGGCGGCGATCGGCGCGGCGTCGCTGGTCGGGGCGTCGGGCCCGGCAGCGGCGGGGCGCGGTTGGCTGACCGACGTTGCGGTCGGCATGATTTCCGCGGCGGGGGCGGCATCGCCCGCCGGGATCGCGGCCGCTTCGCCCGCCTTGACGGGCTTGGCGGCAAGCGGCGTGACGATCGCAGCGACGACGGGCATCGCAGCGACGACCGCGGACGGCGTCGCCGCCGGGTCGGGGGTTACGGTAGCGCTGCTGGCGACTGGCGCGGTCGTTTCGGCGGGGTCGGCGGTGACGGCAGGGGCACCGGCCTCGGGCGCGCTGGAGACCTCGGTATCGGTGTCTGTTTTCGGTTCAGCGACCTTGGCGGTTTTCGGCTGCGGTGCGGAAGCGTTGCCATTGAGCGCAATCAGCAGTTGCGCGGCCGACGTAGCGGCTGCATCGGCGTCGGCGGCAATGGCGGCACTGGTTTCGGTCGCTTTGGTCGGCACGACGGGCGTATCGACGGCTGCGGCGATCGCACCGCTTGTCGCGGCCACCGGTGTAGCGGTCGCCGGCGTCACGACCGGCGTTGCGCCGGTCACCGCGGCCGGAATGGCCGGGGCCGTGGGTTTGCCCTCGACGGGCGTCGTCGGCGCGATTTTGACCGCCGCTGCGGCGGGCATTGGCGCTGCGGCGAGCAGCTGTTCGAACCCGCCGTCTTCGCCGCTGCCCGTCGGCGTCTGGCCGATCGTGCTCAGGAAAGCCGCGAAGCCCGCGGGGGTCGATGCCTGCGGCATGGGGAGGGAGGCTGCACCCATCATGCCGCGCCGCCTTCGATCAGGCGCAGGCGCATGCCGCCGCGCGCGCGGTGCGGGCGGTTGGCGTCGCGGCGGCGTTCGGCCTCGGCTTCGGCCGACTTGCGGCTGCGTTCGTACAGCCGGACGGCCGATTCTTCCTTGGCCATCGCGCTTTGCGCCAGCACCCCGGCCTGGTCGCGGCGCGCGCTGGCACCCGCCAACGGCGCGGTCAGATTTTCCTGCGCGATGTCGAGCCGCATCGACAACTCGCCGATCGTGTTGAGCGCGCGGCCAGCGACCGCGCCTTTGGCCATCGCCAGGTCGACGCGCAGCGTTTCGAGGCGCTTGGCGAGTTCGACCAGGCTGGCGAGTTCGCCATTGGCCCGCGCCAGATTGGCCTCGGCCATCTGATGTTCGACGGTGCGCACGCGGATGATACGTTTGCGGCGTGCGGTGCGGGCGGTCATGCGGAATATCCTTCAATCAGGGTTTGGCGGGAAATGTCGAAATCGACCTGCGCCTTGGCGGGCTGGGTCACGAAAGCGAGCTGGTCGGCGTGGCGCGCGATGGCGGTGTCGAGCACCGGATCGCCGCCGGCGACATAGGCACCCATCAGCATCAGATCGCGATTCTCTTCATAGGCCGACCATAGTTGGCGAAAGCGCGCGGCGGCGGCGGCATGGTCGGGATCGACCGAATCGACCATCGTGCGCGACAGCGACCTTGCGACGTCGATCGCGGGGTACACGCCCTGTTCGGCGAGCTGGCGCGACAGGATGATATGGCCGTCGACGATCGCGCGCGCGCTGTCGACGACCGGGTCGTCGATGTCGCCGCCATCGGCCAGGACGGTGTAGAGCGCGGTGATCGATCCGCCGGTTTCGCGGTCGATCCCGGCGCGTTCGCACAGCGAAGGGATCAACGCGAAGACCGACGGCGGATAGCCCTTCATCGTCGGCGGTTCGCCCAATGTCAGCCCGATCTCGCGCTGCGCATGCGCGACGCGGGTCAGGCTGTCGATCAGCAGCAGCACCTTTTTACCGTCGGCGCGAAACGCCTCGGCGATTGCGGTGGCGCGCATCGCGGCGCGCAGGCGGAGCAGCGGCGGGTGGTCGGCGGGAACCGCGACGACCACCGCTTTCTTGCGCACCTCGGGGGGCAATTTGGTTTCGACGAAATCGCTGACCTCGCGGCTGCGTTCGCCGATCAGCCCGACGACGATGACGTCGCATTCCGTGCCCGCGATCATTTGGCCCATCAGCACCGATTTGCCGACGCCCGAACCGGCGATGATCGCGACGCGCTGGCCTTCGCCGACGGTGAGCAGCGCGTTGATCGCGCGGACACCCATGTTGAGCGGGCGGGTGACGCGGCCGCGGCGCAGCGGATTGACCTTGCGCCCGGCGAGCGGCCACTGGAACTGCGACTTGATCGGTGGGCGGCCGTCGAGCGCATTGCCCTGCGCGTCGATGATGCGGCCGAGCAGCGCCTTGCCGCACGCGACCATCGAACTGGCGCCATGCGGTTCGACCGGTGCGCCGGTGGCCAGCGGCATATTGGTGTCGAAGGGGAGGACGAGGCTGCTCTGGCCGCGAAAGCCGACGACTTCGCCATAGACATACTCGCCCGTCGCCGATTTGATGCGGACATTGCTGCCCAGCGGCTGCGGAAAACCCGACACTTCGAGCATGATGCCTTCGTGCGACACCAGGGTGCCGATGCGGCGTGGGCTGGCGTTCGCGAGGTCGATCGGGTCGAGCAGCTGCTGCGCGGAGAGGGCGAGGCGGCGGGTCATGCGGGCGATCCTTCGCCCAGCGCCGCGTGCAATTCGTCGAGATAGACGGCGCGACCATGTTCGATCCAGCCGGTCGAGGTTTCGATGCGGACGGTGCCGCGCATCATCGCCGGATCGCTTTCGAGCGCCAGCGGCAACGGGCAATCGGTCAGCAGCGCGGCATCGTCGGGATGGACCCACAGGGTGCGCGCCTTGTCGGCGTCGGCGACCAGCGCCGCGGCGGTTTCGGCCTGCGCCTGAAGCCATGCGGCGTCGATCGGCGCGTCGGCGACGATCTGATGCACCAGCCGCTCCACGGTGCGCGCGATCAGCTGCGCGAGTTCCTCGCTCGGTTCGTCCTGCAACGCTTCGGCATTGGCCAGCAGCGCGAGCAGTTGGTGGCGCTCGGCGACAAAGGCGGCTTCGGCGATGCGCTGACCCTCGGCCAGGCCGCGCGCGAACGGGTCGTCGAGGTCGGCCTGCGCCGCTTGACCCGGCGCCGCATCGGTTTCGCGCGCGCCGGTGAAGGCGAGCGGGCGAAAACCGCCGTGACGCGCCATCGCCTGGGTGAGCGGGACGGGAGCAAAGCCGGTTTCAGCGGTGCGATCAGACATAATCGTCGCCCCCGCCGGCGATCATGATTTCGCCCGATGCCGCCATCTGGCGGACGATCGTCATCACGCTCTTTTGCGCGTCGTCGACGTCGGCGCGCTTGACCATCGTCATTTCGGCCATTTCGTCGCGGATCGTTTCCGACGCGCGCTTCGACATGGTGGCGAGACACAGATCAACCATGTCCTCGTCGGTGCCCTTGAGCGCGATCGCGAGCTGCGCTGCATCGACCGAACGCAGCACCGCGCCCAGGCTCTTCTTGTCGAGATCGCGGAGGTTTTCGAAGATGAACATTTCTTCCTCGATCGCCTGCGCGAGCAGCTTGTCGGTCTTCTTGAGCGCGCGGATCGTCCGTTCGCTGAGCTGTTTGGGCATCTTCTTCATGATCTTGGCGACGTCGCTGGGGCCACCGATCGCTTGTTTGGCGACGCGCTGGCCGTCGACATTGGCACTGGCGAGCACCGATTCGAGATCCTCGATCGCCGCGGCGGGGACCGAGGTCAGCTGCGCGGCGCGCAGCACCAGATCGGCCTGCAGGATTTCGTCGAGCGTTTCGATCGCGCGCGCCGCGACATCGGGGATCAGCACCGACAGGATCAGCGCGCCGACCTGCGGATGTTCGGCGGCGAGCAGGCCGCTGATCGCTTCGACATCCATCCAGCGGAGGATTTCGAGCGACGCGGCGCTGCGCTGCGGGGCGACCGCGGCCAGGATATTGTCGGCGCGGACGTTGCCGACGGCCTGATTGATGACGGTGCGGATGCGCGTGTCGGCACCGATGGCGAGCGCGCTGACGTCGCGGCTGCGTACCACGAAACGATCGAGCGCCTGGCCGATCTGCTGTTCGCTGGCGTTGGCGGTGTCGAACATCGCCTTGGCCAGCTGGCGCACTTCGTCGGGATCGAGATGCTTCAGGATCGTTGCGGCTTCATTTTCGTCGAGCAGCATCAGCAGGATCGCAGCAGCCGCCGATCCCTCGATCGCGGGCTTTGCCGGCGGTGCCATGGTTTCGGCGGCGTCAGGCACGGGCGCCCTCCTGCATCAGCTGGCGGACGACGAGCGCGGCACGCGCCGAATCCTGGCGGACGAAAGCGCGGACCAGATTGGCGCGCGTTTCATAGCTTGGCGCCTGTTCGATCATTTCGAGGGTGATTTCGCGGCCCGCGGCGGGGCTGGCGAGCGCCGGGCGGCCGTCGGTCGCGGCGAGCAGCGTTTCCTCCAGCGCGGCATTGCGTTCGGCACGTTCGGCGGCGCGTGCCTTGGCGGCGCGGATCAGCGGGCGGCCGATGAACAGAAAGGCGAGCAGCGCGGCGAGGATCGCCCCGACCTGTTTGACCAGCGGCAGGAACCAGGCCTGATCGTAAAAGGCGGGTTCTTCGGCGGCGACCTGAACAAAGGGGCGCTGGCTGATCGCAACGACGTCGCCGCGCGCCGCGTCGAACCCGACCGCGCCCTTCACCAGCGTGTCGATCTTGGTCATGTCGGCCTGGGTCAGCGCCTTCTTGCCCTGATTGAGCGCGACGGCGACCGAAACGCGGCGCAGCTTGCCCTGCGGCGAGTGGGTGACCGAAATCTCGCGGCCGACCTCAAAGGCGCGCGCGGCATTTTCATTGCTTGCAGTTTCGCCCGTCGCGCCCGTCGCCGGGGTGAGGGCGGGGGCGTTGGCGGTGACCGTGGTCGCCTGCGGCGGCTGGTTCGACAGCGCGCCGGGGATGCCGACCGCGGGGGGCGTGCCTGCGCCGCTGACCGTGCGGGTGATCTGTTCGCTGGTCATCGCGCGGTCGTTTTCGGGAAAGCTTTCGCGTGTCGCCTGGCTTTCGGACATATCGACGTCGGCGTGAACTTCGACGCTATAGTTGCCGGCGCCGAGCATCGGGCCGAGCAAAGTGTCGAGCGCGCGGCGGAAACGATCCTCGACCTGTACCTGCAACTGGAACGCCTTCATGTCGCTGCCCGATGCGGTGTCGGACAGCAGCGCGCCGCGCTGGTCGATCACCGACACCTGATCGGCGTTCATGCCCGGAACCGACGAGGCGACGAGGAAACGGATCGCCTGTACCTGGCCGTCGCTGAGCGAGCGGCCGTTCTGCAGCGTCAGCATCACCGATGCGGTGGCGGGCTTGTCTTCGCGGACGAACAGGCTGGGTTCGGCGGCGGCGATATGGACGCGCGCGCTTTTGACCGCGTCGATCGTCTCGATCGTGCGCGACAGGTCGGCCTCGCGCGCCGAGCGCAGCGCTTCGCCTTCGATCGCGCGGCTCGATCCCATCGGCAGCGCGGCGATCAGGCTGTCGCCGCTCGGCGCCGCCTTGGGCAGGCCTTGTCCGGCGAGCGCGATGCGCGCCTGGTGCAATTTGTCGGCATCGACCGTCAGCGCGCCGGTGGCCGCATCGATGCTGTGCGCGATGCCCTGCGTCTGCAGCGCCTCGGCGACCGCCGACTTGTCGCTGTCGTCGAGCCCGGCGAACAACTGCGCCTGCGGTGCTGCCTGCATCGTGAAATAGGCGAGCGCGGCGATGCCGATCGCGGCGGTCATGGCGACGGCGGGCAGGGCGCGCTGCACCGCCGGCTGGCGGACGAAACCGGTGAGCGGGGCGAGGCGGTTGCCGAATGCCGGGGCGGGCAGGCGGTTCGCATGGCCGTCGTCAACCGGGGTGAGGATCTGGGTGTCGGCCATGGGTTAGACCGGCATGTTCATGATGTCGCGATACGCGGACAACAGCTTGTTGCGGACCTGCAACGTGGTTTCGAAACCGAGCGAGGCTTTCTGCCGCTCGATCATCACGCTGACGATGTCGTGGGTGTCGCCGCGCTCATAGGATTCGGTGATCGCGCTCGCCTTCGACTGCTGGGCGTTGACCTGTTGCAGCGCGTTGTTGATCGCGGCGCCGAAATCGGGGGTTCCCCCGGCGCCATCGACACCGCCCTCGGTCCCACCAATGCCGCCGCGTCCGGCGGCGCGTTGCAGCGCCTGGTTCTGATTGAGGATCGAACTGCGCATCTGCAGCAGCCGGCTCGGGTCAATCGTGCTCATTGCTTTTCATCCGTCCTGCTCGCAGCGGTGCGCCGCACGCAAAGAACAATGCAAAGGCCATGCCAAAAGATTTAATCGATGTTTTTCAGATGGTTGAATTGTTAGGCTGGTCGCCGCGGACAAGCTTCGGCATTTTTTTGACGGCGCGGGCTTAAGCGCCGCTGCCGCCCGTCGTTACTGCTTTCCGTGACCGCTCCTCGAGCCCTCACATCACGGGAATGGCCATCGAGGCCGGAAAGGAACAACAATGACTGTCATCAACACCAATGTGAGCGCGCTTCGCGCCCAGAATAATTCGCGTGTTGCCGAACGCGCCCAGTCGCAGGCGATGGAACGTCTGTCGAGCGGCAAGCGCATCAACAGCGCGAAGGACGACGCCGCCGGCCTCGCCATCGCCACCCGCATGGACGCCAGCGTCCGCGGCCTGACGCAGGCCGTTCGCAACGCCAATGACGGCATCTCGCTGGCGCAGACCGCCGAAGGCGCGATGGGCGGCATCTCGAACATCCTGGTTCGCATGCGCGAACTGGCAGTTCAGTCGGCCAACGGCACCAACGGCACCACTGACCGCACCGCGATCCAGACCGAAGTCACCGCGCTGCTGTCGCAGATTGGTGACATTGCCACCCGTACGACCTTCAACGGCACGAACCTGCTGTCGGGCGGCGCCAGCATCGACATCCAGACCGGCACGGCGTCGGGCCAGACGGTCAACATCGCGATCGGCGATCTGACCGCCACCGGTCTTGCCGTCGGCGCGGTCGACCTGTCGACCGCGGGCGGTGCCGGTACGGCGCTCGGCCTGCTCGACACGGCGATCCAGACGGTTGCGACGCAGCGCGCCAACCTTGGTGCCCAGCAGAACCGCCTGGAATCGGCTGTCGACAATTTGACGTCGACCGTCACGAATCTGGCAAGCGCCAAGTCGCGCATCGAAGACACCGACTTCTCGGCCGAATCGACGAAGCTGGCAGCGGCCTCGATCCTGTCGCAGGCCTCGACCGCGATGCTCGCTCAGGCGAACCAGAGCTCGCAGGGCGTGATGAACCTGCTTCGCGGCTAACATCCGCGAACGACTTTCAGGCTATATTCGGTTGGTCCCTTAGATAGCCTGATCCGATGCCCCGGCCCCCACAGCCGGGGCATCAACTTTTTTGTCTGTCCTACCCTGGCGCTGGTGCCGCTCAGGCGGCTTTTGACCAGACGCAGGCGTCGCCCCGGCGAAGGCTGGCACCGCCGCTCAAATAAGCCTTTCCTACTTTTTTCTACTGTGCCAGCTTGGGTTCCGGATCCTTCCACCGGTGGATCAACGCGGTCGCTTGCCGACTGCAGGTGCCTCGATCGTCGGGTGCGGTCGGCACATCATGGCCCTAAATGGGAACGCCATAGGGCTGAACTTTACTGAACTTTGAAAATATCATCGCGCGGTTCAGGGCCGCCCGCCTCAATGAAAATCGCGCGACTTGGGCAGGATGCGGACGTCGCGCGGATGGCCATGCCTGGCGGCATAGCCGCGCGGCAGCTGCGGATGCGCGACCTCGTCGGCGCGGCACAGCTCGGGGTGTATCTCGCGCCCGTCGCCCAGCGTATCGAGCATCGCCGTCCGGTCGACGATGCGCGTCGCCATTAGGTGGATGACGCCTTCCTTGCTCCGCTGCACCTCACCCTCGGCCAGCATTAGCCGCGACGCCATGACGGCGCGGCGATAGCGTTCGAAATGGCGCGCCCACAGCAGGATGTTGACGACCCCGCCCTCATCCTCGAGCGTGATGAAGATCGCATTGCCCTTGCCCGGGCGCTGACGGATCAGCACGACCCCCGCGGTGCGGACGATCGAGCCGTTCTTTGCTGCCGTGACCTGCGCTGCGCTCAGCACCCCCTCGCGTGCGAAATCATCGCGCAGAAACGCCATCGGATGGCCCTTTAGCGACAGCCGCACCGTCTGGTAATCGGTCAGCACCTGTTCGACGAGCGGGGTGGGGGGCAGCTGCGCGTCTTCTTCGGCGCCGAGTTCGTCGGTTTCGGCGGCGCCGAACAGCGGCAGCACCCCCTGGCGAACGCGGCGCGCGTCCCACAGCGCCGGTCGCCGGTCGAGCCCCATCGACCGGCAGGCATCGGCCTCAGCCAGCAAGCGCAGCGCGCGCGAAGGCAAATTTGCCCGGCGAGCGAGTTCCTCAACGCTGGTAAAGGGCGTGGTCCGCGCCGCCGCGATCTGCATCGCCCACGCTTCGCGAAACCCGTCGACCTGCCGCAGCCCGAGCCGCAGTGCGAGGCTGCCGTCGGTGCAGGGTTCAAGGCCGTTGTCCCAATCGCTGGCGTTGACGTCGACCGCGCGCACCTCGACCCCATGCTCCTGCGCATCGCGGACCAATTGCGCGGGGGCATAAAAGCCCATCGGCTGCGAATTGAGCAGGCTGCAGGTGAAGACCGCGGGGTGATGGCATTTCAGCCACGACGACACATAGACGAGTTTGGCGAACGACTGGGCGTGGCTCTCGGGAAAGCCGTAGCTACCGAAGCCCTCTATCTGCTTGAAACAGCGAGCAGCGAAATCGGCTTCATAGCCGCGCCGTACCATTCCCCCGATCATCTTTTCCCTATATTGATGAATCGTTCCGGCATTTCTGAAGGTCGCCATTGCACGGCGCAGACCATTGGCTTCATCAGGGGTAAATTCGGCGGCAACAATGGCGAGCTTCATTGCCTGTTCCTGAAACAGGGGGACGCCGCATGTCCTGCGAAGCAGATTGTAAAGTTCCTTGGGGTCATGGGGCGGTGCAGGGGAAGGAAAGTCCACTGCTTCTTCACCATTGCGGCGCTTCAGATATGGGTGAACCATGTCGCCCTCGATCGGGCCCGGTCGGACGATCGCGACCTGAATGACAAGGTCATAGAATTCACGCGGACGCAGCCTCGGCAGCATGTTGATCTGCGCGCGGCTCTCGACCTGAAAGACGCCGATGCTGTCGCCCTTGCAAAGCATGTCATAGACGACCGGATCCTCTTCCGGGACCGATTTTAGATTGTGATCGCCCAGATTGTGGAGCCGCATCAGGTCGAAGCATTTGCGGATGCAGGTCAGCATCCCGAGCGCGAGCACATCGACCTTCATCAAGGCGAGTTCGTCGATGTCGTCCTTGTCCCATTCGATGAAGGTGCGGTCCTCCATCGCGGCATTGTGGATCGGCACCGTCTCGTCGAGCCGGTCCTCGGTCAGCACATAGCCGCCGACATGCTGCGACAGGTGGCGCGGGAAAGTAAGCAGTTGCGCGACGATCCATTGCAGCCGTGCAATATCGTCCTGCGCGGGATCCAGCCCAGCTTCGATAAAGCGCTCGACCGGCATTTCGCTGCCCCAACTGCCCCAACTCGTATCGGCGAGCCGTGCGGTGACATCTTCGCTGAACCCCAGTGCCTTTCCAACCTCGCGGACCGCGCTACGCGGCCGGTAATGGATCACCGTCGCGGCAATGCCCGCGCGTCGCCGCGTGTAGCGCCGATAGACATATTGCATGACCTCCTCGCGCCGCTCGTGCTCGAAGTCGACGTCGATGTCGGGCGGCTCGCGCCGTTCCTCGGACAGGAAGCGCGTGAAGAGCAGATTGTTGGCGATGGGGTCGATCGAGGTGATCTCGAGCAGGTAGCAGACGAGCGAATTCGCTGCTGAGCCGCGTCCTTGGCACAGAATGGGCGGGTCTTGTGTGCGAGCGAAATTGACGATGTCGTGGACGGTCAGGAAGTAGCAAGCGAATTTGCATTTGCTGATCAGGCCGAGCTCCTCGTCGAGCACCTCCTGCCAACGTTCGGGCAATCCGCCCGGATGAAGCTTGGTCGCAGCCTCCATCACCATATGTTCAAGCCAACTCTGCGGCTCCCAGCCTTCAGGGACCGGCTCGTGCGGATATTCATATTCGAGGTCTCTGAGTGAGAAGGCGATGCGGCCAAGGATATTCTCGCTTTCGTCGACCGCTTCGGGACGGGTGCGGAACAAGCGCCGCATTTCTTGCGGCGACTTCAAATGGCGCTCGCCATTGGCGCGCAGCAGGCGGCCGGCATCGCTGAGGTTCGTGCCTTCGCGAATGCAGGTGATGACATCGTGGAGCGGGCGCTGCTCGCGCGTCGCGTAAAGCGCGTCGTTGGTCGCGAGCATCGGAATGCCAAGGCGGTCTGCCAAGGCGCCTAGCTGGGAGAGGTGGCGGCGATCGCTGCCGCTTCTTGGCATTGTCGCACCCAGCCATAGCGAGCCCGGTGCAACCTCGGCCAAGCGGCGCAGGACGGGTTCATCCTTCTCGGACGCGATCGCGATCAGGATCATGTCCTCGCAGTGAATCAGCAGATTCTGGAGCTTCATCACGCAATCGCCCTTTGTGGTACGGCGGTTGCCGATGGTCAGCATCCGCGTCAGTCGGCCCCAGCCATGGCGCGTGGTCGGATAGGCGATGATGTCGGGCGTGCCGTCGTCAAAGACCAGCCGAGCACCAACGACGAGTTTGAATGGCGGAAGTTCGATTCCTTCCTCCGCGGCATCCTCACGCAACTTGCGCAGCCCGGCCCACGCCCGTACCACTCCCGCGACGCTGTTGCGGTCGGCGATGCCGATGCCGGTCATCCCCAGCGCCAGCGCCTCGGCCACCATTGCGGCGGGGTGCGAAGCGCCGCGCAGGAAGCTGTAGTTGGTTGCGGCGACCAGTTCGGCGAAGCCGGTTTCGGGGCCGGGTTCGGGTTCGCCCGTCATGCGAATAGCCCATGGATATACCAGCGCGGGTCGGGCTTTTCGTCGTACAGCCCGTGGCGAAACAGCCAGTAGCGGCGGCCGCGGTCGTCCTCGACGCGGTAATAGTCGCGGGTCAGCCCGGCATTGTCGCGGCGGCGCCACCATTCGCTCGCGATCCGTTCCGGCCCCTCGTAACGGCGGATCGCGTGGGTGGCGCGGCGCCAACGGAAGCGGTGCGGCGGGCCGTCGGGCACCTCGGCGATCACCTCGATCACCTGCGGCGGATCAAAGAGATAGAAGGGGCGCAGCGGCGGTTCGCCGGGGTCGGGGGCGGGCCAGGGCAGCGCGGGCGGCGCGTCGATCGCGGGCAAGGCGAGCTGCGCCTGTTCGGGGATATGGGTGTCGGCAGCGACGAATTTGCGGACTCCGCTGCGGCCGAGCCGCGTCGCCAGCCGGTCGACGAGATCGGTCATCGCCGCGGCGCGCACCTCCCCGCCTTCGAGTTTGAGCTGGGTCGCGGCGAGGGCTTCGAGCCGCGGCACCGCGAGGCGCATCATGTCGAAGCCGAAACCCGGATCGAGCGGATCGCGCAAAGCCTCCATCCGTTCGGCGAACAGACGCATGACCAGCCCCGCGTCGCGCGTCGCCTGACCGGTCTCGATCTCGATGCTGCGCGCCAAGCCGTCGCTGCGAAAAAAGGTGGCGCGGAAATGGCGCCCGCCCTTGCCGCGTTCGGCAAGCTGGGCGATCGCCTCATCGACCAGCTCGGTCAGGATCTGGGTCGCGTGGGGCATGCTGGCAACGGGTTCGGCAAAGCGGCGTTCGGTGGCGACCGGCGGCGGGGTGACGCGCGGATCGAGCGGGCTGGGCGCATCGCCGAGCAGGCGGCGTAGCGCGGTCGCGGCGTCGGCGCCAAAGCGCGCGGCGATATTCGCCATCGGCCGGCTTGCGAGGTCGCCGATCGTCTTGAGCCCGGCGCGGGCGAGCGCGGTCGTCGCCTCGGCTTCGAGTTCGAGCGCGGCGACGGGCAGGCGGCGGATTGCGGTGGCTTCGTCGGGGGCCGGGCGCGTCTGATAGCGCGCCAGCGCGCGCGCAGCGTCGGCGGTGGGGCCAAGCGCATGGCGCAGGGTCATGCCAAGCCGGGTCAGCCGCCGGTCGATGTCGTCGATCAGCGCCGCCTCGCTGCCCGGCAAATGGGTGCAGCCGGTGATGTCGAGGATCAGCCCGTCCGGCGCATCGAGCGCGACGAGCGGGGTGTAGCGCGTGCAGCCCTGCGCGAGCCGGTCGAGCCAATGCAGGTCGAGGACGGGATCGTGCGGCACGATGGCAAGGTCGGGCACCTGCGCCCGCGCGTCGGCGAGCGGCATGCCGACGCGAAGTCCGAGCGCCTGCGCGCGGGCATCGACGCTCGCGAGACGCAGCGCCCCGCGCTGCTTCTCGGCAAAGACGAGCGGGAGGTCAGGCGGCTTCGGCGCCGAACGGGTGAACCGCTCGGCGGGCAGCCAGGGGAAGAACAGCGCCAGATAGCGCCGCGTCCCGGAAAATTTGCTCATCTTTATCCCAATCGAGTCGCCAGTGCGTTCCGGCAGGGCCGCCGCGCCAGCGCAGCAGTTCAAGGTCGAAAGCGGGCGCTCCCGGTGCGTCGGCGGCCAGCGCGCGCGACGGCGCGGCGACGATGCTCCAGCGCGTTTCGGCGACGCTGGGCGTCGGCGCGGCATTCAGGCGCAGCATCAACAGCGTCGTCCCCGCATCGCGCGCGCCAAGCGTCAGGCGGCGCCCCGCGGTCAGGTCGAGCAAGGGAAATTTGCCCCAGCTTTCGACGATCACCGCCGCCGAACCGGCGCAGCGCACGGCATCATTGGCGCAGGCGAGCAGGATTTTGGGGTCGGCGGTCTCGATCAACAGCAAGCGGTCGGGATCGCCGCCGAGTTCGGCGATGCCGGGGGCATAGATATGCCCGGTGCGGCGTCCGGCATCGACGGTGCGCAGCCACAAGAGTGGTGCATCGCCGCTATTGCGCAGGGCAAGCAGCGCCGCAAAGGCCGCGGCGCTGGCGCCGTCGAACGCGTCGGCGGCGAAAAATTCATGCGTGCGCCCGACCATCAGCCCGCCGCCGATCGCCGCGTCGAACGCGTCATGCCCCGTCGCCAGCCAGCCTGCGGCCGGACGGCTTGCTGGGCCGCCACTGGCGGCCAGCCGGGCAATGCGCCTCCGCAGCCCGGCGAGAGGTTGAGACGACTCGCGCATATTTGTTCCTGATTTGTTCTATTAGCGCTTTTGAGTCGGCGTTTGTCAAGGCATCGGGCCTTGCGCCAATTTGTTTCACACAAAGACACGAAGAGGCTGGTTCGGGCCGACCGGCCCATAACCTCTGCGCTGGTGCGGCTGGCGGCTATGCTGGGAAGGAAAGCCGCTTCGCGGTAAGCACGACCTCTTCGTGGCTTTGTGTCTTTGTGCGAAATATTCTCAGCGAGGCGGCGCAGTTTCAGCTCCAGCCCCGCTATCCCCGCCCAGCGCGCGGAACAGCGCGATGCGGGTCTGGACGAGCAGCAGCTGGGTCGCGATTTCGCTGCGCCGCGCCGCATACAGGCTGCGCTGCGCGTCGAGGCTGGCGAGAAAGCTGTCGACCCCGCCCTTGTACCGCGCGTCGGTGAGCGTCGCGGTGTCGGCGGCGGCGGCGGTGTTCGCTGCGGCGGCGCGTGTCCGTTCGGCGATCGTGCCCTGCACCGCGAGCGCGTCGGCGACCTCGCGAAACGCGGTCTGGATCGCGCCTTCATAGCCCGCCAGCGCGGCGTCGCGCTGCGCCTCGCTCACTGCGACCCCGGCGCGGCGGCCCCCGGCGTCGAAAATCGGCGCGGTGACGTCGCCGCCTGCCGACCAGCTGAACGATCCGCTGTCGAACAGGCTGGACAGCGCGTTGCTGGCAAAGCCGAGCAGCCCGGTCAGCGAAATCGACGGGAACAGCTGCGCGCGCGCGACCCCGATGTCGGCGTTGGCGGCGCGCAGGCCATATTCGGCCTCGATCACGTCGGGACGGCGGAGCAGGATTTCGGAACTGACCCCCGCGGGCAGCCCCACGACCGCGGGCGTGACTTCGGTGAGGCTCGCGGGGAGCTGCGCGCGGTCGACATCGCCGCCGACGAGCAGGCGGATGAGGTTCTCGTCCTGCGCCAGCGCACTCGTCTGCGCCGCGATCGCATCCTCGGCGGTGGCCAGAATCTGTTCGGCCTGGCGCAGGTCGGTGCGCGGTGCGACGCCGCCGTCGAGCCGCGCCTTGGTCAGCCGCACGCTTTCGCGCGCATTGGCGGCGGTGTCCGCGGCGATTTTCAAGAGGTCGCGGTCGGCGCCATAGATCGCCCAGGCTTCGGCCAGATTGGCGATCAGCGCGAGCCGCACGGTGCGCGACGCCGCCTCGGTCGCCAGCGCGCGGTTGCGGTCGGCCTCGGCCAGATTGGCGAGCTTGCCAAACAGGTCGAGTTCGAACGCCGTGACCCCGCCGCGCAGCGAGAAGTCGCCGCTGCCACTCGTGCCGCTACCGTCCGAATAACCTGCCCCGCCGCTGATCCCGATTTCCGGGAACTGCCCGGCGCGGGTGACGCGTGCCTGCGCCCGCGCCGCGGCGACATTGGCATAAGCGACGCGAAGGTCGCGGTTGTTCGTGAGCGCCTGCGCGGCCAGCGCCTGGAGGCGCGGGTCGGTGAAGACGCTTTGGTACGACAGGATCGGCAGCGCCGCCTCGCTTTGCAGCAGATAGGCGTCGCCGACCGGCCAGCTTTGCGGCACCGGCGGCGTCGGCAGCACCGTCTTGGGCGCCAGCGAGCAGCCGACGAGCAACAGCGTGCTCGCGAGCAGCAGGGCGCGCGTGCCGATCATGCCGGCACCTCGGCGGCGCCTTTACCCTTGCCAAAGCGCGTGCGAACCGCGGCGATGCCGTCGCGCACCCCGCGGCGGACGAGGACGAAGAACAGCGGGATGAAGAAGATCGCGAGGAAGGCGGCGGTCAGCATGCCGCCGATCACCGACGTGCCGATCGCGACGCGGCTGTTCGCCCCGGCGCCCGTCGCAATCGCCAGCGGCAGCACGCCGAAGATGAAGGCGAAGCTGGTCATCAAGATCGGGCGCAGGCGGATGCGCGCCGCGGCGATCGCCGCCTCGATCACGCGCTTGCCCTTGCGTTCTTCCTGTTCGGCGAATTCGATCATCAGGATAGCGTTCTTCGCCGCCAGTCCCATCGTGGTGAGCAGGCCGATCTGGAGATAGACGTCGTTTTCCAGCCCGCGCAGCGACACCGCGCAGACCGCGCCGATCAGCCCGAGCGGGATGATTAGGATGACCGCGAGCGGGATCGTCCAGCTTTCGTAAAGCGCCGCGAGGCAGAGAAAGACGACGAGCAGCGAGATGCCATAGAGCAACGGCGCCTGTCCCGACGACAGCCGTTCCTGGAACGATGACCCCGACCAGGCGACGCTGGTCCCGGCGATCTGTCCCGCCATCGCTTCCATTTCGTCCATCGCTTCGCCCGAGCTGGTGCCCGGCGACGGCTGACCCGAGATTTCAAACGCGGGCACCCCCTGAAAGCGCGAGGTGCTGCTGGGCGTCGTCGCCCAGCCGGTGCGGGCAAAGGCCGAGAAGGGCGACATCTCGCCATCGGCCGAGCGCACATACCATTGCGACAGGTCTTCGGGTTTGGCGCGATAGGGCGCGTCGCCCTGGACATAGACGCGCTTGACGCGGCCTTCGTCGATGAAATCATTGACGTAACGGCCGCCCCAAGCGGTCGCCAGCGTCGCGTTCACGTCGCTGTTGTTGATGCCATAGGCGGTCAGCCGCTGCGTATCGACGTCGATTTTCAGCGTCGCGACATCGGGCAAATCGCTCAGGCGCACCGAGATCAGCTTCGGGTTGGCATTGGCCATCGCGAGCAGGCGGTCGCGCGCCGCGGCAAAATCCTCGCGGCTCATCCCGCCGCGATTCTGCAACTGCATGGTAAAGCCCGAACTGTCGCCCAGCCCGCGCACCGCGCCCGGAACCAGTGCGAACACCTGCGCATCGCGCAGCCCGCTGAATGCCTTGCGCGCGCGTTCGGCGATCGCGTCGGCAGTGTTCTCGTCGCCCTCGCGATCGTCCCAATGGGTCAGGTTGACGAAACCCTGGCCGGTGTTCTGGCCCGACGCGCCGCCGCCGCCGCCGCCGGCGATCAGGAATAACGTCCCGACATTCGCCTTTTCCTGGGTCAGCATATATTTTTCGACTGCGTCGCGCACCTCGAGCGTCCGTGCCTGGGTCGCGCCGGCGGGCAGGCGGAACTGGACCTGGACGCGCCCCTGGTCCTCGCCGGGCAGGAAGCCGCTGGGCAGGCGCAGGAACAGGACGGCCAGCACGACCAGGATGATCGCGTAAATCCCCAGGAACAGCCATTTGCGATCGACCACCTTGGTGACGCTGCCGACATAGCGTTCGACAATATGGTCGAAGCGGGTGTTGAAGCCGGTCTTGGCGCGTTCGAGCAGCGCGCGCGCGCGGGAAACGCCCGCCGCTATGGGCTTCGCCATGCGTCTTGGGTTTGAGCAGCGTGGCGGTCAGCGCCGGGCTGAGGATCAGTGCGACGAGCACCGACAGCGCCATCGCCGACACGATGGTGACCGAAAACTGGCGATAGATGACCCCGGTCGAACCGCCGAAAAAGGCCATCGGCAGGAACACCGCCGACAGCACCAGCCCGATCGCGACGAGCGCGACCTGCAATTCCTTCATCGACTGGATCGTCGCGTCGCGCGCCGACATCCCCGGATTTTCTTCCATCAGGCGCTCGACATTTTCGACCACGACGATCGCATCGTCGACGAGCAACCCGATCGCCAGCGTCAGCCCGAACAGGGTCAGTGTGTTGATGCTGAACCCAGCGATATAGAAAATGGCAAAGGTGCCGAGCAGCACCACCGGCACCGCGATCGCCGGGATCAGGACGGCGCGCCAGCTTTGCAGAAATACGAACATGACCAGGATGACGAGGATGATCGCCTCGAACAGCGATTTCTGCACTTCGCTGACCGACAGCTTGATAAAGGCGGTCGAATCATTGGCATAGCTATAGGCCAGGCCGTCGGGGAAATCGGCGGCGAGTTCCTCCATCCGCGCCTTGACGCGGTCGGCGGTTTCCAGCGCGTCGGATCCCGGCGACAGCGAAATCGACATGCCGGCGCCCGGGTGACCATTGATGCGGCTGATGACCGCGTAACTTTCGGCGCCGATTTCGACCCGCGCGATGTCCTTGATCCGTACGCTCGATCCGTCGGACTCGGTCTTGAGGACGATATTTTCAAACTGTTCGACGGTTTGCAGGCGCGACTGGGCGGTGACCGTGGCGTTGAGCATCTGGCCCTCGGGCGACGGCAGGCCGCCGACCTCGCCCGCGGCGACCTCGCTGTTCTGGGCGGTGATCGCGGCGATCACGTCGCTCGGCATTAGCGCCACAGCGGCGAGCCGCTGCGGGTTGAGCCAGATCCGCATCGCGTGCGGGGCGCCAAAGATGTTGACGTCGCCGACCCCCTCGACCCGCGACAGCGGATCCTGGATGTTCGACGTCATAAAGTCGGACACGTCGGCATTGGCGCGCGTGTCGGTCTCGTCATAGACGCCGACGAGCAGCAGCGTGTCCGAATTGGATTTGGTGACGCGCACGCCCTGCTGCTGCACCTGCGCCGGCAGGCGCGAGATCGCCGACTGGATCTTGTTCTGCACCTGGACCTGCGCGATGTCGGGATCGGTCCCCTTGGCAAAAATCGCGGTGATGTTCGCCTGCCCGCGCGAGCTCGATTGCGAGCTGAAATAGAGCAGCCCGTCGACGCCGGTCAGCTGTTGTTCGAGCACTTGGGTGACGCTGTTCTCGATCGCCTCGGCTGAGGCGCCGGGATGGCTGGCGCGGATATTGACCTGCGCCGGGGCGATGTCGGGATATTGTTCGATCGGCAGCGCGAACAGCGCGCCGATCCCGCCCAGCATCACGATGATCGCCAGCACCCAGGCAAAGATGGGACGGTTGATGAACAGGCGGGACATGGGGGGCTATGGACTCTTTTCTGCTGTCTTGGCCGCGGGCGCCCCCACCCGCTGCACGCTGTTGGCCGGAACCGGGGTGATCGGCGCGCCCTGTTTCAGATTGCCGACCCCCTGGGTGATGACGCGCTCGCCCGCTTTCAGCCCGTCGGTGACGACCCAATTGGCGCCGGTCGTGCGATCGGCGGTCACCTTGCGACGGACCGCCTTGTTGTCCGCGCCCGCCAGATAGACGAACGCCGACCCGTCGAAATCGCGCTGGAGCGCCGCCTGCGGTACCAGGATCGCGCGGGGGTTGATCGCCTGGTCGAACAGCGCGGTCACGAACATGCCGGGCAGCAGCACCCCTTGCGGGTTGGGAAAACGCGCGCGCAGCGTGACGGTGCCGGTCGCTTCGCTGACCGTGATGTCGGAAAACTGAACCGTCCCGGCAAAGCCATAGGCGCTGCCGTCTTCCAGCCGCAGCCGCACCGACGTGCTGCCCGCGGCGACGCCGCCGCTGGCGAGCGCTTGGCGCAGCGTGGTGAGCTCGGCGCTCGATTGCTGCATGTCGACATAGATCGGGTCGGTCTGCTGGATCACCGCGAGCGGGCTCGCCTGGCTTGCGCTGACCAGTGCGCCGGGGGTGGCGAGGCTGCGGCCGATACGGCCGCTGATCGGTGCGGTGATCGTCGCATAGCGCAGGGTGATCCGCGCGGTTTCCAGCGCCGCGCCATTCTGCGCGACCGCTGCGCGCGCGACGCGTGCCGCGGCCAGCGCATCGGTATAATCCTGCTCGGCGATCGCCTGCATCTTGGCGAGCGGGGCGAAACGGCGGACGCGCTCGTCGGCAGCCTGCGCGCTGGCGCGGGCGCTGGCCAGGTTGGCGGCGGCCTGGTCGACCGCGGCCTGATAGAGGCTGGCGTCGATCTGGTAGAGCGGCTGGCCGGCGCGAACGAAACCGCCCTCGGTAAACAGGCGGCGGCGGATCAGGCCATTGACCTGCGGCCGCACTTCGCTGGTCTCGAACGCGACGGTACGTCCGCCCAGCGATGTGGTTACCGGCACCGGTTCGACCTTGACGACGACGAAGCCGACTTGCGGCGCGCCGCGGCCGTTCTTGTCTGCGTTATCCTGTCCCGAACAGGCGCCGAGCGACAGGGTCGCGGCACACCATAATCCGGCCAGCAACAGCGACCTTTTCTCCAGCATAATGGTTGTTCTCGTATCGACACGCCGCGCAGGCGGGGGAGGAATCGCGCCTATTCAACTCATTGGATTGGCGCATGCAAGCGCAATGCGGGATTTGCGACAAATTACGACAATTTTCTCTCGCCACAGCACTTCTTTTAGTTGTCATACAAATAGTGCAGTTGTCATACAATTAACGCTTGACAGGAGCGAGGCAAGTCTTCCATCATTCGTGACACCGGTTACCCATATCGGCAACGAAACCAATGACAGGCGAGGGTGCGTGGCGGCCGACCGCGAAGGCGGCGGCGGGGCGGCAAACCCTCCGGATTATTCTTGGCAGGCGGTTCGCACGAACCGGCCTGCCGCGAGGTGGGAGGATGACAATGGCTTTTCGGGCAAAGCAGCGCGCGCGGGTGTTGGCCAGGCTGGCGAGCGGCGCGTCGCTGGCGGTGATGGCGCTATCGCCGGCTTATGCACAGGACACGGCGGCACCGGCAGAGGAGGAGGCGATCGTCGTCACCGGGATTCGCGCCTCGCTGGAACAGGCGGCCGACATCAAGCGCGACGCCGAGCAGGTGATGGACGTCATCACCGCCGAGGATGTCGGCAAGCTGCCCGACGCCAATGTCGCCGAGGCGCTGCAGCGCGTCACCGGCGTCCAGATCACCCGCGTCTTTGGCGAAGGCCAGTCGGTGTCGGTCCGCGGCCTGCAACAGGTGCGCGTCGAGGTCGATGGCCGCACCCTGCTCGGCTGGTCGGCGCGGCTGTCGCCGCCCGAAAATGACCAGCTGGGCCGCTCGTCGGGCCTCGACTCGGTACCCTCCAGCCTGTTCGGGCGGCTTGAGGTGCGCAAATCGCCGCTCGCCAGTCAGGCCGAAGGCGGGCTGGGCGGCACGGTCAACCTGGTAACCCCCAAACCGCTGAGCTTCAAGGAGCCGACCGCGTCGCTGCGTGTCCAGGGGGTCTATTCGGAAAATTCGGACAAGTTCGAACCCGCGATCACCGGCTTTGCGACGACCAAATTTGCCGATGACCGGATCGGCATCATGATCGCGGGCGAATATCAGAAGCGGACCTCGACGACGCAGACCTTCGAGCGCAACAATTTCCTGAACCGCACCTACACCGGGACGGGCGGCGGGGTGTTCCAGACCCCGGTACTGCTGCAATATGAACAGTTCACCGTCGACCGCTCGCGGCTCGGGCTGAACGGCGCGGTCCAGTTCGAGGTCACCCCCGAATTCACGGTCACCGCCGATGCGCTTTATTCCAAGCTGACCACTGGCCGGAAGCAGGACTTTTTTGCCTTTCGCCTGCCCACCGGCACCAATCCGGTCACCAACCGGGTGGTCGAGGACGGCGTCGTCGTCGCGGGCAACGCCAATGGAACCGTCACCACCGCGGGCCAGATCCGCAACGAACCGACCGAGAGCTTCCTCTATGGCCTCAACGGCAAATATGAAGGCGACAACGGGCTGACGATCGAGGCCGATGGCTATTACAGCAAGGGCACGATCGACCAGACGATCCAGATCATCACGCTGCAGGCGACCGCGCTGGTCCCCGGCGCGTTCGATTTCCGCGATACGACAATCCCGTCGCTGACGCTGACCGGCCCGTTCAACCCGACCAATTATGCGTCGTACAATCCCGCGACCAACGGTGTGCGCAGCAACCGGCTGATCGGTCTGCTCGAGGAATGGACAGGCAAGCTCGACGTTAGTTACGAAACCGCCGGCGGCGTGACGATTGCCGCCGGGCTACGCTATACCGACCTGCACGCGCTGTCGAACGCCTATCGCAGCCAGGTAACCCCGACGCGGACCGAGATCGAACCCTATCTGAGGCTCGTCAACGCTGGCGATTTCCTGTCCGATCTGCCCGGTACTTTCCCGCGTAGCTTCCTCAGCACCGCACCGACCTTCGACTATGTCTTCAACCGCGCGCAGGCGGCGCAGCCCAACCCCGACCCGAACGACAAATCGACATTGCTCCCCAATTTGCAGCGCGACTATGATTTCAGCGAAAAGACACTCGCCGCTTATCTGATGGTGTCGGGTGAGGGCGAGATTGCCGGCATCCCGTACCGCGCCAACGCCGGGGTGCGGATCGCCAGCACGCGGCTGTCGGTCGACAGCTATGTCAACGTCGGGACGGTCAGCACGCTGGTGACCGACAAGAACCGCTATACCAATGTGCTGCCCAGCGCGAACGTCGCGTTCAACATCAGCGACGATTTCCTGATCCGCATTTCGGGGTCGCAGACGATGCAGCGCGCGTCGATCGCCGACCTTGCCCCATCGACCTTTTTCAACGCGACCAACCTGTCGGTCACCGGCGGCAATGTGAATCTCCAGCCGCCGATCTCGACCCAGGCCGACATCAGCTTCGAATATTATATGGGCAAGACCTCGCTGATCTCGGGCGCGGTCTTTTACAAGGATGTGAAGGATTTCATCGCCAGCTTCGTCACCACCGGGGTCGATACCAATCTCGACCCGCAGGGACGCGAGCTGACCTTTTCGCGACCCGAAAATCTGGCGAGCGCGAAGATCAAGGGGTTCGAAATCGGCATCCAGCAGTTCGCCGACTTCCTGCCCTCGCCGTTCGACGGCTTTGGCATCATCGCCAACTACACCTATTCGGATTCGGAGGATAATGCCGGTTTCCCCTTGGTCGCGGTGTCGAAGAACAGCTATAATCTGGTCGGCCTCTATGAAAAGGGCCCGTTCTCGGCGCGCCTCGCCTATAACTATCGCGACGAGGCGGTGTTCGAATTTTCCGAAGGACGGCCGAGCTTCGTGGGTTCGCGCTCGCAGCTCGACGCCCAGATCGGCATCGATATTACGAAGAATATCGCATTGTCGTTGCAAGCGCAGAATTTGATGCCGAAGAAATCGGCGACCACCGAATATAGCAACTTCAACCCGACGGCGCTCAACAGCTATGCCCTGTCCGAACGGCGCTTTTCGATCGGCGCGCGGGCGAAGTTTTGAAATATCGGCCGGGTCGCAGGAGTGAAACAGTGATGATGTCGGGGAAGCGGCGCAGGCGCCTTGTTTCGGGATGGCTGCTCGGCGCGATGCTGGCGGTTCCGGTTTATGCGAAAGCGCAGCAGCTGCCCGCCATCTTGTCCGACCGCACGGTGGCGGCGGCGAACCCGCTGCCCGATTTCAGCTATGCCGGCTATGGCTTTGGCCTTGCGCCGATCCCCACCGATAGCGGGACGATCGTCGATGTCACCGACCATGGCGCGGTTGCCGACGACGGGCTCGACGACACCAAGGCGGTGCTGCGCGCGCTGGCGGCGGCGAATGCGGTGCCGGGCAAGGTGACGCTGCGTTTTCCCAAAGGGCGGACGCAGATCACCGAAGTGCTGCGGATCACGCGCAGCGACATTGTTCTCGATGGCGCGGGCAGCGGCCCGGGCGGCAGCGAGCTGTGGTTCCCGCGCCCGCTCAAGATCATCGATAACAGCAGCGATTTCGACGAGCTGCGCGACTATCTGGTGCGCGAGAAGAAGCAGCAGGTCGAGCCCGAGCAGAATATCGACTATCTGTTCACCGAATATAGCTGGGCCGGGGGGATGATCGTTGTCCGGCCCGAAGCGACCCGGCCGGTGTCGTATGACGGCAGCAAGGATGTTCGCGACCCGCTGCTGGCCAATGGCGTATCGGGGAAGCAATTTGGCCGCGCCCTGACCGTCGACGATCCCGCGAAGCTGCGGGTCGGCGACGTCGTGCAGCTGCAATGGTTTTCTGTCGATGGCCCGCGCAGCCAGATTTTGAAGTCGCTCTATGGCGACACCGACCTGCCGATCGGATCGCATCACTGGACCTCGCCGAAACGCCCGGTGGTCGCGCAGATGACGCGCATTGCGGCGATCCGCGGGCGCATAGTGACGCTGGGCGACCCGCTGCTCCACGACGTCCGCGCCGATCAGCCCGCAGTGCTCGCCAAGTGGAAACATCTGACCAACGTCGGCATCCAGAATCTGCGGCTGCAATTTCCCGAATCGCCGTCGTTCGGCCATCATCTGGAGCAGGGATATAACGGCATCTATATGACCGGGGTGTTCGACGGCTGGATCAAGGATCTGGTGATCGACCGGTCGGACAGCGGCATCCTGACCGACAATGCCGCGAATTTGACCATCGCCGACGTCACCACCACCGGCGACCGCCGCGCCCATTATTCGGTGCATGTCGGCGCGGTGCACAATGCGCTGGTCAAGGATCTGAAAGTTGAAAATCCGGTGATCCATCCGCTCAGCGTCAACACCCGCTCGACGCGGTCGGTGTTCCTGCGCGCGGTTGTGACCCGCGACGCGATCATCGATCAGCACAGCGGGTCGAACCATCAGAATCTGTTCGACCAGATCGTGATGCACATCGATCCGAAACCGGCGAAGGCCGGCTGGGAATATCAATTGTGGGTCGGCGGCGGTGCGCCTTATTGGAAGCCGGGGCACGGCCTTTACAACACCTTGTGGAACGCGCGGCTGGTGATCCCCGACAGCGTCCCCGCCGACGCAATGGTGCGGATTACCAGCGGGCTGGAGGGGCCGGGCGAACGGATCGTCGGGCTGCACGCCAACCGCGCGATCGACGTGCGCTACACCCCGGCACCCTATATCGCGGGAACCGGGCAGGCGGTCGCCGCGGCGCCGTCGCTGTACGACTATCAGCTCGCCCGGCGGCGGCGCTGATCGCCTCAGGACTTGGGCGGCGCGACCGACTGGCGCTGGATGAAGGTCGAGTTCAGCACCCCGTTATCGCTCTCATCGACTTTCGTCGCGAGCGGCAGGAAGTCAGGGACGAGCGTCTTGGCGGCGCGCACCCCCATCTCGCGGATCGGCCAGCGCACCGTGCTGAGTGCGGGCCAGATATGCGTCGCGGTCGGGCTGTCGTCGAAACCGATGATCGACAGCGCGCCGGGGACATCGATGCGCTTGGCGTGCGCAACGCTCATCACCCCGGCGGCCATTTCGTCGTTCGAACAGAAGATCGCGGTCGGCGGCTCGGGCAGCGATAGCAAAGCCTCACCCGCCTCGATCCCGGCGGTGTAGCGATAATTGCCCGGCGCGTTGAGCGCCGCAGGCAGGTCGAGCCCGGCCTCGGCCAACGCCTCCATGAACCCCTTTTCACGCTCGGCAGCGGAGCGAAAGCCGACCGGCCCGCGCACAAAGCCGATGCGGCGATGGCCCAGTGCGATCAGTGCGCGCACCGCCTCGGCGACGACTTCGCGGTCGTTCGACGACACGCAATGCTTGGCATCGTCGAGCGGCGCCGAACCGATGCGGACATAGCGCACCCCCAGATCTTCGCAGAGCGCCGCAAGATCGTCATTCTCCGAGATCGGCGGCAACAGCAGCGCGCCGATCGGCCGCTGTTTTTCAAGGAAGGTGCGAACGTCGCCGAGCAGGCCGTCCGACCCGCGATCGACCGGGCGGACGAGCAGCGCCAGATCGCTGTCCTTGATCGCGTCGAGCACGCCCTGCTGAAAGTTCAGCACCGTCTGCGCATTGGGGTTGTCGTGGAGCAGCGCGATCAGGAAATTGCGCCGGAACGCCAGCGCGCGCGCCTGCGGATTGGGGACAAAGCCCAGCGTCTCGATCGCCTGCTCGACCGCCTTGCGCGTCTTTTCGGTGAGGAATTCGGAGCGGTTGATGACCCGGCTGACGGTCTTTTTCGATACCCCGGCAAGCGCGGCGACATCGTTGATCGTCGGCTGCTTGCCGCCCGCCCCCTTTTTCTGTGCCGTCATATGCGTCTTATCCTCTGCGGGTTCGGGTCGCTGTCCCGCCATTCGTCTTTTGTGATGGGCGTTCGGCGCCCCGAAATCAACCGCGACAACCGCCATCTGGCGAAAACTGATACCGGTGTCCAGATCAGCTGCTGGTCCCGAGGCAAGGCGATATTGACACCGGTTACCAAAATGACTAGCTTGTCGCAAAACCAGCAAAGGAACCGGATCATGAAGATCGCGCTGATCACCGAAAACAGCCAGGCCGCCAAAAACGCCATCATCCACGACGCGCTGACCATTGTCGCCGAGCCGCTGGGCCATGAGGTGTTCAATTACGGCATGTATTCGGCGGACGACACGGCGTCGCTGACCTACGTCATGAACGGGCTGCTGGCGGGCATCCTGCTCAATTCGAAGGCCGCGGATTTTGTGGTGACGGGTTGCGGCACCGGCATGGGTTCGATGCTCGCGTGCAACGCGATGCCGGGCGTTTTTTGCGGCCTGGTGATCGATCCGACCGACGCCTTTCTGTTCGGGCAGATCAATGACGGCAACGCCATGTCGATGCCCTATGCCAAGGGCTTCGGCTGGGCGGCCGAGCTCAATTTGCAGGACGTCTATCGCAAGCTGTTCGATGGCGAGCGCGGTCTTGGTTATCCCAAGGAGCGCGCCGAAATCATGCGGACGAACCGCGGCATCTTGAAGGATCTGAAAGCCGCGTCGTGCAACGACATGCTCACGGTGCTGAAGACGGTCGATCAGGATCTGCTGCGCGCGGCGATCGCGGGCGAGAAGTTCGCAGAGTATTTCTACGCCAATTCGCAGGACGACGCGATCAGCGCCTATCTGAAGAGCGTTTCCGCGGAGCGGGCGCTCGCCTGACATGACCGGACTGTTCGACCTAACGGGCAAGGTCGCGCTCGTGACCGGCGCCAACACCGGCATCGGGCAGGGTATCGCACTCGCACTCGCCGAAGCGGGGGCCGACATCGCCGCCGCGGGGCGTTCGCCCGCCGACGAAACGGTCGGCAAGGTGCGCGCCCTTGGCCGGAAGGGCGAAAATTTCGCTGCCGATCTGTCGAGTGTCGGCGCGGTGCAGCCGCTGGTCGATGCGGTGCTCGCCGAATTTGGGCGCATCGACATCTTGGTCAACAATGCCGGGATTATCCGCCGCGCCGACGCGGTCGACTTCACCGAGGCCGATTGGGACGCGGTGATGGACACCAACCTCAAGACCCTGTTCTTCCTCTGCCAGGCGGCGGGAAAGCACATGATCGCGCGCGGATCGGGCAAGATCATCAACATCGCCTCGATGCTGACCTTTCAGGGCGGCATCCGTGTGCCGAGCTATACCGCGTCGAAATCGGGGGTCGGCGGGCTGACCAAACTGCTCGCGAACGAATGGGCGGCCAAGGGCGTGCAGGTCAACGCGATCGCGCCCGGCTATATCGCGACGAACAACACCGCGGCGTTGCAGTCGGACGAGACGCGCAACCGCCAGATCATGGAGCGTATCCCGGCGGGGCGCTGGGGGGATCCCAGCGACATCGGCGGTGCCGCACTGTTCCTGGCATCATCGGCGTCGGATTATGTGCAGGGCCATATCCTCGCCGTCGACGGCGGCTGGCTCGCGCGCTAGGCTGAAATAATCACCGTAGCCCTGAGCCTGTCGAAGGGCGCCTATCCGAGAAGTGCCCTTCGACAAGCTCAGGGCGACGGTTGAGATACAAACCGCATAGGCGGCGAACGGAGTGAGGATGGCGCAAGGCAAGCTAGTCTTTTTCGGCGAATTGCTGATCCGCCTGACCGCGCCGGGCAACGAGCTGTTGATGCAGTCGCCGTCGCTGGCGCTCCACGTCGGCGGGGCGGAGGCGAATGTCGCGATCGGCCTCGCGCATCTTGGCCATGATTGTGCGATGGTCAGCCATGTTCCGGACAATGCGCTGGGCCGCGGCGCGGTTGCGGCGGTGCGCGGCGGCGGTGTCGACTGCGCTGCGGTCACCAGCGGCCCCGGGCGTATGGGGCTGTATTTCCTGAGCGTTGGGGCGGGGCTGCGGTCGTCCGAAATCGTCTATGACCGCGCCGGGTCGAGCTTTGCGGCGACCGCTGCCGACGATTATGACTGGGACACGCTGCTCGCGGGAGCGCGCTTGCTCCACCTGTCGGGCATCACCCCCGCGCTCGGGCCGCGTTCGGCCGCAGCGGCACTGGCCGCGGCGCGGGCGGCAAAGCGGCTCGGCGTACCCGTCAGCTTCGACGGCAATTACCGCGCGATGCTGTGGGAGGCGTGGGACAGCGACCCGCGCGCGGTCCTGTCCGAACTCATCGGACTCACCGACATTCTTTTCGGCAATCACCGCGACCTGTCGCTCGTCCTCGGCCGCGACTTTTCGGGCGAGGGCGCCGATCGGCGGCGCGACGCGGCGGAAGCGGGTTTTGCCGCTTTCCCCGATCTCAAACTGATCGCGTCGACCGCGCGCCACACCGTCACCGCCGATCACCACCGCATCGCGGCACGCGTCGATCTGCGCGGCGGCGGCCACCAGACCGACGAGATCGACGTCACCGGCATCGTCGACCGCATCGGCGCCGGCGACGCTTTTGCCGCCGGGGTGCTCCACGCGCATCTGGCGGGCGGCGATGCGCGGGCCATGGCCGCCAGCGGCCTTGCGCTCACCGCGCTCAAACATTCGCTGCCCGGCGACGCCAGCCGCTTTGGGCAGGCCGATATCGATGCCTTCCACGGCGGCGGGCTGGATGTCCGGCGCTAAGCTGACGCGGCGCGGCTTGCTCGCCGCCAGCGCGGCGTCGCTGCTTTCGCCCGCGGTCGCCAAGGCCGAGATTTTTATGCCGATAACGCATGTTGGCGGCGTCAAAGCCCCTGACGGTGCTTACCGGTCGGGGTGTTTTCGCGACTTTGGTTCGGACGGCCAGGCCTGGGCCTTCACCGGCATCCGCTACGCCCGCGCCGCGCGCTTTGCGGCGCCGGTTGCGGTGACCAGGGCCGAGCAGTTGAACGGCGACAATTTCGGCCCAGCCTGTCCGCAGGCGGGCGAACGCTACCAGCCGCAGGGCGAGGATTGCCTGTTCCTCAACGTCTGGACGCCCGGCGCTGCGGATAAGCGCAAGCGCCCGGTGATGGTCTATTTCCACGGCGGCGCTTATTCGACCGGCAGCGTCACCGATCCGGTCAACGATGGCGCGATGCTGGCCGCGCGCGGCGATGTCGTGGTCGTCACCGTCAACCATCGGCTCAACGCGCTCGGCTATCTCTATCTCGCGCGGCTCGACCCGCGCTTTCCCGACAGCGGCAATGCGGGGCAGCTCGACCTGATCCTCGCGCTGCAATGGGTCCGCCGCAATATCGCGGCGTTCGGCGGCGACCCCGCCAATGTCACGCTGTTCGGCCAATCGGGCGGCGGCGCCAAGATCGCGACGCTGATGGCGATACCCGCGGCGAAGGGCTTGTTCCACAAGGCGATCACGATGAGCGGGCAGCAGGTCACCGCCTCGGGTCCGCTCAACGCGACGAAGCGCGCCGCGGCGTTCCTTGCGAAGCTGGGCGACGGCGTCGATCCCGCCGCTGCGCCGGTCGAACAGATCATCGCGGCGCTGGCGGCAACCGATCCGATCCTCGGCGGCGGAGTGTATATGGGGCCGGTGCTCGACATGCGGCACCTCGTGCGCCACCCCTTCTGGCCCGACGCCGCGCCGCAATCGAACGGCATCCCGATGATGCTCGGCAACACGGTGCTGGAGACGCGCGCCTTTTATGCACCCGACGGCAAGCAGCTTGCAGGGCTCAATTTCGACAACCTCGCCGCGCGGATTGCGCCCGAAATGCGCATCGACGCGCATCCCGAATGGGTCGTGGGTCAGTTCCGCGCGCGCTATCCGCGGGCTGCACCGCTCGACCTGTTCCACCGCATCGTCACCGCGGCGCGCAGCTGGCGCGGGCAGATCGAAGAGGCTGAGGCGCGCGCACGCGCGGGCGCCCCGGCGTTCGTCTATCAGCTCGATTTCGAGGCTGCCAAACACACCGACGACATCGGGCTCAGCTTCGGGACGATTCCCGATCCGACGGCGGCACAACAGGCGATGAGCGACAGGCTGATGGACGCTTTCGTCCGTTTTGCGCGTAGCGGCGATCCGGGCTGGCCCGCCTATGATTTGCAGCGGCGGCAGACGATGGTGTTTGATACCGACAGCCGGGTTGAAAATGATCCGCGGAAGTGGGAGCGCGAGCTGTTCGCGCGGGTGCCGTATATTCAGCCGGGTAGCTGAAGAGCATTCGCCCTTTCAATCGCCGGGATGACGGATTGGTTAGATGATCCCGTGCGACCCGAGCCAGTTCCACAGCAGGTCGGGCCAGATTGCAACCGGCAGTCCCGCGGTTTTCATCAGCCCGAAACCATGCTCGCCGCGCTCGAAGAAATGCGCCTCGCATGGCGCACCGACGCCGCGGGTTGCCTCGCGCAAGCGAACGCTGTTCGCGACCTTGACGACGCTGTCGTCCTCGGCATGGAGCAGCCACAGCGGCGGCTGGTCGGCGCGGACGTTGCGTTCGGGCGAATAAAGTTTCTCGCGCGCGGCATCGGGATTCGCACCGATCAGTTTCTCGCGGCTCACCGCATGCGCGATCGCCGGATCCATCGACACCACGGGATAGATGGCCGCGACTGCGTCGGGACGCGCCGACAGCGCATCGGCGGCATCGACCGGCGCATAAACGCTGGCGTCGAAGCGCGTGAGCAGGCTGGTCGCAACCTGCCCGCCCGCCGAAAAGCCGCCGAAAGCGATGCGCGCCGGATCGATACCGTCGAGCCTGGCGCGGCTGCGAACGATCCGCATCGCGCGCTGCGCATCGGTGAGGGGGATGTCGGACCCGTTTGTCCAGCCGTCGCCGGGCAGGCGGTAAAACAGGACATAGACGGTGACGCCGCGCTCCTTCAACCAGCGCGCGAGTTCATAACCTTCCTTGTCGATCACGACATAGCGATAGCCGCCGCCGGGGGCGAGGATTACCGCCGCGCCATTCGGCTTGGTGGGGCGGAAGATGTCGAGTCGCGGGCGGCTGACGCCTTGCAGCATGCGGTCGCTGGCGTTCGGATCGTCGCTGCGCTGGACGATTTGTTCGACCAGGCCGGGCGGCGGCGTCAAACGACCCGCGGGCCAGAGGGCGACGCTCGCGTCGGGGACAAGCCCGGCGGGCCGCGTCCACGCCGCCTGCGCCGCGGCGCTCGCGAACGGCAGCGCGAGGCTGGCGGTGAGCAAGTTGCGCCGATCGATGGGCATCTACTTGGCCGCCTTGTTCGGATAGGCGATGATCAGCACCAACGGTTCGCCGCCGGTCTGGCGGATGCCGACCCGTGCGCCCTTGTAAAGCCACGCCGCGGTTCCCGCCTTCAGCTCCTTTTCTGCGCCGTCCGAATGGACGATACCGGTGCCCGACAGCACATAATAAATCTCGTCATGGTCGATCGGGTGAATGCCGATCGCGGCGCCGACATGCAGCGCACGCTTGCGGAATTCGAAGCTGCGCGGCGCGGGGATCGCATCGCTGATCCGGTGGGCGGTGGACATACCGATCGCGCCGTGCGGCGACGGTTCTTCGCGCACCGTCGCCGCCTCGTCGATCACGATCATCGCAGGCGCGTCGGCCCCGGTGAGGAGCAGCGCGGCGAGCCACATCGTCACTGGCCCGTCCGCGAAGCGCGATCGCGCGGCGACAATATTTCCTGCGGCATCGGCGCGGTCTGGCCGGGGTACAGCCCCGATCGCGGCTCCATCGTCGCCAGATCCCAGTCGCCCTCAACAAAGCGCGCGCGCACCGCCTCCTTAACCTTGGGATATGCGCTGACCTCCTTCTCGTCGTCGATCACTTCGCCGCGCCCTTCGGCGACGAAAAACAGCACCCGAATTTCTTCGGCGTCGCGCGCCCATGGCCGCGCGCCGGCGCTGGCGAGCACTGATGTTTCGACATCGCGCACCTGCAGGATCTTGTAGCCCGCGAGCGGCGCGAGCGGCGCCTTGGCGCGGATCAGCTTTGCCTGCGTTTCGCCATAGCGGCCGAACTCGGGCAGCGCCGCGCCGTGGCGATCGACGAGCAGATTGTCCTTGCCATAATAGGCGAGGTCACCGTCGCCGCCGAGCATGAGGAAGGGCAGGCTCGCATCGGTGTCGTTGCCGCCGCGCATCACATTGCCGACCGCGGTAATCTCGCCGGTCACATAGGGCTGGCCGACCCATTCGAGGTTCATCAGGTTGTAATGCACCGCACGGTGCTGGGGATTATAGATCAGATTGTTGATCATCAGTGCCTGTGCGCCGCCCTTGATCAGCGGGTTGCGCTCGACATTATGCGCCCAGACATTGCGGTAAAAGACGATGCCGGTCGCATTGTCGTGGATCAGCGATCCCTTGCTGTGCTCGCCCTTGGGATGGCTCGCATCGGCCAACCCTTCGGCGGCGAGGTTGTTCGAGAAGGTGATGTTGCGGCTCGTCCCCGCGCGCCATTCGGCCACCGTCTTGCCGGTGAAGCGCGGGCCCGACGCCGACATATTTTCGTCGATCCCCCACATGAGCGTGCAATGATCGACGATGACATTGTGCGCCGCGACGGTGGCAAAGGCATCGGCCTCCCACCCGCTGCGTTTCGGCTGGCCATCGACCCCGGTGTAGATGCGCAGGTGGCGGATCACGACGTCGTGCGTCTTCACGTCGATGCCGGTGCGGATCAGCGTGATCCCCGGTCCGGGCGCGGTCTGCCCCGCGATCGTCAGAAACGGATGGGTGATGCTGATTGTCGTGCGGCCCATGTCGATGACGCCGCCAACCTCGAACACGATAATGCGCGGCCCCGGGGTTTCGATCGCCGCCTTCAGCGATCCCGGGCCGTCGGGCGCGAGCGTCGTCACGCGCAGGATCTGACCGCCGCGTCCGCCGACGGTGTGCGCGGCGGGCCCGACCGCGCCGGGGAACGCCAGCGGCGCCGCATCGACGGCAAGCGCCGCGCTTGCGGGCACGGCAAACGTCAGCAAAAGCGCGGCCAGCCAAGGCTTTTTGGGCATCCCGTCTCTCCATTTCTTTGGGGTATTGACACGGTTGATCCAATCCCTCTATCTTCCTGACACCGGTTACCCCAATCGGTCAACGAGAAAATAGTCCAAGGGAGAGGGTTATTGCCGGGCCAGTCGCAACCGACGACGGCCCCGCCATCACTCTCGAAAATTTCCGACCAGGCGATCGCGCCGATTTGTCTGGTCTTGCAAAGTAACCGGTGTCATTTCTTGCCAAAGCGAGAAGGGCGGCCGATCAAGGGAGGATGATAATGGCTATTCATGCAACGCGGGGCCTTCGCGCTTTGACCAAATTGGCGTGCGGCGCTTCGCTTGCCGCGCTGGCGGTGTCGCCGGCCTACGCCCAGGATCCAGCCGCGGCTGAAACGGTCGGCGAAGCAGTCGCGACCGAAGACGAAATTGTCGTCACCGGTTTCCGCGCCTCGCTCGACAAGGCGCTCGACGTCAAGCGCGAATCGGTCGCCGCAGTCGATGCGATCGTTGCTGAAGACATCGCCAAATTCCCCGACCAGAACCTCGCCGAATCGCTGCAACGTATTCCCGGCATCACCATCCAGCGCGACGGCGGCGAAGGCCGCGGGATCACGGTGCGCGGCCTGGGTTCACAATTCACCCGCGTCCGCGTCAACGGGCTTGAAACCGTCGCGACCTCGACCGACGGCGCCTCGGCCAACCGTGACCGCGCGTTCGACTTCAACGTCTTTGCCTCCGAACTGTTCAGCTCGATCGTCGTCCACAAGACCGCGTCGGCCGAACTCGACGAAGGCTCGCTCGGTGCCGTCGTCGACCTCAACACCGGCAACCCGCTGGCGGGCAAGAGCGGCTTCACCGCGGCGCTGTCGGCGCAGGGCAGCTATAACGACCTGTCGGACAAGGTCGGCCCGCGCGTTGCCGGTTTGCTCAGCTGGGTCAACGACGCCGGCACGCTCGGCTTTGCCGTATCGGCCGCCTATTCGGACCAGAAGACGCTCGAGCTGGGCAACAATACGGTGCGCTGGGCGCAGGCGCGCTTCGATTCGGTCAACGGCACGCCGTGCTGGACGACCACCGCGACCAGCGGCATCGGCGTCGCCAATTCGGGCGGCGTCTATACCAACAGCCGCGTCGCCGCTTGCGACCAGGTGGCGCTCGCCTTTCACCCGCGCATCCCGCGTTATGGCGAGATCGCGCACGACAAAAAGCGGCTGGGGGTCACCGGATCGATCCAGTTCGCGCCGACCGACGCGACCAAGATTTCGCTCGATGCACTGTTCTCCAGCTTCAAGCACCAGCGCCGCGAGCGCTGGGGCGAGGTGCTGCTGCGCAGCAACGAACGCTCGATCAACGTCCGGGACTATGTGATCGACGGCGACAATAATATGATCTCGGCGACGCTCGACGACGCGTGGGTCCGCACCGAACATTATCTGCGCCAGGCGAAGACCGAATTTTATCAGTTCGGCGGCAGCTGGGATCAGGACGTCAGCGACAATTTCCGCTTCACCCTGCTTGGCGGCCTGTCGAAATCGACCGCGTCGATCCCGCTTGAAACCACGCTCGTGTTCGACGACCGCGACGCGCAGGGCTATCGCTACGATTACACCGACATGGCGAACCCGGTGCTGACCTTTGGCACCAGCGTCACCAACCCGGCCAATTTCCAGCTCGCCGAAATCCGTGACCGCCCGTCCGAGGTCGAAAACAAGTTCCGCACCGCGCAGCTGCGCACCGAATGGGACGTTACCGAGGGTTTCACGGTCAAGGCGGGCGGCGTCTATCGCCGCTTCGATTTCAGCAGCATCGCCTTCACCCGCGACACCGTGGTGTGCGGCAATGGCGGGGTCGACCGCGTTCTCGGCACGCTGACCTGTTCGCCGTCGTCGGCGTTCGGCCCGACCGCCATCTATGGCTTCCCGGTGACGTCGTCGCTGGCCGAGCTGTTCACGCTCGGCAAGGCGGGGCAGCCCGCGGGGACCACCACCGAATGGCTCGTTCCCAATCTGGAAGCCGGAACCGCCTTCACCGGGCTTTACAACCGCACCCCTGCACTCGACGCCGGCAACAACCGCAGCGTGCGCGAAGAGGTGACCGGCGGCTATCTGCAATTCGATGCCAAGGGCGAGCTGGGCGGGCTTGAGTATGCGCTCAACGCCGGCATCCGCTATGTCCACACCGACCAGACGTCGAGCGGGATCAGCAGCGGCACCGCGGTGACCGTCGAACGCAGCTATGAAGACTGGCTGCCGTCGATGAACCTGGCGCTGTTCCCGCACGAAGACATCATCATCCGCGCCGCGGTCGCCGATGTGATGACGCGCCCGACGCTCGGCAACCTGACCCCGGGCGGGACGGTCGACGGCTTCAACTACCGGATCAACTACGGCAATCCTTTCCTCGATCCGTTCCGCGCCACCGCTTATGACCTGGCGTTCGAATGGTATTTTGCGCCGCAGTCGATTTTCTCGGTCGCGCTGTTCAAAAAGGATATTGCGAGCTTCCCGGTCGCGACAACGACCAGCGGCACCTTTGCCTCGACCGGTCTGCCGACGTCGATCATTCCGCCGAGCAGCCCCGCGGCGATCAACCCCGAGGGTCAGCTGTGGACGATCAACTCGATCGGCAATGGCGAGGGCGCGAGCCTGAAGGGCGTCGAAGTGTCGCTGCAGGCGCCGTTCAGCTTCCTGCCGGGCTTCCTTTCGAACTTTGGCGGCATCGTCAACGCGACCTTCATCGACTCGAACGCCGATTATTCGGTGGCAGGGCCGTCGGTCGTTCCCGGCGGCGCCAATGTCGGTGCGATCCGCAACGGCACGCTCTTCAACCTGTCGAAGCGCGCCTATAACGGCACGCTCTATTATGACGACGGCAAGTTCAGCGCCCGCGCCTCGATCAGCTATCGCAGCCGCTACGCCGACGCCAACAGCGGCACGGGGAACGTGTTTGAAGGCTATGGTTCGACGATCAACGTCGATGCGTCGATGCGCTACGCGATCACCGACAATATCGAATTGTCGGTTGAGGGCATCAATCTGACTGACGAATATCGCTATCGCTTCACCGACATCGACGCGAACCGCAATTACGAGAATAATCATTTCGGCCGCACCTTCCTGTTCGGCGCGCGCGTCAAGATTTGACGCGTCATAAAGGTTAGTCCCGGTGAGGCCCGGTCTTCGCTTGCGGGGGCCGGGCCTTTCTTTTTTCGAGGAGAGCAAAGTGACCGATCGCCGCGATATGCTGAAGCTTGCCGGGACGGGGCTGGCCGGCGCGATGATCGGTGGGTTTGCGCTGCCGGGCGCGGCGACGGCTCAGTCGAAGCCGCCAGCCGCCGCTGTACCGCCATGGGCAAAAGGCTTCGACGGCCAACGTCAGGCCGATCTCGGCGACGGACGCTTCCTCAATCCGATCATGGCCGGCGACCATCCCGACCCGTCGATCCTGAAGGACGGCGCCGACTATTACATGACCTTTTCGACCTTTGACTCCTATCCTGGGCTGGTGATCTGGCATTCGCGCGACCTGGTGAACTGGCGCCCGATCGGCCCCGCGCTCACCCGCAATATCGGCTCGGTATGGGCGCCCGAGCTGTGCAAGCATGGCGGGCGCTATTTCCTCTACATCCCGACCAAGGGTCCGAACACGAGCTGGGTGATCTGGGCCGACAAGATCGAGGGGCCATGGAGCGATCCGGTCGATCTCGATCTGCCGCATCATATCGATCCCGGCCATGCGGTCGGCGAAGACGGCTCACGCTGGCTGTTCCTCTCGGGCGGCGACCGCGTCCGCCTGTCCGACGACGGGCTCAGCCGCGTCGGCGAACCCGAACATGTCTATGATCCGTGGCGCTACCCCGCCGACTGGGTGGTCGAGGGCTTTGCTCCCGAAGGGCCAAAGATCACGCGGCATGGAGACTATTATTACATGATCACCGCGGTCGGCGGCACCGCAGGCCCGCCCACCGGCCATATGGTGATCGCCGCGCGGTCGAAATCGATCCATGGGCCGTGGGAAAATTGCCCCGCGAACCCGCTCGTCCGCACCACTTCGGCGGCCGAAAAATGGTGGTCGCGCGGCCATGCGACCTTGGTCGAGGGCCCGGCGGGTGACTGGTGGAGCGTCTATCACGGGTATGAGAATGGCTATTGGACCTTGGGCCGACAGGCGTTGCTCGACCCGATCGAATGGACCGACGACGGCTGGTTCCGGATGACCGGCAGCGACCTGTCGCAGCCGATCGCCAAGCCGAAGGGCGGCGTGGCGGGTCCGCACGGTATGGCGCTGTCGGACGATTTCAGCACGCTGGCGCTCGGCGCGAAATGGAATTTCTTCAAGCCCGCTCCCGACGAGCGCAGCCGCGCGCGGGTCAAAGATGGCGCGCTGATGCTGATCGCGCGCGGCAAGGCGCCGGTCGATTCGTCGCCCTTGCTGCTGATCGCGGGCGACCAAGCCTATCGCTTCGAATGCGATATCGAGGTCGCGCCCGGCGGGACGGCGGGGCTGATCCTTTTCTACGATGAGAAGCTCTATTGCGGCCTTGGCTTTGATGGCGAGCGATTCGTCACCCACCAATATGGTATCGAACGCGCCCGCCCGACCAACCCGCATGGCAGCAGGATGCGGATGCGCGTCACCAACGACCGCCATATCATCACCTATGACACCAGCGGCGACGGCGGGAAGACCTGGGTCCGCTTCGACCGCGGCATGGAGGTGTCAGGGTATCACCACAATGTTCGCGGCGGGTTCCTGATGCTGCGTCCCGGTCTTTATTCGGCGGGAGCGGGCGAGGCGCGGTTCCGCAATTTCACCTTCCGCGCGCTGGGTTAAAGCGTCACGCCCGATTTCCAGATCGCGATGTCGCGTTCGTCATTGGCTTCGGCCTTGGTCGGCTGCCCCGAAGCGGTGGCGACGATCAGGTCAAGCAGTGCGTCCGACGCCGCATCGAAACCGTCGCCGATTACCATCCCGGCGTCGAAGTCGATCCATCCCGTCTTGCGCGCCGCCAGTTCGTGGTTCGAGGCGATTTTCAGCGTCGGCGCCGGGAAGCCGAGCGGGGTGCCGCGGCCGGTGGTGAACAGGATGATCGTCGCGCCCGCGGCGGTCAGCGCGGTCGACGAGACCGCGTCGTTGCCCGGCGCCTCGAGCAACGTCAGCCCGGGCAGTGCCGCCTCGCCGCCGTAACGCTGGACATCGACCAGCGGAACTTGGCCGCCCTTCTGTACCGCGCCGAGCGATTTTTCCTCGAGCGTCGTGATCCCGCCGGCGATGTTGCCCGGCGATGGATTCTCGCTCACCGGCTCGCCATTGCGGGTGAAATAGGCCTTGAAATCCTGCACCAGCTGCGCCGTCCGGTCAAAGACGTCATGCGACACCGCGCGGTCCATCAGCAGCTGTTCGGCGCCGAAAATTTCGGGAATTTCGGTGAGGATCACCTTGCCGTCGGCCGCGGCAACGGCGTCGGCCATCCGCCCGACCAGCGGATTGGCGGTCAGCCCCGACAATCCGTCGGACCCGCCGCATTTGACCCCAAGTGTGAGTGCGGACAGCGGGGTGGGCGTGCGCGGGGTCTCGGCGCACGCTTCGACCAGCTCGTCGACAAGCATCAGGCATGCGGCTTCGTCGTCGTCGACCGCTTGCGCCGACAAAGTGCGGATATGGCCGCGGCGGCTCGCCGGGATGGTATCAAGCAACGCGGTGAGCTGGTTGCTCTCACAGCCTAACCCGACGATCAGCACGCCGCCCGCATTGGGGTGCTGCGCCAGCGCGGCGAGCAGCCCGCGCGTGTGGCCCAGATCGTCGCCGAGCTGCGAACAGCCGAATGGATGCTTGAAGGCCTGGATGCCATCGACGCGCCCGGCGTGGCGCGCGCCCGCAATCCGGGCGACGCGCGCCGCCAGATTGCCGACGCAGCCGACGGTCGGCAGGATCCATATCTCGTTGCGCGTCCCGACGCGCCCATCGGCGCGGGTATAGCCCATGAAGCCGTGCGCGGGCGGAGTGAGCGGCGGGGCGGCAAGCGGCGGCGCATAGACATAGTCGTCGCGACCGGTGAGCGCGGTCGCCAGATTATGGCTATGGACATGCGCGCCTACACCAATGTCGGCGGTCGCTGTGCCGATCGGGAAGCCATATTTGATGACGCTGGCGCCGCGCGCGATCGGGGCCAGCGCCAGCTTGTGCCCGCGCAAGATCGGCTCGGCGACGGTCAACCGCTGCGCGCCGACGGCGACCAGACTGTCCGCCGCCAGGTCGGCGAGCGCGGTGGCGACGTTGTCAGCCGCATGGATTCGGATCGCATCGGTCATCTGTCGTTTTCCACCCTCGTTCGCGACGCCCTGATCGCTGCCCCTTCCGCGCGACCCACATGCGGCTCGGCTGCCGCCAAAAGCCGTCATTTTCTCATCGTCGCCAGCTATTCGCTTGCTTTTGACACCGGTGTCTCTTAGACGGTTTCGCGGAAGAGGGAAATCACAAAGATGCTGGCAACCCCTGAACAAGAAAATATCGCCCGCGCGTTTCTGGCCGCTCGCGCCGAAAAGACACCGCTTACCTTGTATCCGGGCGAGATGCCGCAAACGATGGCCGACGCCTATGCGATCCAGGGCGCGGCGATCGGTTTCGACGGTCGGCGGATCGGCGGCTGGAAGGTTGGGCGGATCGCCCCCGAACTTGTCGAGCGCTTTGGCGGCGAGCGCATCGCCGGGCCCATTTTTGCTGACGAGATCGCGGCCGACGGCGCCGCCATGCCGGTCTATGCGGGCGGTTTTGCCGCGGCCGAGGCCGAAGTGCTGCTTTGTCTGGGCGATGTCGGCGATCGCGACCACGACATCGAATCGATCCGCGACTGCATCACCAAGGTGCGAACCGGGATCGAAATCGCCAGCTCGCCCTTTCCCGACATCAACCGCCATGGCCCCGCGGTCACCGCGTCGGACTATGGCAACAACAAGGGGCTGGTGCTGGGACCGCCGATCCCCGGCTGGCGCGAGCGCGACCTGATCACCATGCCGGTCGCAATGACGATCGACGGCGTGTCGGTGGGCGCGGCGACGATGGAAGCCATGCTCGACGGGCCGTTCGGATCGGCGCTGTTCCTGATCCGCACCCTGCGCGCACGCGGCATCACCATCGCGCCCGGCACCTGGGTGTCGGCGGGCGCGATCACCGGGGTGCACGAAATTGCGGTGGGCCAACGCGCCGAAGCGCTGTTCGACGGAAAAATCCGCGTCGGCTGCTCGATTACCGGCTACTAAACCATAACGGGAGAGAATGATGGCACAGGCATATGCGAACGGAGGGACGGCGCTGCCGGTGCCGCGGGCGGGTCGTTACCGCTGGCTGATCATCGCGCTGCTCTTTGCCGCGACGACGGTCAATTATATCGACCGCACGATGCTCGGTCTGCTCGCGCCGGTTCTCGGCGATGAGCTCGGCTGGAGCGAGAATGACTATGGCAACATCGTCACCGCCTTCCAGGCCGCCTATGCGATGGGCTTTCTGCTCATGGGCTGGCTGATCGACCGCTTCGGTCCCAAGATCGGTTACAGCATCGCGATCACCATTTGGACGATCGGCCATGTCGCACATGGCTTTGCCGGGTCGGTCGCGTCGTTCATGGCGGCGCGCGTCATATTGGGGGTGGGTGAGGCGGGGCATTTCCCGTCGGTCGTCCGCGCCAGCAGCGAATGGTTCCCGCAAAAGGAACGCTCCTACGCGATCGGCTGGGTCAACAGCGCAACCACCATCGGCGTGATCCTGACCGCCCCGACGATCTGGCTGTTCATGGTCTGGATGGGATTCGACTGGCGCCAGACCTTTATCTACAGCGGTGCCTTTGGCGTCGTTCTGCTGGTGCTCTGGCTCTGGCTCTACAGCAACCCGCGCGAAAGCGGCAAGGTGAGCGAGGCCGAGCTGGCGTGGATCGAACATGATCCGCCCGAACAGGTCGAGCGCCTCGGCTGGTCGAAAATCGTCACCAAGCGCGAAGCCTGGGCGTTTGCGATCGCCAAATTCCTGACCGACCCGGTGTGGTTCCTGATGCTGTTCTGGCTGCCCAAATATTTCAGCAGCACCTATGACGTCGACCTCAAGGTCGTGCTGTTGCCGATGATCATCATGTACCTGCTGTCCGACGTCGGCAGCATCGTCGGCGGCTGGGTGTCGTCGAAGCTGATCCAGAACGGCCACAGCGTCAATTTTGCGCGCAAGATCACGATGATCGGCGCGGGCTGCTGCGTCCTGCCGTTGCTGTTCGTGACGGGTCTCGACAATATGTGGCTCGCAGTGGTGCTGATCGGCATCGCGCTCGCCGGGCATCAGGCGTTCTCGTCGACGATCCTGTCGATCCCGCCCGACATGTTCCCCAAACGCGCGGTCGGGTCGGTGATCGGCCTCGGCGGCTTCATGGGCGGCGTCGGCGGGATGATCATGGCGAAATCGACCGGGCTGGTGCTCGATGCGACGGGGGGCAATTACACGCTGATCTTTGCCGCGTGCACGACGGTCTATTTCCTCGCGGTGTTCGCGGTCCACCTGCTCAGCCCGAAGCTGGCGCCGGTGCGCGTCGAAAGCGAGACGGCGCCCGCATGACCCGGCCGCTGATCCTGCACCCCGACCGGCTGTTCCCGTCCGATTCCGACCAGCGTGCCATCGCGCGGCGGCTTTACACGGAAGTCGCGGACCTGCCGATCATCAGCCCGCACGGGCATACCGATCCGGCATGGTTTGCGGGCAATGCGCCGTTCGGCAACGCCGCCGAACTGCTGCTCCACCCCGACCATTATGTGTTCCGGATGCTCTATTCGCAGGGCGTCTCGCTCGACGCGCTGGGCATCCGCAACCCGGATGCCGATCCGCGCGAGAGCTGGCGTCTGTTCGCCGAACGCTATCACCTGTTCCGCGGCACCCCGTCGCGAATATGGATGGACTGGGTGTTCGCCGCAGCGTTCGGGATCGACGTGCAGTTCGATGCGGCGACATCCGATCTCTACTACGACCGCATTACCGAAGCACTGGCGACCGACGCCTTCCGCCCGCGCGCCTTGTTCGACCGCTTCGGGATCGAGGTGATCGCGACGACCGAAAGCCCGCTCGATACGCTTGAGCATCACGGCGTGATCCGCACCGCCAATGCCAGCGGCGAGTGGGGCGGGCGCGTCATCACCGCCTATCGCCCCGACCCGGTCGTCGATCCCGAATTCGAGGGTTTCTACGCTAATCTTGCGCGCTTCTCTGACCTGTCGGGCGAGGATGCGTACAGCTACGCCGGCTATCTCGCCGCCCACCGCAACCGCCGCGGCTTCTTTGCGGAAATGGGCGCGACGTCGACCGATCACGGCCACCCGACCGCGGCGACCGCGGACCTCACGAGGACCGAGGCCGAGGCCTTGTTCGCCCGCGTCACACGCGGCGAGGTGAGCGCCGCCGATGCCGAGCTGTTCCGCGCCCACATGCTGACGGTGATGGCAGGGATGAGCCTCGACGACGGGCTGGTGATGCAAATCCACCCCGGCGCCTTCCGCAACCATAATCGCTGGCTGTTCGACCATTATGGCCGCGACAAGGGCGCCGATATTCCCACCAGCACCGACTATGTCCATGCGCTGCGTCCGCTGCTCGGCAAATATGGCAATGACGCCGCGCTGACGATCATCCTCTTCACCCTCGACGAGACAAGCTACGCGAGAGAGCTGGCGCCGCTCGCGGGTCATTATCCGGCATTGAAGCTCGGCCCCGCCTGGTGGTTCCACGACAGCCCCGAAGGGATGCGGCGCTTCCGGAATCAGATGACCGAGACCGCGGGTTTCTACAACAGTGTCGGTTTCAACGACGACACCCGCGCCTTCCTGTCGATCCCCGCGCGCCACGACGTCGCGCGCCGCATCGACTGCGGCTTTCTCGCGCAGCTCGTCGCCGAACACCGGATGGAAGAATGGGAGGCGGCCGAGCTCGCCGCCGACCTCAGCTACAATCTCGCCAAGGCGGCCTACAGACTGTGAGGCTTGGCCGCGACACGCCCCTCCCGGCGTCGGTGCAGGCGCCGGGCTACGACCGCGCGGCGCAGGCCGCGGGGATCGTCCATATCGGAATCGGCGCGTTCCACCGCGCGCATCAGGCGGTCTATACCGACGACGCGATGACCGCGGGCGACCGCAACTGGGGTATCGTCGGCGTGTCGCTGCGTTCGGGCGACGTCGCGGCGCAGCTGAACCCGCAGGACGGGCTTTACACGGTCAGCACGCGCGGCGTTCAGGGCAGTCAATTGCTTCTGGTCGGCGCAGTGCAGCAGGTGCTCGTCGCGTCCGAAAATTCGCAAGCGGTGATCGATGCCATCGCCGCGCCGACAACGCATATCGTCAGCTTCACGGTGACCGAGAAGGGATATCTGCGTGGGGCCGACGGGGCGCTCGACCTTGCGGCGGCGAAAGGGCCGTCCAGCCTCTACCGCTTTGTCGGCGCCGGTCTTGCCGCGCGCAGGGCGGCCGGGCTGCCCGGCCTGACTTTGCTCAGCTGCGACAATCTGGCGAGCAATGGCGCGGTGCTGGGCCGCCTGATGCGCGACTATCTTGCCGCGGAGCACCCCGACCTTGTCGGCTGGTTCGACAGCGCATGCCGCTGCCCCGCAACGATGATCGACCGTATCGTTCCCGCGACGACCGACGGCGACCGTGCGGCGGTCGAGACGGCACTCGGCGCGCGCGACGAGGGGGCGGTGGTCACCGAAGGCTTCAGCCAATGGGTGATCGAGAATGATTTTGCCGGCCCGCGCCCGCGCTGGGAAGCGGCCGGGGCCGCGCTGGTCGCCGACGTCGCGCCCTATGAAACGGCAAAGCTGCGCATGCTCAACGGTGCGCATTCGGCGCTCGCCTATATCGGGCTGGGGCGGGGGCATGACTATGTCCATCAGGCGATTGCCGATCCCGCCGTCCGCCCGATTATCGAACGGCTGATGCGCGATGAAGCCGCGCCGACGATCGACGCCGCGCCAGGGCAGGATCTGTCCGCCTATGCCGACGCCCTGCTCGACCGTTTCGCCAATCCGGCGCTGCACCATCGGCTGATCCAGATCGCGATGGACGGCAGCCAGAAGATTCCCCAGCGCTGGCTGGAAACGCTGGCATGGCATCAGGAACGCGGGGCACGTTGCCCGTCGCTTGAGGTGGCGGTGGCGGCGTGGATTGCGTTCCTGCGGAGCGATCATCCGATCGATGATCCGCTGGCGGAACAACTGCGTGAAGCTGCGGCGGGGCCGGATGCGATGGACAGGCTGTTCGGCGAGGGCGGCCTGATCGCCTCGGTGTGGCGACCGGAAGTTAAATAGCCGCCGTGTCCCCGCGAAGGCGGGGATCCATCACCAGTGCGTGCCACCTTGAACCGGCAGGAGATGCGCCCCTGCCTTCGCAGGGGCACGGTGGTCATTTATGGAAATGTCGGCGTTCTAACCCGGAACCAGCAACCCGCGGCTCTCGCGCACCTCCCCATCCAGCCAGTCGATGAACGCCCGGATGCGCGGCTGCGGCGCGACGTCGCGGTGGAGCGCGAGCCAGAAGCTGCGGCCGATGACCTGCTCTGGACGCGCCCGCACCAGCGCCGGATCGCCCGCCGCGAGGAAGCAGGGAAGCACGCCGACCCCCGCGCCGCCGGCGATCATCCGCCGCTGCGCCAGGATCGACGAGGATCGCACATTGGCGCGCAGCCCCGGCTCGATCTCGCCCAGATAGTCGAGTTCGGGCGCATAAAGGATGTCGGGCATATAGCCGATCACCGGAATGCCCGCGCGCGACAGCGGCGCGGCGGCGACCGCTTCCTGCCAGTCGGGCCGATCCGCCGGGGCGTAGAGGCCGAGGCTGTAATCCGACAGCTTGCGCGTGATCAGCGGGCCTTTGCGCGGGCGCGCGAGCAGCACCGCCATATCCGCCTCGCGCCGCGAGGGATTGAGAAAGCCCGACGAGGCGACGAGGTCGATTTCCAGTTCGGGGTGTGTGGCAATAAAGCCCGCGAGCCGCGGCGCAATGAAGCTGTTGCCGAAACCTTCGGAGACGCTGACGCGCAATTGCCCCGACAGCGCCGATCCACCCCCCTCGGCAGCGTGGATACGCGCCGCCGCCGCCGCCATCGCCTCGGCATGCGGGACGAGCGCGCGGCCCGCCGCGGTCAGCACGAATCCCCCCGGCGCGCGTTCGAACAAGGTCTGTTGCAGCGCGCTTTCCAGGCTGCCGACGCGCCGGCTGACCGTCGTCGCATCGACTTTCAGCATCCGCGCGGCGCGGGCGAGGGTGCCGTGGCGCGCGACCGTCAGGAAAATTTGCAGGTTATCCCAATCCATGACCTGCAAATATGCAGTTCTAGGCTGCATGTCCATTGGTTGCGTGCGCCGCCGCTTGGCGGTTATGATTGCCGCGAGCACGCCCGCGACGATCGACGCCCCGATTCTTGATGACGAAGCGTGCAATATGGAGTGGATAGCATGGCTCAGGCAGCAACCCTCGACCGCGCCCAAGGCGACGACACCGTGGCCCAGGCGGAAGCCGCAGAAATCGCCGCGCTGATCGCGCGTTCGCGCGCCGCGCAGGCACAGATCGAAAACTACAGCCAGGAACAGGTCGACGCGCTGATCCGCGCGATGGTGTGGGCGGTGGCCAAGCCGGGCGTTGCCGAAATGATCGCCCAGCACACCGTCGACGAAACCCAGCTGGGCAATTACGACGGCAAATATCTCAAGATTTTCCGCAAGACGCGCGCGACCTTGATGGACATCATCGACGACAAGTCGGTGGGGATCATCGAGGAAGACAAGGCGCGCAATATCGTCAAGATCGCCAAACCGGTCGGGGTCATCGGTGCGCTATCGCCCTCGACCAACCCCGAGGCGACCCCGGTGATCAAGGCGATTTCGGCGGTCAAGGGCCGCAACTCGATCATCGTCGCGCCGCACCCGCGTGCCAAGCTGACCAACAAGCTGATCTGCGACCTGATGCGCGAGGCGATCGTCAAGATGGGCGCCCCCGCCGATCTGGTGATCAGCATCGACACGCCGTCGGTCAACAAGACCAACGAGCTGATGATCCAGTGCGACCGCGTGCTCGCCACCGGCGGCGGCGCGATGGTCACCGCCGCTTACTCCAGCGGCACTCCGGCGCTCGGCGTCGGGGTCGGCAATGCGGTGATCACCGTCGACGAAACCGCCGACCTTGACGACGCGGCCGAGAAAATCCGGATGTCGAAGACGCTCGATCTCGCGGCGTCCTGCTCGTCGGACAACAGCGTCATCCTCGTCGATGCGATCTACGACGCGATGCTGGCCAAGCTGATCGAAAAAGGCGGTTTCGTCCTCGACGATACGGCGAAGGCAAAGTTCCAGAGCGTGTTGTGGACCGACGGCCATATCAACGCCAAGGTCGTGGCGCAGCCGCCGCAGTTTATTGCCGATTTCGCCGGTTTCGATATTCCCGAAGGCACGCAATTCTTCATCATTCCCGAAACCGGCTATGGCCCCGACCATCCATTCTCGGGCGAGAAGATGACCGTCGCCATGGCGCTCTATCGCGCCAAGGACATCGACCATGCAATCAAGCTGACCAACGACATTCAATCCTATCAGGGACAGGGGCATAGCTGCGGTATCTATTCGCAGTCCGATGCCAATATCATGAAGCTGGCGAATGCGACGCGGACCAGCCGGGTGATGGTCAACCAGCCGCAATCGGCATCGAACAGCGGCAATTTGTGGAACGGCATGCGCCAGACATTTTCGCTCGGCTGCGGCAGCTGGGGCGGCAACGGCACCAACAACAACATCACCTGGCGCGACCTGATCAACGAAACCTGGGTGTCGAAGCCGCTCGCCACGCCGAAGACCTTGCCGAGCGACGAGGCGCTGTTCGGCGATGTCATCGCGCGGTTGGGATAAGGGTGCGCGGTTCCCAACACGGCGGCACTCGCTTCGTCATCCCGGCCCGGGCTTGATCGCTTGCTCCGGCTGCTGCTGCTTCCCCTGCTGATCCTGTTGCTGCTGCCGATGCCGGCGGCGGCGCAGAAACGCATTGCGCTGTCGTTCGACGACGCGCCGCGCAGGTCCGGCGCGTTCTTCACGCCCGATGAGCGGACGCAGCGCATCATCGCCGAGCTGCAAGACGTAAAAGCGCCGCAGGCGGTCGTCTTCGTCAATCCGGGCGCGATCGGCGACGGCGACGGTGTCGGCGGCGAGCAGCGCATCGCCGCCTATGTCGCCGCGGGCCATGTTATTGCCAACCACAGCTACAGCCACCCGCGTCTCAGCACGACCGAAACCGCCGCTTATCTCGCCGACATCGATACGGCCGAAGCCTGGCTGAAGGGCCGCCCCGGCTATCGCCCCTGGTTTCGCTTCCCCTATCTCGACGAGGGCGGCAAGGACAAGGCCAAGCGCGACGCCTTGCGCGCCGGGCTGGCGGAACGCGGGTTGCGCAACGGCTATGTCACCGCCGAATCGTCGGACTGGCACCTCGAAAACCTGACGCGCGAGGCGACGAAAGCGGGCAAGGTGATCGACCGCAAGGCACTCGGCGCCCTGTATGCGACCTGGCATGTCGAGGCGGCAAACTATGCCGACGGGCTGATGCAGCAAGTTATCGGCCGTCAGCCGGTGCAGATGCTGCTGCTCCACGAAACCGACCTTGCGGCGTTGTACATCGGCGACCTCGTCCGCGCGCTGCGAGCGGACGGCTGGACCGTCGTCAGCGCCGATGCGGCCTATGCGGACCCGATCGGGCAGCTGATGCCCGACACCCCCGCGGCCAACGGGACGCTGACCGAGGCGCTGGCCTGGCAAGCCGGCCTCCCCGCGCCGCGCTGGTATCGCTATAACGATACCGCGCTCGCTACCGCGGTATTTCGCGCCGAGGTGTTGGGCGAAGGCGACGCGCCATGAAACCCGCACGGTGGGCCAGGCATTCCTCCTGCAAAGGAGAGCGATGATGACGCGATATATGGCTGCCGCCGCGATATTGATGCTGGCCGCGTGCGGGGGCGGCGAGGACAAGGCGCCGCCGTCGCCGCAGGACGATGCCGCGCCTGCGGCGACCGCACCGCCCGCGGCGGCGGCTCCGGCGGCCGATCCCGACGCGATGGCGCGCTGGGAGGAGGATCGCGGCTATGAACCCGATCCGTCCGAACCGCCGCTGACCGGAACCGAACCCGGCATCGGGAGCGGTGCCAAGGCGATCCCCGCGGCGATTCGCGGCCGCTGGGCGCTCGACGCCAGCGATTGCCCCAAGCGCCCCGGGACCGACTTGACCGCGCTGGTGATCGACGCCGCGAACCTGCGCTTTCACGAATCGCACGGCGAACTCGCGCGAATCCGCGAAATCGATCCGCGCCGCATCGTCGCCGATTACAAGTTCAGCGGCGAGGGCATCGAATGGAACCGCCTGATGCTGTTCGACCTCGCGGACGGCGGCAAGACGCTGATCCGCCGCGACTATGGCGAAGCTGGTGCTGGCGAGGGTGCCGCGGCCGGTCCGATGCGCTATACCCGCTGCGCCTGATGGTTTTGAAAGGGAGACTCACAATGGACATTCGCATCTTGGCCCTTGCCGCCGCGCTACCGCTTGCGGCGTGCGCCGCCGGCGAGGCTCCCGCCGAAACCGCGCCGCCGTCGCCGCCGGCCGAGGCCGTATGTAACGCCGATGCGGTGCAATCGCTGATCGGCCAGACCGCGACCGCCGACGTCGGCGCGCAGCTGCTCAAGGGCAGCGGTGCGCGCACCCTGCGCTGGGTGCCGCCGCGCACCGCGGTGACGATGGATTTCCGCCCCGACCGTCTGACCGCGTCCTATGACGATGCGCTCAAGATCGAGCGGGTCAGCTGTGGCTGAGGCGGGCATCGGCGGGGCCAGCCGCCGCGACCACAGCTCGGCCTCACCGTTCGAGCCGATCTACGGCTACAGCCGCGCGGTTCGCGTCGGCAACCGCATCGACGTCGCGGGTTGCGCGCCGATCGAAGCCGATGGAACATCGACCCCCGGCGACGCCGGGGTGCAGGCCGCGCGCTGCCTGGCGATCATCGGCGAAGCGCTCGACGCGCTCGGCGGCAGCTTCGCCGATGTCGTGCGCACCCGCATGTACATCACCGATGCTGCCGATGCCGATCTGGTCGGCCGCGCGCATGGCACGGTGTTCGGGGCCATCCGCCCCGCTTCGACAATGCTCGTAATCCCCGCGCTGATCCGCCCCGAGTGGAAAGTCGAAATCGAAGCCGAAGCCATCATCATCGGGAAGAGCGTATGACCGACCAGTTCCAGCTTACCGACGACCAGCTCGCCATTCAGGATATGGCGCGCAAATTCACCGCCGACCGCATCACCCCCTTCGCGGCCGAATGGGACGAGAAGCATCACTACCCCGTCGACGTGTGGAAGGCGGCGGGTGAGCTGGGTTTCGGCGCCATTTATGTCGCCGAGGAATCGGGCGGGATCGGGCTCGGCCGGATGGAGGCGGCGCTGATCATGGAGGCGATGGCCTATGGCTGCCCCGCAACCAGCGCCTATGTCTCGATCCACAATATGGCGACCTGGATGATCGATCGCTTCGGCGGCGCCGAGATCAAGGCGCGCTTTCTGCCCGACCTCGTCAGCATGGAAAAGATCGCCAGCTATTGCCTGACCGAGCCGGGTTCGGGGTCCGACGCCGCGGCGCTCAAGGCGACCGCAAAAAGGGACGGCGACCATTATGTGCTGAATGGCACCAAGCAGTTCATCTCGGGCGCGGGCTATAACGACATCTATGTCTGCATGGTCCGCACCAGCGAGGAAAAGTCGAAAGGGATCAGCTGCCTTGTCGTCGAAAAGGACACCCCGGGTCTGAGCTTCGGCGCGCCCGAGAAAAAGCTCGGCTGGAATGCTTCGCCGACCGCGCAGGTAATTTTCGAGGATTGCCGCGTGCCGGTCGAAAATCTCGTCGGCGCCGAGGGTGACGGCTTCCGCTTCGCGATGGCAGGGCTCGACGGCGGGCGCCTCAACATCGGCGCCTGCTCCTTGGGCGGCGCCCAGCGCTGCCTCGACGAAGCGGTCGCTTATACCAAGGACCGCCAACAGTTCGGCCAGCCGATCGCCGATTTCCAGAACACCCAGTTCATGCTCGCCGACATGGCGACCGATCTCGAAGCCGCGCGCGCGCTGCTCTATATGGCGGCGGCAAAGGTCACCGCCAACGCCCCCGACAAGTCGCGCTTTTCGGCGATGGCGAAGCGGCTGGCGACCGACAATGGCAGCAAGATCGTCAACGACGCGCTGCAATTGTTCGGCGGCTATGGCTATTTGAGGGACTATCCGATCGAGCGTTTCTGGCGCGACCTGCGCGTCCATTCGATCCTCGAGGGCACCAATCAGGTGATGCGGATGATCGTCGGAAGGGACCTGCTGCGCCAATGACCCCCACCACCACAGACGATGTCCTGATTTCAACCGACGGCCGTATCGGCCGCCTGTCGCTCAACCGCCCCAAGGCGATCCACGCGCTGAACCTTGCGATGTGCGAAGCGATGATCGGCGCGCTGGTGAAATGGCAGGGCGACGACGCCATCGAGGCGGTAGTCATCGACCATAGCGAGGGCCGCGGCTTTTGCGCCGGCGGCGATATCCGCATGCTCGCGGAAAGCGGCGCGAAGGATGGCACCGAAGCGCGCCAATTCTTCCACACCGAATATCGCCTCAATCACCTGCTCTTCACTTATTCCAAGCCCATCGTCGCCTTCATGGACGGCATCACAATGGGCGGTGGGGTCGGGATTTCGCAGCCGGCCAAATATCGCGTCGCAACCGAACATACCCGCTTTGCGATGCCCGAAACCGGCATCGGGCTGTTTCCCGATGTCGGCGGCGGCTGGTACCTCCCACGTCTCGAAGGCCGCGTCGGGGTGTTCCTCGCGCTCACCGGGGCGCGGCTCGACGGCGCCGATTGCCTCGCGCTCGGCCTTGCGACCCATTATCTGCCGTCCGAACATCTGGCCGAAGCGAAGGAGCGCATCGCCGCGCATCCCGACCGGATCGGCGGCATCCTGGGCGATTTGGCGGTCACCGCGCCGCCGGCCGCGATCACGCATCAGATCGACAAGATCAACCGGCTGTTCGCCAGCGATACCTATGAGGACATCCTCGCCGCGCTCGAAGCCGATGGCGGCGAATGGGCGACAAAGGAACTCGCGGCGCTGCACAGCAAATCGCCGCAGACGTGCAAGGTCGCGCTCCGCCAATTGAAGGAAGGCGGCGAGATGCACGACTTCGCGGCGCAGATGACGCAGGAATATGCGATCGGCAGCCGCGTCGTTCAGATGCACGATTTCCTCGAGGGCGTGCGTGCGCTGATCATCGACAAGGATAACAGCCCGCAATGGAATCCGGCGACGCCGGAGGCGGTGACCGACGACTGGATCGACGCCATCTTTGCGCCCTTGCCTGAAAACGAGACATGGACCCCGCTCACTTAGCTTCGTCACCCCGGACTTGATCCGGGGTGCACGCGGTCATGGATACCGGATCAGGTCCGGCATGACGAATATCTGGAGATCATGAGAATGACATACGAAACCCTCCTCGTCGAAACGCGCGGTGCCGTCACGCTGGTGACGCTCAACCGCCCGCAGGCGCTCAACGCGCTGAACAGCCAGGTGCTCGACGATTTGATCGCGGCCTTCGCCGCCTATGAGGCCGACCCCGGCCAGCGCTGCGCCGTGCTCACCGGATCGGGCGACAAGGCCTTCGCCGCGGGCGCCGACATCAAGGAAATGGCCGACAAGCCTGCCTCCGATTTCTACCTCGAAGATTTCTTCTCGAAATGGACGGGCGATTTTGTGAAGAAGGTCCGCAAGCCGTGGATCGCCGCGGTGAACGGCTTTTCGCTTGGCGGCGGCTGCGAACTCGCGATGATGGCCGACTTCATCATCGCGTCGGACAAGGCGAAATTCGGCCAGCCCGAAATCAAGCTGGGCGTCGCACCGGGCATGGGTGGGTCGCAGCGGCTGACCCGCGCGATCGGCAAGGCGAAGGCGATGGAAATGTGCCTGACCGGCCGGATGATGGACGCTGCTGAGGCCGAACGGTCGGGCTTGGTGGCGCGCGTGGTGCCGCATGAGACGCTGGTCGACGAAGCGGTGAAGACCGCGACGGCGATCGCCGCGATGCCGCCGATGGCCGCGATGGTGAACAAGGACATGGTCAACGCCGCGTTCGAAACCACGCTCGATCAGGGGCTGATCTACGAACGCCGCCTGTTCCAGATCCTCGCCGCAACCGAGGACAAGGCCGAAGGCATGGCTGCCTTCATCGAGAAACGCGAAGGCGTGTGGAAGGGTCGCTGACATGAAAATCGCATTCATCGGACTCGGCAATATGGGCGGCGGCATGGCCGCGAACCTGGCGAAGGCAGGGCATGAGGTCCGTGCGTTCGACCTCAGCGAAGAGGCGCTCGCTCGCGCGGTCGCGGCGGGCTGTTCGCGCGCCGCATCGGCGATCGAGGCGGTCACCGGCGCCGACGCGGTGGTAACGATGCTCCCTGCGGGCAAGCATGTCGCCTCGGTCTATGAGGCCGATGTGTTCCCCAATGCGGCGCCGGGCACGCTATTGCTCGACTGCTCGACCATCGATGTCGCGACGGCGCGCTCGAATATCGAGGCAGCGACCGCCAAAGGCCTTGTCGCGGTCGACGCGCCGGTGTCGGGCGGCATCGCGGCGGCCAATGCCGGGACGCTGACCTTCATGGTCGGCGGCACCGGCGAAGGTTTCGCGCGCGCCGAAGCGATCCTTGCGAAAATGGGCAAGGCGGTGATCCATGCCGGCGACGCGGGCGCGGGGCAGGGCGCGAAGATCTGCAACAACATGCTGCTCGGCGCGTCGATGGTCGCGACGTGCGAAACGCTCGCGCTGGCGCTCAAGCTGGGGCTCGACCCGCAGAAATTCTTCGACATCGCCAGCGTATCGTCGGGCCAGAACTGGTCGCTGACCAGCTACGCGCCGCTCCCCGGGGTCGGTCCCACGACCCCCGCGGACAATGATTACAAGGGCGGGTTCGCCGCGGCGCTGATGCTCAAGGATTTGCGTCTTGCGATGGAGGCGGCGGCCAGCGTCGGGGCCGAGGTGCCGATGGGGGCCAAGGCGCGCGAGTTGTACGAGGCATTTGTTGCGGCCGACAAGGATGGCCGCGACTTTTCAGCAATCATCCAAACGTTGCAGGGCTGAGACTATCGACCCACTGCCGTTCGCATCGAGCGAAGTCGAGATGCGTCTGGCGCTGTGCTGGCGTGTCTCGACTTCGCTCGACACGAACGGCAATCAATTCGTTCTAGTAGAAATCCGCCGTCTCGCCGCCATCCTTGCGCGCGCCGCGATGCACCTGCGTCGGCGCGCGGCGGTCGCCCGTCCGCACCTCGATCCGCCCATCGACGCGCCGCACCTCGGCGGGCGCCAAGACTCGCGCGCGCGCTACCGCAACCGCGCTCGAGGGCGCCGCCGCCAGCGGGGCGGCGACCGGAACGCTGCCGGTGAGCAGCAACAGGGCGAAGAACGACATGGCAATCATGCTCTGCCGTAACGGCAGATGTTGCCAGCGCTTTAACCCTGAATCGCAACTATCTGGTCGCGCCCGCGGCGATGGCAGGCCAAAGCAAAGGCCGCCTGCCCCGTACCGGGACAGACGGCCTGCTGATAGTATTCGAAAGCGGGTTCAGAAGCCGCTCTTCGCCGCCGCCTTTTCTTTCAGCAGCGGGGCGATCTCGAACCCGTGCTTTTCCAGCGCCTGGGCGATCTTGTCGGTGCCTTCCAGCCCGGCCCAGAACATCGGGCCGCCGCGATAGACCGGCCAGCCATAACCATAAATCCACACGACATCGATGTCCGACGCGCGCTGAGCCTTGCCTTCGGACAGGATCAGCGCGCCTTCGTTGACCATCGGATACAGGGTGCGTTCGATGATTTCCTGGTCGGTGATCTCACGCTTTTGCGTCCCGGTCTTGCCGCGAAACTCCTCGATCAGTTCGGCGACGCGCGCGCTTTCCGACGGCTGGCGCTTTTCGTCATAATCGTAAAAGCCCGCCTGCTTTTTCTGGCCCCAGCGGCCTTCGGCGCACAGCGCGTCGCGGATGCTTTCGATGCGGTTGGGGTCGCGGTGCCAGCCGATGTCGACGCCAGCCAGGTCGCTCATCTGGAACGGCCCCATCGGCATGCCGAATTCGACATGGACCTTGTCGACCTGCGCCGGGGTGGCGCCTTCCATCAGCAGGTTCATCGCCTCGATCTGGCGCGGCTTGAGCATGCGGTTGCCGATAAAGCCGTCGCACACCCCCGCAACCACCGCGACCTTGCCGATCTTCTTGCCGATCGCCATCGCGGTCGCCAGCGCATCGGGCGCGGTTTTTTCGCCGCGCACGACCTCGAGCAGCTTCATGACGTTGGCGGGCGAGAAGAAGTGCATGCCGAGCACGTCGCCGGGGCGGCTCGTCGCGGTCGCGATTTCGTCGACGTCGAGATAGCTGGTGTTCGACGCCAGAATTGCGCCGGGCTTCGCAATTTTATCGAGCTTGCCAAAGATGTCCTTTTTGACGTCCATATTTTCATAGACGGCTTCGATGATCAGGTCGCAGTCGGCGAGATCTTCGAGGCTGAGCGTCGGGGTCAGGATGCCCATCATCTGGTCGACCTGCTCGGGCTTGAAACGCCCCTTGGCGGCCGACGCGTCGTAATTCTTGCGGATCACCCCGACGCCGCGGTCGAGCGCGTCCTGCGCCATCTCGACGATCGTCACCGGAATCCCCTTTTGCAGGAAATTCATCGAAATCCCGCCGCCCATCGTGCCGGCGCCAATGACGCCGACCTTCTTGATGTCGCGCAGCGCGGTATCCTTGGGCAGGCCGTCGATCTTCGCCGCCTGACGTTCGGCGAAAAAGATATGGCGCTGCGCCGCCGACTGGCTGCCGAACATCAGCTTCATGAACTGCTCGCGCTCGAAGGCGAGGCCTTCCTCGAACGGCAGCCGCGTGGCCGCCTCGACGCAGGCGAGGTTGGCGTAAGGCGCCTCGAAGCCGCGCCAGCGCTTGGCATTCGCGGCCTTCAGCTGTTCGATCACCGCAACGTCGCCGAACACCGGGCGTTCGCGCGTCGGGCGCGGGCCGTCGGCGATCTTCGCGCGCGCAAAGGCGATCGCGTCGGCGGCCAGGCTGTCTTCGCCCGCGAGCGCGTCCACGAGGCCGAGCTCCTTCGCCTTGGATGCGGGCAGCGGATCACCGGTCGAGGTCATCGTCGCCGCGGCTTCGACCCCGACGACGCGCGGCAGGCGCTGGGTGCCGCCGGCGCCGGGCAGCAGGCCGAGCTTGACCTCGGGTACCCCGAGCTTCGCCGAGGGAACGGCGATGCGGTAATGGCAAACAAGCGCGGTTTCCAGACCGCCGCCGAGCGCGGTGCCATGGATCGCCGCGACGACGGGTTTCGACGCCGCTTCGATGCTGTTGAGCACCGCATTGAAATCGGGACCGCGCGGCGGCTTGCCGAATTCGCTGATGTCGGCGCCCGCGATAAAGGTCGCGCCGGCACAGCGCAGCACGATCGCCTTGACGCTGTCATCGGACAGTGCGGCGGCGAAATTATCCTCAAGGCCCTGACGAACGTGCCAGCTCAGCGCGTTCACCGGCGGATTGTTGACGATGATGACGGCGACCTCGCCATCCTTTTCCATCGTGACGGAAATAGGGGTTTCTTCGGACATTTCAGGCTCCTTAAATGATTCCGTTCGCTTCGAGCGAAGTCGAGAAGCGTCTAGCGCTGCGCTTCGCGTGTCTCGACTGCGCTCGACACGAACGGGGATGGATTCTCAATTTAATCGTCAATCGCAGCGTGGACCAATGTCTTGACCTCGCGCCGCACGGGATAGGTGGAGGAGGGCATCAGCTGGGTCATGAACACCATGCAGATTTGCTCGACCGGATCGACGAAAAAGCCGGTCGAGAACATGCCGCCCCAGTAAAAATCGCCGGCCGACCCGGGGGTCATCGTCTGCGCCGGGCTTTCGTTCACCGCAAAACCGAGGCCGAAGCCGACCCCGGCATTTTCGGCCTCCGAAAAGATGCCGACGCTGTGCTGGACCAGGTCGCCGCCGCCGACCAGGTGGTTCGCGGTCATCAATTCCAGCGTCTTGCGGCTGACAATCCGGACGCCGTCGAGCACGCCGCCGCCGAGCAGCATCAGGCAGAAGCGGTGATAGTCGGCAAGGGTAGAAACCAGCCCGCCGCCGCCCGAATGGAAGCTGCGATCCTTTGCCCAGCGGCTTTTGTCGCCGCTGTCGAAGGGCTTCATCTTGGCCACGGGATCGAAGGCGTAACAGTCGGTCAGCCGGTGCTGCTGCTCGGCGGGCACCTTGAACCCGGTATCGACCATAGCGAGCGGGCCAAAGATGCGCTCCTGCAACACCCGCGCGAACGGCTTGCCCTCGATCCGCTCGACCACGGCGCCGAGTACGTCGGTCGCCATCGAATAATTCCAGTGCGCGCCGGGGTCGAACTGGAGCGGGATTTTCGCCAGCCCCTCGATGAAGCTGTCCATCGTGTAATCGGCATCGAAATCGTCGATCCGCGCCTTGCGGTACGCGGCATCGACGGGGGTGCGCTCCTGAAAGCCATAGGTCAGTCCCGATGTGTGGCGGAGCAGATCGACCATGCGGATCGGCTGCACCGGCGGTCGGGTCAGGAACGGGACATTGCCGCCGCCCGCGACGAAGACGCCGGTGTCCTTGAACTCGGGGCAGAACTTCACCAGCGGGTCGGACAGCGCGACCTTGCCTTCCTCGACCAGCATCATGAATGCGATGCTGGTGATCGGCTTGGTCATGCTGGCGATGCGAAAGATCGCGTCGTCCTTCAGCGCCGCACCGGGCCGGGCGTCGCCGATACATGACAGGTGCGCAATCTCGCCGCGCCGCGACACCAGGGTCGCCGCATGCGGCAGACGGCCGGGGCCGACATATTTGGCCTCTAGAAAGGCGGGGATGCGGTCCAGCCGCGCCGTGTCAAAACCGTGACCCATGGCTATCCTGTCAATGCGAAGTCTGGCCAAGCAGCTGGCGCGTCACCGGATGCGAACTGGTGAGCCCGCCGTCAACCGCGATCGCCTGCCCGTTGACATAGCTCGCCTGATCGCTCGCCAGGAACAGCGCGACATTGGCGAGCTCCTCGGGCTGCGCGGCGCGCTTCAGCGGGTTGAGCTGGCCCAGCTTGTGGGTGACCTCCTTGGCCTTGGCATAATCGAAGGTCGGCCTGGTCATCCCCGTTTCGGTGAGGCCGGGGCAGATCGCGTTGACGCGCACGCCGCTGGTGGTCAGCTGCTGCGCCGCGGTCTTGGCGAGGTTGATCACCCCCGCCTTCGACGCCGAATAGGCGCCCGGACCCGCGCCCGAATTCAATCCCGCGACGCTCGCGGTCAGCACGATCGCTCCGCCGCGGCCCTGATCGACCATCGCCTTGCCCGCATGCTTCACCATCAGCGCGGGGCCGATCAGGTTGACGCGCAGCGTTTCGGCCCAGGCGGCAGGATCGAAATCGAAGATGCCGCCCATGTCGCCGATGATCCCGGCGTTGGCGAAGGCGATATCGAGGCCGCCGAAGCTGTCCTTCGCGGTCGCGACCATCGATGCCACATCGGCTTCGACCCCCGCGTCGATCTCCAGCGCGACCGCTTCCCCGCCCGCGTCCTTCACCAGCTGCGCCGTCTCATGCACCGCCGCGGTCTTGTCGCCGAGCACCAGCTTCGCGCCCTCGGCGGCGAAGCGCAGCGCGCTCGCGCGGCCGATGCCGCTGCCCGCGCCCGTGATGATCGCGATCTTGCCGTCCAATGCGCCCATTATCCGCCTCCCGAAATCGTCGCGCCGCCATCGCAGACGATGGTCTGGCCCGTGGTGAATGCCCCCGCCTTGCTGGCGAGGAAGACCGCGGCGCCCGCGATCTCGTGCGGTTCGCCGATCCGCTTCAAGGTCGAAGCCGCGGTCGAGCGCCGCAGATTCTCTTCATTCTCCCACAGCGCGCGCGCCATGTCGGTGCGGATCAGTCCCGGCGCGATGCAGTTGACGCGCACCCCCTTGGGCCCGAACTCGACCGAGAAATTGCGCGCGACCTGCATGTCGGCGGCTTTCGAAATCCCGTAGGCGCCGATGATCGGCGATCCTTTCAGCCCGCCGATCGAACTGATGATGGTGATCGACCCTTCGCCGCGTTCGAGCATTTCGGGCGCGACCATCGAAATCAGCCAGTGGTTGGACAGGATATTATTGTCCATGATCTTGCGGAACTGATCGTCGCTGATCCCAAGGCCGGGGCCATAATAGGGGTTCGATGCGGCGTTGCAGACGAGCGCGGTGATCTTGCCGAAGGCGGCGCGCGTCGCGTTGACGAGGTTCTGGAGGTCGTCCTTCGACGAGATATTGGCGGCGACCGAAATCGCGGTGCCGTCGCCGAACCGCGCATTGATCTCGGCCGCGGTCGCATCGCAAACATCCTGCTTGCGGCTCGAGATCACGACCTTCGCGCCCTGTTCGGCCATCGCCTCGGCCGTGGCCTTGCCGATGCCGCGCGACGATCCGGTGATCAGCGCGACCTGGCCGCTCATGTCGAACAGGCTCATGCGCCGGCCTTTCGTGCAAAGTCCCACGCGCGTTCGGCGAGCGGCCGAACGCGCTCCGACATCGCCTTGGCATGGGCGGACGAAGCGGTGCCGTCGATGACGCGCTTCTTGATCCCCTGCATGATCCCGGCGAGGCGAAAGAAATTATAGGCGAAATACCAGTTCATGTCGGGCACCCCGTCGCGGTCGGTGGCGGCGCAATAGCGTTCGACCATCTCGTCGAGTTCGGGAATGCCGAGCGCCTTGCGGTCGAGATCCATCACCCCCGAGCGCCCGCCATTCTCGGTGACCCACGCCATTGCGACATAGGTGAAATCGGCGAGCGGATCGCCCAAGGTCGACAGTTCCCAGTCGAGCACCGCCAGAACCTCGGGCCGGTCCTTGGCATAGATCATATTGTCGATGCGGTAATCGCCGTGGACGACGCTGGTGCGCGTCTGTTCGGGGAGCGTGGCGGGTAAAAAGGCGATCAGCCGCTCCATCTCGTCCATCGTCTCGGTCTCGGCGAGCTTGTACTGCTTGGTCCAGCGATCGACCTGCCGGCCGAAATAATTGCCCGGCTTGCCGAAATCGGACAGCCCCGCCGCCTCGACATCGACCTTGTGCAGCGCGGCGAGCGTGTCGATCATCGCCTCATAGGTCGCGCGGCGGTTCTCCGGCGTCGATCCCGGCATGGCGCCGTCCCAGATCGTCTGCCCATCGACCATGCCCATCACATAAAACCAGCTGCCGACCACGCTGTCGTCGGTGCAAAGCCCGTATTGGCGCGCGACGGGGAAGCCCATCTTATGGAGCCCCGCCTGCACCTTATACTCGCGGTCGACCGCGTGCGCCGAGGGGAGCAGCGGGCCGAAGGGCTTTCGGCGCAGGACATAATTTCCCGACGGCGCCGAAATCTTGTACGTCGGGTTCGACTGGCCGCCCGCGAATTTGCTTTGCGTCAGCGGGCCTTGGAAACCCTCGACATTCGCCTCCATCCACTGGGTGAGCTTCGCCTCGTCGAGCACATCGGCGCCCTCGGGCGCGACGGTGCCGCTAAAGGCCTTTTGCGCGTCGATCGGCGGCGTACTCACTGGTCGAAAACGATCACCGACCGTGCGGTGTCGCCTTTCTTCATCTTGTCGAACCCTTCGTTGATGCGTTCGAGCGGGATCGTCTCGGCCACGATCGAGTCGAGGTCGAGCAGCCCGCGCAGGTAGAAGTCGACGAGGCGCGGGATGTCGACGGGGAAGCGGTTGCCCCCCATGATCGCGCCCTGCAATTTCTTGCCGCTGAGCAGGTCCATCGCGCTGAGCCCGACCTTCTCCGACAATGGCATCATGCCCAGGATCGTCGCGGTGCCGCCGCGGCGGAGAGACGCGACCGCGAGGCTCGCCGAGGCCGGACGCCCGACCGCCTCGATCGCATGGTCTACGCCGCCCTTGGATATCTCGAGGATCTGCTTTGCGGCATCGCCTTCCATCGCGTCGACGACGTCCGTCGCGCCCAGCTTCATCGCCAGCGCGCGCTTTTCGGGCACCGGATCGGCGGCGATGATCCGCCCCGCGCCCGCGATCTTCGCGGCGTTGATCGTCGCCAGACCCACGCCGCCGCAGCCGACGACTGCGACCGTTTCGCCCGGCGTCACCTTGCACGCGTTGAAGATCGTCCCCGCGCCCGTGGTCACCGCGCAGCCGATCACCGCGGCGCGATCAAGCGGCATCTCGGGGTCGATCGCGACGCACGCATGTTCGTGGACCAGCATCGTTTCGGCAAAGGCCGAGAGGTTGAGCATCTGGTTGACGGGTGAGCCGTCGGGGCGCGTGATGCGCGGTGCCGCGCCAACGGGGCGCCGCGTGTCGCCGCCCATGCACAGCGACATGCGCCCGCTGACACAAAACTCGCAATGCCCGCAGAAGGCCGACAAGCAGGTGACGACGGCGTCGCCAACCTTCACCGTGCGCACTTCGCTGCCAATCGCCTCGACGATACCTGCGGCTTCATGGCCGGGGATCGCAGGGAGGGGATGCGGATAGGCGCCGTCGATGAAATGCAGGTCCGAATGGCACAGCCCGCAGGCGGCAGTGCGGATGCGTACCTCGTGCGGGCCGCAATCGGCGATCTGCACCGTCTCGATCGACAGCGGCTTGCCGGGTTCGATCAGAATCGCGGCTTTGGTCATAGGAAACTACCCTCTCTCGCCGTTTGCCCTGAGCCTGTCGAAGGGCCGTTCTTTCTTGCGCGGTGAAGAAGGACGGTGCTCCGACAAGCTCAGCACAAACGGGTCATTGCTCGTTAACGCGACGCCCCGATGTCGCCCGACGAAAAGCCCGGCTCGCTCGCCGCGCTGTGCTTGGCGAATTCGATGCGGGCGATCGCGCGTTCATGCACTTCGTCGGGACCGTCGGCGAGCCGCAGGGTGCGCTGATGGGCATAAGCGTTGGCAAGGCCGAAATCTTCGGACACCCCCGCGGCGCCATGCGCCTGGATCGCATCGTCGATGATCTTCAGCGCCATGTTCGGCGCCTGCACCTTGATCATCGCGATCTCGGCGGCGGCGGCCTTGTTGCCGACCTTGTCCATCATGTCGGCCGCCTTCAGGCACAGCAGCCGCGTCATTTCGATGTCGATGCGCGCGCGCGCCAGACGATGTTCCCAGATGCTATATTCGGCGATCGTCTTGCCAAAGGCGACGCGCGATTGCAGCCGCTTGGCCATCTTGGCGATCGCTTCCTCGGCGGTGCCGATCGTGCGCATGCAATGATGGATACGCCCCGGGCCAAGCCGCCCCTGCGCGATCTCGAAGCCGCGGCCTTCGCCGAGCAGCATCGCATCCTCGGCGTTGACGCGAACATCTTTCAGCTCGATTTCCATATGGCCGTGCGGCGCGTCGTCATAGCCGAACACGGGCAGGTGGCGCAGGATGGTGACGCCCGGGGCGTCGAGCGGCATCAGTACCATCGACTGCTGGGCGTGGCGCTTGGCGGCGAAATCGGTCTTGCCCATCACGATCGCGACCTTGCAGCGCGGATCGCCGGCGCCCGACGACCACCATTTGGTGCCGTTGATGACATAATCATCGCCATCGCGTTCGATCCGGCACTCGACATTGGTCGCATCGGACGACGCGACCGCAGGCTCGGTCATCAGAAACGCCGACCGAATCTCGCCGTTCATCAGCGGCAGCAGATATTTCTCTTTCTGCGCGCGCGTGCCGTAACGGTGGAACACCTCCATATTGCCGGTGTCGGGCGCCGAGCAGTTGAACACTTCGCTGGCAAAGCCGATCCGCCCCATTTCCTCGGCGCACAGCGCATATTCGAGGTTGGTCAGGCCCGGGCCTTCAAATTCGATCGTCTCGTCGACATGATGATGCGCGGCGCTGCGCGGCGGCATGAACAGGTTCCAGATGCCCGCGGCCTTGGCCTCGGCCTTCAGTTCCTCGACGATCGGAATAACCTTCCAGCGGTCGCCCGCCTTGTCCTGTTCCTTGTACGTCGGCACCGCGGGGCGGACCTTGCGCTCGATAAACTCGCGCACCCGATCGCGCCAATGGGTCTGCCGGTCGGTGAGATCGAAATCCATCTGAGCATCCTTTCCGTTTACGTTCGCGTAAGCCTTTGGACCGATTCGTCCTGTTTTGCCAACCCCTGCGGGCCGATTATTACCTCATTCCGTCGCGCACCGACATTTTCCGTTACGGATGCGCGCCGCTGGCGTCGGGCTCGGCGCGTGCCGCATCGTCGAGCAGCGCCAGCCGGGCCTCGTGATCGGCGCGCGAGATCGGAAATTTCCGCATCACGATCAGCCCCAGCGTGCCGATGATCAGGATCGCGACCATATAGCCGATGGCAAGATTGCCCAGCACCGCGTCGCCGACTTCACCCGGTTTGGCGCTCGCCGGAAACGCGGCGAAAGACAGGATTTGTCCCGCAAGAAAGATGCCGATACCGGTCGCGCATTTCTGCATGAAGAAATATCCGGCGAAGAACAGCCCCTCCGACCGGCGGCCGGTCTCGCCCTGCGACGCCTCGACCACGTCGGCCATCATCGATGACGACAGGATCATCAGGATGATCGAAAATGTGTTGCCGACGAATACCATCGCGAAAAACACCGCGACGCTGGGTTTGCCGGGCAGGCCCGGGAAAATATCCTGAATCCACGCCAGATACATGCTGCTGTTGACGATCAGCGCGATCGCCCCGGCCAGGATCGCGCCGCCCCGCTTCCCCAATTTCGCCGACAGCGGCGCGACCAGCAGGAAGGCGGCAACCATCGTCGCGAACAGCAGAAAGACATAGTCGCCCATCTCGTCACCGCTGAGCTGCCAGAAAAAGCCAAGCAGATAATTGGTCATCGAAAAGGTGATGCCCTGATTGATAAAGGCGAACAGCGCGGCAAAGATCAGCCACAGAAAGGCGCGGTTCGACAGCGTCTCGCGCATGTCGCGCAGGACGTGGCTGAGTTTTGCGGTGGGCCGCGGTTGGTCGAGATTCGATACCGCGATGCGGCGATGCTGGCCCACCGCCGAAAGCATTACCGCGCCCGCCATCAGCAGCGCGCCGGTCAGCGCATAGGGGAAATAGCCTGCGGGATCGACCAGCCCCAGCGATCCGGCGAAGAACCAGCGATAGGCAAGATACAGGATCAACAACCCGCCGCCCCAGCCGAACAGAAAGCGATAGCGCATCACGACGGTGCGTTCGTCGTAGTCGGCGGACAGTTCGGGGACGATCGCCACCGAGGGAACCTCGCACATCGACACCAGCGACCGGACGATAATGGCAAAGCCGATCAGCCAGGCGATCGTCATCGCATCGCTCATTTCGGGCGGACTCCACAGCAGCATCCACGCCATGGCGAGCGGAATCGGCGCCGCATAAAGCCATGGCAGGCGGCGTCCCCAGCGGCTGCGGGTGCGGTCGGTGAGCTCGCCGATCACCGGATCGACAAAGGCGTCGGCGATCAGCGCGACCATGATTGCGGTCCCGACAATCCCGGCGTCGAGGCCGATGACCTGATTGTAGAACAGCAGCAAAAAGGTCGAAAAACCGTTGTCCTTGACGCCATAGGCGATGCTGCCAAGGCCATGCGTGGCCTTCAGCCACACGGGGAGTTTTTCGGGGCGCGGAACGGCGGCGGTCGTCGCCGCTGTGGTCACGCGGCCGCTCCGGCCTTGGCCGCTTCCTCCATCGCGACCAGCGCATCGAACATGCCTGGCGATTCGGGATCCCAGGCGTGGCGCTGCCCGATCGTCAGTCCGCCGTCGACCAGCAAATGGGTGCCGGTCATGAACGATGATTCGTCGCTTGCCAGAAACGCGACGGCATTGGCGATGTCGTCGGGCTGGCCGCCGCGCGCCACCGGCTGCGCCTGCGCGCTCATCCCGGCGATGATCGCATTGGCCTGATCCTTCATCGCGTCGGGAACCTCCAGCGACGCGGTGAAGATGTTGGTGTTGATGAAGCCCGGGCAGATCGCGTTGACGCGGATGCCATAGCGCGCCAGGTCGGTCGCCGCGACTTTGCTAAGGTGGAGCACCCCGACCTTGGCGACGGCATAGGCGGTCGGCGAATAACCCGCGCCCAGCGCCGCAACGCTCGCCGTGTTGATGATCGATGCGCCCTTGCGCCCTTTCATATGCGGGCTCGCATAGCGGATGCCCATCGCGACCGATTTCAGCACCAGATCCATCGTCCGGTCCCAGCCTTCGGGCGTGATTTCGTCGATCGGGGCGCGGTCGCCGCCTGCCGCGGCGTTGTTGAAGACGATGTCGATCCCCCCCGCCTTGGCGGCGGCGGTGTCCATCAAAGCCTCGATATCCGACGGCTTGGTCACGTCGCAGCGGACGAAATCGATCTTGCCGTTCGACTGTTCAGCGAGGGCGCGGCCGCCCGCCTCGTCGATGTCGGCGGCAAAGACATGGGCGCCTTCGCTCGCGAGTTTCAAAACCGTGGCTTTGCCGATTCCCGACGCTGCTCCGGTGACGACGGCAATCTTGCCCGCGAATCGCATGACCCATTCTCCCGTTTTCTTTTGCCACTTAGCTTAGGCGCCAAAGGTGACGCGTCAACGGCGGTCAAACCGACGCTACGGCGCCGTAACGGCAGGTCGGGCTCCCCAAGTTGACGCTTGCGTAAAGCAGCCGACTGCTCCTAGATTTGGGGCAGGAAGAGGAGCCTGAAACATGAGCGATCTGGACGCTTTTCGCGCTGAAGTGCGCGGTTGGCTGGAGGCGAACTGCCCCGCCGAAATGCGCGAGCCCATCCGCGAAGAAGGCGATGTGTGCTGGGGCGGGCGCAACTGGGTGTTCAAAAACGATGCCCAGAAGCAGTGGCTCGAAGCCTGCGTGTCAAAGGGCTATACCGTTCCCGACTGGCCCAAGGCCTATGGCGGCGCCGGGCTGACCCCCGAGCAGACCAAGATCTTCAAACAGGAAATGAAGCGCATCCACGCGCGCTCGCCGCTCGACAGCTTCGGCATCTGGATGCTCGGCCCCGCGCTGCTGCAGTTCGGCACCGAGGAGCAGAAGGTCGAATATCTGAACCCGATCGCGCGCGGCGAAATCCGCTGGTGCCAGGGCTATTCGGAACCCGGCTCGGGCAGCGATCTTGTCTCGCTTCAAACTTTCGGCGAAGACAAGGGTGATCATTGGGTCGTCAACGGGTCGAAGATCTGGACCAGCTACGCCGACAAGGCCGACTGGATCTTCTGCCTCGTCCGTACCGACAAGGCGAACAAATATCAGGGCATCACATTCATGCTCTTCGATATGGCGAGCAAGGGGGTCACGACCAAGCCGATCCTGCTGATCAGCGGCAACAGTCCGTTTTGCGAAACCTTCTTCGACGATGTCGAAGTGCCCAAGACCCAGTTCATCGGCGAAATCAACCGCGGCTGGGACGTCGCCAAATATCTGCTCGGCCACGAGCGCGAGATGATCTCGGGCGGCGGCGCGGGCGGCGACATGGTCAGCATCGGCGGCGCGTTCGCGAAATCCTTTGGCAAGAACGCGGCGGGCGAACTCGACGACCCGATCCTGCGCGCCGAAATGGCGGCGTTCGACGTCGATGTCTTTGCCTACCGTGCGATGGGCGAGCGTTTCATGGACATGTGGAAGACGGGCCGCGCGCACCCGGCATCGTCGAACATGATGAAATATGTAGGCACCGAGCTCAACAAGCGCCGCCACGAACTGGTGATGGCGGGCGGCGGCAGCGAAGCGCTGGAATGGGACAGCGAAGAGACCAAGGGCGGCGCAAGGGCGCGCGGTTGGCTGCGCACCAAGGCCAATTCGATCGAGGGCGGGACGAGCGAAGTCATGCTCAACGTCATCGCCAAGCGTATCCTCGACCTGCCCGGAGCCTGATCCATGCCTTTGTATCACAATGAAGACCAGGCGATGCTCAAGGACAGCGTCGCGCCCTTCGTGGCCGAACAGGCGCCGGTTTCGCACCTGCGTAATCTCCGCGACAGCGCCGACGCCACCGGCTTCTCGCGCGACCTCTGGGCGCAGTTCACCGAAATGGGGCTGCCTGGCATGCTCGTTCCCGAAGCGCATGGCGGGCTCGGCATGGGGCATATGGAGGCGGGCATCGTGCTCGAGGAAATCGGCCGCAACCTGACCCCGTCGCCTTTCCTGTCGACCAGCGTCGGCGCGGTCGCCGCGCTCGCCAAGGCGGGCGGCACGCAGGCGGGCCGCTGGCTCCCTGCGATCGCATCGGGTGAGGCGATCGTCGCGCTCGCGATCGACGAGGGCGCCAAGCACCGCCCCGACCGCATCGCGACGACCGCGACGCGCGCCGGCAACGGCTTCCGTCTCGACGGCAAGAAAAGCTTCGTTCTCCACGGCCATGTTGCCGACACCAGCATCGTCGCGGCGAAGACCGACGGTGGCATTACTTTGTTCGCGGTCCCGAAGGATGCGAAGGGTCTCACCGCCGATCCGCGGCGTCTCGTCGACAGCAGCTTGGCGAGCCATGTCACGTTCGACGGCGTCGAGGTCGATGCGGACGCGGTGATCGGAGAGGTCGATGCCGGCGGCGACATCCTCGACGCGCTGCTCGCCGCGACGCGCGCCGGCGCGGCCGCCGAGATGGTCGGTGTCGGGCAGGGCGCGATGGACATGACCGTCAATTACCTCAAGGAACGCAAGCAGTTCGGCAAGCTGATCGGCGAGTTCCAGGGCCTCCAGCACCGCGCCGCGCATCTCTATGGCGAGATGGAAGTTGCCCGCGCCACGGTGATGAAGGCGCAGCAGCTGCTCGATGAGGGCAATGAGGGCGCCAGGCTGATGGTCTCGGTCGCCAAGGCGAAAGCCGGTCGCGCCGCCAATCTCGCGGTGCGCGAAGGCGTGCAGATGCACGGCGGCATCGGCATGACCGACGAATATGACATCGGCCTGTACATGAAACGCGACCGTGCGCTCGCCGAATATATGGGCGATGTGCATTACCACATCGACCAAGTCGCGCGCATGAACGGCTATTGATTTGTGCTTACGCCCTCCCCTTCAGGGGAGGGCAGTGAGACTTGCCAGCTTGCTGGCTTAGTCGCAGCGGGTGGGGGCCGTCGGCCTTGCGCTACGCTGCGAGCCCCCACCCCAACCCCTCCCCTGAAGGGGAGCGGCTTTAAGGAGCCTCCACCAATGAACCTCAATGACATGTTCGGCCTCGACGGCCGCATCGCCCTCGTCACCGGCGGCTCGCGCGGCATCGGCAAGATGATCGTCGAGGGCTATCTCGCCGCGGGCGCGGCGCGCGTTTACATCTCGGCGCGCAAGACGGCGCAGATCGAGGAAGCCGTCGCCGATTTCGAAACGCGCTATCCGGGCAAGGTCATCGGCCTGCCGGTCGACCTCGCAACCGTCGAGGGCTGCCGTGCGCTCGCCAAGGAACTCGAAGCGCGCGAAGAACGCCTCGACATCCTCGTCAACAACGCCGGCGCCGCGTGGGGCGAACCGTTCGAGGGTTTCCCCGAGGCGGGCTGGGACAAGGTGATGGACATCAACGTCAAATCGCCCTTTTTCCTGACCCAGGCGTTGCACGGGCTGCTCAAGGCGGGCGGTTCGCACGCGCGGCCCGCAAAGGTCATCAACATCGGCTCGATCGACGGCCAGCGGCTCAACCCATGGGAAACCTACAGCTATCATGCGTCGAAAGCCGCGATCCTCTATCTTACCAAGCGGCTCGCGGCGCGGCTGGTCCATGACCATATCCTGGTCACCGCGATCGCGCCCGGCGCCTTCCAGTCGGACATGAACAAGGCCGCGCGCGATCATGGCGACGCGGTCGCGCAGAGCATCCCGGTGAAGCGCATCGGCGTGCCCGAGGACATGGCCGGGGCGGCAATCTTCCTCGCGTCGAAGGCGGGCGACTATGTGGTCGGCGACACGATCACCGTCGACGGCGGGCTGGTGCATGGCGATCTGCGGACGAGCATCGACGCCTGACCTATGCCCCTCCCCTTTAGGGGAGGGGTTGGGGTGGGGCCTGTCAGGCGGCGCAGGGCCGCTGGTCCCCACCCGCTCGACTAACGAACAAGTTCGTAAGTCTCGCTGCCCTCCCCTGAAGGGGAGGGGTAGGACGAAGTTGACTCGCCAATCGCCAAGGTGTATTATATAACTAATGCACCAAGGAGATGTGCCATGCGTCTTGCTTATCTGATCCCCCCGATGATGCTCCTCGCCGCCTGCGGGCAGGACGAGAAGGCGGCCGACAGCCCCGATATTTCGATCAACGCCGACGGCGATGGCGGCGGCAAGGTCCAGATCAGTTCGGGCAAAGATGGCGGCAAGATCAAGATCGGCGGCGACGGGGTCAATATCGACCTCGACATCCCCGATCTTGGCGACATGGACATCAACACCGATTTCGACATCGACGGGGTGAAACTCTATCCCGGCAGCAAGATCGACCAGATGGACATCAACGCCAGCGACAAAAATGGCGCCGATACCGCGACGGTGAAATTCGGCTTCAGCTCACCCGCCGCGCCCAAGGTCGCTGCCGACTGGATGGGCGCCGAATTCGCCAAGCGCAACATCCAGGTCGAACGCGCCGGCACGACGCTGCGCGGCACCGACAAGGATGGCGATGATTTCACGATCAGCTTCGTCCCCGATGGCGCGAATGCCAAGGGTGAGGTGGTGATCGTTTCGAAATAAGCCGTCGCCCCCGCGAAGGCGGGGGCCGCTGTAGGCTTGTCCCGACCTAGCTGCGTAAAACGCTAGCGGCCCCCGCCTTCGCGGGGGCGACGGATATTAACCGCTATTCCGCAGCGCCGTCGCAATCGCGTTGATCGTCAGCTGGATGCCCTCGGCGATCCGCGGGTCGGTTTCGCCGGCGCGGTGGCGCTTCATCAGTTCGATCTGGAGCAGGTTGAGCGGCTCGATATAAGGCAGGCGCAGCCGGATCGACGCTTCGAGCGCCGGGTTCTTCTCGAGCAACCGCGTCTGGCCGGTGATGCCGAGCAGCCCGTCATGCGCGCGGTTCCACCCGCCCTGGATGCGGCCAAAGATTGCCTCATGTCCGTCGATATGCCCGGCGAGTTCGGCGTAGCGCGCCGCGATCCCCATGTCGGATTTCGCCAGCACCATCTCCATATTGCCGAGCAGCGCGGCGAAAAACGGCCAGCCCTGCGCCATATCGGCGAGCAGCGCCTTGTCCGCGAACGCCGCAAAGCCTTCGCCCGTCCCGTACCAGCCGGGCAGCATCGCGCGCGCCTGCGCCCAGCTGAACACCCAGGGGATGGCGCGCAGATCTTCGATCGCGCTCGACTTGGTGCGGCTCGACGGCCGCGACCCGATCTTCAGCGTCGCGATTTCGGCGATCGGGGTCATCGCGCGGAAGAAATCCTTGAACGTCGGCGTGTCGTACACCAGCCCGCGATAGGCGGCGAAAGCGCTGTCCGACAGCGCGTCCATCGCGGCGGTAAAGCGCGCCGCGTCGGCGCCGCTCAGCGCCTCGGGCTCGAGGCTCGCGAGCAGGCTCGCCGACACCATCGCTTCCAGATTGGTCGCCGCGCTCGCCGCGGTGCCATATTTGGCGGCGATCACCTCGCCCTGTTCGGTGATGCGGATGCGCCCCTGCACCGTGCCCGCGGGTTGGGCGCGGATCGCGGCAAAGGCGCTGCCGCCGCCGCGCCCGACCGCGCCGCCGCGGCCGTGGAACAATTGCATCGCGGTATCGGCGTCCTCGAACACCGGAGTCAGCGCCTGCGACGCCTGATGCAATCCCCAGGTCGAGGTCAGATAACCGCCGTCCTTGTTCGAATCCGAATAGCCGATCATCACTTCCTGATGCCCGCGCGCGCCGATCTGCGAGCCGATTTCGGGCATCGCGAAATAGCGCGCCATGATGTCGGGCGCCTTGTCGAGGTCGGCGATGGTTTCAAAAAGCGGCACCACCATCAGATTGCTCTGCCCCGCCGCCGCGCCGCTACGCCACAATCCGGCTTCGCGCGCCAGCACATGGACTTCGAGCAGGTCGGACAAGGTCTGCGCCATGCTGATGATCCACTGGCAGATCGCATCGCCGCCCAGCCGGGCGCGAATGTCGGCGGCGGCGTGGACGATCGCGAGTTCGCCCGCGGTCTCGTCGCTCCACTGGTGCCAGGGCGCGGCGAGCGGTCGGTCGCTTTGCAGTTCGGCGGTGAGCAGCGCGACGCGCGCCTCTTCGTCCAGCGCCAGATAGTCGGCGCAGACCCCCGAAACCTTGAGCAGCTCGGCGAGCACGCGTTCGTGCACCGCGCTGTTCTGCCGCATGTCGAGCGTTGCGAGGTGGAACCCGAACACTTCCACGGCGCGGATCAGCCGCCCGAGCGCACCGATGCCGCCAAACTGGCCCTGGCTGTTCGCCGACAGGCCGTTGGCGATGGTGACGAGGTCGCGGCGAAGCGACGCCGGGGTGGCATAGGGCGCGCCGGTTAGCGCCGAAGGGCGCGGCGGCGCACGGCCAACGATCTGCGCATAAGTGGCGCACAGCCGGGCATAAATGCCCGACAGCGCCCGGCGATAAGGTTCGTCGCGGCGGCTCGGCGCGGTGTCGCCGCTCGCCTCGGCCAGCGCTTCGACCGCTTCGGGCACCGCGGCAAGGCTCGCCGACACCGACAGCTCGGCGCCGAGATGGTGGACCGCGTCGATATAATGGCCGAGCACCGCGGCGGCGTTGCGCCCGGTCGCCATGACCATCGTCTCGGCGGTGACGAAGGGATTCCCGTCGCGGTCGCCCCCGATCCAGCTGCCGACGCGCAGGAAACTCGCGGGGCGCGTCCCCAGTTCGGCTTCCCAGCGCGCATAGAGTTTCGGCACGACGGGCAGGAAGACGTCGCGCAAATAGGTCAGCGCATTGTCGATCTCGTCGGCGACGAACAATTTTTCGGTGCGCAGCGGGCGTGTCTGCCACAGCAGCACGATCTGCCGCCGGATCGCATCCTCGACGACATCGCCCTCGGGCGTCTCGTCGGCGCCGGCATCGCGCAGCAGCATCAGCTCGGCGATGCGGTTCTTGTGGTCGAGCACCGACTTGCGCCGCACCTCGGTCGGGTGCGCGGTGAGCACCGGCGCGACGAGCGAGGCGCTCAGCAGCGCCGCGATCGCGTCGCCGTCGATGCCATCGCCCCTCAGCTTTTCGATCGCGGCGGCGACCGTCGCTTCAGGCTCGGCGGCGACCCCCTGCCGATCCTCGGCGAGGTTCGCGAGCATCGAAAACAGCATGAAACCGCGCACAAAGGCGATCGTGTCGTCGAGGCTGAGCGCATCGAGCCCCGGATCGATCGCCTCGGCCCCCGCGATCCCGCGGTGCCGGTCGACGCTCGACGAGCGGATATACTCGGTCTGGCGGAACAATTTGTCGCCGCCGTAAGCGCGGATGACGTCGCCCAGGATCCGCCCGAGATAGCGGATGTCGGGATTCTGCGAGATCTGGATCGGCGGGCCCATGCGCGGGATTGCTGCACCGCAGCAGAGCCTACGTCAAGCAGCGCATAGCTATGCCTTGTTCGATCAATTCGTCTTGATCAGGGTAAGCATTCCCATATCGACCGTCGATCCGCCCTCGAACGCAACAGAGTTGCGCGTATCGGTGATGAACATCAGCTTGCCGTCGGCATCGGTGATCCGCGCCGACACGGCGTAGCTGTGGCGCGGGTCGAGCGCGGCCTTGTCGACGGTCAAAGCAAAGGCGAACGGCACCTGCTTGCCCTCGGCGGCGAAGGCCTGCCGCGCCAGGTTGCGCGCCGGGGCGTCGGCCAGGCTGACGTCGTCGAGCCGCACCTCGATCTGCGCGCTCGGCGGCAGCGCGATGCGCTCGCGATAGGTGATGCTGCCGGTGACATTGATCGATTGTTCGGCCGGGGCGGTGGTCGCGCAGGCGGCGAGCGCAAGGCCGACGGCGGCGATGGCGGCGATGGCGGCAATACGGAGCATGATCTTCTTCCTGCAAACCATGAACCCCTGCGAAGGCAGGGGCCCATCACCGGTCGGTGCAAAATGGAACCGGCAGGAGATGGATCCCTGCCTTCGCAGGGACACGGGAACCAAAGGCATAGCCCAAACAGGCGTGGCTGCCTAACCCTCCAGCTCGACATCCCAGTACAGCCAGTCGATCCAGCTGGTGTGCAGATACCCCGGCGGGAACGCCCGGCCATTGTCCTGCAGCTGCCAGCTCGTCGGGCGCCACGGTTGGCGATAGATCGGCATCCGCGCCTGCTGCGGCGTCCGCCCGCCCTTTTTCAGGTTGCACGGGGCGCAGGCGGTGGTGACATTTTCCCACGTCGTGCGCCCGCCGAGCCGGCGCGGCACGACATGGTCAAAGGTCAGATCCTTGCCCGACCCGCAATATTGGCACGCGAAGCGATCGCGCAGGAACAGGTTGAAGCGGGTGAACGCCGGGTGCTGCGACGGCTTCACATATTGGCGCAGCGCGATGACGCTGGGGATCGGCATCGTCTTCGTCGGCGAGTGAATCTCGCGCTCGTAATTTTCGACGATGGTGACGCGGTCGAGGAAAACCGCCTTGACCGCGGTCTGCCATGGCCACAGGCTCAACGGATAATAGCTGAGCGGCGTATAATCGGCATTCAGGACAAGCGCGGGACAATTATCGGGATGCCGGACAAGATCGGGATGGAACATGGCTTTGAAACGTTGCCCCCGTTGCTGAGCGCCACCTTGCGAAGTGGATGGCGCGCCACTGCCTTCCCCAAGTGACATGCGTATTACATGCCGCATCAGATTCTGACGTCAAGGGGGCATCTGCCGCAAGATATGGAAGGAATCCGATGATGCTGACACAGTATATGGAGTCTTTACCCAATCGATGCTGACCCGTTTCGCGCCCAGCCCGACCGGCGACCTGCACCTGGGGCACGCCTATAGCGCGGTGCTGGCGCATGATGCAGCGCGCGCCGCGGGCGGCAAATTCCTGATCCGTATCGACGATATCGACGGCAGCCGCTCGCGCGAAGCCTATGTCGGCGCAGCGCTCGCCGACCTCGCCTGGCTCGGCCTCGGCTGGGATGGCGAACCGCTGCGCCAGTCGGCGCGGCTCGGCGATTACGCCGCTGCGCTGGACCGCTTGCGTGCCCGCGGCCTTGTCTATCCCTGTTTCTGCACCCGCGCCGACATCGCCGCCAGTCTGTCGGCGCCGCACGGCCCGTCGGGCGCGATCTATCCGGGCGCCTGCCGCGATCTTGCCGAAGCCGAGCGCGAACGGCGGATGGTCGTTAAGCCGCATTGCTGGCGCCTCGACACCGCCCGCGCGCTAGCGATCGCTGGCGATCTGGCGTGGGAGGAGCAGGGGCAGGGGATGCGTGCCGCCGACCCGCTGGCGCACGGCGACATCGTCATCGCGCGCAAGGATGCCCCCGCCAGCTATCACCTCGCCAGCACCCTCGACGATGCCATGACGGGAGTGACGCATGTCGTCCGCGGCGCCGACCTGATCGCTGCGACCGACGTTCACCGGCTGCTTCAGGCGCTGCTCGGCCTGCCGACCCCGCTCTATCACCATCATCCGCTCGTTTGCAGCGCCGGCGGCCAGCGGCTCGCCAAGCGCGACGCCGCGGCATCGCTCGCGGTGCTGCGCGATGGGGGCGTCGATGGCCGGGCCCTGGCGGCCGATTTGCTTGGGCAACGGCTTCCCACTGGATATTCGCTGCGGATGCCCTAGATTGGCGCCATGAACATCCTGCTGATCATCGGCGTCGTCGTGGCCGCCGGCTTCGTGCTCTTCTCGCTCGCGCGCGGGCTTTTCTATTTCTCGCAAGGCCACCGCGCCGCGATGGACGGCACCGCGCAAGAGAATCAGGTAATGCAGAACAAGATGATGATGGCGCGCGTCAAATGGCAGGCGATCACCATCATCCTGATCGTGCTGATCGGCTTGCTCGCCGCGGGCGGCTGATCGGGCCGCCGCGCAAGCCTCGATACATGGTCAAGCTGAACAAAATCTACACCCGCACCGGCGACGACGGCACCACCGGGCTGGTCGACGGATCGCGGATCGCCAAATCGGCGCCGCTGATGGCGGCGGTCGGCGACGTCGACGAAGCCAACAGCGCGATCGGCATCGCTGCCGCCGCGCTCGACCCCGCCAGCGACGCTGCGGCGATGCTGGCGCGGATCCAGAACGAGCTGTTCGACCTGGGCGCCGACCTGGCCACCCCCGCCGACATCCAGTTCGGATTCGGCCCGCACGACATGGCGCTGCGCATCGTCCCCAGCCAGATTGCGCGGCTGGAGGACGAGATCGACCGCATGAACGACGATCTGGAGGCGCTGCGCAGCTTCATCCTGCCCGGCGGCACCGATGCCGCGGCGCGGCTGCACCTCGCCCGTGCGGTAACCCGCCGCGCCGAACGCGCCGCGGTCGCGGCGGGCGGCGAGCGCGACCTCAACCCGCTCGCGCTGACCTATCTCAACCGCTTGTCCGACCATCTGTTCGTGCTGACGCGCCGCCTGAACGCGGCGGCGGGCGGCGACATCCTGTGGAAGCCCGGCGCGACGCGCTAGGCTCGGGACCGTATGATTTCGAAGCGCCGCCGTAGGCGGGGCCGCCATCGCGCTCGGTCGCTGCCGCTGAGCGAGCGGCCAGTGGGCTTCCTTTGCGGGGCGACGAACTTTGTTCTCTAAACGTTCTTGAAATCCTCCGCCGCCGTAACCATATTCTTGTCTCAAGCGAAACCGAATCGCACAGCGGGGGATTGTCTTATCATGGCCAGCCAAACCGACGCTTCGCTCTATGCGCCAATGGTCGGTATGCGCGTGCCGCTGACCCAGCGGTTTCCGGCGACCCGCCGCCTGTCGATCGACCTTGTCGCCACGCTGTCCGATGCCGACGCCAGCGCGCAGTCGATGCCCGACGCCTCGCCCGCCAAATGGCATCTCGCGCACACCACATGGTTTTTCGAAACCTTCGTCCTGCGCGACCATCTGCCGGGCTATCGCGCGTTCGACGATCGCTACGCCTATCTGTTCAACAGCTATTATGAGGCCGAAGGGCCGCGGCACGCGCGGCCGCAGCGCGGGTTGCTGACGCGCCCGTCGCTCGATGAAATCTGCATCTGGCGCGCGCATGTCGATGCCGCGGTGCAGACGGCGCTGCCCGATTTGCCGCCCGCGGCGCACGCGCTGGTCGAACTCGGTATCCAGCACGAACAGCAGCATCAGGAATTGCTGCTCACCGACCTCAAACATCTCTTTGCACAAAATCCGCTCGGCCCGGCGGCGTGGAATGCAGAATCGGCAATCGCGAGTGAAGCCCGGCGGTTTTCCGCCATGAACTGGGTCGAGGGTAAGGCGGGCGTGGTCGCGGTCGGCCATCATGGCGACGGCTTTGCGTTCGATTGTGAAGGCCCGCAGCACGATGCGCTTTTGCCCCCGCACGCGCTCGCCAGCCGCCCGGTCAGCAATGGCGAATGGCAACAATTTATCGCCGACGGCGGTTATCACACGCCCTCGCTGTGGCTCAGCGACGGCTGGGCGTGGGTGCAGGCGGAAGCCATCGACGCGCCCGCCTATTGGGACGGCGACCGCCAGTTCACCCTGGCGGGCTGGCGGGCGATCGACCCCGTCGCGCCCGTCGCCCACATCAGCTTTTTCGAAGCCGACGCCTTCGCCAGCTGGGCGGGCGCGCGCCTGCCGACCGAGTTCGAATGGGAGGCCGCGGCGGCGACGCTCGATCCGGCCTCGGGCCAGCAACTCGATGCCGCCGGGCCGGTGCAGCCCGCCGCGGCGGTCGTTGACGCCGGCTTGCAACAGATGTTCGGCAGCGTGTGGGAATGGACCGGCAGCGCCTATCGCCCCTATCCCGGCTTCCGCGCCGCGCCCGGCGCGGTCGGCGAATACAATGGCAAGTTCATGAGCGGCCAGTTCGTGCTGCGCGGCGGCAGCTGCGCGACCCCGCGCGGCCATCTGCGCGCCTCGTACCGTAATTTTTTCTACCCCCACCAGCGCTGGCAATTCACCGGCGTGCGTTTGGCCAAGGATCTTTGACATGGGCGTTGTTCGCAATCTTCGGCAGGTCGATGCCGATACCGCAGGGGTCGACATCGCGTTTCGCGCCGATGTCCACGCCGGGCTGGCGCAGGCGCAAAAGGCAATCCCGGCGCGCTGGTTCTACGACGCGACCGGGTCGGCCTTGTTCGAGGACATCACCGCGCTCCCCGAATATTATCCGACGCGCAGCGAAACCGACCTGCTGACCCGCCATGCCGGTGATCTGGCGCGGGCGATCGGGCCGGGACGGGCGGTGATCGAACTGGGCTCGGGCAGCTCGACCAAGACCCCGCTGCTGCTCGCGGCGATCGCCCCCGCCGCTTATGTCCCGGTCGATATTTCGGGCGATTTCCTGCGCGACAGCGCGCGTACGCTCGCGGCGCGCTTTGCCGGTCTGCCGGTCTATCCGGTCGAGGCCGATTTCACCCAGCGCGTCGAACTGCCGCGCGAAATTGCCGACTTGCCCAAACTGGGCTTTTTCCCGGGCAGCACGATCGGCAATATGGTCGCGCGCACCGCGATCGACCTGCTGCGCAACTGGCGCTGCGCGCTCGGCGACGGGTCGCTGCTGCTCATCGGTATCGACCGGATCAAGGATGTCGGGGTGCTCGAACGCGCCTATGACGATCCGGCGGGGGTCACCGCGGCGTTCAACCTCAACCTGCTCGAACGGATCAACCGCGAGCTCGGCGGCGACATTCCGGTCGAAAACTTCACCCACCGCGCCGTCTGGGACGATGTCCATGCGCGGATCGAAATGCACCTGGTCGCCGCGTGCGACATGGACTTCACGGTCGACGGGCGTCGCTATCATATGGCGGCGGGCGAGACGATCCACAGCGAGAACAGCCACAAATATGGCGCGCGCGACGCGAACCTGCTGCTCCGGTCGAGCGGCTGGACCCCGGTTGCGACCTGGGACGACGCCGACCCTACCTTTGCCCTGATCCTCGCCGAAGCAACCGCCTTTCGCTCGGCCCCTTGATGTGCTGCCTCTTGACCGAGGCGATCGATGACGTAGGGCAACCACCAAATCGTCATCCCGGCGAAGGCCGGGATCCCGCCAGCGCGTTTTACGGAAACGGCCGGATCCCGGCCTTCGCCGGGATGACGACGGGGCTTCAAGAGTTTTGGAGAATAAAAATATGATCGTCGGCGTCATCGGGGCAGGGCAAATGGGTGCAGGCATCGCCCAGGTTTCGGCGGGCGCGGGCCATGACGTGCTGCTATCGGACATCGATCTGGCGCGCGCCGAAGCGGGCAAGGCGGGGATCGCCAAGGCGCTCGGTCGCCTCGTCGCCAAGGACAAGCTGACCCAGAGCGACGCCGACGTGCTCCTCGCCCGCATCACCCCCGTCGCCGATCACAGCGCCTTCGCCCCCGCCGATCTGGTCATCGAGGCGGCGACCGAGCGCGAAGAGATCAAGCGCGCGATCTTTGCCAGCGTCGGCCAGCATTTGTCGGCGACCGCGATCCTCGCCAGCAACACCAGCTCGATCCCGATCACCCGGCTGGCGCAGGCGTCGCCCGATCCAGCGCGCTTTATCGGCGTTCATTTTTTCAACCCGGTGCCGGTGATGGGGCTGATCGAACTGATCCGCGGCCTCGCCACCAGCGACGCGACGCTGCAGACGGTCGAGGCGTTCGGTCGCGGCCTCGGCAAGGAAATCGTCCACGCCAACGACGCGCCGGGCTTCATCGTCAACCGCGTGCTGATGCCGCTGATCAACGAAGCGGTGTTCGCGCTGGGCGAAGGGGTAGCGACGATGCAGGACATCGACACCGGTTGCCGCCTCGGCCTCAACCATCCGATGGGTCCGATCACGCTGGCCGATTTCATCGGGCTCGACACCTGCCTCGAAATCATCCGGGTGCTGCACAGCGGCACCGGCGACCCCAAATTCCGCCCCGCGCCGCTGCTCGTCCAATATGTCGAGGCGGGCTGGGTCGGCAAAAAGGCGGGCCGCGGCTTTTACGACTGGACGGGAGCCGAACCCGTTCCGACGCGTTAGCATGTGATGCGGTCAGGGGCCGCAAGGAGGCGTGATATGCACAGGAAAATTCTTGCAACATTGTCGGTCGCCGTGCTGACCGCCTCGGCGACATCTTATGCCCAGCAAGGCGCGCCCGAAGATTCGACGATCAAGGACACCGCCAATTCGGTGACCGAGCCGTTCGACGGAAAAGAGATTCCGCCCAAACTGCTGGCAATTCAGGAAAGCCCCTATTCGCTCGCCGGTCTCGGCAAATGCGCCGCGATCATCGGCGAAATCAACGAACTCGGCACCGTGCTGGGCCCCGACGTCAATGAACAGGTCGACAAGGACCGCGCCAAGAAGCGCGAAGAAACCGCTGGCCGGGTGGTCGGTAATGTCGCGGGGTCGATCATTCCCTTTCGCGGCCTGATCGGCGAAGTCACCGGCGCCAATGCCGAACGGCGGCGCTATGCGCTGGCTGTTTATGCCGGAACAGTCCGCCGCGGTTTCCTGAAAGGTGTCGGGCTGGAACGTGGTTGCAAGGCGCCGGCGCGCCCCTGATTCGCGGACGGCAAGGGAGGGGATTTGCATGGACGTTGCCAATATCCGCAGCTTTGCGATCGACGTGCCGCAGGCGGCGCTCGATGACCTGAACCAGCGGCTGGCGCGCACCCGCTGGCCCGAAAAGGAAACCGTCGGCGACTGGGACCAGGGTATCCCGCTCGCTTATGCGCAGGAACTCGCCGCCTATTGGCAGGGCAGCTATGACTGGCGCCGCGTCGAAGCGCGGCTGAACGCGCTGCCCAATTATCTTGCGACGATCGATGGGCTCGACGTGCATTTCATCCATATCCGCTCGGTCAACCCCGCCGCGCGCCCGCTGATCCTGACCCACGGCTGGCCGGGGTCGGTGCTCGAATTCCTCGACGTCATCGAACCGCTGTCAGCCGACTATCACCTCGTGGTGCCATCGCTGCCAGGCTATGGTTTTTCGGGCAAACCCGCCGAGGCCAAATGGAGCGTCGAGCATATCGGCGCGGCGTGGGACGCGCTGATGGTCGCGCTCGGTTACGATCGCTATTTCGCGCAGGGCGGCGATTGGGGCAGTGCGGTGACCTGTGCGATCGGCATGAATCACGCCGATCATTGCGCCGGAATCCACGTCAACATGGTCGTTGGGGCGCCCCCGCCCGACCTGATGAGCGACCTCACCGACGCCGAGCAACTCTATCTGGCGCGCTTCGGCTGGTATCAGGCGAAGGACAGCGGCTATTCGACCCAGCATGCGACGCGGCCGCAGACGATCGGCTATGCGCTCACCGATTCGCCGGTCGGCCAGATGGCGTGGATCGCCGAAAAATTCCACGGCTGGACCGATTGCGGGCACCAGCCGGGCGGCCAGTCGATCGGCGGCCATCCCGAACAGGCGCTGCCAAAGGATGCGATGCTCGACACGATCAGCCTCTATTGGCTGACCGCCAGCGCGGCCTCGTCGGCGCGGCTCTATTGGCACAGTTTTCGCAATTTTGCGGCGGGCGAGATTTTGGTGCCGACGGGTTGCAGTCTGTTCCCCAACGAAATCATGCGGCTGTCGCGGCGCTGGGCCGAACGGCGCTATAAAAATATCGTCCACTGGAACGAGCTGCCCCGCGGCGGCCATTTTGCCGCCTGGGAACAGCCCGAATTGTTCGTCGGCGAAGTCCGCGCCGCGCTGGCCAAGATGGACCTTTGACCCGGCAGCGATTCAGCGCGGCACCACCACCTGGCGACAGCTTTCGGGGGCCGAGCGCAGCGCGGTGTTCCACATCGCCTCATTGCCCTTGGTGTGCAGCCGCCAGCCGGCGCGATTTTCATAGATCGCGCCGCTCGCCGCCGGTGTCGAACGCATCGCCTCGCCGCGGCCGCCGTTGACGCTGACCAGCGCGCGGTCGCCCATGAAGTCGACCTTCAGCCGGGTGCCGCGATCGCATTCATAATGGGTGCTGACCCCGGGCCCGCCGACCGACATGCAGGCGGACAGCAGCAGCGCGCCGCCGCCCAGCGCGGCGAATTTTATCGCGTGCATCGCATCCTCCCTCAATAGCCCGAGCGGACGCACAGCACGTCGGCCAGATATTCGCGGCCACCGACGGTTTCCATATGCTCGCGCGCCGACCCGTTCCATCCGATCGTGCGGCACCAATTGTCCGCCGACCGCGCTGCGCAGGCCGCGGTGGACGAGCCGCCGATGCAGGCAAGGACGCGGTAATTGCCGGTCGCAGGCTGGGTATGGAATTCGGCGAAATTGCCGCGCGCGACCTGATCGTTGGCGGGCGGGTTGGGATTCCAACCGCCACCCCCGCTGCCCACCGGGCGGATCGACTGGATGGTCAGCCCGCGCAGGATGCTGTTCAGCATCGGCGTGTCGCGCTCGACGGTGCGGCAATTGCCGCGAAAGCGGGTCTTTTCGCACAGCTCCCAGCGCCCGCTGGCGACGCGCACCGAATTGACCGGCCAGGCGAGACCGAGGTTCGGCTTGGCTTCGCCGATGAACACCGCGGGGCCGCGATACCCCGCGTCGCGATAGATCGTCGCCTCGGGCGGCCGATACATGCGGTCTTCGGGAGCCTGGGCGCTGGAGGTGGCGAAGACAGCTGCGCCTATCGACGCTGCAGCGGCGGCGATGATCGACAAACGATATGCGATTTTCATGGCAAACTCCCTGCTGGCGAACGCGACCCGGGATTCGTTTTCGGTCAGCAGTTTACGCCATTCGAGGTGGGCTTGCAAATTCTCCCAAGCGCCGCGAGCGGCGAGTCAGGGGGCCTTGGCGGGCGCGGTCGCCGCCGCATCCGGTGCCGCCGCGGCGGGGGCTTCTGCTGGGGCGGCGACTGCCACGGGCGCCGTGGGCGGCGGGGCGACGGGCGGCGCAATCCCCAGCATCAGCCCGGCGAGCGCCGCCGACATCAGGTTCGACAGGCTGCCCGCGAGCAGGGCTTTCAGGCCCAGCCGCGCGATCATCGGGCGCTGGTTGGGTGCCAGCCCGCCGGTGACCGCCATCTGGATCGCGATCGAGCTGAAATTGGCGAAGCCGCACAGCGCAAAGGTGGCGATCGCGACCGCGGCGAGCGACATGTCGCCCTGCACCTTGCCGAGGTCGATGAAAGCGACGAATTCGTTGAGCACGATCTTGCTGCCGAACAGCCCGCCGACCACCGCGCTTTCGTCCCACGGTACGCCCATCAGCCACATCACCGGGCGGAACAGCGTGCCGATCACGGCCTGGAACGACAGGTCGGGATAGCCCAGCCAGCCGCCGATACCGCCGAGCAGGCCGTTGGCGAGTGCGACGAGCGCGACGAAGGCGAGAACCATCGCGCCGACCGCCACCGCCAGCTTGACCCCGGTCTGCGCGCCCTGCGCCGCCGCCATGATGATATTGGCGGGCTTTTCCTCGTCATGGCTCGCCTCGGGCATGATCACCGGTTCGATGCCCAGATCCTTGGGATCGTCGGGCATCATGATCTTGGCCATCAAAATACCGCCCGGTGCCGACATGAAGCTGGCGGCGAGCAGATAGGGCAGCAATTGTTCGCCGATCATGCTGGCATAGGCGCCGAGGATCGTCCCCGCGACCCCGGCCATACCGACGGTCATGATCGTGAACAGCTGCGGCGGGGTCAGCCCGGCGAGATAGGGGCGGATGACGAGCGGCGATTCGGACTGGCCGACAAAGATGTTCGCCGCGGCGCCGAGGCTTTCGACCTTGGTGATGCCGGTGATTTTCTGGATCGCGCCGCCGACCCATTTGATCACCAGCTGCATGATGCCGAGATAATAGAGGATCGAGATCAGCGAGGCGAAAAAGACGATGACGGGCAGGGCGGCGATGGCAAAGCTGTTGGCGCCGATTTCGGGCGAAGCGAGCGGGCCAAAGATGAAATCGGTCCCCGCCTTGGCATAGCCGAGCAGGTTCGACACGGCATTCGACATCGCCTGGATGACGGCGCGGCCCCATGGGGTGCCGATCACCAGCAAGGCAAATCCGGCCTGGAGCAGGAAGGCCGGAATGACGACGCGCAGGCGAATCCAGCGGCGGTTCGATGAAAACAGCACCGCAATCGCCAGCAAGGCGACGATACCGACCAGACCAATCAGGCGTTCCATATGTTATTGCGTCCCCCGCAAGTTTGTTGCGCCTTGTCTAGCGGGCTTTGGCGGTGGGGCAAGTGCCGCTGCTCCGCCCATCTTTCCAGCGCCGCCAAAAGCGACTATCGGGCGGCATGACCGACACCACATCGACGGCGCTGCCGCGCACGCTCTCGCCTTCGCTCTTCCTTTTCACCATCATCTATGGCGGCATGGTCGTGCTCGCCGGGGTGCTGGGAAACAAGCAGGTCGCCCTGTTCGGGGGGCTGGCGGTCGAGGCCGGGATTTTCCCGTTCCTGATCCTCGTCGCGCTGTCGAGCGCGGTGTCGGAACTGCAGGGCCAATCGACCGCGAACAAACTCGTGCTGTGGGGCTTTGTCCCGCTGGTGATGTCGATCATGCTGACATCGCTGGTCTATTCGCTCCCGGCAGCGCCCGAGATGGACCCGGCGCGGCTGGCATCGTTCGAAATGATCCTGGGCCAGACCCCGCGCCTTATGGCGGCGGGGATCGTCGCTTATGGCACGTCGCAGTTCCTGAACGTCACCATCTTTTCCAGGCTGCGCGGGCGCGAAGGCGCCGGGACCGGCACGACCTGGCTCGCGATCCGCGGCGCGATCGCCAGCGCGCTCAGCCAGATCGTCGATACCCTTCTGTTCGTCACCATCGCCTTTTACGGCGTCTTCCCGATCGCCAATCTGATGGGCGGCCAGATGCTCGCCAAGGTCGCGCTGTCGGTGCTGGTCATCCCGTTCGTGATCACCGGGTTGGTCGCACTGGGACGCAGTCTCGACGCGAAGAACGGCGGATGATGACGATGACCGACCCGTCGAAAATGCCCGACCTGCTCGCCAAGGCCGAAACGCTCGTCGAAGCGCTGCCGTACCTCCAGCGCTATGCCGGCGAGACGTTCGTGATCAAATATGGCGGCCACGCGATGGGCGATGCCGAGGCGCAGCGCGATTTTGCCGAGGATGTCGTGTTGCTGAAAGCGGTGGGGATCAACCCGGTGGTCGTCCATGGCGGCGGGCCGCAGATCGGCGCTATGCTCAAGCAGCTCGGGATCGAATCGACCTTTGTCGGCGGGCTGCGCGTCACCGACGCGGCGACCGCCGAGGTCGCCGAAATGGTGCTGGCGGGCAAGATCAACAAGGAAATTGTCGGCTGGCTCGCCGCGCTGGGCGGCCGCGCGGTCGGCATTTCGGGCAAGGACGCCAATCTGGTCGTCGCCGAAAAGGTGCAGCGGACCGAGCCCGACCCCAATTCGGGGATCGAGCGCCACGTCGACCTCGGCTTTGTCGGTGAGCCGGTGGCGGTCGACCCGACGATTCTGATCAACCTGACCAAGGATAATTTCATCCCCATCGTGGCGCCGGTCGCGCTGGGCGCCGACGGCGCCACCTATAATATCAACGCCGATACGATGGCGGGGGCGATCGCCGGGGCACTTGGCGCCAAGCGTTTCTTCCTGCTCACCGACGTCGCCGGGGTGCTCGACAAGGCGGGCGAACTGCTCACCGACCTCGACCAGACCGCGATCGCGGCGCTGAAGGGCGACGGGACGATCACCGGCGGGATGATCCCCAAGGTCGAAACCTGCGTCGCCGCGGTCGATGCCGGGGTCGAGGCGGCGGTCATCCTCGACGGGCGCATTCCGCACGCGATGCTGCTCGAAATTTTCACCGCAAGGGGTGCGGGCACGCTGATTCACCGCTAAGAGGGCGAGCTAGTAATGATTTTTGGCGGAGACCAACCTTGATTCCCATGTTCGTCGAGATTGCTTACATTCTGCTGACGGTGATCTTGTATTTCATCATCGCGCAGGCGGTGATGTCGTGGCTGATCGCGTTCAACGTCATCAACACGCACAATGACTTCGTGCGTCAGTTGTGGGACATGCTCGACCGAATTACCGAGCCGCTGTATCGGCCTTTTCGACGCATCATGCCGGATTTTGGGGGGCTAGACCTGACTCCGATGTTAGTGATCATGATCATCGTCATCCTGCGCGGTCCGGTGCTCAAATATCTGGCGCAGTTCGGTTGAATAAACGGGACGGCATAGCGGCAATCGAACAGATCGCGAGGGTGATCGACGGCAAGGCGTTTGCCGCCGCGCTGCGCACGCGGATCGCCGACGTGGTGCCAGCGTTCCAGGCCGCGACCGGACGCGCGCCCGGGCTGGCGGTCGTGCTGGTCGGCGATGATCCGGCAAGCGCGGTCTATGTGGGTTCAAAGGGCAAGGCGACGGTTGCCGCGGGCATGGCCAGTTTCGAGCATCGCCTGCCCGCCACCGCGACGCAGGACGAGGTCGAGGGGCTGCTGGCGGAGCTTAATGCCAACGCAGCGGTTGACGGTATCCTGCTGCAACTGCCGCTGCCCGGCCATCTCGACGAACAGGCGGCGGTCGCGACGATCGACCCCGACAAGGATGTCGACGGGCTGACCCCGGTCAGCGCCGGGCGGCTCGCGCTGGGCATACCGGGTATGGTGCCGTGCACTCCCTATGGCTGCCTGCTGCTGCTTCAGGACCGGCTCGGCGACCTGTCGGGCATGGACGCGATTGTGGTGGGCCGCTCGATCCTGGTCGGGAAGCCGATGGGACAATTGCTGCTTGGGGCCAACGCCACGGTGACGATGGCGCACAGCCGCACCAAAGACCTGCCCGCGCTGGTCCGCCGCGCCGACATCGTCGTCGCCGCGGTCGGGCGCGCTGAAATGGTCAAGGGGGACTGGATCAAGCCGGGCGCGGTCGTCATCGACGTCGGCATCAACCGGCTTGCCCCGGCAGAGGGCGAAACCAAAGGCCGACTGGTCGGCGACGTCGACTATGCCGAGGTCGCGGCGGTCGCCGATGCGATCACCCCGGTTCCGGGCGGGGTCGGGCCGATGACCATCGCTTGCCTGCTTCGCAACACCCTCGTCGCCGCGCACCGCCGTGCGGGGCTGGCCGATCCGAAAGGATTTTGATGCGCCTTTTGCTGCTCTCCGCGCTCGCCCTGCCGCTGCTCGCCGCGTGCGCGGGGCCGCAGGATGAGCTTCGCAATCGGCCGCTGGCGGCGAACCCGAGCGCCTTTATCGCCGCCGAAATCGGTTTTGCGCGGCTGGCGCAGGAAAAAGGCCAGTGGACCGCGTTTCGCGAAACATCGCATCCCGACGCGGTGATGTTCGTGCCGCAGCGGGTGAAGGCGCGCGACTGGTTGAAGACGCAGGCCGACCCCGCCGAGTCGGTGAAGTGGCAACCGCACGCGGTCTATGTCAGCTGCGACGGCAACGCGGGGGCGACGACCGGCGCGTGGCAGAAGGGGCCGGCGAACGGATTTTTCAGCACCGTGTGGCTGCGCGATCCCAAGAGCGGCAAGATCGACTGGATCCTCGACCATGGCGATGCGCTGACCACCTCGCGCGAAGCGCCCGACTTCATCGCGTCGAAACAGGCGGTGTGCGGATCGCGCCCCGCGGTGCCGATCGAGGCGGGCGGCGAAGGCGACGACATGGCAGTCGGCCTGTCGCCCGACCAGACCTTGAGCTGGACATCGACGGTGCGCCCCGACCGCTCGCGCCGCGTCACGATCCGGCTGTGGGACGGCAAGGGGATGGAAACCGTCATCGACGATCAGGTCGCGGCGCCTAAACAGCCATGATCGACCTGTTCATCTCGGCCTTTGTCACGCTGTTCGTGGTCATCGACCCGCCGGGTTGCGCGCCGATCTATGCCAGCCTGACCACCGGCGCGAGCGCCGCGCAGCGCCGGTCGATGGCGATCCGCGCGACGCTGATCGCGGGGCTGATCCTCGTCTTTTTCGCGATGTTCGGCGAAGCCTTGCTCAGCTTCCTGCACATCGACCTCGACAGTTTCCGCATCGCGGGCGGCATCATGCTGTTCATCATCGCGATCGACATGGTGTTCGAAAAGCGCACCGAACGCCGCGAACAGCGCGCCGAAAAGGTGATGGCGACCCCCGAGATCGAGGATGTGTCGGTGTTCCCGATGGCGATGCCGATGCTCGCCGGGCCGGGATCGATCGCGTCGGTGATGCTGCTGGTGGCGCAGAACAACGGGCTCGACCGCGCGTTCGTGATCTTCGGCGCGCTACTGCTCGTGCTGCTGCTGACGCTCGGTGCGCTGCTCGCGGCGGGGCCGCTGATGCGGCTGATCGGCAACAAGGGCGAGGCGGTGATCACGCGCCTGCTCGGCGTGCTGCTGGCGGCGCTCGCGGCGCAGTTCGTCATCGACGGGCTGAAAGCGAGCTTTCCGAGTTTGGGTTAAGTCGGGAAATAAGCCGTTTATCCCCGCGAAGGCGGGGCCCATCTCCTGCCGGTTCAAAATGGCGCCGACCGGTGATGGGCCCCCGCCTTCGCGGGGGCACACAGTTTGTTCATTTTGGGCAGGCTTACCTTGCGGCGTTGACGTCGGCCTGCGTCACCGGCGCGATGCGGATTTCGACGCGGCGGTTGCACTGATAATCGGCCTCGCCGCGTTCGGGCGAACATTTCAGCTGCGATTCGCCATAGCCCATCGTCGCCATGCGCGCGCGCTGGATGCCGCGGCCGCCCAGATAGTCGGCGACCGACGACGCGCGGCGTTCGGACAGGCCCTGGTTGTAGCTGTCGCTGCCGGTCGAATCGGTGTGGCCATAGACGTCGATATAGGTGCTGGGATATTCGGCGAGCGTCGAGGCGACATTGTCGAGCGCGCTGCGGAACTGCGATTTCACCAGCGCGCTGTTGTAATCGAAGGTCACGTCGCCGGGCATGTTGAGCACCAGCTGGTCGCCCTGACGTTCGACGTCGATGCCGGTGCCTGCGGTGCGTTGGCGCAGCTTCTTTTCCTGCTCGTCCATATAATAGCCGACGCCCGCACCAGCGACCGCGCCGATGCCCGCGCCGACGATTTCCTCGGTCCGGCTGTTCTTGCCGCCGATGAGGTCACCGAGCAGATAGCCGCCGAGCGCGCCGCCGATGCCGCCGATCGCGGCGTTCGAAATACGCTTTTTCCCGGTTTCGGGGTCGGTGACGCAGCCGGTCAGCGCCACGGCGCTGATGGTCGCCAGCGTAGCGAGTTTGATCGTTCTGATATTCATTGGTCGCTCCCTTTATTCGGCGGCCGCAACTGGTCCTGCGCGCGCCACCTTCATGCCGATAACATACGGCCGACGATCTGGTTCCACCATCGCGGCTGAACCGGGGCTGAGATGGCCGTTCAGTCGCCATTGTGCATTGCGGCGGCTTTGCCCTATAGGATCGCCATGACCGACGCTGACAGGGGCCGGGCGCTGATGCGCCGCACGACCGCCCAATGACCCCTTTCCCATGGTCCGACGTGGCGATCATCGCCGTCCTGATCCTTTTGAATGGCGTCTTTGCGATGTCCGAACTCGCGATCGTGTCGGCGCGCGCGCCGCGCCTTCAGGCGGCGGAGAAACGCGGCAGCCGCGGCGCTGCGGTCGCGCGCCAGCTTGCTGCCGACCCCGGGCGTTTCCTGTCGACGGTGCAGGTCGGCATTACGCTGATCGGTATTCTCGCGGGTGCCTATTCGGGCGCCAGCCTGGGCGGCCCTGTCGGCGACCGGTTGCAGGCGCTGCTCGGTCTTGACGACGAAACCGCGCTGGCCGCCGGATTCGCGTCGGTCATCGCGGTCACCACCTATTTCTCGCTGATCGCGGGCGAGCTGGTTCCGAAGCAATTTGCGCTGCGCGCGCCCGAACCGATCGCGATTTTCATGGCACTGCCGATGCTGTGGCTGTCGAAAATCGGGGCGCCGCTGGTGTGGCTGCTCGACCGCAGTTCGGCGCTGGTCTTTCGCCTGCTCGGGCTCAACCGCGAATCCGAAGATCGGGTGACCGCCGAGGAACTGCATCTGATCGTCGCCGAGGCGTCGAAATCGGGGGTGATCGAGGAAAGCGAGCGCGCGATCATTTCGGGCGTCGTGCGGCTGGCCGACCGCCCGGTGCGCGAAGTGATGACGCCGCGCAAGGATGTCGACTGGATCGACATCGCGCTCGATGCCCGCGGCGTGCGCGACAAGCTGGTCGAAACCCCGCACAGCCGCCTGCCGGTCGCGCGCGGGTCGGTCGACGACATCGTCGGCGTCGTGCAGGCGCGCGACATTGCCGCGGCGCTGTTCCGCGGCGAAGCGCTCGACCTTGAGCAATTGATGCGCTCCGCCAAGGTCATCCACGACCAGATCGACGCGATGGACGCGCTCGAGGCGCTGCGCGCCGCGGATGTGCCGATGCTGTTCGTCCACGACGAATATGGCCATTTCGAAGGGCTGGTGACCCCCGCCGACCTGCTCGCCGCGATCGCCGGTGAATTTGCGTCGGACCAGGATATCGGCAGCGAACCGTTCGTCGTCGAACGCGCCGACGGCAGTCTGCTGATCGCGGGGTCGATGCCTGCCGATCAGATGGCCGAGCGGCTGGGGATCGAACTGGGCGAGGATCGCGACTATGCGACCGCCGCCGGCCATGCGCTGGCGATCCTGAAGCATCTGCCGAAGGAAGGCGAACGCTTCACCGACAAGGGCTGGCGGTTCGAGATCATCGACATGGACGGACGCAAGATCGACAAGCTGCTGGTCACCGAGCTGTCCAGACCCAAGGATGCCGCCGAAGACTAGGCCGGTGCAGCATCGCCCCCGTGAAGGCGGGGGCCGCAAGCGCCCTATTCCCGCCTTGCCGCCGAAACCGAGGGCCGCCGCCAACTTCGCGGGGACGACGGCTATTGTCCTCGCAAGCGGCCCTCAGAGCTCGCCGCCAAGCGCCCCATATTTCGCTTCGAACCCCGGCCTGTCGCCGCGCGCCAGATAGCCCGCCTGGTCGACGATATTGTCGCGCGCAATGCGGCCCTGAAAGGCGCCGAGCTGGGGGTCGATCGCGGCGACGTCGGCGTCGGTCCACGCGGCGATCTGCTGGAAGCTGGTCACGCCAAGGCCGTTCAGCAGCCCAACCATCTTGGGTCCGACGCCCTTCAGCAATTGCAGATTGTCGGCCTGCGCGGCCGGGGGCGGTGCAGGTGCGGCGGGTGCCGATACAGGTTCGGACGCCGGCGCGGGTGCCGGTGCTGGCTCGGGCAGGGGCTCGGGTGGCGCGGCTTCGGCGGGGACGGGGGCTTCGGCAACCGATTCCGGCGGCACAGTGGGTTCTGCGGCCGATTCAGGTGCCGGTTCGGGGGCAGGCGGCGGCGCTGCGATGGGTTCGGGGACCGGGGATGGCGCAGCAACGGGGGCGGGCGCCGGTTCGATCGGTTTGAAGCGCGCCGGTTCGGCGGCAATGATGTCGGGCTTGGCGGGTTCGAGCGGCTTGCGCGGATCGGCGGGTGGGGCGACCGGCGTTTCGGTCGTTTCGCCCGTCTTACGGCCGAAGAGGAACCACAGCAGCACGACCGCGACGACCAGACCGACGACCGCGATGATCCAATTTTCCTGAAGCCACGTCATATCTGCCTCCGCTCCTGCTTTTCGTTCAGCCTATGCGCGCCGCCGCGCCGCGTCCACCCAGTCTCACTCGGCCTCGCGCACGACTTTGCGCCAGCCCCTTAGCGCGCCTCGCGCGCGACTTCGCGCCAGCCGATGTCGCGGCGGCAGAAGCCGGTCGCGAAATCGAGCTTGTCGACCGCGGCATAGGCACGCGCCTGGGCTTGCGCGACGGTGCGTCCCGTCGCGGTGACATTGAGGACGCGGCCCCCCGCGGCCACGATCTGGTCGCCCTCGCGCGCGGTGCCAGCGTGGAAAACCCGGACGCCGCCGCCTTCGGCATCGGCGATGCCATGGATCGCGCCGCCCTTTTGCGGCGTGGCGGGGTAGCCGTTCGCGGCCATGACGACTGTCAGGGCATAGTCGCTGGCGAAGGCAGGCGGGGTGGCACCGGCCAACGCGCCGGTCGATGCGGCGCAGAGCAAAGCGGCGAGATCGCCGACGTAGCGCATCATCAGCACCTGGCATTCGGGGTCGCCGAAACGCGCATTATATTCGATCAGCTTCGGCCCCGCGTCGGTCAGCATCAGCCCCGCGAACAGCACCCCGACATAGGGCGTGCCCTCGGCCGCGAGCGCCGCGACGGTGGGGCGGATGATGCGGTCCATCACCTGCGCTTCGAGGTCGGGGGTCAGGACGGGCGCCGGGCTGTAGGCGCCCATGCCGCCGGTGTTCGGCCCGACGTCGCCGTCGCCGACGCGCTTATGATCCTGCGCGCTGCCGAACGCTATCACGTCGGTCCCGTCGGAGAGCGCGAAGAAACTCGCTTCCTCGCCGGTCATAAATTCCTCGATCACCACCGCGGCACCCGCGCTGCCGAACGCGCCGTCGAACATGTCGGCGATCGCGGCTTCGGCTTCGGCGCGGGTTTCGGCGATCACGACTCCCTTGCCCGCGGCGAGACCGTCGGCCTTGATAACGACGGGGATGCTGAAGCCGCCGAGCGCGGCAAGCGCGTCGTCGGCGCTGGCGCAACGGACATAGCCGGCGGTCGGGATGTCGGCGCGCGCGCACAGATCCTTGGTGAAGCCCTTTGACCCTTCAAGCTGCGCCGCCGCGGCGCCCGGGCCGAAGGCCGCGATGCCCAGCGCGCGCAGGCGGTCGGCGAGCCCGGCGACGAGCGGCGCTTCGGGGCCGACGACGACGAAATCGATCGCGTGGGCCTGGACGAACGCGATCAGGCCATCCAGATCATCGGCGGCGATCGCGACGCATTCGGCATGCGCTTCGATGCCCGGATTGCCGGGGGCGGCATAGAGCTTGGCGCAGCTTGGCGATTGTGCCAACTGCCAGCTGAGCGCATGTTCGCGGCCCCCCGATCCGACCAGCAGGATATTCATGGCAGTCCCTTTTCCCGATCCGGCGTCCGAAACCGACCCCGCGGCGCGGCTGTTAGCCGAGGCGGCGCCCGGCGACAATGTCCCGCCGCTGTCGGTCAGCCAATTGTCGGCGGCGATCAAGCGGACGGTCGAGGATGGCTTTGCGCGGGTGCGCGTGCGCGGCGAATTGTCTGGAGCGAAGCGCGCGGCGTCGGGGCATTTCTACGCGGCGCTGAAAGACGATAATGCGCTGATCGACATGGTGATGTGGAAGGGGCAGGCGGGGCGGCTGGCGTTCCGGCCCGAGGACGGGATCGAGGTGATCGCAACCGGCAAGCTCACCACCTATCCGGGGCGCTCCAAATATCAGCTCGTCGTCGATACGCTCGAGGTCGCGGGTGAGGGTGCGTTGATGCTCCTGTTCGAAAAGCTCAAGGCGCGGCTGGGGGCCGAGGGGCTGTTCGACCGCGAGCGCAAGCAGCCGCTGCCGGTGTTGCCGCGCGTCATTGGCGTCGTCACCTCGCCGACCGGCGCGGTGATCCGCGACATTCTGCACCGGCTGGCTGATCGCTGCCCGACGCGGGTCATCGTCTGGCCGGTGCTGGTGCAGGGCGACGGCGCCGCGGCGCAGGTCGCCCATGCCGTTCGCGGTTTCGACGGACTCGAACGCGGCGGCGCGGTGCCGCGGCCCGACCTGGTCATCGTCGCGCGCGGCGGCGGGTCGATCGAGGATCTGTGGGCGTTCAACGAAGAGGTCGTCGTGCGCGCTATCGCCGAATGCCGCATCCCGACGATCAGCGCGGTGGGACACGAAACCGATACGACATTGGCCGACTATGCCGCCGACGTGCGCGCGCCGACCCCGACCGCGGCGGCCGAAATGGCAGTGCCCGTGCGCGCCGAATTGCAGGCGCAACTGGCGACATGGGGCGGGCGGATGATCGCGGCGGCGACCCGGCACCGGGCACTGGCGGGCGAACGGCTGACCGCGCTGGCGCGCCACCTGCCGCGGCGCGAGGCGCTGTATGCGCCGCAGCGGCAGCGGCTCGACGACAGCGGCGACCGGCTGGCGCGCAGCCAGCGGCAGCGGCTGACGATGGTTGCGGAGCGGCTGGCGACGCGCGGCGCGGCGCTGCGCCCGGCGCTGCTCGCCCGGCGCTGGGACAGCGACCGCGCGCGGCTCGAAGGGCTAGGACGGCTGCTCGACAGCCTCGACCCGCGTGCGCTGCTGTCGCGCGGCTATGCAATGGTGCGCGATGCCGGCGGGGCGATCGTGACCAGCGCGGATCGCGCGCGCGATACCGGGCATCTGCGGTTGCAGTTCGCCGATGGCGAAGTGCCGGTGGTGATTGCCGTTGGCGATGCGCCGCCGCCCACGTCGTCGCCGCGTCCCGCGCGCAAGCCGCCCGCGCCGCCGCCCAAAAGAGGGCAAGGCGAGCTGTTCTGACGTCGCCGGGGGTGGCCCCGCCGCGCCCGGCTGCTATGGTGGCCGCAATCACTGACCCTCGAACGGAACCTGAATCATGCTGATCGCCAGCCGCAACCGCCTCGCCCGCCTGCAATATGGACCGAATGGCTTTCGTGTCCTGGCGCCCGGCGACCATGTGCTGTGCGCGGTGACGGGCGCGCCGATCGGGCTCGACGAGCTGCGCTACTGGTCGGTGGTGCGGCAGGAACCCTACGCCACCGCCGCCATTTCGGTGCAGGCCGCACTGGACGCCGCGCGCGGGGCATGAGCTTTCGGCGGTTCGGAATTCACCAGGCCGCGGCGCTGCCCTTGCTGGTCGTCGCGGCGGGTTGCGTGCCGTCGGCGGGCTCGCGCGACGGCGCTGCACCAGTGCCTTCGCCGCCGCCGCGGTCGCCGCAGCCGATGGTATCGGTGCCGCGACCAGCGGCAATATTGGGGGATTTTGTCTTTCGGGGCCCGATCGTCAGGGCGCAGCAAGGCAGCGTGCTCCTCGGCGTCGTGCCTGATCGCACGCGAACCCTGACGCTCGACGGAAAGGCGATTCCCATAGCCGCGGATGGCGGTTTCCTGATCGCGTTTGATCGCGACGCCGCGCCTAATGCGCGGCTGGTTGCGACCGTCGCCGACGGGCGGCAAGTTGTCCGCAACCTGGTTGTCGCGTCCGGAACATGGCGGCTCGAGCACATCAACGCCCCCTATCGCGGCAGCGCCGCGAACGACGGTGATTTCGAACGCCGCCGCCCCGCCGAACTCGCGCAGATCGCCGCGGCGCGCGGGCGCGAAGTCGCTTCCGACGGCTGGAAACAGCGCTTTCGCTGGCCGGTGACCGGGCGGCTGTCGGGGTTTTTCGGATCGCAGCGCATCTATCAGGGCAAACCCGGCGCCTATCACAGCGGCACCGACATCGCGGTGCCTGCGGGAACGCCCTTTGTCGCCCCCGCCGACGGCGTCGTCGTGCTGGCGGCGGATGTGCCGTTCACGCTTGAGGGCTATCTGCTGATCGTCGATCATGGGATGGGGCTGACCAGCGCCTTTCTCCATTGTCAGCGGCTCGATGTCCGGGTCGGTGACCGGGTGGTGCAGGGGCAGGCGCTGGGCACGGTCGGGCAGACCGGACGCGCGACGGGACCGCATATGCACTGGGGGCTGAAGTGGCGCGATGCGCGCCTCGACCCGGCCCAGCTGGCGGGCCCCATCACCGGCTGAGCGACGATGTGCTGCGGCTGAATTCGTATCCAATGAAACAATATGTCGCCGATGTTGTGCCGCGGCATATTGTATTTCGCCAAATGTCACGGTTGTTGCAAATACATCACAATGCCGCGTGAAACGGCGGATTAGTCCGGAAAATTCCTTTACTCACCCCGGCGGAAGGATCATCCCGCACGCTATCGGGGCGTTTTTCACGTCGGCTATATGCTGTCGTGTCAGGGGCCCGGGTATCTTAATCCATCAGTAGCAAGGGACTGCACTGTGAAGAAAACCCAATATTCCAAGCTGAAGCTAGGCGCCGCGCCGCTCGTCATGAGCATCGCCCTCGTTTCGGCACCTGCCTATGCGCAGGACGCGGCGGTCGAAGACACCGCTACGGATTCCGAAATCGTCGTGACCGGCACTTTGATTCGTAACCCGAATCTCGAAAGTTCGTCGCCCGTCGCCGTGATCGGCGCCGACGAAGTTTCGCTTCGCCAGGCCAGCAACGCCGAACAGCTGCTGCGCGAAACGCCCGGCGTGACCCCGAACCTGGGTTCGGGCGTCAATAACGGCACGATCGGCGCGAGCCGCGTCGACCTTCGTGGCCTTGGCGCCAACCGCAACATCGTGCTGCTCGACGGCGCGCGGCCGGTTCCGTTCAACTTCAACGGCATCGTCGATCTTAACCTCATTCCGGTGGCGCTCGTCGAGCGCGTCGATGTGCTGACCGGTGGCGCGTCGACGACCTATGGCGCCGACGCGGTTTCGGGTGTGGTCAACTTCATCACCCGCCGCGATTTCGCCGGCATGGACCTGCAGGTTCAGACCGGGATCAGCGAGCAGGGCGATACCGCCTCGTTCCGCGCCGACCTCGTGCTCGGTGCGAACTTCGACGACGGCCGCGGCAACGCCGTGCTGGCCGTTGGTTATCAGGAAGCCGATCCCCTGTTCTTCGGCAGCCGTGGTTTCGGCAAGTTCGTGCTCGCGTCGAACAACGGGGTGGCCGGCGGTGACTCGCCGACTGCTTCGCCGACCAGCTTTGGCCTTGCCGGCTCGCCAGGTCAGAATCAGCAGATCAACCCGGCCGGCTCGGCGCTGGTGCCGCAGTACAGCCTGTTCAACTTCAACCCGTTCAACGTTTATGTGACGCCGTTCGAACGCTTCAACCTGTTCAGCAAAGCGAACTATGAAGTTACCGATTCGGTCGAAGTTTACGCGCGTGGCATGTTCTCGAAGACCACGACGAGCTCGATTATCGCAGCGTCGGGTGTGTTCGGCAACAACCTGAACATCCCGCTGAGCAACCCGTTCCTCAACGACGGCATTCGCTCGCAGCTGTGCGCGCTGGCCGACTTCAACACCGCGGTCGCCGGCCGTCAGGGGCCGACCGGACCCTGTACCGCTGCCAACACGACCGACCTTGCCAACGCCCTCGTCTATCGCCGTTCGGTCGAAGTCGGTCCGCGTATCAACGAATATACGACCAACGTGTTCGATATTCAGGTGGGCGCGCGCTACAAGCCGGCCGACAATCTGGTGCTCGACATCTACGGTGCTTATGGTGAAAGCGAGACCGACCAGGTTCTGCGCAACTATGTGTCGAACTCGCGCGTCGCCCAGGCGCTGCAGGCAACCAACACGACGACCTGCACCAACACCGCGAACGGCTGCGTGCCGCTCAACCTGTTCGGTCCGCAGGGCAGCATCACGCCCGCACAGGCGGCGTTCATCGGCGGCGTGACCAGCACGATTTCGACCGTGACCACGCTGGCGCAGGTCCATGGCGTGCTGTCGGGCGACTTCGGCTTCACCACGGGTGCGTCGGAAAACCCGATCGGCTTCGCGGTCGGCGGTGAATTCCGCGAATATGGCGCGAAGCGCATCCCCGACAACCTCGCTCAGATTCCGGGCGAACTTGGTGGTTCGGGCGGCGCGACGCTGCCGATCGACGGCGGTTTCTCGGTCTATGAAGCGTTCGGCGAAATCATCGCGCCGCTGGTCGAAGACAAGCCCTTCTTCCAGGAACTGTCGGTCGAAGCCGGTATCCGTTATTCGGATTACAAGGTCGATGCCCCGAACAGCCCGACGTTCAGCTCGACAACGTACAAGTTCGGTGCGAACTGGGCGCCGATCGAGGACATCAAGTTCCGCGCCAACTATCAGCGCGCGATCCGTGCGCCGAACATCGGCGAATTGTTCGCGCCGGTGGCGGTTGGCCTCACCAACCTGCTGATCGATCCGTGCGCAGGCGCGGCACCGGTCGGCAATGCCAATCTGACCGCGGTCTGTATCGCGCAAGGCGCTCCGGCGGCCTCGATCGGTGCGATCCAGAACCCGGCGGCGGGCCAGGCCAACATCACCATTGGTGGCAATCCGAATCTGAAGCCCGAAAAGGCGACGACCTACACCTTCGGCGTCGTCATTCAGCCGGCCGATATTGTCCCCGGCCTGACGGTGACGCTCGACTATTATAACATCAAGGTCGAAGACGCGATCACCAGCGCCGCACCGGGTGACTCGATCGCGTTCTGCTTCGGGAGCGTTACGGCTGCCTCGGCAACGAGCGCCGACTGTCTCGCGATCCAGCGCAACCGTGCCAACGGCCGCCTGAGCGGTACATCGACGGCGACCAACCCGATCCCGGGTCTGCCGGGCAATCTGTCGAACGCCGGCTTGCTCAAGACCGACGGTATCGACCTGAACGTCAACTTCAAGACCGACATCACCGACGATATCGGCCTGAACCTGTCGTTCAACGGCAACTATGTGTTCCACTCGCAGTTCCGTTCGCGCCCGGGTGGCCGTCTGCGCGAATGCGTCGGCTATTACAGCGTCAACTGCGGCGTCTCGACCGGCCTGGCGAGCGGCACCGGCCTCTCGGTCGGTTCGCCGACGCCCCAGTTCACCTGGACGCAGCGCACCACCTTGGTCTTTGACAAGATCGACGTCTCGCTGCTGTGGCGGCACATCGATGGCCTGCAGTACGAGCCCGGTCTGCCGCCGCTGTTCAGCGGCACGATCACCAATGCGCCCGGCGCGGATTACGCACTCGCCGGTCAGCAGATCAACTTCAACCGGATCAAGGCCTATGATTACTTCGATCTGACCGCGCGGTTCAGCGTCACGGATAATTTCCAGCTGACCCTGTCCGCGTTCAACATCTTCGACAAGCAGCCCCCGATCGTGGGTTCGAGTGCGGGTTCGACGTCGTTCAACGGCGGCAACACTTACCCGTCGCTGTACGACACCATCGGACGTCGCTACTCGGCGACGGCGAGCCTGAAGTTCTGATCGGACGATAGGCAAAAAAAGAAGGGCGGCCCCGATGGGGTCGCCCTTTTTTTTGTCTGGTCGGGGATCAGTCGGTCAGGAGCGGCAACGGAAGTTGCATCGAGACACCGGCGGCTTCGGCAACGGCTTCTGCCCAGGCGGTGACCTTTTCAATCTCGTCGGCGTGAAGGGCCTCGGCTGCCGACTGGTCGGATGCGCGCTGGCCGCTCGCAAACGCCCGCCCGCTTTTCGAATCGCGGGCAAATATGTCCGCGACCACGGTCGCAATTCTTGCGTCGTCGAGCGCGACGTCGAACAGGCGAGCGAGCGCCGCCATCGTCTCGGCAGGCCGCGCCACCAGCGTCTCGCTATCGATCGTGCGGACCCGGTCGGGCCATTTTTGCGCCATGTCGGCGAACAGCCGGTGCTGCGCCAGCCAGCCGACGGCCGCCGCCTGAAGGTCGGTATGGAGCAGATGATCGCGGGGTTCGAACCCCAGGTCGATCAGCCCCTCGGCCAACTGGCGCGACAAGAGTTCGCGCACCCACAGGCGGCCCCACATGCCCTTGCGGGCGATCGAGCCGAGGAACAGGCGCAGCGGCGCATGCACCAGCACTGCCGCGGCCTGGGGGCGGATCGTCATCAGCGCGGTGGCGAGGCCGTTGACGATATTGGATGGCTTGATGATCGCCGCCTCGCCGGGGACGAGCGGACGCGCGAGCAGGCGCAGCGCGCCGTCGGTTACCATCCCGATCTGCGCCGCACTGCCGCCGCGGTGCCGCCAGCCGACCATGTCGTTCAATATCTGCGGCTCGCTGAGTCCCTGCGACACGCCCGGATTGTCGAACGCCTGGGCGAGCAGGGTCGAACAGCAATAGGCCGAATGAAAGATGAAATGGGTCGCCGCATCGCCCTCCGCGCCGATGGCGGCATCGGCCAGCGCGTCGGTGCGCTTCATGATAATGGGGGCGGCGGGCTTCAGATATTCGTCGGTCAGAAAGGGCACCGAGCGGCGCAGTGCGCGCGGCGCTTCGATGAAGTGGACGGCGTCCTGCCCCTCGTCATAACGGTGCGCGAGCCACTCCGCTGTCATCATGGTGCGCGCGTTCCTTTCCAATCGGCATCCGCTTGTCATCTGCAACCATATTGCGCCGGCTTCAACCACCGGCTGCGCCTTGCACTGGCGCGCCTTGTGGATTAGCCGATGCTATGACCACAGCCACCCGAAATATCGAAGAGACGCTGGCCGCGGCGGCGCAGGCGCGGCAGCGCGGCGACGCGGCGGGCGAGCGCGCGATTCTGGATGCCGCGTTGCAGAGCGGCGCTGGCGACCCGCGGCTGCACAACGCCCGCGGCATGCGCGCGCTGACCGATCAGGATTTCGCCGCCGCGCAGGCGAGCTTTGCTGCTGCCAGCGCCGCCGACCCCGGCGAGCCCGCGCTCTGCCTGAACCTCGCGACCGCGTGCCGCGCCGCGGGCGATGACGAAGGCGAGCGGCGGGCGTTGCAGGCCGCGCTCGACATCGACCGGCGGCATTTCATCGCTTTGCTCCGCACCGCCGAACTGCATGAGCGGCTGGGCGAAGCGGTCGCCGCTGCGCAGGCGTGGAGCCATGTCGTCCAGCTGGCGAATGCGATGAGCGAGCGGCCGCCGCGGGTCGAGGAGGCGCTGCGGCACGGACAGACCTTTATCGAACAGCATAATGGTGCGCTCGCGGTCGCGGTCGAAGCCGAGCTGGGCGCGCAGATGGCAGCGATGGGACCGGCGGCGCGGCGTTTCAGTGCCTGCATCGACCATTGCCTGGGCCGCCGCCGCGTCTATCAGAATGAATGCGCGGGGCTCTATTATCCGTTTCTGCCCGCCGACGAGTTTTTCGACCGGTCGCATTTCCCCTGGTTTGCCGCGTTCGAGGCACGCAGTGCGGCGATCAGGGACGAAGCGCTGGCGCTGCTCGCAAAGGGGAATGCGGCGATCCGCCCTTATGTCCGGCAGGATTCGGGAACGCCCGAGAATAAATGGAGCGCGCTCGACCATTCGCTCGACTGGAGCGCCTGTTTCCTGTGGGAATATGGCGTGAAAAACGAGGCGGTCTGTGCGCTTTGCCCCGAAACCGCCGCGGCGCTCGATGCGATTCCGCAGAACCGGGTGCCGGGCAAGGCGCCGTCGGCCTTTTTTTCCATCCTGAAACCCGGCGCGCATATTCCCGCGCACACCGGCGTCACCAATACGCGCGCGATCGTCCACCTGCCGCTGGTCGTGCCGCCCGGATGCAGCTTTCGGGTGGGGGGTGAAACGCGCGAATGGCGGGTCGGCGAAGCCTTTGCCTTCGACGATACGATCGAGCATGAGGCGTGGAACCGCAGCGACGAGCCGCGCATCGTGCTGATCCTCGACGTGTGGAACCCCTATCTCGACGCGGCGGAACAGGATCTGCTGGCGCGGTTCTTCGACCTGACCACGCGCGGTCAATAACCGCCGCCCATCGCCTCCAAAGCGGCGCGAGCCGGCGCCAGTTCGGCGGCGTAATTTTTCCAGCGCCCCGATGACTGGCCATGAATCGCCGAGCGCGCATTCCAGTTGCTCGGGGTGCGGATGACGGGCGCGGCCCGTTCGGCGTTCGGGTCGCCGTCGGCGGCGGGCAGGCCGAGCGCCGCCCAGGCGTCGGCGATCACCGTCGCTGGCGCCTGAACCAGCCGGTCATAGGCGATCGTCTGAATATCATCGCCGAAAATGGCCTGCCAATGCGCCATCAGTCGGCGATATTGGGCGAAATAATGCACCGCATCGTCCAGCCGGTCGGTGTAGTTGATCGCCTCGGCAAAATTCATGAAATAGAGCGACAGGATGGTGTCGAGCGCCGCGCGTTCGGTGTGCACGATCCGGGCGGCAGGAAAGAGCGTCTTGATCAGCCCGATGTGCAGGAAATTGTCGGGCCGTTTGTCGGTTACATAAAGCGCGCCAGGGAAGTTGGTCGTGACCATATGCAGATAGGTATCGCGCAGGGCGCGTGCATCGTCATCGGTCAGACTTTGCAGCGCCGCGGGGTAGGGCGTCAGCCGGTCGAGCACCATAGTCGGGATCAGTTCGAGCTCGCCGCCGATCCGGACCAACGGGTGGCGGCCGAGCAATTGTTCGATCACCGTCGAGCCCGACCGGAACATGCCGCAGATGAATAGCATCTCGGGTCCGTCGACTGCCAATGGGCCGCCCGGGCGCGCAGGAAAGGCGGCGATCAGGTCGTCTACCAGCCGTTCCTGCGCGGCGCGATCGTAACGGCGCGGCGCGGGGCGCATCGCGGCGTTGATCCGGTTCGCCTGGGTGATCGCGGCAAAGGCTTCGGGATAGCGGCGCGCCGCGTCGAGCGCATGGCCGAGGCCGAAGAGCAGTTCGGCGACATCGTCCTGGCTGTCGGCGCCGATCTGCAAGCGTTGCTCGAGATCGCGGATCGCGCCGCCGGTGTCGCCCTTGTGGACGCGGATCGCCGCCAACCGCGCGCGCGCGCGGCCGTTGCCTGGCGCGACGCCGAGCGCTTTGCGATAGGCGTCGGCGGCAGCATCGGCTTTGCCGACATCCTCCATCAGCCCGCCGAGGTTGAGCCAGGCGGGCAGGAACTTCGGATTTTTGGCGACCGCGGCACGCAGCTCGGCCTCCGCCTCGTCGTTGCGTTCCATATATTCGGACAGGATCGCGGCGCGATTGACGTGCACCGCTTCGGGCGCCGAGACGTCGCGGCGCAGCGCCTCGGCATAGGCTTCGAGCGCGTCGGGATAGGCGCGCGTCTGGCGCAGCACATAGCCAAGGTTGAACCAGCTGTCGGGATGGTCCGGCCGCCGCGCGATCACCTGCCGCAGCAGCGCCGCAGCGTCGGCGTAGCGCCCCTGTCCGATGCTCCGCCCCGCCGCGGCATCGAGCCGCGCCCACTCCTCATCCACGCGAACCGCTCCCCAACCGCACTTATGCCGGCGTGAGCTTCAGCGCGCCGTCGCCTTCGTCGACCCGGATCGTCGATCCGTCCTTCACTTCGCCTTTCAGGATCAGATCGGCAAGCGGATCCTGCAGATATTTCTGCACCGCGCGCTTCAGCGGCCGCGCGCCATAGACGGGGTCGTAGCCGACGCGGCCGAGCCACGCGCGCGCGGCATCGGTCAGGTCAAGGATGACCTTGCGGTCGGTGAGCAGCTTTTGGACGCGTGCGACCTGAATATCGACGATGCCGCCCATATGCTGCTGTGCGAGGCGGTTGAAGAGCACGATCTCGTCGAGCCGGTTGAGGAATTCGGGGCGGAAATGCGCGCGCACCACCTCCATCACCGCGGGTTCGGCCTGTTCGACCGGCGCGTCGTCGGGCAGCGCGGCGATCGCCTGGCTGCCCAGGTTCGAGGTCAGAATGATGAGCGTGTTGGTGAAATCGACCGTGCGCCCCTGCCCGTCGGTGAGCCGCCCGTCGTCGAGCACCTGGAGCAGGATGTTGAACACGTCCTGATGCGCCTTCTCGACTTCGTCGAACAGCACCACCTGATAGGGGCGGCGGCGAACGGCTTCGGTCAGGGTACCGCCCTCCTCATAACCGACATAGCCTGGCGGCGCGCCGACGAGCCGCGCAACGCTGTGCTTTTCCATGAATTCGGACATGTCGATGCGGACCATCGCATTGTCGTCGTCGAACAGGAAACGCGCGAGCGCCTTAGTGAGCTCGGTCTTGCCGACGCCGGTGGGGCCGAGGAAGAGGAACGAGCCGAGCGGGCGGTTGGGGTCTTGCAAACCGGCGCGCGCGCGGCGGACGGCGGTCGAGACCGCACGCACCGCTTCGTCCTGTCCGATGACGCGCTGGGCGAGCGTCGATTCCATAGCGAGCAGTTTCTCGCGCTCGCCTTCCATCATCCGGTCGACGGGGATGCCGGTCCATTTGCTGACCACCGCGGCAATGTCGTCGGCGGTGACTTCTTCGCGCAGCATCGCATTGCCCGCCGCGGCTTCCGCGTCGGCGAGCTGCTTTTCGAGGCCGGGGATGGTGCCATAGCTGAGCTCGCCCGCCTTGGCGAGATCGCCGGCACGCTGCGCCTGATCGAGCGCCGAGCGCGCGGCGTCGAGCGCTTCCTTGATCTTCGCCTCGGCGTGGATCTTGTCCTTCTCGGCCTGCCATTTTTGCGTGACCTCGGCCGACTGCTGTTCGAGATTGGCGAGATCGGCGCGCAGGGTCGCGAGCCGGTCCTTTGATGCTGCGTCGCTTTCCTTCGACAGCGCCGATTCCTCGATCTTCATCTGGATGATGCGGCGGTCGAGCGTTTCGATCTCCTCGGGCTTCGATTCAACCTCCATGCGGATGCGGCTCGCGGCTTCGTCCATCAGGTCGATCGCCTTGTCGGGGAGGAAACGGTCGGAGATATAACGGTTCGACAGCGTTGCCGCGGCGACGATCGCGCCGTCGGTGATCCGCACCCCGTGGTGCAGCTCATATTTTTCCTTGAGCCCGCGCAGGATCGAGATCGAATCCTCGACCGTCGGCTCGCCGACGAACACCGGCTGGAAGCGCCGCTGCAGCGCGGGGTCCTTTTCGACATGCTTGCGATATTCGTCGAGTGTCGTCGCGCCGATGCAATGGAGCTCGCCGCGCGCGAGCGCGGGCTTGAGCAGGTTTGACGCGTCCATCGCGCCCTCGCCCTTGCCCGCGCCGACCAGCGTGTGCATCTCGTCGATGAACAGGATGATCTCGCCCTCGGCGGCCTTCACATCGTCGAGCACGCCCTTCAGCCGCTCTTCGAACTCGCCGCGATATTTGGCGCCGGCGATCAGCGCGCCCATGTCGAGCGACAGCAGGCGGCGATCTTTCAGGCTGTCGGGGACGTCGCCATTGGTGATGCGGAGGGCAAGTCCCTCGGCGATCGCGGTCTTGCCGACGCCGGGTTCGCCGATCAGCACCGGGTTGTTCTTGGTGCGGCGCGCGAGGATCTGGATCGTGCGCCGGATTTCCTCGTCGCGGCCGATCACCGGGTCGAGCTTGCCTTCGCGCGCAACCTCGGTGAGGTCGCGGGCATATTTTTTGAGCGCGTCGTAGCGGTCTTCGCTGCTCGCGGTGTCGGCGCTGCGGCCGCCGCGCAGGTCGTTGATCGCGGCGTTGAGGGCGTCGGCCTTCAATCCGGCATCGGCGAATGCCTTGCCGCCCGGGGTGGCCGGTGCAAGCACCATCGCGAGCAACAGCCGCTCGACGGTGACATAGCCGTCGCCAGCCTTGGTTGCGACCTGCTCGGCCTGGTCGAGCAGGCGCACCGCGTCATTGTCGAGGCCGGGGGTGGCCTGCGCACCCGATCCCGACACCGCGGGCACCTTGGCGAGCAGCGCGTCGATACCGGCGACCACGCGCGAAGCATCGCCGCCGCTCTTGGCGATCAGCCCCGCCGCCATGCCTTCGCTGTCTTCGAGCAGCGCCTTGGCGATGTGCTCGGGGCTGATCCGCTGATGATTCATGCGGATCGCAATCGTCTGCGCGGCTTGCAGAAAGCCCTTGGCGCGGTCGGTGAATTTCTCGAGGTTCATGGAGGATAAGCCCCTTTCCTGTCCGGCAAGATAGTGTTGCTATTTGGCAACACAAGGGCTTCCTCGCAGTTCCCGTTCGCATCGAGCGACGTCGAGTTGCCCATCGGCTGTATGCGCCTTCAGGGTGTCTCGACTTCGCTCGACACGAACGGGATTAGAGATCGCTATTCCCCGCTGCGCGCCAGTTGATCGAGCAGGCGCACGCCAAAGCCCGACATGCCCTTCGGGACCAGCGACGATGCCTTGTCGGCCTGGTTCACCCCGGCGATGTCGAGATGCGCCCACGGCGTCGCCTCGTCGACGAAATAGCCGATGACATGCGCCCCGATGCTGGCGCCCGGTCCCTGGTTGGGGGTGATGTTGCGGATGTCGGCGATGTCCGACTTGATCTTTTCGGCGAAATTCTTGTGAAGCGGCATCCGCCACAATTCCTCGCCGCTTACCGTCCCGGCGGTCAGCAGCGCGGCGGCGAGCTTTTCATCGCGCGCGAACAGCCCGGCATATTGGTCGTCGAGCGCGCCGACGATGGCGCCGGTCAACGTCGCAATATTGACGATCGCGCGCGGCTTGTACGCCTGCGCGACATATTCATTGGCGTCGGCGAGGACGAGACGCCCTTCGGCATCGGCGTTCAGCATCTCGATCGTCTTGCCCGACATCGTGCGGGTGACGTCGCCGGGGCGCTGGGCATTGCCGTCGGGCATATTTTCTGCGAGCGCCGCAACCCCGACGACATGCGCGGGCGCGCGCGATTTGGCGAGCGAGAGGACGGCGCCCATCACCGAGGCGGCGCCCGACATGTCGCCCTTCATATCCCACATGCCCGCGCCGGGTTTCAGCGAAATGCCGCCCGAATCAAAGGTGATGCCCTTGCCGACGAACGCCATCGGCGCCGCGGGCGCATTCGCGCCGCGATAGCGCACCAGCATCAGGCGCGATCCGCGCGGGCTGCCCTGGCCGACGCCGACGATCGTCCCCATCCCGAGCTTGCGCATCGCCGCTTCGTCGAGCACCTCGATGCTGACCCCGGCGGTGCCCGCAAACGCCTCGCGCACCCGGGCAACGAAGCTTTCGGGGTAGATGACGTTCGCGGGTTCGTTGGCGAGGTCGCGCGACAGGCGGACACCATCGGTCAGCGGCTTCCAGCGCGCGGTGAAGGCGGCTTCGGCGGCCGCGGCATTGGCGCCGACAACGGTGACGGCGCCGGTCGGCGGCGCCTTTTTGTCGGCGGTCTTGTACCGGTCGAAGCGATATTGGCCGAGCGCGAAGCCATAGGCGACGTCGGCGGCTGACGCATCGCCAAACGCCCCGGCGATCGTCACCGGCTGCGCCTCGCTTTTCAGCTCCTGCGCCGCCTTGCCGCCCGCTTCGGCGAGCGCGAGCGCAGTTGGCGTCGCGCCGGTGCCGACGAGCAGGATGCGCGAATGCGCGCCGATCCCGCGCAGCGACAGCGTCGATTCGGCCTTGCCCTCGAACGTCGCCGCCGCAATCGCTGCGGTCACCGCCTGGCGCTCGGCGGGGCTGAATGCCAAGCCGTCCAGCGGCGGCAACGTCGCGTCGGTCATCAAAATCACCAGCGCGCCGCCCGCCGGGGCGCTCGCGGCAAAGCCGATCGCGCGCTCGGCGCTGTTCGCGGCGGTCGATGGGACGACGCCCGACCCGGTCACCATCTGCGCGGCGGCGGGCGGTACGAAGGTGAACGACAGGCAGGCGGCAAGAAGCAGGCTTTTGCGATACATAGGAAATTCCCCGGTTAAAGCGATGGCACCTTGCATAGCCGCACGGCGCCCGATGGCAAATTCGGCTCGACGAACGACAGTCGCTTGCCATCGGACGACATGGCGGTCAGACAGTCGCGGAACGGGCGCATGAATGAGGACCAGAGATGCTGCGACGGATTTTGCTGGGATTCCTTCTGTTGCTCGTCGTCACTGCCGCGTCGCTGGCGCTGTGGGAGCCGCTGACCGCCGAAGCGCCGAAAGCGCCACTGTTCAAGCCGCAGGACGTCCGCATCGCGCGCGACAAATTCGGGGTGCCGCACATCTTTGGCAAGACCGACGCCGACGTCGCCTATGGCGTCGCCTACGCGCACGCCGAGGATGATTTCGCGACCTTGCAGGAAGTGCTGGCGATGACGCGCGGCCGTGCCGGGGCGATGCTGGGGGCCGACGGCGCGAAGATCGATTATGCCGAGGCGCTGCTCGACGTGCGTGCGACCACCGCGCGCGACTGGCCGCGCCTGCCCGCCGACGTGAAAGCGCTGTTCACCGCTTATGCCGCGGGGCTCAATCATTATGCCGCCAAGCATCCAGGCGAGGTCCGCCTGTCGGGGCTGTTCCCGGTGACCGGAGAGGATGTCGTCGCGGGCTTCGTGCTGCGTTCGCCCTTTTTCTTTGGTCTCGATTCGGTGCTCGGCCAGCTGGTCGAGGGCAAGGACATGCACCGCGAAGGCGGCCCGGCACTCGACGCGACGGGCAAGATCGTCCCGCGCGCCGACACGCCGGTCGGCAGCGATCCCGCGGCCAATGGATCGAACGCCATGGCGGTCGCGCCCGCGCGTTCGACCGACGGTGCGACGCGGCTGGTATCGAACTCGCACCAGCCGTGGACGGGCGGTGTCGCCTGGTACGAACTGGTTGTCCATTCGCAAGAGGGGTGGGATTTTGCGGGCGCCAATTTTCCCGGATCGCCCTATCCCTTCCTGGGGCACAACAAGCATCTTGGCTGGACCAACACGGTCAATCGCCCCGATTTGATCGACGTCTATCAACTTGTTCTCGACGAAAGCGGCGAGAAATATCGCTACGACGGCGCCTGGCGACCGCTCGAGAAAAAGCGCGTGTGGCTGAAGGTGAAGTTCGGCCCGTTCGTGCTGCCGGTGCCGCGCACCATTTATCGATCGATCCATGGCCCGGTGGTCAAGAATGACAAGGGCGCCTTTGCGATCCGTTACGCCGGCTTCGACCAGTCGGCGATGGTCACCCAATATTACCGGCTGAACAAGGCGAAGAATTTTGCCGAGTGGCGCGCCGCGATGGCGGGGCAGGGCGTGCCCGCGACCAACTTCATCTACGCCGATGCGAAGGGCAATATCGGCCTGTTCTACAACGCGATGTTCCCCGATCGGCCCGACGGCTTCAACTGGCGCGGGGTGCTGCCGGGCGACCGGTCGGCGGCGCTGTGGACGAAGACGCTGCCGTTCGATCGCGCCCCGGCGCTGGTCAATCCGCGATCGGGCTATGTGATGAATGCCAACAACACCCCGTGGGTCGCCGCGGGGCCGGGCGACGAGCTCGACGCCGCGGCTTTCTCGCCGCTGCTCGGGGTTGAGGACGATATGACCAACCGCGCGACGCGGCTGATCGAGCTGTTCGAAGCGTCGGGCCAGATCGACGAGGCGCGGCTGAAGGCGATCAAATATGACACCGCTTATGCCAGATCTGGTTACGCCAAGGCGTGGATGGACCGGCTGCTCGCGCTGGATGTGAAAGATGATCCGGCGCTGGTCGATGCGCAGAACCTGCTCCGCCGCTGGGACTGGAACCTCGACGGCAAGGGGAAGGGCGACGCGCTGGCGCTGATGCTACTGCGCCCCGCGAACGGCAGCCATTACCAGCGCCGCGCCGGTCCCGATCCGCGCACCGTGCTGGCCGAGGCGGTGGCGCATTTGCAGGAGCATTTCGGTACGCTTGACCCCAGGCTCGGCACGGTGCTGCGGCTGCGCCATGGCGAGGGTGCTTATCGCATCGACCTGCCGCTCGACGGCGGCAACGATACGGTGCGCGCCTCGACGCTGTGGGATGCCGAACCCGACGGGCGGTTGAAGGTGCGCCACGGCGACAGCTTCATCATGTTCATCACGTGGGACGCCGCGGGCCGGGTCCGCTCGGAATCGATCCAGCCGTTCGGGTCGGCGACAACGCGGCCCGAGAGCCCGCATTACAATGATCAGGCGCCGTTGTTCGTGCGCCACCAGCTGAAACCCGTGCTGTTCGATCCGGCGGCGCTGAAGGCCAGCGGGGCGCGTTTCTATCGGCCTTGAAAGCCGCGAATGGCTGCCCTAAACCGTTGATACAGTGCCGTCCGGCACGCGGTCGCGCGCAGGCGCATCATGCCTGTGTCCGTTATCCAAGAGGATGCCCATGCCCCGTTTCCATCGTTTCGCCCTTGCTCTGGCGGTGACCACGTCGCTCGTTGCCGCCGGCCCCGCGCTCGCCAAGGCCAAGGCTGCCGATCCGGCACCGATCGCCGATCTGGTGAAGGCGGTCGACATTCCTTACGAAGCCTTCACGCTCGACAATGGGCTGCGCGTCATCGTGCACGAGGATCGCAAGGCGCCGGTCGTCGCGGTGTCGGTGTGGTACCGCGTCGGGTCGAAGCACGAACCGAAGGGCAAGACGGGCTTTGCCCATCTGTTCGAACATCTGATGTTCAACGGGTCGGAAAACGCCCCCGGCGATTTTTTCGAACCGCTGCAACAGGTCGGCGCGACCGACAGCAACGGAACGACCAACGTCGACCGCACCAATTATTTTGAAACCGTGCCGACGGGCGCGCTCGACCGTGCCTTGTTCCTCGAAAGCGACCGCATGGGGCATCTGCTCGGCGCGGTGACGCAGGAAAAGCTCGATAACCAGCGCGGCGTGGTTCAGAATGAAAAGCGTCAGGGCGACAACAATCCCTACGGCCTGCTGCGCTACGAGATTTTCGAAAATCTCTTCCCGACGGGCCACCCCTATCACCACAGCACCATCGGTTCGATGGCCGACCTGAATTCGGCGAGCCTGACCGACGTGAAAAAATGGTTCACCGACAATTACGGCCCGAACAATGCGGTGCTGGTGCTGGCGGGCGACGTCGATGTCGCGACTGCGAAAGCCAAGGTGCAGGAGTGGTTCGGCGACATTCCGCGCGGCCCCGCGGTGACGATGCCGCAGGTGACGGTGCCGACGCTGCCCGCGCCGCTCGCGAAAGAGGTCAAGGATCTGATCCCTACCCCGCGCATCTATCGCATGTGGGCGATCCCCGGGCTCAACGACGCCGACGGCGTACCGCTCCAGATGGCGACCGCGGTGCTCGGCGGGCTGTCGTCGTCGCGGCTCGACAATGCGATGGTTCGCAAGGATCCGGTCGCGGTCAGCGTCGCGGCCTTTGCCCAGACCTTTGAGGATGCCGGCATCCTGATCGTCCAGGCCGATGTGAAGCCGGGCAGCGATGTGGCGACGGTCGGCAAGAAGCTCGACGAAGAAATCGCCAAATTCCTTGCGACCGGTCCGACCGCCGACGAACTGCAACGCGCCGCGGCGAGCTATTTGGGCGGCACCATCGCGGGGTTGGAATCGGTCGGCGGCTTTGGCGGCAAGGCGGTGACGCTGGCCGAAGGCGCGCTCTATTCGAACGATCCGGGCTATTATAAGGTCGAGCTCGATCGGATGGCCAAATCGACCCCCGAACAGGTCGCCGCGGTGGCGCGCAAATGGATGGCGCGCCCGGCCTTTTCGTTGACCTACACCCCCGGCGAACGCACCGAGGGCGGCGAGAATCGCGGCGGCGCCGTCACCGCGGGCAAGATGACCGAAGCGGTCGCGCCCGACCGTTACTGGAACCCGGTGCTCGGCGACATCGGTCCCGACACCGGCATCGGCGCCGCGGCTTCGATCGCCGATCGCTCGCAATTGCCCGCGGTTGCCGATCTTACCGCGCTTGACTTTCCGGCCATCGAACGCACCAAGCTCAAGAACGGGGTCGAGGTGGTGTTCGCGCGCCGCACGACGGTGCCCACGGTCAATGTCGCGGTCAGCTTCGACGCAGGCTATGCCGCCGATCCGCACAGCGCGCTGGGCACCCAATCGCTGATGCTCAGCCTGATGGACGAAGGCACGACCAATCTCAATTCGATCGCCTTTGCCGAAGCGAAGGAACGGCTGGGGGCGCAGATCGACGCGACCGCCAATGCCGACGAAACGGTGTTCAGCCTGTTTGCCTTGAAGCCCAATCTCGGCGCCTCGCTGTCGCTGCTCGCCGACTATATTCGCAACCCGGCGTTCGACGCCAAGGAGCTGGAGCGGGTGCGCGCGCAACAGCTGAACCGGCTGAAGGCCGAGCTTAACAACCCGAACGCCATCGCCTCGCGCCTGATGGCGCCGATGCTCTATGGCGCCGACCATCCGTATGGCATTCCGCCGTCGGGTCTGGGCGATGCCAAGGCGGTGACGACGGCGACGCGCGACCAGCTCGCGGCGTTCCACAGCGGTTGGATTCGCCCCGACAATGCGCGCGTGTTCGTCGTCGGCGACACGACGCTGGCCGAAGTGAAGAAACAGCTCGATGCGACGCTGGGCCAGTGGAAGGCGCCGAAAACCGCCAAGCCGGTGAAGAATTTCGATATCGCAATCCCGGCGCCCAAGCCGCGCATCCTGTTCTTCGATCGCCCCAAATCGCCGCAATCGATAATATTGGCGGGCAAGGTGCTCGATGCCAAGGGCGGCGACAAGCTGGAGGTCCTGCGTTCCGCGAACGATATTTTCGGGGGCAATTTCCTGTCGCGCTTCAACACCAATTTGCGCGAGACGAAGGGCTGGTCCTATGGCGTGCGCAGCCGCATTTCGGGCGAAACCGACCGGCTGAGCTGGATCGCGGTCGCCCCGGTGCAGGCCGACCGCACCGGCGATTCGATCAAGGAGTTGCAGAAAGACCTCAAGAGCTTCCTCGCCGACAAGGGCGTGACCAAGGAAGAGCTGGAGCGCACCGTCAACGGCAGCGTGCGCGAATTGCCGGGCAGCTTCGAAACCTCGGCCGATGTGCTCGCCGGGCTGCGCAACATCGTCAAATTTTCGCGGCCCGACACTTATTACGAAACGCTGCCCGCCACCTATGAGGCGATGACCGCCGCCGAAATCGATGCCGCGGCGCGCAAGGCGCTCAGCACCGACGATCTCGTCTATGTCGTCGTCGGCGATGCGGCGGTCGTCAAACCGCAGCTTGACGGATTGGGTCTGGCGGTGGAAACAGCGACTCCAATTAACTAACATTGATTTCAGTAAGGAGAGCTTCGATGTCCGTAGATGGCAGCTATGATTGCGTTACCAAGTCGCCAATGGGTGACCAGAAATCGGTGTTCACCGTGACCAGCGACGGCGGCAGCTTCACCGGTTCGAACGCCGGCGCGATGGGCGCGCTCGACGTCGAGAACGGCAAGGTCGACGGCAACAAGCTGAGCTGGACGATGAACATGAAGGTGCCGATGCCGATGACGCTCGAATGCGAAGCGACGATCGACGGCGACGCGCTGACCGGCACGATCAAGGCCGGTGCGTTCGGTTCGATGGCGATGACCGGCACCCGCCAAGGCTGATTTCCGGGCCGTTGTGACAGGAAGGGCCGCTCCCGGTTTGGGGGCGGCCTTTTTCATTTGAGGGAGGGGAGCGGCCTTGCAACGTCGCGTCATGGCCCCTCCGTCAGCGCTTCGCGCTGCCACCTCTCCATCGCTTCGCGACCGGGAAGATTATGGTCACAACTGCTCGTTTCCCGCCACGCGAACCCGCCCTCTCGCGCGGCGCGCCGCTTTGTCTTGCATAGCTTTTCGGTTGCAAAGGGCTATTCAAAGCCCGGGCATCGGCGCATAGGCTGCTGCGATGCACAAACCGGCCCAAACCCCGCAGCGGAGCCTGCCCGGTGATCGCGAAATGGTGGTCATGATGGCGATGGTGATGGCGCTCAACGCGCTCGCCATCGACGCGATGCTGCCGGCGCTGCCCGCGATCGGCAAAGGGCTGGGCGTGCTGGTTGCCAATGATCGCCAATATGTCATCTCGCTCTATCTGCTCGGAATCGGCTTTGGATCGCTGATCTATGGCCCGCTCGCCGACCGGTTCGGGCGCAAGGGTGTGCTGGTTCCGGCGCTGCTCGCCTATGTCGTGTTTTCGATCGGTTGCGGCTTGGCAACGAGCTTTCCGATGTTGCTGGCGCTGCGCTTTGGCCATGGGCTGATCAGCGCGGCGCTGGGGGTTATCGTCGTCGCGGTCATCCGCGACCTGTTCGCGGGCGATGCGATGGCGAAGCGGCTGTCGCTGATTTTCCTGGTGTTCATGATCGTGCCGATCATCGCGCCGACGATCGGCGCCGGGGTCGCGGCTATTGCTGGCTGGCGCGCGATCTTCATCGTTCTGGCGGCGATGGGGCTGGTGATGCTGGCGTGGCTGCGCCGCCTGCCCGAAACGCTCGACCCCGCCGACGTTCGCCCGCTCGACTGGCGGACGATGGTATCGGGCTGGGCGACGGTGACGCGGCATCGCCGCGCCGCGGGCTATATGATCGCGTCGGGGATGATGCAGGGCGCGCTCTATGGCTATCTCAACAGCAGCGAGCAGATCATCGACGAGGTGTTCGGCGCGCAAAGCTGGTTCCCGCTGATCTTTGCCTGCGTCGCGGTGGGGATCGCGATCGCCAACTTCTCGAACGCCGCGATCGTCGAGCGGTTCGGTGCGCGGCGCGTGTCGCAGACCGCGGTGTTTGCGTTCATGGCGACGTCGATCGCCCAGATCGCCGCGGCGCTGAGCGGCGCCGAGACTTTGGTGATGTTCACCGCGCTGATGATGGTCAACATCGGCCTGATCGGTTTTATCGGCAGCAATTTCGGGTCGATCGCGATGGAGGATTTCGGCCATATGGCGGGGGTCGCTTCGTCGTACCAAAGCTTTGCCAAGACGCTGCTCGCGGCGACCGTCGGCGCGCTGATCGGTCAGCAATATGACGGCACGACGCTGCCACTGGCCTACGCCTTTCTGATCAGCGCGGCGGTCGGGTTGGCGCTAGTGCTGTGGGCCGAGCGCGGCAAATTGTTCACCCGCCCGGGCACCGCGCCCAAGACCCCCTATTGACAAAGAAAAGGGCCGCCCCGGCGAATTGCCGGGACGGCCCCTTTGGATTGGCGGCGCTTTATGCGTCAGTTGATCGGCGCGTGCGGTTCCAGATCATCCTCATGCACCTCGACAATCCCGCGGCCCAGATGGCTGCGGCTGCGGCTGTAGAGGAAATAGAAGACCAGGCCGATCAAGGCCCAGACCGGCAACACGATCATGGCCTCATAGGGCAGGTTGAGGAACAGGAACACCGTCCCGGCGACCGTCAGCGGGCCGATCAGCCACAGGGCCGGCGTCTTGAACGCACGCGGCGTGTCGGCAGCGGTCTTGCGCAGGATCATCACCGCGACAGCGACCATCATGAACGCATAAAGCGTACCCGCGTTGGCAATGTCGGCGAGCTTGCCGACCGGGAGAAACGCTGCGGCGAACGCCACGACGATGCCGGTGATCGCAGTGATGACATGCGGCGTCTTCCACTTGGGGTGCACCTTGCTCCACGATTCGGGGAGCAAGCCGTCGCGGCTCATCACGAATGCGACGCGGGTCTGGCCGAACAGCAGGATCAGGATGACCGACGGCAACGCGACGAATGCGGCGATGCCGAGCATATTGCCGACCCCCGACCAGCCGATCTGGCGCAGCACATGCGCGAGCGCCTCATTCGAGCAGACGAGCGGCAGTTCGTTGGCGGCAAAGGTGGCGCACTGGCGTGCCAGTTCTTCGGAACCGGCGGGGAAGGGCACGCCGTTCGGGCCCATGATCGGCTGGCCGCCGATCGTGCCGACTGCGCCCGCCGCGACCAAAATGTAAAAGACGGTGCAGAAGAGCAAAGAGCCGATCAGGCCGATCGGGACGTTGCGCTGCGGGTTCTTGGTTTCCTCGGCTGCGGTCGAAACGGCGTCGAAGCCGACATAGGCGAAGAAGATCGTCGCCGCGGCGCCGACGGCACCGAGGCCCGAACCAAAGCCGCCGAAGATACCTGCGGGCAGGAAGGGATTGAATTTATCGGTCGAAAACGCTTCGCTGGGCAGCGTCAGCACGATGAAGGCGGTTAGCGCGGTAACCTTGATCGCCACCAGAATGGCGTTGACGCGCGCGCTTTCGGTGGTGCCGATCATCAGCAGCCAAGTGACGAGCAGCGCGATGATCACGGCGGGCAGGTTGATGATACCACCCTCGATGCCGCCCAGCGCCAATGGTGCACCCGCAAGAGCCGCGGGGAACTGAAAGCCGAAAAATTCGAGCAACAAGCCGTTGAGGTAGCCGGACCACCCGACCGACACCGCCGACGCGGCGACGGCATATTCGAGAACGAGCGCCCATCCGACGGTCCAGGCAAGCACCTCGCCCATTGTCGCATAGGTGTAGGTATAGGCGGAACCAGCGACGGGGATCATCGCGGCGATTTCGGCGTAGCAAAGCGCGGCGAGGATGCAGATCAGGCCGGCGATGGCAAAGGCCAGCATAAGGCCGGGACCGGCCTTCTGCGCGCCCGCGGCGGTCAGCACGAAAATGCCCGTGCCGATGACGCAGCCGATGCCGAACAGCGTCAGCTGAAAAGCGCCCAATGTTCGATGAAGCGATTTCTTTTCGGCTGTCGCCAAAATGGCATCTAACGGTTTTACCCGGTTAAAAAGCATAAATTGTCCCCTTGTGGCGGCTGGTTGCCGTCCGTCTCCAGGCTGCGCAGACTAGCCGCTCCGCGCGCCAGCGCAACTTAATTTCAGGGGGCCAGCGGCGCTTTTGTCGCAGGTCCACGCACGCTTATCGTACCGTAAAGCGCACCCGGTCGATCATCCGCCCGCCCGGATCGACGAGCGCCAGCATATGGCTGCCCGGGCGCGGCAGGATCTGCTGACCGGCGTCGGCGTCGCCCAATGGTTTTTTGTCGAGGATCAGGCGGTAGCCGGCGACGGCGCCGCTGACCGTCACCGCGAGGCGCTGGCGGTCGATCGGGATGTCGGGGTCGAGCGCATAGACGCTGCCGCTGACCGGACTGGTGATGCGCGGGCGGCGCGCGGCTTGCGGCGCGGCGGCCATTTCGGTTTGGGCGGTGCCGGCCATGAAATATTCGCGGCGTGGCGGTTCACGGGTGCCGGGGAGCGCGATCTGGCGCGCCTCGACGCCTTCGGGCATCGCGGGCGCCTTGCCGGGGTTTCCGGCATGGAGCGCGAGCATGACGTCGCGCCAGACGGGCGCGGCGCCCGAGGTACCCGAGACGGCGCGCATCGAATCGCCCTCGAGATTGCCGACCCACACGGCGACGGTGAAGCGATCCGAGTAGCCGATGCACCAATTGTCGCGCATGCCTTTCGAGGTACCGGTCTTCGTGGCGGCCCAGAAGGGGAGACGCAGCGCGCTGTCGGCGCCGAAGGCGTCGGTGCGGGCGGCGGCGTCGGCCATGATGTCGCCGACGATGAAGGCGGCGGCGGGGCCCACGATCTGGCGCGGCGGAAGGTTGCGAAGGTGCCGCGTAGCGTCGAAGGTGACCGGCGACCACTTTCCAAGATTTGCGAATGTTCTGAAGGCGTTGGCTTGTTCAACCAGCGAGACTTCGGCCGATCCGAGCGCCAAACTGAAGCCGTAATATTCGCCGTCCTCGACAAGGCCGTGATAGCCCAATGCCCAGAGGCGGTCGCGGAACTGCTGGACGTCGTCGATGACGAGCGCGCGGACGGCGGGGACGTTGAGCGATGAGGCGAGCGCGTGACGGACGCTGACCGGTCCCTTGAAGCTGTGGTCGTAATTTTTGGGGACATAGAGCCCCGAGGCGGTGTCGAGCTGGACCGGGCTGTCGTCGAGGATCGACGCGGCGGTGAGCCAGCCATGCTCGATCACTTGCGCGTAAAGATGCGGTTTCAAGGTCGAGCCCGCCTGCCGCCGCGCATTGGCACCATCGACGGAGGCGGCGGTCGATTTGAGGCCGACCCCGCCGACATAGGCGAGCACCTCGCCGGTGGCATTGTCGAGCACGACGACGGCGCCGTCGCGGACGCGGTCGGCGCCGAGCCCGGCGAGCTGGCGGCGCAGCGCGACGATGGCAGCGGTCTGGATGCGGCGGTCGATCGTGGTGGTGACGCGCTTGCCGGGCTGGTCGAGCAGGCGAACCGCGAGGTGCGGGGCGAGCGCGGGGTCGAAGCGCGCGGCCTGTTCGCCCGAGACGAGGGTTGCGGCGGCGGCGCGGATCGCGGTGCAGTCTTTGGTTCGGGCAACACGGCAGGCGCGGCGGCCGAGCGCCTCGGCGCCCGCGGCAGGATTGGGGAGGAGGCCTGCGAACAGCGCAGCGTCGGTGCGGGTCAGGTCGGCGGGTTTCTTGCCGAACAGGCTTTGCGCGCCCGCGCCGATGCCCTGCGCCTCACCGCGCAGGGGCAGGAGGTTGAAATAGGCTTCGAGCATCTGCTCGTGCGTCCAGTCGGAAGCGAGCGCCTGCGCAGCGCGCATCTGGCGGAGCTTGGCGCGCCAGTCGCGCTGGCCCGGTTGGGCGAGGCTGGGGTCGAGGAAGGCGGCAAGTTGCATCGGCAGGGTCGACGCGCCGCGCGAGCGGTCGCCGGTCCCCCCCAACGTCAGGCGCGCGCGGATCGCGCTGGCGACCGCGAGCCAGTCGACCCCGCGGTGCGACCAGAAGCGCCGGTCCTCGGCTTTCACCACCGCAGCGCGAACCGCGGGGCTGATGTCCTGGAGCGGCACCCAAGCGAGGCGGCGGCGCTCGAAATTGACGCGTTCGCTGTCGAGCAGTCGGCCGTCGCGGTCATAGAGCCACGCTTCGCTCGGCTGCCAGTCGGCGCGGACGGCGGCGTAGGCGGGCATGGGGGGCGGGCGGGTGAGCAGGTGCGCGGCGGTGGTGAGGATGAGCAGGGCGAGGGCGAGCCAGGCGAAGGCGTCACGCCAAGAGCGGCGCACTGGAGATTGACTATCCACGTTCCGTCATCCCGGCGAACGCCGGGATCTCACCGTGGCGTTGAAGCGCGCCGTCGAGATCCCGGCCTTCGCCGGGATGACGATCCAATTAGGGGTGGTCATGCCGTCAATCATCTCGTCATTGCGAGCGGAGCGAAGCAATCCAGGGTGTGACAAGCCGCTCTGGATTGCTTCGCTCCGCTCGCAATGACGGGGACGGGCTGGAGCGGGCGTAGGGATCACGACCCCACACTCGCCACTGTCAATGTGCCATTCGGCCACTGGCCGCGGATCGCGGGGGAGTACATCGCCTCGACCCGCGTCGGCGGCAACGAGAAGCGGCCCGAGCCGTTGAGGCGCACGACATATTCGACCGCGTGGGTGCCCGCGGGCATCCAGCCGAAATAGCCGCGCCAGCTGTCGCGGCCGCGTTCGACATAGCTCGGCTGCGCGCCCGATCCGCCCGCCTGATCGGCGAGCATTTCGGACTGGCCGCCGAGGTTGCCGACGATCGTCGCGCCGGGGGCGACCGGATCGTTGATCACAACCCACGTCCGGCCCGCAGCCGCGACAACCTCGATCCGCACCTTGATCACGTCGCCGCGGGTCAGGCGATCCTTGTTCGCCGCCTTGACGATGCTGACCGAGCGCTTGATCCGGTAACCCGCGTTGAGCGGTTCCTTGAGCGGCACCGCGGCCTTGACGCTGACCGTCGCCCAGGGCGCGCCGGTGCCGTCGTGCTTCAGGCTCATCGTTGCCGCGTTCAGTGCGACGCGAAGCGGCGAGACGGGTTCGGCCGACGATTCTGGGGGCAGCGGCCAGCTTTGCGATGCGGTGGCGCCCGCGAGGCTGATGTTGGTGACGCCGGTGATCGCGCTCGCCGGATACAGGTCGGCAAAGCGGCGGACGGTGACCGCGCCCCACGCATTGGCGGGGGTGGTGTCCCAATGGCCCTTGCGCTGGCGCTGCGCGACGCCGACCATCAGCTTGCCCGCGTCATCCTCCCACCCCTTGCGGCCGAGCACGGCTTCGAGGGCCTTGATCGCCATTTCGTCGCCGCTGGTCATCATCCACCAGGGCGCGCGGGCGTCGTCGACGAGGTCGAGGCGGGTGCCTTCGTAAACGAGCCGCTTGCGCAGCTCGGCTTCGGCGGCAGTACGCAGGGCAGGCGCGCCGCGGACCCCCGGGGTGCGTTCGATCGCGACGAGCCAGTCGGCGAGCGTGCCGGTTGCCATGTCGATCGGCGCGACGTCGTTGGCGGCGACCAGCTGCGCGCTCGACGCATTGTTGCGTGCGAGCGCCGCAAGCGCCGCGATGCGGACGGGGCGGATGTCATAGGGGCCATAACCCTTGCGGGTCAGCCGTCCCTCGACGACCGCCTGTAGCGCCTTGATCATCCTGGCCTTCGACGCCTCGGGGATCGCGTAGCCGTTCGCCGCGGTGACCGCGAGGACATAGGCGGTGAGCTCGATCGACCCCTCCATCCGTTCGTTCGGCCAATAGCGGAGCAGGCCGTCGTTATCGAGATAGGTCGGCATCGCGTCGGCGAGCGCCTGCCAGCGCCCAAGATCGCCGAGCGCAATCGCGCGCGAGGTCGATTGTTCGAAGCAGTTATAGGGATAGACGCCCATATAGTCGCGCACGCCAGACAAGGGCGGCGCGAGCGTTCCTGCCAGAGCGACATCGACATAGCCGCCGGGCAGCGCGCCCGCGGGGATGCCGATCGGCAGGGTGGTGCCGGGGCCGACGCGGAACAGGCTGGCGGCCCAGGTTTCGACCGGCACCGCGGGTTCGACGACCTGCGCAAAGACCAGCCGGTCGCGCTGCTTGCCGCCCTTCGCCACCGCCTCGACCGTCCATTCGATCGGGCCGGTTTGTTCGGGAGCGGTCATCGACCAGCTGATCGGCACCGCGCCGCCCGCGGGGATGGTGACGGTCAGCGGCGGCGCGGTCGCGACGGCGGGCGACAGCGTCGGGGTCGCGGTGACCTCCATCGGCTGATCGGTGCCGTTGCGCAGCGTGAAGCGCGCATCATAGGTGTCGCCGGTGCGCACCAGTTCGGGCATGCCGGCAAAGATACCGAGATCCTGCACGGTGCGGACGGTGGTTTCGCCGGTGCCGAAATATTGCGATCCGTCGGTCGCGATCGCGACGAGGCGGAAGCCCGAGAGATTGTCGCTGAGCGGCACGTCGACGGTGGCGCGGCCCTTGGCATCGAGCGGGACATTGCCCTTCCACAGCAGCACCGGGCGGAAATCTTCGCGGGTCAGACCCGACAGGTCACCGCCGCCACCGCCGCCGGGTTCGAGCGCCTTGCGGCCATAGTGGCGCTTGCCGACGACCTGCATCTGCGCGGTCGAGGTGAGGACGTCGAGGGTGCGCTGCCCCATCATCGCCTCGATCAATTCCCAGCTTTCGTTGGGGGCGAGCTGCAGCAGCGCCTCGTCGACCGCGGCGAACGCGACGTCGGCATTTTTGGGGGCCTTGCCGCCGGGGGTCTTGACCTCGATCGCGACCTTGGCGGTTTCGCGAACCGAATATTTCGCTTTGTCGGCCTTGACCTTGACGCCGAGCTGGTGACCTTCCCAGCCGACCTTGATCCGCGCGATGCCCATGCGGTAGCTCGGCTTGGCGAGATCGACCAAGGCGGTCGGCGGCGCGCCCTCGCTATTCTCGATCTTGAAACCGACCGCGCGCTTCATCTGGCGGAACCAGCTTTCGTTGCCGGTGACGCGCCCGCGCACCGCCATCACCGAGACATAGACGTCGGGGGCGTAGGTCGCGGGCAGCTTGACCTTGACGACGGGATTGGTGCCTTTCAGCGGCACGACGAAGCTGGAGAGCACGCCTTCGCGTTCGACGGTGACGAGCGCGGTCGCTTCGCGGAAGGGCATGCGGACCTGGAAGCTGGCGGTGTCGCCCGCGGCGTAGCGCGGCTTTTCGGCGATGACGTCCATGCGGTCGCCATTGTCGCCGCCGAACCACCAGTCGTCGTCACCCGCGAGCCAGACCGAGCGCACCGCGCGCGCTTCATTGCCGCCCTCGTCGAGCGTCGTTGCGACGACGGTGACCTCGCCCGAGACGCCGGGTGCCATGGCGCAGCGCGCGCGGCCGAGCTTGTCGGTCGTCGCGGTGCAGCTGGCGGCGAGCTTCGTCGTCCGCATCTGGTTGTCATAAGCGTAGAAGCCGCCGATCAGGCGGCGCCGCGCGGTGATGATCTCGCGGTTGTAGAGCGCGACCGAGACGCGCTGGCCCGAAATCGGCTTGCCGTCGAGGTCGAGCGCGATGAAACCCAGCTTCAGATCATTGTCGCGCATCAGCCAGCCGTCGGTCTTGAGCCCGAGGCGGACTGCGGACGGGTAGAGGGTGATCCGGCGGCTGGAGGTCAAAGTCTCGCCATTGGCGTCCTCATAATCCATTTCGACCGCCATCACCGTCGGTTCGGTGATCGGCTGGTCGACCGCGACGCTGGTCGTGGCAGCGCCATTGGCGTCGAGCTTGAGCGGCACCGAGCGCGCGAGCGGCAGGTCGGCGGCGGGTTCCTCGCCGCTGTCGTCGAGCTGGATCACGCCTTCCTTGACCGGCTGGCCGTCGAAATCCCAGTCGCGATAATCTTCGGGCGGCGACCAGCTGGAGCGGAAGTTGGTGCGCAGTTCGACGGGGATGTTGGCGGCGGGGCCGCCCGAGAGATAGCCGACAAACAGCGCCAGCGGCACCGACGCCGGGCGCACCGGCGATGTTTTCGGGCCGGTGACGGTCGCCTTCATCGTCGGCAGGCGATATTCGTCGACCTTGACCGACTGGCCCGACCAGATCGTCTTGTCCTCGCCATCCTTGTCCTTGGTGACGAACACGAGTTCATAATCGCCCATCGGCGCCGAGGCGGGGACGTTCCACACGCTGTCGCCGCTGCCGCTCGTGGCAATCGCGAAGGACATTTCAAATTCGGTGTCGGAGCCGCGGTGGACGAGGCGCAATTTGCCCGCGAGCGGCTGCGGCGTCATGAAGCCGGTGCCGACCGGGCGGCGCAGGATATGCTTCATATGGACGGTTTCGCCCGCCTTGACGAGCGAGCGGTCGAAGACGGTGTGGAGAATATCCTCGCGCTCCGACCAGCCATAGGGGAGGTCGAAATCATAGGGGCGGATGCCGCTGCCCCAATCGGTCAAGGTGAAGCTGAAATCGTCGCCCGAGCGCGCCGAGACCATCAGCGCATGGCCCTCGCTCTTGGTCGGGTCGGGCTTTTCCTCGCAGCTCGAGTAGGTTTCGGGCTGGGGCAGTCCGCCGGCAAAGGCGAGGCGGCCCGCCTTGTCGGCGGTACCGCGCGCGAGCAGGCGGCCGGTGCAGCTGTCCGAAACGCGGATTTCGGCGCCCGCGACGGGGAGGCCGGTATCGAGCGCGGTGACCCAGGCGAGCGAGCCTTCGCGGCCCCATTTGAAATGCACCGCCATGTTGGTGACGAGCGCGGCGGTCGCGACATAGCGCGTCGCCTTGCGCCCGAGCAGCGCGGCGCCGAGTTCGGGGCTGGCGATTTCGACGACATGGAAGCCCTTTTCGCCGAGCGGGATGCCGACGACTTCGAATTGCTTGCCGCCGCCGGGCGGGGTCAGTTGCAGGTCGCGGCGCTCGCCGCCCGCGGGGGCATCGGCGAACACCGATCTGGTGCCGGTGTAATTGACCCGGATCTCCTTGCCGGTGCGGTCCTTTTCCTCGCGATAATCGGTGTCGTCGGCGTCATCGACGCGTTTCAGCCAGCGCGCGATCGCGACATCGTCGTCGCCGACCCGGAGCGCGGTGGCGGGCATTTTGAGGTTCTTGCTGACCATCGTCCCTTCGACGCCGCGCACGGTGACGGGCAGGACGCCGCCCTCGCCGGCCTCGAGGATACCGAATTCGGCGGCGAATTTGACCAAAGGCGGGGCGCGGTCGATGTGGAATTTCAGCGGGAAATTTGACTGATTCTGCAGCTTGCGGCCGCTCTGGTCGGTGACATCGGCGGGCAGGATCAGCGTCGCGTCGACATTCTGCGGCAGCGGACCGGCGAAGCGTACGCTGGTGAGGTAGGCGTCATTCTTGTCGTCGTCGTCGACCTTGGGGGTCAGGCGCTTGCCGTCGGCGGTGGTCAGTGTCGCGGCGAGCGCGGCGTCGCGCGCGACCGGCGAGGCGAAGCTGAGCGTCACATCCTTGACCGGGTTGCAACCCGCCTGCGGATTGACGCGGCTGCACGACATTTTGGCGGTGAAGGCGGGGCGGACGTCGAAATCGAAGCGCTGGTCGCGTCCGGCGGTGCGGCCCGGCACCCCGGCCTGCGCGATGCGGGCATCCCAGACGACCGCCATCTCGCGCCCCGGGGGCAGCGGGCGGCGGCATTTGACCGGGACGACGCGGTCGAGCGCCGCCTCGCGGTCGGCGCCCGCGGCGGGCAGGCGCAGCGGCAATCCGGCGTCATAAGTGAACGACTGGCGCGACCAGTTGGCGTCGCCCAGCCCGGTCAGGATCTCGGTCGCGGTGCCGCGCGGCAGGACGTCGAGCGGGATCTTTTCGCCGATGCCGTCGACCGCGCAATAGCCGAAGCGGCCGACCGAGGCGCGGTCGGCGGCGACATTGGTGGCGACGAGGAAGATCTGGTCTTCCTCGATCCCGTCATAGATGCCGCCCGCGAGGATGGCGCGCGCCGAGGGGCCGCCGGTGTCGAGCGCGAAGCGTTCGTTGCCCGCGACGGCGACGCCGCGCGCGGTCTTCAGCCCGGCGCGCAGCTCGACATGGCAGCGCAGCCCGCCGGGGAGCGGTTTGTCGAATTCGAGCACCCAGGTGCGGGTGTCGACCCAGCGGCTGGTCGATGGGAGTTTGCAGTCGTTGGTCGCGGGCGCGGCGGCGCGCGGATCGCCGAGCGGCACCATGTCTTCGGAAAAGCGCAGGGTGAAGCGGGTGATCGTGCCGTCGCCGGTGCCGCTGCTGCCGGGGGTGGCGAGGGTGACTTGCGGTACGGTGTCGGCGGTTGCGGTCGCCGCCATCGCGAGTGAAAGGGGGAGGATCAGCGCTAGTTTCGCTTTGCCGGCGAACCGCGCCGCGAGCCCTTGCCACCGCATTTTCATCGCACCGTCTCCCCGCCTGAACCCGCGCTTCTATCCTGCTGGAAACAGGGGCTGCTGTCCACCCGTCGCCGCGTACCGGGAACGGTTAGCCGCGTTTCAGGAAACGGCTGTGACGGCGGTCATAGACGGCCGCGAAACATCAGCGTGCGAGCATCGGGCCGAGCTTTTGGCCGGCGAAGATATGGACGTGGAGGTGCGGCACTTCCTGGTGGCTGTCGAGCCCGGTGTTGGCGAGCAGGCGGTAGCCGGGGGCGACGAGTCCCTGATCGCGCGCGACCTGCCCGACAGCGCGGACAAAACCCGCGATTTCGGCGTCGCTGGCGCGCGCGGAAAAATCGTCCCAGCTGACATAGGCGCCCTTGGGGATCACGAGGATATGGAGCGGCGCCTGCGGGTTGATGTCGTGGAAGGCGAGCGCGAATTCGTCGTCGTACACGGTCTTCGACGGCAGCTCGCCGCGCAGGATGCGCGCGAAGATGTTGCTGTCGTCATAGGGCTGGGTGGCGTCGATCGGCATGGGGGCTCCTAGGACTGGCGGCTGGCTTTTTCGGTGTGGCCGGAGGTGCCGTGGCGGCGGCCGAGTTCGGCGGCGATCGCGTCCCACGTCAGGCCGCGTTCGGCGAGCAGGATCGCGAGGTGGAAGACGAGGTCGCTTGCTTCGCCGATCAGCGCCGGGTCGTCCTCGCTGACCGCGGCGATCACCGCCTCGACGGCTTCCTCGCCCAGCTTTTGCGCGATCTTGCCGCGGCCTTTGGCGGCGAGGCTGGCGACGTAAGAGGCTTCGGCTTCGCCCGCGGCGAGCCGGTCGTGGATCACCGCCTCGAGCCGCCCCAGCGCTTCACCCATTGCCTTGCTCATCCGCGCGCTCCCTTTGCGAGGGTGACTAGCGGCGCGGGGGCGCGGCGACAAGCCGAGACGGGGTGTGGCGCGAACGACGCACGCGCAAATTTTTAGGCGCCGGTAACCATATCGAAACGCGGATCGCGGTATTTTTTCTGCGCCGGGGGGCGAGATCAACTCTAAAGTTCGGAAAAAATATCATGAAATCAGACACCCGCCCCCAGGTGTTTCTGGCCGCAACGGCCTCGGTCATCGCCTTGATGGCAGCGCCCGCCGCGGCGCAGACCGGCGAAGATGACATTGTCGTCACCGGTTCGCGGATCGCGAAAAGCGAATTTACCAGCGCCGACCCGATCCAGGTCATCGACGTCGAAGCGGCGAAACTGCAGGGCCAGGTCCAGCTGGCCGACATCCTGCAATCGGCACCCGCGGCGCAGGGGTCGATCCAGATCACCTCGGCGCTGTCGAACCGCGTCATCGCCAATGGCGGCAATGATGTGCAGACGGTGTCGCTGCGCGGCCTCGGCGCCGAGCGGACGCTGGTGCTGATCAACGGTCGGCGCGCGGGTCCGGCGGGAATCCGCGGCTCGGTCGCCCCTTTCGACCTCAACGTCCTGCCGCTATCGGTCGTCCGCCAGGTCGAGGTGCTCAAGACCGGCGCCTCGTCGATCTATGGGTCGGATGCCGTGGCAGGCGTGGTCAACATATTGACCCGCAACGACCTGAACGGCTTTGAAGGTGGCGGCTTTTCGTCGATCACGCAGCATGGCGGCGGCGAAAGCTATGGCGTCGATGCGAGTTTCGGCAAGACATTCGACCGCGGGCATATTTTCGCGACGGTCGATTATTTCCGCCAGCAGAACCTGACCCGCCGCGACCGCGGTTTCCTGTTCTGCTCGGAAGAATATCTGAAGCGCGAGGCCGATGGCAGCCGCGCCGACATCGTCGATTTTCGCACCGGGCGTCCGGCGTGCAGCAGCACGCTGGGCAATGCGATCGTCTTTGGTGACTTTGCCGGGGTCGATCCGACCGGCTTTCCGACCTTTGGCCCCGGGTTGATCGCGCCGAACGGGCAGACGATCTTTGCCGGGCAATATGGCGCCGAGTTCGCGGGCGTCGGCATCCCGCTGAACGCCTATAATCCGATCGGGGTGTTCGGCCCGGCCAATTTCTTCGGGCTCAATTTTGACGGCCCGTCGACCGGCGCGCTCAACAAATTCGAGCCGGTCGAACAGGATTCCGATGTATTTTCGGGCGTGAGCAGGATCAGCGCCTTCGCCGATGCCGCCTATGACGTCACCGACGGCATCGCCCTCTATGGCGAGGCGCTGTTCAGCAATCGCAAGTCGCGCAACACCGGCTTTCAGGTGCTGACGCTCGACCAGTTCACCGGCGCGTCGATGCTGCCCTTTTTCCTCTGCAACCCCGCCGCCAACAATTGCGACCCGTTCGACATGGGCGACCCGTTCAACGGCGAGTTCGGCGGCAACATCATCCTGCGCCCGCGCGTGTTGGTGAAATCGCAAAGCGCGGCCGATGTCGACTATTATCGCGGTGTGGTGGGGTTGCGCGGCACGTTTGGCGGCGGCTGGAAATGGGACGTCCACGGCCAGCACAGCCGTTCGGATGCCCGTTACACGCAGGACGTGATCTATCAGGACGCGCTCGCGTCGCAGACCCTGCGGACGCGATCGTGCGTCGGCACGACGACCGCGATCCGCGGCGTGCCGTGCATCGACATTGATTTTACCGACCCGCGCGTGCTGCGCGGCGACTTCACCCCCGCCGAGCGCGCCTTCCTGATGGGCCGCGAAACCGGGCGAACCTTGTTCAAGCAGACTTCGGCCGAGGCGCTGCTCACCGGCAAGCTGCTCACCCTGCCCGCCGGGCCGGTCGGGGCGGCGTTCGGCGCGACGATCCGCCGCGACGAAATCGACGACACCCCGGGCGAAGCGACGCTGGCGGGCAATGTCGCCAATTTCACCACCTCGGGAATTACCGCGGGGCGCACCGTGGCGAAGGAGCTGTTCGGTGAAATCGAAGTGCCTTTGCTTGACGGCGTGCCGATGATCGAGCGGCTGACGCTGTCGGGCGCCGCGCGCTATACCCATGTCGAAGCCACCCGCCGCGACGGGGTGCAGGACCGCTTCAGCGATACGACGTGGAAGATCGGCGCCGACTGGGCGGTCACCGACTGGCTGCGCTTTCGCGGCACCTGGGGCACGTCGTTCCGCGCCCCGGCGCTGTTCGAGCTGTTCCTGGAAAATCAGACGGGCTTCGCGGGCCAGCAGGACATCGATCCGTGCATCCGCACCGCAGCGCGGCTCGCCGCGGGGGCGATCAGTCAGCGCATCTTCGACAATTGCGCCGCCGACGGCGTCGGACCCAATTTTGCTGGCGGCGTCAGCCCCGCAACGATCATGTCGGGCGGCGGGATCGGCGCGCTCAAACCCGAAACATCGACCGCCAAAACGGTGTCGGTGATCCTGACCCCCGATCTGTCGGGGGCGCTGTGGGGCGGGCTAAAGACGCGGCTCGCGGTCGATTATTTCGACATCGAGGTGCGGGACGAGATCACCCTGCTCGGCGCGGGCAACATCCTGCGCGGCTGTTATGACTCGGCGGTTGCCGACGAACCGCTGTGCGGGCTGTTCACGCGGTCGACGACGGCGGGGCCGGATACGCAAAGCGTCGCGGCGGTGACCGACCGTTACGTGAACATCAGCCGCCAGCGGAACCGCGGCGTCGACCTGTCGCTCGCGGTCGATCAGGATCTGGGCAACCTTGGCGCGCTGGCGTTTCGGGCGCAGATGACGTGGCAGGTGAAGGACAAGGTGGCGCTGTTTCCCGGCACCGAGGTCAACGACAATGGCAAGATCGGCAATCCGAAATGGGTCGGCGATTTCAACCTTGGCTGGATGAAGGGCGGCTGGACCCTCTTCTACGGGCTCGACGTCACCGGCGCCGCGTCGAACGAGGGCGACCTGCTGCGCGCGCAGGGCGGCGATGCATGCCGGACCTCGGGCTTCCGCCCCGGCGGGCGATTCTGCCCCGATGTGAGCGTGCCTGCGACCTTCTATCATTCCTTGTCGCTGAGCCGCGATGTTGCCGAGCGGTTCCGGATCACGCTGGGCGTCGCCAACCTGTTCGACACCCCGCCGCCGCGGGTGTCGACGGTGGTGACCGCGACGCCGCCGGTGATCGGACAGGCACCGGCGTTCGGGACGCAATATGACTATCTGGGGCGGCGGTTTTTCCTGAGCGTGCGGGGGAAGATTTAGCGGTTAAGTCTGTTTTGGGGTGAGGAGCGGACTTTCGCCCCTAATCGTCGCCCCCGCGAAGGCGGGGGCCGCAATCAGCCTTTTCCTGCGCCGCTGCGTAACCCTCCAGCGGCCCCCGCCTTCGCGGGGGCGACGGCTGGTTCCGGTCGTTTGCTGACCCTCGTCATCCCGGACTTGATCCGGGATCCGTTTCGGCACTGAAGTCATGGACCCCGGTTCAAGTCCGGGGTGACGATGATGGATGGGGCGGCTTTCGGTCGCCAACAGAAAGCTAGACAACGGGCTACCGCTCTGGTGAAGCGCGGGCATGGCTGAGGTCAAATTGCATCCCGACTGGCTCGCAGCGGTAGGCGGCGAGTTCGAACAGCCCTATATGGCGGCGCTCAAGGCGTTTCTGGGTGCCGAGCGCGACAGGGGCAAGGTCATTTACCCGCGGCCGCGCGACTGGTTTGCGGCCCTCGACGCGACACCGCCGCAGGATGTCCGCGTCGTGATCCTCGGGCAGGATCCCTATCATGGGCCGGGGCAGGCGCATGGGCTGTGCTTTTCGGTCCAGCCGGGGGTGCGGGTGCCGCCGAGCCTGGTCAATATCTACAAGGAAATGCAGAGTGACCTCGGCATTCCCCGCGCATCGCACGGCTATTTGAAGCATTGGGCCGAACAAGGCGTGCTGCTGCTCAACAATTGCCTGACGGTCGAAGCGGGGCAGGCGGCGTCGCATCAGGGCAAGGGGTGGGAGAAATTCACCGACGCGGTGGTTGCCGCGGTCGCTGCCGATCCGGCGCCGAAGGTCTTCATCCTGTGGGGCAGCCATGCGCAGAAAAAGGCGGCGAATGTCGCCGGTCTGAAGGAGGGGAGGCTGGGCGCGGGCAGCCCACATCTGGTGCTGCGCGCGCCGCATCCCTCGCCGCTGTCGGCGCACAACGGCTTTTTCGGGTCGCGGCCGTTCAGCCAGACGAATGATTTCCTGGTGGCGCAGGGGCGCGGGGCCATCGACTGGGCGCTGCCTGAAGAGCCGGACGCTGCGGTTATATGAGTTTGCTCAGCGACCCGTTGACGCTCGCGGTGCTGGCGCTGGCGGTGATCCTGCTCGGGCTGGCCAAGGGCGGGCTGTCGGGGGTCGGGGCGCTCGCGACGCCGCTCGTCGCGCTGGTGTTGCCGCCGACGATGGCCGCCGCGCTGCTGCTGCCGATCCTGATCGTGCAGGACGTCGTCAGCGTCTGGTCGTTCCGCAAGACGTGGGACGGGTGGATCATCGGGTGGATGCTGCCCGGCGCCGCGCTCGGCATCGCGGCAGGCTATTTTTATGCCGAGCGGGTCGACGAAGCGAAGCTGATGGCGGCGCTCGGTGCGATCACGTTGGCGTTCGGGCTCTATCGGCTGTGGGTCGAGCGCGGCGGGCGCGTGGTTGCGGCATCGACCTCGCCCGGCTGGGTCGGCAGCCTGTTCGGGGTCGCCACCGGCTTCACCAGCCAGATCGCCCACGCCGGCGGGCCGCCGTTCCAGATGTGGGTGACCCCGCGCCGCCTGCCGCATCTGGTGTTCGTCGGCACCAGTTCGATCCTGTTCGCGGCGATCAACTGGATCAAGGTGCCCGCTTATATCGCGCTTGGCGCCTTTCCGCATGAGGTGCTGGTCGCCGCGGCGCTGCTGATGCCGCTCGCGATCGTGTCGACCTTGCTCACGGTGCGCTGGCTGAAACGGATCGACGGCGCGCGTTTTTATGTCCTGATCTACCTGCTCATGGTGGTGCTCGGCGCGAAGCTGATGTGGGACGGGCTGGCGGGATAAGGGGCGACTTGCGGCGGCAAAGCGCGTAGGCTGCGCTGCGATGGGCACAGGCGCCCGTCGCCCTTTCAAGGTATTGACCATGGCCAAAGGCCAGAAGAAAACGAACCGCGAAGTCCGCAAGCCCAAGGCCGAGAAGCCGAAGAAGGCGAACGCGAGCAATCCGTCGACCAAGGTCGGGGTGGTCGTGGGCCTCGACAATATGAAGAAGTAACCGCACCGCCGCTATGCCTACCCCGACGATATTGGTCGATGCCGACGCCTGTCCGGTGAAGGACGAGATTTACCGCGTCGCCTGGCGGCACGAAGTGGCCGTGAAGGTGGTGAGCAACAGCCGGTTGCGCATGCCCGAGCATCCGCTGATCGAACGGGTGGTGGTGTCCGACGGTTTCGACGCCGCCGACGACTGGATCGCCGAAGCCGCCGATGCGCAGAGCATCGTGATCACCGCCGACATCCTGCTCGCCGACCGGGCGCTGAAGGCGGGGGCGGTGGTGCTTGGTCCCAATGGCAAGCCCTTCACCCTGGCGTCGATCGGCCCGGCGATCGCGACGCGCGCGATCATGGCCGATTTGCGCGCCGGGATGGGCGAGGGGATGGGCGGCCCGCCGCCGTTCACCAAGGCCGACCGCTCGCAATTCCTGCAGGCGCTGGACAGCGCGCTGGTGCGGCTGAAGCGCGGCGGCGGTTGATCTTTGCTGCTGCAGGCATGGGCGCGGCATGGTATCTTCGGCCAGCTTCCCCGGTGCTGCAGGAGTCGCGACATGGCCAAGCTTCCTTCGATTATCCTGGTCCACGGTTTCTGGGGCGGCGCGGCGCACTGGGCCAAGGCGATCGTCGAGCTCGACCGCTTGGGGCATCGCGGCATCCGGGCGGTCGAACTGCCGCTGACCTCGCTCGCCGACGATGCGGCGCGGACGCGCCAGCTGGTCGCGCAAGCCGACGGCCCGGTGCTGCTCGTCGGGCACAGCTATGGCGGGGCGGTGATTACCGAGGCGGGGACGGCCCTGAATGTCGCCGGGCTGGTCTATATCGCGGCCTTTGCCCCCGACACGGGCGAGAGTCCCGGCGCGCTCACCCAGCAGCACCCGCCCGCGGGGGCGGCGAACCTGGCGCCCGACGGCGACGGCTATTTGTGGGTCAAGGCCGACAAATTTCACGAGAGCTTTTGTCAGGATGTCAGTGCCGACGAAGCGCTGGTGATGGCGGTGACGCAAAAGGCGCCGCTGGCGTCGACCTTTGGCGATACGATCAGCGACCCGGCGTGGAAGGTGAAACCGAGCTGGTACCAGATTTCGAGCGCCGACCGGATGATCGACCCCGCGAACCAGCGCGCGATGTCGGATCGGCTGAACGCGCGCAAGATTGTCACGCTCGACGCGGGGCATGCGTCGCTGGCGTCGCGGCCGGTCGAGGTTGCGGCGCTGATCGACGAGGCGGCGCGCAGCCTCTAGCCGAGGTTGACCCGAATCCTTTTGAGGCGCAGCATCGGACGATGCCCCGCCAATATATGAGCTTCGCCGAATTCTGGCCCTTTTACCTGCGCGAGCATAGCAAGGCATCGACGCGGGCGCTGCATTATGTCGGAACCAGCCTGGTGCTGCTGATCGCGGTGGCGGCGGTCGTGAGCGGGCGCTGGGCGTGGCTGATCGCTTTGCCGTTGGCGGGCTATGCTTTTGCGTGGGCGGCGCATTTCGGGGTCGAGAAGAACCGGCCCGCGACCTTTACCTATCCGTTGTGGAGCCTGGCGGCCGATTTCAAGATGTGGGGGCTGTGGCTGACCGGACGGCTGGGGGCGGAACTCGACAAGGCGGGGGTGGCGCGCTGACGCACCGCCCGTCGGTTTCAATCTTTCCAAGCCAAGGAGACACAAGCATGACCGTCAATCGCGCATCCGCCCGCTACGAAGGCTTCGGCAAGGAGGGCAAGGGGTCGATCACGACCAAATCGGGGGTGCTCGACCAGCAGCCCTATGGCTTTGGCACCCGGTTTGAAGGGGTGCCGGGGACGAACCCCGAGGAGCTGATCGCCGCGGCGCATGCGGCGTGCTTCACAATGGCGCTGTCGTTCGGACTGGCGCGCGCCGGGCATGCGGGCGGCACGCTGGAGACGCAGGCGGCGGTGACGCTCGATCAGGTCGAGGGCGGTTTCGAGATCAGCCAGTCGGCGCTGACGCTGACCGCTCGGGTGCCGGGGATCGACGCGGACGAATTTGCCGCGATCGCCAAGGAGGCCGAGATGAACTGCCCGGTATCGAAGCTGCTCGATTGCGAGATCACCCTCGAGCACAGCCTCGAAAACTAGGGTCAGGTGCCGACGAGCAGGTTCCATTCCTCGGGCGGGGTGTAGGGGCTTTCGCCGACGTCGGGCAGTTTGGTGCGGTTCGCCTGCCAGTCGCGGTGATGATTGCGCAGCATGTAGATGGCGAATTGCGCCGACACTTCGTGGCGTTCGGCGCGCGCGATCCCGGCGTCGTCAGCGGCGAGCGTTTCGAGCGCCGCGAGCCGGGTGCGCGGGCAGCGCAGCACCAGGCTGGTCCACAGCCCGCTGTCGTCCTGATCGCCCTCGAACGCCGAGGCGACGCCGACTTCGAACAGCCGCTGGCGCAGCGCGCGCAGGTCGGGATCGGCGTCGAGCGCGGTGACGAGTGCGACGGTGGCGGCGCTCCATGCCTCGGCGCCCGGTCCCGCGGCATCGGCGTGCGGCAGGCGGTCGGTCACCGCGATGCGGTCCTCGGCATCGCCCGGAAAGGCGAGCGCGCAGCTGGTCAGCCCGATGAGCGCGATCCGCGGGCGCAGCGCCAGCGCCAGCCGCTGTTTCGCGGCGCCGATATTCCCAGCATCATCGCTTGCCATCGTCGGTCGTCATCCCTTCACCCAGGCGCGCCGCGCCCGGGCGCGGCGCGCCGCCGCCGTCCGACCGGTCGAGTTCCTGTTCCATCGCGCGCCCGATTTCGGAGCGCTGCGACGGGGCGTAGAGATTGTTGGGGATGGAATAAAGCCCCTTGAGAAAGCTGAAATCCCATTGGGTCAGGGTCACTGGCACCTCGCTGTCGGCGGCGGCGTCGAGGATGCGCAGGATCGTCGCGGGCGCCGCGGCATCGATCCGCGCCGGTTCGATGCGCGCGAGCGTGCGCATCGCCGCGTAATCGGCCAATTGGGTGGTCGTCAGCCCCTCCAGCGCCGCGCCTTCGATGACGACGACCGCCGCCACGAACGTCGGCCGCGCCGGCGGCGCGATCCGCGACGGATTGCGCGTCGAACGGTTGATCGCCAGGTCGCCCTCGTTCATGATCGGCCGGCCGTCGGCGTTGACTATCGTCTGGACCTGCCACGCGGTTGCGGGGCCGGGTTCGGCGACGATCTTGCGGACCTGCGCCGGGGTGCGGTCGCCGAACATGTAATTATGGTCCTTGCCCAGCGCCTTGATGAACGCGGTCTTGTCGCCGGCGACGACGACGAGCAGATTGGGGGTGCAGTCAGCTGCCCCGACGTCGAGCCCGACGCCCTGGGCCACGGCGCGGATGCGGTCGCGGACCGCCGCGCGCTGGGCGTCGGCCATGCCGAAGGCGGCGGGGCAAACCGCGGTTTCAAAGCGGCCGATCTGGCCGCGCGGCGATGTTTTGGTCAGCGCACCGACGAAGGATTCGATCTGTTGTTCGATATCGCGCTGGCCGATGACGACGATTGGCGTGTTGTCCTGGGCGGCGACAGGCGCGGGGAGCAGGGCGGCGGCGAGCAGGGCTATACGCATGGGCGGGCTCCCAATGAATGGCGACGATCACGGCGCCGGAGACCGGTCGCGGGGACGGGCCGCGCTCGTGCTCCGACTGCCCCGATCATGGCCCGAAGCAATATACCTGTCATGGAAGGTTCGACAAGGCGCGGGCGCGCGCCGACCAGCGGGCGGGCGACAGCAACGCGGTCAAAGGCGCTTGATCTCAACCGGGCTTCAGCTTTCATAAGCGGCGGCGGATGATTCGCGAGGAGCCTTTGCCGATGTTGCACGACAGCCAGCCGCCCGTTTCCGACGATGCCGACGATCCGCGCCCGGCGTCCGACAGCGCCGATGGCCCGGCATCTTTCCTGGCATCCTATCTGGCGCGCATCGGCCTTGGCGGCGCGCCCGCGCCGACGCTCGAAGGGCTGGCCGCGCTGCAGGCGGCGCATATCGCCGCGATCCCGTTCGAATCGTTCGACGCGCTGACCGGCGAGGGCGTCGACATCGGCGCCGAGGCGGTCGCGGCCAAGCTGATCGGGCGTCGCCGCGGCGGCTATTGCTTCGAGCAGAACAGCTTGTTCCTGCGCGCGTTGCTGGCGCTCGGCTTCGATGCCGAGGGGCTGATCGGGCGGGTGCGCTGGATGCTGCCGGGCGATGCGCCCGCGACGCCGCGCACGCATATGACGGTGCGCGTGCGGCTGGGCGGGCGGCCGTGGCTCGCCGACGTCGGTTTCGGTTCGGCGGTGCCGCCGCAGCCGCTCGCGCTCGACCGCCCGGGCGCGGCGCAGCCGACGCGGCACGAGACCTATCGCATCACGCCGCAGCCGGGCGGCTACCGCGTCGCCGCCGAGATCGCGGGCGAATGGCGGACGCTTTATGATCTGGAAGAGGCCGCGGCGCCCGCGATCGATTATGAGGTCGGCAACTGGTACACGTCGCAGCATCCCGATTCGCATTTCCGCCACCAGCTGATCGCGGCGCGCACCACCGCCGTGGCGCGGCACGGGCTGCGCGACAACCGGCTGACGATCCGCCGGGCCGATGGCCGCACCGAACAGCGCTATCTGTCCGCCGACGGGATCGAGGCGGCGCTGCGCGACATTTTTCTGCTGACCCCCGAACCCGGCTGGCGCCGCGCGATCGAGCGCGCGGCGACGGCGGAAATCGCGGGCTAGGGTCCGTACTCCGTTTTTGGGCGCCTCGACGGCGCTGGCATTGAGTGCGGACCCTAAGCCGCGCGACAATATCCGGGTTCGCCGCCGGGCAAGGGCCAGCGGCCGTGCACGACATGGCGCGTTTCGCCGACCACGCTTTCGATCAGCAAAATCTCGGCGGCGGTCCATTCGATCGGCGCGATGACCTCGCTGCCGAGCGTGTCGCCGCGATAGTTGATCGTGACGTGCAGTTCGGGCGGCAGGTTGAATTGTTTGAAGCCATGGTGCTGAAAATATTCGGCAAGCTGCCGCTGAAATTCCCATGCCGCGGCAAGCGGCGCCGAGCTTCGCAGCGTCGTCGTCTTGCGGCATTCGATCCGGTCGAAGCCGATGGGGAAGGCATTCGCGCCGAAATCGTCGAGCCCGCGGGCGACCAGATCGACGAAGCCCGCGGGCGCTTTGGCCAGATCGGCGAAGGCGGCGAGCGTCATATGCAGCAGATCCGCGCCGCGGCGCCGATCATTCCGTGGCAGGGCGTGAATGCGCGCGGCGACGTCGGCCGGCGGCTTGACCATCAGATAGAGCGGACGGCGGGCGAAAATCCTGCGGGGCATGGTCGGTCCTCCTGATGACGAATCGGCGGCTGAGGTTTGACCATGTGATTAGAACAAATAGAGAACAAAAGCTAGGGCCCGGCGACCGCCGATCCGTCGCAGCCCGTGCCTTCGCGGCGCGCCGCCCAGCCGATCGCGCCGTTCAGCATCCGGAGGTGGTCGGGGTCGCTCCACGCCTCGGCGCGGTGGCCGAGCGCCGAGTAGAAGATGCGCGCGCGGCCGCCGCAGCGCCACCAGACCAGCGCGTGGTCGCTGCCCATGCGGAGTTTGGGTTCGAGCCGCACGCTGGCCTCGTCGAGCCGGATCAGTATCCGCGCGTCGGCGGCGGGGGCGGCGTCCCAGCTGTAAAATTCGTCGGTCCAGTGCCAGCGTGCGGGCAGGGTCCGCGTTGCGGGGTGGCTGCGGTCGGTTACCGCCAGATCACCCGCCTGGAACTGGTCGGCGCCGCCCGGGTGGCCGGTGAAACGGCCGTTGCCGCGCAGCTTGACGAACCAGTCGGGGTGGCTGCCGTCGCCCGCGCTGTGCAGCCCGACAAAGCCGCCGCCCTGCGCCAGCCACGCCTGAAGCGCCGCGCGCTGATCGGGGGTGTAGATGTCGCCGCTGGCGTTGGCGAAGACGACGACGTCGAATTTGGCGAGGCTGTCGGGGTTGAACACCGCGGCATTTTCGGTCGCAAAGCTGCTCCAGCCGCGCGTCCTGACCAGCGCTTCGATTGCCGGAACCGCCTCGGCAATGCTGTCGTGGCGATAGCCGTTGGTCTTGCTGACGATCAGCACCGCGGGGCGGGTGAGCGCGGGCAGGTCGGGCGGCAGATGGTCGAGCGTCGGCGCCGGGCGGCGCGGATCGGGGGCGGCCTGTGCGGAGAGCAGCAGCGCGGCGGTGAGCGCGAAGGCCGCCTTCATGGCGCGGCGGGCCGCGGCTTCATGTGCCACAGCGCGTTGACGATGATCCAGCGTTCGCCGAATTTGCCCATGTGGAAATAGTCGACGAACCATGGCGTTTCGACGCGCACCGCCGCCGTATTGCCCGCGACGTCGAGGATTTTGCACGACCGGTTCCACTCGGCCTTCGGCGTCTTGAGCGCGCCGCGCCTGGTGAGGTCGACCAGCTCCTCGCGGCTCATCCGTTGCAGGCCGAGCCGTTCGTCGGGGGTGTCGCCGAGCACGCGGCGCTTGGCAAGATCGGGGTGCAGCGCGCGCCTGACGCGTTCGGGGTCGCCCTCAAGCTGGCCGTCGACATAGTCGAAGCAGGTCGCCTCGATCGCGGCGAGGTCGGCGGAGGATGCGGCCGGCGCCGTCGCGGCGGCAAGGGCGAGCAGGGTTGTCAGCATCGGCAGGCTCCCGAAATCGGCAATCGCGTCGCCCGACTTATGGCCGTTTTCCAAGATTGACCATAGGTGACTTGGTGTATTATTACGACAACTCACTTTGATGCGACGGGATTGGCATGATCGAAGGAATATGGGGGTGGAGCGGTGCGGCGTCGGCGGCGGCGCTGCTGTTCGCGGGCGCGCCGGCGCAGGGTGCCGCGGTGCAGTCCGACGCGTGTTCGCTGGTGTCGGCGGCGCGCTCCGGTGGGCTGCTGAGCGTGCCCTTCCGCACCGTCGACGGGCGCATCTATGTCGAGGCTCGCGTCGACGGAAAGGGACCCCTTACCTTTGCGGTCGACACCGGCGCGAGCGGGATCGGCCGCGCCGATGCGAGCCTAGTCCAGCGGCTTGGCCTGCCGGTCCATGGGTCGGGCGAGACGTCGGACGGCGTCGCGACGGCGAAGGTCGATACGGTACGACTTGCGTCGCTCGACCTCGGCGGTTTCGTGCGCCGCGATCTGGAGGTCATCACCCGCGATTATAGTAGCCGGATGGCGGCCGAGGCGCGGTTCGACGGGATCATCGGCCGCGAATTCTTCGCGGACGGGCTGCTCGTCATCGATTATCCGGCGCGCACGCTGACCTTCACCCGCGGCCCCGGCCTGACGCGCGGCGGCGCGGGCGTGCTCGGCTATGACCGCGCGTTCCGCGTGCCCGTCGCGATTGGCGATACCATGGCCGAGGGCAATCTCGACACCGGCGCCAACGTGGCCTTTGTGTTGCCGCAAAGCCTGTTCGACCGCGTCGGCGGAGGACCGGTCGAAGCGGCGGGCGCGGGACGGCTGACCAACACGAGCGTCGAAACCGGCCGCGCGACCGTGCACGGCCCGTTCCGCATCGGCGCCGCGATGCTGTCCGACGTCGAGGTGCGCGTGTCGGCAAAATATCCCGAACTGCTCGTCGGCGCGCACGCGCTGCAGCATTTCGCGCTGCTGATCGACCAGCGGACGCAAAGCATCGCGTTGTGCCCCGCCGCGGCGGGCTAGTCGATGATCGGCGCGCCCTCGGCCTGGAGCCGGGCGAGATTGTCCTTCATCGCGGCAAGCACTTCGGGAGCATGCGGCGTCCAGCTTTCAACCTCGCCGACGATGCGTAGCGGCGCGCGGCTGCGATAGCTGCGCGTCGGGTTGCCGGGGAATTTCTTGTCGGTGAGGTTGGGGTCGTCGAACCAGTCGCCGGTCGGCTGGACGACATAGATGCGCTCGCGGCCATCGCCCGCCGCCAGTTCGCAGCCCCAGATCGCGGACTCCAATGCGGCGGAGAAATAGATCCACGCCAGCGGCGCTGCCCGATAATTGCTGTCCCAGCCGACGGCGAGCAGGTCGCCGGTTTTCAGGTCGGCGCGGGTGCCATGATAGAAGGTCGCGCCCATATCGGGCCCGGTGGGGGCGGTGCCCGACATCGGCGTCAATATGCGTTCCGCTCGCTGCGCAGCACCGCCTTGCCGTCTTTCCAGTTCACCTCGGCGGCGGGCTCGTCGGGCTTGCCGGGCGCGAAGAGTTCATAGACGATGGTCCCGTCCTCCTGCGTGCTTTCGATAACGCGCGCCGGGGTGAAGGCGTCGCCCGCGGCGCCGGCGGCGGCCCGCACGGGGGCGGGGGCATCGGTCCAGGCGATGTCGCGCTGCATCTCGACGACGCGGTATTTGCCCGCTTCCTCGATCAGGTCGAGTTCGACCGGGCTGCCGTCGGGACGCGTCCCCTCGACATCGTAAAAGACCATGCCGCCGCGCGCCTTGCGCTCGGCCTCGGCGATGGTCATGCCCGGCGCCCTGGCCAGCACGGCGTCGCGCACCCCCTGCGGCAGGTCGGCGGCGGCGATTTCGCTGATCTCGGCGGCGGGGCCATCGGCGAGCACCGCCTTTTCGGGGGCTGCGGTTGCGGGGTCCGCGGGCGCCTCCGCTTTGCCGCACCCTGCGCTCACCAGCAGCGCGCCTGCCATCAACCAAAGCCGTTTCCGCATCGCTGCTCTCCTTGTGTCGGTAACCGATGTCATTCTATCGAGGGAGAGGGCGCGAGTCGACCCGGCGGGGCGCAAAACTCACTCGATGTCGTCGGAAGGGTCGAGCCGCACCACCCAGACCGGATGACCGTCGGGCGACAGCGCGATGTCGTGGCTGGGGACCATGTCGGCCCCGGTCTCGATCCAGCCGCGCCCGTCGCATTTGGGGCAGGGGACGCGGATCGAGCGGTGGCTGACAAGGTCGATCTGGCTGTTCCACTGGCCATGGCCGGCGCAGACCGGACAGCGGACGTCGAGTTCACCGGTGCGGTGGCGCACCGAAATACCGTCGAGCGCGTGCGGATCGTGGGGGCCGGAACAATGGACGATGTTCGAGGGATGGGACATGGGGTGCCTTTGCGGGCGGGTTAGCGGCCAAAGTTCAGGAAAGTTCAGCCCAGTGGCGATGCGGTGGCGGCGGCAGAGGGGAAGCGGCCAGCGGCGCCTCCACAGCGTCCAAACCGGTGAAGCAGATGTATAAATTGTAGGAAAGAGGTTTCTGGCCCGCGCGGTGAAAAACAGGGTCGGACGGTGCAGCGGGCGGGCAAATCGGGCAAATTCGGGCGTCCTGACACGACAGGACGCCGACGGTCTGGTAAACGCCTCGCGTGGGTTGTGGGCGTCGGTCGCGCGAAAAGCGGGAGGGCAGGGCGAGATGATCGAGAGTTTTGGGGCACTGGTCGGCTGGGACCATCATGATGCGGGCGACCGCATCATGCTGCGGATCGAAAGCGTGCAGTCTTCGGAAGCGGCAAAGCAGCACGACCCCGACCTGTTCCGCGTCCTGATGACCAAGCAGCAAGCGGCGATCCTGGGCCATTATCTGGTGCGGATTTCGGGTCAGACGCCGATGGTGCCGAAAAAGCGCGGCTGGTTTCGCCGTCGGTTCGGTTGAGGGGGCGTCCGGCGGGTGCGGGCCGGTCGCTGGTCTCAGGCCGCGCCGTCGTCTGCAACCATATCCATATGTCACCCCGGACTTGATCCGGGGCCGGCCTTGTCTTGGGGCATGGCAAGGAAGGCGGGTCCGGGCTCAAGCCCGGGATGTCGACAGTGTGAGTGGCGACGCCCGCTCCCGACTCTCGAACCGTTGTTCCCTCAACCCGCACCCGCGCGCAGCGGCCAGCGGCCGTGTTCGACATGGGTGGTCTTGCCGACGATGCTTTCCATCAGGATTATTTCGCCCACCGTCCAGCCGATCGGCGGCAATTTTAGCGCGTTTAACGTCTGAGAACCCAGGCGGTCGCCGCGATAGTTGATCGTGATGTGCGGTTCGGGGGTGGTGCCGTCCATGATCGGCGCTTTTCGCGCGAGCAGATGGTTCACCAGCGCCTTCTGGAACGCCCGCGCCTCGGCCAGCGGATCGCGCGTGCGCAGCGTCACCGCCTTGCGGTTCTCGATCCGGTCGAAGGCGAGCGGAAAGGGCGCCGCGGCGAAGCCGTCCAGCGCGGCGATGGTCGCGGGCAGCCACTCGGGCGGCGCATAGTGCAGGTCGTAAAGCGAGATGAGCGTGACATGGAGCAGCTCGGGGCCGCGCCCGGGGTCGTTGCGCGGCAGCGCGGCGATCGCCGCCTGCACCTCCGGCGGCGGCTTGGCCATGACGTAGAGGGGGTTCCGGGCGCGCATGGGTGGGAGTGTAGCATGGAGTGGTGGTGAGGCCGACTGGCGGCCGCACCATCCGGCCCGGAATTTAGGGATTCAGTGGACTGTCGTCGCAATCCCGGAGCAGCCCGGCTGTCGGAAGAGTGAAACGTTCGTGCGGCAAATTTGCCGCAAACAAAAAAATTTGCCGCAAATTGCATTTGCCATATAGACTCTCGGCGAGCCTTCGATTAGGCGTGATATGGTGAACGGCGCATTAGAAATTCTTCGACGCGAAAGAGACGATGCTGCGGAGCATATCCGCACGCTTCGGGCGCGCATTAGAGATCTCGATTCTGCGATTGGCGTGCTTGAAGGTCAGCCGGTTGCTAGTAAAAGCGGCCGTGGCACGGGTGATTTGAAGCAAAGCGTTTTGAACAAGCTTGCGGAAGCCGGCGAAGCCGGCGGCACCCCAAAAGAACTGGCAGATAACCTGACCCGCGATGGAAGGCAGACTTCCGACGCTTCGGTATCGTCAACGCTATCTCGGTTGAAGGCAGAGTCTAGAGTGATCAACCGCAATGGACGCTGGTTTGCGGCAAAAGAGCAAGGCGAGTCGCAAGCGCCAGAGTCGGCAAATTTTGATTCAGCAAGCTGGGACGATTTGGATGATGATGTAGCATTTTAGGTAATGTAAATAGAATCAACGAATTAGGGCCGCTGTATCAGCAGCGGCCCTAACCGGAGGCAGGCATCCCACCTCGTGCTTTTGTCAAGCGTACGGGAATCTAGTGGGCCTCCGTTTTCAAGTCAACCGAACCCCTTGATGTCGGGGGCCGGTCTTGAGCGAAAGGCTCATATTATGACCACTATGACGCGTAAGCCAATTGGCACTACTGCTCGCACTGGCGAGATCTGCCCTGAATCGGGAGTTTGGCAATCACTGTCCGCTCCCTCCACGACCGCGCCGATTGCTAAGGGCAACCGCATGCCGCCTTATGGGGGGCAAGCGGTTACTTGGAAATTGATCCGCTACGCATAACAACGGCGGGTCCGCCGACATGTCGGCGGACCCGCTTTGTTTGATGAACGTCAAAGAAAGTGTTCAACGATCGTGGTTCAGCGCCTCTGAAACTCTTCCATGATTCACACCAAACACGTTAGCGATGTCCTGCTGGTGAGCATTAGGGTTGTCTCGCGCATATTGGCGAATTTCTTCAGCCATCTCAGCAGTTACGGTCGGGCTGCGAACCGGCGCCTTTCCATTTTTATACTCCCGATACATCTGATCGACGAGTTCATTCAGCTCTTCTATGCCGTGTTCCTCAGCAAGTTCGCGAAGTCGTTCCCGAACCTCCGGGATTGTCATTTTATTTTTAGCCATAAGGCCTCCCAAAACAGTTTCACCAAGTGAAACGGGATTGGATGTTGGGATAATCGTCCGGTCTTTCAAGTGCTCGCCTGCAAGGTGGCACCCACACTACTCTCGGGTGGTTCGTATTTCCGTGTTCCCATACCAGCCAAGCATAGCCCGTAGCCGTAGTTGCCTTGGCATCAAGACGACCGCGAACCATCGGTACGCGTTCTACGAATTGGGCGAATAGGGACGGAGGATATTGTTGAAAGAGGCGGTTATATCGACCGACACTCTCTAGAAAAACGCTTCGAACTAACATCGCCACGCCGCGTTTGGCGATGTCCAATGAACGAATTACAAATTCTTCGGCCAATCTGAAGGGTGGATTGGTTATCACCCAATCAAATTCATTCTGCGCGTACTCACTATCCAAGAAGTCTCGCACTTCGCCGAATCCATAGTCATGGGCGTCAGAAGATTGCACCTCTGAAAAATAGTGCTCAAGAACCTTGGCCATATGACCTGCACCGCAAGCCGGCTCCAAGCAGCGCATCTGCTTGGTATCTTGATGATCTATGATGTGTTCCAAAAGTGCGCGCGTCGCCCAAGGCGGAGTAGGAAAATCATCAGGACTGTCGGCAGGCTCTACGCGCTGCGACATTACCGCATGAGACATATTTTGCATCGGATGCTCCTCTTGAGGTTCTGCATAGAGCCTCAAGGAGTCGGTGAGAATCCCATATAAAAATGGGGGGCGATTAGATAGCCTCAGTCGTGCTCCCTGCCACCCGAACCCATATAAAGCTCGCTCCCCGTCTCTTTGAACAACTCGCTCATCTCTGCCATGCCTTTTTCGGCTTCCTCGGCGGCAATGAAATTCTCGGCGGGCTGGTTCTGCTTCGCCGCAAACTCCCGCACTTCCTGGCTGATCTTCATCGAGCAGAATTTCGGGCCGCACATGCTGCAGAAATGTGCGGTCTTGGCGCCTTCGGCAGGGAGCGTCTGGTCGTGGTACTGCTCGGCGGTGTCGGGGTCGAGCGACAGGTTGAACTGGTCGCGCCAGCGGAATTCGAAGCGCGCTTTCGATAGCGCGTCGTCGCGGACCTGCGCGGCGGGGTGACCCTTGGCGAGGTCGGCGGCGTGGGCGGCGAGCTTGTAGGTGACGACGCCGACCTTCACATCGTCGCGGTCGGGCAGGCCGAGATGCTCCTTGGGCGTGACGTAGCAAAGCATCGCGGTGCCGTACCAGCCGATCTGCGCCGCGCCGATGCCGCTGGTGATATGGTCGTAGCCCGGCGCGATGTCGGTGGTGAGCGGCCCGAGCGTGTAGAAGGGCGCCTCGCCGCAGGCTTCGAGCTGCTTTTCCATATTCTCCTTGATCTTGTGCATCGGGACATGGCCCGGCCCCTCGATCATCACCTGCACATCCTGCGCCCAGGCGCGCTTGGTGAGCTCGCCGAGCGTGTAGAGCTCGGCGAACTGCGCCTCGTCGTTCGCGTCGTAGATGCTGCCGGGGCGGAGGCCGTCGCCGAGGCTGTAGGCGACGTCATAGGCCTTCATGATCTCGGTAATCTCGTCGAAGCGTTCGTAGAGGAAGCTTTCCTTGTGATGCGCGAGGCACCATTTCGCCATGATGCTGCCGCCGCGCGACACGATGCCGGTCATGCGTTTGGCCGCGAGGGGGACGTAGGGCAGACGGACGCCGGCGTGGATGGTGAAATAGTCGACGCCCTGTTCGGCCTGCTCGATCAGCGTGTCGGCGAAGATTTCCCAGGTCAGATCCTCGGCGACGCCGCCCACTTTCTCCAGCGCCTGATAGATGGGGACGGTGCCGATCGGCACGGGCGAGTTGCGGATGATCCATTCGCGCGTGTCGTGGATGTTGCGGCCGGTCGACAGGTCCATGACGGTGTCGGCGCCCCAGCGGATCGACCAGACCATCTTGTCGACCTCGGCCGCGACGTCGGATGCGACCGCGCTGTTGCCGATATTGGCGTTGATCTTGACGAGGAAGTTGCGGCCGATCGCCATCGGCTCGCTCTCGGGGTGGTTGATGTTACTGGGGATGATCGCGCGGCCGCGGGCGACCTCGTCGCGGACGAATTCGGGGGTGACATAGTCGGGGATGCTCGCGCCGAAGCTTTCGCCGTCGCGCTTATATTCGGCGAGGCGCGCGCGGCCGAGATTCTCGCGCTCGGCGACATATTCCATCTCGGGCGTGATGATGCCGCGGCGGGCATAGTGCATCTGGCTGACGTTCTGCCCCGGCTTGGCGCGGAGGACGGTGCGGCGGACGTTGGGGAAGGCGGGGACGCCGCCGCTGCGGTCGGGGCCGAGCTGGCCGTTGTCCTCGGGCTTTACCTCGCGCTGGGTGACTTCCTCGACGTCGCCGCGGCCGCGGATCCAGTCGGCGCGGATCTCGGGCAGGCCGGCGTTGATGTCGATCGTGGCCTTGGCGTCGGTGTAGGGCCCGCTGGTGTCATAGACGCGGACGGGGGGCTCGCCGCTGTGCGGGTCGAGGTCGATCTCGCGCATCGCGACGCGGATGCCGCTGCCGGTCTGTGTCGCGACATGGATCTTGCGGCTGCCACGAATGGGTCCGGTGGTGACGCCGATGGGGGTGGCGGCGCCCTTGTCGAGGCGGGAATCGATGTCGGCCATGTGCAGTCGCTCCATATGTTCGGAGCGAAGACGGAGATTCCGCGTATGGAATACCGACCCTCCCTCCGCCGGTATTAGCCGGATCAGGTTCAACGGGTCGCGGTCTATTCCGCTCTCAACCGGCCATCACAGACGCGGCTCCCCGGGGATGGGGGGGACTATAGGCGGCAAGCTACGCGCTGTCCATCGGCGCGGTGCGCATTGCCGCCGCGATGTACTGGTGTGATCGCGGGCACTTTGCGTTTCGACAGATGCGATTATGGTCAATCATATCAATTATATGTGAGAGTCGATATGACACGAGCGGTGAATCTATGGCAAATTGGGCCGGTGATGGCGCTCGCGCTCGGCTGGTGCTTGTGGCCGACCGCGGCGGCGGCGCAGGCCTATACCTGTCCCTATGCCGGGCCGGGCGAGCGGGTGGTCGGGATGACGCAGGGCGGCCACGGCGTCGCGTCGGTGCCGCTGTGCGTGCGCGACGACAGCGGCGACAGCGGCGAGGCACCCGCCGGGCCGTCGGCACCCGCGGCGACGCATGCGGTGTTCGTCTGGCACCCCGATGCCGCGGATGTGTGGGTCGAAGGCAACTACACGGGCGCGAGAAATCCCGGCGAAGGTAACGCGATCGCTGCGTGCAACAAGGTGATGGGCGGCGGCTGCTCCAAGGGGGAGGGCTGGTGGAATTCGTCGATGGCGATCATCCGCGACCGCAACGGATTTTTCTACAACAGCTGGATGGGCGGGGACGGCAGCGATCACAGGCAGGTGATGGCCGATTGTTCGGCGAAACAACTGCTGCCGTGCGAGGTGTTCGCGACGATCAAGTCGAGCACCAACCGGCGGTCGCCGGGCGCGTCGGTGCGCAAATCCTATGCCGCGTCGGCGTGGGTCAAGGGCAGCGTCGAGGATGGTTATAATTCCAGACTGTATGTCGCGAGCGGGTATCGCAATCTCGACGAAGCGACTGCGGCGGCGATCAAGGCGTGCAGCGATGCGACATCGCGGTCGTGCGAAGCCAGTACGTTCGCCGGAAACGGCTTTATCCAGGCGTACCGGATGAACGGTAGCGACGACAGCTCCACCGCAGAAAATTCAGCCCAGCGCGCGAAAGAAGCGGCGCAAGCGAATTGCAAGAAGATCAACGCCACGTCGTGCGAATTGCAGGCGGTGTTCGACAGCCGCAAGTCGGGGGTGTTCGTGCATGATTTCGCCAGACCGAAAACGCCATAGACCACCGGTGCGATCCGCCGACGCGTTCGGCGGCCTGCCGATGTAAAGTTGTCCAAAGTGCTGCAATCAGCAGCGATCGGGAATGAAGCGAATGACAAGAGGCAGGCGAAACATGCGGTACGGTACAGGGGTTGTCGCAGCACTGCTGCTGCTCAGTGGCACGGCGTGTGGTAAGGAAGCGGCGGCCACCAGGGCGGCAGATAGCCCTGAGGCGCCGCCGGTGAGCAAGGCGGCCCGTACGCCTGACGCCGCGGACGGCGCCACCCCCCCGGCGCGGACGATGACCGAAAGCGACCGGCTTTTCCTTGAAATGGCCGACGGTGCGTGCAACGCGGTCGACTTCCCGTCCTTTTTCAGGGCGTTCAGCGGGTCGTGGGCGGTGCGCGACAAATATACCGCGGCGACGGTGACCCATGGCGTGACGGGCAAAAGCGCCGCCCAACCGCGCCGTTCGTATCTGGATCGGAATGTGTTTCCGATCGCGCCGATGGACTATGAATTTGTGACGGCGGAATCGGCCGCCCGCTTCGAACGCAAGCCCGAAGCGTCGTGGCGCGACCTGTCCTATGTCCAGCTGGAGTTCAACACGGCGAACGACAACCGGCATCGCATCGACTGGCTGCCGGGGATTTTCCAGAAGCATCAGACCCCGCCGCCCCCCGAGCTGGAGGAAGGGCTGGGCGAGCTGGTACGCGCCACCGGCGGCGGCGGGACGTTGCTGTTTTTTCCGACCACGACGTGCTGGGAATTGGTCGAGGACGTCCGCAACCCGATGCCGCAGCCCTGATCGGGCCGCGGCGTTTAGTCAGACGTGGTCGAGCACATCGGCGCCGCCCGCGGCGAGCCGGGTGCGTTTGTCATAATCGCCCAGCACGGCCTTGGTCAGCCCGAAATCGGTGATCGCCAGGATCACCAGCTCGTCGGTTTTCGACAGGTTTTTCGACTGGTGGAATACCCAGCGCGGGACAAAGGCGAGCCCGCCGGGGTTCAACGTCAGCGTGGCCTCGCCAATGCGCACCTCGGCAGTGCCGCTGATGACGTAAAAGAGCGATTCATGCGCGTGCTTGTGGAGCTCGTTGTTGCACCCCGCCGCGATCCGCACCACGCGCGCATCGAACGCCTGCGTGCCCGGAAAATCGAGGACGTCGACAGCAAAATCGATGCCGAGCTTGGCGTTGCGGTTGCGATAAATCTGACGGTGGCTGTTGCCCGGATCGGCATGAAACGCGCTGACCGGTGCGTCGGCGGCGAGCGGCCGGCGCGCTTCGATGTTGGTGATGAGGGTGAGCAGGTCGGGGTTCATGCGGGTGTGTCCCTGTTGGGGCGCGGGGCCGGGGGCGACGGCACCGCCGCCCGGCCCCGCGCGGAGGCGCTCAGAAGGCCATCGCCATGGCCGGACGTTCGGCGCGGGCCAGCGCGCGTTCGTACAGCCAGTCCCAGAAGGACGAGCGCAGCGACAGTGCCTTGATCATCCCGCGGCGCAGATCGCCCTTGCCCGCCGGGGTGGTCGCAAAGGCCAGCGAGATTTCCTCGAGCGCTTCCTGATGATGGTCGTCGACCGCGGTGTGCAGCGGGAAAAACACCGTGTCGCGCGGGTGGAGATCGGTGCGGGCGAGCGCGGTCACAAAGGGAATGTAGATCGTGCTGACGATATTTTCGGTGCCAAGGCCCAGCGCGCCCAAAGCTTCGGCGGCCGAGCCATGGGTCAGCGTGGTCAGAAAGGATTCGCGCCAGCACACCAGTTCGATCGCGTCATCCTCGGGCACATAGGGGGCGGTGATGCCGGTGGCTTCGCGAAAGCGGCGGAACAATTGCGGGTGCGGGATGCCCTCGATCCATTCGCGCTCGACCCCGACCGCGGCCAGTTCGGCATATTCTTCGTCGTCGTAAATCCCCGATTCTTCAGTCAGATTCTGGAGCAGGCTGTGACGGTGCGCGGGGGTTTCGAGTTTGGAAATCACCGTGGTCAGATAGCGCGGGAAATGCAGCGAGTAACCGTAGTAATGGTCGGCAAAATCGCGCAATGCCCAGTCGGTGTCGGGTAGGTCATTATTATCCAGAGCGGCAAGATAGGGATGATTCACAGCGCGATGGCCTAGAGATTCTTCGATCAGGTCTTTTATTGAAACAGTCACACGACCTCCTGAGTGATTTTCGGGGGAAATTCTATTTCACGTTTGGATCATTATTTTTATGTTCCGGAGGATGTTGTCTATATATGCGGCCGTTGTTCGATGAAAACCGATCCAGAGACCCGGGTCATTATATCGGTTTCGGAGTGGCCGATGCCGTTCGCCAACGGGCGACGGGGTCGCCGGACCGCGCGGCGACCGGAAGCCTGCCGATGCGGGGCGGTTGCGGTTCTGAGGTGGCTGCGGCCCCGGCGGCCAGCTGGCGCGGGGTACTATTGCGCCGCGGGTGCCATGAAGTCGTGGACGAATTCGCCCGGGATGCGGCTGTCGTAAACGCGCTGAAGGGTGCAGGCCTGCTTGCGTTTCTTGCAATTGACCTGCGCCGCCTGCCCGGCGCGCTTGGCGCTGGTTTCGGCGGTCGCGCTCTGGTCGCTGGTACCGAGGCGGTAGGTCTGGATAAAGCCGTTGCCGGTGAAGGCAAGGATCGCGCAGCGCTGGCGGGTCGCCTTGGTGCAGGCATCGAGCGCGAGGCGTTCGGCCGTCGCGGGGTCGCGCTGGCCGCTGGCAATATAGAGGCGGCTGTCGAACCCTTCGGTCCCCTCGACCCATGCAGCGAAGGCGTAGAGCTTGCGCGCCGTGGGTTTCGGATAGTGGCGGTTCTTGCTTGACGAATAGGTGCCGAGCACCTCGCACGGCAGCAGCTGTTTGGCGCTGCATTCGGCGAGCGCCTTTTTGCTGTGGACGCCGCCGTCGCCATGCCATGCCGACCACAGCACGCCGCTGCGGTCGCGGATGATCCGCATCGACGAATTGTGCCATTCGCCGACCGAGGAGCAGCCGCCACCCATCGCCTGATTGCACGCGGCGAGCGCGGTGCGTTCGGCGGTGTAGGCGCCGTCGTAGCTGCCATCCATCCACACATCGTCGGCGTGGGGATGCCAGGCGATCGCGCCATAGATATAATAGACCCCGCCGCCCCCGCCGCTGTCCCCGCCACCGGTGCTTTCGCACACCGGCACCGCGGCAACGCCATGGCTGCCCCCCGATACACCGACCTGCACCTCGCCGGGGCCGGGGCCGCCGGGGCAGGGATAGGCCGCAGCGGCGGGCTGCGGCAGCGCGATGAGGGCGAAGACGGCGGCGAAGCCGAGAGCGAGACGCGCGAACATCGCGGCAGCATAACAGCCGCCCGGTGCTGCGCACAACCCGCCGGTGTACTGGTGCAATCGTCGCGATCGGGTGTGTCGCGGCACCGTCAGGTCAGGAACGGTCCGCGCGCGCGGCGGCGCGCGGTTCCTGCGGGGACGCCCGCGAGGTCGCGAAAGGTGCGCGCCATATGCGCCTGATCGGCAAAGCCCTGCGCCGCGGCATGACCCGCCAGACTGGCTTCGCCGGGCAAGGTTTCGAACGCGCCCTGAAAGCGCAGCAGCTGCAGATAGCGGCGCGGGGGCATCCCGACGTGGCGCGCGAACCAGCGTTGCAGCGTCCGCGGGTTCATGCCGGTGGCGTCGCTCATCGCCGCGACGCTCGGTGCGGCGACGAGCGCGGTGCCGATCCGCCCCAGTTCGGTCGCGGCGGACAGGCGGGTTTCGATCGCGGCGAAATCGGGGCAGGGCAGGGCCTGCCAGCGTCCGTGGAGCGCGGCGAGCGGGATGTCACCGATCAGGCGCCACGCCCATGGCCATATCCGTAGCGCCTGAAACGCCGCGTCGCCGCTGATCTCGAACGGCTGCGGGCGGTCGACCAGTCCAACGACGAAGCAGGCGGGCTGCTCGCCGCCCCAGCGCGAGCGCCCGCGGATGCGGCGGATGATCTCGACACAGCCGTCCGGGGTTGCCTGTTGTTCGGCCCAGAGATCCGCCGTGCCCTCGCCCGTCAGCGTCCAGCGGGCCTTGACCAGCCCGGCGAGATGCGGTGGCGGCGGGGTCTCGCGATAGTCCATCGCCGCGGTTAGACGATGATTGTCGTGTCGGTGCAAGACGGCATGCGGCGAAGCTGTCAGACGGGGTGCGACAGGAGGCGGGTATGAAAGCAATTTTGGCCATGGCGGCGGCGGCGGTGCTGGCGGCCGCAAGTCCAGCGGCGAGCGTCGATGATCTCGCGTGGATGGCGGGGCAGTGGAGCCGCGAGGAGGGCGACCGCTGGACCGAGGAAAGCTGGACCGCCCCGCGCGGCGGGGTGATGCTGGGGCACAGCCGTTCGGGGCGCGGCGACAGCTTGCGCGAGTTCGAGTTTCTGCGCCTGCAGGCGGGCGCTGACGGCGTCCCGGCCTATATTGCGCAACCCGGCGGGCAGGCGCCGGTCATGTTCCCGCTGGTGCGGCGCGACGGCATGAGCGCGACGTTCGAGAATGCGGCGCATGATTATCCCCAGCGCATCCATTATGTCCGCGACGGCGATGCGATGACCGCAACGATTTCGCTGGTCGACGGGTCGAAGCCGATGCGCTGGACCTTTCGCCGCCGCTGAGACCTCCCTATGCCGGGCCGACGGCGCGGCAGGCGAGAGGGTGGCATGGCCAAGACAGGACGATTGTTCGCGATCATCGACAGCCTGCGCCGCCGCCGGCGGCCGGTGACCGCCGAGATATTGGCCGACGAGCAGCGCGTGTCGGTGCGCACGCTGTACCGCGACATTCAGGCGCTGATCGCGCTAGGCGCGCCGATCGAGGGCGAGGCGGGGGTCGGTTATGTGCTGCGCCCGGGATTTTTCCTGCCGCCTTTGATGTTCACCGCCGACGAGCTGGAGGCGCTGGTGCTCGGCGCGCGCTGGGTCGAGGGGCGGCAGGACGGATCGCTGTCGCGGGCTGCGGGGCTGGCGCTGGCGAAGATCGCGGCGGCGAGTCCGGACGAGCTCAAGCGGCGGATCGACGAGGCGGGGCTGTGGCCGGTGAGCAGCCGCTGGCGCGAAACGAATGCGCCGTTGCTGGCAACGGTGCGCGAGGCGATGCGCGGCGAAAAGGTGCTGCACATCGCCTATGCCGACGAGCGCGGCGCGGTCACCGAGCGCGCGATCTGGCCCGCGGCGCTCGCCTATTTCGAGGACAAGCAGGTGATCGCCGCCTGGTGCCTGTTGCGCCAGGATTTCCGCAGTTTCCGCATCGACCGGGTGACCGCGGCACGGATCGGCGACGAACGTTACGGGCGGCGGCGCGCGGTGCTGATGGCCGATTGGTGGCGCAAGAACGGCCTTGAGGCATCCTCCTGACAATTTCTGTCAGGGGGGTGGGCTAGGAATCTTCGGGTGAAGAGCGCCGGCGGACGGCGCGCCAGACCGGAGGATTTTCGATGCTCAAGACCCATCATGGTTCGTGCCACTGCGGCGCGGTCAAATTCGAAGCCGACATCGATCTTGAGGCGGGGACGGGCAAGTGCAACTGCTCGATCTGTACCAAGAAGCGCGGCTGGAGCGCGCAGATCAAGCCCGACGCCTTTCGCCTGCTGACCGACCCCGCCGCGCTGTCGGACTATCAGTTCGGATCGTCGAGCGTGCATCACCTGTTCTGCACGACGTGCGGCGTGGCGCCCTATGGCCATGGCTATGTCGAGGAGATCGGCGGCGCCTATGTGTCGGTGGCGATCGCGTGCCTCGACGATCTGGATCACGCCGCGATGGCGGCGCTGCCGGTCCAGCATATGGACGGCGCGGGGAATAACTGGTGGAATGCGCCGGAGGTCACCGCGCATATGTAGAGGTGGCTCAACCGGTCCGCCGCGCCAGATACACCCCGGCGACCATCAGCGCGATGCCCGCGAAGCGCTTGGCGTCGATCGGAAAGCGCGCGGCGCCGAACAGTGCGAAATGGTCGATCACCGCGGCGCTGATCAGCTGGCCGACGAGGACGAAGAAGATCGCGTTGCCGACCCCGAATTTGGGCGCGATGAAGGTCACCGCGATCACGTAAAAGGCAACGAACAGCCCGCCGAAGTAGAAATGAAACGGGATGTCGGACGAAAAGCGGATCTGGCCGACCGACCCGGTCGCCAGCGCGCCGGTGGTGGCGATCAGGAAGGCGAGGCCGAACAGGATCATCGACGCCGCCATCGGGCTGCCGAGCCGCGCGCCAAGCCCGCCGTTGAGCGCCGCGAGGATCGGGATGCCGATGCCGGTCAGCAGCATGATGATCGCGAACGTCGGCGCGTTGCTGCTGGTCATTGCGGCGGCGCCTTTGCCGCCTGCGCGGCGCGAAATTCGGTGACCGGCAGGCCGCCGATGCCCCAATTGTCGAGATCGACCTCGTCGATCGTCACCACCGTGGTGGCGGGGTTCTTGCCGAGGATGCGCTGGAGCAATTCGGTGACCCCGCCGATCAGTTCGGCCTTTTGTTCGGGCGTCGCCCCTTCGCGGGTAATCTTGATGTTCACATAGGGCATCGGCAGGCTCCTTAGCTGGCGGTGCGCACAGGCCAGCCCGGCATGGCGGGAAAGCCGGGAAGCGCCGCGATCCGGTCTGTCCATTCGCCGATCGCCGGCCAGTCGGCAAGGTCGATGTCGCCCTCGCCCGCCAGCGCCAGATAGGGGCTGGCGGCGAGGTCGGCGATGGTCAGCCGGTCACCGACGAGCCAGCGGCGCGTCGCCAGATGTGCTTCGATGACGGGCAGGATGCGGGCGGTGACCGCCTGCGCCTGATCCTCGGCGATCACGGCGCCGAACTGGCGCGCGAGGCGGAGTGTGGCGGGGCCATTGGCGATCTCATTGGCGGCGTGCGACAGCCAGACGCCAATCCGGCCGCGTTCTTCGGGGGTATGGCCGTCCCAGGCGCCGGGGCGATGGCGCGCTGCGAGATAGGCCAGGATCGCCTGGCTGTCGCGCAAATGCAGGTCGCCGTCGATGAAGAAGGGAATCTGTGCCATCGGGGTCAGGGCGCGAAAGGCGTCCGATTGCCGCGCCGCGGCGTCGGTCGGCTGTTCATCCCATGGCAGGCCGAGGAAGGTCAGCGCCATGCGGACCTTGTGCGTGTTGCCCGATCGCGGGGTGCCGTGAAGCTGGATCATCGTCATTCTCCTGATGCGGGGGCGCGCAGCGCCGCAAGTTCGGCGCGCAGCTGATTAAGCTCGGCCGCCATCGGTTTGATTGCGGCGGCGATTTCGGCTTCGGTGAAGCGCGGGGTGATATGCTGCGAGCAATTCCACTCCCACCCGAGCACGTCGATCAGAAAGGCGCGCTCGGGCGTCGCACGATACCCCTCGGGCATCAGCGAGGTCACCAATGCGGGATCGTCGGCGAGTTCGACGCTGTGCGCGTGGCCGACGAGCTTCAGCCGGTCCTTGTTCGGATAATCCATCAGGAACAGCGAGACGCGGTCGTTGGCCGCAAGGTTTGCGGTGCTGATATATTGCCGGTTGCCGCGATAATCGGCGAAGCCGATGCGATTGCCTTCGATGTGGCGCAGGAAGCCCGCCGGGCCGCCGCGGTGCTGCATATAGGGCCAGCCGTCGGCGTTGACGCTGGCCATGTAAAAGCTGTCGCGCAGCGCAATATAGTCCAGTTCCTTGGCGGTCAGCCGGTCGGGGGTGCCGTCGGCGCCGGCGTCGAGCTTGAGATAGGAAACGCGCGAGCCGTGCTTTTCCTGCAGGGCTTTGACGTCGTCGCTGAACAGCGTGTGCCGGTAATTTTGCGCCATGATGCCGAACCTTCGCGGGGGGAGGGGCGGGGGGAGCGAACGAAGACCGAGAGGGGACAGCTTCGTTCGCCGGGCCTGTTTAGATCGTTGCGCCGATCGTGATAACAGGTGCATGTAGAAGAACTCTATTCCTAAAACTGGAATAATCGATGGATCGGTTGCTGACGCTGGAGATGTTTGTCGCGGTCGCGGGCGAGGGCGGTTTCGCGGCGGCGGCGCGCAAGCTGAACAGCTCGCCGCCCGCGGTGACGCGCGGAATTGCGGCGCTCGAGGCGCGATTGGGGACGATACTCTTTCATCGTTCGACGCGCGCGGTCGCGCTGACCGATGCGGGGGCGGCGTTTCTGGAACAGGCGCGGCGCATCCTCGCCAATCTGGCGGGCGCCGAGCGCGAGCTGCGCGGTGCGGCGGCCGAGCCGCGCGGCCAGCTGTATATCACCGCGCCGGTGATGTTCGGGCGGCTGCACGTGCTGCCCGTCGTCGGCGACCTGATGGCGCAGCACCGCGAGCTGATGGTGCGGATGATGCTGATCGACCGCAACGTGCGGATTATCGAGGAGGGGATCGATGTCGCGGTGCGCATCGGCGCACTCGCCGATTCGGGATTGAAGGCGGTGCGGATCGGCTGGGTGCACCAGATGCTGGTCGCGAGCCCCGCCTATCTGGCGCGCCGCGGCGCGCCGCAGGCAATTCCCGAACTGGCGGGGCATGACCTGATCGGCACGATGGGGCCGCGCGCGACCGGCGAATGGCAATTGGCAAGCGGCCGCTGGCGGCTCGACCCCAGGCCGCGGCTGGTGCTCAACACCGTCGATGGCGCGCTCGCGGCGGCCGAGGCGGGGCTGGGGATCGCCAATCTGCTGAGCTACCAGCTCGCCGATGCGCTCGCTGGCGGGCGGTTGATCGCGCTGCTGACCGAGGAACAGCCGCCCGCGCTGCCGGTCCACCTGCTGTTCGAACCGTCGCGCGCCGGGCTGCCCGCGGTGCGCGCGTTCGTTGAGGCGATGCGGGAGCGAGCGCGAGTGGCAGGGTTGGGGTGAGGTAGACGAAAGGTGGAATGGCGGCTTTGGGGTAGGGAGCGGACGATTCACCAACGTCGCCCTCGCGAAGGCGGCGGCGGCTTCCGGTCGAAAGCAGACGCCACCCAAACAAACAAAAAGGGCGGCCCGCGAGCCGCCCTTTTCGTTTTCGCTGTCCCGCCGATCAGTCCTGATGCGGCTGGATGTTCACCGCGGCGAATTTGCCACGGTCGTCGACTTCGATGTCGAACGCGACGCGGTCGCCTTCGTCGAGGCCCGCCATGCCGGCGCGCTGCACCGCGCTGATGTGGACAAAGGCATCGGCCTGTCCGTCGTCGCGCGCGATAAAGCCGAAGCCCTTCGTCGTGTTGAAGAATTTGACGGTGCCCGAGGTGCGTTCACCGGTCAGCTGACGCCGGCCACGCGCGCCGCCCGGGGCTGCGCCGGGGCCGCGATCGTCACGTGCACGCGGAGCGAATTCTTCGACCGGCATCGGTTCGCCGTCGATCTTCAGATCGATGGCCGACACCTTGCCATTGCGTTCGACGAGGGTGAAACCGAGCGGCTGGCCCGAAGCGAGCCCCTGGAGCCCCGCCTGTTCGACCGCGCTGATGTGCACGAACACGTCTTCGCCGCCGTCATCGCGCGCGACAAAGCCGAAGCCTTTCGCGGCGTTGAAAAATTTCACCGTGCCATTGCCCTCGCCGACGACCTGCGCCGGCATGCCGCCGCCGCGTCCGCCGCCGAAGCCGCCGCCACGATCGCCGCCGCCGAAGCCGCCGCGGTCGCCGCGGTCGCCGCGGTCGCCGCCGCCAAAGCCGCCGCCGCCACCCGAGCGGTCACCGCCGCCGAAGCCGCCGCGGTCGCCGAAACCACCCCCACGATTGCCGCCGCCATAGCTGTCGCCGCCATAGGGTGCAGGTTCGAAGCTGTCGAAATTGCCGAAATCATCGCGCTTGCCGCGCCCCCGCTGGCCGCGGCGATCCTTGTTGAAACTCATTGTCTAATAGTCGCTTTCGGTTCGTCCATACCCCATATGATCGGCGCCTTGCGCCGGACGGGGGACGCAGTTCACCATGGGCACAGACTCGCCCCGTGCCTCTAACGGCGCAATATATAGCTTAAATATATGCCGTCTGCGAACGGAAAATTCACCGCCGCGATGCCGGGCGAAGCGCGCTTTGCCGCGGGCTGGCGGCGGATGGGCTGGCAGCGCCAAAACCAGTCATTGAGCGGCACCGCCGCTTCGCCTAAGGCGGGCCAATGACGGTATATTTCCACGAAGAAGATTTGCCCGCGGGCGCGCTGGGTCCGGGTGCGGTGGCGGTCGACACCGAAACCATGGGATTGAACCCGCTGCGCGACCGGTTGTGCCTGGTCCAGATCAGCGACGGGTCGGGCGACGAGCATCTCGTCCGCTTCGCCCCGGGCAGCGCCTATGACGCGCCGGTGCTGAAGGCGATATTGACCGACCCCAACCGGTTGAAACTGTTCCACTTTGCCCGGTTCGACATCGCGGCGCTGCAACAGGCGCTCGGCGTTGTGACCGCGCCCGTCTATTGCACGAAGATCGCCTCGAAGTTGATCCGCACCTACACCGATCGTCACGGGCTGAAGGAACTGGTGCGCGAACTTCTGGGTCAGGAAGTGTCGAAACAGCAGCAGTCGAGCGACTGGGGCGCCGCCGAGCTCAGCGACGCGCAGCGCGACTATGCCGCGAGCGACGTGCGCTTTCTGCACGCGATGAAAGAGATCCTCGACGTCCGGCTGGCGCGCGAGGGGCGCACCGACCTGGCGCAGGCCTGTTTCGATTTCCTGCCGACGCGCGCCGCGCTCGACCTGGCCGGGTGGCCCGAGGTCGATATTTTCGCGCACAGCTGATTCGCGGGAGCGACGATGTCCGAACGCGCCGATCTTGACCGCACGATGCGCCGCCTGTGGGCGGCAAGCGGGTCGAGCCACGACCGCGTCGTGCGCATCCTGCGCTTTGGGTTGCCGCTGGTCATCGGGGTGGTCGCCGCGGTGCTGGTCTTTTCGCCCTTCACCCAGCGTGCCGAGGTCAGCTTCCTGCTCGCCAAGGACAAGGTCGAGGTGGCGCAGGAGCGGATGAAGGTTACCCGCGCAGAATATCGCGGCCAGGATGCCAAGGGCCAGCCCTTTGCCCTGCTCGCGGGCAGCGCGGTGCAGAAAAGTTCGGCCGAACCCGTCGTGCGGATGAGCGACCTGTCGGGCGCGATCCGCCTGACCGACGGACCGGCGACGATCGTCGCGCGCGACAGCGCCTATAATATGGAAACCGAAAAGGTCGCGGTGCCGGGCATGGTTCAGGTCAGGGGTGCGAACGGATATCGTATCGATGCCCGCAATGTCTCCATCGACCTCAAGACGCGAACGCTGACCGGACAGGGCGGCGTCGATGGGGCGTTGAACATTGGCACGTTTTCGGCCAACCGCCTGTCGGCCGATCTCGACCGGCGGATCGTGCGGCTGGAGGGAAATGCGCGGCTGCGGATCAATCAGGGAGTGATCAAATGAACCGTCTATCTTTGATGAAAAGCGTGGCGGTGGCCGGTGTCGGCTTTTCGCTCACCAGCTTGGCCCTGTTGTCAACGGGAACCGGCGGCGACGCGGCGCAGGCGCAAGCCCTGGCCAACCACAACAGCAACGCGCCCGTGACGTTCGGAGCAGATCGCTTTGAGGTCCAAGATCGTGCTGATCGCGCCATTTTTTCGGGCAACGTCCGGGTTGATCAGGCGGGTTTGACGCTGACCGCAGCACGGTTGACGGCGGCATACACCCGCAGCGGCGGTACCGACGTGAACCGGATCGACGCGACCGGCGGGGTCGTGGTGACCAAGGGTGACGAGCGCGCGTCGGGCAATGTCGCGATCTATGACCTCGACCGCCGCCTGATCACGATGGTCGGTAATGTCGAACTGCGCCAGCGCGGCAACAATCTGCGCGGCGGGCGGCTGGTCATCGACCTGAACAGCGGCCGCGCGACGGTCGACGGGCGCGGCGCGGCGCGCGGTCCCGACGGCAATCCGATCGCGGGCGGCACCGGCGGGCGCGTCACCGGCACCTTCACGGTACCGGAAAGAAAACAGTAACCAGCGCCTTTAACCGATCTGCAACCACGCGCCTTCACCAAGGAGGCAGGGACCAGATCCATAGCGGTGCCGGGGGGCGACGCTGCGCAATGAAGGCGAGCCCCCGATGCGTTTCTCTCCCCTTGTCCCGCCGCGGCGTCCGTTGTTCGGCCGCCGGATCGAACCACCCGCGGCGATCATCCCCACCCCGACATCCGAAGAACGGCGCCTGATCGACCGGATCATGCGCCACGCGGGGTATCGCGAGTCGCGGTAGCGTTTCTCAGTTTAGATCGTCATCCCGGCGAAGGCCGGGATCTCGCCGTCGCGTTCTAAAGTACGGTTGAGATCCCGGCCTTCGCCGGGATGACGAATGAGCGTGAACGGCGAAGAACCGCGAGACTCGCTTGGCGTTCCGCGCCCGCCCCTCTACATGGGGCGCGCATGCCGCCCGATACCCTCACCTCCGCCGACGCGGCCAAAGAACCCCCGGTTCTTGAGACGCTCAAGCGTTTCCTGCCTTATTTGTGGCCCGCGGGGCACACCGAGCACAAGGTCCGCATCGTCCTGGCGGGGCTCATCATCCTGGCGTCGAAGGGCGTGCAGCTGTCGATGGGCTTCCTCTATGGCGCCGCGATCGACAAGATGGCGCCGGGGATGCAGGCGGGGGTGGCGCTCGCGATCGGGCTGGTGCTCGCTTATGCTGGCGCGCGCTTTGCCGGGGTGCTCTTCGACAATCTGCGCAACGTCGTGTTCGAGCGCGTCGGGCAGGACGCGACGCGCGAACTCGCGATCGCGACCTTCACGCATCTCCATGCGCTGAGCCTGCGTTTCCACCTCGCGCGGCGCACGGGCGAGGTGACCAAGGTGATCGAGCGCGGGACCAAGAGCATCGACACGATGCTCTATTTCCTGCTCTTCAACATCGCGCCGACGGTGATCGAGCTCGCCGCGGTGCTGATCATCTTCTGGACCAAGTTCAGCTTCGGGCTCGCCAGCGCGACCGCGCTGATGGTGGTGCTCTACATCATCTTCACGCGCAAGGTGACCGACTGGCGCAACGCGCTGCGCACCCAGATGAACGACCTCGACACGCTGACGATCGGGCGCAGCGTCGACAGCCTGCTCAATTACGAGACGGTCAAATATTTCGGCGCCGAGGAGCGCGAGGCGGCGCGCTACCGCGACGTCGCCGACCAATATGCGCGCGCCGCGGTGAAAAGCGAGAACAGCCTGGCGTGGCTGAACATCGGGCAGAGCCTGATCACCAACGCCGCGCTGGCGGGGGCGATGGCGTACACCGTGTGGGGCTGGTCAAAGGGACAGTTTCAGGTCGGCGACGTGGTGCTGGTGAACACGTTGCTCGCGCAGCTGTTCCGCCCGCTCGACATGCTCGGCATGGTCTATCGCGTCATCCGCCAGGGGCTGATCGACATGGAGGCGATGTTCCGCCTGATCGACACCCCGCCCGAGATCAGCGATGCCCCCGACGCGCCGCCGCTGGTGGTGAACGGCGGCGCGGTGGCGTTCGACAATGTCGTGTTCGGTTACGAGCGCGACCGCACGATCCTGAACGGCGTCAGCTTTGCGGTCGGCGCGGGCGAGACGCTGGCGATCGTCGGACCGTCGGGCGCGGGCAAATCGACGATCGCGCGGCTGTTGTTCCGTTTCTACGACCCGCAGGGCGGGCGGATCATAATCGACAATCAGGATATTGCCGCGGTGACGCAGGCCAGCCTGCGCGGCGCGATCGGCATCGTCCCGCAGGATACGGTGCTGTTCAACGACAGCATCGGGTACAACATCGCCTATGGCCGCGAAGGCGCCAGCGCGGCCGAGATTGCGGCGGCGGCCGAGGGCGCGGCGATCGATGGTTTCATCGCGATCCTGCCGCAGGGGTATGACACCGAGGTCGGCGAACGCGGGCTGAAGCTGTCGGGCGGCGAGAAACAGCGCGTCGCGATCGCGCGCACCTTGCTCAAAAATCCGCCGGTGCTGATCCTGGACGAAGCGACGAGCGCGCTCGACAGCCGCACCGAGGCGGCGATCCAGGACACGCTGGAGCGGATTGCGGCGCGGCGCACGACACTGGTGATCGCGCACCGCCTGTCGACGGTGACCGGCGCCGACCGGATCGTCGTGCTCGACAAGGGCCGCGTCGCCGAGACGGGGACGCACGACCAGCTGCTGCGGATGCGCGGGCTGTACGCCGACATGTGGGCAAGGCAGCAGGCCGAGGTGGAGGAGGGGACGGTTTAGTCCCCCCTTTCCTATCCGAACTTGACAAGATTGAGCGCCGGTAGCGGGCCGCCGGGAAATTGCGTGAGTCTGCCGCCGACCGCCAAGGCGCCGAGATCGATCGCGAAGAAGCCGAGCCGCGCGATGATCGCGGCGACCTCCGCCTTGGCTGCATCGTCGTCGCCCGACAGAAACAACACTCGCTGGCCGCTTTCGGCACGCGGGTCAGTGGCTAGTAGCGGCGCGGTCAGGTGGTTGAACGCCTTGACGAGGCGCGCGCCGGGAACGAGGTCAGCGACGATCTCGCTCGACAGGCGGCCGCCGAGGTTAGCGGGCTTGAATAGTGGCGCCTCGATCGGGTTATTCGCGTCGATGACGATGCGACTGGCGAAATCGGGCAGGCCGGCGAGTGCGCTGGGTAGCTTTGTCCAGGGGACCGCGACGAAGACGATGTCCTGCGCCGCGGCTTCGGCGACGGTAACGGCGCGGAGCGACGGGCCGAGGTCGGCGGTCAGTGAGGCGAGGCTGGCAGGGCCGCGGCTGTTCGCGATGACGGCGCCCATCCCGGCGCGGGTCAGAATGGTGGCGATGGCAGTGCCGATGGCGCCCGATCCGATGATTCCGATGCTCATGTGATTGTCCTTTCGGTGCAGGTCGCCGCTCCCGATGGGGAGCGGCGGGTTCGTGGCGTTCAAGCTGTGAGGCCGCCGTCGGCGATGATTTCGGCGCCGGTGATAAAGGCAGCCTCGGGGCGCGCGAGGAAGGCGACCGCGGCGGCGATTTCGTCGGGTTCGCCATAGCGACCGATCGCGATATTTTGGCCGACGATTGCCGCGACGGGGCCGTCCTTGGGGTTCATGTCGGTGTTGGTCGGCCCGGGCAGCACGGTGTTGACGGTGATGCCCCGGGGACCAAGATCGCGGGCGAGGCTGCGGTTGAAGCCCGACACCGCACCCTTGGTCAGCGTATAGACTGAGGCGGTGGGGAAGGCGGCGTAACGCGCCATCGAACTGCCGATATGGATGACGCGCCCGCCCGCGGTCATCGCGCGCGCGGCTTCCTGCGTCGCGACGAAGACGCCGGTGACGTTGACTGCGAGCATGCGTTCATAGTCCGCGAAATCATAATCCTCGATGCCGGCGTTGATCGCGATACCGGCATTGTTGACGAGGATGTCGATCGCGCCAAAGTCGGCGACGACCTGCCTGACGGCGGCACGGACCGCGACGGGGTCGCCGGCATCGGCCTGGATCGCAAGCGCCTTGCCGCCGACGGCTTCGATCGCGGCGACGACATCGGCGGCGCGATCAGGCGAGCCATTGTAGGTGATCGCTACGGCGGCACCGTCGGCGGCGAGGCGCAGCGCGATGGCGGCGCCGATCGACCGCGAGCCGCCGGTTACGAGCGCGATCTTGCCGGTGAGGGGGAGGGTTGTGGTCATGCTGGTTTACTCCATCAAAGGGTGATGGATCGGTTATGGCGACTGGATTCATCGATGATTAGTCGCTAATCAGAGCAATAAATTTCAATGAATGATTGAAGATGGAAACGCTCGCCAACCTGGAATGCTTCATGCGCAGCGCCGAACTCGCTAGCTTTTCCGGCGCGGGGCGGTTGATGGGGCTGACCCCGGCGGCGGTGAGCCGCAACGTCGCGATGCTCGAACGCAACCTTGGCACGCGGCTGTTTCATCGCTCGACGCGCAAGCTGTCGCTGACCGAGGCGGGCGAGCGCCTTCTGGCAGGGATCGGTGGTCAACTCGACGGGCTGCAGGCGGCGATCGCCGATGTCGCGGAAGCGGGCGACGAACCGGCCGGGACGCTGAAGGTCAGCATGAGCCTGGCCTTTGGGCAGGAATATGTCGTGCCGGTGCTGGCACCCTTCCTCGCGCGCTACCCGCGCGTGCGGCCCGACTTGCATTTCGACAGTCGGCAGGTCGACCTGATCGCCGAGGGTTTCGATACCGCGATCGGCGGCGGCTTCGAGCTCTCGCCCGCAATCATCGCGCGGCCGCTGGCGCCATTGCATGTCGTTGCGGTTGCGGCGCCAGGCTATCTGGCGGGCAAACCGTTGCCGACCGACCCGTCGGGGCTGGCTGCGTTCGACGGCATCGTCATGCGATCTCCGACCAACGGGCGGACACGGCAATGGATGATGCGCGACGCGGTCGGCACTGAATTGGCGGCCGCGCAGCGCGAAACGATCGTGATGAGCGACCCCGCCCCAATGGTGCGCGCGGCGCTGATGGGGCTGGGGGCGGCGCTGCTCGCGGTGCCCGACGTCTTGCCGCATTTGCGCAGCGGGGCACTCGTCCGCCTGCTGCCTGGCTGGTACGGCGACGCGGGGGCAATCACCCTCTATTATGCCAGCCGCACCTTGCTCCCCGCCAAGACGCGCGCTTTTGTCGACACGGTCGTCGATCATTTCAAGCGCGAGCAACTCGCCGCGCAATTCGCGGGCAGTATCGGCTAGCTCGCGGCATCCCAAGTGGGCGGATCGCCGAACGCCGCTTCCAGATTCTCCCTGACCGCCCGCGATTGGCTGGGTGGCGTGATTTTGGCCGGTCATAGGATATTGCCGGACTTGCGTCTTTTCCTGCGGCGCGACCTTGACCCCCCGCGCCCCCGCCCCCTAGGCATGGATCATGCCGCATGACACCTCCCTGATCGGCACCATCGTTGCCGGGCTGGGCGTCGCGTTCCTGATGGGGGCGCTCGCGCATCGGCTGCGGATTTCGCCGATTGCGGGCTATCTGCTTGCCGGGGTGCTGGTCGGGCCGTTCACGCCGGGGTTCGTCGCCGACACCGGGCTGGCGATGCAGCTCGCCGAGATCGGCGTCATCCTGCTGATGTTCGGGGTCGGGCTGCATTTTTCGCTGAAAGACCTGCTGGCGGTGCGGCGGATCGCGGTGCCGGGGGCGATCCTGCAGATCGCGGTCGCGACCGCGCTCGGCATGATGCTGGGGCTGTGGCTTGGCTGGTCGATCGCGGGCAGCGCGGTGTTCGGTCTGGCGCTGTCGGTCGCATCGACCGTCGTGCTGCTGCGCGCGCTCCAGGCGCAGGACATGGTCGAGACCGAAAAGGGGCGGATCGCGGTCGGCTGGTTGATCGTCGAGGATCTGGTGATGGTGCTTGCGCTCGTCCTGCTCCCCGCGATGTTCGGCGCGCGCGGCGATGAGGGCGGCGCCGGGGCGAATGGGGCGGGCCTGCTTCAGTCGGCGGCGATCGTGCTGGTCAAGGTCGTCGGCTTTGGCGCCTTCATGTTCGTGATCGCGCGGCGGGTGCTGCCGTGGGTGCTGCACTGGGCGGCGCACACCGGGTCGCGCGAGCTATTCCGGCTCGCGGTGCTGGCGATCGCGCTGGGGGTGGCGTTTGGCGCCGCGGTGATTTTCGATGTGTCGTTCGCGCTCGGCGCGTTCTTTGCCGGGATGATCCTCGGCGAAACGCAGCTCAGCCGCCGTGCCGCCGAAGAGACGCTGCCGCTGCGCGATGCCTTTGCGGTGCTGTTTTTCGTGTCGGTCGGCATGTTGTTCGACCCCCATGTGCTGGTCGAGCAGCCGGGGCCGGTGCTGGCAACGGTGGGGATCATCGTCGTCGGCAAATCGCTCGCCGCCTTTGCGCTGGTCCGCGCGTTTGGCCATAATTCGCAGACCGCGCTGACGGTGTCGGTCAGCCTGGCGCAGATCGGCGAATTTTCGTTCATCCTGGCCGGGCTGGGGGTGGGGCTGGAGGTGCTGCCTGAGACGGGGCGCGACCTGATCCTCGCGGGGGCGCTGCTGTCGATCCTGGTCAACCCGATCCTGTTTTCGCTCGCGGTAAGGCGCATGCGGTTCGAGGAGCCCGAAGACGTCGAGGCGGCAAGCGAGGACGCGCCCGCGCCGTGCAACGCCGGCGTGGTGCTGATCGGTTACGGCCGCGTCGGCAGCCATATCGGCACCCTGATCTGCGGGCGCGGCGCCGGGCTGACGGTGATCGAGGACGAGCGCGACATGGCGGCGACGGCGCGCGCCGCGGGCGCGACCGTGATTATCGGCGATGCGACCAAGGAAAGCATCCTGCGCCAGGCGGGGCTCGACGCCGCCGCGACGCTGCTGATCGCGATTCCCGAGGGGGTCGAGGCTGGGGCGATCGTGCGGCGGGCGCGGGCGATCAATCCGAAGCTGGTGATTGTCGCGCGCGCGCATTCGGACGAGGAGGTCGACGATCTGGTGCGGCGCGGCGCCGACCATGTCGTGATGGCCGAACGCGAAACCGCGGCGCGGATGGCCGAGCGGGCGTTGCTGGCGCGGGGTTAGCTTGTCGTCGCCCCCGCGAAGGCGGGGGCCGCTATCGGCGGAGCGCAAGGGTGCCAGCGGCCCCCGCCTTCGCGGGGGCGACGGATGGGGCTTCCCTCTCTTCCGCATCCGCCCTATCGCCACCCACAATGTCCGCCGACGCGCTTCTCCCCCTCCTGAAATCCACCTTCGGTTTCGACGCCTTTCGCGGGCGGCAGGCCGATGTCGTCGATCGGGTGATGGCGGGCGAGCGGACGTTGGCGGTGATGCCGACGGGGGCGGGCAAATCGCTGACGTATCAGCTGCCCGCGGTCGCGCTGAACGGTTGCGTCGTCGTCGTGTCGCCGCTGATCGCGTTGATGCACGACCAGCTGCGCGGCGCGCGCGCGGCGGGGATCCGCGCTGCCAGCCTGACCAGCGTCGACGCCGATGGCGCCGAGACGCGGCAACGCTATCGCGACGGCGAACTTGACCTGCTCTATGTGGCGCCCGAGCGCGCGACTGGCGAAGGGTTTCGCGCGCTGCTCGAGGCGCGGAGCCCGGCGCTGTTCGCGATCGACGAGGCGCATTGCGTTTCGGAATGGGGGCATGATTTCCGTCCCGATTACCGCCTGCTGCGCCCGTTGCTCGATGCGTTTCCGGGGGTGCCGCGGCTGGCGCTGACCGCGACCGCCGACAAGCATACGCGCGAGGATATTCTTGTTCAGCTTGGCATTGCCGACGACGGGCTGATCCTCGCCGGCTTCGACCGCCCGAATATCCGCTACGCGATCCGTCCGCGCATCACCCCGGCGCGCCAGTTGGTCGAATTCATCGCCGCCAACCCCGGGCCGGGGATCGTCTATTGCCCGACGCGCAGCGGCACCGAACGGCTGGCCGAGCAACTGGCGAAGGCGACGGGGCGGCCGGTTGCCGCCTATCATGCCGGGCTCGATCCCGAGGTACGGGCGCGGGTGCAGCATGATTTTGTCGCGTCGGAGGACGGTATCGTCACCGCGACGGTCGCCTTCGGGATGGGGATCGACAAGCCCGATGTGCGCTTTGTCGCCCACGCGGCGCTGCCCAAATCGATCGAAAGCTATTATCAGGAAACCGGACGCGCCGGGCGCGATGGCGACCCCGCCGAGGCGATGATGCTGTGGGGCGCCGACGATTTCGCCAAGGCCCGGATGCGATTGTCCGAGCTGCCCGAGGCGCGGGTTCCGGGTGAACGGGTGCGGCTGAACGCGCTCGCGGCGCTGGTCGAGACGGTCGAGTGCCGCCGCGCGCAGCTGCTGCGTCATTTCGGCGAAAGCCCGCCGGGCCGCTGCGGCAATTGCGACACTTGCCTCGACCCCGCCGCCCAAGTCGATGCGACCGTGCTCGCGCAAAAGCTGCTGAGCGCGGTCTATCGCACCGGCCAAAGCTATGGCGCGGGGCATATCGAGGCGGTGCTGACCGGGCGCAGCGACGAGCGGATTGCCCAGCGCGGCCATGACAAATTGTCGGTGTTCGGCATCGTTGCGGGCGACGAGGCGCGGCTGATCAAGCCGCTGGTGCGGACGTTGGTCGCGCGCGAGGCGCTCGAAACGACCGAGCATGGCGGGCTGATGCTCGGCCCCAGCGCGCGCGCGATGATGAAGGGCGAGGCGGCGGTGCTGATCGCCGAACCGCCGGTCAAGCGCACCAAACGCGAGGTTCGCGGCGGCGCGGGGGTCGCCAACCCGGTCGGCGATCCGCTGTTCGACGCGCTGCGTAGCGTCCGGCGCGAGCTTGCCGCCGAAGCCAATGTGCCGCCCTATGTGATCTTTCACGACGCGGTGCTGCGCGCGATGGCGACCGAAAAGCCCGCGACGCTGGGCGCGATGGGGACGATTCCGGGGGTTGGCGCGAAAAAGCTCGAGGCGTGGGGCGACGCGTTTCTGGCGGTGATCCGGCACTTTTGAGCCGGCGGTCGGCCGCGCGCCTGATCGATTTCACAAATGGCTAGTCAAATTCGGAACGCGGCGCGACCGGCGCCGCCGTCATCGCCACTTCGCCTTTCATCGGGCCGCTTCGCCTTTGCGGCGCCGACCAACGAAAGGACGATAACCATGCGCTCTCCCCTCTTTCGCACGCTCGCCGCGGCATGTCTTGTCGCGCTGCCGACGACCGTACAGGCGTCCGACGCCCCCACGACCGTTCGCATCGATGTGCGTGCACTCGATCTGGCCGCGCCCGCCGACGTGACGACGGCACAGCGCCGGATTGCGCGCGCGGCGAAGGCGGCGTGCCGCAACGATACCGAGCATCTGACCGTCAAGGCGCGCCGCGCGGCGCGTCAGTGCCGCGACACGGTGCGCGGGCTGGCGCTGCAAAAGCTGCGCGCACGCCAGTCGCAGCAACTCGCCGCGCAATGAACGACGTGGCGCGATCCCTGGGGCGCCGCCGATGGTGGCGTCCCGGCATCGCTTGCAGTAGCACGGCGCGATGACGGCGCTGCTGATCCTCGATCCGATGATTCGTGGCGGCGCCATCGCGCTGTTCCTGCTGTGGATCGCAATCCTGGCGCGCGATCATGCCGACGTGCTCGCGGCGCGCGTCGCCATCGCGATGAACCTCGCGATCATCGCCTATCTGCTCGTCCCGGTCTTCCGGCCCGAGGGATCGGCGCGGTTGCCCTATGCGATCTGCGACGCGCTGTCGGTGATGGTGCCTGCCTTTTTCTGGCTGTTCGTGCGGCTGTGGTTCGATGATCAGCAGCGGATCGGCTGGCGCAGCTGGCTGCTGGTTGCGGCGTTCGGGATGCTGCCGCTGATCCAGATCGCGTTGATCGGTGCCATCGGCTGGTTCAGTCAGGAAATCTGGGTGCTGGTGCGGATCGGCATGTTCGCCTTTGCGGTGGCGGGCATGTGGATCGCGTGGCGCGGGCGCGCCAACGACCTGATCGAGGCGCGGCGCGGCTTTCGCGCGGCGCTGGTCTGTGCGATCGGCGGCTTCATCCTGCTCGCAACCTTTATCGAGATGTTTCAGAACCGCGATACGGCCCTCGACCTTGGGCGGTCCCTGACGCTGATCGCGATCGTGATCGCCACCTTCATCGTATCGGTCGGACTGTATCGCTTTCGGCTGGCCGAACTGTTCGCGGCGCCGGGTCCGCTGCCCAAACGCGCCGAGCCGGCCGCGGCGCCGTCGCCGCTTGCGCAGCGGCTGCACGCGGTGATGGCCAAGGAACGCGCCTACCGCGCCGAAGGCTTTTCGATCGCGATGCTCGCCGCGCGGCTGGGCGAGCCCGAATATCGCGTCCGCCGTGCGATCAACGGCGAAATGGGCTTTCGCAATTTCACCGCCTTTCTGAACGGCTTTCGCCTCGACGAAATCCGCAGCGCGCTCGGCGATCCGGGGCAAGGCGAGGTGCCGATCCTGACCATCGCGCTCGACGCCGGTTTCGGGTCGCTCGGCCCATTCAACCGCGCCTTTCGCGATGCCGAGGGGATGACGCCGAGCGCCTATCGCGCCCGCGCAGCGGCGGCGCGGCTGGGCGATTCCGAAATCGGCTAGCCGATTTCTACGATTACGGAGCGGGGAGGCGGCGGGCGTGCTCTATCGGGGCATCCGCAACCGCCAGGACCGCTCCGATGCTCGACGCCATTCCGCCGCTCCAGATCCTGCTCACGAAAGGCCCGATCGTCTTTGCCTTCGACTTCGGGCGCTATCTGATCGCGGCGGCGGCGGTCGCCGCGATCGTATGGAGGCTGCGCCGCACGGCGCTCCGGACGCGCAAGATCCAGGCGCGCGAGGCGACGCAGGCCGACCAGCGCCGTGAATTCGCCCAGTCGGTCCAGACGGTGGGGGTCTATACTCTGGTGTCGGCGTTCATCATCTGGGGCGTCGATACCGGGGTGCTGCACCGGTTCGAGGGCAGCTATGGCTGGGCGGGCGATCTCGCGCTGCTCGCGGCGCTGATTGTTGCGCACGATGCCTATTTCTATTGGGTCCACCGCGCGATGCACCATCCCCGGCTGTTCAAGATCTTTCACCGCGCGCATCATCGCTCGATCACCCCGACGCCATGGGCGGCGTACAGCTTTGCCATTCCCGAGGCGTTCGTGATGATCGCGTTCGTCCCGATCTGGCTGGCCTTCGTCGCGACCCCCGGATGGGTGATGCTGAGCTGGATCCTGTTCCAGATCGTCCGCAACGCGATGGGGCATGCGGGGTTCGAACTGCACCCGCGCTGGTGGCTGTCGACCCCGCTGACGCGCTGGATCAACACGACGACGCACCATGATTTGCACCATAGCGGCGGCTTCAACCGCAATTACGGGCTCTATTTCACCTGGTGGGACCGCATGATGGGGACCGAGCATCCGCATTATGCGGAGCGTTTTCACGACGTGGTGTCGCGCCCCGCGGCGCGCGACCGCGAAGCCGTGCCCGCGGCCGCCTAGCTTTCGCGCTTGTCAGTAAAACGGCGCGTCCTATACATCGCGGCGATGAGCGATTTTCGACCCCTGTCCGCCGACTATAGCGTCGCCCCGCAGATCAGCATCGCGGATGTCGCCGCGGCGAAGGCCGCGGGCTTTGCGATGATCGTCAACAACCGCCCCGACGGCGAGGAGCCCGAGGCGCCGCAGGGCGATGATATTGCCGGGGCCGCCGCCGCCGAAGGGCTGGCCTATGCGGCGATCCCGGTCGGCCATGCCGGGTTCAGCCATCCGCAGCTCGACGCGCTCGATGCGGTGCTGGCGGGGGCGACGGGGCCGGTGCTGGCTTATTGCCGGTCGGGGACGCGTTCGAGCCATCTATGGGCGCTGGCGCGCGCGCGGGCGGGCGACGATGTCGATACGATCTGCGCGGCGGCGGCGGGCGCGGGTTATGACCTGTCGGGGCTGCGCCCGATGCTGGACGCGCTGGCGGGCGAGCGGTGACGCTGGCCGAGTTGATCCAGCTCGGCGGCTCGGTGGTCGCGGTGCTGTTTGTCGTGTGGCTGGTGGGCAAGATGGGGCTGGGCGCCGATCCGCGGATCGCCGACGAGGCGCATGCGATCAGCCTCGCCGAAGAAGCCGAGGCCGGGTTTCGCGGGATCGAGGTCGCGCGCGACCGCGCGGGTTTTGCCGCCATCGTCCGCAATGCCGAGGGACGGATGATGCTGGTGCGTGCGCACGGCAATTTCTTTGCTGGTCGGCCTGTCGATGCGGCGACGGTCGGACGGCTCGACAAGGATTTTCTGACCCTGGCCATGCCCGAAAAGACCTTCGGATCGGTGACGCTGCAACTGGGGAAGGATGCGGGGATGTGGGCGAGCCGGATGCGGGATCTCAACTGTGGATAAGCTGCCCGATCCGGTCACCTATGCGATCCCGGCCTTCATCCTGCTGCTGATCGCCGAAATGATCGTCGCGCTGCGCGCCGACAAAAGCCGGTACGAGGCACGCGATACGCTGAACTCGCTGATGCTTGGCACGGGGAGCCAGGTCGCGAGCGCGCTTGTCGGCGGGATCGTGGTCGGGCTTGCGGTGTGGTTGCACCAGTACCGGCTGTTCGACATCGGGATCGATTTCAAGGGCTGGTGGTGGGCGTGGATCCTCTGCTTCTTCCTCGACGACCTCGCCTATTATGTCTTTCACCGCAGTGCGCACCGGGTGCGCTGGTTCTGGGCGAGCCATGTCATCCACCATTCCAGCCAGCATTATAATCTGTCGACCGCGCTGCGGCAGACCTGGACCGGCTTCATCAGTATCGCCTTCATTTTCCGCCTGCCGCTGTTCCTGATCGGCTTTCCGCCCGCGATGGTCTTCTTCTGCGCCGGGCTGAACCTGATCTATCAATTCTGGATCCATACCGAGGCGATCAAGCGGCTGCCGCGCTGGTTCGAGGCGGTGATGAACACCCCGTCGCATCACCGCGTCCACCACGGGGTGAACCCGCGCTACCTCGACGCGAATTACGCCGGGGTGTTCATCATCTGGGACAAGATGTTTGGCAGCTTCGTCCCCGAACGCGACGACGAGCCGGTGCGCTATGGCATCGTCAAGCAGCTCGGCAGCTTCAACATCCTGTGGGCGGCGGTGCATGAATGGGTCGGGATCGCGAAGGATGTGTGGGCGGCGCCGTGGCGGCACAAGCTGAGCTATATCTGGCGCGAACCCGGCTGGAGCCACGACGGCAGCCGGGCGACGAGCGCGATGATCAAGGAGCGCTGGGCGGCGGGGCGAGCGAGTGAGGAAGCGGCGGAGTAAATTCCGTCGCCCCCGCGAAGGCGGGGGCCGCTGGAGGTTTACGCCTTCATCGCTGAGCAAGGCTGATCGCGGCCCCCGCCTTCGCGGGGGCGACGTATGGGCTTGCCACGCTTGCTAATGACATTCATGTAAGTCCCGATTGACCACCGAACCGGTGGCGAGGGGAGCGGCGCGCATGAGTCTTGGGGATCAGTTCGACATCATCGTCATCGGCGGCGGCAGCGCCGGGAGCGCGGCGGCGGGGCGGCTTGCGGAAGATGGGACGCGGAAGGTGTGTCTGGTCGAGGCGGGCGGGACCAACGACATCGTGCGTGTCAAGACGCCGGGGTTCATGCCGTTCATCCCCAAATCGTCAAACTATCGTTATGACACGCTGCCGCAGCCGGGGCTGAACGGGCGCACCGGATACCAGCCGCGCGGGCGCGGGCTGGGCGGGTCGAGCGCGATCAATGCGATGGTCTATATCCGCGGCCACCAATTCGATTACGACCAGTGGGCAGCGCTGGGCGCGACCGGGTGGAGCTATGCCGACGTGCTCCCCTGGTTCAAGCGCAGCGAGGGCAATGAGCGCGGCGGCGATGAGTTTCATGGGGGCGACGGGCCGCTCAATGTGATGGACCAGCGCTGGCCGAATGTGACCAGCCGCCGCTTTGTCGAGAGCGCCGCGACGCTGCAATTGCCGCGCACCGCCGATTTCAACGGCGCGCATCAGGAAGGTTTCGGCCTGTATCAGGTGACGCAGAAGGACGGCGAACGCTGGTCGGCGGCGCGCGCCTATGTCGAACCGCTGCGCGGGCGGGCGAACCTCGACATTCGCACAAAGGCGCTGGTCGAAAAGATCCTGGTCGAAAATGGGCGCGCGGTGGGGGTCGTGATCCGCCGCGGGTCGCGGCGCGAAACGCTGCGCGCGCGCGGCGGGGTGGTGCTGTCGGCGGGGGCGTTCGGCAGCCCGCAGATTTTGATGCTATCGGGGATCGGTCCGGCGGCGCACTTGCGGGACCAGGGCATCGACGTGGTCGTCGACCGCGCCGGGGTGGGCGCCGATCTGCAGGACCATATCGATTATGTGTCGAGCTGGGAAACCCGCTCGACCGAGCCGCTTGGCGACAGTCTGGGGGGTAGCTGGCGGATGGTGAAGGCGATCGTCGAGCATCGGTTCAGGCGCACCGGGATCATGACGACCTGTTTCGCCGAGGCGGGCGGCTTCTGGAAATCGTCGCCCGACCTGCCCGCGCCCGACATTCAATATCATTTTGTCCCCGCGATGCTGGAGGATCATGGCCGGACCAAGGTGAAGGGGCACGGCTTTTCGTGCCACGCCTGTGTGCTGCGCCCCGAAAGCCGCGGATCGGTGCGGCTGGTGTCGCGCGATGCCGCCGCGGCGCCCGCGATCGACCCGGGGTTCCTGACCGACGAGCGCGACATCGCGACTTTGCGGGCCGGGGTGCGGATGATGCACCGCATCGTCGCGGCGCCGCCGCTGGCGGACTATGTGGGGAGCGACCGGCATCCGGTGAACATCGACGACGATGCCGCGCTAGACGGCCTGATCCGCAGCCGCGCCGACACCGTCTATCACCCGGTAGGGACATGCCGGATGGGCAGTGATGCTGGTGCGGTGGTCGATCCGACGTTGAAGCTGAAGGGCGTCGAGGGGCTGTGGGTCGCCGATGCGAGCATCATGCCGCGGCTGGTGTCCGGGAACACGAACGCGCCGAGCATCATGATTGGCGAGCGCGCGTCGGATTTTGTGAAGGCGGCTTTGGCCTGATCGATCTCGTCATCCCGGCGAAGGCCGGGATCTCGCCGGTGCGTAAAACCGCGAGGTAGAGATCCCGGCCTTCGCCGGGATGACGGAACTTAGAGACACGCCTCCGCCAGCAAGCGCCCGCTCCCCGTCAGCCCATAGCGGCTCGTTGGCGGCCGGCCATCGAGCACGTCGCGCTGTACCAGCCCGTGTTTGCCCAGCGCTGCCAGCCCCTGCGACAGCGCGCGCGGGGTGGCGGGCGCCAGCAGCCGTGACAGCGCGTTGAAACGGTCGTGACCCGCACCGATCCCGGCGACCAGCGGCAATCCCCAGCGCGTTGCGGCGCCCGGCGGCAGCCCGACCGCGCCCTGCGCCGCGGCGATCATCGCGGCGCGCGCGGCGGCAGCCTCTCCTGCTTCGGTCAAGATATATTCGGGGCGCAGCGGGTGGCCGTGGCCGGGGTTGCGCGCGATCCAGCCGATTGTCGCCGCGGCTTCCAGCGTGCGCGTCAGGCTGTCGCGCGGCAGCGCCAGCCGGTGGATCAGCTCGACGAAACGTGCGCCGCGATGCGCCGCCAGATCGGCGAGCAGCGGCACCAGCCAGCGGTGGCTGCCGAGCTGGACGAGCAGCGGATCGGGCGTGCTTGACGGCATTTACAAGTAACTATACAAACCGGACCATAGGTGCAAGCGCATTGGCAAAGGGAGGCTGCGAGATGGCATTGGAAATCGGATCCGAACTCACCTGCTCGATGGGGGTGACCGACATGACCGCGTCGATCGCCTGGTACGAACGGGTGATGCACTGCAAATTGCTCTACCGCGCCGACGAGATCGGCTGGTGCGAACTCGCGAGCCCGATGGCGGGGGTCAATATCGGGCTGAGCGAGGTCGAGAGCGTGGGGCAGGGTGGCGGCGCGACCAATGTGTTCGAGGTCGCCGACATCGACGCGGCGAAAGCGCATCTCGACGCCGAAGGGGTACGGCAGGACGGCGACATCCGGCATATCCCGGGACTGGTCAAACTGATCACCTTCTATGATCCCGACGGCAACGCCTTCATGTTTTCGCGCTCGGAAATCGCGGCATGACGGTGCGGTGGGGGCTGGCGGCGCTGCTGGCGATCGCGGCCCCGGCCGCCGCCACCGAGCCGGCGTCACCTATCGCCGCGGCGCCCGCGCCGTCGCTCGCGGCGTGGCATGGGACATGGGTCGGCGAGGGAACCGCCTTCGGCAGGGCGGCGACCGCGACGCTGGCAATCGAACCAGCGGCAGAGGGCGGCGCGACGGCGCTCATTTACCAGCTGGCGATCCCGGGAACCCCGGCCATCGCTTACGGCGCGGAGGCAATTTACCGCGTCGACGGCAAAGGCCGGGTGCGCGGCAGCTGGACCGACAGCACAGGCCGCACGCGCCCGATTGGCGGGCGGCTGGCTGTTTCGGAATGGGTCAATTTCTGGGGTAGCGCCGATGTTGAAATCGGCCGCTCGACCTATGTCCTCGAAGCGCCCGACCGGCTGCTGGCCAGCGATTCGGTGTTGCAGGATGATGGCAGCTGGCGCGTCTTTGCGACGCTGCGTTTTCGGCGAAAACCCTGAAATCATCCATTTTTTAGCGCGCCCTGTGTCGCGCACAAAAAAAGAGGGCCGGGACTTGCGTCCCGGCCCAGCCTTTCAGGCTCTCCCCTCCTGAAACTGTTGACGCAATGAATGCCATATTAATGTCATGTTGGGAAGGCCTAAATGTGCGGCAGCGCTGCCTAAATATTGTGCAGTGCAGCGTGCAGGATAAAGGGGCCGGTTCGCACCCGAACCGGCCCCATTTTTCTTAGAACGTCTTGCGCGCGGTAATGCCAAAGGTGCGCGGCTGGCCGACGGTATAGCCGAGCCGCGCCCGGCCGCCGCGTTCACGATCGAACGACAGCAGGGCGTTTTCGTCGAAGAGATTGTTGACATAGGCGATCAGCGACAGGCCGTTGTCGAAGTCGACCCCGGCGCTGAGGTTGACCAGCTGATAGTCGGGCAATTGCAGGTCGACCGTCGTCGCCGAACCCGCCGGCGCGCCGCCGAACGGCAGGCCGTGGACAAAGGTGCGCGGGTTGTTTTCCTGATCCGCCGGCTGGGTAAAGCGGGTGCCGACATGCTGCACCGACGCGGCGACATACATGTTAGCGGTATCGCCGATCGGCCATTCATAGCTGCCCGACGCCGACAGCTGGAATTTCGGCACCGACGGTAGGCGGTTGCCCTCGCGAATCCCCGTCGCGGTGGCGAGCACACCGGGCAAGGTGGTGTCGAACTCCGCCTCGATGATGCTGCCCGACAGGTTGAAATCGAGCCCGTCGGCGGGTGACAGCCCGAGTTCGAATTCGACCCCCATCGAATGCGCCTTGTCGACGTTGAAGACGATGCGCGACGAACAGCTGCCGGCGTCGAGGGTCACCTGAAGGTTCTTGATGTCGTTGTAGAAACCCGCGGCGTTGAAGGTGAAGCCGCGGCCCTGCGACTTGATCCCCAGCTCGTAATTCCACAGGGTTTCGTCGTCATAGTCCTGGAAACCGCCGAACAGCGCCGCGTCGGCGGGGGTGCAGAGCGGCAGGTTGAGCGGATCATTGACCCCGCCAAGGCGGAAGCCCTTGGACGCCTGGGCGTTGACCGTCACGCTGTCGCTGACATCATAGGACAGCAGGAAGCGCGGGGTGAAGCCGCTCGATTTGGTGCTGTCGGTGCGGTTGTCGAGGTTCGAGAACAGCCCGCCCGATTTGAAGCTGCGCGTTTCCTTGAAGTCGTAATAACGCCCGCCCGCGGTCGCGGTGAACGCGTCGCTGAGGTCGTAGCTGACTTCGCCGAAGATCGCGAACTGCTTGATGTCATAGGGCAGGTCGGCGTTGTACGGCGAGTTGGCGGGGAAGCCGTTGCGCGTCGCCGCCGAGGTGCCGGCGCCGAGTGTCGCGTCGGTCACCGCGTCATAGCCGGGGGTCGGCAGCCGCTGGGCATAGACGCGGTCGACCTTTGAATAAAAGCCGCCGATGACCCACTGGAACGGGCTGTCGTTATCCGACGCGATGCGCAATTCCTGCGACCAGGTTTCCAGGTCGGTGGTATCGACCAGGTTCGACGGCAGCAGCACGCCCGCGGCGGGATAGCCAAGGTCGACCGACACCGATCCGGTGAGCGCGCTGGCGTCGCGGCTGACCAGGATGTCGCGGTTGATATAGCTGGTCACCGAGGTCAGCTTGGCGCCGCCCAGCCCGATATTGAGGTTGAGGTCGGCGATCAGCGTTTCGTCTTCGAACCCTTCGCGCAGCAGCAGATATTGCTCGCGCTCGTCAAAGATGACCTGCGGCCGCGTCGTCGTGAAGCGGTTGCCATAGAGATTGTGGATCTCCTGGCGGTTGAAGCCGTCGGCGGTGATCTTTTGATAGATGACGCGCGGGGTGATCGACAGATTGTCGCTGGGTTCGAAGGTCAGCGCGAGGCGGCCGCCATAGCGTTCGCCGCTGTTGACATCGTCGCCGCCCGCCGGGCCAATGGCGTTGATGAAGCCGCCGTAGCGGGTGTAATAGCCGACCGCGCGCAGCGCCGCCTTGTCACCCATCGGGATATTGACCGCGCCTTTCAGGTGGCCGCCGATGTCGTCGCCGTCGACGAGGTTGAGGTTCGCCTCGACGCTGCCTTCCATCACCCCGATCTTGGGCTGGTTGGTGATGTAGCGGATGGTGCCGCCGACCGAACCCGAACCGAACAACGTACCCTGCGGTCCGCGCAGCGTTTCGACGCGGTTGAGGTCGTAGAGGTCGATGTCAGGGGTGAACAGCGAGAGCGAGATCACGCTTTCGTCGAGATAGACCCCGACCTGTTCCTTGACGCCGGGCTGGTCGCGGACGACCTGGCCGGCGGAAACGCCGCGCACCGACACCTGGCTCTGCCCCGGCCCGAGGTTCTGGACCGACAGCCCGGCGACGTTGCGCGACAGGTCTTCCAGCGTCACGGCGCCCGATTTCTGAATATCCTCGGCTGTCTGGGCGTTGATCGAGAAGGGAATGTCCTGAAGATTGGCGTCGCGCTTGGTCGCGGTGACGATGATGATGTTGCTGTCGTCGGCTTCGGCGCCGGCATCCTGGGCCAGCGCGGGCGTGCCAATAGTAGCCAGCGCGAGCGTCGAAAGCCCGGCCAGCAGCATAGTGCGAGCATGCATGGTGATATCCTCTCTGTACAAGCGCGCGGCTATCTTGCCGCGTCGCGCCGCGAGAGGTGCGCCTTTTGTAACAATTTCGCAATGGCGCATGAATGTTGCGCAAAAAATCGCCGCGACATGTTGCACCGCGGCCACAGTATAAAAAATGGCCGGGGCATCGGCCCCGGCCCGTGGCCGTTCGGGCCACAAAAATAATGGCCGGGGACAAGACCCCGGCCCGTGGCCGTTCGGGCCACAAAAAAAATGGCCGGGGACAAGACCCCGGCCAGTGGTTCGCAGGAGGAACCTGGTGAGGATCCCGCCGCCGCCGTTTGAAAGGAGAAAGAGCGTGCGGCGGCGGGTATCCTGTCTCGTCAGAAGTTGTAGGCGCGCTCCCCATGTTCGGCGAGGTCGAGCCCTTCCTGCTCGACGTCCTTCGACGGGCGCAGGCCGATGGTATATTTGAGGCCGAGGAACAGCACCGCGCTGACCACGCCGGTCCACAGCACTGTGGTGCCGACGGCCCAGATCTGCGTCATCACCTGGCCGGTCAGGTCGAACTCGCCGGCCTTGGCGACGGGCGCGGTATAGTCGATCCAGCCCTGGCCGCCCCACGCCGGGTTGGCGACGAAGCCGGTGCCGATCGCGCCGACGATGCCGCCGACGGCGTGGATGCCGAACACGTCGAGCGAGTCGTCATATTTGAACTTCTTCTTCACCGTGGTGACGAAGAAGAAACAGACCAGCGAGGCGACCGCACCGAGCAGGATCGCGGTGCCGGGGTGGGCGAAGCCCGCCGCCGGAGTGATCGCGACCAGACCGGCGACGACACCCGAAACGCCGCCCAGCAGCGAGGGTTTCTTGTGGATGATCTGCTCGATGATCGCCCAGGTCGCGCCCGCGGCTGCGGTGGCGACGAGCGTGTTGATAAAGGCCAGCGCGCCGAACGCATTGGCTTCGAGACCCGAACCGGCGTTGAAACCGAACCAGCCGATCCACAGCAACGAGGCGCCGATCATCGTCATGACCAGGTTGTGCGGGGGCATTGGTTCCGAATTATAGCCCATGCGCGGGCCGATCACGATGCAGCCGACCAGACCGGCGATGCCTGCGTTGATGTGGACGACGGTGCCGCCGGCAAAGTCGAGCGCGCCCCAGCCCCACAGCAGGCCCATGTCGGTCGGCGCGGCGTGCAGGAAGTCGGGGCCAGCCCAGTACCAGACCATGTGCGCGATCGGGAAATAGGCGAGCGTTAGCCACAGCACCGTGAAGATGATGAGCGGCGTGAACTTCACGCGCTCCGCAAACGCCCCGACGATCAGCGCCGGCGTGATGCAGGCGAAGGTCATCTGGAAGACCACGAAGACATATTCGGGGAGGTACACCCCGTTCGAGAAGGTCGCGGCGAAGGTCGTGACGTCGACCCCCGCGAGGAACGCCTTGTCGAGCCCGCCGACAAGCGTCGGGAAGGGCGTGCCGGTCGAGGTGAAGGCCATCGAATAGCCCCAGCTGAACCAGACCAGCGCGGCGACGCAGACGATCGTCAGCACCTGCATCAGCACCGACAGCATATTCTTGGCACGGACAAGACCACCATAAAACAGCGCCAGCGCGGGCACCGACATCATCAGCACCAAAGCCGATGCGACGAGCATCCAGGCCACATCGCCCTTGCTCACCATCTCGGCCGTGGGCACGAAAGCGGCGGGAGCCGCCGCTTCGGCAGCAGGCGCCGCCGGTGCGGCCACCGCGGTCGCGGCTTCCTGCGCCCAGACGGGTAGCGCGGCGAACAGCGACAGGCCCGCGGCCCCGGCGCCCGCCGCAAATTTATTTGCGAACGTCATATTGTCCCCCTTTGTCATCACAGTGCCGCCTCTCCGGTCTCGCCAGTGCGGATCCGCACCGCCTGACCCACGTCGAGGACGAAAATCTTGCCGTCGCCGATCGAACCGGTGCCGGCGCTTTGCTGAAGCGTTTCGACCACCCGCGGCGCCAGTGCGTCGTTGCAGACCAGCTCGATCTTCACCTTCGGCACCATGTTGGTGGCATATTCGGCGCCGCGGTAGATTTCGGTCTGTCCCTTTTGCCGGCCGAACCCCTTGACCTCGGTCACGGTCATGCCGGCGATACCCAAGCCGGTGAGCGCTTCGCGCACCTCGTCGAGCTTGAATGGTTTAATGATTGCCAGGATCAATTTCATGATGCCCCCTTTTGCCAATAGCACCATGTTGCACTGCAACAGCCGTGCCAGATTGCGCACGGTGCGGAAAAGTTAACATTTTGTGACGGTTTTTGTCGGGTAGGACGAATAATCGGTCGTTTGCTGGGCAGGCGAGGCAGGGGATTGCCTATAATTTGGGCACGCAATAATTCGCCCTCTCCTTCAGGGGAGGGCAGCGAGACTTACGAACTTGTTCGTTAGTCGCAGCGGGTGGGGGCCAAGGCCTGGCGCAAGGTTTCGGGGCCCCACCCCAACCCCTCCCCTGAAGGGGAGGGGCTTTATGGGTGCTTCGAGGCCGCCCTGAACCGCGCCCAGATCGGCAGATGATCCGACGCCCGCGCCGCCAGCGCGCTGCGATGCACCCCGGCATCGACCGCCTCAAGGTCGGGCGAGGCGAAGATGCGGTCGAGCCGGGCGACCGGTCGGCGGCTGTGGAAACTGTGGCCGGTGTCGACGAGCCGATGACGCTCGCCGAAATCGTGCAGGCAGCCGCCCGTCGCGCGCCATTCGTTGCAGTCGCCCATCAATATCGTCGGCAGGTCTTCGCCCTCGGCGACATGGTTCAGGATCGCGCGCGCCTGCTGGCGGCGGCGCAGCCCCGAAATGTCGAGGTGCATGCCGACGACGCGCAATCGTGTCTCGCCGATGCGGATCGTCGCGGCGACGGCGCCGCGCGGTTCGAGCGTCGGCAGGTGCAGTGCGTGGCTTTCCTCGACCTCGGCGCCCTTGCGGACCAGCAGCGCATTGCCGTGCCAGCCGATGCTGTGCGGGCGTCCGCTCAGCCCGATCGGCACATAATCGCTATGCTCGTCGAACATATGCGGCGGGATGGCGCTGGCGCGTGTGCCGAAACGCCGGTCGGCCTCCTGCAGCGCGACGATATCGGCGTCGAGCTCGCCCAGCACCGACAGCACCCGCCCGGGATCGCGGCGGCGGTCGAGCCCGATGCCCTTGCGCATATTGTAACTGGCAACTTTGATCATGGGAGAGTCTTGGCGTGACCTTGAATCCGTTTGTGCTGAGCTTGTCGAAGCACTGTCCTTCTTCCTTTCAAAGGGAAAAACGGTCCTTCGACAAGCTCAGGACGAACGGATGAGGAGATGGGTTGCGTTCAGCCCGCCTCAAATTCCGCCAGCAATGCCCGCGCTTCGTCCAGATCCTCGTCGAGCACCATGATCCGCACGGGGATCATCATCCCGACGCTTTCGGCGATGTTCATCCCCGCGTCGAAGCAGACCGCGTGAACCCCGGCGCTTTCGATCCGCCCGCGCAGCAGCTCGGCTTCGGCGCCGTTCGGAATTCGCACCAGTTCGACCAGCGGCATCAGGCAGTCTCGCCTTCGATGAAACGGTCGGTCGCGCGCGTTGGCAGGCCGTCGATGCTTTTGGTGCGCCCCTGCGTCTTTTCGACCCACAGCGCGCGGTCGGCCTGGCGGTGATATTTTTGCAGCGTGTCGCGCTCGTGTTGCAGCTCCATCATCGGCACTCCCCAGCCGCAGCTGGTTTGGACGCTTTCCACATCAATGACGAAAATCTGGCGGGTGCCGGGCAGCAGGGTGAAATGCGCCGCAAGCGCGCTCCATTCACCGTCCTGCGGCAGCACCGGGCGCCCGCGGCCATAGATGCGCAGGATCAGCGCGCTGCGATCAAAGGCGCAAAACATGATGGTGATCCGGCCATCGGCGGCAAGGTGCGCGTGGGTTTCGTTGCCCGACCCGGCAAGGTCGAGATAGGCGACCTGCGTCGCGGACAACACGCGAAAGCTGTCGGCATAGCCCTTGGGCGACAGGTTGATCCGCGCATCGGCGGCGGCGGTCGCGGTGAAATAGACCGGCTGTTTCTCGATGAAGGCGATATGTTTTTCGGTCAGCGTGTCGGTAAAGTCGGCCATGACTGGGCTCCGCGCCGGGAAGGGGATCGCGCCCGCCCTATCACCAATTCTTGCCTTCCTCCACCGCTGCCTGCTCCTCGGGGCGGGTCGCGCGGCCCAGCACGGCGTTGCGATGCGGGAAGCGGCCGAAGCGGTCGATGATGGCGAAATGCTGTTGCGCATAGTCATGGAACATCGGGTCCGCGAGCTGCGCGAAGAGGCGCAGCGATTCGCGCTGGTCGGCGATCTCCTCGCTATGTTCGAACGGCAGATAGGCGAATTGGCGCCGCGCGTCGGGCCAATGCTGATCCCAGCCCTTTGCCACGATCCCGCGCGCGGTGGCGCGGGCGAGGCTGTCGGTGGCGAAGGCGTCGGCGACCCCGCGGAAGATATTGCGTGGCACCTGATCGAACAGGATCGTCGCGGCCAGCGCGGTGTCGGGATCGGTTAGGAAGGTTTCGGCGGGTTGCGACCGCAAGGCTTCGTGCCAGTCGCCCGCGAGCGCGCGCACCGCTGCATCGAAATCGGGGCCGCCGCCGTACCAGTCGTCCTGGCGATGCGCGTCGAACCAGAAGGCGAGGAGTTGCTGCGGCCAGTCGGTGGGCGGGGTGTTGTTTTGCGTCACGCGCGGCCAAATCCTCAGCCAGAGACATCCGTCATCCCGGCGAATGCCGGGATCTCGACCTAACGCATGGACGCGCCGATGAGATCCAGGCCTGCGCCGGGATTACGGATGAGAGGTGGATGCGGCTATTCGCCCTTCACACGCCGATACGGCACGAATTTGCCGAGCGAAACAAAGCCGCTGTACATGTTGCTGCCGCGGTCCTGCAGCTGGATCGTGTCGATGCTGCACAGCTGACTGGTCGACAACTTGGTGATCAGGATGTCGTCGTCGTCCAGCGAATCGGCGCCGCCTTCGGGGCGGTTGACCCACAGCGTGCTGCCGATGCGATAGACGATCGCGGTTCCGTCGATCACCTGGCTGCTGCGCGCCATCGACAGCGGGATGCAGTCCTGCGGCTGCCCCGCGACGCGCCCTTCAAGCAGCTTTGCGAGGCGGTCTTCGGGTGCCAGCCGCTCCATCGCGGGTGCGGCGGCGGGCATGGCCGCGACCGCGGCGGCGGCGATGATGGCGGTAATACGTGGGTTCATGGTCCGACTCCTGTCTTGCTCATTACCCTACCGGCGGTCACCCTGCGCCAGCCCCGGTGAACGGGGGCTGACTCAGCGCGGTTCGCGGCGGCTTCAGCACGCCCCGTCGGGCAGCGGGATGCCCAGCGGGCCCTTGCACTTCTTCTTTTTCGCCGGTTCGGCGGGTTTGGTGCTGGTACCCGATCCCCCCATGCCGCCGAAATCAGCGCCGATCAGCAGGCTGGTGTGCGACCGGAATCGCACCTTCGCGGTCCAGTCGATGTTCCACACCGCATTGCCCGCGGGTTTGGGTGGATAGGAAAAATTGGCCTCGGGGCCAAAGGCGTTGAGGTTGCCGAACATCATCTCGCCTGACGCTTTCTTGACCTCGGCCGGGATCGCGCAGCTGGTCTGCGCGGGCGGCATCACCACCCTTTTGCTCACCAGTCCGGCGACGGTGGCCGGCGGCAGCCAGTCCCACAGCCCGCCGCCAAACTCGCGCGCGTTGCTGCTCGTCCACCACACCATATCGCCGCCTGCGCTGCCGCGGTCCATGCCGCCGAAGGCCCAGGCGACATAGCCGGTGGCGGGGACCAGCTGGTTCCAGCGGATCATCACCGACCCATCGCCCTGCATCGTCGTCGATGCGTTGAGCGCGGCCATATAATCCTGCGCCAGCGTGAAGTTGATTTCGGGGCCAACATTGCCCGCGATCCGGTGCGCGCCGAGCAGCGAGGATCCCGATGGCGGCTGTTTCGACGATTTGCTGTTCGGCCACCCGGCATAGGATTTGCTGTTCGACGCCATCACTTCGCGGATGCGCGGTACGGTGGTGGTGTAAAGGTTCGGCGGCATCTGCCCCGCGGCAAGCTTGGCGAAGTCGATGATCACCGGCTGCCCCGGCCCCGCTTTGGCGCCGCAGCCCCAGAACAAGAGCAGGCGGCCCTTGGGGCGCTCGAAATCCCGGGGCATTTCATTGCCGTCCTCGCGCGGTTGCGGCTTGCCGGGTTCGGGCCCCCACAGCGGCACCGACTTGCCGAGCTTGGCTTGCGGCAGGAAGAAATGATCGGCCTTCACCGGCGGCGCGGTCGGCGCCTGCGTCGATCCCAGCCGCAGTTCGAGCGTGTGCGCCACCTTGCCGTCGGGACCGCCGCCGAACATCATTCCCATGACATTGCCGACCCCGCGCCCGCCCGCCGCCATCGCGGCAAAGCCCGACGCGGTCGCGACGTCCATTTCATAACGTTCCTTGGGGCCGGTGCTTTTCTGGGCCGAACCGGGGGCGGCGAGCATCGCGGCGATGGTCGCGACGGAGATGAAACGCAGAGTCGAACGCATGAATATCCTCCCTGTTGCCGGGGAGACCCGGCGGATAATGCGGCCCGATTTCTTTTCTGTTTGGAGGACTATAGGCGCGGGAAGGCGGCACGCCAAGTGAGGTGCGTCACACTTCTAAATCCTCCCCCTTGATGGGGGAGGCAGCGAGACTTGGCAGCTTGCTGGCTAGTCGCAGCGGTGGGGGTGCGGTCTCGGCCTGAAATGATGGTGTAAGGACGCGCCATCACCCTCATCCAACTCCGCCTAGCCGCTTCGCGGCAAGGCTGCGTATCCTTCTCCCATCAAGGGAGAAGAAATTTACGCCGTCCCGCCCACGGTCAGCCCGCTGACCAGCAAGGTCGGCTGGCCGACCCCCGCGGGGACGCTCTGGCCGCCCTTGCCGCAGATGCCGATGCCTTCGTCGATCGCCATGTCGTTGCCGATGCCCATGACCTTGGTCAGCACGCTCGGCCCGTCGCCGATCAGCGTCGCGCCCTTGATCGAATCGCCCAGCTTGCCATTCTCGATCTTGTACGCCTCGGTACAGCTGAAGACGAATTTGCCCGACACAATGTCGACCTGCCCTCCGCCGAAGCTCTTGGCGAAGATGCCGTTTTTGACGCGGCTGAGCATTTCGGCGGGATCGTCGTTGCCGCCTTTCATGAACGTATTGGTCATCCGCGGCATCGGCGCGTGCGCAAAGCTCTCGCGCCGCCCGTTGCCGGTCGGTTCGACGCCCATCAGGCGGGCGTTGAGGCGGTCCTGCATATAGCCCTTAAGGATGCCGTCCTCGATCAGCACCGTTTCGCCCGTCGGTGTACCCTCGTCGTCGATGCTCAGCGAGCCGCGGCGACCGCCGCCAACCGGGCTGTCCATCGCGCCGTCGTCGACCACGGTCACGCCGGGCGCGGCGACGCGCTGGCCGATGCGGCCTGAAAAGGCGCTGGTGCCCTTGCGGTTGAAATCACCCTCCAGCCCGTGGCCCACCGCTTCGTGGAGCAGCACGCCGGGCCAGCCGGGGCCGAGCAAGACGGTGAATTCGCCCGCGGGCGCATCGACCGCGCGCAAATTGACCAGCGCCTGCGCCAGCGCCTCGTCGATCGCGCGGTTCCACTGTTCCGGTTCGAACAGATGGTCGTACATATAGCGCCCGCCGAGGCCGAAGGTGCCGGTTTCGCGGCGCCCATTTTCCTCGACCACGATGCTGACGTTAAGGCGGACGAGCGGTCGGATGTCGGTCGCGAGGAAACCGTCGGCGCGGACGATCTCGACCACCGACCAGCTGCCTGCAAGGCTGACCGACACCTGCGCGATGCGCGGGTCGCGCGCACGCGCCGCGGCGTCGATTTCCTGGCACAGCGCGACCTTTTTTGCGAAGGGTATCAGGTCGAGCGGGTTCGCCTCGTCATACAAATGGCGGTTGGTGCGCGGCGGCGGCGCGGCGTGCGGCTGGCTGGCGGGGTCGAGCAGCGCCAGCGTTTCGGCGGCGCGGCGGATCGCCCCGGCGCTGATGTCGCTGGCGTGGGCGAACCCCGTCATCTCGCCCGACACCGCGCGCAGGCCGAACCCGGCGTCGGTCGAATAATCGGCGGTCTTGAGGCGGCCGTCGTCGAACCCGAAGCTCTCGGTCGCGCGATATTGCAGATAGAGCTCGCCGTCGTCGGCCTTGGCGAGCGCCTCGCGGGCGAGCGCCTGCGCCAGATCGGGGTCGAGCGCGTCGGCGCGATAGAGGAAGCGGCGGGGATCGGTCGGGCTTGTCATTGGCCCGATATAGGCACGCGCGTCGCGCGGCGCCAGCGGTCAGAGATAATTGACCGTCAGCGTGAAGGTGCCGCTGTAATCGCCCGCCGGCTGGTTGGCGGGGACGGTGAGGGTGCCGCCGATATAATAGGTCTGCACTCCGCTGGGCAGCAGCGTGCCGCCGAGCAGCGCGATGCCGCCGCCGCTGGTGCTGGCGGCGCGGACCAGCGTTGCAGTCATGCTGGGTGCGCCGCCGCCGACGCGCGCCAGCGTCACCGATGTGCTGCCCGACACCGTGATCAGGATGATGCCGCCGGTGCCCTGGAACACCGCACGCCGGGCGCTGGTGCCGACCAGGGTGACACCGCCGCCTGATGCGCGCGCGTTGGTCACCGGATTGACGGTGACGGTGCCGCCGGTTGCGCCGCTGACGAGGGTTCCGAAATCGAGATCGTCGGTCTTGATCAGCGTGTTCGGGCGGACGACCGCAGCGTTGACGGTGACATTGGTGTCGGCGGCATGGACCGGCGCGCATAGCAGCGCGCCCGCCGCGGCGGCGGCGATGGTCAGGGCGCGTATTGCATCCCGACAGTTTCTGGTCCCTCGAATCCCCACAGATTCTGCTCCTGTCTGGCACAGATATGCCAGCGGGACATGAGTCGTTGATGCACAGGGTTGGTAAAGGGGCCGTTTACGTCTGGCCCCGGCGGTCAGCCTTTGTCGGCGATACTGCCGACGCTTAACCTTTGTCGGCGACCCCGCCGCTCAGGATGAAGCGCCGGTCGCAATAGCCGCAGTCGGCAAAGCCCGCATCGGGGTCGATTTCCAGCCACACGCGCGGATGGCCGAGCGCGGCGTCGGCCAGCCCGTCGCCGGTGCCGTCGCAAGCGATGCGGGTCTTGGGGGTGCGGATGGTTTCGGGCGCGGGCTGGGTCATCGACCGCGCCCATAGCAAGCGCCGCGGGCGGGAGCAATCGGGGTCTGCGCTAGGGAGTGGCAGGGTGGGTTTGCGGCACCGGCCAATATTCTCGCGAATATAGGTGGTCGTCCGGTGCCGCTTCTTCCCCCACAGAAGCTCTAAAGATAGTTGAGTGTGATCGTGAACGTCCCGCTATAGTCGCCCGGCGCCTGATTGGCGCCGACCTCGAGCGTCGCACCGACCGGGAAATTATAATTGCCAAGCGGCGAGGTGATGCGGAAGCGCGTCGGCGACGTCGACAGGATCGCCGTCGGGGTGCTGCCGATTTCAAAGGTGCGGGCGCGCATCCGCACCCCAGGCCCGTTGAGCCAGATGGTGTTCGAGCCGAGCGAGATATTGACCTGGCGATTGAGCGTGCCGAGCCCGGCAAAGCGCGCCGGTTCGCCGCCGTCGCCGGCGAGCGTGACGCCGCCGGTGCGGCTGCGCGATCCGTCGGGCGCCAGCGTCACCGTTCCAGCGGTCGCCGACGGAATTATGTCGCCGAAATCGAGGTCGTTGACTTTGAAGAAGGACAGCGGGCGCAGCACGATGGCTTCGGCCTCGGCCGGCGCGGTCTGCTGGGCACGGGCCGGCGCCGTGGTGGCCGCGGCCATCATCAGCGCACAGGCGGCGACGCCGCGCAGCGCGAACTGCGGGTTATTGGTGTGTCTGGTCCTCACAGCGCCGGTCCTAAAGGCGATTTTCGAATATAGCGTTAACGCGGCGCTGGGCAAAAGCGCGCGGGGCGATGGGGGCTTTTACACGTTGCGACGCGCGGCTATGGCACAGGCCATGACCGAAGCCGCCATCCGCATCGACGCCGTCTCCAAAACCTATGCCGGCGGCAAGCAGGCGCTCGACAATGTCAGTTTCGACGTGCCGCGCGGCCAGATTTTCGGGCTGCTCGGCCCGAACGGCGCGGGCAAATCGACGCTGATCAACATCCTCGCTGGGCTGGTGAACAAGACGGCGGGATCGGCGAGCATCTGGGGCTTCGATATCGATGCCGATCCGCGCAATGCGAAATATTCGATCGGCATCGTGCCGCAGGAAATCGTCTTCGATCCCTTTTTCACGCCCTATGAGACGCTGGAGAATCAGGCGGGGCTGTACGGCGTGCCGCGGGCTAAGCGCATTTCGGACGACCTGCTCGCCGCGGTGCATCTGTCGGACAAGCGCGACGCTTATGCGCGCACCCTGTCGGGCGGGATGAAGCGGCGATTGCTGGTCGCGAAGGCGATGGTCCATTCGCCGCCGATCATCGTCCTCGACGAACCGACCGCGGGGGTCGACATCGAACTGCGCCAGCAGCTGTGGTCTTATGTCCAGTCGCTCAACGACCGCGGGGTGACGGTGGTGCTGACGACGCATTATCTGGAAGAGGCCGAGGAGCTGTGCGACCGGATCGCGATCATCAACCACGGCCGACTGATCGCGAACAAGCCGACGCGCGAGCTGGTCGATATGGCGCGCGAAAAGATTGTCGTGGTGACGCTCGATGCCGATGTCACGGCGCTGCCGACGCACCCCGCCTTCGACAAGGTCGAGCGCGAGGGCGAGCGCGGGCTGGCGATCAGTTACAACAAGGACCGGATGAACGCCGGCGAGGTACTCGCCGCGGTCAACGCGATGGGGCTTGGCATCGTCGATGTGTCGACGCGCGAGGCCGACCTGGAAGATGTTTTCCTCAACCTGACGCGCCGCGCCGCCTGACCTGTCAGCGTTGCGTCAGGCGCGCCACGACCCCGAAATGATCGGACGGATATTCGCCGCCGACCGGCTGATCGCCGATGACGCGCGCCTCGGTGACGGCAAAGGCTGCGGGTTCGACGAAGATATGGTCGATCACCCGCGGCTGGTGCCCGCGCGCCGGGTTGAGCGTCGTCGCCGCGGCCCCGGGCGGCAGCGCCGAGACAAAGCGCGGCGGCCCCATGACGCGCAGCCCCGGATCGTCGAGCGGCGCGTTGAAATCGCCCAGCACGATCAGCGGCACGCCGTCGGTGGGCAACCAGGCGATCAGGTCGGCGAGCTGTTCGGCGCGCACCGCTCCCGCCTCGGGCTGCCACGCCAGATGGGTGCCGACGATGTCGACCGGCCCGGTCTTGGTCTGCACCCGGACGCGGATCGCGGTGCGCGAATCGGCGAGCGGCGCCAGCTTGTGCCGCGCGACCTCAATCACCGGCAGGCGGGTCAGGATCGCATTGCCATAACGTTTCGGTGCCCCCTCGGGCTCGACCGCGACGAAATGGACGTGGGGGTAGCCGAGTTGGCGCGCGATCGTGTCGGCCTGGTTGGGCAGTTCCTTGCGCTGGTCTTCGAGCACTTCCTGCAGCGCGATGACATCGGCACCGACGGCGCGCAGCGCCGAAGCGAGCAGCACCAGCCGCGCGGGCCATCGCCCGCCGGCATCGTGCCAGATGTTGAAGGTGGCGACGGTCAGGCCGCGCGGGGCAGTGGGGCGGGTGGTCGCACAGCTCGCCAGCGGCAACGCCGCCAGCCCGGCGAGCAGCGTCCGCCGCTGAAGCTCGGCTTTAGGCATGACGACTATTCTCCCTGGCGGCGACCATCGATCCCCCCTGTCATGCGGCCGCCCGCTGTGCAACAGAGGCGCCATGAGTGAATACGACGTCATCATCGTGGGATCGGGTGCGGCGGGGCTGACCGCGGCGATCGCGCTGGCCGATCATTGCAAGGTGCTGGTGCTGGCCAAGGGCGAGCTGACCGGCGGATCGACCGCCTGGGCGCAGGGCGGCATCGCGGCGGTGCTCGATGCGGGCGACACGTTCGACAATCATATCGACGACACGATGGTCGCGGGCGCCGGGCTCAACCGGCGCGAGACGGTCGAGTTTGTCGTCGAGAATGCGCCGAGCGCGATCGAACGGCTGGTCGAAATGGGCGTCCCCTTCAACAAGGATGCCGAGGCGCTGCATTTGACACGCGAGGGCGGCCATTCGCACCGCCGCATCGTCCATGTCGACGATGCGACCGGCTGGGCGGTCCAGGCGGCGCTGCTCAAGACCGCCGAGGCGCATCCGAACATCACGCTGATGCCCGGGCAGGCGTGCGTTGACCTGATCACCGGGCGCCACGAGGAGCGCTATTCGGGCTCGGGCCGCGTCTGGGGCGTCTATGCGCTCGACGAAAAGACCGGGAAGGTTCACGCGCATGTCGGCCGCGCGACGATCCTGGCGAGCGGCGGCGCGGGGCGCGTCTATCAGTTTTCGACGGCGCCGCGCGGCGCGACCGGCGACGGCATCGCGATGGCTTGGCGCGCGGGTTGCCGCGTGTCGAACATGGAGATGATGCAGTTCCACCCGACCTGCCTCTATAATCTCGACGTCAAAAATTTTCTGATCACCGAGGCGGTGCGCGGCGAGGGCGGCATCCTGAAGCACCCCGTCACCGGCCACCGCTATATGCCCGATTATGACGCGCGCGCCGAACTCGCCCCGCGTGATGTCGTGGCGCGCGCCAACGACGACCAGATCAAGCGCTCGGGGCTCGACTATGTCCATCTCGACATCAGCCACCTCGATCCCGATTTCGTCGCGGGGCATTTCCCGAACATCTATGAAAAGCTGCTGACGCTCGGCATCGACATGACCCGGCAGCCGATCCCGGTGGTGCCCGCGCAGCATTATACCTGCGGCGGCATCTTGATCGACCTTGCCGGGCGCACCGACCTGCCGGGGCTGTATGCGGCGGGCGAGTGCACCGAAAGCGGGCTGCACGGCGCCAACCGCCTCGCGTCGAACAGCCTGCTCGAATGCTTCGTGTTCGGCGAAGCGGCGGCAAAGGACATCATCGCGCGCTGGGAGCAGCTCGAGCCGCCGCCGCCGATCCGCCCCTGGGACGAAAGCCGCGTCACGGACTCCGACGAAGAAGTGATCATCAAGCAGAACTGGACCGAGATCCGCCGCTTCATGTGGAATTACGTCGGCATCGTGCGCACGACCAAAAGGCTGGAGCGCGCGCAGCACCGGATCAACATGATGACGGGCGAGGTCGAGGATTATTACGGCCATTTCCGCGTCACCACCGACCTGATCGAGTTGCGCAACCTGCTGCAATGCGCCGACCTGATCGTGAAAAGCGCGCTCCACCGCAAGGAAAGCCGCGGGCTGCACTACACGCTCGATTATCCCGACCTGCTGCCGCAGGCGGTCGATACGGTGCTGGTGCCCTAGCCGCCCAGCGCGGCGAGCAGGCCATCGCCGGGTTTCAGCGCGAGCAGATAGGTCTGGGCGCGATCAAGGATGGCGTCGTCGCGCGGGGTCAGCCGGTCAGGGTGGATTTCATAGATTATGTACCCCTTGGCTTCCAGATCGTGGAGCAGCACCGCGGGATCGTCGCCCATGCCGCGCAGCATGTCGGGCGAAAATTCGAACAGCAGCGCCGGCGCGGTGTCGCCGTCGAGCAGCGCGCCGGCTCCGCGCAGCGCCATGGCTTCGGCGCCCTCGATGTCGAGCTTGATCAGCCGGATCGTCTCGCCGCTGAGCAGCTGGTCGAGACGGCGCAGCGGGACCGCCGCGCCCGCGCCGTCGAACGACACATGGTTGCTGCCAATATTGCCCGCGTCGTGGACGACCATGGTGACCGCACCGTCGCGGTCGCCCGCCGCGCAGCGGTGGACGGTAATCGCGCCCGCGCCCGCGCCGCTCAGCGCGATATTGTGCGCGAGCAGGTCGGCGGTCGATGGGGTCGGCTCGATCGCATGAACGCGGCCCGTCGGCCCGACGAGCCGGTGCGCGAGCAGCGAGAAGAAACCGATATTGGCGCCGACATCGACGAAGCTGTCACCGGGTTTCAGCGCCGCCGCGATGACCCGCGTTTCCAGCGGTTCCCAGCCCCCGGTGCAATAGATGGTGCGGTCGACAAACTGGCCAAGGTCGAGCCGCATCGCAAAGCCGTGCCGCGTTCGGGTGGTGCGGATTTGCGATCGCACCACGGCTTCGGGCAGCAGCCCGTAGGCCAGGCTGCCGAGCCGCCACTGCCCCTTTTCGAACGGGTAATTGCGGCTGGCCCATGCCGCGAGATGCCCGATGGCATTTGCCATGAAATGGATCCCGCCCGGTCCCGGCCGCTACCCGCCGACGCCAAGCAACCGCCCGACCAAAATCAGCACGATCGCGCCGATAACCGAGGCGAAGCAGCCGGCGCGGTGAAAGTCGCCGCGGCCGCGCGAGGTGGCGAGACCCGCGAGCAGCGAGCCGCCGATGCCGAGCAGGATCGTCGCGACCCATCCCATTTGCACCGCGCAGGGATAAAAGAAGCGCGCCAGCGCGCCGATGATCAGGCCGGAGATGATGGCGCCGATGATGTTGATCATGCGTTGAATCCTTCGTTCAAAAACCGTTCTGCCAGCGCCGCATGCAGCGCCGCGCCCCGCGCCATCACCTTTTCGTCGAGCACCATGCGGTTGCTGTGCAGCCCGCAACAGGCGCGCCAGTCGCTGCCCTGCTCACTCGCGCCGAGCCAGAACATCGCGCCGGGGACTTTTTCGAGGACATAGGAGAAATCCTCGGCGCCCATGACCGGATGGTCCATCGTCAGCCACGCCGCCTCGCCGAACGTCGCCTCGACCACCGACTGGCCGAACGCGACCGCACGGCTGTCGCAGATTGTCACCGGGAAACCCTCGTCGATCATGACCTCGGCGGTGCAGCCATGCGCCTCGGCAATCGCAGGGGCGAGGCGTTTAAGCTCGCGCGCGACCATGGCGCGGCGTTCGGGCGACAGGGTGCGGATTGTGCCGAGCAGCTCGGCGGCTTCGGGGATGATATTGTTCGTCGTCCCCGCCGCGATCTTGGCGATCGTCACCACCGCGGGGTCGAACACCGAAACGCGGCGCGTCACCATCGTCTGGATCGCGGTGACGATCGCGCAGGCGACGGGGATCGGGTCGATCGCATCGTGCGGCATCGACGCATGGCCGCCCGCGCCCTTGACGATGATCGACAGCACGTCGGACGAGGCAAGCAGCGGCCCCGCGCGCGACGCAAAAATCCCGTGCGGGGCGTTGGGCATGATGTGCAGCGCAAAGGCGGCGTCGGGCAGCGGATCGATGATCCCGTCGTTCAGCATGAAGCGCGCGCCATGATGGCCTTCCTCGCCCGGCTGGAACATGAACATCACGGTGCCGGGCAGGCGATCGCGCGCCGCGCACAGCAGCTTCGCCGCACCGACCAGCATCGCGACATGCGTGTCATGCCCGCACGCGTGCATCGCGCCGGCCGTTTCGGAGGTGAAGTCGAGCCCGGTATCCTCGACCAGCGGCAGCGCATCCATGTCGCCGCGCAGCAGCACGGTGCGGCCGTTGGCGGGTCCGCGCAGGATCGCGACCAACCCCGTCGTCGACGGCCCCTCGCGAAACTCCAGCGGCAGCCCGGCGAGCGCATGTTTGATCTTCGCCAGCGTCTTGGGGTTTTGCAGGCCAAGCTCGGGCTCGCGGTGGATCGCGCGGCGGAGGTCGACAAGGTCGTCGAGCAGCGTTTCGGCCGCGGCGGGCCAGCTATGTGATGGCGTGTCCATGCGGCGAGTGTGGCGCCAAGCCGCGCGCGTGTCGAGGGACCACGGACAATCCGGGGCGTTTGCCGAGCGTGTCGGGCGTCTGGACATCCCAGACCAGGCCGACGCGTTCGAGCAGCCTGATGAGCGCATAGCCCCAGTCGCTTTCACCCGGGTGCAGGCCGATGCGCGCCGAGCCGGGATAGGCGTGATGATTATTATGCCATGCCTCGCCCATCGTCGGGATTGCCGCCCATGGGACGTCGAACGCCTGCACCCCATGCGCATCGACGGTCCAATGCTGCGGCCCGCGATTGTGCGCGAGATGGCCGACGAGCCAGTGACCGTGGTTGGCGACCGCGACACGCGCCGCGACACCCCACACGACCCAGCCCCAGCCGCCGATCGCGAAGAACATCAACGCGATGGGGAGCTGCTGCCAGCGCCAGGTCGCTTCCAGCCAGCGAAAGAAGGGGTCGCGGTCGAGTTCGGAGAAATCGAAGCGCGGTGGATGGACCAGCTCCAGTCGGCAGTAAATCTGCCACCAGGCGTCGCGGGCGATGTGGGTCTGGTGCGCGAGGAACGGGTGGCAGTCGGCTTGGCGCTGCGCCCAGTCGCGCGTGTCATGCGCGCGGACGATGCCATAGGGGCCCGCCATGCCGACGAATGCGCCGAACCAGACCAGCGTGCGCGTCAGCCAGCGCGGCGCGGCAAAGCTGCCGTGGATCATCATCCGGTGGTAACCGATGCTGTGCCCGAGCAGCAGCGCGGCGCCGGTGGTGAGCAAAAACAGGGTGATGGTCGATGGCGCCACGAAAAACGGTCCCGCGGCCAGCGCGATGACGGCCATCCCGCCATTCCAGATGATGCTGGGCATGTCGGCACGCACACGGCCGCGACGCGGATCGGGGCCAGGCTCATCGATCAGAAAATTGACGGCATGGGGATCCTGATCGTTGCGCATCGCTCGACTCCTGACAGAATATAAGTAATTACTTAAATATATAATCTCTTGTCAAGGGCGCTGTCCGTCGCCATTTGGGTCATCATGGAACGGGTTTTTCAGGCATTGGCATCGACGCCGCGGCGCAAGATTCTTGCCTATCTGGCGCATGCCGAACTCAGCGCTGGCGACATCGCCGCGCGCTTCGACATGAGCAAACCGGCGGTCTCGCAGCATCTGTCGGTGCTGGAAAACGCCGGACTGATCACCAGCGAAAAGCGCGGGCAGTTCGTCTTTTATCGCTTGGTACCCGACGCGCTGACCAATGTGCTCAACGGTTATGTGCAGGAGGTTTGCCCGGTGTCGCGGCCGCTCAAGGCCGAATCGCGCGCGCTAGCGGACAAGCGCGGCAGCGAATAGCGCTGCTGCGGGCTACGTCACCAGCGCCGCCGCCCGGCGCTGCTTTCGCCCTGCGATGACGCGCAGGACGATCACCGCGACGACCAGCACGACCGGCAGGGCGTACCAGCCGCTCACCGGGATGCGTTTGCCGTTGGTGAAGATGAAGCTGAGCGCGACGATCCACACGCCCCACCAGTGCAGCCGACCCCATGCCTTGGGGCCGAGCGCCTTGACCATGCGGTCGAACGAGGTCGCGGCGAGCAGCGCGATGAAGACATAGGCGGTGCCGCCGGTCACGATCGATTTGGGGTTGGTCAGCCCCCAGAAGGTGCCGGGGTCGGTCTGCCACAGCGCGATGATCGCGAGCGCGTGGATGAAGTGCGACATCGCAAAGCCCAGCCCGAGCTGGCGCCGGTTGCGGCGCAGCCAGCGGGTGAAGGGACCGGGCCATAGTTTGAACGCGGCCGACGCGGCAAAGGCGGCGAGGAACAGGACGAGCGAGGTGCGCGCGGTGGTGCGGATCACCATCCGGTAACCGTCGGTGTCCCAGCCGATAACGAACAGGAAGCCGAGCGCCATCGCCGCCAGCGCCGCGGTCAGCGTCCAGAACAGCCCCCAGCCCTCGGCCCAGCCATTTGTCGCCGTGGTTGTTGTCGCCGTCATCACATCCTCCGTTTAAAGCCTAGTGTTGCTAGGTATAACTTGCATACCTAGCGTTGCAAAGCTAAAACTGCGGACATGTCTGCGGAAATGCTCAAGGGCCATCTCGATGCCGTGCTGCTCGCCACGATCGGCGACGAGGCTTTGCACGGCTATGCGATCATCGAGGCGATCCGCGCGCGCAGCGGCGGCCATTTCGACCTGCCCGAAGGGACGATCTATCCGGCGCTGCACCGGCTCGAGCTTGCGGGGTTGCTGTTGAGCCGCTGGGTCCAGCCCGACGGCGGGCGCAAACGCCGCGTTTATGCGCTGACCGACGGGGGCCGTCAGTCGCTGATCGAGCGGCGCGCGGGCTGGCAGAGCTTTGCCAGCGGCATCGACCGCGTGCTGGGCGCCCGCGCATGAGCGGGCCGATCGCCACCTATCTCGACGAGCTCGATCACGTCCTCGCCTTTGACCCGCGCCTGTCGCGGCGGGTGCGAGACGAGATCGAATCGCATCTGTGCGACACCGCCGAACAGGTGGGCGAGGCCGCTGCAGTGCGCCGCTTTGGGCGCCCCGCCGAAATCGCGCGCGCCTATGCCGAGGCGGCGCTGCCCGATCGGCTGCGGCGCTCGTGCGTCGCCGCAGCGTTGCTCGGCGGCGCGACCTTGCTGCTGATGCGGCTGCGGACCGTCATCCTCGACATTCCGGGCGGCGCCGATCCGCTGACCTGGTTCGATCGCGGCGGGCTGCTCGCGGCGCTGGCGTGCATCGGCGCCGCCTGGTGGATGGCGTCGCGGCGCCGGATCGCGTTGGTGCGCCGCTGGTTGCACTTTGCCGCCGGAAGCCTGGCGCTGTCGGTCGGGGCGAGTCTGGTCCGTGCCTTTCAGGGCGCGAGCGGCGATTCGGCGCATGCGCTGATCGTCGCGACGGCGCTGGTCGAACTGTTGCTGCTCGGCGCGCTGATGGCGCAGCTGGCGCGCCTCGACCGCTACGCGCGGCGACTTACCAGCTAACGCTTGCCGCCGAACAATTGCCGACCCGCCAGGTCGAGCATGATTTCCTCGCTGCCGCCGCCGATCGCGTTGACCCGCACCTCGCGATAGATGCGTTCGACCTTGCTGCCGGTGATGTAACTCGCGCCGCCGAGCACTTGCGCTGCCTCGCGCGCGACGGCCTCCAGCATCCGTGTCGCCTGCACCTTCAGCATCGCGAAGTCGGCAGGGCGGTCCTTGCCGGTCTTGACCTGCCAGGCGCAGAGGTCGACCCACGCCTGCGTCGCTTCGATCTGGCGCTCCATGTCGGCGAGCTTGATGCGGATCGACTGGTGGCCAACGAGCGGCTTGCCGAAGGTTTCGCGCTGCTGCGCCCATTCGGCGGCCTCGGCCATCGCGACGCGCGCATAGGCGCAGCAGCCCATCGCCATGCCGAGTCGCTCCGAATTGAAATTGCGCATGATGCCGATGAAGCCGCCGTTCTCGGGGCCGATCAGGTTGGTCGCGGGGACGCGGACATCGCTGAAATGGATCGCCGCGGTATCGCTGCACCGCCAGCCCATCTTGTCGAGCCGGGTGCGCTCGACCCCCGGGCTGTCCATGTCGATCAGCAGCAGCGAGATGCCCGCCGCCCCGGGACCGCCGGTGCGCACCGCGCAGGTCAGCCAGTCGGCGCGCATGCCGCTGGTGATGAACATCTTGCCGCCGTTGACGATATAATGGTCGTCGTCCCTGACCGCGGTGGTCTTGAGGTTGGCGACGTCGCTGCCGCCGCCCGCTTCGGTGATGCCGAGCGCGATGATCTTGTCGCCCGCGAGTACCGGCGGCGCGACGCGCTGTTTCAATTCCTCCGATCCCAGCGCGAGGATCGGCGGCAGTCCGATGCCGTGCGTCATCAGCGACGCGCCGAGCCCGCCCGCGCCGACCGCGGCGAGTTCCTCGGTCAGGACAAGGCCGTGGAAATTGTCGAAACCTTCGCTGTGTCCGCCATATTGTTCGGGATAGCGCAGCCCCAATATGCCCGCGTCGGCGGCCTTTTTGTGCAACTCGCGCGGCAACTCGCCCTCGGCCTCCCAGCGATCAATGTACGGCGCAATCTCGCGGCTGACGAAACGGCGGACGCTCTGCGCCAGCGCCTCATGGGTTTCGTCATAATAGGGTGAGCGCGCGCGCCAGTCGTCGAAAGCTGTCATGGCGCGATGCTGCGCGTGGTTGACGTAAACGTCAAGCCGACGTTTCGGGCGCACCCTGCGCCGCGGGCTTGCGTCATCCGCTCAAGGACTTAAGGTCGCGCTCCATGCACAAACCCTCCCTGCTCGCCGGCCTGGCCGCTCTCGCCCTCATCTCCAACCCCGCCGCGGCGCAAAAAGCGCCCGAGGCCGTCGCCGAAGCCGCACTCAAGCGCGCGCCGGTGTTCGACGGCCATAATGACGTGCCATGGGCGCTGCGCGCGCATGTCGACAATGTGATTAACGGGTTCGATTTCGTCGATACGACCGACACCGCCAAACCCGATGCGACCCCGCCGCGGATCGCGATGCACACCGACCTCAATCGGCTGCGCAAGGGCCAGGTCGGGGCGCAATTCTGGTCGGTCTATGTGCCGTCGAACACCAACGAGCCGCAGGCGATCCAGCAGACGATCGAGCAGATCGACGTGACGAAGCGTCTGATCGCGCGTTACCCGAATGACCTGTCGCTCGCCGCCAATAGCGGCGAACTGCAAGCCCAGATGAAGGCGGGCAAGGTTGCCGGGATGCTGGGGATCGAGGGCGGCCAGTCGATCGGCTCCAGTCTTGCCGTGCTGCGCGAGATGTTCGGCATGGGGGTGCGCTATATGACGCTGACCCACAGCAAGAATGTGCCGTGGGCCGACAGCGCGACCGACGCGCCCAAACATGACGGGCTCACCGATTTCGGACGCCAGGTGGTGCGCGAGATGAACCGGATCGGGATGATCGTCGATTTGAGCCATGTCAGCGAAGCGACGATGGCCGACGCGCTCGAAACCACGAAGGCGCCGGTGATGTTCAGCCATTCGGGGGTGCGCGCGGTCAACGACCATCCTCGCAACGTGCCCGACAGCGTGTTGCCCGCGGTCAAGGCGAACGGCGGCATCGTGATGGTCGTGTTCCTGCCTGGCTTCCTCGATCCCGCGGTGCGCGCGCACGGGCTCGACCGCACCGCGCTCGAAGCACGGTTGAAGGCGCAATATTCGGGCGATCCCGCTGCGGTCACCGCGGCGCTCAAGACGTGGGACGCCGCCAACCCGGCGCCCAAGACCCAGATCGCCCAGGTCGCCGAACATATCGACCATCTCAAGAAAAGCATCGGCGTCGATCATATCGGGCTGGGCGGCGATTATGACGGGATGGATTCGGCGCCCGTCGGCATGGAGGATGTCGCGGGCTATCCGGCGCTGTTCACCGAACTGGCGCGGCGCGGCTATTCGCAGGCCGAGTTGGAAAAGATCGCCAGCGGCAACATGCTGCGGGTGCTGAAGGCGGTCGAGGCCTATGCCGCGAGCCAGAAGGGGCAGCCGCCGGTGGAAACGCCGGTGGTGAAGTAAGGCGCACGTCGCCCCCGCGAAGGCGGGCGCCGCTGCCGGTTTACGCAGCGGCGCTTGGCAATATCCGCTAGCGGCCCCCGCCTTCGCGGGGGCGACGTCATTTGGCGGCTTTCACAAACGGCCATTCGACCGCTCCGCTCGCCCATAGCGCCCACCAGATGATGGCAGGCTGCAGCGCCAGCCGCGGGCCGTGGTACCACCAGCTCAACGTCTCGCCGCCGATCGCGATATTGGCGAGCGCATGGTGGAAATTCGCCGGCCACACGCACAGCGCATAAAGCGCGAGCCCCCAGCCCGCCGCCTTGCGCATCTGCGGGATCATCAGCCCGATCGCGCCCAAAATCTCGGCCATCCCGGTGACGGCGACGACCATGTCGGGCTGCGGTACCCACGGCGGGGTGATCGCCAGAAAGGGCGTCGGCCGCACCAGATGCGCCCAGCCGGCATAGCCATAAGCGAGCGCGAGCAGCCAGCGCAACGCGGTGCGCACGCGGTCTTTCAACGACCGATGGCTTCCAGCATCGCCTCGACACTGACGAATTTTTCGCGCGGGTTGCCGTCGAGCGCCGCGGCGACTTCTGCGGCCTCGATCCGCCGCCAGTCGGCGAAGGTGACCGGCGTCACGCCGCGGCTCGCCAGCAATGCGTCGAGTCCGGGCCGCCCTGCCTTGCCTCCGCCGCGGCCGACATCCTCCAGCACCATTTCGGCGACGCGCGCGCCGTCGGGCTTGTTGGTGCCGATCGTCCCGGACGGCCCGCGCCGCGCCCAGCCGACGCAATAGAGGCCGGGCAGGATCCGCCCGTCGTCATTGGCAAAGCGGCCGCGGCCATGTTCATAGGGGACGCCGGGGATCGGCGGAGTCTGGTATCCGATGCAGCTGATGACCAGCCCCGCGTCGATCGCATAGGTCTCGCCGGTGCCATGGCTGCTGAGGTCAGCATCGAGCCGCGTGCGCTCGACGAGCACCCGCTGCGCCGCACCCCCATTGTCTTTGGCGCCCTCGATCGCCACCGGCATCGCGAAAAAGTCGAAATCGATCGTCACCGGCTTGGCGACGGGGTTGGCGGCAAAGCTGCGCAAATGCGTCACCGACTTGCGCATCCCGGGTTCGAGCAGCGCGTCATCGCCCTCGGGGGGCAGGTCGGCGGGGTCGACGCGCGGGCTGGCGCGTTCGAGATGGCCAAGCTCGCCGAGTTCCTTCGGGGTCATCGCGATCTGGTGCGGGCCGCGGCGGCCCAATATGTGGATATGGCGCACCGCGCTGGTCGCCAGCTGATCGCGCGCGTGCGCGACGATGTCGCTGCCCGCAAATTCCTGTGCGGTCTTCGCCAGGATGCGCGCAACGTCCAGCGCGACATTGCCATTGCCGATCACCGCGACCCCGGCGGCGCCCAGCGGCGGGTTCAGGTCGGCAAAATCGGGATGGCCATTATACCAGCCGACGAAGGCGGCGCTGCCGATCACCCCGGGCAGGTCGGCGCCGGGAATTCCCAGCGGCCGGTCGTTCGGCGCCCCCGTCGCCAGCACCACCGCGTCGTATAGCTCGACCAGCTCGTCGATCGTCACATCACTGCCGACGGACACATGGCCGACGAAGCGGACATTGTCGGCCAGCGCGGTGCCCTCATACCGCCGCGACACCGCCTTGATCGACTGATGATCGGGGGCGACGCCGGTGCGGATCAAACCATAAGGAACGGGCAGGCGGTCGATGACATCGACCGCAATATCCTCCGCTTTCTGCAAAGTTTCGGCGGTGTAATAGCCCGCGGGGCCCGACCCGACGATCGCGACATGACGCATCAACCCACTCCTCCGGGTGTCCGCGCGGGCGCGCGGCCCCTTTCTGTTATGCGGCGATGCTAGCGGCGAAATGCGGCAGGGCAAGCGACCTTGTGCGGGCGGGCACAGCGGCCTTGACAGCGCGGCCGTGCAATCATATTGCGCCCGCCTCACGATTGCCCTGTCGTCTAATGGTAAGACTGCGGTTTCTGATACCGCCTATCGAGGTTCGAATCCTCGCGGGGCATCCAATCCTTCCATCGCTGGAACAGGCCTGCCGCGCCGACGGCGCGACCGATCGTGCGTTTCGTTCGGCTCGCCGCGCTTTTGCTTGTCAATCATAACAGTTGAGTTAACTTGAGGGTTTCGGGACATATGCCGAATCGACCGAACTCACCCGTTCTGCCTGACGAGAGGAGTCTCCCCATGGCCAGCCTGGCCCCGATCCCCGACCGGCTCGATGCTACAATCGGCAGGATCGAATGGATGACGCGTTGATCGAGGCGCAGCTCCTTTCGCCGCGCCCGCGGTTTCGCACCGCGACGCGCGTGGCGATCGTCGGCGCGGGCTTTTCGGGGACGCTGCTCGCGATCAACCTGCTCGAACAGCCTGATGTCGAGGTGCTGCTGATCGAACGCGATCGGCACCGCATGGGCGCCGGGGTCGCATACAGCAGCACCGAAACGTCGCACCTGCTCAACGTTCGCGCCGGCAATATGAGCGCCTTTGCCGATCGGCCCGACCATTTCTGCGACTGGCTGGCGGCGCATGGGCTGGGCTGCGAGGCTGCGTTCGTCACCCGCGCGACCTATGGCCGCTACCTGCGCGAAACGCTGCGCGCGGCGATGGAGCACTATGGGCGTCGGTTGAAGCTGGTCGACGATGAAGTGCTCGATATCGAAGAGAAGGACGGCCAGGTCACGCTCGGGCTGGTCAACGGCGGGCTGATCGAGGCCGATCGCGCGGTGCTGGCGATCGGCAATCTGCCACCGCACGATCCGCCCGCGATCGCCGGCGCGCCGCTGCCGTCGCACCGCTATATCGCCGATCCCTGGGCCAGCGCGTTCGAGGAAGGGCTGGGCAAGCAGGCGCCGGTGCTGGTCGTCGGCACCGGGCTGACCGCGATCGACGTCATCCTGCGGCTGGCGTCGCACGGCCATGAAGGGCCGATCACCGCGCTGTCGCGGCGCGGGCTGCGCCCGCATCGCCATGTCGATGGCCTGCCGCGCCCCAAGCCCGTCCTCGCCCGGCCCGCGCCCGACCTGTCCGAACTGGTGCGCTGGGCGCGGGGCGAAGCGCACAGCCGCGACTGGCGGCTGGTTGTCGATTCGATCCGCCCGATCACCCAGATGATGTGGGCGGCCGCCGACGCCGACAAGCGCGCGCGCTTCCTGCGCCACCTGCGGCCGTTCTGGGACGTGCACCGCCACCGGTTGGCACCCGAGGTCGCCGACCGCATCGATACGCTGGTCGCGTCGGGCCAGCTGCGTTTTCGCGCCGGCAAGATCGCCGATGTGGCGGTCGAGCCCGATGCGCTCGCGGTGTCGTGGCTGCCGCGCGGCGAGGCCGATCTGGTGACGACGCGCGCGGCGCGGATGATCAACTGCACCGGACCGCAGGGCGATCTGCTGCGCTCGTCAGACCCGCTGGTGAAGCGCCTGCTCGCGGCGCGGCGGATCCGCCCCGACGCGCTGCGGCTCGGGCTCGACATCGATCGCGACGGCCATGTCGTCGACGCCGCGGGTCAGCCGTCCGAGCATATCCTGGCGATCGGGCCGATGACGCGCGGCGACCTGTGGGAAGTCGTCGCGGTCCCCGACATCCGCGGTCAGGTGAGCGCGCTCGCGCGCCGCCTGGTCAATGCCCATTGGACGGGCGGCGAGGGGCTTTAGGCCGCGCGCCGGAAAAATTTCTTCGCTCCTGCATCCGTCGGCGGCCGCCGCGCCGTCCAGTCGATGATCGGACGCGCGCCGATCCGGGCGGCGGCTTTGCGCGGCGGTTGAATATGTGCTCCCCGGTGCAGATCATCCCCGCCTTGCCCGAAGCCGCCGCCTGTGTTTCACCATGTCGATGCGGCATGCAGGAGAGAGAAGATGGATTATCTGATGGCCGCGACGGCCGCCGCCGCCAACCCGGTTGCCGCTGCCCCGCCCGCTGCTGCGGCCGCCGCGGCGCCGATCACGCTGCCGCCGCAGGTGATCGATCCGGCCGACGTGGCCGCCTATATCGACCCGCGCGACATCGCCGCGCTGGTCCCCGCGCCGCCGCCCACCACCGAACTGGTGGCGATCAGCGACGGCTTTTTCCGCCTCGTCGAAAATGCGACCTTTGTCGCGCTGTTCATCGTCGGTTTTTTCCTGCTCGCGCGGCTGCTTCATGCGTGGATGCTCCACCGTTCGATCCGCCGCGCGCTGGAGGCGAAGTCCGAGGCGGTCAGCCCGCTGATCGAAAAGCTCAACAAGCCCTATGAACATATCGGCGGCCAGAGCCCCGACGCGCCGGGCGACGACCGTAACGCGCTGGTGCTGATCGCGATCGGCCTGGCGATGGCGGGTTTCGGGGTGATCCAGGGGCATGAGGAACTGATCCGCGCCGCGGTTGGCGCCGCGCTCTTCCCGATCTTTGTCGGCATCGCCCTCCTCGTCCGCCGCCGCCTCGCGCGCGCCGCGGCTGCCGAGGAGCGCGCCGCTGCGTGATGGGGCAGGCGCCGATGAAGATTGGGCTCTCAACCAGCGGGTTGCCGGGGGAGATCGTGCCGCATTCCAGCTCCTCGTGCTGCGGCATGAGGGACGATTGCGCGCCTTCCTCGCCCGCGCCGCGGGGTGCGACGCCGACGATCTGGCGCAGGAAGCCTTTGTCCGCGCGTGGCAGCGCGCCGACGATTTTCGGGGGCAGGGGAGTTATGCGGCGTGGATCATGGGGATCGGCTGGCGCCTGTTCCTCGACCAGCGGCGCACCGCAAAGCGGCGCGAGGCGCTGGCGGGCCGCGACGACGATGCGCCGACCGCAACCGATCCGCGTGGCGCCAGCGACGCGGCGATCGACGCTGACCGGTTGCTCGCTGCGCTGTCGCCGCAGGAACGCGCCGCGCTTACGCTGTGTTTTGGCCATGGCTGGTCGCATGCCGAGGCGGCGGAGATTATGGGGGTGCCGCTCGGCACGCTCAAATCGCTGGTCTTGCGCGGGCGCGCCAAGGCGCAGAAGATGATCGGCGAAGGAGCGGACGCATGACGGCCCCGAATCAGACGGACATCGATGCGATGCTGACCGCGATGCTGGCACCGCCGACGCGGCCCGGTGACCGCAGCTTTACCGTCCAGGTCGAGCGCGCGATCGATGCGCGCGCTGCCTATGCGCGCGCGCGGGCGCGTTTCTGGCGCAGCTTCGGGTTCGAGGCGCTGGCGGTCGGGGCGCTGCTCGCGGCGCTGTGGCTGTTGTCCGCGGCGCCGCTGCCGGCGCCGTTTGCGGCGGCGGGACACTGGGGTCTCGCGCCGCCGCTGCTGCTCGTCCTGCTGCTGTGGTTCGGGGTGCAGCGCTGGCGGAGCGCCTGAGCGGCGCCAGCGCTGCCGATCAGCCGTCGTCCTCGCTGTCGTCGGTTTCGAGCGCCGCGGCCGCCGCCGGTCGCGACTTGCGCCCGCGGGGCGGCGCTGCGATCGCCGCCGAGGCGTGCGGCTCCATCGCCGCCGCGCCCTTGACCAGCGCGTCGAGCGAACCGCCGTCAAAGCCCAGTTCCTTCATCAGGCTGTCAATCACCGGCGCCTGCGCGCGATAGGCGAGCGCGGCCGACACGGCATTGCTGGCTAGGTTGCCATTGTCGCCATTTGCGCCATTCGCGCCGCCGCTTCCGCCGCCGCCCGTCTGGTTGATCCCGTCGACCTGGATGATCTTGATCGAATCGATCGCTTCCATCGGCTTGGCCGCCTCGCGCACGACCTCGGGCAGCACCTTGAGCAAAGCCATCTTGGTTTGCAGCGAGATCTGGTCCGACGACAGCAGGTTGGCGGCTTCGTTGATTGCCCGCTGGCCCGCGGCCTCGACCTCGAAACGGATGCGCGCGGCTTCGGCGCGCAGCTTGTCGGCTTCGGCCTGGCCCTCGGCTTCGAGCCGCAGCGCGGCGGCACGATTCGCTGCGGCCTCTTTCTCCGCCTCGGCCTCGACCTTAACCGAAATCGCGGCCCGCTCGGCTTCCTTGGATGCTTCGATCAGTTCGATGCGTTTCGAACGCTCGGCAACCTCGGTGTCGCGCGCAGTGGCGACCTGTTCCTCGGCGGCGACGGCGATGGCACGCGCAGCATCGGCTTCGCCGCGCGCCTGGCTTTCCTCGCGGCTCTTGTTCTGGATCAGGATCTGCTGTTCCTGCCGCGCCAGTTCGATGGCCTGTTCCTGCGCGATGCGTGCTTCCTCGATCGCGCGGTCGGCCTCGATCTGCTTGGCGTCGACCAGCTGCTTGGCCTGAATGCGCGCGCCTTCGGCCTCCTGGTTGCGCTGGGCCTGCTCGCGGGCGATTTCGGCGGCCTGCGCGGCGCGGCGCATCTCGACCTCGCGTTCCTGTTCCAGCCGCGCGAATTCATTGTCGCGCGAAATTTCAAAGCTGCGCTTGTCGGCCTCCAGATTCTTGGTTTCGATCTGGACGCGCGTATCCTGTTCGATGTCGTTCCGCGCTTTCTTGCGCAATTCGATCTGCTCGGTCAGCTTCGTCAGACCCTCGGCGTCAAAGGCGTTGTTGGCGTTGAAATGTTCGATCGACGTCTGGTCGAGCCCGGTCAGCGACACCGATTCCAGTTCGAGCCCGTTCATCGACAGGTCGTTCGAGCTGACCTGCTGCACCTTCTGGACAAAATCGGCGCGCTGTTCGTGCAGCTGGTTCATCGTCATCCCCGCCGCGACCGAACGCAGCGCATCGACGAACTTGCCTTCGACCAGATCCTTGAGCGCTTCGGGGTTCATCGTGCGCAGCCCCAGCGTCTGCGCCGCCATCCCGATCGCGCCTGCATCGGGGCGGACGCGGACGTAAAATTCGGCCTTCACGTCGATACGCAGGCGATCGAGCGTGATCAGCGCGTCGACATTCTTGCGTTCGACCGCCAGCCGGACGGTGTTCATATTGACCGGCATCGTTTCGTGCAGCACCGGCAAAACCAGCGCGCCGCCGTTCATGATGACGCGTTCGCCGCGAAACCCGGTGCGGACAAAGGCAATTTCCTTGGTCGCGCGATGATAGAGCCGCGTGACGATCAATCCCAGGATCAGGAGCGCGGCAAGCCCGATGCCGGCGTAAATAGCGATTTCAATCATGAATCCACCCGTTGCTGTCGATTCGTGCTTCCGCGATTGGAAGCCCCGGCACGGACATTAGGGTCAGTCGAGCCGGGGTAAATAGAAATCGCCGCGGGTGAAGGCTTTGAATATATTGCCTTCGATCTTGACCAGCAGCACCTTCTCGCCGGTCTGAAAGCGCTGATCATGTGAGTCGGGTTCGACCATGATCTGATGCGCTTGGCCATGCCGATCGACCACGCTTGCGCGCGCCGGATTGCCGACGCTCGCGGTTCCGATGCTGATTTCGGCATAAAGGCCGATCAGCTCGTCGCGCTCGATCGCGGTGGTCTCCAGCCCCGGCAGAATGCGCGCGACCAGCCGCGTGGCAGCGCCGGTCACCGGGACGGCGGCGATCGCGGTCAACGGCACCATCAGCAGGTTCGTGCCGGGTCCGCCGGTGAGCGCCGCCATCAGCTGTTGCAGCCCCAGCCCCAGCGCGCCGAACAGCGCGAGAAAGATCACCAGCCACATCAGGAAAGGCAGCCGGCCGATCCCGGCCCAGGCGAGCAGCGTATCGGCGAAGCCGACATCGCCATCGGCTTCGGCATGCAGGTCGCTGTCCAGATCGCCGGCGAGACCGACCGCCTGGACGGCGCCGATCAGCAGCATCAACAGCAGCGCCGCGCTGAAAACGACATTTTCGGTGGCGAGGAACGGATCGAGCATCAGCGTCTATGTGGCTGCGCCCGCGCCGCTTGGCAAGCGACGCGACGGGGCGCCGCTGCACGCGCTACGCCGCGTCCTCGCCCTCAATGCCCTGATATTTGAGCTGGAGATAGCGTTCGCGCGTTGCCAGCTTGTCGAGTTCGCCCGCCGCCAGATTGCGCGCGGCGCTGCCGATCTCGGCCTCAAGCATCTTGAGCCCGCCGACCAAAGTCTCGTCGGGGGTGCGCCCCGCATGCGCTTCGGTGCGCAGTCCCGCGGGGATGCGCTGATAGCCCGCGACCAGTTCGGGCAGATCCTCACCCACCAGCTTGCGGATGTTCGCCGCCGCGGGCTCCTGCGGGTCGAGCGTCTGGAGCTGCGGCGCGAGCAGGTCTAGCTGGACCCCGATGCCGTCGACCAGCGTGCGAGCCGGGGCAGGCAGCATCGGGCGCTGCGCTTCGAGCCAGATTTCGGTGCGCCCCGCGAGCTGTTTCAGATCGGTTTTGGGTAGATCGGCCTGCCGCGGTTCGGGAAAGGGCGCGCGTCCGAAGAGCACCGCGACCCCGATCAACAGGATGAAGAGTGCGAGCAGACCGGTAAAGCCGAGCGGCTGGATCAGCGCTCCGAACACCGCCGCGCCGAGCAGCACGATCCCGCCCGCGATCAGCATCCGGCCCAGCTTCTTGTAAAGATGCTGGCGGCGCAGCGCGACGCTCTTGGTGCCGATCGGCCGGCGGCGTTCGCGCGACCGTTCGATCGCCGATTCTGCCGAAAGCCGGATCTTGTCGACTTCGCTCATCGTCATCGTACGCCTTAGCCTTCGAGCGACGCGAGCGGGCTGTCGGCACCGCCGACGCTCGCCTGCGCCTGGCTCGCGCCCTCGGCGCGCGCGATATAGCCCTTCGACTTCGCGACCTCGCTTTCGAGCGTACCCACCGTCGTCTTCATGCTGTCGAGCGCCTTCAGCTTGAAGGTGTCGATCGCGTCCATCGTGTCATAGATATTCTGGAACGCGCGCTGCAGCGTTTCCATCGGGATCGTGCTCGACGCCGCCTGTTCGTGGATCCGCGCGGTGTTGTCCTTCAGCATCTTTGACGTGCCGTCGATGATGTTCGCGGTCGTGGTGTTGAGCGCGGTGATCTGTTCGAGCACCAGCTTCTGGTTCGTCATCGCCTGCGCGACGGTGATCGCCGTCTTCAACGCGCCGACGGTGGTGGTGCTGGCGCGGTCGACGCCTTTCACCAGCTCGATATTATTCTTTTTGACAAGGTCGAGCGCGAGATAGCCCTGCACCGTCACCGCCATTTGGGTGAGCAGATCCTGCGTCCGCTGGCGCGCATAAAACAGCGCGTTTTCGCGCAGCACCTTGGCTTTCGCGGGATCGCTGCCGTCGAGCTCCTCGGCTTTCGCTTCGAGCTTGGCGTCGAGCGTCTGGGCGATGTGGACCATCTGCTCCAGCTTGCCCATCGCTTCCCACAGCTTGCGGCGCTCGACGTCGATGGCGGCATTGTCCATCAACAGCTCGTCCTTGCCGTTGGCCAAGGCGGTGAGGACGCCCGAGATATGCGACTGGGCGCTGCGATATTTGGCGAAATAATTGGTGACGCTGCTGCCGAACAATTTGTCAAGCAGCCCGCGTTTCGACATCAGCTTGCCGTTCGCCGACGGGTCGAGCCGCTCGACGGTGTTACGCAGTTCGATCAGGTTCATGCCGATGTCGCTGTCGCGGTCCATCGCCTTGATCGGCCGATCGAGGAAGCGGTTCGACTGGTTCGCCGCCTCCAGCATTTCCTTGCGGCCCATGTTGGTGATCTGGTCGACCTTTTGCCCGAACGCGGGCGAGTTGACGTCCTGCGCGACCAGGTCGTCGATAAAGCCGTCGACGCGTTCCTCCAGCTTCGATTTCTGCTCGCCCGACAATGGGACAAGCCCGGCGGCCTTTTCGGGCGACACCAGCGGCACCGGGTCTGGCGGGGTCAGCTTCAGCTCGTCGGTTGCGGTTGCCGTCGCGGTCTGCTCGCTCATTCGTCTTCCTTCCAGCCACCCAAGTGCGTTAGGCGTCGCCCGCCTATATGGCATGCAGCACTGTGTTATTCAAGCATTACACTTGATTTGCCCTGTTCAGCCCCGGGGCGATCCACGCCGACAGGATCAGTTGCGCCATATGATAGACGAGGATCGGGACCAGCACCATGCCGGCGATCGCGGGCGGAAACAGCGTCGCGGCGAGCGGCGCGCCGACCGCGATGCTTTTCTGCGCGCCCGAAAACAGCAAGGTGATGCGGTCGGGCCGCGCCAGCCTTAACAGCGCGCCCAGCCCCCAGGCGCCGCCGAACGCCAGCGCGAGCAGCACCGCGACGGCGCCGAACACGACGCCGATCTCGCGGCTGTCGAGCTGGTCCCAGATGCCCGCGACCACCGCGGCCGAAAAGGCGACATAGACCGCGACGGCGATCGCGGTGCGGTCCATCACGATGGTCAGCCCTTTGTGCGCCAGCATCCACGGCCGCAGCCAGCGTTGTGCGAACTGGCCGACGATAAACGGCAAGAGCAGGATGGCGACGATACGCAGCGCCGCCGCGCCGCTGATTTCGCCCGCGCTGCCCGCGAGCGCCGCGAACAGCAGCGGCGAGGCGATGACGCCGATCAGGTTGAGCAGCGCCGCCGCGACGACGCTGGCGGCGACATTGCCCCCCGCCATGCTGCTCGCCGCGGTCGCCGACTGGACGGTGGAGGGCAGGATGCCGAAGAACAGGAAGCCGAGCGCGAGCGTGGCGGGCAGGACCGCCGCGGTCGCCAGCTGCGCACCGAGGCCGAGCAGCGCCATGAAACCAAAGCAAAAGGCGAGCGCGCTGCCCTGCAATTTCCAGTTGCGGATGCCGTGCAGCACTTCGTCGCGGGGCAGGCGCACGCCGTTCAGGAAAAACAGCAATATGATCGCGGCGGTCGACACCCCCTGCGCGATGGGAACCGCGGCGCCGCGTACCGGCAGCAGGCTGGCGAGCAGGATCGTGCCGAGCAGGATGGGGACGAAGCGGTCGGGGAAGATGCGGGCGAGCATGATCGGGAGCGATGGCGGGGTGATGGCGGTTTGGCAAGAATATGATCCTCCCCATCGCTGCGCGACAGGGAGGATCGTCGCCGACTTTCCCTAACCAACCCCGTTCGTCCCGAGCGAAGTCGAGGGACACATGGCGCCGTGCCAGCGTGTTTCGACTTCGCTCGACACGAACGGGGTGGGCGTTAGATAGAGCCAATGCCCAACATTCTGGTCCTCGCCGCACTGTCCGAAGAAGCCGACGCCCTATTTCCGGGTATCGGCACCCTTGATGCTGACCCAATCCCCATCCGCCGTCTCACCGCGCACGGCCACCATCTCACCATCGCCACCTCTGGTCTCGGCAAGGTCAACGCCGCGCTCGCCGCCGGCCTGCTCGGCCGCGCCGCCGACATGCTGCTGATGACCGGCACCTGCGGCGCGCTCGGTGCGGCGCCGGGCGCATATTGGATCGCCGAAGCGCTGCAACATGATTATGGTGCCGCCCATCCCGGCGCCTTCCGCCGCTACCGCGCGGGGGACTGGCCGATGGGCGAAGCCGGCGCGGCGCATTTTACCGCGATGCCCGACCCCGGCCTTGACCTGCCCCACGCGCGCATCGCCAGCGGCGACAGCTTCGTCGCCTGCCCGGATGCCGCCGCCGACCTCAAATCGCTCGGCGCGACGCTGGTCGATATGGAGGTCGGCGCGGTGGCGCAGGCCGCGGCGCGGTTCGGCAAACCGTGGGCCGCGATCAAGGCGGTAACCGACGACGCCAATGACGCCAGCGGCGGCGATTTTCAGGCCAATTTGATCCGAGCGGCGCGCTCTGCGGCCGCCGAAATCGAGCGCCTGGTAGCGGTGCTGTGAAGCGCTGGCTCGCCGCCGTGCTTCTGCTTGCCGTTGCGGCAGGCGCAACGATCATCCTGCTGACCCGGTCGTTTGCTCCCATCGCGCGAATCGGGGTGGAACGCGATATCGACCTTTTCGCGGCATGGCGCATGGGCGATGCCAAATCGGATGTCGACGCGATTGATGCCTATCTTCAAAGCGAAGGCGTCGGCGACGTGCTGCCACTCGCAGATATATTGCGCAGCGATGCGCGTTGGCGCCGCTGCGAAGCGGGCCAGCCCTTTGCGGTCCCGCCCCGCCGTCTGTGGTCCGCGATGGTGCCCACCCTGCGTTACGTCCGCGATCATGTCGTCCCTGCGGTAGGTCCGGTGCACATTGTGTCGGGATATCGCGATCCGATCGCTAATGTCTGTTTCAAGGGTGCAAGGGCAAGCCGTCACCTGCGTTTCGCGGCGCTCGACCTGATGCCGGTATGGCACCTGTCGCGCGAAGAACTGATCGCCAGACTTTGCCCCCTCCACGCTCGCACGGGGGCGCGCTTCAGGGTCGGCCTCGGCATCTACCCGGTGACGCGCTTCCACATCGACACGGCGGGTCACCGCCGCTGGGGGGCCGATTATCGCGCGGTTTCGTCACCCTGCCCGACGAACCCGCCGGGTCCGTCATCCTGAACTTGGCGAATATCCGATATCGACCGACGGTGGGGATTGACGCGGCTGTAAAAATCACCCTCACGAGAATCAGGCTTCGGGACGGGGCCAAAGCAAGGTAAGTGACCCCATGCGAGTTGACGGCGATTATCGGGAAGACGGCTATGCGACAATCCGGGGTCTGATCCCGCCGGAGGTCGCGTCGAACCTGTTCAAGCAGCTGCAGATCGATCTGGCGAGTGCGGGCAAGTCTTTCGAGACCTTTGCCAAGGCGCATCCGCTGTCGCGGCAGCAGACGGTCGATATATCGGGCCATTTCTACCGGCCGCTCACCACCTTCCTGTGGGGCCTCACCCCGATCATCAGCGAGATTACCGGGGCAGACATCCTGCCCAGCTATAATTATTTTCGGATCTATCAGCAGGGCGACATCTGCCGCGTCCATTCGGATCGCCCGTCGTGCGAGCACAGCGTGTCGCTGACGCTGGCCTACAGCGAGGGGGTGCCCTGGCCGCTCCAGGTCGGGTCGGTCCCGGTGACCGAGGAGGGGCCGTGCGTCGACGATTTCGGCGACGAGCCTTATGCGGCGGTCGAAATGCAGCCCGGCGATGCGGTGCTGTATCGCGGCATTGACCTGCGCCACGGTCGCACGGTGCCCAACCCCAACCAATGGTCGGCGCATTTGTTCCTGTTCTGGGTCGAACGCGGCGGGATGTTCGAACAGCATGCCTTCGACGCACAGCGCCTCCGGTCAGAGCTGGAACGCGTCGGAAATTTGCCCGCCTGAACGCTGGCGTATCGAACCTCACTCGTAACTGAGGTGCGTCGCTTTCCCGCGGAAGATCCAGTGCGACAGGATCGAATATCCCAAAATCACCGGCAGCACGAACAGCGCGCCGATCAGGATGATGCTGAGCGATTCGGGGCTCGCCGCCGCCTGCCAGATGTCGAGCCGGTCGGCGATCAGATAGGGGTAGAAGCTGTACGCGATCCCGACAAAGCCCAGTGCGAACAGGATGCCCGCGACCGCCAGCGGCACCCATGACAGTTCGTCCTTGGCGCGCAAGGGCCGGCGCAGGAAGATCGCGAGGCCGATAAACAAGGTCGCGGCGGCGATCGGGATCGGCAACAACGCGATGATCTCGGGCAGGCGGAACCAGCGATCGAAGATCCGCTGGGAGAGCAAAGGCGTCGCGATCGAGATGATCGCCATCGCCAACGCCGTGGCCCACAGGCTGACCTCGGCCCAGCGCACCGCGCGTTTCTGCAAATCGCCCTCGACCTTGTAGATCAGCCAGCATGCGCCGACGAAGACATAGCCGGCGACCAGCCCCAAGGCGGCGAGCAGGCAGAACAGGACGGCGGCGAGGCTCTGGTCGAACCCCAGCACATAGGCGCCGAGCATATAGCCCTGGCACAGCGCGGTGAGCAGCGATCCGGCAAAGAACGCATGGTCCCAGCGCTGCTTATGCTCGGGCGCCGCCTTGGCGCGAAACTCGAACGACACCCCGCGCAGGATCAGCGCAACCAGCATCAGCACGACAGGCAGGTAAAGCTGGGTCAGGATCAGCCCGTGCGCGACGGGAAAGGCGACCAGCAGCAGTCCGATGCCGAGCACAAGCCACGTTTCGTTAGCATCCCAGAACGGCCCGATCGACGCGACCATCAGGTCGCGGTTCTCGTCCTTTTCCAACCGCGTCAGCATGCCGACGCCCAGATCATAGCCGTCGAGGATGACATAGAGCAGGATCGACAGCCCCATCAGCCCGGCAAAAATGACGGGTAGCCACCAGGGGTCTACGAACGGGGTCATGCGGGCGCCTCCGATTGCGGCTCGGCCGGGCCTTCGGCGACGCCGGGCAGCGGGAACATCGGCTTGCCCTCGGGTGCCGCCTTGCCCAGCCGCGCGAGCCGGTAGAGCACCGCGATATAGGCGGTCAGCAACACCGCATAGACGGCGAGGTACAGCGTCAGCGAGCTTGCGAGCATTGCGTTCCCCACCGGGCCAACCGCGTCGGCGGTCTTGAGCACCCCGGTGACCAGCCACGGCTGGCGGCCGATTTCGGTGACATACCAGCCCGCGAGCGTCGCGACCCAGCCGCTGAAGGTCATCGCGACGAGCGCGCGTGCCAGCCAACGCGGCATCGCATCGACCCCGCGGCGGCGGATCGTCCACGCCGCGAACCAGGATAGCGCGAGCATTGCGACGCCGATCCCGACCATGATCCGGAATCCCCAGAACAGCGGCGCGACCGGCGGATGGTTGCCTTCATAGTCGTTCAGCCCCGGCACGACGCCTGCGGCCTCATGCTTCAGGATCAGGCTGGCGCCCGACGGCACGGCCACTTCCAGATGGTTCGTGCGCGCTTTTTCGTCGGGGATAGCGAACAGCACCAGCGGCACATGGCTGCGCGTTTCCCAATTCGCCTCCATTGCCGCGATCTTTTGCGGTTGATGCTCCAGCGTGTTGAGCCCGTGCAGGTCGCCGACGAAAATCTGTACCGGGATCAGCAGCGCGGCGGCATAGACCGCGGCTTTCAGCGTCCGCCGCACGCCTTCGCCGCCGCCGTCCTTCAGCCAGCGCCACGCCGACATGCCGGCGATCAGGAAGGCCACGGTCAGCGCCGAGGCGATCAGCATATGGGTCAGCCGGTACGGCATCGACGGGTTAAAGATGATCGTCCACCAGTCGGTCGCGTGGACAACGCCATCGCGGATCTCGTAACCCACTGGCGTCTGCATCCAGCTGTTGAGCACGATGATCCAGAACGCCGACAGCGTGGTGCCGCCCGCGACCAGCAAGGTCGCCAGCGTGTGGACCCAGTTGGGTACCCGGCTGAACCCGAACAACATGATCCCCAGGAATACCGCTTCGAGGAAGAAGGCGGTCAGCACTTCGTAAGCGAGCAGCGGGCCGGCGACATTGCCGACCTTTTCCATATAGCCCGGCCAGTTGGTGCCGAACTGGAAGCTCATCGTAATCCCCGACACCACCCCCATCGCGAAACTCAGCGCGAAGACCTTCACCCACAGGCGGTACGCGTCCATCCATGCGCCGTCGCGGGTGCGGTTATATGCCAGCTTGAAGCCGAGCAGCGCCCAACCGAGCGCGATCGTGATCGTCGGGAACAGGATGTGGAAACTGATGTTCGCGGCAAATTGGATGCGCGCGAGGAGCAGCGGGTCAAGCGCGTCCATTGTCGGCCTCCGTCGCCGCCACCGCCTTGCCGCGCCCCAGCATGCGATCCTTAAACTCGAGCGCCTTCACCACCCGCTCGCCGAGCCGCAGCAGCTGGAGCAACCGTTCATTATCGAGCCGCCGCATCTCGGCATACCAGTCGGTGAGCAGCTCGATCTGCTCGTGCATCGCCGCGATGCGTTCCTGTGCGAAACGGTCCGATGCGTCGGTCGCGGGCTCCATCAGCAACGTGCGCAGCGTCGTCAGCGTCGGGTCGATTTCGCGCTTTTTGCGTTCCTCGACCAGGGTGCGGAAAATCGACCACACGTCGCGCGGCGTTTCATAATAGTCGCGTCGGTCGCCGGGGACATGACGCAGCTGGACCAGGTTCCAGCTCGCCAGCTCCTTCAGCCCCATCGACACGCTGCCGCGCGACAGGCTCAGCGCCTCGCTAATCTCCTCGGCATGGCGCGGTGCGTCGGCGAGGAACAGCATCGCATAAATCTGGCCGACGGTGCGGTTGATCCCCCAGCGGCTTCCCATCTCGCCGAAATGCAGGACAAACGCCTGCGCAAGCGGGGAGAGCCGGAACGGCAGGGACGGGGAGGCCGTTGGAGAATCGGGGGCGGGAGACATATCCATGCCGGGGTTGATACAGCATGATTTCTAAAGTTTCAATAATTATTGAAACTAATGACGCGAGCGGCGTGGTCATTGCCCGGTGGCGCAAATCGGCGTAGTCTGCGCGGGCGATCGACCGGCGCCTGCGGCGTCCCGATCGGTCAGGCCCGCCGAACCGCAGCGGCGCGACGGGTGGCGTTTCCGGCTGTGCCGCTGCGATGCTTCCTTGAAGGAGGGTGCGATGCGGCGCGCTGTTGGATCTGGTCTGTGCGTTTCGATGCTTACGGCCGCGTTGGTGGTAGCGTCCCCTGCCTTTTCGGCGGGCGGCGGCGGCGGTGGCGGCGGTTCTGCGCCCAGTGCGTCGGCGCCGTCCTATGACCCCGCGGTCGAATATCAAAAGGGCATCGCCGCCTTTCAGGCCGGCCGGTTCAAGGACGCGGCCGGCGCCTTTCGCAAGGTTGTCGACGTCGTGCCGCGCAACGCGCAGGCGCAATATATGCTCGGAGCCAGCCTGCTCGGCGCGGGCGAGTATAAAAAGGCGATCCGTCCGCTCGACGCGGCGGTCAAATATGATGGAAAGCTGATCGAGGCGCGCCGCGATCTTGGCGTGGCCGCCGCGCGGTCGGGCGACGGCAAGCGCGCAGCGGAGCAGCTGGCCGCGATCAAGGCACTGGATGCAAGCTGTGCGGGCGCCTGCGCCGATGCGGCGAAGCTGGCGAGCGCGGCGGCGGCGATCGAGGCCGCGGTCGTGGCGGGCACCCAATCGTCGGCGCGCGTGCATCCCGACGTGCGCCTGGCCGATACGACAGCAGTCGATGGCGCCTACGTCACCGCGGTCGGGCTGATCAACGAGGCGCGGTATGACGCGGCGATCGCCCTGCTCGATTCGGCGCTGTGGAGCGCGGGGCCGCATCCCGACATCCTGACCTATCTTGGTTTTGCGCATCGCAAACGCGGCAATTTCGATCGTGCCGAGGCTTATTATCGCGCCGCGCTGGCGGTTGCGCCCGACCATCGCGGCGCGCTGGAGTATCAGGGCGAGCTGAAGATCGAACGCGGCAATCTGGCCGGCGCGCGCGCCAATCTGGCGCGGCTCGACGCGCTGTGCGGCTTCGGCTGCTACGAAGCCGACGAGCTGCGACGCTGGATCGCCGAGGCCGCGCCATCCGCCAGCTAGCCGCGGCGCTGGTCCTGGCGGTCGGGGTTCCGGCCGCCGTTGCCGCGCGCGGCGAAGCCCCGTTCGCGCGGGCGCTGCAATGGACCGCGCCCGGCGCCGCGCTGCCGATGCTGGCCGAACAGCCGCGCCAATGTCCGCGCGCCGATGCGCCCGCACCGGCGGCAACGATTGCCGCGGGCGAGGCGCTGTTCAACAGCCCGGCGCTGCTCGGCGGACAGGCGTCGAAAGCGGGGCTCAGCTGCGCCGCGTGCCATCGCAGCGGCCGGGACAATCCGCATTTCCTGATGCCGCAGCTGTCGGGTGCGCCCGGCACCGCCGACGTCACCAACAGCTTTTTCGGGCCGCAGCGCAGCAACGGCCGGTTCGATCCCGTCGCGATCCCCGACCTCGCCATGCCGGGCAAGGTGTCGCGCGCGCCGGACAGCCCCGATCTGGCGCGCTTCATCCGCACCCTGGTGGTCGAGGAATTTTCGGGCGCCGAGCCAAGCCCGACGATGCTCGATGCGCTCGCCGCCTATGTGCGGACGATCGGCGCCTGTGCCGCCGCCGATGCCAGACCGCAGCCGCGCCGACTCGCCGACCAGCTGCGGTTGATCGATCAATCATTCTTGGCAGCCAGCGCGCCCGGCGCCGCTGATCCGGCGCTCCGGCGCCAGTTGATTGCTGCGGCGCGGCACCAGCTCGGGCTGATCGACGAACGGTACGCGGCGCCGCGCCACGCCGCGCTTCGCCGCGACCTGGTGACGGCTTCGCGCGACCTTGCGCGCATTGGTGACGGCGATACGGGCTGGCGCCCGGCGCTCGATCAATGGCACGCGCGCTTTGCGGCAAAGCTGGTGCCACGGCTGCGCCAACGCGAAGCCGCGTCGCTCTACGATCCGGCCTATCTCCGCCGTGCCCTCGCGGCCCCCGCGCGGGCGCCCGATTGAACGGCAATTTTGTTGCGCCGCAGCACCGCTTCTGTTAGGGGCGCGGCGTTTCGCGGCGCCTCGGGCGCTGCCCCCTTCCATCAAGGCTTATCCCGCATGTCTTTGCGCAATATTGCGATCATCGCCCACGTCGATCATGGCAAGACCACTCTGGTCGACCAGCTGTTCCGCCAGTCGGGCACCTTCCGCGACAACCAGCGCGTCGAAGAACGTGCGATGGATTCGAACGACCTCGAAAAGGAACGCGGGATCACGATCCTTGCGAAGTGCACCTCGGTCGAGTGGGCGCCCAAGGACAATGGGGGCGCCGACCTGACGCGGATCAACATCGTCGACACCCCGGGCCACGCCGACTTTGGCGGTGAGGTCGAGCGCATCCTCAGCATGGTCGATGGCGTCATCCTGCTCGTCGACGCGGCCGAAGGCCCGATGCCGCAGACCAAGTTCGTGACCGGCAAGGCGCTCGCGCTCGGGCTCAAGCCGATCGTCGTCGTCAACAAGATCGACCGCAGCGACGCGCGCGCCGCCGAAGTGCTCGACGAAGTGTTCGAACTGTTCCTGACACTCGAAGCCAATGACGAACAGCTTGATTTCCCGATCCTTTATGCCTCGGGCCGCGGCGGTTTCGCCTCGGACAGCCCCGATGCGCGCGAAGGTACGCTCGAGCCGCTGTTCAAGACGATCGTCAGCCATGTGCCGACCCCGGGCCTGCCCGAAGACGCGCCCTTCACCTTCCTCGCGACGCTGCTCGACCGCGACAACTTCATCGGCCGCATCCTGACCGGCCGCGTCCAGTCGGGGACGGTCAAGGTCAACCAGCCGATCCACGCGATCGACATGGACGGCAAGGTCATCGAAACCGGCCGCGCGTCGAAGCTGCTGGCGTTCCGCGGGCTCGATCGCGTTCCGGTCGAGGAAGCACGCGCGGGCGACATCGTCGCGATCGCGGGCCTCGCGCAGGCGACCGTCGCCAACACGATCGCCGATACCAGCGTCAGCACCCCGATCGCCGCGCAGCCGATCGATCCGCCGACGCTGTCGATGCGCTTTGCCGTCAATGATTCGCCGATGGCGGGCCGCGAGGGCAGCAAGGTGACGAGCCGCATGATCCGCGACCGCCTGTTCCGCGAAGCCGAAACCAACGTCGCGATCCGCATCACCGAAAGCGCCGACAAGGACAGCTTCGAAGTCGCGGGCCGCGGCGAGCTTCAGCTCGGGGTGCTCATCGAAACGATGCGCCGCGAAGGCTTCGAACTCGGCATCAGCCGTCCGAAGGTTCTCTATGGCGAGGACGAGGCCGGCAAGCGCACCGAACCCTATGAAACCGTCGTCATCGACGTCGACGACGAACATAGCGGCACGGTCGTCGAGAAGATGCAGGTCCGCAAGGCCGACCTCACCGACATGCGTCCGTCGGGCGGCGGCAAGACGCGCATCACCTTCAGCGGCCCGTCGCGCGGCCTGATCGGCTATCATGGCGAATTCCTGTCCGACACGCGCGGCACCGGGATCATGAACCGCCTGTTCGAGAAATACGGCCCGTACAAGGGCGTGATCGAAGGCCGCAAGAATGGCGTCCTGATCTCGAACGGCAATGGCGAAGCCGTCGCCTACGCGCTTGGCCCCTTGGAAGAACGCGGCATCCTCTTCGTCTCGCCTGGCGAAGCGCTCTATGAGGGGATGATCATCGGCGAAAATGCCAAGCCCGACGACCTCGAAGTCAACCCGATGAAGTCGAAGCAGCTGACGAACTTCCGTTCGACGGGCAAGGACGACGCGATCCGCCTGACCCCGCCGAAGCGGATGACGCTCGAACAGGCGATCGCCTATATCGACGATGACGAGATGGTCGAAGTGACCCCGAAGAACATCCGCATCCGCAAGGCGCTGCTCGACCCGCACGAGCGCAAGAAGGCGTCGCGCAAGAAGGAAGCGGCATAAGATACAAACCGGCGGCCCCAAAGGCCGCCGGTTTTTCTTTGCGAGATCGCTCGACACGAACGGTTACAGGGGGTGACCGGTATCCGAGGACGACGTCCTTTCGCGACAGCGCATCACCCCGCCCCGTCAGGCAGATCGAACACGTCGCGCAGCCCGTTGCCGCCGCCGGGTGCGGTCGCGGGCAGGAAGGTGACGACCGCCCCGGTGCCGACGCCAAAGGCGTCGCACAGCTGAACCTGCCGGAACGGATGCCGCCGCACGGTCCCGTCGGCGTGGAGCGCGGGGATGTTGCCGACCGGGGAATCGCGGTCGAGCGTGAGCGCCGCCATCGCCGCCGCCAGCCCGTCGCGGTGTCCCGCGCGCAGCGTCGGCGGGATGATGCGGTCCAGCGTCGCCCCGACCATCACCGCGCCTGAATGACCGAACATGCGCGTACAGCCCGCCGACCAGTATCGGACGATCCCTTGGTGATCGACGAGCACTTGCGCAGCATCGTCGGCGGGTGATGAGGGGGGCAGGTTGTGGGTCATGCCGCCCGACTAATTTGCATGGCTGGCGCCTGCAACAACGTGGGAGGTCATCGTGAACGTCGGCGAGCCGCTGGTGCGATACCGCAGGAGCGTGCGCGATAGCTGGATCGAACGACGATCACCGAAGCCTTGGGCCGCCAAGTCCGTCGCGGGCGGCTATCCGATGCTGCGGTTGGTAAGGTGGCGGACCGGGGGGTGGGAGATTGGGGAGTTGGCGGTGGGGGAACGGCGGGAGATTGTGCCGAGTGCTTAGCTCTGTCTGGACTGAACGAGGCGAATAAAGTCGGAGACATCCATAAGCCAAGGCTGCTGTTCCGGTTTATATGTTGCGTGAAGTTCACGAGGCAAAACCAGCTGTAATTGCTTGGCCTGCATTTCCGCCGTCTGCTTCAGCGAGATGCCGGGTTCAAACGTCAACAGGTGCTTGACTTGGATGCGCTCGGCTTCCGAAAGCACTTGGCGCCAGCGCTCCTTGAGCGTCGATTTGGCTCCCAACATGGTAAGGCGATTAACATCGAAAGCGGGATCGGCATATTGAGTCGCGCCAGGAAACAGGAAATCGGGTTTGTTCCCGTTTTCGGTAACGGCGCCGCGTGAATAACTGATTCCAAAGGCGGTCAACAGCGCCTCAATGTGGCTTTCCAGTGCCAAACCTGCGCGGGATTTGCGGCGATTCTGTACGCTCAGCGAAAAAGCAATGAAGCCTTCAACATCCTCTCCATCGCTGTTCTGGAAGCCGGTGCGCAGCCGTTCAGCTACAATCTTGCGCTCGAGGCGCCGGAACAGTTGGTCCTCCCTTTCCATCCATTTCATGAGCGCCAAGTCGGGCGCATCCTGGATGAATGGCAATGCGAGGGATGAGCGGGCGAGATCGGAGAGCGTCCGTGCCTTGGGCATCAAAAGGCCAAAGGGGGCTATCAGCCGGTCCAGATCGGGACCTTCCGGCTCCTCCGGGTCAATATCCAGAGCTTCGAGAATGAAGCGCGCTACGAAATCGAGCGCCGCATCGGAATTTCCGCCGACCGACTGATAGCTGAACTGAAATTCGGACTGAACATCAACGCCGAACAACCAAAGCAACTGGTTGTACATTGTGCTGTCGCTCGGCGTTATGATCACCAGGCAGCCCTCTGCCTTGCGTTTTGCGAGGAAGAACGCGTCGCCTTCGTCCATCATCGCCGTCACATCATTGGTGGAGTAATAGAGACGGTGTTCCGATCGGGTCGGATGTTTCCGACGGGCGTCATACCAAGTTACAAAACCCTCGGCTTCGACCGCTTCCTGCTCGTGCCCGATCCAGATAAACTTGGTGGAGATATCTTTCAGATCATCTTCGCCGAGCAGTTTTTTCAGCTCTGTAGATGCATTAAACTCGTGCTGGTTCGACGTTGCAGGTCGCGTTTCAACGGCGCTTAGTCGCTTGACGGCAATGCCGGAAAAATATTCTGAAAGGTGCCCCCGTTCCATTGTACTATTCGTGCGCCGGAACCGCCTTGGAGGTCAACCAGTTCTTGCAGCGCTGCAAAACGGATTCATTTTCTTCCGCCGAGCGGCCTTTGATTTCGCATTCCCAGACGGACAGTACGCGCCACCCGGCTTCGTCAAGTTTTCGTAGCGCGTTTGCATCACGTTCTTTGTTCGTAGCGATTTTGTTCCGCCAGAACTCGGTCCTCGTTGAAGGCAATTTGAAAAGACGACAGTCGTGGCCGTGCCAGAAGCAGCCATTCACGAATATCGCTGCCCGCCATTTCGGGAAAACCAAATCCGGTTTCCCCGGCAATCGCTTATCGTGGACAAGAAAGCGAAGACCCAAGCGATGAAGTCCCTTTCGGATGATCATTTCAGGCTTGGTATCCTTGCCCCGGATGCCGGCCATCATACGGCTACGCACTTCCGGAGGAACCATGTCAGCCATTGGCTTCCGCCATCGCACGATCCGGCTGAAAATCGGCCTCGGGAACTTCTTCCGGCACCTCTCTGCGGTTGGACAGCGCCGCGGCGAGATACGGCTTCATGGCATTGGCCAAGAACTCCACCACCGGAACAACGACCGCATTTCCGAACTGGCGATATGCCTGAGTATCAGACACACCAATTTTCCATGTTCGTTCGCCGCGCTCAAAGCCCATCAACCGGGCACATTCCGTCGGCGTCAGTCGACGAGGACGTTCTCCAGGCTGATCCACAAGGATTTCTGAGCCGTCCTTGTAATAGCGCGCCGACAAGGTGCGAGTGACATCGTTTGGACCGAAAAGGCTATATCCGAAGCCATTGCCCTTTGAATTATGCTTCTCCTTATATTTCTGGAGATATTCCCAGAGTCGGGGCGTCAGCGTATATTTCGGGTCAACATCTTCGTGGCGATCCAGAATGCTGCCGAGCTTCGGTCCGTCGGCGGCGTCGGGGAGTTCCAAGCCTAGCAGATCGAAATCAGTCTTCTCTCTGAAGCCTACAATGAAGATGCGCTCTCTTTTTTGCGGGACCCAAGGTGCCGAACTGATTACGCGCTTCTGCACATGATATTTCAGCTCGTTTTCCAGCACATTCATGATCGTCCGGAATGTCTTGCCGCCGTCGTGACTTTCCAGATTTTTCACATTCTCCAGCACAAATGCCTTGGGTCTGTGATGCTTGATGATCTCGGCGGTATCATAAAATAGAGTTCCTTGCGTATCGCACAGAAAGCCGTGAGGGCGGCCAAGCGCATTCTTCTTCGATACTCCCGCAATGGAAAAAGGCTGGCAAGGGAAACCGGCGAGCAAAAGGTCATGCTCGGGGATCAGGTCCGGATTTTCTGAGAACTGCCGAACATCGCCGTGCAATTCATGATTGTCTCTGAAATTTTTTCGATATGTTTCCTGCGCATTCTTGTCCCATTCGGAAGTGAAAACGCAGTGGCCGCCAATGCCCTGAAATCCGATCCTTAGCCCGCCAATTCCGGCGAAAAGATCAATAAAACGAAAGGAAAGATCACCGGCCGGAGCTTCTTGAACCGGTTTAGGCTTGAGACTGTCGATCATTTCCAACGAGCGATAGATATGCGCCTTTGGGGCCGTTTCTCCCCGATCCCAGCGATAGACGGTGCTAATGTCGCATTCCAGTTCCTGTGCCACCTCATCGACCGACATGCCGAGGCGCTGCCGAAACTCATGGAAAGACAAGTTTTCGATCATGTTTCACTCCTCTGGGTCGATTTTTGGCAAAATGCCAGGAAGAGTCCCAGAGCGCAAGAACAAAATGTAAACAAACCTCTTTCCTACATTCCTCCGCTGCGTCATATCCTGTTCGGTTTGGCCAACAGGAGGACACATCATGCAGAACCGCACCCCGATCGCGAAGGAGGCGCGGCCGCCGCTGCCTGACTTTACGCCGGTGCCGCGCAAGTACCGGCACGACGGGTGGACGCCCGAGCGGCAGAAGGCGTTCATATCGGCGCTGGCCGATACCGGGTCGGTCAGCCGCGCCGCGGGACAAGTCAATATGGCGCAGGCGAATTGCTATACATTGCGGCGCGCGCCGGGTGCGGAGAGCTTTCGGCGGGCGTGGGAGGCGGCGCTCGACTTCGGGGTCGCGCGGCTGAAGGATATTGCGTTCGAGCGCGCGATCGACGGCTATCTGGTGCCGGTGTTCGTGGCGGGCAAGTTGATCGGCTTTCGTCGGCGCCACAATGATGCGCTGCTGATGTTCTGCCTGCGCCATTATGGGCAGGATGCGGGGGGCAAGCGCACGACGATCAACTATTTTTCGACGCGGGCGACGGCGGGGGCGGTGAGCGGCGGTTCGGGGGGTGGTGTTGGGGCGCGGGGTGTCTCGACCGCCTCGACAGGCTCGGGACAGGCTGCGCTCGACACGAGCGGATCAGGGGCGTGTGTCACGAACGGAATTGAGGGTGGGGCCGCCGGGGCGGTGGCCGAGGCTTCGACGACGACGGTGCGGACGGTGATCCATGGGGGTGTCTCGACTTCGCTCGACACGCACGGACAACAGGACGCCGCCGCGCAGCTGATCGAGGGGTTTGAGGGGGCGGCGCTCGACGCGCAGGCGGAGGCCGAGATCGGTGCGGCGCTGCTGGCGCTGGCGGCGCGGCAGCGCGCGATGGATGCGGCGATCAACGAGGACGATGTGGACGCGGTGGCGATGCAGATCGACGATCCCGCGGTGCCGCTGGTCCAGCTGGAGGCGCATGGCTCGCCCTATTGCGGGCCGCTGCAAATGCATCCGGGGCTGGTCGATGCCGACGTCGGTGATGATGCGGCGGCGCGCATCGGCGGCGAGGCGAGCTGGGTGGTGGCGGGGGCGGATGTTCCCGAGGTGTACCGCGAATGGATCGCGGCGGCCGAGGCCGAGGGGCGGTCGGTGCCGGTGGTGCCGCTGACGGCGCCCGTGGATGACGGGATCGCGGCGGTGCGCAAACCGCCTTCGTGGCGGCTGGCGCGCAAGGCGAAGGCGGCGCGGGGTGCGGAGTGATCCTCCGCATGGCTTTGCCGCAGGGAGGCTTGTCGGTCGCACGGGCCGCGACGGCATCGATATGGCCTAAGCCGCCGCGGCGGCGTGCGGCTCGCGCCGATAAAGGATAATGCGCGTTTACCGTCTTTTCATGTCGGCCCCATATGGCGGGGTGAAGGGACCAAGTTTAGAGAGGCGTGTGATGCCCATCGGTCCCGAAATGCGACGGTTGCGCGCCGAACATGCGGCGCTGGCGACGCTGTCGCAGCTTTTGCTGGATCTGGTTCGCAACCCCGAGCCGCCGCGCCCGACCGAGCTCGCGTCGGTGCGCGGGATGCTGCGCGACACGCTGCTGCGTCACCTGAAATGCGAGGACTGGGTTCTTTATCCGCGGCTGAAAGCGAGCGGCAATCCGGAGGTCGTCGCGATGGCGGGCGAATTCGTCCGCGAGATGGGGCATATCGCGCAGGATTTTGCGACCTATGACGCGAAATGGACCGGCGAGCGGATCGCCGAGGATTGGCCGGGGTTCTGCCGCGAGACCGAGGCCGTGATGCATGTGCTGGGGATGCGGATCGAGCGCGAAAATTGCGATCTGTATCCCGCCGCCGAGCAGCTCGACCTGGCGTGACGCCGAAGCTTCTTTTTATCGTCATCGCTGCGTCACGCCTTCGCCGCAGCGCAGCAATATCGCCTCCCTAAAGCCCCCGCGACCACCGCGCCATTTCGGCGGCGGGATAGGGGGAATATGCGATGACCAACAAGTTCAGGAGCCGCCTGCGGGCTGGGCCCGCTTTGATCGTGGCGCTGACCGCGACGCCGGCGTTTGCGGCGGAAAACGCCGCCGATGCCGCCGCCGAAGGCGGCGATGTCGCGGAAATCGTCGTGCTCGGCCAGGGGCAGGCGCGGCAGGTGCAGGAAATCGCCGCCGCCGACATCGCGCTCGAAGTGGCGGGGATCAGCCCGCTGAAAGCCATCGACAAGCTGCCCGGCGTGAATTTCCAGGCCGCCGATCCGTTCGGCGCCTATGAATGGTCGTCGCGCATCTCGATCCGCGGTTTCGCGCAGCAGCAGCTGGGCTTCACGCTCGACGGCGTGCCGCTGGGCGACATGAGCTATGGCAACCACAACGGCCTGCACATCAGCCGCGCGATCATCAGCGAAAATGTCGGCCGGGTCGAAGTCGCGCAGGGTGCGGGTTCGCTGGGCGCCGCGTCGTCGAGCAACCTTGGCGGCACGATCGAATTTTTCGCACGCGAACCCGCCGAGGCGTTCGGGGTCGAGGCGTCGGGCACCTATGGCAGCGAAGACACCAAGCGCGCGTTCGTGCGGATCGACAGCGGCGCGATCGGCGCGAACGGCCCGCGCCTGTCGCTGAGCTATGCCTGGCAGGATGCCGACAAGTGGAAGGGCGACGGCGTCCAGCGCCAGCATCAGGTCAACGCGCGGATCGTCCAGCCGGTCGGCGACGGGCAATTCTTTGGCTTCGTCAATTATTCGGACCGCGCCGAAAACGACTATCAGGACCTGAGCGCCGGGATGATCAACCGGCTCGGCTACCAGTGGGACAATTTTGCCAAGGATTGGGACACCGCGGTTCGCGTCGCCAAAGTCTATCAGAACCAGGTGGCGCGCGCGGCGTTCAACACCGGCGTCGCCAATGGCTCGCTGCCGCTGGGCGCGGTGTTCACGGCGCCTTATGCCGGGGTCGGCGAGGCGTTTCCGGCGCCGGTCGCGACGGTCGACGACGCCTATTACGACGCCTCGGGGCTGCGCAAGGACTGGCTCGCGGGGGTTGGCGTCGAAGCGCCGCTAAACGAATATTGGACGCTGAACGCGATGGGCTATTATCATGGCAACAAGGGGCGCGGGCTGTGGTTCACCCCCTATGTCGTCACCCCCGGCGGCGCGCCGATGACGATCCGCACCACCGAATATGACATCGAACGTTATGGCATCGTCGCGAGCAGCCTGTTCACGCTGGGCGACAACCAGTTCGAAATCGGCATGTGGTATGAGGATAATGACTTCAATCAGGCGCGCCGTTTCTATGGCCTCGCCGACACCGTCGGGGCGCCGAGCCGCGGCAGCCTGAAATTCCCCAAAAACCCGCTGGCAACCCAGTGGAATTTCGATTTCAACACCCAGACGCTGCAATATCATGTCCAGGACACGCTCGACCTGGGACAGGTTCAGATCAACGCCGGGTGGAAGGGGCTGCGCGTCACCAACCTGGCGACCCCGATCGTCCGCGGCAACCTCGCGGCGGGGCGCACCGAGGCGAAGGACTGGTTCCTGCCGCAGGCGGGCCTGCTGTTCCGCCTGAACGACGATAATGAGCTGTTCGCCAGCTACACCGAAAATATGCGCGCGTTCGAAAGCTCGGCAACCGGCGGGCCGTTCGCGACGACGCAGGCGGGGTTCAACGCGCTCAACCTGAAGCCCGAAACCTCGACCACCTACGAACTCGGCTTCCGCACCAAATCATCGCGCTTTCAGGGGGTGATCGCGGGCTATTATGTCGATTTCAAGGATCGCATCATCGCCTTTGCCAACGGGTCGGGGATTCAGGGCAATCCGGCGATCCTGCAGAATGTCGGCGATGTGCGTTCATGGGGTGTCGAGGCGGCGGGGACGTTCCGGGTCACCCCCGAATTGTCGCTGTTCGCCTCCTACGCCTATAACGACTCCGAATATCAGGACGATGTGGTCAATGCGGCAGGGGTTGTCGTCGCGGCGACCGCGGGCAAGACCGTGGTCAATTCGCCCAAGCATCTCGCCAAGGGCGAAATCACCTGGGACAATGGCAGCTTTTTCGCACGGGTTGGCGCCAACTACACCGGCAAGCGTTTTTATTCGTTCGAAAATGATGCCGAGGTCGGCGGCTTCGTGATCGTCGATGCCAGCATCGGTTTCCGGCTGAACGATCGCATTTCGGTGCAGGCCAATGCGACCAACTTGTTCGACAAGGAATATGTCTCGACGATCGGCACCAACGGTTTCGCCAACCGCGGCGACAACCAGACGCTGCTCGCGGGCGCGCCGCAGCAGTTTTTCGTGACGCTGAAGGCGGGGTTCTAGCTTTTGCGAAGAGGGGGAGCGGACAGGCAGGGCCCTGTTTCCGGGTGAACGGAAGCAAAGGGTACGCCTTTCCGTTGACGATGATGGCGCGGTCCCGCTAGGGCCGCGCCATCATTTTTTGGGAAATATGTTCATGACCGATACCCCGCCCGACCATATGTCGACCAACCCGCGCTCGCCCCATTTCGACATGGAGGTGCTCCAGCGTGGCATCGGCATCCGCTTCAAGGGCAAGGAGCGCACCGACGTTGAGGAATATTCGATTTCGGAAGGCTGGATCCGCGTCGCCGCGGGCAAGTCGAAGGACCGGTTCGGCCAGCCGATGACGATCAAGCTGTCGGGCGAGGTCGAAGCGTGGTTCGAAGATACGGCCGCCGCCGGTGAGGGTGACGCGGCCAAGGATGCGGGCGAGGGCGACCAGGGCGACGCAGCGTAAATCGCTGCGTCATTGCGAGGAACGAAGTGACGAAGCAATCTCCAGCTATCGGCCAGGCATAAGGTCGACAGCTGGAGATTGCTTCGCTGCGCTCGCAATGACGCCAGTTTGAGAAGCTTGTTCGGCCTTTACTGGCCGAGCGAGGCAACCACGACTTCGAGGCCGTTGCCGGGTTTCCAGTTGTTTTCCGCCCACACCGGCGCCTTGAAGCTGGGTGCCTTGTTGGGGGCGCCGCCGGCATAGATGAAACCCTGCACCGGGTTGGCGCGCAGGCCAAGGTCGCCGATCGGCGCGTACCACACGCGGACCATGCTCCAGTCACCGGCGTCGCTGACGTCGACGACGCGGACGTTGCGTTCGATCTGGCCGCGGCGACCGTTGATCGGCGACCAGTTGGCGTGGTCGATGCGGATTTCGCGATCGCTGACGATTTTCTTGACCACCGCAACATGGCCCATCGGCATGCCGCGCGTCCCGGCGAACGCCATCACCGCGCCCTCGCGCGGTTCGTCGCCGCGGGCATAGTCACTGGCGGCTTGCGCCCACCAGGTCTTGGCATTGCCGCGGATGTCGACGCCCGATTCGGCGCGGGCAAAGGGGACGCATTGCAGATAGCCCTGTGCCGCGGCGGGGGTGCTGACGAGCAGGCCGGTCAGCGTCAGCACGGACGCGATGGCGGCAGCCAGAAAGCGACGATAGAGCATGAAATGCGACCCCCAAGGCTTGTGTTCAAGCGTTGCAGCGTCCTTGCCATGCTTTGCGCCCGCCACCACCCGCCGCGCGATGAATTGCGCCGGGGTTGCGGTGAGCGGCGGAACCTTTTGTTAAGCCCGTCAATTCGTCGTGCGACGGGTTCGCTTTGTCGCCGTCAGGCGGCGGCGCTGGTCGCTGATTCGGCCGGCCGGAACAGCGCCAGCACGTCGGTCGCGGGCATCGGGCGACCGTAATAATAGCCTTGGATATTGCTGCACCCCATCGTGCGCAGCGTTTCGACCTCCAGCTCGGTTTCGGCGCCCTCGGCGGTCGTCGACATGCCCAGGCTGTCGGCGAGCGCGACGACGGCGCGGATGATCGCGATCGATTCGATGCTGCCCTTGGCGGCCCCGACGACGAAGCTGCGGTCGACCTTGATCGTCGAAAATTGCGTCTTGCGCAGATAGCCGAGCGACGAATAGCCGGTGCCGAAATCGTCGAGCGACAGGCGGATGCCCAGCCCGATCAGCTGGTCGAGCAACTGCGCCGCGCCGCCGCCGTCGCGCAGGAACACGCTTTCGGTGACTTCGATCTCGAGCCGCTGCGGCGGCAGCCCGCTCTGCGCCAGCGCCGAGACGACCACCGAAGCAAAGCTGGGGTCGGTGAGCTGGTCGGCCGACACGTTGATCGCGACCTTCAGGTTCGACGGCCATTTCATCGCCTCGTGGCACGCAGTGCGCAGCACCCATTCGCCGATCGGGGAGATCAGACGGGCGTCTTCGGCCAGCGGGATGAAGCGCCCCGGCGACACATTGCCAAGCTTTTGGTTGTTCCAGCGGATCAGCGCTTCAAAGCCGTTGAGCGTGCCGTCGGCGGCGGTCACCACCGGCTGGTAATAAAGTTCAAATTCGCGGCGTTCGAGCGCGCCGCGCAATTCCTGTTCCATCACCCGCCGCTCCTCGGCCTGTGCGTGCAGCGATGCGACATAGCCGGCGACGACATTGCCGCCGCGATCCTTGGATTTGTAGAGTGCCAGGTCGGCGTTGCGGGTCAGCGTTTCGACCGTCGCGCCGTCCTGCGGCCCGATTGCGAAGCCGATGCTGGCGCCGACGAACAACTGGTGATTGTCGACCACATAGGGTCGGCTGATCGTGGTGATCAGGCGCTGTGCCAGCTCCTCGGCAGCGTCGGCCGACGGCACATTGTGCAGCACGACGGCAAATTCGTCGCCGCCCAGTCGCCCGCAGGTCATCCCGCGTTCCATCAACCCCTTCAGCCGCGCCGCGACCTGCGCGAGCAGCTTGTCGCCGACCGGATGGCCCAGCGTATCATTGACCGCCTTGAACCGGTCGAGGTCGATCATCAGCATGGCGCAGCGCGATTTGGCATCGATCGCCTGCGCCAGCGCGCGGGCCAGATCTTCATTGAGGCTGAGGCGGTTGGGCAGGCCGGTCAGATTGTCGAAGCGCGCCATCTTGGCGATCTGTTCGGCGGTCGCGCGCTGTTCGGTGACGTCCGAACCGACGCCGCGGAAACCCAGGAACTTGCCCGCCTCGTCGAGGCGCGGCGACGCCGACAATTCCCACCAGCGCGGCGCACCGCCGATCGTGACCGGCACGATCAGGTTCGAAAAGCTTTCGCGCCGCTTCATCCGTTCGGCCATTTCGTGCAGGCTTTTGGGAAACAGCCCGGTTTCCCAGGCATCGCCCGACAGCGCCTGCAACAGCGGCACGCCTTCGAGCGCATCGGCGGTGGCGCCCAGCGCATAGGCGAGGCGCGGCGAGACGTGGATAAGGCGGCGGCTGTTGTCGGTCTGCCACAGCCAGTCGGCCGAGGTTTCTTCAAATTCGCGCAGCAGCAGGCTGACCGTTTCGGTCTTTTCGTGCAGCGTTTCTTCGGCGCGGCGATAGCGGATGTGGCTTTGCGCGAAGCGGATACAGAAACTGCAGAGCAGCAGTCCGGCGACCAGCGCGACCGCGGCGAGCTGCGGTGCCCCGGCGCGGACCAGCGCCGCCGCCGCCGACAGCGTGACCGGCGCGATGAACAGGATGCACGCCATCGGGACGCTGTGCGCGACGATCGCCAGCGTGACCATCATCAGCACGGCGATCGTCCACATCGACAGGACATGGTCGAGCGGCGGGGCCAGCCCGTGCAGCCAGAAGGGAGCGCCCCACAGCAGCGCCGAATAAAATCCGTGGCGGTTGCACAGCCGATATTCGGCGATCCCCGACAATTTGGGGTCGCCCAGCGGCAGGCTGCGAAATTTGCTGTACGACCACAGGCTGAACAACAGGCTGCACCCGAGCCAGCCGCCGGCGAGCGGCAAAGGGACGCTGAGAACCATGGTGAAGGCGGCGACCAGCGCCATGCCGATGCCCATGAACAGGCGCAGCGAACCGCGGCCGCGGAGCGGCGCGAGCTGGAGCTGGCGGAGGTTGCCGATGTCCGCATCGCGCGGTCCCAGCCCCAACAGGGTCCGCGCAGGAATATCTTCGGCAGCTATCTGGTCCAACGGGCTCTTCACCCGCCCTGTTTAGCGCGCGGGGGTTACCCGAAGGTAACCAGCGACCCCCTTGCCAACGCTTTTTTGTCCGGCGATGGGACAAAAAATTTCGGGTAAGGTCAGCGGGTTGGCTGGGTTCTGGCGCTAAGCAGCCATCGCAAAGGGCTGGATTTCCCCGGCCAGATATTGGGCGCGCGCTTTCGAGCGGCTGAGCTTGCCCGAACTGGTGCGCGGCAGGGTGCGCGGCGGGATCAGCTCGATCAGGCAATTCATGCCGGTGATCGCGCGGACGCGGTCGCGAATCGTCTCGCGCAGCGCCAGCCGTTCGGCATCGTCGCTGGTGCGGCACTGCACCAGCACCGCAGGGGTTTCCTCACCCCCCGGCGCGGTGATCGCGAACGCCGCGATGTCGCCCGATTTGAAGCCCGGCAATTGTTCGACCGCCCATTCGATGTCCTGCGGCCAGTGATTCTTGCCGTTGATGATGATCATGTCCTTGGCGCGGCCGACGATATAGATGTAACCGTCTGACAAATATCCCATATCACCGGTGTCGAGCCAGCCGTCGACCAGGCAGGCGGCGGTCGATTCGGGGTCGCGATAATAGCCGGTCATCAGCGACGGGCCGCTGCACCAAACCTTGCCGACCGTCTGGTCGGGCAGCACGCCGCCCAGTTCGTCGCGGACCTCGATCACCATGTCGCGCGCGGCGCGGCCGCAGTTGACGATGGCGCGATAGCGCGTCGGACGTCCGGCATCGCCCGCGGCCCCCGACAATTCGGTTTCTTCGACCAGTTCGACGACGATCCCTTCGCCCGGCGGCATGATGCTGACCGCCAATGTCGCTTCGGCCAGGCCATAGCTCGGCAGGAAGGCGCTGGCGCTGAACCCGGCGTCGGCAAAGGCATCGACAAAGCTCTGCATCACGTCGGGCCGGATCATGTCGGCGCCATTACCCGCGACGCGCCAGCGCGACAGATCGAAGCGGTCGGCGACATGCGTCTGGCTCGACACGCGGCGCGCGCAGATGTCGTAACCAAAGGTCGGCGAATAGCTGAGCGTCGTTCCCTCGTTGCGGCTGATCAGGTCGAGCCAGGCGAGCGGGCGGCGCGCGAAATCTTCGGTCTTCAGATAATCGACCGACACCTGGTTGGCGACTGGCGACAGCAGGCAGCCCACGAGCCCCATGTCATGGTACCAGGGCAGCCACGAGACGCAGCGGTCGCTGTCGCGCACTTCCATACCGTGGCTATGCGCCGCGAGGTTGTTGAGCAGCGCCGCGTGGGTCACCGCGACGCCGTGCGGAAAGCGTGTCGAACCGCTGCTGTACTGAAGATAGCAGGTCTCGTCCGACTGCTGCGCTGGCAGGTCGGTGACCGGGGCGGGCTTGGCGGCAAATTCGCTCCAGTCGACCGGCAGGACATCGCGCGATTCGGCGGCCTCGACCGCCATCGCGGCGATTTCGGGGGGGAAGAACAGCATCGTCGGGTCGCAGCTGGTGAGCTGGACGACGAGTTGGCCGACATAGCTGTCGCGGCCGCCGAAGCTGGTCGGCAGCGGCAGCGGCACCGGCCACGCGCCGGCATAGATGGTGCCAAAGAACAGCGCGGCGAATTCGGCGCCGGTCTCGGCGATCAGCGCGATGCGGTCGCCGGGCTTTACCCCTGCCGCGATCAGCCGGTACGCGGTGAGGACGGCGTCGTCCTTCAGCTCGCGATACGGATAGGGGCGGATCAGCTTGCCGCGCGGGTCGTGGAAATTGAGCCCGCGGCTGCCCGCCGCCGCATAGTCGAGCGCTTCGCCGACGGTGGCAAAGTCGGAAAAGCGGCGCGGCTGGGCGCACAGCGTCGGCGTCGGCTGGAGCGCGTCCGCCGGAATAGCGTTTTGATCGGTCATAGGGGGTGCGACATCCCGCGATAAGGGCCGCGCGGCAACAAGCATGTCATCTTTCTGAGCCATGGTTTCCGTGCGCGAGCCCTGTGTTGTTAGAACAATCGCCCATTTCCGGGCTTTATCGCCCGATATGGCGGTGTTGATCGTTCTCAATCAGGCCCGACTGTGGCACAAACATGGCATATGGCCAACCGCCGCGCTCCATCCGACCGTTCCAGAAAGCCTCTCGGCGCAGCCAAACTCGACGAGCTGGCGCTGGCGTATGTTGCGCGATTCGCGACGAGCCGCGCCAAGTTGACGCGCTACCTCGCCAGAAAAGTCCGCGAATCCGACTGGATAGACGACATCGACGCCATGGCGGCGTGCGAGGCGGTGGCCGACCGGATGGAGCGTTTGCGGTTCCTCGATGATCGCCAATATGCCGTCATGCGCGCGGGGGCGATGACGCGGCGCGGGCTGGGGGTGCGGCGGGTGAAGGCGCAGCTCTATGTCGACGGCATCGCGCCTGCGGACAGCGGCGAGGCGATCGAGACCGCCGAAGGCGCGGCGCTCGCGGCGGCGCTCGGTTTTGCGCGGCGGCGGCGGTTCGGGCCGTTCGGCGCGGCAGCCCTTGCCGATCCCAAGCTGCGCGAGCGGCAGGTCGCGGCGTTTTTGCGCGCCGGGCACGCGATGACGCTGACGCGGCGCATCCTCGCGATCGCGCCCGGGGACGAAGCGGCGCTGGCGGCGCTGGACGACGAAGCGGGGCTCGATTAGGGCTAGCCGACTTTGCCGGGATAAGGATCTCCGATGCGCGCTATTTTGACCGCTCTTGCATTGTCGCTGGCCGTGCCGATCGCGGGGTGCAGCCGCGATGCCAGCGACGCCGAAAGCGCCCCAACGATCCCGGTGACGATCACCGCCGCGGATCGCACGCACCGCTTCAACGTCGAGGTCGCACGCACCGACGCCGAGCAGGACAAGGGGCTGATGTTCCGCACCAGCCTGCCCGCCGACGGCGGGATGCTCTTTCCGTTCGAAAAGCCGCGGATCGGCAGCTTCTGGATGAAGGACACGCTGATCCCGCTCGACATGTTCTTCATCCGCGCCGACGGCAGCATCGATCGGATCGCCGAAAACACCATCCCCGAATCGCTCGAACCCGTCGTCAGCGGCGGCGAGGTCAGCGCGGTACTCGAACTCGCGGGCGGCACCGCGGCGAAGCTTGGCATCGACGAGACGGCGAAGGTGACGTGGAAAGACGGGAAATAGCGTTACGGCGCACGGTTTGCGGGTTGCAGACCGCATAGCCTTGCCTGTAAACGCCTCGCCATGAGCATCCTTGGCAAGATTTTCACCTGGTGGGACGGCGCGACCGTCGGCACGCTGCTGAACAGCTGGAAAACCGGCGAAAAGGTCGGCGAGGACAGCCTCGGCAACACCTATCATCGCGCGCGCAAGGGCGACCGCCGCTGGGTGATCTACAAGGGATCGAACGATGCGAGCCGGGTGCCGCCCGAATGGCACGGCTGGCTGCACCGCACCTTCGACGAATTGCCCACCGACATCCTGCCCGCGCCGCGCGCGTGGGAACAGGCGCCGAGCGCGAACCTGACCGGCAGCACCGGCGCCTATCGCCCGGCCGGGGCGCTCGAACGCGGTGGCCAGCGCGCCGCGGCGACCGGCGATTACGAGGCCTGGCGGCCCGGCGAATAATGTCACGGCCGACGACGACCGCGCTGATCGCGCTGCTGGCGGCGAGCGCGCTCGCCGCCTGCGACCGGGCGCCGTCGCAGGGCAATGGCAGCGCGACGGTGCCGACGATCGCCAAATCCGAACGCGTGCCGCAGGAAGTCGGCGGCATCGCCGGGGCGACCCCGATGGCCGAGCGCGTCGCCGTCGTCGGCCTGCTCAACAAACGCAACGGGCTGGTCCGCGAGCTCGAGATGAAGCCCGGCGAAGTCGCGCGGGTCGGCCGCGCGATCATCCGGCTGCGCGCGTGCGAACAGACCGCGCCGTGGGAAGATCCGCCCGAAACCGGGGCTTTCGTCCAGCTGACGGTACAGGATCAGCGCGACGACAAATGGCGCCGCATCTTTTCTGGCTGGATTTTCCGCGAACGCCCCGACCGCAACATCATCCAGCACCCGATCTATGACGTGTTCGTCAAAAGCTGTGCGATGACATATCCCGGCGGCGAGCCGGTCGCGCCCGCGGCACCGAAATCGGGCGCGGCGGCAGCGCCCAAGGCGTCGAGTGCGCCCCAGTCGCCCGCGACGAACGGCGGCGAGGGCGGCGATACGCCCGCGGCGCCTGCGCCGACCGCTCCGGCGCCCAAGACGCCGTCTGCGTCGCCGCCCGCCAACACCGAATAAAGCCGCGCCAGATAGTCGGCCTGGCGGATTTCGATCGCGCCCAGGCTGGCAAGGTGCGGGGTGATGAACTGGCAATCGAGCAATTTCCAGCCGCCCGCGATGAGCCGCGCGACGAGGTGCGCCAGTGCGACCTTGGACGCATCGCGCGCGCGGCTGACCATCGATTCGCCGAAAAAGGCGCGCCCGAGCGACACGCCGTAAAGCCCGCCGACGAGCCGGTCGTCCAGCCAGCATTCGACGCTGTGCGCATGGCCGATCTGGAACAGGCGGTCGTAACTCGCCTTGATCACGGGGTTGATCCACGTCGTCAGCCGGTCGCCCGCAGGTTCGGCGCACAGCGCGACCATGTCGGCAAAGGCGGCGTCGGTGGTGACACGAAAGCGGTCGGCGACGAGCGTCTTTTTCAGGCTGTGCGAGAGGCGAAAGCCACCCAGCGGCAGGATCGCGCGCAGCCGCGGTTCGACCCAATGGACCGACGGGTCATCCGCCCCGTCGGCCATCGGGAAAATACCCTGCGCATAGGCACTCAGCAGCAGCGCAGGGTCGATGGACTCGATAGGCTTCAGCTTGCGGGCTTTACGAACTTCAGTGTCATGCGATCCGATTCGCCGATCGCGACATATTTGGCGCGGTCCACTTCGCCTTCGCGCAGGCTGGGTGGCAGCGTCCAGACGCCCTTTTCATAGTCCTTCGTATCCTTGGGATTGGCGTTGATCTCGCTCTTTTCGGCCAGCTTGAAGCCCGCGGCTTCGGCGAAGGCGATGATCGAGCTTTCCTTCATATAGCCCGACTTTTCTTCCTTCGCGGCATCGTCGCTCTCGTTCAGCCGGTGTTCGACCACGCCCAGCGTGCCGCCGGGTTTGAGCATCGCAAAAATCTGCTTGAACGCGTTGGCGGTGTTGTCGGCGCCATCGAAACGCCAGTTATGGACGTTGCGAAAGGTCAGCACGACGTCGGCGCTGCCGTCGGGGACTTTGGGATTGGCCCCCGCGCTGGGAAATTCGGCGAGTTTGACCGCGCCATAGGTCGCGGCATCGGCGGCCTGCTTTTCCTTGAACCGGTTCAGCCCGCGTTCCCATGGCGCCGCGACATACAGGGTGCCGCCGCCGGACTTGGTCAACGGGGCGAGGATTTCGCTGTACCAGCCGCCGCCGGGCCACAGCTCGACCACGGTGTCGCCGGGCTTGACGCCAAAGAAGGCGAGCGTTTCGGCAGGGTGGCGATATTGATCGCGAGCGAGATTGGCGGGGGTGCGGGTCGGCGCGGCGACCGCGGCGGCGATTGCGTCGCCGGGCTTGGCGGCATGGCCGCCGCCATGGTGGTCGGCCGATACGGCGGCAGGGATGGCAATGGCTAAAGCGGCACTTGCAACAATCAATAGCGGACGCATATGGGCAACCTCTCTCTGGGGGGACGTCCCCCTGTTTGCGAAGGTGCGCGCGTCAATGCAAGGGTCGATGCTGATAGTGAGTGCCGCGGGCGCCGCGGTCGCGGTCGCCGCCGAGGTCGCGGACTGGCGTCGCCGCCATCGGCGCGACGTCGATGCGGTCGGATTCATGCCGTGGCGGGGGATTGCGCTGATCGGCGTGGCGGTCGCGATATTGGCGGCGGCGCTGGCGTTGAAGCCTTGATTTGGCCGTCGCCCCCGCGAAGGCGGGGGCCGCTGGAGAGATAGCGTAAGGCTGATAGCGGCCCCCGCCTTCGCGGGGGCGACGGACTCAGAGGCAAGCCTCGAGATAGGGCTGGTCGAAGCCGTATTGGCGGGCTTTTTCGAGCGTATAGGGGCGCAGGCCCATCGCGCGATATTCGCCGACGATCTTGCCGTCCTTGTCCTCGTCGAGATATTCGAATTTGAAGAGTTCCTGGGTGACGATGACGTCGCCTTCCATGCCGATCACCTCGGTGACGTTGGTGACGCGGCGCGACCCGTCGCGCAGACGCTTGATCTGGACGATCAGGTCGACCGAATCGGCGATCTGTTTCGAGATCGCTTCCTTCGGAATCTTGATGTCGCCCATCAGCACCATATTCTCCATACGGCCGAGGCATTCGCGGGGTGAGTTGCTGTGCAGCGTACACATCGACCCGTCGTGACCGGTGTTCATCGCGGCGAGGAGGTCGAAACACTCGGCGCCGCGGACTTCGCCCATGATGATGCGGTCGGGACGCATACGCAGCGCGTTCTTGACGAGATCGCCCATATGGATTGCGCCATTGCCCTCGAGGTTCGCGGGGCGCGTTTCGAGCGGCAGCCAGTGCGGCTGTTGCAGGCGGAGTTCGGCGGCGTCCTCGATCGTCAGCACGCGTTCGCCGGGGTCGATCATCTTCGACAGCGCATTGAGCATCGTCGTTTTACCCGAACCCGTACCGCCCGAGATGACGATGTTGAAGCGGCTGGCGCCCGCGATTTTCAGCGCGGTGCACATCTTCTGGCTCATCGCGCCCCATTGGCAGAGCATGTCGAGCGTGATCGGCTTGGCCGAGAATTTACGAATCGAGATCGCGGTGCCGCGAAGCGAGAGCGGCGGGACGATCACGTTGACGCGGCTGCCGTCCTTCAGACGGGCGTCGGCGAGCGGCGTGGTCTGGTCGACGCGGCGGCCGACGAGGTTGCAGATGCGCTGCGCGATCTGGAACAGATGCTGTTCGTCGCGGAACTGGATCGGCGCGATGACCAGCTGGCCCTTGCGCTCGATATAGGTCTGGTACGGACCATTGACCATGATGTCCGAAATGTCGGGGTCGGCGAGCAATTCTTCGAGCGGGCCGAAGCCGAGCAGCTCGTCGACGAGCACCTTTTCGAGCGCGAACTGTTCGCGGCGATTGAGCGTGATGCGCAGCTCGGCAAGCACTTCGAGGATGATCGGGCGAAATTCCTCGGTCAGCTCGTCCTTCGACAGCGTCGCCGCGGCCTCGGGATCGACGCGTTCCAGCAGGCGCGGCAGCACCTGTTCCTTGATCTTGTGGACACTGGCTTCGAACCCTTGCGCCTTTTCAGGCTCCATCGCCTCGGCGGTCGAGCGCTGGTTGAGCCGCTCCATCGCCTCTTCTTCGGGCGACAGGTTCGATGGCATCACGGGGATTTCGATCGCGGGCGGCGTCTCGATCGCCGGGAATTGCGCGCCCCCGGGCACACCCGATCCACCCTGCATCGGCTTCGCCACGCCAAAGGCGGGGCGGCCAGCGGTTCCGGGTCGGCGTCCGAATGCACTCATTCGCTTTGTCCTGCTTCCATGTCTGCCGGAGTATCGCCACCATTGGCTGACGCACCCCCATCCGACACGGTGAATAAAGTGGAAACTTTGACATTGTCCTAATGCGCAGGGTCGATTGCCGCGTGGACACAAAAAAGCCCGCATCCGGTGGGGATGCGGGCATTGATCGCCGTGGACGGGCGAAATTATCAGGCGGCGATATGCTCGGCGAGCACGGTCAGGCCGGCCTCGTTAACCTCGGCAAAGCCGCCTTCGACCTCGATCACCTCGGGCGCGGCGGACGCGGTCGCATAGATTGTCAGCGGGCCGTTGCGCAGCGTCGCCATGAACGGCGCATGGCCTTCGAGCACCGAAAAATCGCCTTCGCTGCCGGGGACGGTGACCATGTAAACCTCGATCGACCGCTCGAGGCGGGCCGGGGTGACGAGTTCGAACTTCAGAGCCATTTTGGTTCCTCAAACCCCTCCCGCACAGGGAGGGGCACAGGTTTGTTACGCGTCTTCGGCGAGCTTTGCGGCCTTGGCGACCGCTTCGTCGATGCCGCCGACCATGTAGAAGGCCGCTTCGGGAAGATGGTCATATTCGCCGTCGACCACCGCCTTGAACGACTTCACCGTATCTTCGATCGCCACGAACTTGCCGGGGATGTTGGTGAAGACTTCGGCGACGTGGAACGGCTGCGACAGGAAGCGCTGGATTTTGCGCGCGCGCGCGACGACCAGCTTATCTTCTTCCGACAGCTCGTCCATGCCGAGAATCGCGATGATGTCCTGCAGCGACTTGTACTTCTGCAGCGTTTCCTGAACGCGGCGGGCGGTCTCATAATGCTCCTGGCCGACAATGGCGGCGGTCAGCACGCGGCTGGTCGAATCGAGCGGATCGACCGCCGGATAGATGCCGAGTTCCGAAATCGCGCGGTTCAGCGTCGTCGTCGCGTCCAAGTGGGCGAACGAGGTGGCCGGGGCAGGGTCGGTCAAGTCATCCGCGGGAACGTAAATAGCCTGCACCGAGGTGATCGAGCCCTTGTTGGTCGAGGTGATGCGTTCCTGCAGCGCGCCCATGTCGGTCGACAGCGTCGGCTGATACCCCACGGCTGACGGAATACGGCCGAGCAGCGCCGACACTTCCGAACCCGCCTGCGTGAAGCGGAAGATGTTGTCGACGAAGAAGAGCACGTCCTGGCCTTCCTGGTCGCGGAAATATTCGGCGATCGTCAGGCCCGACAGCGCGACACGGGCGCGGGCGCCCGGGGGTTCGTTCATCTGGCCGAACACCAGCGCAACCTTCGAACCCTCGGGGGTCGGGTTGCCGTCCTTGTCCTTGGCGATAACCCCGGCGTCGAGGAATTCGTGGTAGAGATCGTTGCCTTCGCGGGTGCGTTCACCGACGCCCGCGAACACCGACGTACCGCCATGGCCCTTGGCGATGTTGTTGATCAGTTCCTGGATCAGCACGGTCTTGCCGACGCCCGCGCCGCCGAACAGGCCGATCTTGCCGCCCTTGGCGTAGGGCGCGATCAGGTCGATGACCTTGATGCCGGTGACGAGGATGCTCGTTTCGGTCGACTGGTCGACGAATTCGGGAGCCTTGGCGTGGATCGGCGCGGTGGTGGCGGCGTTCACCGGGCCGCGTTCGTCGATCGGCTCGCCGATGACGTTGAGGATGCGGCCGAGCGTCTGCGGGCCGACCGGCACCGAAATCTGTGCGCCGGTATCGACGACGGGCTGGCCGCGGGTCAGGCCGTCGGTGGCGTCCATCGCGATGGTGCGGACGGTGTTTTCACCCAGATGCTGCGCGACTTCGAGGACCAGGCGGTTGCCATTGTTGTCGGTTTCGAGCGCATTCAGAATCGCGGGCAGGGTGCCGGTGAACTGGACGTCGACGACGGCGCCGATGACCTGGGCGATGCGGCCCGTGGCGGTGCCGGTGCTGGCGGCCTTGGGAGCGGCGGCCTTCTTCGGCGCAGCAGCCTTGGGCGCGGCGGCCTTCTTGGCGGGAGCCTTCTTTTCAGGGGCGGGTGCGGTTGCCATTGGTTTTTTCCTTGCTTGGATAGCTTAGAGCGCTTCGGCGCCAGCGATGATTTCAATAAGTTCGGTGGTGATCGCCGCCTGACGCGTGCGGTTGTAAACGATGGTCAGCTTGTTGATCAGGTCGCCCGCGTTGCGCGTCGCATTGTCCATCGCGGTCATCGACGCGCCCTGTTCGGACGCGGCGTTTTCCAACAGACCCTTGAAGATCTGGATCGTGACGTTGCGCGGCAACAGGTCGGCGAGGATCGCTTCTTCGTCGGGCTCATATTCGACCGCGGCACCGCTCGATGCCGGAACATCGGTGGGAGCGGGAACCGGGATCAGCTGCTGGCCGGTCGCGACCTGGAGCAGCGCCGAACGGAATTTCGAATAGAAAAGATGCGCCACGTCAAAGGCGCCGGCTTCGTAAAGCTCCATCACCTTGGCCGAAATGTCGTGCGCCTGTTCAAAACCGATGTCGCGGATGCCGGTGGTTTCGTAATTTTCGATCACCTGGCCGGGGAACAGGCGGTTGATCACCGGGCGACCCTTGCGGCCGACCAGATAGAAGACGACCTTCTTGCCAGCGGCCTGCAGCTCGAGCGCCTTGTCGCGCGCCGCTTTGACGATGTTCGAGTTGAACGCACCGGCAAGCCCGCGGTCGCTGTTGAGCACGACGAGCAGGTGCGTGTCGCTCTTGCCGGTGCCGGCGAGCAGCTTCGGCGCCGAATCCGACGCGCCGACCTTGGACGCCAGGCTGGCGACGACGCCTTCGAGCCGTTCGGCATAGGGGCGCGCGGCTTCGGCCGCGGCCTGCGCCTTGCGCAGCTTGGCGGCCGAGACCATTTTTTTGGCCTTGGTGATCTTCTGGGTCGATTTGACCGAGACGATGCGCCCTTTGAGTTCCTTCAGACTGGCCATAAGTCCCGTCTTTTACCTTCTTGTCGTCATCCCGGCGAAGGCCGGGATCTCACCGTCGAGACCCCGGCCTTCGCCGGGGTGACGAGGTGGGTGGGTTACGCGAAAATCTTGGCGAAGGCGTCGAGCGCCGCGACCAGACCCTTTTTGGCGTCGTCTCCAAGATCCTTGGAGTCGCGGATCGCGGTCAGCACATCGGCATGGTCGCTGCGCAGATAGGCAAGCATCGCCTGTTCGTAGCGCGAGACGTCCGTGGTCGCGACATTGTCGAGATAGCCGTTGGTGCCGGCAAAGATCGACGCGGTCTGCTCTTCGAACGGCATCGGCTGGAACTGCGGCTGCTTCAAGAGCTGGGTCAAGCGCGAGCCGCGGTTGAGCAGCTTCTGCGTCGACGCGTCGAGGTCCGAACCGAACTGCGCAAAGGCTTCCATTTCGCGATACTGCGCGAGCTCGAGCTTGATCGAGCCCGACACCTTCTTCATCGCCTTGGTCTGCGCGGCCGAGCCGACGCGCGACACCGACAGACCCACGTTGATCGCGGGACGGATACCGGCGTTGAACAGGTTGGTTTCGAGGAAGATCTGGCCGTCGGTGATCGAAATCACGTTGGTCGGGATGTACGCCGAAACGTCGCCCGCCTGCGTTTCGATGATCGGCAGCGCGGTGAGCGAACCCGAGCCATTGTCGCTGTTCATCTTTGCCGCGCGCTCGAGCAGGCGGCTGTGCAGATAGAAAACGTCGCCGGGATAGGCTTCGCGGCCCGGCGGGCGGCGCAGCAGCAGCGACATCTGGCGATAAGCGACGGCCTGCTTCGACAGATCGTCATAGACGATCACGGCGTGCATGCCGTTGTCGCGGAAGAATTCGCCCATCGTGCAGCCGGTGTAGGGTGCGAGGAACTGCAGCGGAGCGGGCTCCGACGCCGTCGCGGCGACGACGATCGAATATTCCATCGCGCCATTTTCCTCGAGCTGGCGCACGATCTGCGCGACGGTCGAGCGCTTCTGGCCGACGGCGACGTAGATGCAATAGAGCTTCTTCGATTCGTCGGTGCCGGCGTTCGCCTGCTTCTGGTTGATGAAGGTGTCGATCGCGACGGCGGTCTTGCCGGTCTGACGGTCGCCGATGATCAGTTCGCGCTGGCCGCGGCCGACGGGGACGAGGGCGTCGAGCGCCTTGAGGCCGGTCTGGACGGGTTCGTGCACCGAGGTGCGCGGGATGATGCCCGGCGCCTTGACCTCGACGCGCATGCGCTTGTCGGCCTTGATCGGACCCTTGCCGTCGATCGGATTGCCGAGGCCATCGACGACGCGGCCGAGCAGGCCCTTGCCGACGGGGACGTCGACGATCGTGCCGGTGCGCTTGACGGTGTCGCCTTCCTTGATCTCGGCGTCGCTGCCGAAGATCACGATGCCGACGTTGTCGGCTTCGAGGTTGAGCGCCATGCCCTGCACGCCATTGGCGAATTCGACCATTTCACCGGCCTGGACATTGTCGAGGCCGTGGACGCGGGCGATGCCGTCGCCGACCGACAGAACCTGACCGATTTCGCTGACCGTTGCGTCGGTGCCGAAATTGGCGATCTGGTCCTTGATGACCTTGCTGATTTCAGCGGCGCGGATTTCCATGGTTTAGCCTTTCATCGCCTGTGCGAAGCTATTGAGACGGGTACGGATGCTGCCGTCGATCAGCTGGCTGCCCAGCTGGACGACGAGGCCGCCGAGAATGGCGGGATCGACGGTCGTCGCGACGGAAACGTCGCGCCCGACACGGGATTTCAGGTTCGCGGTCAGCTCTTTGAGCTGCTCGGCGGTGAGCGGATGCGCGCTGGTGACCTTGGCGGTGACTTCGCCGCGGTGATCGGCGACGATCGCGTCGAAGGCATCGATCATCTTGGGCAGATCGGCGAGGCGGCGATTCTCGGCGAGCACGCCAAGGAATTTGGCGGTCAGCGAATCGAGCTTCATCGCCTGGGCGACCGCGCCCACCGCGTTCGCGGCATCGGTGCGCCCGACGACCGGGCTGGCGATCAGCGCCGACAGGTCGGCCGATTCGGTCAGGCCTGCGCGCAGATCGCTCAGGCTTTTGGCTACCGCGTCGATCGCGTTCGATTCGCGCGCCAGATCGAACAAAGCGACCGCATAGCGGCCCGCGAGGCCCGCCGTGATGTTGCCTTGAATGCCGCCGGAATTCTCCACGCGTGAAAGTCCTTTGCTACGATCCCGTGGGGGATGGGTCGCGCGGGTTTCAGCGGATATTCGGAAATATCCCCCGCAGCGAAGTCGCGGCGCGCCTAGCAACGATTCTGCGGCAATGCAAGGCGGGGGTGGGAGTCTTCTGACCACCTTCCCAAACCCGTTCGCCCCCCGCCTTCGTGGGGGCAGGCTCTGAGCTTGTCGAAGGGCCGTTCTTTCTTCAAAGGTCGCGCTTCAAAGGTCGCGGGAAAGAAGGACGGGGCGTCGACAGGCTCAGTCCGAACGGAAGAGGGGAAGCGCATGGGCGAGATGATCCGGATGACGATGGACGATGGCGCCGGAATCAGTGTCTATCACGCGCAGCCGGAGGGTGACCGGCGCGGCGGGCTTGTCCTCATTCAGGAAATTTTCGGCGTCACCGACCATATCCGCGAGCTGTGCGACGAATATGCCGCCGACGGCTATGAGGTGCTGTCGCCCGCGCTGTTCGATCGCGAGCATCCGGGGTTCGAGAGCGACTATTCGGGCCCGCAGTTCGACCGCGCGGTGCAACTGGCGCGTGAGCTGCACCCGTTCGAGCAGAGCCTGACGGATGTCCAGACGTGCATCGACGCGTTGAAAGCGAAAGGTCCAGTGTTCATCACCGGCTTTTGTTACGGCGGTTCGGTCGCGTGGCGGACGGCGCAGATCAGCCCCGATGTCGCCGCGGCCAGCGCTTATTATGGCAGTCTGGTGCCGACAATGTTCAAGGACGAGGCGCCGCGCTGCGCCGCGATCGCCCATTTCGGCCGCTTCGACGGCGGCATCCCGATGGAGGGCGTCGAGGCGCTAATCGCGCAGGAGCATCCGACCGCGCAGATATTCGTTTACGAGGCCGGCCATGGTTTCAACAGCGACCGGCGCAAGGATTATCACGAACCGAGCGCCGAACTGGCGAGAGAGCGCACGTTGATGCTGTTCAAGGCGTGCGGGGGGTGAGCTTCGCCAAGCTTGGCTTGCTCCTCCTCCTTATCGTCGTGGCGGCGACGGCGCTGCTCTACACCCAGCAGCGGCGGCTGATCTTTCCGGCGCCTGCTCAATATCCGCAGGCGCCGCCGCCGGGTTTCCGGCTGGTGCAGACGCAGACCGACGACGGGCTGCGCCTCTCTGCCTTCCACCGTGCTGAGCAACCGGCCAAGCACACGGTCCTGTTCTTCCACGGCAATGGCGACAATCTGCTCGGCGCGATCGAGGCGACGCGCGGCCCGGCGGCGAATGGCAACGGGCTGCTGCTCGTCGAATACCGCGGCTATGGTGGCAACCCCGGATCGCCGGGCGAGTCGGGGCTGTACCGCGATGGCGACGCGGCGATGCGCTGGCTGGCGGCACAGGGTGTTGCGGCGCGCGACGTCATCGTCGTCGGCAATTCGATCGGATCGGGGCCGGCGACCGAAATGGCGCGGCGCCACGATGTCGCGGCGCTGATCCTGGTGTCGGGTTTTTCCAGCCTGCCCGATGTCGTTGGCGAGGCGATGCCCTTCGTTCCGCGCTGGCTGGTGCGCGACCGGTTCGACAATGTGGGCAAGCTGGCGCGGGTACGGGCGCCGGTGTTTCTGATGCACGGCGACGCCGACACGCTGGTGCGGCCCGCCAACCTGGCGCGGCTGCGACGCGCGCGGCCCGATGCGACGGTGGCGCTGGTGGCGGGGGCGGGGCATGAACTGGCCTATAGCGCGGCGGCGCAGGCGATTTTGAAGCAATGGGTCGCCGAGATACGCTGACCTGCTATTTGCCCGCTGCTGCTGCGCCGCTGGCGGGCTGGCAGCGATAGACCAGCCGCTCATTGGGGCTGGCGGGCAGCGCGCTGCGGATCGCGTCCTGCTGCGCGGCCAGGCCCGCGAGCGCGTCGGGGTCGGCGGTGCAGCTTTTCAGGGTCACCGCGGCGCGGGTCTCGCGCGCCTTGGTCATCGCTTCGGCGTCGAGCAGATAGCGCTCGACCCGGTAATCGCGGCCCGTCGCATCGATCGACGCCACAGTGACGGTCGCCTCGTCATTGGGGACGAGGATGCGCTGCCAGCGGTCGTCGGCGCCCTTGGTATATTGGGTGCGATCGTTGACGCAGCCGGCGGCGCCGATCGTCACCGGCACGTCGGTGGTCGCCGACACGGTGATGCGGCTGCGGTCGGGGCGGATCGTGCAGAGGAAATTGCCCTCGGCCAGCTTGGGTTCGGATGCGGTCGGCGCCGGGGCACCGTCGGCGGCGACTTCGGCATGCGCGTCGGGGCGGGTGACGAACAGGATCGCGGCACCGATCATCAGCGCCGCCCCCACACCGCCCGCGATCTTCGCGTTCCGCAGATTTTTCTGGCTGTAAAAGAGCAGCCCCGCGCCCGCGGCGAGCGCGCCGATCACGAACAACACCCCGGCGAGCGCGATGCGGTTCTCGCGCGACGCCAGCGCTTCTTCCTCGGCGCGCGCCTGTTTCAGGTCGCGGTCGAGCTTCGCGGCGGCATCTTTTGCGGCATTGGCCTCGGCGCTGGCGCGCGCCTCGGCGTCCATCGCGGCGCGGTCGCGCGCATCGGCTTCGGCCAGCGACAGGCACGGGGTGCCGACGCTGGCATATTGCTGGTTCGCGTCGGTCAGAAAGCGGGTGAGTTCGCGCGCCGAAATCGCGAAGGCAAAGGGCGAATCGCCGTCGTCGGCGCGGGTGATCGCGGTGTTGATGCCGGTGATACGGCCGCACTGGTCGACCAGCGGCCCGCCCGAATTGCCGCGCGAAATCTTGGCGGTGTGGATCAGCATCGCGACCCCGTCGACGCTTTGCGTGTTCGACAGATTGCCTTCGCTGCGCGTCGGGGTGCGCGGGGTGATATAGTCATTGGCGCTGCGCGCGGTCGCGAGGTCGACATTGCCCGGATAGCCGAGCGCGACGATGTCGGCGCCCGATTCCAGCGGGCCGGTATAAACCGCGGCGGCGGGCAGCCGCGCTTCGGTGATCTCGAGCAGCGCCAAGTCGCGTGCGGTGTCGATCGCGATCAGCTTGGCGGCATAGCTTTTCTGCCCCTCCGACGGGACGACGCCGAGCGCGACATTGTTGGGATACTGGACCGCCGATTCGACGACATGCGCGTTGGTGACGATGCGCGTCGGCGAAATCGCGATGCCGCTGCCATGCCCGAACCCGACGACCTCGCCCTCGACCATTGCGACGGTGACGACGCGCACGACGCTGCGCGACGCGGCGCTGATGTCGTCAGCGGCGCGCGCCGGGGCCGACAGCGTCAGGGTTAGGGCGACAAGGGCGAGCAGCAGCGGGAAGATACGGGTCATGCCGCGCACCCTAACCGGGCCAACTTTGAACGCAAGCATCGGGACGCACCAGTCCGACCCGCATGGCAATAGCCTGCTAGTCACATTGAAAGGACGATCCGATGACCTATTCGATCCGGGGGCTCAGCCCCGACCGTTTCGCCCCGCTCTTTGCGCTCGGCGATGCCGAACTGGCGGCGATCAATGCGCGGCGCGTCACTGCGACATCCGACCGGGGCTTTCCGTGCCGGATCAGCCTCGATGATGCGCAGGCAGGCGAGGAGGTGATCCTGCTGCATCATGTGAGCCACGACGTCGATACGCCGTTTCGCAGCGCCTATGCCATCTATGTCCGTGCGGGCGTCGACACCGCCGCCTATTATGACGCGCTGCCGCCGGCCTTTGCCGGGCGGACAATGGCGTTCCGCGGCTTTGATGCCGCAGGCATGCTGGTCGCCGCGCAGCTTGCCCCCGGCGAAGATGGCGATGAAGCGATCCGCGCTCTGTTCGCCAATCCGGCCATTGCCTATATCCATGCTCAATATGCGACGAACGGCTGTTTCGCCGCGCGGATCGAAAGGGATGCAGCATGAACGCGGTGGACAGCATGACCGACGATATGCGCTGGGCCGCGGTGCTTCGCCGCGACCGCGCGCTCGACGGGCGCTTCGTTACCGGGGTGCAGACGACCGGCATCTATTGCCGGCCGAGCTGCGCCGCGCGCCATCCGCTGCGCGACAATGTGCGCTTTTTCGCCGATGGAGCGGCGGCGCGCGCGACCGGGCTGCGCCCATGCAAGCGCTGCCTGCCCGACGATGTCGCGCGCGACGAGGGCGCGGTGCTCGCCGCGATCCACGCAATCAAGGCGAGCGAGGAGCCGCTGGCACTCGCCGATCTGGCGGGCCGCACCGGCTATTCGCCGACGCATTTCCAGCGCGTCTTCACCCGCCACACCGGCCTGTCGCCCGCCGCCTATGCCCGCGCGCTGCGTGAGGAGCGCGCGCGGCAGGCGCTGAGCGAGGGCGGGCGGGTCACCGACGCAATTTACGACGCGGGCTTTTCGGGGCCGTCGCGTTTCTATGAGAATATGGAGGGACGAATGGGCATGACGGCTTCGGCATGGGTGAATGGCGGCAAGGGCGTGACGATCCACTGGGCGGTGGTGCCGACCAGTCTGGGCGACATGCTCGTCGCCGCGACCGACAAGGGGGTGTGCCGCCTGTCGTTCGACGAAAGCCGCGCGGCGCTGGAGGAGCGTTTTCCCGCCGCGACGCTGGTCGAGGGCGGCGCCGAATTCGCCGCGCTTCTGTCGCAGGTAGTTGATGCTGTCGAGGCGCCGACGCAGGGTTTCGATCATATTCCGATCGACGTGAAGGGCACCGCGTTTCAGGAAGCGGTGTGGCGCGAACTGCGCCGGATCCCGGCGGGCGAAACGCGCAGCTATGCCGACATCGCCGCCGCGGTCGGCAAGCCGAAGGCGGTGCGCGCGGCGGGCAGCGCCAATGGCGCGAACAATGTCGCGGTGCTGATCCCGTGCCACCGCGTGGTGCGCAGCGACGGGACGCTCGGCGGCTATGCCTATGGCCTGCCGATCAAGGACGAATTGCTTCGCCGCGAGGGTGCCTCCGGGCAACGCCGGCTCGACGGTTTTTGAGGAAGAGGCGCCATGACGAGCAAGGAAGCAGCGATCGCGGTCTGGCGCGCTTTCGGCAGCGGCGATGCAGACCGGATCAGAGCGGTTCTGGCCGACGATGTCGAATGGTGCGCGCCGCCTGAAAATGCCACTGCGGTGGCGCTGGGCGTGACGCACCACATGGTTGGACCCGACGCGATTATCGGGTTCATCCGCGACGATTATCGGCGGCTGTTCCCGGGCGGCATGCAGGTCGATCCGATCTCGGTCACCGCCGAGGGCGAGCGCGTCATATTCGAGCAACGCCAGAGTGCGACGCTCGCCAATGGCCGCGCCTATGCGCTCGATTATGTCTTCGTCTTTGAAATGGCGGGGCCGCGCGTGCGGCGCATTCGCGAATATATGGACGCCAGGAGCGGGCATGATCAGGTTTTCGGCACCGCCGCGGCGGGCCGGATCGTCTAGCATCTAGCATCGGATAGAACGGAGTTTGGGTATGAATCAGAAAATTCGCGATTTTGCGGCGTTGCATGTTCCCGGCGACCCGCTGATCCTCGTCAACATCTGGGACGCGGGCAGTGCAAGGGCGGTCGCCGCGGCGGGCGCGAAGGCGATCGCGACGGGCAGCTTCGGCGTCGCGGGCGCACAGGGCCGCGCTGATGGCGAGGATTTCCCGCTGGACGATGTGTTCGAAAATCTGGCGCGTATCCTGTCGGTCACCGACCTGCCCGTGACCATCGACATGGAGGCGGGCTATGGCGCCGATCCGGCGGCGGTCGGCGCTTCGGTCGCCCGCGCGGTGGCGGCGGGCGCGGCGGGGATCAATATGGAGGACCGGCTGCCCGGCCAGACCGCGTTGCTGGCGATCCCCGACGCGGTGGCGCGCTATCGCGCCGCGACCGACACCGGCATTTTCGTCAACGCGCGCTGCGACACCTTTCGCGGCGCCGATGTCGGGCAGGACGGCGACGCGCTTGTCGCTGCGACGCTCGAACGCGCGCGCGCCTATGCCGATGCGGGGGCGGGGTCGCTGTTCGTGCCCTTCCTGCTCGACCCCAAATGTATCGGCGCGATCTGCGAAGCCTCGCCGCTGCCGGTGAACATTCTGCGCGGCAAGGGTGGACCGACGCACAAGGAACTGGCGAACCTTGGCGTCGCGCGAATCAGCCACGGGCACCAGCCCTGGGCGGCGGCGATGGCGTGGCTCACTGGTCAGGCGGCGCAGGTGCTGGGCGGCGCCGAACCCGATTATTGACGGAGACTAGCCGCCGTCGTCATCGTCGCCGGGTGCTTCAGGCGTCCCGGTGACGCCGCGGTCGCGCATCGTTTCGATCCGTTTCAAGAGCGCATCGCCGCGGCCATTGTCGTGCGGATCGAAGGCGACAGTCTTCGCCAGGTTGATCGCGGGCTCGAAACGGCCGAGATGCGCGAGCGACACGGCATAGGCGCTGCGCAGGTTCAGATTTTCGGGCGTCAGGGCAAAGGCGCGCTCCAGCCCCTTGATCGCCATGTCGCTCGGCCGCTTTCCTTCGGTCAGGAAGCTCTGGAAATAGGCGTGGAGCGGGATCGGGTCGTTGGGGTCGGCGCGGTTGGCGATCTGGATAGGACGCCGCGCTTCGCGCCACGCCGCCGGATCGGTTTCGCCCTTTTTGCGCAGTTCAGACAGCTGGAGCTGTCCCAACAGGACATTGGCGCGGACATGCTCGGGCCTGGCCGCCAGCGCCTTGTCGAGCGCGCTGCGCATCGCGGCAAGATCGCGCGTGGCGGGATCAATGTCCCATTCGGCCGCCGCCAGTTCGTAATGAACGTCGGAGTTCGCCGGCATTTTTGCCGCCAGCGCGCGTAGCGCATCGCGGACTTTGAGCAGGCGCGCCTTGTCGGAGCGCGCGTTCAGTCTTTCGAGCCGCAGCATCACCACGGCATCCTCGTCCGCCGACAAGGGCGTGATCCTGATCGCGGTCGATACCGGCACCGCATCGCGCGTCGTGCGATAGGACAGGCGCGCCTCGACATAGCGGTTGAGATCCTTGTCGAGCTGCGCGAGGTCGCCGAACGCATCGGTCGCCGCCTTGCGCGGTTCGGTCCCGGCGTTGATCGCATTGGTGTAAGTGTTGATCTGGTTGGTGCGCGCCGGATCGTGGAACAGCATGTGGGTGAGCAGCCACGACCGGCCGTAATAGACGTCGGTCTGACCGCGGCTGCGCATCGCGCTGGGCGGTTCCAGCAGGACGCGGTCGGCGGGCATCTTGGGCAGCATCAACAGGCCATAGGCGCGCCGATACGCCGGCTGGCCGATCATCGCGCGGCCTTCCTTGTCGAAATCGACCGTCGAATAATATTCGGCAAAGCCCTCGATGAACCAGCCGGGAAAGGCGACGCGCAAATGCCGCTTCATGAAATGATGGCTATATTCGTGGAACAACACCTGCTGCGCCGCCGACGTGCCGGGGGTGGTGCCGCCGCTCTGGCGGTGCGACAGCGCGAAACTGCCGTCGCGGTCCTGCCGGTAAAATCCCGAAATCGGCGCGCTGCGCGACCCCGTCGCCAGCCGCGCGACATCGTCGCCGCTGGGCAACAGATAGATCGGCAGCCGGCTTTCCTCACCCTTGGCGGCGACGTTGAACACCAGCCGCAACGTCGTGTCGAACCGCTGCAGATTCGCGGCGAATTCGCGCAGCTGTTTTTCGTTGCTCTCGCTATAGATGATGAAACTCTCGGTATCGGCGCGCAGCCATTTGGCGTGCGCCGGGGCGGCGAGCGCGGTCAGCACGGCCGCGGTCATCGTCACACAAATCCTGTACATCCTGCTGCTCCCGGTCGGCACCCGCGATCCTGCTGCCAGCCCCGACGGCGGCTGTAAAGTCTTCTATACGTTCGACAATCAGCGCCGGTCCTTGCCGTCGCGGGCATCCTTGGCCTTTTTGAAAATCTCGGCCATCTTGGCGCGCGCTTCGTCCATATTCTTCGCGTCGATCGCCGCGATCACGGCCTGCAGCGGATTTTCCTCGTCGCTGCTGTGCGATCCGAAGGCGATCGGGGCGAGCACGCTGCGCGCGATGTCACCCTTTTTCTCGTCAATCAGCTGGCGGCCGAGCAGCAGGCGATATTCGCGGTCATAGGCGGCGTAGGGAAACACTTCCTCGAGCGCGATCATGGCGGGTTCGGGTACCGCTTCGCCCGCATCGTAGAAAGAGCGATAATAAGCGATCGCTGGGCGCGGGTCATTGGGGTCGAGCCGCCGCGCGCGGATCAAATAGGGGCGCGCCGCAGCATAGGCACTCTTGTCTTTTTCGCCGCGACCCAGAAACACCAGCCCTTTCCAATATTGCGCCAGCGACGAACCGGCAGCGATGGCAAGCGCGCGGTCGGCGGCGGCATCGGCAGCGTCAAAATTGCCCGCATCGATTTCGGCTTCGGTCACTGCCAGCTGGACGAACAGACTGTCGGGATGGGCGGCCGACTTGCCCGCCAGGTCGCGCGCGACGTCCCGCGCCTGCCCGGGGGTCACCCCGCGGAGCGAGCGCATATGCGTCTGAATCACGGCTTCTTCGGCAGGTGTCATCCGGCGCATCGTAACGTTCGGTTCCACGTAGCTGCCGACCTGCATTTCATAGCCCGGGAACGGGCCGTTTTTGTATTTTCTCACCTCACGTTGCAGCATTTCGAGGTCGCCGAAAATGCGTTTCGCGGCGGTCAGCGAATCCTCTCCCTTGTTGAGTGCGCCCAGATAGGCGGGAAGCTGACCCCGCCGCGCTTCATTGAAATTTAGATAGTGGGTCAGCATCCAGCCGTAGGTATAGGACTGGAAATATTCGAGGCCGGTCAGCTTGGCCTTGGTATCGAATAGCCGGGTCAGCTTGACGTCCGAAAGCGCCTTCAACGCTTCGCCGCGATGTTGGGGGACAAGGCCGACATAGAATTTCCCGGTCCCCCTATAGTCAACGGTGCTGTAAAGTTCTGCAAAGCCCTCGGTATACCAATGCGGATAAGCGGTGCTGAAATTGCTCAGCATGAAATGATGGGTGTATTCGTGGAACAAGGTCGACTTTATGTCGAGGCCGGGCCCTTCGGTATCAATATGCCGACTTGTTGACCGTTTTTCGCGCGCCGGGACGAAGGAAACGGGATTACCCGCGCGGGGGAAATAAATGCCGCCGATCCCCGCCCCCGACGCGTTCAGGATATAGCCGAGCCGGTCGGTGTCGCCGGTGCGAAACACCTTCAGCCGGTTGGCGTCGCCGACGTCGGGGCCGGGGACAGGCATATTCTGCATCGACCGCAGCGCATTGTCGAAGCGTTCGAGTTCGCGCGCAAAGCCCTCGGCATCCTCGCGTTTGGTTTCGGAATAGATGATGAAATGGCTGGTGCGCGCTTCCCACCATTCGGCGCGCGCCGTGGTGGCGGTCAACGCGATGGCCAACGTCATCATCGTGCAAAGAACCCGCGCGGCAATTTTTTGCGTCACTGTAGCGTCCCTCTTTTCCCTGTTGGCCGGCGACAAGGCCGACCGCGCTTGCTTCAATCCTCGGCGGCGGCTTCGACGTCGGCGTCGCTCGCCCCGCCATCCTTGCCGCGTCCTCGCATCGCTTCGATCTGGTCGAGCAAATTCTGCCCGCTGCCGCGGTCGTGCGGGTCGAAGGCGATCGTCTTGGCCAGGTTCGTTGCCCCGTCGAAATCGCCCTTGTTGGCCAGCGCAAAGGCGTGGTTCATGCGAATCGTGACATTTTCCGGTTCGAGCGAAAAGGCCTGCGCCAGCCCCTGCAAAGCGATGGCGGGCGGGCGCTGGCCCTGATTTACATAGGATTGGAAAAATTCGAACAGCGGCAGCGGGTCGTCGGGGTTGGTGCGATTGGCCAGCGCGATCGGTTTGCGCACCGCGCGCCAGGCCGCGTCGCTATAATCGCCCTTCGCGTCCATCTCCGCGGCCAGCAGCCGCCCGAGCAGGACATTGGCGCGGACATGGTCGGTCTTCAGCGCCAGGGCCTTGTCGACCGCGGCGCGGGTGGTCGGCAAGCTGCGATGTTCGTCGCCCTTGTCCCATTCGGCGGCGGCCAGTTCGTACCAGATGCCCGCGTCGCCGGGATGGACCGCCGCCAGTTTCTGCAGCTTCGCGGCGATCGCCGCCAGCCGCTCATGATCGCCGCCGGAGCTCAGCCGTTCCAGCCGCAGCGGCAGCAGCGCGTCTTCGGCCGCCGACAGCGGTGCTATGCTGATCTCCCCTTCGACAACCATCGCCTTGTGGAACAAGGTATAGCTGAGGCGCCGGTTCAGATAGGCGTTGAGATCCTTGTCGAGCGTTGCGAGGTCGCCGAACGCGACCGGCGCTGCCTTTGCCGGATCGTCGCCGCGGTTGATCGCCTGCATATAGGCGAGCAATTGCCCGGCGCGCTTCGGATCCGAATAGAGCATGTGGGTGAGCAGCCAGGCGCGCCCGTAATAGGCGTCCTGCTGCGCGCTGTCCTTCATCGCGGTCGGGCGTTCAAACAGTAACCGTTCGGCCGGAATCTTGGGTAGTTCGATCAGGCCATAGGCGCGGCTATAGACTGGCATGCCGACCGACGGGCGGCCCTCCTTGTTGAAATCGACCGTCGACAGATATTCGGCGAAACCTTCGATGAACCAGGCCGGGAACGCGACCGGCATGTACCGCTTCATGAAATGATGGCTGTATTCGTGGAACAATATCTGTTGCGACGCGGGGGTGCCGCGCCCGCTGTTGCTGTCGTTTTCGCGGTTCGACACCGCAAAGCTGCCGTCGGTCGTGACGCTGTAGAACCCAGCGGTCGCCGGGCCGAGCCGTCCGCCCGACAGGCGGTTCACGTCCGCGGCGCGCGGCACCAGATAGATGGTCAACCGATTGGGTTCGAAGCCGCCCGGCACGTTGAACCGGTGGCGCAGCGTCGCGTCGAACAGCTGAAGATTCTCGGCAAAGCGGCGCAGCGATTTTTCGTCGCCCTCGCTGTAGATGATGAAATTATTGGTGTCGGCGCGCAGCCAGCGCGCCGCGGCGGGCTGCGCCGCGCAGCAACAGAATAGCGCGATCGCTGCGACCACCCGCCTCATCATTCCCATTGCCATGCGACCCCCCGGACTTCATGTTTCCCGGCCATGCTGCCAAGCCGGCACGCGGCTGTAAAGCCTTGTGCGCTCAGACGAAACTATAGGGATCGATGTCGATCGCCAGCCGCGCCTTGCTGGGCCAGTCGATGCTGGCGACCCAGTCGCGGATCGTCCCCTGCAGGTCGAAACTGCGCGGGGCGTGGAGCAGCAGGCGGAAACGGTGGCGGCCGCGCAGCATCGCAAGCGGGGCGGGGGCGGGGCCATAGACCGCGAGGCCTTCGGCGACCGGCGCTTTCGCCCCCAGCCGCTGGGCGACGCCGCGCGCGACGTCGATGTCTTCGGACGAAATTACCAGCGCGGCGAAGCGGCCATAGGGCGGGGCGCCCGCCTGTTTGCGCGCTGCGGCCTCGGCAGCGTAGAAACCGTCGCGGTCGTTGGCGACCAGCGCCGCCATGACGGGTGCTTCGGGAACGCGCGTCTGGATCAGCACCTCGCCGGGTTTCACCCCGCGCCCGGCGCGCCCTGCGACCTGCGCGATCTGTTGAAAGGTGCGCTCGGACGCGCGCAAATCGCCGCCGTCGAGCCCGAGATCGGCATCGACCACCCCGACGAGGGTGAGGTTTGGGAAATGATAGCCCTTGGTGACCAGCTGCGTCCCGATGATGATGTCGACCAGCCCGCCCTCGACATTATCGACGAACTCGGCGGCTTTCGCGGGCGACCAGAGGGTGTCGCTGGTGACGATGGCGGTACGCGCTTCGGGAAAGCGCAGCGCGATCTCGTCGGCGACGCGCTCGACCCCGGGGCCGCAGGCGACCAGGCTGTCCTCATCCTCGCATTCGGGGCACAGCCGCGGCGGCGGCATGACATGGCCGCAATGGTGGCAGGCGAGGCGGTGGACGAGGCGGTGCTCGACCATCCACGCGGTGCAGTTCGGGCACTGGATGCGGTGACCGCAGGTGCGGCAGAGCGTCAGCGGCGCAAAGCCGCGGCGGTTGAGGAAGAGCAGGCTCTGCTCGCCCTTGTGCAGTCGGTCGGCAAGCGCATCGACGAGCGGCGGGGCGAGCCAGCGGCCACGGTCGGGCGGGTCGCGGCGCATGTCGATCGCGGCGAGATCGGGCAGGGTGGCGCCGCCGAAGCGCGCGGGCAGGACGATATGGCGATAGCGCCCTGCCTCGACCATCGCGAGGCTTTCGAGCGCCGGAGTCGCGCTGGCGAGCACCACCGGCAGTCCCTCGAAATGCCCGCGCATCACCGCGACGTCGCGCGCGTGATAATGGACGCCGTCCTCCTGTTTGAAGCTCGTCTCATGCGCCTCGTCGACGACGATGACGCCGAGGCGAGCATAGGGCAGGAACAAGGCCGAGCGCGCGCCGACGACGATCTTCGCCTCGCCGCTGGCGATCGCATGCCAGGCGCGGCGGCGTTCGGCCGAGCGCAGGCCGCTGTGCCAGGCGACGGGTTCGCAGCCGAAGCGCGCGGCAAAGCGGGTCAGCATCGGTTCGGTGAGCGCGATCTCGGGGAGCAGGACGAGCGCCTGTTTTCCGGCAGTGATCGCGGCGGCAATCGCCTCCATATAGACTTCGGTCTTGCCCGACCCGGTGACCCCGTCGAGCAGCAGTGTCGCGAATTTCGCGGCGGCGACGGCATCGGTCAGCTGCGCGGCGGCGGCGGTCTGCTCGGCGGACAGGTCGGGCGGCGCGAAGGCCGGATCGGGTTCGGGATAGGGCTGGTCAGCCGATACGGTCACGGCTTCGAGCGCACCGGTATTGACCAGCCCGCGGATCACCGCATCGCTGACCTCAGCCAGCGCGGCAAGCTCGCGTACCATACCTTGCCGGTCGCCGATCTTCTCGAGCGCGACAAGGCGCTGCGGCGTCATCCGCGCCGGTAATTCGCCGGTGGCGCGATATTCGACGATCGGGCGCCGCGCATCGGCAAAGGCGACTCCGGGCAGCACCATGCGCAGCACCGACCCCGGGGAGCTGAGATAATAATCGCTGGTCCATTCGACCAGGCGGCGCAGCGGCGCCGCGATCGGGGGAACGGCGACCACTTCGTACAGATTGCGCAGGCGGTTATCGCCGACCGCCTCGGGAGCGCCAAAACTCGCATCCTCCCACACCACCCCGCCCATTCGCCGCGGCCCCAGCGGCGCGATGACGACGCTACCCAAGGGCGCTTCGCTTTCGCGCGGGACGCGATAGTCGAGCGGGCCGAGGGCGGCGGTGAGCAGGAGGACGCGGGCGCGGGTCATGGATGGGGGAGGATATAGGTTGCGCGGCGAAATAGGAAAGCGGCGCTTACGATTCGTCGCCCCCGCGAAGGCGGGGGCCGCCATCGGTTTGTGCGGCGCCGCTGAGAATTGCTGCCAGCGGCCCCCGCCTTCGCGGGGGCGACGGCTTAGCTGGTGGCCAACGCCGCCGTCCTGACCACCCGCTTCGCCGCTTTCGGGCGGCGGAACCAGAAGGTCCACACCGTCAGGCTGCCGAGCAACGCCAGCACCAGCCCCGACACCGTCATCAGCAGGCGATAGGGCAGCCCGCCGACTTTCGCGGCGTGCAGCGGATACGCCATGTTGAACGCCTGCGCCCCCGCGGGCATCGCCAGCGCGTCGCGCGCGCCCAGCAATTTGCCCGTTGCGGCATCGAACCACAGGGTCGAGCGGCCGTTGGGCAGCCATTCGCCGGGCTGTTTCATGCGGATGCTGATCGGGTCGCCGGCCTTGCGCGGCAGGCTGAGGATGCGGAACTCGGCGTCCGGAAACCGCGCCCGCGCGGTGGTCAGCATCCCGGTCCAGTCGGGATCGGCGGCCAGCGGCCCGCCCTTGTATTTCGGCGGCTCGAGCGCCGCCGCCGTCTCGGCGACCGGGCCAAATGGCGCGACGATGATCGCGGCAAAGGGGCGGAAAATCATCATCGTCCCGGTGACGACCGACAGCAGGAGGAGCGGCGCGACAACGACGCCGAGGTCGCGGTGCTGCATGACGATCGCGGGGCGGGTCATCCGTTTCGGCCACAGCCGCAGCTTGAACGTCTTGCGGGTGCGCCACCACAGGATCACCCCAGAGATGACAAAGAACAGGCCCGCGAGGCCCGCAATCCCGATCACCCATTCGCCGGCATCGCCGGTGAACAGATGATGGTGGAAATCGAACAGCCAGATTTCGGGGCGCTCCCACTGGCTGGCCCAGCGGGCGACGACTTCGCCCGACTGGCTGGCATAGAGTCCCGCGCCCTCCTCGAACCGCAGCTGGTGCAGCCCGAGGCGCTGGCTGGCGTAAATGATGCCCTGCGCATCGCCGGGCATCGCCATCAGTTTTTCGGTCGTTGCGGCGACGGTGGCGAGGTCGGTGACCTGCGCGTCGCCCGCGTGCGGCAGGCCGATCCACTCTTCCTTATGGACCAGGATCGCCCCCGACAGCCCGAGCAGCGCGAGCACGAGGCCGATCAGCCCCCCGGTCCAGCGGTGCAGCGTGTCGAGCAGCTTCATCATCAGAACCGGTAATCCCACCCCAGCGTGAACGTCCGCCCGCGCCCGGCGAAATAGGACAGCTGGTCGGTCGGCAGCCGCGTGTCGCTCGAATAATCGATATATTGTTTGTTGAAGAGATTCTGCACCGACAGGCTGATCTCGCCGATCCCGGTCTGGTAGCGGACATTGGCGTCGGTCAGCGTATAGCCGCCGAAGTCATTGTCGGCGAGCTTCAGCGGGCGCAGCGGGTTGGCATCGTCGGCGGCGCGCGCCTTGCTGTCGAAGCGGCGCTTGAAATAGACCTGCGTCTGCACCCGCGCCGAAAACGGCCCGCTGGCATAGCTGGCGGCGAGGTTCAGGCGGTCGGGCGAGATGTTGGTGCCGTCGAGGTCGCTATCGACCTTGCCGTCGGGCACCGCGTCGCTGTCGAACCGGCCGATCAGATGCGCGTAACCGATATTGAGCTTCAGCCCGTCGATCGGGGTCTGGACGCCGAGATTGAGCTCGAGCCCCTGGATTTCGACGCGCAGCCGCTGAACGTCGAAAATGCGGTCGGGACGCGCGATCAGCAACTGGCCCTTGTCGCTCGACGACCAGAAGTAGGAGGCGCTGGCGTCGAGCGGGCCGCGCTTGACCTCGAACCCGATCTCGCGGTTGTTCGAAACGATCGGCGAGATGTCGAGAAAATTGTCGATGTCGACCCCGGCGGTGCCGATCGCGCGGGTGATGCGGCCGATGTCGGGGACAGTGAAACCCTCGGCATAGCTGGCATAGGCGCGGATGCCCGGCGCGGGTTCGATGATGACGCCGCCGTTGATCAGCACATCGTCAAAGGTCGGCGATCCGCCCGCGACCGACACCCCGCCGCGCGGCGTCGTCGTCGTCGCCAGCGTCGTGTAATCGTCGATCTTGATCTTCACATTTTCATAGCGTGCGCCACCCGCGACGCGGATCAGCCCGTCGAACAACTTGAGGTTCGCCTGTGCAAAGGGGGCGAGGCTGCGGAAATCGGTCGGCGGCACCCAGGTGCGGCCGGTCGCAATCAGCCGCTGTTCGGTGGTGTCCCACAGGGCGTCGAAGCCCAGGGTCAGCGTCAGATCGTCAAAACCGGGCAGGCCGCGCTCATAGCTCAGCTTGCCGCCGAATTTGCGGCTGCGGTTCTGCGACTGGTCGAACAGGGTACCGATCGGCGCGATGCGGATGTCCTGAAACGTCGCCTGCGTCGCGACTTCGCCGCCAAAGGTGTCGCGGCTGCGGTTGAAGAAGATCTGGCTGACCAGATTGCCGCCGCCCAGATCGCTGTCGGTCAAACTCAGCGCAACGCTTTCGGTGCGGTTCTGCGCCGACTTGCCCGGCGGGTTGCCGCGCACCGCGCTGGTCGGGGTGCCGAGCGTGCGGCTGCCGGCAATCGCGACATAATCGCCGTCGCCTTTCAGCTCGAAGCGGCTGGCGATCAGGTCGATGCGAGCGCTGGGCGACAATTCATAGCCAAAGCGCCCGAACAGCGAGAGCGTCTTTGAATCCTGCGTTTCGCCCTGCGTCAGGTTGAGCCCGATCGGGCGGCCCTTGGCGTCCGAAAAGACGCCGCGGATTTCATAAGCCGCGCCGACGGTCGCGTCGAACGCCCCCGCCTTATACTGGATCAGCCCTGCCAGCTTGCCGCCCATCCCGGCTTTCGAAAAATCATTATCGGCGGTACCCTGCACCAGCGTGCGGCCCGACAGGCCTTCCTCGCTCGGCGCGCCGACGGTGACCTGGTTGACGATGCCGCCGGTGCCGCCGATCCCCTGCAAGGCGTTCGAGCCATAGATCAGCTCGACGCGGTCGACGAAAAAGCCGTCGATGGTGAAGCCGTCGCGGCTGCCGTCGCGCAGCGGGGTCGATTGCGGGATGCCGTTGATCGCGTAGAGCGGCGAACGCCCGCGCAGTGTCTCGCCCGCGCCCGACAATTTCTGCCGCGTCGGCGAAAAGCTGGGGGTCAGGTTGGCGACCGCGTCGGTGACCGACCCCGCCATCGCGAGCTGCTGGTCGAGCGCGTCTTTACCGATGATGTCGATGGTCAGCGGCAGCGCGCTCGGCGGCAGGATGGTGCGCGCCGCGGTGACGATGATCGTATCCTCGCCGGCGGCAGCGTCGTCGTCGGCGGCGTCCTGCGCCAGCGCGGGGGCAGGCAGCGCGGTGGAGGCCAGCGCAGCGACGAGCAATTTGCGAATCATTCTTAACTCCTGTTCGGAGCGCCGCTAATGCGAGCGATTTGCAGATGCAAGGCTATTCTCCCCTCCCGCTCGCGGGAGGGGCCGGGGGAGGGCGTGTCTTTCGGAACTGACGTGGCGGAACAGGCCCTCCCCTAGCCCCTCCCGCAAGCGGGAGGGGGACAGGCGGATCAAAGCGCGCTATCATTCGGGCAATGCGGGAAAAGGAACTGCGCTTCGCCCTGATTTGTTACGGCGGCATCAGCCTCGCCGTCTATATGCACGGCATCACCAAGGAAGTGTGGCGCCTCGCCGCCGCGTCGCGCGCCTTTCACGACGGCACCGCATCGACCGGGTCGGGGGCGGTTTATGCCGATTTGCTCGCCGATCTCGCCGCGCGCAGCAATATCCGGTTGCGCGTCCTTGCCGACATCGTCGCGGGGGCCAGTGCGGGGGGGATCAACGGCATTTTCCTCGCGCGCGCGCTGGCGACCGGGCAGTCGCTCGATCCGCTCACCGACCTGTGGCTGGACAGCGCCGACGTCGACAAGCTGATCGATCCCGACGCGCGGCCGCTGTCGGCGGCGACCAAATTCTGGGCGGTGCCGATCGCCGGATGGATGATGAAAAAGCGCGGCAATGTGATCGACCGCACCGTCGGCGCGGGGGCGCAGGACGAGGTGCGCGCCAAGCTGTCGCGCTTTGTGCGGGCGCGCTGGTTCGAACCGCCGTTCGGCGGCGAGACTTTTTCGAACCTGCTGCTCGATGCGTTCGATGCGATGGAGCAGGGGCCGCGCGGGCCGGTGCTGGTGCCGGACGGCCAGCCGGTCGACCTGTTCGTGTCGGTCACCGACTTCGCCGGGCACAGCGTGCCGCTGGCGCTCAACAGCCCGCCGCGGGTGAGCGAGGACGAACATCGGCTGATGCTCCATTTTCGCGAGGACGACCGCACCGGCACGCGGCTCGACGATGTGCCGGGGCTCACCGCGGCGGCGCGCGCGACCGCCAGCTTTCCGGGCGCCTTTCCGCCGTTCACCTTGCGCGAACTCGACCGGGTGCTGGGCAAGCGGGGCATCGCGTGGCCCGACCGCGACAGCTTCATCCGCGCCCAATTGCCTGCCACCGCCGAGGGCGATCCCGCCGACCGGGTGTTGATCGACGGCTCGGTGCTCGCCAACGCGCCATTCCGCCCCGCGATAGCGGCGCTGAAACAGCGCCCGGCGCGGCGCGAAATCGACCGCCGCTTCGTCTATATCGATCCCAAGCCCGATTACCGCGCGATCAGTTTCGGCAAACCGGCGGCGGCGCGCACGACGGAGGAAACGGCGCAGCTCCCCGGCTTTCTGCCGACGATCCTTGGCGCCCTCTCCGAAATTCCGCGCGAACAGCCGATCCGCGAGAATGTCGAAGCGATCGAGGGCATGTCGCGCCGCATCCGCCGCATGCAGCATATCGTCGATGCGATGAAGGTCGAGGTCGAGGAGCAGGTCGCGGCGCTGTTCGGCAGCACCTTCTTTCTCGACACCCCGACGGTGGCGCGGCTCGAAAAATGGCGCGCCAAGGCGCAGGATCAGGCAACGGCGCGCGCGGGCTTTGCCTATGCGCCCTATGGCCATCTGAAGCTGTCGGCGGTGATCGAGGAACTGGCGGCGCTGATCGACCGGTTGATGCCGGCCGAGGGCAGCGTCCATCGGGCAAACCGGCGGCGCGCGTTGTGGGATGAAGCGCGGGCGCGCGGGCTCGACCGGATTTCGGGCAAGCGCGGCGCCGGGGCGAGCGGCGACGCGATCGCCTTTTTCCGCACCCATGATCTCGGTTTCCGCATCCGCCGCCTGCGCTTTCTGGCGCGCGAGCTCGACACCGCGGTCGAGGCGACGCGCGACGGCCGCGACCCGGTGTGCGAGGATATGCGCGCCGCGATCTTTACCGCGCTCGGCCTCTATCTCGACCGGCAGGGCGACGCCTGGCTGGCGGACCTCGACTTGCCCGCCGATGCGGGGCCGGGCGACTGGATCGACGCGGTCGCGGCACGGCGCGACCTCACCGCCATCGACGGTCAGGCCGACGCGCTGATCGCCGCCGCGCTCGCCGCGATGCCGAAGGACGACCGGCGCACGCTGCTGCTCGCCTATCTCGGCTATCCCTTTTACGACATCGCGACCTTGCCGCTGCTGCAGGGCGAGGGGTTCGACGAGTTTGACCCGATCAAGATCGACCGCATCTCGCCCTCCGATGCGACCGCGATCCGCACCGGCGGCGCCGCGGCGATGCTGAAAGGGATCGAGTTCAACAGCTTCGGCGCCTTCTTCAGCCGCGCCTACCGCGAGAATGACTATCTATGGGGGCGGCTGCACGGTGCCGACCGGTTGATCGACATCGTCGCGAGCAGCGTCGGCGGCGACCAGGCGCTGGCCGGCGAAGCGCTGGCGGCGATCAAGCGGCGCGCCTTCCATGCGATACTGGACGAGGAAGAGGCGCGGCTGCCGAAGGTGGCCGCGCTGATCGCCGAGTTGCGCGTGGAGATTGGGACACCGTAACCCCCGTCATTGCGAGCGTAGCGGGCCGAAGGCGGCCGCAGGCCTACCAATCCAGAGCGGCTTACGCAGGCACTGGATTGCCGCTTCGCCTTCGGCTCCTCGCAACGACGATCGTGTCGGGACTGCAGGCTATCCGCTGCATCCCTAAAGGCTGATCTCCCCCGCATCGACCAACAGCTTCAGCATCACGGCGGCGCCGCATTGCTGCGACTTCGCCTTGGCGTTGAACCGCCCGTCGGCGACGAACTTGCCGCTCTCATAATGGTTGGAAAAGCTCCACAGATAGGGGGTCGGCACCGCCGTGTTGCGATAGCCAAAGCCGTTATAGGCTTCGAACCGGAACAGGATGCGCTCGAGGTTCCAGTCGGTCTTGCCGGTAAAGCCGAGCAGCTTGAGCGCATCCTTGGCGCTCCAGTCCCAGTCGCTCGGCGGCGCCCAGGTCAGCGGGCGACCCGCGGGCACCTGCCGCGTGCGCTGGGTCAGCGGATGGTCGCCATTGTGCAGATGGGCGCGAAAGTTGAAGCTGGCCTCGAGCGCATGGATGATGCCGATGACGAACCATGGCACCTTGGTGTCGAGCGCCACCCGGTCGTAGCGCGACCGCGATGTCTTGAGCATCGTCAGATACCAGTCGGTGGTGGCGCGATAATTGTCGCGCAGCTCCATCGTGTCGAACAGGGTGCGATACTCGTCCTTGAGCGCCGGATAGTTGCGCGCGCGGATCGGCGGCAGCGGCGTGGCGGCGGGCTTGACCGCCGCTGGCTTGGGCAGGGTCAGCTTGGGCGGCGGCGGTAACGGCGGCGCCGCGCCTGCCCAGACATCGCTGCCTTCGCGCGTCGCCGCGGCCGGTGCCGGCGTGAAAATATCGTCGAGGCCGGGATCGGCGCCCAGCGAAAGTGGGCCGTCTCCATCCCAGTCGAGCCGCTGGTCGCTGCCCGATACGAACGGACGCAGCAGGTCGGGGACTTGATGTTCGCCGTCGTGCAGCTGCGCGAGCAGCGCCCCGGCCTGATCGGCCAGCCCCGGATCGATCCGCTCGCTGCGATCGATCAGCGCGACGAGGCGCGGCATCAGTGAGCGGTAGAGCGACCCGGCCAGCCCGGTCAGCGATGCGCCGTCGTCGAAGCGTAGCGGCGTGGCGGGCAGCCGGGCGCGGTCGGCGGCGCGTTCCAGCTTGAGCAGCGATTCGAGGGTGGTGGCAGCATCGAGCGCCTCGCCGGGGAGCAGGCGGCTGACCTCGCCGGGCAGTTTGACGCCGAACAGTTCGGGCTCGCGCGCCGCGGCGCGGGGGATGGCCCAACCGAGCACTGGCAGGCTGGCGGCGCAGGCCAACAGGGTTCGCCGGGGAATCTCGATGCTTGCCATCGACTCGCTCCTCCCTGCGGAGAAGCTATCATGCGGCGGCGGGCGTGTCTTGCCCGGACCCGAAGGCGCGGAATCGCCCGCGTCAGTCGGTCAGATCGTCCCACATATCCTTGATCCGCCCGAAAAAGCCCTGGCTTGCGGGGCATTCGTCGCCGGTCTCGGTCTCGCGAAATTCGGCGAGCAATTCCTTTTGCCGGGCGCTGAGCTTGGTCGGGGTTTCGACATCGACCTGTACCACCAGGTCGCCGTGGCCGCGGCCGTTGAGCACCGGCATGCCCGCGCCGCGCTGGCGCAGCTGCTTGCCCGACTGGATGCCCGCCGGGATGTGGATGTCGTGCTTGGCGCCGTCGAGCCCGGGGATACTGATTTCGCCGCCCAAGGCCGCGGTGGTGAAGCTGATCGGGGCGCGGGTGAACAGCGTCGTGCCCTCGCGCTCGAACAGCTTGTGCCGCGCCATGTGGAGGAAGATGTAAAGGTCGCCCGGCGCCGCGCCGCGCGCGCCGCTCTCGCCCTCGCCCGACAGGCGGATGCGGGTGCCCTCGTCGACCCCGGCGGGGATGTTGACGGTCAGCGTCTTGCGCCGGTCGACGCGGCCCTCGCCATGGCAGCTGTTGCACGGGTCGGCGATGACCTCGCCCGCGCCCTGACAGGCCGGGCAGGTGCGCTCGACCATGAAAAAGCCCTGCTGCGCGCGTACCTTGCCGTGCCCGGCGCAGGTCGCGCAGCGGCTGGTCTGGGTGCCGGGTTTGGCGCCCGATCCGTCGCACGGCTCGCAGCGCGCCGCGACATCGACCTGGATCTCGCGGCTGCAGCCGGTGAAGGCGTCCTCGAAACGGATTTCCATGTCATAGCGCAGGTCAGCGCCGCGCGCCGGGCCGCGTTGCTGCCGCCCGCCGCCGAACGCCGAACCGAAAATCGATTCGAAAATATCGCCGATGTCGCCGAAATCGGCCCCCGCGCCGGCGCCGTTGCCGCCGCGCACGCCATCCTTGCCAAACCGGTCATAGGCAGCGCGCTTTTGCGGATCGCGCAGGCAGTCATAGGCCTCGCTGATTGCCTTGAAGCGCGATTCGCTGTCGTGGCACCCCGGATTCTTGTCGGGGTGATATTTCATCGCCAGCTTGCGGTAACTGGCCTTTAGCGTCGCATCGTCGGCGGTGCGTTCGCATTCGAGCAGTTCGTAATAATCGATGTCGAGTGACATAGGTCGTCGGCCCCTGCTTCAGCCCGTCACCCCAGCGCAAGCTGGGGTCGCTATCGGGCGGGCGGTGCCTTGCCGAGAGCGATGCCAGCTGGCGCTGGCATGACGGTTGAAGATCATTCTTACTTCTTGTCGTCTTCGACTTCGGAGAATTCGGCGTCGACGACATCTTCGTCGGTCTTCGCCTCACCCGCATCGTCGGCGCCGGGGGATGCGGCGGCCTGCTGTTCCTTCTCGTAGATCGCCTGGCCCAGCTTCATCGCGACCTGCGCGAGCGCCTGCGACTTTTCGGTCATCGCGGCGGGTTCGCCGCCCTCGACCGCGGTCTTGGCTTCGGCAACCGCCGCCTCGATCTCGGCCTTCAGCGCGGTGTCGATCTTGTCGCCATGCTCGACGAGCTGGCGTTCGGTCGAGTGGATCAGGCTTTCGGCGTTGTTCTTCGCCTCGGCCGCCTCGCGGCGAACCTTGTCCTCTTCGGCGAACTGCTCGGCGTCCTTGACCATCTGGTCGATGTCCGCGTCGCTGAGCCCGCCGCTGGCCTGGATCTTGATCTGCTGTTCCTTGCCGGTGCCCTTGTCCTTGGCGTGGACCGACACGATGCCGTTGGCGTCGATGTCGAAGGTCACCTCGATCTGCGGCACGCCGCGCGGTGCGGGCGGGATGCCGACCAGGTCGAACTGGCCGAGGATCTTGTTGTCCTGCGCCATTTCGCGCTCGCCCTGGAACACGCGGATCGTCACCGCCGACTGATTGTCGTCCGCGGTCGAGTAAACCTGCGACTTCTTGGTCGGGATGGTGGTGTTGCGGTCGATCATCTTGGTCATGATGCCGCCCAGCGTTTCGATCCCCAGCGACAGCGGAGTGACGTCGAGCAGCAGCACGTCCTTGACGTCGCCCTGCAGCACGCCCGCCTGAATCGCGGCGCCGATGGCGACGACTTCATCGGGGTTCACGCCGGTGTGCGGTTCCTTGCCGAAGAAATCCTTCACGACTTCGCGCACCCGCGGCATGCGGGTCATGCCGCCGACGAGGACGACTTCGTCGATCGCGCTCGCCGAAATGCCGGCGTCCTTGATCGCCTTCTTGCAGGGTTCGAGCGTGCGCTTGACCAGCTCTTCGACCAGCTTTTCCAGGTCCGACCGCGTGATCGTCTTGACCAGATGCTTCGGCCCGTTGGCGTCGGCGGTGATGAAGGGCAGGTTGACCTCGGTCGTCGCGGCCGACGACAGTTCGATCTTTGCCTTTTCGGCGGCTTCCTTCAGGCGCTGCAGCGCCAGCTTGTCGCCGCGCAGGTCGATGCCTTCGTCCTTCTTGAAGGTGTCGGCGAGGAATTCGACGACCTTGCTGTCGAAATCTTCACCGCCGAGGAAGGTGTCGCCGTTGGTCGACTTCACCTCGAACACGCCGTCGCCAACCTCGAGGATCGAGATGTCAAAGGTGCCGCCGCCAAGGTCATAGACCGCGATCGTCTTGTTCTCGGTCTTGTCGAGGCCGTAAGCCAGCGCCGCCGCGGTCGGCTCGTTGATGATGCGCAGCACTTCAAGGCCCGCGATCTTGCCGGCATCCTTGGTCGCCTGGCGCTGCGCGTCGTTGAAATATGCGGGAACGGTGATCACCGCCTGCTCGACCTTTTCGCCGAGATAGGCTTCGGCGGTTTCCTTCATCTTCTGCAGGATGAAGGCGCTGATCTGCGACGGCGAATAATCCTCGCCGCCCGCCTTGACCCATGCGTCGCCGTTGCTGCCCTTGACGATGGTGTAGGGGACCAGCTCGGTGTCCTTCTTGGTGATCGGATCGTCGAAACGGCGGCCGATCAGGCGCTTCACCGCGAACACGGTGTTTTCGGGATTGGTGACCGCCTGGCGCTTCGCCGGTTGGCCGATCAGGCGCTCGCCATCCTTGGCAAAGGCGACGATCGACGGCGTGGTGCGCGTACCCTCGACATTTTCGATAACCTTGGGCTTGCCGCCTTCCATCACCGCGACACAGCTGTTCGTGGTGCCGAGGTCGATCCCGATCACTTTGGCCATATTAAACTCGTCCTTGTTGCTTCTCGGCGCCCTCAAAAGGCACGCCTGATATTGAGGTTCTGGGCGCGATATAGGTGCGCTTATCCTTGGCACAAGGGTTTTGAGGGCTTATCGGGGATGCGAAATCATGCACCGTCACGGAGTCCTCCTGAAATGAAAGCTTTTGCGCCCCGCCTCCTCATTGGCGCCGCCCTCGCCGCCTCGGCACTCACCCTGTCGGGGTGCGGGGAAAATCTCGGCAAGGGGCAGCCGCTCAACGTCGTCAGCGGCCATATCGTGATGGGCGCCACCGACGATCGCCCCGCGGTCGGCTATTTCAAGGTCGAGGGTGGACCGCAGCCGGTCCAGCTGGTCGCAGTGACCGCCGACCTCGCCCAGCGCGTCGAAATGCACGAAAGTGTGCGCGAAAATGGCGTCGTGACGATGAAGCCGCTGGCGCGCGCCGACGTGCCGGCCAAGGGCGAGCTGGTGTTCAAACAGGGCGGCAAGCATCTGATGATCTGGGGCATCAACGGCGCCGCGGTGCGCGCGGGTAAGCTGCCGATGGCGTTCGTGTTCACCAATAACAACAATGAACGCATCCTGTTCGACATGGTGATCAAGCCGGCGGAAGGCGCTGCTGGCGGCGAAGCGGCGATGGACCATGGTGCGATGGGGCACGGTGAGGACAAGGCGGCACCGGACGCCGCGAAGAAATAGGGGTGCGTTCTAACATTTCGTCATTGCGAGCGCAGCGAAGCAATCCAGAGCGGGTTACGCCACGCTGGATTGCTTCGCTGCGCTCGCAATGACGAGGTTCTGATGTTGCGATTTTCGCGGCCTTTGACCACAGGCGAAATCGCGCTGGCCCGCACGGTGTTCGGCGACGCGATCCGCTACGCCGACGTCCGCATCTGCCACCACAAATGGATATTCTTCCAGCCGCGCGGCATCGTCATGGCGCCGATGGGAAGCCTGCATTTCAACCCGCATGGCGAGCTCTATTGCGACGATTTCAGCGCCGCGTCGCAGCGCCTGCAAGGGCTGTTCATCCACGAAATGACGCATGTCTGGCAGGCGCAGACGCGCGGGCGCTGGTATCTGGTGCTGATGCGCCATCCGTTTGCGACCTATAGCTACAGCCTCAAGCCCGGCTGGCTGCTCGAACGTTACGGGCTGGAACAACAGGCCGAGATCGTCCGCCATTACTGGCTGCTCACCCAGGGAATGGTCGTCGGCGGCGGCCCGGGGGTCGAGGCGTATCGCGCGATCTTGCCCGAGGCATGGAACGCGGCATGAGCGATTTCGAATTTATCTTCGCGCTCTACAGCCTGCTGCTCGGCCTCTCGATGGTCGAACTGCTCGGCGGGCTCGGCCGGGCGCTCGAGGTGCGCTTTGCGGCGCAGGCGGAGCGCGGAGCGTTTGCGATCGGCTGGCTGACCCCGCTGCTCGCGGTCTTTGTGATGCTCGACCTCCTGTCCTTCTGGAGCGCGGCGTGGACCGCGCGCGGCAGCCTGACGGTGTCGAACACCGTGCTGATGGCGGTCGCGGCCTTTGCCGCGGTCTATTTTCTCGCCGCGCGGCTGGTCTTTCCCTCGCATCCCGAGGGTTTTGCCAATCTCGACGTCCATTATTTCCGCGTCCGGCGGATCATACTCGGCCTGCTCCTCGTGCTGCTTGGCGCCCAGCTCGGCTTTTACCTGTCGCAGCCCGATCTGGCGGCCAGCCTGACCCGCCCGATCGCGTGGATCATGACGGTCGTGCTGGTCGCGCTGATGGTCGCGGCGATGGTGGTGACGCATCGCCGCTGGAGCATCGCTATCCTCGCCGCGCTGATCCTGCGCTATGTCGGCATCTATCTCATTTGAACGAAGGAGACGCTCATGCCCGAAGTCCTCGACCGCTTTCGTTCCTCGACCTGGGGCTGGCTGCGCGGCACCTTGCTCGGCTGGCTGACCCTGCTCCTCTGCCTCGTCGGCGTTGGGCTGATCATCATCCTCGTCCAGTGGATCCGCAATCTCGACACGACCTACGAACTGACCGAGGATCGGCTGATCCTGCGCAAGGGCATCTTCGTCAAAAGCGTCGACGAGATCGAACTCTACCGCGTCAAGGATGTCCGCATGGATTTCACCCTGATCAGCCAATGGGCGGGGATCGGCACGATCAGCATCGATTCGAGCGACGAGACGACGCGCGGCGGTTCGCTGGTGATGCCGCATATCGAGCGCGCGGCCGAGCGGCGCGAGGCGCTGCGCGGGCTGGTCGATGCGGCGCGCCAGAAACGGCGGGTGCGCGAACTCGATGTTTCGAGCGATTTGCTCTGATCGGGCAAATACGGGCTAGCCAGCGGGGCGGCGTTCGTCCTATGTTCCGCTCATGGATGGAATGTCGCTTGTTGTCGCGCTTGTTGCCCTCGCCATCGGCGGCCTGATCGGCTGGCTTTTTGCTGGCAGACAATCGGGCGCGCTCAGGGCCGAGCGCGACGGGCTGGCGGAGCGGTTCAAGACTGCGGTCACGGACCTTGCCGCCGAGGCCGAGGCACGCAAGGCCGCCGACATCCAACTCGCATCGCTGCTCAGCGAACAACGCGCGCGCGACGCCGCGCATGACGCGCAGATCGCACAGCTCAAGGACGCGCAGGCGGCGCTGACCGCGCAATTCCGCGAGGTCGGGCAGGCGATGCTCGATGGCGCGCAGAAAGCGTTCCTCGACCGCGCCGACGCGCGCTTCAAGGAAAGCGAGACGAGCGCAGGGCAGAATCTCAAAGCGCTGCTCCAGCCGGTGCACGAGCGGCTGGAGAAATATGAGAGCGAAGTGAAAAAGGTCGAGGCTGAGCGCCAGAGCGCCTTCGGCCTGCTTCACGGCCAGATTGCGGCGATGCGCGAAGGCACCGAACGCGTATCGAGCGAGGCGGCGAAGCTGGTCAACGCTCTACGCAACGCGCCCAAGGCGCGCGGGCGCTGGGGTGAGCAGCAACTCAAGAATGTGCTCGAAAGCTGCGGCCTCAGCGAACATGCCGATTTCCAGACCGAGGTGAGCGTGACCGACGGCGACGGCGGGCGGCTGCGCCCCGATGTCGTCGTCAAGGTGCCGGGCGGGCAGAGCCTGGTGATCGATGCCAAAGTGTCCTTGAACGCCTATCAGGATGCGTTCGGCGCGGTCGAGGAGCGCGAGAAGGTGCTACATCTCGCCGCGCATGCCGCGGCGATGAAGGCGCATGTGAATACGCTCGGCGCCAAGGCCTATTGGAACCAGTTCGACGATACCCCCGATTTTGTCGTGATGTTTGTGCCGGGTGAACATTTCCTCGCCGCAGCGCTCGATCAGGATCCGGCGCTCTGGGACTATGCGTTCGAGCGCAAGGTGTTGCTCGCGACGCCGACCAATTTGATCGCGATCGCGCGCACCGTCGCCGCGGTGTGGCGGCAGGAAAAGCTCGCCAATCAGGCGCGCGACATCGCAGCGCTCGGCAAGGAACTCTACGCTCGCATGTCGGTGATGGGGGCGCATATTGCCAAGGTCGGGCGCAATCTCGATTCTGCGACCGGCGCGTACAACGCCTTTGTCGGCAGCTTCGAATCGCAGGTGCTGACGCAGGCGAAGCGTTTCGAGGCGCTCGACATCGAGACGGGTGACAAGGAGATCGCGGTGCTGCCGGTCGTCGAACAGGCAGCGCGCCCGCTGGCGAAGCTGGCGGCGGCGCCGGCGGCGGTTAATGACGCGGGGGAATAGCGAACCCATAAACCCGTTCGTGTCGAGCGAAGTCGAGACACGTGAAGTCGAGCGCGAGCCCAGCGTGTCTCGACTTCGCTCGACACGAACGGAACGATGAGGTGCGTTCTAGATCGCCCGCTTTAACACCGCCGTCCGCCCCTCGCTCCCGGTCAAAATCAGCGTCCCGTCGTCGGCAAAGGTCAGGCGCACCGGCGCGGCCATCAGTTTGAAGAACATATCTTCCTGCGTCATGCCCGCGCCCGGGCACGCCATTTCAGTCGCCATCAGCGGCCCGGCGGTCAGCGTGCCGTCCGCGGCCTTATAGCCGCCTGAAAAGCGGTTGCAGCCCGCGCTGCCGCTGAGCCGCGCGCCGTCGAACTGGAGCGCGGTCGGGCGGTCCTTCGCCACCGCGACGCCGCCGATCGATACAAAGGTCCAGCGCGATCCCGCCAGCGTGTCGGGCGGCAAGATCGCGCCGCCGCAACCGTGCAGCGTCTTGCCGTCGGCGATGACGCGCACCGTGTCGGCAAAGCGGCGGTCGCTCATCCCGTCGCTGCACGGCGCGGTTTTGATCACCACCGACAGCCGATCGCCGACATAGGTGCGCCCGTTCAGCGATGGCTTGGCGCCGGGGTTGGGCACCATGATCTTCGTCGCGCCATAATCGCCGTCATAGTTCAGCCGGGCCGGGGTGATCTCCAGCGTCCAGCCGGGTTCGGTGCCGAGCGCCATATAGGCGGCGGCGGGTGCTTCGCCGGAGCTTTGCGGCGGCGCCTCGGCCGCGGGGACGCAGGCGGCGAGCGCGGGAAGGGCGAGCAGGGAAAACGAGCGGATCATCACAAGCTCCTTTACTCCGTTCGTGTCGAGCGAAGTCGAAACACCGTCGGCACTGCGCAAGGTCGAGGGGCATCTCGACTTCGCTCGATGCGAACGGGAAGAGAGGACGTGATAGTAACATGATGTTGGCGGGAGGCTGAACCGAAATGCCGTCCACCGTTCAGCTCCGCCGCTGGTTCAGCACCTCATACGCCATCACCGCGGTCGCGACCGCGGCGTTCAGGCTGTCGGCCTTGCCGAGCATCGGCATTTTTACCCGCACGTCGGCGGCGTCGGCATAGACGGATGGCAGCCCCTGCGATTCATTGCCGGTGAGGATGAAGGTCGGCGCGGCGTAGCGCACCGCCTGATAATCCTGCGTGTCGTCGCCCAGCCAGGTCGCGACCAGTTGCCCCGGCCCCTGCCGCAACCACGGCAGGAAATCGTCCCAGCGCGTCTGCACCAGTTTCTGCGTGAAGATTGCGCCCATGCTCGCCCGCACGGCTTCGACCGCATAGGGATCGGTCGATTCGTCGAGCAGGATCAGCCCGCCCGCGCCGACCGCGTCGCCGGTGCGCAGCATCGTGCCGAGATTGCCCGGATCACGCAGCCGCTCGGCGACGAGCCAGATCGGCGCGGCATCGCGGTCGAGGTCGGCGAGCGTCGTTTTGGGTTCGGCGTAAATGCCGACGACGGTCTGCGGATTATCCTTGCCCGACAATTTGGACAGGATCGCAGGGGTGGTGTCGATCACCTCGCCGCCCGCCGCCAGCGTCGCGGCGACCAGCGCCGCGGTCAGCGGGTGCGCGTCACCCTCGGGGCCGAGGAACAGCCACACCGGCAGCACGCCCGCCTCGCGCGCCTCGGTCGCGATGCGCAGCCCTTCGGCCAGGAACAGCCCCTCGGCGCGGCGATGGCGCTTTTCCCGCAGCAGCCGCATCCGCTTGACCAGCGGGTTGGACACGCTTTCGATGGTGGTGCGGCGACCGGTCATCCGGTCAATCCTCGCCGAAGCTGTCCTTGACCAGCCCGACCAGTTTCAGCAGCGCGGCGTCGGCGCCGTCGCCGCTGGTGTGGATGGTGATCGTGTCGCCCTTGGCGGCGCCCAGCATCATCAATCCCATGATCGACGTGCCGTTGACGCGCGACCCGTTTTTTTCGACCTCGACCGAAACCGATTCGGGCAGGCGGCTGACGAAGGTGACGAATTTGGCGCTGGCGCGCGCGTGCAGTCCGCGCTGGTTGGTGATCTCGACGGTTTCGGAGACCTGGTTCACGGACCCACCCCCAGCATTTCGGACGCGACCGAAATATATTTCTGCCCGGCTTCCTTCGCGGCGATCACTGCGGCGCGCAGCTCCATCGTCTTGCGCGCGCTTTCCAGACGGATCAGCATCGGCAGATTGACCCCGGCGATCACTTCGGTCTGTCCCGATTCGAGCAGGCTGATCGCCAGGTTCGACGGGGTGCCGCCGAACAGGTCGGTCAGCATCACGACGCCGCGGCCTTCGTCGACATTGCGAATCGCGTCGGCGATTTCGCGGCGACGCATTTCCATATTGTCGTTGGGGCCGATGCACACCGTCGCGATCGCGCGCTGCGGGCCGACGACATGCTCCATCGCGCGCACCATTTCCTCGGCCAGACGACCGTGGGTGACAAGGACCATTCCCAGCAACGGCAATGCTTTATCGGTGGGCATGAACTGCGAGACCCTTATGTGTTGCCGCCAGCCGCAGGAGATGCGGGCGGGGGCCTGCCCTCAAGCCCATCTTGCGGGGCAGAGTCAAGGTTGCGGTGGGTGACCGTCGGTTCATGGCCCGCGGCGCGTAGCGTTTGGGCAACACGCGTCGCGACATGGACCGACCGGTGGCGGCCGCCGGTGCAGCCGAACGCGATGGTGACATAGCTTTTGCCCTCCGCCCGGTAGCGCGGCAGCAGCGCGAGCAGCAGCGCCTCGATCTGCGCCACCGTGCTTTCATAGGCGGGGTCGGCGATGACATAGGCGGCGACATCGGCGTCGAGCCCGGTGCCGGGGCGCAGCTTTGCGTCCCAGTGCGGGTTCTTGAGGTAGCGCATGTCGAACACCAGGTCGGCGTTGCGCGGCAGGCCGCGCGCGAAACCAAAGCTCAGGATATTGAGCACCGGCTCGTCGTGACCGGTATCACCGAACCGCTGGCGCACCTCCTGTTGCAGGTCGTTGCTGTTGTAATTGGTGGTGTCGATGACATGCTCGGCCCAGCGGCGCAGCGGCTCCATCATCTCGCGTTCACGCGCGATGCCGTCGGCTGCGGGGCGATCCTCGGCCATCGGGTGACGCCGCCGCGTCTCGGAAAAGCGGCGCTCGAGTTCGGCGCCGGCGCAGTCGAGAAACAAGGTCTGGATGTCGCGCCCGCCGCCCTCGCGCAGCGCCTTGATCCGCTGCACCAGCAGCGCGGGGCGAAAGCCGCGGCTACGACTGTCGATCCCGACCGCCAGCGGTCGCCCCGCCTCGCCGCGCTTTACCGGCGCGTCGATCAGCGTTTCGAGCAGCGCGAGCGGCAGATTGTCGACAACCTCCCAGCCCAGATCCTCGAGCACCTTGAGCACGGTCGATTTGCCGGCTCCCGACAAGCCCGTCACCAGCAACAGCCGCGGTTCGGCAGCGTCCTTCATGCGCCGTTCGCTTGCCGGTCGAGCGCGAGCAGGATCTTGATCGGCGCCGACGCCTCGAACGCCGACAGCGTCAGCGACGGCAGTTCGTGCCCGGCGACGGTTTCGACCGCGCGTTCGGGCGGCATGCGTTCGTAGCGCTCGGCCAGCCGCACCGCGATCGCGAGCGGCACCGGCGCGGTCCACGGCTGTTCGACGATGCCCAACCCGCGCACTTCCAACTTGCCGGCCAGTTCGGCGGGCGGGCGGCACCACAGGCGGCCCCGCTCGAACCAGATGTCGCAGCGGTCGTCGGCAACCAGTCGCGCGCCGCGATCGATCAGCCGCAGCGCCAGGTCGGACTTGCCCTGTCCCGACAGGCCGAGCAGCAGGACGCCGCGGCTGCCCGCTGCGACGCAACTCGCATGGATGTTGACGATCTCGGGTCTGGTCCGGCTGGGCAGCATCGGCCAAGGCTTACCGGCGACCAAGCGGGGCTGCAAGGCGGCAAACCGATCCTCGCGGTGCCACAGCGGTGCTTATTCGCCGCCGCCGTCGCGCGCGGGCAGGGTAATCAGCAGGCTGCCGCCGGGCTTGCCATCGTCGCGGTCCTTGGCGTTGATCGTCCCGCTATGCCCCTCGACGATCGTCCGCGCGATCGCGAGGCCCAGCCCGCTGTGGCGACCGAACGCCTCGCCGGCGGGGCGTTCGCTGTGGAAACGGCGGAAAATCGCCTCGCGCTGCGCCGGTTCGATGCCGGGGCCGTCGTCGTCGACGCGCACATGCACCTCGTCGCCCAGCCGCGTCGCGGCGATGCAGACGAGACCCGTGGGCGGCGAAAAGCTGATCGCATTGTCGATGACATTGTCGATCGCGCGTTCCAGCCGATGGCCGTCGCCCATGACCAATGTCGTGCCTTTGCGCGGGCGGGCAAAGGCGATGCGCGGGTGCGGCGCATCGGCATCGATGCGCGCCGCGCGCGCCGCCAGCATCGATTCGATCATCATCCCGACGTCGATCGCCTCGAACAGGGTACGCGACAATTGCGCATCGACGCGGCTCGCTTCGCTGATGTCGTTGACCAGCCGGTCGAGCCGCCGGACATCCTCGTCGGCGATGCTGAGCAGCTGCGTGCGCTGCGCATCGTCCTTGACCCGTCCTAGCCCCTCGATCGCCGAGCGTACCGATGCGATCGGGTTTTTCAGTTCGTGGGTCACGTCGGCGGCAAAATGTTCGCCGGCGTCGATGCGTTCGCGCAGCGCCTGCGTCATGTCGCTGAGCGCCCTTGCCAGCGTCCCGATCTCGTCGCGGCGGCTCGGCAGGCGGGGGACGACGACCTCGCGCGCGCGGCCCAGCCGGACGCGCACCGCGGCGCGCGCGAGGCGGCGCAGCGGGCGGACGATGGTGCGCGCGAGGAACAGCGACAGCAGGATCGAGGTGATCAGCACCATCGCGACGACGATGGCGAGGCGGAAACGCTCGGCGCGCACGGTGCGGGTGATGTCGCGCGCGTTCAGCGTCATCAGCACGGTCTGCGGCGCTTCCAGCTCGACGATGCGTGCCGCGCTCAGCAATGGGGTGCGTTCGGGGGCGTAGCGGAAGCGGCTGGCGGCCCGGCCGCTGCGCTGCGCCTCGACGACTTCGGGCCAGGCCGCGGCGCGATCGACCGCGGGTTCGTGGAAATCGGGATAGGAAGGCGCGCCGACGATCCAGTCGATGCCGCGGTCCATCGCGCGCGCCGCATCGCGCTGCCACGCCTGCAAATTCGGGTCGCGCAGCGTATAGGTCGCGGGGCCGGTGGCGAAACTGTCCGAAATCCGCCGTCCGTCGGCGGCGTAAAAGCGCAGCCGCGATTCGGTCGCCGCGGCAAATTCGCCGATCAGGGTCGCGCGCTGGTCGGGCCGCGCCGCCTCGAGCGCGCGGTCGAGCATCGCGAGCTGATCCTTCATCACCTCGATCCGCGTGTCGACCAGCCGGCTGCGATAGGTGTCGAGATAATAGAAACCGCCCGCGAGCAGCGCGACCGCCAGGATGTTGACCGCCAGGATGCGCGTCGTCAGCGACCAGCGCGCCGACCAGACGAGCGGCGATTCTTCCTGTTCGGCGATGCTCGCGTCGGGTTTCAGCGGCTCAGGCATCGTCGGCAAAGCGGTAACCCGCGCCGTACAGCGTCGCGATGCCGTCGAATTCGGGATCGACCTCGCGGAACTTGCGGCGCAGGCGCTTGATGTGGCTGTCGATCGTGCGGTCGTCGATATAGACATCGTCCTGATAGGCGGCGTCCATCAACTGGTTGCGGCTGCGCACGATGCCGGGGCGCGCGGCGAGCGTTTCGAGGATCAGGAATTCGGTGACGGTCAGCGTCACATCCTTGCCGTCCCACGCGACCTTGTGGCGTGCCGGATCCATGCTCAGCCGCCCGCGGGTGATCGGTTCGGCGACCGGTTCATCGTCGTCCGCGGGCGCATTCTGGTTCAGCTCGACGCGGCGCAGGATGGCGCGGATGCGCGCGATCACCAGCCGCTGCGAGAATGGCTTGGCGATATAATCGTCGGCGCCCATCGCGAGCCCCAGCGCCTCGTCGATCTCGTCATCCTTGCTGGTCAGGAAGATGACGGGCAGCTGGCTTTTCTCGCGCAGCCGCCGCAGCAGTTCGAGCCCGTCCATGCGCGGCATCTTGATGTCGAACACGGCCAGGTCGGGCGGATTGTCGATCAACGGCTTCAGCGCCGCCTCGCCGTCCGAATAGACGCGCGTGACGAACCCCTCGGCTTGCAGCGCGATCGACAGGGATTGCAGGATGTTGCGGTCGTCGTCGACCAGCGCGATGGTTGCCGTCATGCTCTTTCCGTTGGCGGGCACCGTCGGCAAATAGCCGATCCGTCGCCCAGCGACAACCGCGCACGGCTTGCCACCGATTCACCCTTTAATCTTTTGACCTCGCCGCGCATCCTCGCTAACGCGACCGGGATTTCGGAATCGACGACCTGTCGGCACCCCATGTTCGTGCGGGCCCATTCGCTTTCGCATGACATGTATTGCATACCTATGCGAAGCTGCCGCGGGCGAAGGAAAGGCGAGAAAGATGACCAAGGTAGTGATCGGCAGCGACACCGTCGAAACGGGGGCCGATGTGGCGGAAAACTGGGGCACCTCGGCGCTGATCGAGGATGCGATCCGCCACGGCGAAGGCCTGCTCGCCAAGGACGGCCCGCTGGTCGTCGCGACCGGCAAGCACACCGGGCGCAGCGCGAAGGACAAGTTCATCGTCCAGGACGCCGAGACGCGTGACACCATCTGGTGGGGCAAGACCAATGTGCCGATGACCCCCGATCATTTCGCGGCATTGAAGGCCGATTTCTTCGCGCATCTCGCCGCGCGTCCGCGCCTGTTCCGCCAGCAGCTGTTCGGCGGTTCGCAGCCCGAGCATCGCGTCGGCGTCCAGGTCGTCACCGAATTCGCCTGGCACAGCCAGTTCATCCGCACCTTGCTCGTCCGCCCGACCGCGGCCGAGCTGGCGGCGTTCGCGGCCGAATATACGATCATCGACCTCCCCAGCTTCCGCGCCGATCCGGCGAAGCACGGGACGCGCACCGAAACCGTCGTTGCGGTGAATTTTACCGAGAAGCTCGTGCTGATCGGCGGCACGGCCTATGCCGGCGAGATGAAGAAGTCGGTGTTCGGCATCCTCAACTATCTGCTCCCGGTCGATGGCGTGATGCCGATGCATTGTTCGGCGAACATGGGGCCGAACGGCGACACCGCGGTTTTCTTTGGCCTCAGCGGCACCGGCAAGACGACGCTGTCGGCCGATGCCAGCCGCACCCTGATCGGCGACGATGAACATGGCTGGTCGGACACCGCGGTCTTCAATTTCGAGGGCGGCTGCTACGCCAAGATGATCCGACTGTCGCCCGAGGCCGAGCCGGAGATTTTTGCGACGACCAAGCGTTTCGGCACCGTGCTCGAAAATGTCGTGATCGATCCGGTGACGCGCGAACTCGATTTCGACGACGCCAGCCTTGCCGAGAACAGCCGCGGTTCGTACCCGATCGACTTCATTCCGAACACGTCGGAACAGAATATGGGTCCGGTGCCGCAGAACATCATCATGCTCACCGCTGATGCCTATGGCGTGCTGCCCCCGATTGCGAAACTGACCCCCGATCAGGCGATGTATCACTTCCTGTCGGGCTACACCGCGCGCGTCGCGGGGACCGAGATCGGCGTGACCGAGCCCGAGGCGACCTTCTCGACCTGCTTCGGCGCCCCGTTCATGCCGCGCCACCCGTCGGTGTACGGCAATCTGCTGAAAGAGCGCATCGCCAAGGGCGGCGTCCAGTGCTGGCTGGTCAACACCGGCTGGACCGGCGGCATGGCGACGATGGACGGCATCAAGCGCATGCCGATCAAGGCGACCCGCGCGCTGCTCAACGCCGCGCTCGATGGCAGCTTGAACGACGCCGAATTCCGCAAGGATCCCAACTTCGGCTTCATGGTGCCGGTCGCGGTTCCCGGGGTCGACAGCGCGCTGCTCGATCCGCGCGAAGCGTGGGCCGACAAGGCCGCCTACGACCGCACCGCGCAAACGCTGGTGGGCCAATTTATCGACAATTTCGCGCAATTTGCGGAGCATGTCGATGAAGGCGTCCGCCAGGCCGCCCCGCAGGCGGCCGTCGCAGCATAATTGACCCGGACAACTTCCGGGTGGCACATCACCCGGAAGGACCGGATCAATGACCACCGAATTTTCGCCGCGCCTGTTCGAGCGCGACACCGACATCCGCGCGCTCGGCGAAGGTCTGCTGGCCTGCACCCTCCCGCGCGCGGCGTGGACGCACGAGGCACATCTGGGCGCGTGCCTGTGGCTGCTCAGCGAGCGGCCCGACATCGATGTCGACGCCGAAATCGCGGGCATCATCCGCCGCTTCAACGAGAGCGTCGGCGGGGTCAACGACGACACGCAGGGCTATCATGACAGCATCACCCGCGCCTATGTCGCGGGGGTGCGGCTGTTCCTGTCGGAGACGGACAAGACCGAATTGGCGGCGCGCGTCAACGCGATGCTGCTGTCCGACGTCGGCCGCCGCGACTGGCCGCTGCGCTTCTACAGCCGCGATGTGCTCTTTTCGGTTCCGGCACGGCGCGGGTTCGTCGAGCCCGATCTGATGCCGTTGCCCGAGTAATAGACTCGCACAAAGGCACGAAGCCACAAAGAGGCTTTGGATCCGCTCGCCCTGAGCTTGTCGAAGGGCCGTTCTTTTCTGCATGCGTGGAAGAGAACGGTGCCTCGACAAGCTCAGCACGAACGGGGGTCGGAAATCCCTCTTTGTGGCTTCGTGCCATTGTGCGAGTCAAAAAATCGCGACCTGGCGGCCTAAGCCGACTTCGCCCCCGCCACATAAGCGTCGACATTCAGCGCCAGCACGTCGAGCGGGACGTTGCCGCCCTCGACCACCACATTGTTGAAATCGCGCAGGTCGTATTTCGGTCCCAGCGCCGCCTGCGCCAGCCCGCGTTGCCGCACGATCTCGCTGTGCCCGACCTTGTACCCGCACGCCTGTCCGGCCCAGCTGCAATAGCGATCGACCTCGCTCGCGACCTCGAGCGGGTTCGAGCCGTTCTCCTTGACGAAAAACTCGACCCCCTGCTCGCGCGTCCAGCGTTTGGCGTGCAGCCCGGTGTCGACGACCAGGCGGCAGGCGCGGAACGCCAGCGACTGGAGATAACCCAGCCGCCCGACCTCGAAATCATCGTACAGCCCCAGCTCGTCGGCGAGCTGTTCGGCATAGAGTGCCCAGCCCTCCGAATAGGCGTTGAACGCCAGCATCGTGCGGATCAGCGGCATCTGGTTGGCATATTCGCCCTGCCACACATGCCCCGGGATCGCCTCGTGCATCGTGAGGTCGGGCAACGAATATTTGCTGTGCAATTCGGTGGTGCGCAGGTTGATCCAGAATTTGCCCGGGATGCTGCCGTCGATCGACCCGGCGCCGCCATAGGCGGCGGGCGCGCCGGGTTCCTCGGCCAGCGGCAGGCGCTTCACCTCGACATTGCCCTTCATCAACGTGCGAAAGGCGCGCGGCAGCTCGGCGCGGATCTTGCCGAGCCAGGTCTGGATATAGGCGTGGATTTCGGCGCGTCCGGCGTCGTTGTCGGGGAATTTGAAACGCGGATCCTTGGCGAGCGCATTCATCCGGTCGCCCACCGACCCCTGCGTGTAGCCAAGCTTTTTCAGGATCGGGCCCATCCGCCCATGGAGTTCGGCGAGCTCTTCGCGGCCCATCGCATGCACCTCGTCGGGGGTCATCCGCGTCGTGGTGCTGGCGCGCAGGCCCCAGGCATACCATTCGTCGCCGCCCGGCCGCGCCCACATCCCCGCGTCCATCGTCGCCTTGGTCCGCTGCGCCTTCAGTTCGGCGAGCTGGCGTTCGAGCGCCGGGACCACCGCGCCGCGCGTGATCGCTTCGGCGCGCGGCCCCCAATTGCCCGCGATCTTGCCCTCGCGCGTGCGTTTGGCGAGGCTTTCGACCAGCCCGCCGCCGGTGCGCGCGTCGGCCAGGCTCGCCTCCATCTGCTTGACCGCCTTGTCGATCAGAAACGCCGGAGCGATCATCCCCTGACCGCCCGCTGCCTTCAGCCGCCCGGTCTCGCCGTCGAGGACGCCGGGAAAGGCGTTCAGGCGCGACAGATAGGCTTCGGCATCGGCGGCGGTCTTGACCGGATGGTCGCTGTCGAGGAATTTGGGGACGTCGAGATAGGCGCCGACATTCTGGATCACGACATAGGGCGTGTTGCGCCAGCCGCCGACCGCGACATCGCCATAGGGCAGGGCGAGGCCGTCGAGCGCGACGCCATAGGCGCTTTCCACAACCGCCAGGCTGGTGCGCGTCTTGTGATCGAGGCCGGTCTTGTCGAAGGCGCGGACGCGCGCGACATCGGCCTTCAGCATGCTCGCGACCGCCTGTTGCCCCGCCGCCGACCGGTCGGACAGCTTGCCGCGTTCGGCGGCGCGCGCGCCGGTGTCGATGCCCAGCGAGGTTGCTCCTTCGGGCGACAGCGCGAGCAGATTGTCGGCTATTGATGAGAGCAATTGATTGGCGGCTTCCGCGTCATTGGCTGGAAGCATGCCTTGGTAGGGGCGGCGGCTGGAGGCGCATCCTGCTAGCAGAGTCGTTGTTGCACCCGCGCCGAGCGTGGCGAGCGTCTGGCGGCGGGTGAACGGGGTGGACAGGCGATGATGCACGCGGCGGCTCCCTTGCGACTTTGTTTCTGCTGAAACCTGTCTAGGCAGCGCGGCGGGCCGGTCAATGGCCGACACAAAAAGCCCCTCCCCTTCAGGAGTGACAGGTAAATTGTCCCCCGGACAATTTAGATCATGCCGGGGGTATGATCGACCTGTCACTGGGTTGGGGTGGGGGCTGTCAGGTTGGCGCTAGGCTTCTGGCCCCCACCCGCTGCGACTAAGCCAGCAAGCTGGCAAGTCTCGCTGCCCTCCCCTGAAGGGGAGGGCTAAAGCAGGATCAGTCGGTCAAATCGGCGGGCACCTTGCCGCCGTTCGCCGCGAGTTCGCGCATCACCGCCTTGTGCAGCCAGATGTTCATCTCGGCGCTGCCGTCGAGTTCGCCGGTATAGCCCAGCTCGGTCGCCAGCTCCTTGCGGTTGGCGAGGCTCGAATCGATGCCGAGCAGCTTCATCAGATCGACGATCGAGGTGCGCCAGTTCAGGTCTTTGCCCGCCGCCTCGGCGGTCAGGATCGCGTCGACGTCAACCTCGGCGGGCGGCGCCGCGGCCGCCGCGGCCATGGCACTCGTCGCGGCGTCGAGCGCGCTGCCGACCGGGTTCGGTCCGGCCGGCGCGGCGGGCTCCGCCGCGACGGCCTTCTTGCCGAAAATCGCGTCTTTGATGCTGCTGAAAATGCCCATGATTTCACTCCCACTAAAGCGCGGCCCAGCCCGGAAAGGGCGAGTCGGATGACCGCAGGCTAGGACTATGCATTTGAAAATGACAGTCAAATGAACGGCTCGCCGCGCGCACGCGCGCTGCTATAGTCGGCGCCGCGGGCGCCGTGTGATCGGCGCCGGAGTGGGAGCAAGACTGATGAACCTGACCGACATTTTGGCGCAAGCTGGCGGCATCGAATCGATGGCCAAAGAGCTGGGCGTGCCGCCCGCGATGGCCAAGCAGGGCGCCGACGCGCTGCTCCCGGCGATCCTTGGCGGCTTCAAGAAACAGGCGCAATCGGGCGGGATCGAAGGGCTGGGCGGGCTGCTCGGGCAGCTGGGCGGCGGCGGCCTGCTCGATTCGGTGCTCGGATCGCAGCCGACCCCGGTCAGCCAAGGCAATGATGTGCTCGGCGAGATTTTCGGGTCGAAGGACGTCAGCCGTACCGTCGCAGGGCAGGCGGCGAGCCAGACCGGGCTCGATGCGGGGCTGCTCAAAAAAATGCTGCCGATCCTGGCGATGATGGTCGCGGGCTATATGGCCAAGCAGGGCGGCCAGTCGCAGGGCGGCGGCGGTTTGGGCGACCTGATCGGCGGCGCGCTGGGCGGTGCGGGCGGCAGCGGCGGCCTCGGCGGGATGCTCGGCAATGTGCTGGGCGGCGCGGTCGGCGGCGGCGCGGCGCCGTCGGCGGGTGGCGGCGGCCTGGGCGGGCTCGGCAAGATGCTCGACCTTGACGGCGACGGCAATCCGCTCGACGACATCCTGGGCATGGCCGGGAAGTTGCGGGGGTAATCTCTTAAAGCCCCTCCCCTTCAGGAGTGGCAGGCAAACTGTCCCCCGGACAGTTTAGATCATGCCGGGGGCATGATCGACCTGCCACTGGGTTGGGGTGGGGTTTTGCGAGGTAGCGCAAGGCCGATGGACCCCACCCGCTGCGACTAAGCCAGCAAGCTGGCAAGTCTCGCTGCCCTCCCCTGAAGGGGAGGGCGTAAATTGCTCACGCCGCCATCAGGCGCAGTTCCTCGCGGAAATCCTCGTCCACCCCGATGCGGCTTCGCATCGGGGTGACGCTGGTGTCGGCGTCGGCCTCGCCCTCTTCGAACAGGGCAACCGCGCCGTCGCCGCCGCGCGCGAGGCTGTACCGCTGCGCGACCTTGCCGGTCGGACGAAAGCCCAGCTTGCGCAGCACCGCGCCCGACGCCGGATTGTCGAGGAAATGCCCCGCGGTCAGCCGGGGCAGGTGCATGGCACGCGCAATGCCCATCAGCTGGCGCCCGGCCTCGGTCGCAAAGCCCAACCCCCAATAGGGACGCGCGATCCAATAGCCCATTTCGGGGCGGCCATCGGGGTCGGGCGAGATGCCGCAGCCGCCGACGAGGCGCGGGGCGCCGCCGGTGCGGGCAAAGATCAGGAACCGCGGCTGGGCGGGGTCGATCGGCTTCGCCAGAAACGCCTGCGCCTCGGCCTCGCCATAGGGCCAGGGCGCGGTCGCGAGGTTGCGGACCACCGCCTCTTCGCCGATCGCCCGGGCCAGCGCCGGGGCGTCTTCCTGCCAGCCGGGCCGCAGCAACAGTCTTTCGGTACGCGCGAACATATTTATCACTCCCAATTGCCCGTCGCCCTGACGCCAGATGGTGACGCTTTGACGACAGTCGATGCGGAGGGAGATGGATGGCCCGATTTTCACGCCTGCCCGCCAAGCCGCGGACAATGGGCAAGAAAAAAGGGAGTCCGGGGGTGACCCGTCTCCCTCTTTTCGAACTTTGTTTCCGCTGTTGGCGGAAAGGACCGTTCCGGGTCATCCCTTGATGGACGACCCGTACAAAGTCGTCCTTTATTCGGCGGCTTCCGCCATGGCGTCGACCGACACATATTTGCGGCCAAGCTTGCCATCGTGGAAGCGGACCTGGCCGTCGGCGGTTGCGAACAGCGTGTGATCCTTGCCCATGCCAACGTTGACACCCGGGTAAACCTTGGTGCCGCGCTGACGCACGATAATGTTGCCGCCGATCACTTCCTGACCGCCGAACTTCTTCACGCCAAGGCGGCGGCCGGCTGAGTCGCGACCGTTGCGCGATGAACCGCCTGCTTTCTTATGTGCCATGACTGATGCTCCTTAATTCGTTTCAGGGGCCGAGCCGCGTTACCGCGCTCAGGCGTCCTTCTTGGGGGCTGCCTTTTTGGCAGCGGGCTTCTTGGCGGGGGCAGCCTTTTCGGCAGCTTCAACCTTGGGCGCAGCTTCCTTCTTCGGTGCAGCTTCCTTGGCGGGGGCAGCAGCCTTGGCTTCGGTCGCCGGAGCAGCTTCTGCCTTGGGAGCGGCTTCCTTCTTCGGCGCTGCCTTCTTGGCTTCGCCGACGGCCAGGATGCGCAGCAGCGTCAGCGACTGGCGGTGACCGTTGCGACGGCGATAATTGTGCCGACGGCGCTTCTTGAACACGATGACCTTTTCGCCGCGCGTCTGGGCGATGATTTCGGCCGAAACGACGAGGCCATCGGCGCTCTTCACTTCGCCGCCGTCACCGGCCAGCAGGACGTCGCCGAGCGACACGGTGTCGCCAGCTTCGCCGTCGATCTTTTCAACGGCGATCTTGTCTCCGGCGGCGACGCGATACTGCTTGCCGCCCGTGCGCACGATTGCGAACATGGTCTTCCATCCAATCAAAAAACTAAATCACCCGCGCTACCGATCACCCACCAAGGCAGGCGATTTTTCCGGCAAGCGGGAAAGTCAGCGCCACTAGCGAGCCAGCGCTTTGCTGTCAACCGCCAAATTCCGTGCTTTTCGCGCAAAAAGCAAGCCCGTTACCGAATGACCAGGCATGCCGCCGATTCGGTGCTTGCCGCCTTGAGCCAGCCCCCATATCAGAGGCGGCGATGAAGCGCACCCTTCTTGCCCTGTCGCTGGCCGTCGCCACGTCTTTGTCGCTTTCGGCCTGTGCTGCGGCGCAAAGCACCGGTGCGCCCTCGCTCGCCAAACGATCGGTCGAGGGGCGATTCGACGTCGCGCCGCCCGCGGTCGTCGTCACCCCCCCGGGGCCGCTGCCCGCCGATCTGGGCGGCAGGCTGGCGCGCTGGGAAGCCGATGCCGCCGGGGCGCAGCAAGCCTTTGCCGCCGAACGCGCCGGGACCGCATCGCTGGTATCCGCCGCCGCCGGGGCGCCGGTCGCCAGCGAACGCTGGGTGGTTGCCCAGCAGGCGATCTCGCGCCTGACCGCGGCGCGCGCGCCGCTCACCGGAGCGCTCGCCGACATCGACCGGCTCTATCTCGATCGCCGCGTCGACGAAGCGATCGACGGCCTGCCCGACATTTACGCGCTGCGCGAGCGGCTGGCGGATCTGGTGTCGACGCAGGATGCGGTGCTGGAAGCGCTGAACAGCCAGTTGCCGGGGCAGTAAAAACCGTCGCCCCCGCGAAGGCGGGGGTCGCAGCCCGCCTTACGCTATCTCTCCAGCGGCCCTGCCTTCGCGGGGGGCGATGATCATTGATTCAACCCATGCTTCTTCAACGCGTGGCGGATCTGGTCATAACTCAGCCCCAGCGCCTCGGCGGCGACTTTCTGGTTGAAACGGCAGCGCGCCATCGTGTCCGCCAAGATCTGGCGTTCATAGCTGTCGACCGCGGCGCGCATGTCGCGGACCGGGCCGGTGGGCATCGCTGTCGATGCGGGCGCGGGGTCGGCGGGCGCCGTGGGCGCGCTGCCGCGATCCGCGGGCGCGGCCCCCTTGCGCACCACCGGCTGCCAGGGGCTGGCGAACGGATCGAAATTCACCGCATCGACGGGCTTTTCGGGGTCGGCCCAGCGATAAATCGCGCGTTCGATGACGTTGCGCAGCTCGCGGACATTGCCCGGCCAGTCGTGCCCCTCCATCGCCGCCAGCGCGCGCGGGCCAAAGCCCGGCCATTCGTCCCAGCCGAGCACCGCCGCCATGCGCTGGCCGAAATAGGTGGCGAGTACCTCGATGTCGCCCTCGCGGGCGCGCAGCGGGGGCAGCGTGATGACCTCGAACGACAGCCGGTCGAGCAAGTCGGCCCTGAACCGATTGTCATCGACCAGCGCTGGCAAATGTTCGTTGGTCGCCGCGACGATGCGCACGTCGACGCGGATCGGGCGCGACGACCCGACGCGCGTGACCTCGCCATATTCGACCGCGCGCAGCAACCGTTCCTGCGCCCCCATCGACATCGTCGCCAGCTCGTCGAGGAACAGGGTGCCGCCGTCGGCCTCCTCGAAGCGTCCGGCGCGGGTGCGCGTCGCGCCGGTGAAGGCGCCGGCTTCGTGCCCGAACAGCTCGGATTCGATCAGCGTCTCGGGCATCGCGGCGCAGTTCAGGATGACATAGGGGCGGTCCCAGCGCGTCGACAGGCGGTGCAGTCGCTCGGCGATCAGTTCCTTGCCCGTCCCGCGCTCGCCGATCACCAGCACTGGGCGGTCGAGCGATGCGGCCAGGCTGGCGCGTTCGACCGCGTCCTGAAATGCCGCCGACTGGCCGATGAATTGGGTCTCGCGCTCCATTCCCAATCATTGGCAAAATTTCCCGCCAATTGGCAAGGTAAATCGGGGCAAAAGGGGATTTCCGTGTGACGTTGCACGCTTTTGTGCGGCTTTCGCCAATTGGCACGGTGTCTGCATTGAATGAGACGAACCGGCGCACATCGTGCCGGTGCAGCGAAAACCAAGGAAGGTTGATCCATGAAGTCGATGTTTGCCCAAACCGCCACTTTCGTGCTGAGCACGGCCGGAGCGTTGGCCATTCTCGTCGGTGCGATCGACCAGCCGCAGGTCGCCGCCAGCGTCTCCGGCAATCTTGCCGGGCCGCTGGTTGCCGCTGCCATGTCCCCGGCGGTCAGCGCTTTGGCCTGACCGGCACTGGTGCCGGGGCACTCTCCCCCCTTGCCCCGCCCCGGCACCAGCCTTTTTAAAAACAGACATCCCAAAAAAGACATTGGGTCTCAAGATTTCGACAGGAGTTTTTCAAATGGGTATTTTTTCACGCACCCGCGACATCATCGCCGCCAACGTCACCGACCTGCTCGACCGGGCCGAAGATCCCGAAAAGATGATCCGCCAGATCATCTTCGAGATGAACGAAACGCTCGTCGAAGTCCGCGCCTCCGCTGCCCGCACGATCGCGGACCAGAAGGAAATGCGCCGCCACATCGCCAAGCTGGAAAGCCTGCAGGACAGCTGGAAGGAAAAGGCCGAACTCGCGCTGTCGAAGGACCGTGAAGACCTGGCCACCGCGGCGCTGGTCGAAAAGCAGAAGGCCGGCGACATGGCCGAGAAGCTGAACGCCGAAATCGCGACGCTCGACGAGGCGCTGAAGGGTTATGAAGCCGACATCGCCAAGCTGCAGAAAAAGCTTTCGGAAGCTCGCGCGCGCCAGTCGAGCGTCGTCAATCGCCTCGAAAGCGCCGAGAACCGCTACAAGCTGCGCGAGATGACCAATGGCGACCGCGTCGAAGATGCCTTCTCGCGCTTCGAAATCCTCGAACGCCGCGTCGACGAGGCCGAAGGCCGCGCCGATGCGCTGAACCTGGGCTATAAAAAGTCGCTCGACGAGGAAATCGCCGAACTCCAGGCCGCCGACAAGGTTGCCGACGAGCTCGCCGCGCTGAAAGCCGCCCAGGCCAAGAAATAAGGAGCCGGACCGATGGAAGAAATCATCATCGTCCCGATCGTCATCGGAACGCTCTTCCTCGGTCTGCCCTGGCTGATCCTCCACTACATCACCAAGTGGAAACAGGCCAAGACGCTGACCGGAGAAGATGAACAGCTGCTCGACGAACTTTACGACACGGCCCGGCGGCTCGAAAACCGCCTCCACACCGTCGAACGCATCATCAGCGCCGACCATCCCGACTTCCGCCCCGCGGTACGCAGCGATGAAGACCTGGCGCAAATCGAAAACCATAAGACCAGGAGGAACTGAGATGTCTGCCAGCCGCACGAAATTCTACCTCGACAAGCAAAACGCCAAATGGAGTGGCGTGTGCGCCGGGATCGCGGACTACAGCGGTGTCGACGTTCTGTGGGTCCGCGTCGGCGCGGTATTGCTGACGCTGATGGGGGGCTTCCCCTGGACGCTGATCGCTTACTGGATGGTCGCCTGGATGGGCACGCCGAAACCCTTCGCGCTCTATGGCTCGAACGAAGAGGCGAAATTCTGGCAGGGCGTCCGGTCGAACCCCAGCGCATCGACCCGGGACATCCGCTCGCGCTTTCGCGACATCGACCGCCGCCTTGCCGACATCGAACAATATTACACCAGCCACAACCGCCGCCTCGCCGACGAGATCGACGCGCTCCGGTAATTCGGGGCGCCAAGCCGGGCGGGCTGGATGCAACAGGGAGAAGATAGATGAATTTCGGTGGTACCGGTTTCGTCCTCGCCATCATCGCATTGTCGATCGGCGGCTGGATGTTCACCACCTGGATCCGCGCCAAGCACGGCTATCCGGTTGAAAATGAATGGGGTGGCACGGTTCATCGAACCGACCCCGACGCTGATCGAAAAATCGCGCTGCTGACCGATGACAATGCCAAGCTGGCAGGCCAGGTCAGCCGCCTTGAAGAGCGGATTTCGGTGCTCGAACGCATCGCCACCGAAAACCATGGTCAGGCGGCGCAGCTCGCCGACCAGATCGACCGCCTGCGCTGAGGGGAATAGACCAATGAATCTCGATGTCCTGAATATCCTCGCCCCCGGGGCTGCGATCCTCGGCCTCGCCGCGATCGGCGGCTGGATTTTCACCACCTGGCTGCGCGTCAAGAACGGCTATCCGCTCGACGGTGCCTGGGGCCAGGCGGTCTATCCCAAGACCGGCGACGAAGCGATGGAGCGCGTCAAGCTGATCAGCCAGGAAAACGCCCAGCTGCGCGCCGAACTGGGTTCGGTGAAGGATCGCCTTGCGGTGATCGAGCGCATCGTCACCGACGAGAGCCACCGGCTGAGCCACGAGATCGAGGCGCTGCGGCGCCCCGCGAACTGAGGAGTTAGGTTATGAGCGGCACGTTCGTTCTGGGATTTTTCTTCATCGTCGTGGGCATCCCGGTGATCCTGGGCATCGGCGGCGACATGTATCGGCGCCACCTGAAGTTCAAGGAAAAGCAGCTGACCCTGCTGTCGAACGAAACCGCCGAAAAGGCCGCGCAATATGCCGCGCACACCGAACGGCTGGAACAGCGCGTCCGCGTTCTTGAACGGATTATTACCGACAAGGGAGTTGAGGTGGCCGACGAGATCGAAAAGCTGCGCGACGCGCCGCTCAATTGAAGCAACGATAAGAAAATACGGAAGGATCCCCCATGAACCCGTTTGAAATGGTTATCGGCATTGTCCTGATCGTCACGATCGGCAGCGTCGTCCGCGCCAAATATGGCGTGCGCCGCGACCACAAGGGCAACGAGTTTTTCGCTGCCCCCGCCGACAATGCCGAAACCAAGGCGCTGCTCGCCGAAATCCGCGCGCTGAAGGACCGCATCCAGGTGCTCGAACGCATCGCCACCGACCACAACCGCGCCGTGACGCTCGATGAGGAAATCGAGAAGCTGCGCGACCGGTCGCCCTCCTGACGACCAGGGCGAAGAAGGAGCCGAACCCATGGCCACCATTACGTCTGACCTAGCCTCCAACCTGATGGTCAGTGCCGTCGCGCTGACCGCGCTGACCATCATGAGCCTGGCGGCGCTGCGCGGCTGGCGCGACTGGATCCAGCTCAAGCGCGAAGAACTCGCCGCCGGGCACAGCATCGGCCACGACGCCGCTGTCCCACACGCCGGATCGCGGATCGAAATCGCCGACCTCAAGGAACGGCTGCGCAAGCTCGAAGCGATCGCAGCGGGGGTGGACCTGTAACCTTCCGTTCGCCCCCGCCTTCGCGGGGGCGAACGGAAAAGGGGGATGGCGCCCCCTTCCAACGCGGCCCCAAATCTGTCAGTGCCGCCGCCATGCGCAGCCTGACCGACATCCACGACGAATATGACTTCCTCGACGGCGACGATCGGTATCGCCTGCTGATCGATCTGGGCCGTGAGCTTGGCCCGATGCCTGACGCGCTCAAGACCGACGCGACGCTGGTGCGCGGATGCAGCGCCAGCGTCTGGGTCTATCCGGTGCCGCAGGCCGATGGCCGCCTGCACTTCCTGGCCGACAGCAACGCCGCGATCACCAAGGGCATCGTCGCGCTCGTCCTCGCCGCGGTGCAGGACAAGCCCGCGGCCGAGGTTGCCGCGATGGATGTCGCCGCCGCGCTCGCGCCGTTCGAGCTCACCCGCCAGCTGTCGTCGAACCGCACCCAGGGCGTCCCCAACATGATCGCACTGGTCCAGGACACCGCCCGCCGCATCGCCGCAGGCTGACCCGCCGACGGCGCGCCCGCCGCGCTGCGCGCGCTACCTTTCAATCAAGCAGGAAAAAGGGCGCGGAAGTTGCCTCCCGCGCCCCATTTTCTTGGACGATCGCCCGGCTTAGAAGCCGACGGTCAGCGTCGCGCTGATCGTGCGCGGGGCACCGATCTGGGCATTTGGAACCGCCGACGGAGTGCCGGTGAACACGTTCGGGCCGAGCACGCCACCCTGGTTCAAGCCAGGGGTGTAGTTGCCGACATAGAGCGAGTCGAACAGGTTATAGACGTTGAGCTGCAAGAAGGTCTTGTCGTTCAGACCGGCCCATTCGAGGCTGAGTCGCGCATCCAGATTGACCAGCCAATAGGCGTTGGTCTTCGCTGGATAGACGACGGTCGGCGCCGCAGGGGCAGGCAGCGTCTGAGCATAGACGGGCAGGTTGGTGTCGTAGATGAACCGGCCGCCGGTGCGCTTGCCGGTGATGCCCAGTTCGACCGGACCCAGCGTGCCGCGCACGGTGCCACCGAAGCTGTATTCCGGAGCCCCTGATTCGCGGTTGCCAGCGGTTGCGACGAAGATCGGCTGACCGACGGTGGTGCAACCAGCGATCCGCGGCACGGCGTTGACCTGCGCAAGGGTGCACTCGCCCGACTGGACATTGTCCTTGATTTCCGACTTCATCCACGAACCGAAGACGTAGAGCGCGAGCTCGGGGATCGGCTGGTAAGCGATGCTGCCGTCAATGCCATATTTGTCGACGCGGCCGAGGTTGCGATACAGGTTCCGATCGGTTTCCGGATCGAACGCCGAAGCAAGGCGATCGTTATACTTGGTGAACCAACCCGAAATCTGCGCCTGCACCTTGCTGGTGCGATAGCGGAAACCAAGGTCGAAGTTGTCGCTGGTTTCGGGCGCCGGACGTGCCGACGCGGTGTTCGGGGCAAAGAAGAACGCGTTGTACAGCGCGTCGGTGCCCGGAACCTGCAGACCCTTCGAATAGTTGGCGAACACCGACATCTGGCTGTTCGGCTTGAACATCAGGCCGACGTTGGGAAGGATGTCGTCATACTTCAACACGCGCTGCTGCGGTCCCTGGACCGTCGGATTGAGCGCGGCATAGGTTGCGTTGCGCGGATCGGTGGCGCTGCCGAAACATTCGACAAAACCCGTATCGCTCGACGTGAAGCAATTGTTGTTCAGGTCGCGCTTGAAGAACGGGGCACGGATGCCGACCGTCGTGATGATACGGCCGTCGGCCCATTCGCCGCGATACTCACCCGAAACCTGGGTCAGGATCGCATAGGACAGGCGATCGCGCTTCTGCAGGATGACGCCAGTATTATCGACCTGCGGATTGTCCGTGACCGGGAAGACGCTGAACGGTTCGCCGTTGAACTGCAGCAGGCCGACTTCGCCGGTCTGGCGGTGACGCGCGCGGTCATAGGTAAAGCCGGCGCGGACCGTGTGGAAATCGTTGATGTCCCAGCGCAGGTTGGCGATCACGCCATAACGATGCGTCTGCGTCTGGCTGGGCGCCAGCATCGCGACTTCATCAAGGGTGTCGCCGTCGCCGTTGAGGTCGCGGCCGAAATAGGGACGGCCGCCCAAATAACCGGTGACATTGGTGACACCCGCGCCCGGATTAATGTCCAGAAAACGCTCGCGCGCGAACACCGTGCCGCCGCCATTGGCCTTCACATATTGATAGCTGGGATCGACGGTCAGCACGAGCCCTTCGGTCAAGGTGAACTTGGATGCACCGCGAATATTGCCGGTGTTCGACGGGTTGTACCGGCGATCGAATTCGGTGCCGCAGTTCGAGCCCGAATCGGCAAGACCCGGGCGCGCCGCGACGGCCGTGGTGCAAGGCGCCGCGATGTCATATTCGCGCTCGTCCTTGTCGATCGGGAAACGGTTGCCCGAACCCGAACCGACGACGCGGTTGGCGTCGAGGCGCAGCGGCACCGAGCCGAAGAAGTTGTTGCGGTTGACGTTGTAGTGGCCGGCGACTGAAATGAAGTCGCCATTATCGCCCAGCGGCTGCCAGACGCGGCCGTTGAACTGCTTTTTGCGCAGGCGGCCATAGTTGTTGAACGGGTTGTTGTTCGACGCGGTCGATGCCGACAGGAAGGCGCGCGTGCCCCACGGCGTAAATTCGCCGGTGTTCACGAGGCCGAAGATGCGGAAAAATTCATATTCGCCCGCCGAACCCGAAACCTTGACGCCGAATTCTTCGGTCGGTGTCAGGGTGCGATAGTTGACGGTCGAACCCGTCGCCGCGGCGGTCGGGCTGTCGACGTCGGTCGAGCCGAGGTTGACGTTGACCTGCTCGATCAGCTCGGGGTCGAGCTGCTGGTTCGAATAAATGGCATAGTTGCCCGAATCGTTCAGCGGCACGCCGTCGAAGGTCAGGCTGATGCGGTCGGCCGAAAAGCCGCGGATCGTCAGCTGGCCGCCGGCCGAGCCGTAGGCGTCGTTATTGGTGAAGTTGACGCCCGGCAACAGGTTGATCGTGTCGAGGATGGTCTGGCCAGGATTCTGGCGTTCGATGATTTCCTGACCCAAAACGGCCTTCGCTTTCGACGTGTCGGGCGACGAGATGCCGACGACATCGGTTGCCGAAACGCCGGTGACGACGATTTCTTCGTCGAAATCGACCGAACCCGTTGACTGGGCAAAGGCGGGCGTGGAAAGCAGCGCGACCGGGATCAGCGCGCAGCTGGCGGCAAGCGTGTGACGGAAATTCATGTCAGGATGTCCCCTTGGTGTGGTGTCGTTCGGCAGGCGCGCGAAATGGGGCGCGCAACTCCTGCGAGCGCCCCTGAAGCCCGCATGTGGCACGATTGTGACAGCAATTGTGACAGTGCAAGCGGCGCGCAGCGAAAGCTGGGACAAAAGGTCAAAAAATCGCGAATTTGCGTCGCAGGCGGCGATTTATCCACAGGCTCGACTGCGTTTTTCCCGGCAACTGTTGCTGCATTGCAACAATTTTACCGGGGAAAGCGGGACGATTCGCCGATTTTCAAAGGGAACGGCTGAAGCCGCCGCGACTCAGGCGGCGTCGCCCGCCGCTTCTTTCGCCTTGTCGGCATAGACGCGCACCGGATCCTTGCGGCCTTCGACGACATCCTTGTCGACGACGATCTCCACCACATCGGTCAGGTCGGGCAGGTCGAACATCGTGTCGAGCAGGATCGCCTCGACGATCGAGCGCAGCCCGCGCGCACCGGTCTTGCGTTCGATCGCCTTCTTGGCGACCGCGACCAGCGCGTCGTCGGTAAAGGTCAGCACGACCTCTTCGAGATCGAACAGCTTGCGATACTGCTTCACCAGCGCGTTCTTGGGTTCGCCCAGAATCTTGACCAGCGCGTCGATGTCGAGATCCTCGAGCGTCGCGATGACCGGCAGGCGGCCGACGAATTCGGGGATCAGGCCGAATTTCAGCAGATCCTCGGGCTCGATATTCTTCAGCACCTCGCCGGTGCGGCGCTCGTCGGGGCCCGCGACATGCGCGCCGAAGCCGATCGACTTGCCCTGCAGGCGATCGCCGATGATCTTTTCAAGGCCCGAGAATGCGCCGCCCGCGATGAAGAGGATGTTGGTCGTGTCGACCTGCAGGAATTCCTGCTGCGGATGTTTGCGGCCGCCCTGCGGCGGAACGCTCGCGGTCGTGCCTTCCATCAGCTTGAGCAGCGCCTGCTGGACGCCTTCGCCCGACACGTCGCGGGTGATCGACGGGTTTTCGGCCTTGCGCGATATTTTATCGATCTCGTCGATATAGACGATGCCGCGCTGCGCCTTTTCGACATTATAGTCGGACGACTGGAGCAGCTTGAGAATGATATTCTCGACATCCTCGCCGACATAGCCGGCTTCGGTCAGCGTCGTCGCATCGGCCATGGTGAAGGGCACGTCGAGGAATCGCGCGAGCGTCTGCGCCAGCAGGGTCTTGCCGCTGCCGGTCGGGCCGACGAGTAGGATGTTCGACTTTGCCAGTTCGACATCGTCGCCGCGGCCGCTGTTCGCCAGACGCTTGTAATGATTGTGCACCGCGACCGACAGCACGCGCTTCGCGGTGTTCTGGCCGATCACATAGGCGTCGAGATGCTGGCAGATTTCCAGCGGCGTCGGCACCGCGCCGTCCTTGCGCGCGGCAACCCCGCCCTTGATCTCTTCGCGGATGATGTCGTTGCACAGCTCGACGCATTCGTCGCAGATGAACACGGTCGGCCCGGCAATCAGCTTGCGGACTTCGTGCTGCGACTTGCCGCAGAAGGAGCAATATAGGGTGCTCTTGCTGTCCGAGCCGCTCAATTTCGTCATAAAACTTCCTCTGGCAGGCGCCGAAATGGCGGTGCCGTCCTTATCCTAGTTCGCGGTCACCCAATTACAATATGGCAATTGGGTGACATCGCGGCAATGTCCCGCCTAGCGCCAAGGCACCAAATGGGCGTCAACAAATGCGGTTAAGCCTTTGTCGGCGGCCACCGCGCGGCACCGGCCTGCTCCCCCACCGCTCTTGGACGCTGCGCGTCGTCTTGGAGCGGTGGGGGAGCAGGCCGGTGCCGCAGCCTGATCGAATCAGGGCGTCGGACCTTCGCTGATGTCCTTTGGCGCATCGTCGCTGGGCAAGCCCGGGCGGCGGTCGTACACTTGGTCGACGATGCCGAAATCCTTGGCTTCGTCGGCCTCGAGGAAGGTGTCGCGGTCCATCGCCTTTTCGATCTCTTTCAGCGACTTGCCGGTATATTTCACGTACAGGTCGTTCATCCGCTTCTTGATGCGCAGGATTTCCTTGGCCTGAATCTCGATGTCCGACGCCATGCCGCGGGCGCCGCCCGACGGCTGGTGGATCATCACGCGGGCGTTGGTCAGCGCGACGCGCATGCCGGGTTCGCCCGCGGCAAGCAGGAAGCTGCCCATCGATGCGGCCTGGCCGATGCACACGGTGCCGACGCGCGGGCGGATATATTGCATCGTGTCGTGGATCGCCATGCCCGCGGTGACGACGCCGCCCGGCGAATTGATGTACATCCAGATGTCCTTTTTCGGGTTTTCCGATTCGAGGAACAGCAGCTGGGCTGTGATCAGCGACGCCATATTATCCTCGACCTCGCCGGTGACGAAGATGATCCGTTCGCGCAGCAGGCGGGAGAAAATGTCAAAGCTGCGTTCGCCGCGGCTCGTCTGTTCGACGACGACGGGGACAAGAGCGGCGAGCGGGTCGATCATTGGGAATGCGTCCTTATGTTTCCGGGATGCCGCGCCGGAGAATCCGGCGGGCTGGCCCCTCGGTCACCTACATCGTCGCCGCGCGGGATGGATTCAAGGGGGCAAAAGAAAGGGGCGGGAAGTCCCGCCCCGATCGGATTGCCGAATTTCGGATCAGTCGCCGGCACCGGGTTCGGGCGAAAACAGCGTTTCGAACTTGCCTTCCACGCCCTTATATTCGTCGGCGTCGGCGGGGCTGTCCTTCTTCACCGTGATGTTCGGCCATTCGGCGCTGAACTTGGTGTTCACTTCCAGCCATTTTTCGAGGCCGCTTTCGGTGTCGGGCAGGATCGCCTCGGCCGGGCATTCGGGCTCGCAGACGCCGCAATCGATGCACTCATTGGGGTTGATGACGAGCATATTCTCGCCCTCGTAGAAACAGTCGACGGGGCACACCTCGACGCAGTCCATATATTTGCACCGGATACAGGCATCGGTGACGACATAGGTCATGGTTTCAGGCTCCCTCAGACGACGGCAATCGGGCCGTCAGGCTCTCTCTCGGCTCGCCTCTATGCCGCAGGGCGGCGGCGCGTCAACGCCTAGCAAGCAGTTGCGAATCACTCTCATTGGTTAGGGTCGGGCGCGCGATTTGCCTGCACAGCTTTTCCATCGCCGCTGATAGCTGGGTTGGCGGCGGCGGGTGGTGCGGGATCGAGCTGCTGGTAGCATGCCTGCGCCTCGGCGGCGGGGCCGCGGCGCAGCGGCAGCGCGAGCAGTCGCACCACCTCGATCCGCTCGCCGATCGGCAGCACCAGCGTCTGCCCGACGTGCACCGCGCACGACGACCGCGTCACCCGCCGCCCGTCGAGCCGGATATGCCCCGCCGCGACCAGCGCCTGCGCCAGGCTGCGCGAGCGCGCAAAGCGCAGGAACCAGAGCAGCTTGTCGAGCCGGATGCTGCCCGCGGCGCCGGGTGTCCGCATCAGTCCTTGCGGCTTTCGGCAAGCAGCGCCGCGAGGCCCGCGAATGGGCTGTTCGGCGACGGGCTGCGCCGCGCCGGACGGTCGGGACGCGGCGGGCGCGGCGGATCGGCGCGCGGTTTTTGCAGCGTGTCGGGTTTGCCGCGCTTGCCCTTTGCCGCCTGGGCGGGCGGACGGCGCAAATCGCCATTGGTCGCGGCGCGCGGCGGGGCGTCGCCGCCCTTGCGCGGCGGTTTGCGGCGCGGCCGCTTGTCGGGCTTGCGCAGCCCCGACCAGCGCCAGCGATGCAGCGCCGGTTCGCCGACGCTGCGGAACCCGAAACTGCCGAGCAGCCCGCGCCGCGTTTCCTCGTCGAGCCCAAGCGAGGTGGCGAGCGCGGGGTCGATGACAAAGCCGGGCGGCGGCGCGGCGGCAACGCCTTCGGCCTCGTCGCCCGCGCCATGATCGTCGTCGTGATGATCGCCGCTGCCCGCGATCGGCGCGGTCGGCGGCGCCGATGCCTGCATCCGCGCGGCATGCGCCTGCCGCGCTAGCTTTTCGGCCATGTCGATGCGCAGCCAGCCCGACGCGCAGCGGCGAAAGCCCGCGATCGTCAGCCCGGCGTGGCTGCCGGTCTTTTGCAGCACCGCGCCGTGCGGGGGCAGCGCCGGCACCGGCGATCCCTGCTGCGCAGCGGTCAGCGCGGCGCGCCAGCGCACCGCCTCGGGCTTCAGCAGCGTCGGGTGAAAAATGTCGAGCGACCCGATGGTGAGCCCCAGCTTGCGCAGTTGCGGTCGCTCGTCGGGGGCAAGCGCGGCCAGCTGATCCTCGACCGCGGCGCGGCCGATCATCCCGCTGTTATCGGTGAGCGCCGCGAGCAGCGCACGCACCCGCGGCGGGGTGAACAGGTCGCCCGCCGCCTCGCCCATCGCGGCGAGCGGCGCGGCGTGGCGCGCCAGCTGCTGCGCGACAAAGCGCTGCAACCGCTCGGCAATTGCCTGCACTTGGACGGGTTCGAGCCGCCGCAGCGAGGGGTCGACCTGGATCGACGGCTGGACCAGCGTCGGCCCCTTCGCCAGCGTGGCGATGGCATGACCGTGCCACGCGAGCCGCGGCGCGGCGCCCGCTTCGGCGACCAGCGACAAAGCGCTGTCGTCACCCTCTGCCAGTGCTGTCGCGCGGCGCGCCAGCTCGGCGCGCAAATGTTTTTCGGCGGCGGCGAGCAACATCCGGTGATCGCTCGCCTTGGCGACCGGGTCGACCTTGAACTGAAAGCCTTTCAGGGTGCCGATCGCCTCGCCATCGACCGCCACCGTGCCGTCGGGCCCGACCGCAACGGGCAGCGCCGCATTGCGCTGTCCGGCATCGCGCAGCAGCAGCGCGAGCCGTCGGTCGACGAAGCGCTGAGCCAGAGCCGCGTGCAGCGCGTCGGACAGCCGCGATTCGAGCGCCTGTGCCTGTTCGGTCCACCCCGCCGCGCCCGCGATCCAGTCGCCGCGCTGCGCGATGAAGCACAAAGTCCGCACCGCGGCGATGCGGCTCGCGAGCTGGTCGATGTCGCCTTCGACATCGTTGAGCTTCGCCAGCCGCCGCGCGAACCAGTCGGGATCGATCATCCCGTCGCCGCTGGTCCGCCATTGCCACAGTTTGAAGATCGTCCGGCTGTGATGCTCGGCGCCCAATTGTTCGAAATCGGGCAGGCCGCAAATGTCCCACAATCGCTGGACCGCGTCGAAATCGCCGCCGCGCGCGCGCACCTCCATGTCGCCGGCCAAATGCCGCAGCACCGCAATGTCGACCGCCTCGGGGGCAGGGCGCAGCACCGGCTGCGTCGGCGGCTGCGCCAGGTCGGACAGCAGCTGGTCGAGCGAGCCGAAACCGGGGGTCGGATTGCGCCAGAACAGGCTGGGCAGCGGCGGGAAATGATGCCCCTCGATCGCCGCCACTTCCTCTGGGGTAAAGCCCCCCTGCGGCAGCCCGACGGTGCCGAAACTGCCGTCCTGCTGGTGCCGCCCGGCGCGGCCGGCGATCTGCGCCATTTCGGCGATTGTCAGCCGCCGCAGCCGTCGCCCGTCGAATTTTTGCAGGCTCGCAAAGGCGACATGCTGGACGTCGAGGTTCAGCCCCATGCCGATCGCGTCGGTGGCAACGAGATAGTCGACCTCGCCCGCCTCGAACATCGCGACCTGGGCGTTGCGCGTCCGCGGGCTGAGCGCGCCCATCACCACCGCGGCGCCGCCCGAAAAACGGCGCAGCATTTCGGCGATCGCATAGACTTCCTCGGCCGAGAAAGCGACGATCGCCGATCGTTTGGGCAGCCGCGACAGTTTCGACGTGCCGGCATAGCTCAGCGTCGAAAAGCGCGGGCGGGTGACGATTTCGGCTTCGGGGACGAGATTTTTCACCAGCCCGCGGATGCTCGCCGACCCCAGGATCATCGTTTCTTCGCGGCCGCGCGCGCGCAGCAGGCGGTCGGTGAAGACATGGCCGCGCTCGGGATCGGCGCCGAGTTGCGCTTCGTCGATGCCGACGAAGGCGACGTCGCGTTCGATCGGCAGCGCCTCCATCGTGCCGAGCAGGTAGCGCGCGTCGGGCGGGATGATCCGTTCTTCGCCGGTAACCAGCGCGACCTGCGCGGCGCCTTTGATCGCGACGACCCGGTCGTAAACTTCGCGCGCCAGCAAGCGGAGCGGGAAGCCGATCATGCCGCTCGAATGGGCGGTCAGGCGCTCGACCGCCAAATGGGTTTTGCCGGTGTTTGTGGGGCCAAGGACAGCCTTGACCGGCTGGGAAGAGGATGACGTCATTATCTTGGGTACCAAGCTGGCATGGCCGCGAGCGCCGCGCAACAGCGGATCGTCGAACCGCGGGGCAGCGGCCGATTTTTCCGCCGGCCTTGCATCATATCCCACCCCCGCCACAACTGGCCGCAACGCGCCGCGGCAAATCGGCCATTAAATTGACTTTAACGACCTTTCTTTACAGACAGGCGGCCGAAATATCATTCGGCGGCCGGGTTATGGGAGGCCCGTCGAGCGGGGGTTGCAGTTTGTTTCAGCGTCACGAACCCATCGCGGGGATGTCCGGCAATGCGGCCGCCCTCACGATGTCGCAAGCGATCCCGCTGCGGCGTGCCGATTCGGATTCGGACGCGCTCGGCTGGCGCGACCGGCTGGCGCAGCTCGATCTGGTTCCCGACCTGGGGGACAATATCGGGTCGGCCGAATGGTGGCGCGGGCTCGCGACATTAACCCTGTTGTGCGGCACCGCGATTGCCACTTTCCCGGGAATTCAGCCGCTTAGTATCGGTGGTACCCCGGCGCTCGACACCGCCGACTTCAACGAAGCACGCGCGCAGATGATCGTGCCGCTGGCGCTCGGCGGCGACACCGGGCGGCACATGGCGGCGACCGATGCGGTCCGCCCACTGACCCAGACCCCCGAACGCCCGCAGATCGAACTCACCGCCACCCTGGGCAGCGGCGACAGCTTTGCACGCCTGCTCGAACGCTCGGGCGTCGGCAGCGGCGAGGCGCAGGCGCTGGCGAATCAGGTGTCGAGCGCGGTACCGCTCGCCGACATCGCGCCGGGGACGCGGATCGACCTGATCCTCGGCCGCCGCGCCGCGCGCACGATGCCGCGCCCGGTCGAGGCGCTGGCGATGCGTGCGCGCTTTGACCTGCGCATCGAAATGGAGCGCGAGGGCGACCGGCTGGTGATGCGGCGCATCCCGATCGCGGTCGACAATACCCCGCTGCGCATCCGCGGCCGGGTCGGCGACAGCCTGTACCGTTCGGCGCGCGCCGCCGGGGCGCCCGCGACGGCGATCCAGTCATACCTGCGCGTCATCGGCCGCCAGATTTCGGTCGGCAGCGACATTCGCGCCAATGACGAATTCGATATCATCGTCGATTACCGCCGCGCCGAAACCGGTGAGAGCGAGACCGGCAAGCTGCTCTACGCGGGGCTGGTCCGCGGCGGCAAAGCCAAGCTGTCGATGCTCGAATGGAATGTCGACGGCCGCGTGCAATGGTTCGAGGCATCGGGCGTCGGCGAACAGCGCGGCGGCATGGCGCGCCCGACCAACGGACGCATCACCTCGACCTTCGGGATGCGCCGCCACCCGATCCTCGGTTATCGGCGGATGCACAGCGGCATCGATTTCGGCGGCGGGTACGGCGCGCCAATCTATGCGGTCACCGACGGGGTCGTGTCGATCGCCGGCCGCCACGGCGGTTATGGCAATTTCGTCAAGCTCAACCACGGCAATGGCCTGGGTACCGGCTATGGCCATATGAGCCGCATCGCAGTGCGCCCGGGCCAGCGGGTGGGTCGCGGTCAGGTGATCGGCTATATCGGCTCGACCGGCCTGTCGACCGGCCCGCATCTGCACTACGAACTCTATCGCAACGGGCGCGCGGTCAATCCGTCGTCGGTGACCTTTGTCACCCGCGCCTTGCTCGAGGGCAAGGCGCTCGCCGACTTCCGCGCCCGCATCCGCGCCCTGACCGCGATCGCCCCCGGCGCCGCACTGGCGCCGATCGCGCCGAAACAGATCGAGGGGCCAAAACTCGGCAGCCTCGCCGATGTGGCGTCGAAAAGGGCAGAAGGCGGGATTTGAAGAAACTTCGCCCTCCCCTTCAGGGGAGGGAAGCGAGACTTGGCAGCTTGCTGCCTAGTCGCAGCGGGTGGGCCCCATAGGCGTTTCGCTATGCCGCTGGCCCCCACCCCAACCCCTCCCTGAAGGGGAGGGGCTTTAGAAGAACCATTTGCCCCGCGCCCGCACCCCGCTATGCACGCCCGATGACCCACGCCGCCTTTCCCGACCTCCGCCTCCGCCGCACCCGCCGCACCGGCTGGAGCCGAGCGATGGTGCGTGAGACGGTGCTGTCGCCGTCGAACCTGATCTGGCCGCTGTTCGTCTGCGACGGTTCGGGCGCCGAGGAGCCGATCGCCAGCTTGCCCGGGGTGTCGCGCTGGTCGGTCGATCGGCTCGTCGATCGGGCGCGCGACGCCGTCGCCGCTGGCATCCCGTGCCTTGCGCTGTTTCCCTACACGCAGCCCGACCGGCGCAGCGCAGATGGCGCCGAGGCGCTCAACCCCGACAATCTGATGTGCCGCGCCACCGCCGCGATCAAGCAGGCGCTCGGTGACGACATCGGCGTACTCACCGACGTTGCACTCGACCCCTACACCAGTCATGGGCAGGACGGGCTGTTGGGCGACAGCGGCTATGTCCTCAACGACGAAACGGTCGACGTGCTCGTCGGACAGGCGCTCAATCAGGCGCGCGCCGGCGCCGACATCATCGCGCCCAGCGACATGATGGACGGCCGCATCGGTGCGATCCGCGAGGCGCTGGAGGTCGAGGGGTTCGGCCATGTCCAGATCATGAGCTATGCCGCCAAATATGCCTCAGCCTTCTACGGCCCGTTCCGCGACGCGGTGGGCTCGCGCGGGCTGCTGAAGGGTGACAAGAAAACCTATCAGATGGACCCGGCCAATGCCGAGGAAGCGCTGCGCGAGGTCGCGCAGGATCTGGCCGAGGGCGCCGACAGCGTGATGGTCAAGCCGGGGCTGCCCTATCTCGACATCGTCCGCGCGGTTAAGGATCATTTTGCGGTTCCGGTCTATGCGTATCAAGTGTCAGGCGAATATGCGATGATCGAGGCCGCAGCGGCGGTGGGCGCGGGCGACCGCGACGCGCTGGTGCTGGAAACGCTGCTGGCGTTTCGCCGCGCCGGGGCATCGGGGGTTTTGAGCTATCATGCGCTGCACGCGGCGCGGCTGCTGAACGAATAATCGAATAAGGGGTGGGCTTTTTATGACTGCGTTACCGCGGCGCTGGCTGTTTGTGCTGACCATCCTGGTCGGCAGTTTCCTGCTCTTTCAAGTCCAGCCGATGGTCGCGCGGATGGTGCTGCCCAAGCTTGGCGGCGCGCCCGCGGTGTGGAACAGCGCGATGCTGGTCTATCAGGCGCTGCTGCTCGGTGGCTATGCCTATGCCCATTGGCTCGGCCGCTTCACGGTGCAGCGCCAGGCGATCATCCATGTCGTGCTGTTTCTGGTCGCCGCGCTGTGGTTGCCGATCAGTATCGCGCAAATCGCGCCGCCCGGCCCGGGGCAGGAGGCTTTGTGGGTGCCGCTGCTGCTGCTCGCCTCGATCGGTCCGGTCTTCTTCGTGGTGTCGGCGCAGGCGCCGTTGATGCAGCGCTGGTTTGCTGCCGACCGCCAAGCGGGCGATCCTTATTATCTTTATGCCGCATCGAACCTCGGCAGCTTTGCCGGGCTGATCAGCTATCCGGCGCTGGTCGAACCCAGCCTGCCGCTGGCGGCGCAAAGCTGGGGCTGGACCGCCGGCTATGCGCTGCTCGTCCTGCTGGTTGCAGCCTGCGCCGCGGCGCGCTGGCGTGGCCGCGCCACCGACGCGGCGGGTGACGCCGCCGCCGCGGCCGACGAGCCGCGCCCGACGTGGCGGCGCCAGCTCCGCTGGCTGCTGATTGCGGCGGTGCCGTCGGGGCTGATGCTGTCGACGACGACGCATCTCACCACCGACATCGTCGCCATGCCTTTGCTGTGGGTATTGCCGCTGGGGCTGTACCTGTTCAGCTTCGTGATCGCCTTTTCGACGCTGGACCGGCTGGTCCAGATCATCACGCTGATCGCACCGGTGGTGCTGCTCGCGGTCGGCGGGCTCGGGCTGATGAGCTCGGGGATCGGTTCGATGCTGGTCGCCATGGCCAGCCTCGCGATGCTGTTCGTCGTTGCGACCGCGCTGCACGGCTATCTCTATCATCTGCGCCCGGCGCCGCGGCACCTGACGCTTTTCTATCTGGTCATGTCGGCGGGCGGCGTGCTTGGCGGGCTGTTCGCGGCGCTGTTTGCGCCGCTGATCTTCGACTGGGTGTATGAGCATCCGTTGCTGATCCTCGCCGCCGCGATGCTGCTGCCGCTGCCGGCGCTATTGCCGTGGGACCAGTGGCTGAAACTGGGCGACCGCGCGGTGCGGCTGGCCCTCCTGCTGTTCATCGCGCTCGCGATGTTCGCCGCCCAGCACATGACCGGCGAATGGACCGGCCGGCTCGACAGCGTCGCCATGTGGGGCGTCGCGGTGTTTGCGATCGGCATATTGGTGATCCGCTGGCGCTGGGCCTTTGTCACTGTGCTGGCGTTGCTGATGCTTGGCCTCGGCGGCTGGAGCACGATCATGGAAAGCTTTTCGGACGCGCGCGTCCGCAGCTATTTCGGGGTCTATACCGTCACCGACTATCCGCAGCAGAAACAGCGCCGACTGGCGCATGGTACGACGCTGCACGGGTTGCAGCGCACCGATCCGGCGCACCGCCGCGAACCAACGACCTATTATGGGCCGCAGTCGGGGGTCGGGCTGACGCTCGCCAAGGCGGAAGCGCTCGCCGGGCCGCAGGCGTCGATCGGCATCGTCGGGCTGGGGGCGGGGACGCTCGCCTGCTATCGCCGCCCCGGCCAGCAATGGACGATTTTCGAAATCGATCCGGTGATGGTCGATATCGCCCGCGATCCCAAAAAATTCACCTTCCTGTCCGATTGCGCCGGCGACACTCCGATCGTGATCGGCGATGCGCGCCTGAAAATCGCCGAGCAGCCCGCGGCGCGCTTCGACATATTGGTGATCGACGCCTTTTCGTCCGACGCGATCCCGCTGCACCTGCTGACCAGCGAGGCGATCGGCATCTACGAACGCGCGCTGAAACCCGACGGCGTGCTGCTGATCCATATCTCGAACCGCTTCTTCGGGTTGGAACCGGTGCTGGCGACGGAGGCGAAGGCGCGCGGCTGGGCGAGCGCGATCCGCCGGGATCCGGGGCCGATCAACGACGAACTCGGTGACCTGACCGGGTCGAACTGGGTCGCGCTGACCGCGACGCCGCAGCGGATGCAGCAGCTGACCGGGGGGCTCCGGCCGCGCGGCGACGCTGCGCGCGACGGCGCCTGGGTGCCGCTGAGCGCGCGCCCGGGCTTCGAGCGCTGGACCGACGATTACGCCTCGACGCTGCCGGTTCTTTTGTGGAAAAATGTCATCGGGAACCGCGACCAATGACCTACCGCGACATCAGCATCATTACGGTCAATGGCAAGACGCCGCAGATCGACCCCAGCGCCTTCATCGCGCCGGGGTGCAGGATCATCGGCGACGTGACGATCGGCCCCGACGTCAGCATCTGGTATAATTGCGTGCTGCGCGCCGACGTCAGCCGGATCGTGGTCGGCGCGCGCTCGAACATTCAGGACGGCAGCATCGTCCATTGCGACGGCCCGATGCCGCACCGCCCCGAAGGCTTTCCAACGATCATCGGCGAGGATGTGCTGATCGGCCATCTCGCGATGGTCCACGGCTGTACGCTCGCCGACCGGGCGTTTGTCGGGCTGAAGGCGACGGTGATGAACGGGTGCCGCATTGGCAGCGACGCGATGCTCGCTGCGGGCGCGCTGCTCACCGAGAACAAGGAAATTCTAACCCGCGAACTCTGGGCCGGATCGCCCGCGCGGCGGGTACGCGAGATCGACGATGCGCAGGCCGCGGGGATGCAATTGGGCGTCGCGCATTATGTGATGAACGGCCGGATGCACAAGGCGGCGGTGGAGGGTTGATTGCAAAACCGGCCTGTCGACACGAACGGAAAAAGAAAGGGCGCCCCGATCTCTCGGAGCGCCCTTTCTTTTTGAACCGCTGTTCTCAGTTTAGCTGAAGTTCACCATCGCATAGAGCATCGGGATCGACAGCAAGGTGTTGGTGCGCGAAAAGATCATCGCGGTCTTGGCGGCCTTGGCCTTGGTCGCATCGTCGGCCTCGACGATGCCCAGCGCCTTTTTCTGGTTCGGCCAGATCACGAACCACACGTTGAACGCCATGATCAGGCCCAGCCACATGCCGACGCCGATCAGCTTGTAGGGATCCTGCAGGCCCAGCGCGGGGACCAGATACTTCGCGTGGCCCGCGATTGCGACGCCCAGCAGCACGGTGATCAGCGCCGCCCAGCGGAACCAGAACAGCGCGGCGGGCGCGATATGCTTGCCGACGGCGGGTTTCAGTTCGGCCGGGATCTTCGGCATCGTCGGAATCTGGACGAAGTTGAAATAATAGAGCAGGCCGATCCACAGCACGCCAAAGAAAGTGTGCAGCCAGCGCATGATTGCATTGCCCGCGGCGATCCCGTCCTCGAAATTCTGGCCATTGAGGCCGAGCATCAGGATGATCGCGAGCACCAGCCCGGCGCCGAGCACCGCGTGCAAATTGCCGAAAAATTTGTCCATTGCAGTTTCCCCCTGTTTTTGCGGCACGGGAAGCGACCCGGTGCCGAACGGCATCGCTATGCCAGCGTCGGGGGCCGGACTCAACTTTTGTCGGTTGCCGCCTCGTCGGGCACCGCCAGCCCGTTCTTCAGCATCACCGGCACCTGCGTCAACGTGAACAGGAACGATAATGCGGTGATCCCCCACACCTTGACCGTCAGCCAGGTGTCGAAACTGAACCGGTCCTGCTGGATCAGCACATACATGACATGGTTGGCGACGCCGAGCGCGGCAAAAAACAGCCCCCAATTGCGCGACAACAGCAACCAGCCCTTTTCGGTCACCCCCTCCAACGCGGACTGGAGCAGATATTTCAGCATCGGTTTCCTGAACCACCACCCGCCGAGCAGCAGCGCGGCAAAGGCGCCATAGATGATCGTCGGCTTCATCACGATAAAGCGTTCGTCGTGGAACCAGATGGTCAGCGCGCCGAACCCGATGACCAGCACCCCCGACAGCCACAGCATCGGCGAAATCTTGCCCAGTTTCCACTTCGACACCGCCATCGCGATGACGATCGCGACCATGAAGGCGACAGTGCCTTTGATCGCCGCGGCGGTCGCGGCGAACGCGCCTTCGCCGCCCGAGGTGAATTTATAGGTGAGGAAAAAGACGAGTAGCGGCCCGAAATCGATCACGAAATTCAGCCAGCCATGTTTGGCGGGCGGTGCCGCCGGAATCGCCTCGGGGCCGGTCGGCGGCACGTCGATGGGGGAGGCGGTCATCTTATATTTCCTGCGATAATGGCGGCGATCTCGTCCGCGTCGAACGGGCGAAGGTCGCCCAAGGTTTCACCGATGCCGATCGCGTGAATGGGAAGCCCGTGGCGTTCGGCCGCCGAAACAAGCACCCCGCCGCGCGCGGTGCCGTCGAGCTTGGTCATCACCAACCCCGTGACGCCGGCGACCTCGCGGAACACATCGATCTGCGACAGCGCGTTCTGACCTGTCGTCGCGTCGAGGACGAGCACGACATCGTGCGGTGCGGCGGGGTTGAGCCGCCCCAGCACTCGCTTGATCTTGGCGAGTTCGTCCATCAGCTCGCGCTTGTTCTGGAGGCGTCCGGCGGTGTCGACGATCAGCACGTCGATGCCGGTCGCGGTCGCCTGTTTGACTGCGTCGAACACGATACCCGCGCTGTCGCCGCCCTCGGGCCCCGCCATGATCGGCACGCCCAGCCGCTCGGCCCAGACCTTCAGCTGGCCGATCGCCGCAGCGCGAAAGGTGTCGCCCGCGACCAGCATCACGCCATAATCCTGTTCCTGGAACAGATGCGCCAGCTTGGCGATGGTGGTGGTCTTGCCCGACCCGTTGACCCCGATCACGAGGATGACCTGCGGGCGCGGAAAGGCGTCGATGTCGAGCGGTTCGGCGACCGGGCGCAGCACCGCCGCAATTTCTTCGGCGACGATCTTGCGCAACTCCTCGACGCCGCCCGCGACCGCATCGCGCCGCGCGGCGAGCCGCTCGCGGATGCGGCCCGCCATCGCCGGACCCAGGTCTGCGGTGATCAGCGCTTCTTCGATGCGGTCGAGATCATCTTCGTCGAGCCGTGCCTTGCCGGTCAGCCCCGCCAGATTTTCGCCCAGCCGTTCCGACGTGCGCTTGAAACCGCCGAGCAACCGGTCGCTCCAGCTTTGCCCGCTCATGCCGCCTGCTCCGTGGCGGTCAGCCGGTCGCCGTCGCGTGCGCCGATGTGGACCGGGACGATCGTTCCGGCGGCGGCAGGTGCGCCCAGCGTCAGCGCGGCAAAATTCTCGGCATGTCCGCTCAGCCCGTCGCGCTCGACTAGCATCGCCGCGGTGCGGCCGACCTGCGCATCGAGCCATAGGTGACGGCGGCGCATATTGGCCTCGCGCAGCGTCGCGGCGCGCTCGCGCGCCACCGCGCGGCCAACCTGCGGCATCCGCGCGGCGGCGGTTCCGGCGCGCGCGCTGTACGGAAAAATATGGCCAAAGACGATGTCGCAATCGTCGATCAGGGCCAGCGAATTGGCGAACATGTCTTCATCCTCGGTCGGAAATCCGGCGATCAGGTCGGCACCGATCGCAATCGCGGGTCTTGCGGCTTTGAGCCGTGCGACGAGCGCGACGGCATCGGCGCGGCGGTGGCGGCGCTTCATGCGGGTCAGCACCATATCGTCGCCCGCCTGCAGCGACAGGTGAACGTGCGGCATGATGCGCGCTTCCTGTGTCAGCAGCGCGAACAGCGCATCGTCGATGCGGTTCGGGTCGAGCGATGACAGGCGGAGACGCTGGACAGGCAGGGTGAGCAGCGCCTCGATCAGCGCCGCCAGACTGGTGCTGCTGTCGTCGCCATAACTCGCGAGGTCGACCCCGGTCAGGATGATCTCGCGCTGCCCGCGATCCAGCGCGGTGCGCGCGGCCTCAACCACCGCCTCGACCGTCGCCGAGCGCGCCGTTCCGCGCGCCATCACCGTCGCGCAAAAGGTGCAGCTGTGTGAGCAGCCGGTCTGGACGCCCAGAAAGGCGCGGGCGTGGTCGGCGCCCGAGAGGGCCGGGGTATAGGTGCCGGGTCGCGTCGGCGCGGCGGTTCGGCTGCCATAGCTCTGGGCCAGCCCCTTGGCATCGTTCCGTACCACCCGCGCGCCCATATCGGCAAAGCTTTCGGCCTCCAGCTCCGCCGCGCACCCCGTTACGACAACATCCGCCCCCGGCCGCTCGCGCAGCGCGCGCCGCACCGCCTGCCGCGCCTGGCGCATCGCTTCGTCGGTCACCGCGCAGCTGTTGAAGACAATCGTCTCGCGTGCACCGGCTTCGACCGCCGCGGCGCGGATCGCTTCGCCCTCGGCAATATTCAGCCGGCAGCCGAAATTGACGACGTCAAGCCCGCCGTCCAACACCGCACCGCTCATCCGAACTGCGCCCAGTCGGTCTCGCCCTCATATACCCGCGTCGCCGCGCCGCTCATCACGATCGGCTCGCCCGCCGTCCAGCGGATGATCAGGTCGCCGCCGGGCAAGGCGACGGTCACCGGCGACCGGACCAGCCCGGCGCGGATCGCCGCGACCGCGGTGGCGCAGGCGCCGGTGCCGCACGCCTGCGTCAACCCGACCCCGCGCTCCCAAACGCGCAGCTGCAACTGGTTGTCGCCATCGAGGCTCGCGACATTGACGTTGACGCGCTCGGGAAACAGCGGGTCGGTCTCGATCCGCGGGCCAAGCTCGTCGAGTGCGACGGCGTCGGCCTCGGGCACGAAAAAGACGATGTGCGGGTTGCCGACATTGACCGCGGCACCATGCTCCAGCTCGTCCCACGCAACCGGCATGTCGCGCGTGTCCATCGGCATCGCGAGCGGGATATGCTCCCAGTCGAACGACGGCTCGCCCAGCACGACTTCGGCGCCGCCGTCCGCAGGCGTGACGCGCAGCATCCCGCCCAATGTTTCGATCACCGCGGGCTGGCCGATCAGCGTCGCGACACAGCGCGTGGCATTGCCGCACGCCTCGACCTCGCCGCCGTCGGCGTTGAATATCCGCATCCGCACGTCGGCCTTAATCGACGGTTCGAGCAGGATCAGCTGGTCGCACCCGATGCCGTGCCGCCGGTCGGCGATCGCATGCGCGCGCGCCGGGGTCATCTCGACCGCGCTTGTCCGCGCGTCGATGACGACAAAATCATTGCCCAGCCCGTGCATCTTGGTGAAGCGATCCGCCATAGTCCGCGCATGTAAGGGTGCAGGACGGGGAAGTCTAGCGAGGCATACGGACCTTCCCCCTTGATGGGGGAAGGATATGCAGCCTTATCGCGCAGCGATTAGGCGGAGTTGGATTGGGGTGATGGTGCGTCCTTGCGCCGTAGCTTCAGGGCGCAAGCGCACCCCCACCGCTGCGACTAAGCCAGCGAGCTGGCAAGTCTCGCTGCCTCCCCCATCAAGGAGGAGGGGAGCAGTTTAGGCCGTCTTGCGCAACTGTTCGGCGCCGTCGGCGTCGGACCCGGTATCGGGGCTTGTCGGCGGCACCATCGGCGTGCGGAGCAAGCCGCGGTCGGCGAGCAGGCGTTCGGTGTCGGCGGCCGATGCGGCGCGGCCGAAATACCAGCCCTGGCCCTTGGCGCAGCCGAGCCGGGTCAGTTCGATCGCGGTCGCCTCGTCCTCGACCCCTTCGGCGGTGATCGGCATCGCCAGGCTTTCGCCCAGTCGCACGATCGCGACGACGATCGCCTGCGCATCGGGGCTGCCGCGCATCGCCGCGACAAAGCTGCGGTCGATCTTGATCCGGTCGAACGGCAGCGCGCGCAGGTGCGACAGCGATGAATAGCCGGTGCCGAAATCGTCGAGGCTGAGCGACACGCCCTGATTTTTAAGGCTGGTGACGATCGAGCGGACGAGCGGCAGATTTTCGAACAGCGAGCTTTCGGTGATCTCGACCTCGAGCTGGCTGGCGGTGAAACCGACCTCGACCAGCAGCTTGGTCAGCTTCTGACTGAACCACGGATCCTTCAGCTGCTGCGGCGAGATATTGACCGCGAGCATGATCGAGGGATCCCAGCGCTTGGCGATCTCCATCGCGTTGCGGATCACCTGGAGCGACAATTCGCCGATCAGCCCGCTTTCTTCGGCCACGGGGATGAAGCGTTCGGGCGGGATCATCCCATATTCGGGTGATTCCCAGCGCATCAGCATCTCGAAACCGACCAGGCGGCCGCTGGCGATGTCGACCTGCGGTTCGAAATGCGGCACGAATTCGCCACGCGGCATGCCCTCGCGGATACCGGTTTCGATCTGGTTGCGGACCTGCACCGCCATTTCCATGCCGGCTTCGAACCAGCAATAGCGGTTCCGGCCTTCGTCCTTGCAGTGATACATCGCGATGTCGGCCTGACGGACCATGGTTTCCATCGTCACGCTGGCGTCTTCGGCAAGCGAAATGCCCAGCGAGGCGCCGATGCGGATCTGCTGGCCGTCATGGGTGACCGAATTGTCGAGCGCGGTGACCAGTTCGGCGGCGAGGGCGTCGATGTTGGCGCGCGCAGCGGGCTCGAACGCCAGCATCGCGACAAATTCGTCGCCGCCCAGCCGCGCCTTGGTCGCATTGGGCGGCAGGATCGTCGAAATGCGTTCGGCGGCGACCTGTAGCACGCGGTCGCCCGCGGCGTGGCCGTGGATGTCGTTGACGGTCTTGAAATGGTCGAGGTCGAGCAGGAACAGCGCGACCTGGCGCTTGTCGGCGATCGCATCGACGATCTGCTGCTGGCCGGTCGCGAGCAGCGCGCGGCGATTAAGGAAACCGGTCAGCGGATCGGTATCGGCCAGATAGCGCGCGCGCTGTTCGGCCTCGGTGCGTTCGCGGATTTCGCGGTTGAGATCTTCGTAGCGGCGCCAGCCGAACAGGATCAGCGCGACGTTGAGCACCAGCGCCGCGGCCAGCGCGCGGTCAGGGCCGCCGCCGATGCCAATCAGCGTGCGGACGACCGCCTGCATGACATTGCTGCCCGTCCCGACGAACAGCAGGATCGCCGCGACGACGATTCCGCCCGCCACGATGTCGCGTTTGGCGCTTTCGCTGCGATCGGGCTGGCTCGACGTCGATATCATATGATTTTTCCCCACCATCGCGGCCATAATGCGCGCAAAGCGGTGAAATTTGGGTTAAGCGAGCGTTCGCGGCCGCAGCTTGCCTTCGCACCCATATTTGTGTAGAGGCCGCCGCGTCCGGGCGCATATTGCGCATGGGCATATCGACATCCGCGACGGAAAACCTGTCCACGGATACCGCTGGTTGGCGAGGTTTCGCTCACCGGCGTGTTTTGCGTTGCGGGCGTCGAAGACAAGGATTTGTGGCTGTGTTCGATAGTCTGAGCAACCGGCTTGGCGATGTTTTCGGGAAGCTCCGCGGTCGCGGCGCGCTGACCGAGGCCGACGTGCGCGCCGCGATGCGCGAAGTGCGAATCGCGCTGCTCGAGGCTGACGTCGCACTGCCCGTCGTGCGCAGCTTCATCGATCAGGTCACCGACCTTGCGATCGGCGCGAATGTCCTGCGCTCGGTCACCCCGGGGCAGCAGGTCGTCAAGATCGTCAGCGACGCGCTGACCGAGATGCTCGGCTCCGAAACCGCCGAACTCGACCTCGCCGTCACCCCGCCCGCGGTGATCATGATGGTCGGCCTGCAGGGCTCGGGCAAGACGACGACGACCGCGAAGATCGCCAAGCGGCTCAAGGAAAAAGAGCGCAAGAAGGTGCTGATGGCGTCGCTCGACGTCAATCGCCCCGCCGCGCAGGAACAGCTCGCCGTCCTCGGCGCGCAGATCGACGTCGCAACCCTGCCGATCGTCGCGGGGCAGCAGCCGGTTGAAATCGCCCAGCGGGCCATGCAGGCGGCAAAGCTTCAGGGCTTCGATGTCCTGATGCTCGATACCGCGGGCCGCCTCCACGTCGATCAGCAGCTGATGGACGAGATGCAGGCGGTGTCGCGCACCGCGAACCCCGCCGAAACCCTGCTCGTCGTCGACAGCCTGACCGGTCAGGACGCGGTGCAGGTCGCGCAGCGTTTTACCGATCAGGTGCCGCTCACCGGCGTCGTGCTCACCCGCATGGACGGCGACGCGCGCGGCGGTGCCGCGCTCTCGATGCGCGCGGTCACCGGCAAGCCGATCAAATTCGCGGGCACCGGCGAAAAGCTCGACGGGCTCGAACTCTTTCAGCCCTCGCGCATCGCGGGCCGCATCCTCGGCATGGGCGACGTCGTCAGCCTCGTCGAACGCGCCGCCGAAACGATCCAGGCCGAAGAGGCCGAGGCGATGGCGGCGAAGATGGCCAAGGGCATCTTCGACCTCAACGACCTCCGCACCCAGCTCAACCAGATGCGCCGCATGGGCGGCCTCGGCGCGCTCGCCGGCATGATCCCCGGGATCAAGAAGGCGCAGGCGCAGATGGCGGCGGGCGCCGCCGACGACAAGATGCTCATCCACTTCGACGCGATCATGGGGTCGATGACGCCCAAGGAACGCGCGAAGCCCGAAATCCTGACCGCGAAGCGCAAGATCCGCATCGCCAACGGATCGGGCACGACTGTGCAACAGGTCAACAAGGTGCTGAAGATGCACCAGGAAATGGCCAGCGCGATGAAGAAGATCCGCAAGATGGGCGGGCTCAAGGGGCTTGGCGCGCTGTTCGGCAAGGGCGGCGGCATCCCCGGCATGGGCGGTGGAATGCCCGGCCTTGGCGGCGGTGGATCCATCCCGCCGGAACTCGCAAATTTTATGAACAAAAAGAAGTAATTAAACCCGAATTTCAGTTTACAGACAAAAGGAAAATATCATGGCTACCTCTATTCGCCTCGCTCGCGGCGGTTCGAAAAAGCGTCCTTATTACAAAATTGTCGTTGCTGACTCGCGCAGCCCGCGCGACGGCCGCTTCATCGAACGCATCGGCAGCTACAACCCGCTGCTCGCCAAGGACAATCCCGAGCGCGTCAAGCTCGACGCCGACCGCGCGAAGCATTGGCTGAGCGTCGGCGCCCAGCCGAGCGACCGCGTCGCCCGCTTCCTCGACGCCGCCGGTGTCCAGGAACGCGCCGCGCGCAACAACCCGAACAAGGCGGTCCCGGGCGAAAAGGCCAAGGAACGCGCCGAGGAAAAGGCGCAGAAGATCGCTGACGCCGCAGAAGCCGCCGCTCCGGCCCCTGAGCCCGAAGTCGAAGCGCCGGCCGAAGAAGCTGCCGCCGAAGCGCCCGCCGCTGAAGAAGCTGCCGCTCCCGAAGCTGCTGAATCGGACTCGACCGGTTCGGTGAAGAGCGAAACCACCGCCGAAGCGGTGGCCGAAGCCGTCGCTGACGAAACCCCCGCCGACGCGACCGCCGAAGACGCGACCGCGATGGCCGAACAGGCTGCCGAAGGCGGCCCGGCTGAAGAAGCTCCGGTTGCTGAAGAAGCTGCCACCGAAGAAGCGCCTGCTGAAGAAGCCGGCGAAGAAGCCAAGGCCTAAGTCTTGGCCAACGCTGATCGTCCCGTCACCCTGGCCGCCATCGCCGGCGCGCATGGGGTGCGGGGCGAGGTGCGGCTCAAGCTGTTTGGTGAAGGCGCGGACACTCTCCGCGCCTTTTCCATTTTCGACGCAGGCGCGCGCAAGCTGACCCTGAAATCGGTGCGCCCCGCCAATCAGGGCGCGGTGGCAACCTTTGCCGAAATTACCGATCGCTCGGGCGCCGAGGCGCTGCGCGGCACCGTCCTCACCGTCCCGCGCTCGGCGCTGCCGCCGCTGGGCGAGGGCGAATATTACCACCACGACCTGCTCGGCCTGCCGTGCGTCTCGACCGACGGTGGTGCCATCGGCGAAGTCGTCGCGGTCGAAAATTTCGGCGCCGGTGACATCCTCGAAATCGCCAAGCCCGACGGCAAACGCTTCATGGTCCCGATGAACGACCGCGCCGTTCCCAAGTGGGGTGAGCAAGTGGTGGTTTCCAGCGATTTCGTCGAATGAACAGGATCGCGGTTCTTTCCGATATTCATGGCAATCTCCCGGCGCTGGAGGCCTGCGTCGATGACGCGCGGCAGCGCGGTTGCGACCAGTTCATCAACTTGGGCGATATACTCTCAGGGCCATTATGGCCGGTCGAAACCGCTGCCTTCCTGCGCCCGCTCGATTGGCCGACGATCGCCGGCAACCATGAGCGCCAATTGCTGACCCAGACGCGCGATCAAATGGGCGCGTCGGACCTTTATGCCGACGCCGTGATTGGCGAGGGCGACCGCGCGTGGCTTCGAACCCTGCCGCCGACGCTGGCGTGGCGGCCTGACATATATCTGTGCCACGGAACGCTCGAAAGCGACCTTGATTATATGCTGCACGATGTGAGCGAGGCGGGGGTGATCGATACGCCGCCCGACGCGGTGGCGGCGCGCGTAGCTGAGCGGCGCGAGCGGCTTGTCCTGTGCGGGCATAGCCACGCCCCGCGGCAGGTGAAGCTGTCCGACGGACGGACGGTTGCCAATCCGGGCAGCGTCGGGCTTCCCGCCTATGATTGGGACCGACCGCACTATCACGTCATGGAAACCGGCTCGCCCGATGCCCGCTATGCCGTCGTCGATGGCGACACGCTCGCCGTCGAGCTGGTAGCGGTCGCCTATGACCATGAAAGCGCCGCGCGCAAGGCAGAGGGCGAGGGGCGCGGCGACTGGGCGCTGGCGCTGCGTACGGGCCGTGCCCGATAGCGATGTTGCTGCCATAGCGCGCGAATGATAGCCCCATGGAATTCGGAGAAGGGGATTCCATGAAGACGTTGTTTTTGCTTACCGCCCTGCTGGCCGCACCACTTCCCGTCCAGGCCAAGGACGCCCCGCCCCGGAAACTCGAACAACTTACCCCTGAAATCGACGCGCTGTTTCTAAAGTTTCAGGCCGACGCGCATATCCCCGGCATGGTCTATGGCATCGTCCAGGATGGCAGGCTCGCCTATGTAAAGGGCGTCGGCGTCCAGACGCTTGACGACAAGCGCGCGGTCACCGCCGATAGCCGGTTCCGCATCGCGTCGATGACCAAGGCGTTCACAGCGCTGGCGATCCTGCACCTGCGCGATCAGGGCAAGCTGCGCCTCGACGACCTGGCTGAAGATCATATTCCCGAAATGAAGCGCTGGACCTATCCGACCAGCGACAGCCCGCGCATCCGGGTGCGCGACCTGCTCCACCACGTCGGCGGGCTCGTCACCGACGACCCCTGGGGTGACCGGCAACAGATTTTGTCGCAGCAGGACTTCACAAAAATGATCGCCGCCGGGGTGCCGTTCAGCCGCACCCCGCAAAGCCAGCATGAATATTCCAACTATGGCTATGCGCTGCTCGGGCGGATCGTCGCCAATGCCTCTGGCATGGCCTATACCGACTATGTCCAGCGGACGATCCTGACCCCGCTCGGCATGACCAGCAGCGGGTTCGACGTGACGAAGACGCCGAAAGCCCATTACGCCCGCGGCTATCGATGGGAAAACGACGCCTGGTCGCCCGAGCCCGAGATGATCGACGGCGCGTTCAACGCGATGGGCGGGTTGCAGGTCAGCGCCAATGATTATGCCAAATGGGTCGCGTTCCTGCTCTCCGCCTGGCCAGCGCGCGATGCCGCCGACCACGGGCCGGTCAAGCGCGCAACGGTGCGCGAAATGGCGCAGGGGCTCAATTTCGTGACGGTAGCCAACCGCATCGGCGCCAGCGGCGCCACCGCGTGCAAACAGGCGGCGGCCTATGCGATGGGCTGGCGCGTGGCGCAGGATTGCGACCTCGGCCTGACGCTGGCGCACGGCGGCGGTTATCCGGGTTACGGGAGCCATGTGATGCTGATGCCCGACCATGGCGTCGGGGTGTTTGCGCTGTCGAACCGCACCTATGCGGGGCCATCGGCGCCCGCGTGGGACAGCGCGGTGGCGATGGATCAGGCGGGTTTGCTGCCCGGACGCGCGGTGCCGGTGACGCCCGCGGTGGCGGATGCCTATGCTGCTGTGCGGGCGGCTTATGCGGCGGGCAATCTTGCGCCGCTCGACGGCAAGCTGGCGATGAATTTCCTACTCGACCGGTCGGCGGCGAATTGGACCGCCGAGTTGGCGCGCCTGAAAGGTGCGGTCGGCGATTGCCCGACTGCCGAGCCGCTGGCCCCGACGGGGGCGATGTCGGCGAGCTTCCGCCTGAATTGCGCTAAGGGCCAGCTCGACGGCATGCTGCTCCTGGCGCCGACGACCCCGGCAACCATCCAGGCGCTGCGCTTTCGCGTCGTGGTGCCTTGAGGTCCGCGCTCAAGCCGCCTCGATAAACACCACCCGATTGCGCCCGCTTTCCTTCGCGGCGTACAGGTTGATGTCGGCCGACTTCATCGCGGCACCGAAACTTGTGTCGCGGCCGATATGGACCAGCCCCATGCTCGCGGTCACCGGGCGTTCGAGCAGCGGCACCATCTGCGCGACATAGGCGCCGATCCGCTGGCGCAGCCGTTCGGCCTCGATCGCGACCGCGGCGGGAGCGCCGCGGAACAGCAGTGCAAATTCCTCGCCGCCGACCCGCGCCGCCAGCGCCGATCCCGATCCCAATGCGACCCCCGCGGCAAAGATCACCCGGTCGCCGACGTCATGGCCGTGGCGGTCGTTGATTGCCTTGAAATGGTCGAGGTCGACCAGCGCGATCGCTACCGGAGCGTCGTCGTTGAAACTCGCCTCGATCGCGCGGCGGTTCGGCAGCCCGGTCAGCGGGTCGGTGTGCGCGATGATCCGCATCGCCTCGGCCTGCGCGCGCGCTTCCTGTCGTTCGCGGCGCAGGCGCACCAGGCGGTCGAGGATGCCAAGCGCGGTGAGCATGACTTCCAGCCCCAGCGCGGGGAACAGCAGGAACAGGAAACTGGCAAAGGGCTGCCCCAGCACCAGGTCGTGAAACAGGCTGACGCCATAAACGCCGCCGATCCCGCTCCACGCCGCCGCCTGATAGCGGGCGGTGCGGCTGCCGCGGCGCAGCGCGATGACGACGGTCGCGGCGCACAGCGCCAGCATGACGACCAGCACGCCGCTGCGCAGCATCATATAGGACGACACGTCGGGCATCAGCGTCGCGGGGGTGGTCAGCAGGATCAGGACGGGCGGCCAGCCGAGCCAGCGGTACAGCCGCGGGCCGACCATCCCCGGCTCAAGATAGGACCGCAGGAACGCCCCCGACACGACCAGACTCAGGTCGAAGAAGATCGTGATCCACACCTGACGCGCAAAGCCGTCGGGCGCCAGCCACGGCCCCATGGCCAGCGGCGACAAGGCCACGGCCAGCGCGAAATAGCAGAAGGTGCGGGCGCTTTGCCAGATCAGGAAGCGTTCGCGCAGCAGGCCGAAAAAGGCGGCATTATAGGCGAGCGAGAACAGCAACAGCCCCAGAAAAACGCCGGTCAGCACCCCGTCCCAGGTCATGCTGGTCGCATCGGCGAACGAGGATTGCGCGCGCGCGGGCGTCGCGGCGGCCAACAGCCCCGCGCCCAACGCCAATATTCGCGCTCCTCGCGCCATGCGACCCCCGTCATTATGAACGGCGGACGCTAGGCGTGGAGCGGCTGATTTTTGGTTAACAGCGCGTTCGGAATGTGGTGATGTCTGCAAGCCATAGCCGCCAGCTGGTCGAAGGGCGCCGGGGGGCGGGGACTCCCTTCGACCAGCTCGCGGCTATGGCTTGCCCGCCCTCTTCATTAACCAGACTTGTGCCATGGGTCAGGCTGCGTCGCGCCGGGGCGCAGTCAAAGGCGCCGGTTCTGCGGTGGCTGCACGCCGCACGATCCGGGCACCAAGGCGCCGCAACGGCGCGAACAGCCACAGCAAGCCGCGGTGCAAATCATCGCTGAAGCGCGGGTGACCGTCGTTCCAGGTCCGCATCCAAAGTTCGTCTTTCATCGGTCTTCTCCTGCTGATCCGATGGTCCCAAGATGCGCCTTGGGGGGGCGCCGCGCCAACAAAAGCTTTGCGTTGTATCATAAGGTCAGCTTATATATTGGTGATGCCCAAACTGCCGCCCCTTGCCGCGATCCGCACCTTCGAAGCCGCCGGAAGACTCCAGAACTTCTCGCGCGCGGCCGAGGAATTGGGGATGACGCAGGCGGCGGTCAGTTATCAGGTGCGCCAATTGGAGGACCGGCTCGGCCGCGCGCTGTTCGTGCGCGAAAAGGGGCGGGTGCGCCTGTCCGAAACCGGGCAACGGCTGCTTCCCGCGATCTCGGGCGCCTTTGGCGCGATGGGCGATGCGTTTGCGGCGCTGGGCAGCGACGAGGCCGACGTGCTGACGATCAGCGCGATGACAACCTTTGGCGGCACCTGGCTCAGCGCGCGCATCGGCGGGTTCCAGCTTGCCTATCCCGACCTTGCCGTGCGCATGCTGATGAGCAACGACCTCGTCGATTTCGACGCGACCAATGTCGATGTCGCCATTCGGGTGGGTCGTGGAAGCTGGCCGGGGCTGCGCGCCGACTTTCTGTACCGCAGCCATGTGACGCCAATCTGCGCGCCGGTCTTTCTCGACGTCAACCGCATCGCGGCACCCGCCGACCTGCTGAACGTCGACCGGCTGGCACCCAACGATCCCTGGTGGGCGGGTTGGTTCGCCGCCGCGGGGGTCGACAGCGTGCCGCCGCCGCAGCGCCGCGGCATCGAACTCGACAGCCAGTTGCAGGAAGCGAGCGCGGTGCAGAGCGGCTATGGCATCGCGATGATGACGCCGCTGCTGTGGCGCACCGAACTCGACGCTAGGCGGCTGGTCCAGCCCTTCGATACCCTCTTCCAGCCCGGCACCGCGCATTTCCTCGTCCACCGCGAAAACCGCGTCGGCGTCCGCAAGATCGAACGCTTCCGCGAATGGCTGCGCGCCGAGTTGGAGAAGGATCGCCACCTGCTGCCCGAGGCGCTATGGCAGCCGCTGCCATGACCTTCACCGCCGTCCCCCTGACGCTTTACCCCGACATGTTCCCCGGCCCTCTGGGGCAGAGCATGGCGGGGCGCGCGCTCGAAAGCGGGACATGGGCCTGCGCGCCGGTGCAGATCCGCGATTTCGCGACCGACAGGCACCGCACCGTCGACGATACACCCGCGGGCGGCGGCGCGGGGATGGTGCTCAAGGCTGATGTGCTCGGCGCGGCGATCGACCATGCGGTGGCGGCGCATCCCGGCCTGCCGATCCTCGCGATGACCCCGCGCGGCACCTCGATCACGCAGGCGCGCGTGCGGCAGCTTTCGGCGGGTCCGGGGGCGATCATCCTTTGCGGCCGGTTCGAGGGATTCGACGAACGCATCTTCGACGCGCGGCCGATCGAAGAGGTGTCGATGGGCGACATCGTCTTGTCGGGCGGCGAGATGGGGGCGCTGTTGCTGCTCGACGCTTGCATTCGGCTGCTTCCCGGCGTAATGGGCGCGGCTTCTAGCGGGGACGATGAGTCGTTTGAAAACGGCTTGCTCGAATATCCGCACTATACCCGGCCCGTAAATTGGGAAGGGCGCACGATCCCCGAAGTGCTGCGATCGGGGGATCATGCGAAGATCGCAGCCTGGCGGAAACAACAGGCCGAGGATCAGACACGGTTACGCAGGCCGGACCTTTGGGAGCGTCATATCGATGCTCGGGTTGGGCCTGCCTCTGGCGCGCGGCGAAAAGAAAAGGACTAGAGGACATGAACCTCATCCAGACGATCGAAGCCGAAGAAATCGCCAAAGCGGCGAAGACCATTCCGACCTTCCGTCCCGGCGACACGCTGAAAGTCGGCGTGAAGGTGGTCGAAGGCGAACGCACCCGCGTCCAGAATTTCGAAGGCGTGTGCATCGCACGCTCGAACAAGGGCATGGGCTCCAACTTCACCGTGCGCAAAATGTCGTTCGGCGAAGGTGTCGAGCGCGTGTTCCCGCTCTATTCGCCCAACATCGACAGCATTACCGTCATCCGCAAGGGTGCGGTGCGTCGTGCGAAGCTTTATTATCTTCGCGGCCGCACTGGTAAATCGGCGCGTATTGCAGAGCGCCGCGACTACCGGTCGGAAGCCGGCGAAGGCTAAGGAGAGGTTTCTCCCCACAAAGCCGAAACAGCTTTCCAAAACGACCGGTTCCGCCAACAGGCAGAACCGGTCGTTTTTCATTTCAGCAGCAGCATAAAGGGCAAAGTCACATGGGTTACCGGATCGTTGTCGCCGGCGCGACGGGCAATGTCGGGCGCGAAGTGCTCGCCATCCTCGCCGAGCGCGAATTTCCGTACGACGAACTGGCGGCGGTCGCATCGTCGCGCAGCCAGGGCGACGAGATCGAAATCGGCGACACCGGCAAGACCGTCAAATGCCAGAACATCGAAAATTTCGACTGGACCGGCTGGGACATGGCGATTTTCGCGATCGGCAGCGAAGCCACGAAAATCCACGCGCCCAAGGCGGCTGCGGCGGGCTGCGTCGTGATCGACAACTCGTCGCTGTACCGCATGGACCCCGACGTGCCGCTGATCGTGCCCGAGGTGAACCCCGACGCGATCGACGGCTATACCAAGCGCAATATCATCGCCAACCCGAACTGCTCGACCGCGCAGATGGTCGTCGCGCTGAAGCCGCTGCACGATGTCGCGAAGATCACGCGCGTTGTCGTTTCGACCTATCAGTCGGTGTCGGGCGCGGGCAAGGCGGGCATGGACGAGCTGTGGAACCAGACGCGCCAGATCTTCGTCGGCGACGAAAAGGATGTGCAGAAGTTCACCAAGCAGATCGCCTTCAACGTGATCCCGCACATCGACAGCTTCCTCGACGACGGGTCGACCAAGGAAGAGTGGAAGATGGTGGTCGAGACCAAGAAGATCCTCGATCCCAAGATCAAGGTCACCGCGACCTGCGTCCGCGTGCCGGTGTTCGTCGGCCATTCCGAAGCGATCAACATCGAGATGGAAAACGAGCTGTCGGCCGAGGACGCCCAGCGCATCCTGCGCGAAGCCCCCGGCGTCGTGCTCCACGACAAGCGCGAGGATGGCGGCTACATCACCCCCGTCGAATGTGTCGGCGATTTCGCGACCTTCGTGTCGCGGGTTCGTGAGGATCCGACGGTCGAAAACGGCCTCAACCTGTGGTGCGTCAGCGATAATTTGCGCAAGGGCGCGGCGCTGAACGCGGTGCAGATCGCGGAGCTGCTCGGGCGGCGGCATCTGAAGAAGGGGTAAGCCGCTGCGAACCCCTCCCCTTCAGGGGAGGGGCTTACTTGCTCCGGCTCGGCAAGCTATGCCGCTGCGATGACCGCACCCTACGCCTTCACACACGCCCTCTGCCGCGCCCCGGCGCCCTCGGCGATCCACGGCATCCGCGCCGACGGCGGCCCCGATCCCGACTTCGCGGGCCTTACTGCCGAGCATGCCGCCTATGTCGCTGCGCTGCGCGATCTCGGCCTCACCGTCGATGTCCTCGAACCGCTCGACGCCTTCCCCGACGCGCTGTTCACCGAAGATGTCGCGCTGACCTTTCCCGAGGGCGCGATCCTGCTTCGCCCCGGCGCGCCGACCCGCGCGGGCGAGGCCCAGCATATCCGCGCCGCGCTCGCCGCTCGGCATCTGCGCCTGCTCGAAATGACCGGGCCGGGCCATGCCGACGGCGGCGATGTGCTGCGCCTCGCCGACCGGGTGGTCATCGGCCTCTCCGATCGCACCGATCGCACGGGGGCCGAGGAGCTCGCGGGCCTGCTCGGCACGCTCGGCCACGCCGCCGAAATCGCGCAGACCCCGCCGGGCGTCCTCCATTTCAAGACCGGCTGCGGGCTGATCGACGACACAACCATCCTCGCGGTCCCGGCGCTCGCCGATTGCCCGCAGTTCGTCGGGCTGGAGGTCGTGCTGACCCCGCTTGGCGAGGAGGCGGCGGCGAACATCCTGCGCGTCCGCGACACCGTCCTCGTCGGCGACCGCTGGCTCACGACACGCGCGTTGCTCACCGCGCGCGGGGTCGCAACCCGCGCGCTCCCGACCGACCAGATCGCGCATATCGATGCGGGGCTCAGCTGCATGTCGCTGCGCTGGTGACCGCGGCCTCCGCTACCCCGCCCGCGCAGCGCCGCCTGATCGGCGCGCTCCTCGCGCTGCTGCTGGTTGCGCAGATCGATCAGCCCTATCCCGAGATAGCACTGCTCCAGCATCTGCCGACGATGCTGCTGCTCATCGCATCGCCCGCGCTGCTGCGGCGCTGGCCGCTGTCGACTGCATCCGTCGCCTGCATCGTCGCCTTCATGGCGCTCCACACCCTCGGCGGGCGCTATGCGTACAGCAATGTCCCCTATGACGATTGGGCGCGGACGCTGACCGGGACCAGCCTGTCCGATGCGTTCGGCTGGACCCGCAACCATTATGACCGGCTCGTCCATTTCGCGTTCGGTGCGCTATCGGTGATCCCGGTGGCCGAGATCGCGCGGCGCTGGGGCGGGCTGGGGCCGCGCGGGGCGGCGTTAACCGTGCTTGGCTGGGTCTTGGCCATTTCTTGCCTCTACGAAATCTTCGAATGGCTGCTCACCATCGTCGCCGCGGGCGAAACCGCCGACCGCTACAATGGTCAGCAGGGCGACATCTGGGACGCGCAAAAGGATATGGCGCTTGCGACGCTGGGCGCGATATTGGTGCTGGTGACGGTGCGGAGGAGATAGGCGATGCGTAAGTTGATGGTTGTTGCGATGGTTACGCTGCTCGCCGCGTGCAAACCGGCGCCGGACAAGACGCCCGCCGCGACCGAAGGTGCGGCGCCCCCGGTTCCCGTCGCCAAAGCCGACGGCCCCGCCGCCGCGACCACCGCGGTTGGTCTCGACGGCGAGGGGCTGCGCTTTATCGACAAGAACAGCGGCAAGGCCAGCCTGCTCGCCTTTGGCGTCCCGCGCGCAGAGGCCGAGGCAGCGCTCGCCAATGTCGCGGGACAGGCCGACGACCGCAGCACCAACGACGAATGCGGCGCCGGCCCGATGCAATTCACCCGCTACGACGCGATGACGCTGAATTTTCAGGACGGCAAATTCACCGGCTGGTTCCTCGGCAACGAACCCGGCGCCGCCGCCTATTCGACGATGAGCGGTATCGCCATCGGCACCACCCGCGCCAAGGCGGCGGAATCGGCGTCGATCGTCGATCTGGAAGACAGCACGCTGGGCGAAGAATTCAGCATCGGCACCGGCGACAATGTGGTGGGCGGCATGTTCGCGGCGCCGGGCGACGCGGCCAGGATCGATGCGCTGTTCGCGGGGGTGAACTGCTTCTTTCGGTGACGATCGTCGCGACCGCTAGCGACCATTTCCTGTCATACCCGCGAAGGCGGGGATCCCGCTTTGCGACGGTGAAGGAAAAAAGCGAGGTTCCCGCTTTCGCGGGAATGACGAAGTTAGGTGAGAACGTCCGCTCACCACCCCAAAACTGCCGACCTAACGCCGCCGGATCCCATAATCGATCCGGATCCGCACCCACGCGCCGACCATCGGCTTGCCGCCCAGCCGCGGCGGTCGCACCCGGAATTGCCAGGCGGCGGCCAGCACCGCGCGCATGATCTGCGATCCGGTCGGATATTCGTCCAGGCCGACGCAATCCTCGATGCGATAATCGGGCGCGGTGCGGCACGCGATCAGGCCCCAGCCGGGGCCGTCGGCGGTGGACAAATAGCCGCGCAGCTCGCCATCGCTCGGCTCGCGGTACCAGGCGGCGGCATAAAGCGGCTCGCCGTTCGGTGCTGTCCCCACCCGTTCGGTGTCGCGGTATGCCGAGGAAGACCCGCCGCTATTGGGCGGCCCGTAAACCTGCCCGCCCGGCGGACGCGCCCCGATCCGCGGGACCGTCGGCGGCGGCAGCGGCGGCTGGGGCGGCGCGGGCGGTGTCGGCGCGGCGAGCGGCTCGGCGGCTTTCGGCGGCACCGGCTCGTTGGGGGTCGGCGGCTCGGGCAGCGGCTCCGCCTCGGCCCGCTCGCTCGCGCGCGGGCTCGCTTCGGCGGCCTCATCGGCCGCCTGCGGTGCGGCGACGCTGACCACGCTGACCCACTCCTCCTCGACCTGCGGCGGCTTTTCCACGCCAAAGGTCAGCAGCATCAACAGCAGCAGCGCCGGGATCAGGATCGCCAGGCCGATGGCAAGCGCGCGCCGCCCCGCCCCGATGCTGAGCTGTGCGACATAGGGGGTGGCGGAAACAGGGCTCAGCGGAAGCGATCTTTGGTGGCGGCACCCGGCAGCGGGTATCCGAAGGCGCGGTTCGCGGGGATAGGGGGGCGCCGGACCTTTGACAAGGGCGGGCGGGCAGGGCGGGGTCGGGCAAGTTTGCCGATCCTCCTCCTTGCCGGGGGTCAGCTACGACAGCTCTCCACCCTCAATCAGCCACCGACCCTAACGGCTCATATCCGCCGTCGCCGCAACCAGCCGTCGCCCCGTCGCCCGCACGGTGGCGCACGCGGGCGTTCCGTCTTGTCCGGTGCCGTTGACCGATATCTCTATGCGGCCCGCGCCGCTGACTGCCGCGTCGAGCAATGCCTGCTCGATGTCGTGGATGTCGATCTTCATCCGGCGGGTCCATGGCGACAACGGGTCACCCGCCGCTTGCCCGACCCGGATATAGACGAACCGCCGCTCGGGCCCTTCGCGCCGCACCTGGTCGCCAAAGAATTTCGGACCGGGGCCGACCCGGATGGCAAAATCGAACGCCAGCGGTTCACCCGCCCCCGACGATTTCGGATCGAGCGGATGGCCGTCCTTGGCTTGCAGGCTGTGGAGTACCCCGGCAACGGGCTGGTTGATGACGATCCGCATGCCAATGTCGCTCTGATCGGTTCGCGCCATGACGTCCTAATGCCCCATATCCGCCGCGGTCGCCGTCGGCCCGCCCGCTTTCGGCGGTCTTAATAGCAGCACCAGCGGCACCGCCGCCAGCGTCACCCACATCATCACCCAGAAATCGTCGATATAGGCGACCATCGCCGCCTGGCGGTTGATCTCGGCATTGACCATCGCCAGCGCGGTGTCGCCCGCGACGCCGAAGCGGTCGGCGGTCGAGGCGTCGAGCAGGCTGGTCGAACTGTTGGTGACATGCGCGGCCAGGTCGGCGTGGCTGGTCTGGATATTCGACCCCAACAAGGTGGTGACGATCGAAATGCCGATCGATGCGCCCAGGCTGCGGAACAGGTTGAGCAGGCTCGACCCGTCGGTGCGATACTGCGGCGCGATCGTCGCGAAGGCCATCGTGTTGAGCGGGATGAAGATCAGCCCCATGCCCAGCCCCTGCACCAGTCCGCTGATGATCACCGGCTCCATCCCCATCGCCAGCGACCAATGGCTCATCTGCCACAGCGAGTAAGCGGCGATGGCCAGCCCGATGCCGACCATCCAGCGCGCGTCGATCTTGCCCAGCAATTGACCCGCGACCCACATGCTCATCAAGATGCCGATCCCGCGCAGTGCGAGCACCAGCCCGGTGTCGATCACCGGCCAGCCGAACAGATTTTGCAGCATCGGCGGCAGCAGCGCCATCGACGCGAACATCACGACCCCGATCACGACCATGAACCCCAACGCCGTCACCAGATTGCGGTCGGCCAGCATCGCGCGGCTGAACAGCGGCGCGCGCGCGGTGGCCATATGGACGACGAACATCCACAGACAGGCGACCGCGACGCCGCATTCGATCCAGATTTCGGCGCTGTCGAACCAGTCGGCATGCGCGCCGCGGTCGAGCATCAATTGCAGCGCCGCCAGCCCGAGCGCGAGCATCGAAAAACCGAACAGGTCAAAGCGGCGATCCGTCCGGCGCGTCGCGGGTAACAGCGCCCACATCAGCGCCAGCGTCAGCACGCCGAAGGGCAGGTTGACGTAAAACACCCAGCGCCAGTTTGCCTGTTCGGTCAGCCAACCGCCGAGTATCGGCCCCAGGATCGGCCCGATCATGATCCCCATGCCCCAGATCGACATGGCGCGCGCATGGCGTTCGGGCGGGTTGATGTCGAGCATCACCGATTGCGACAGCGGCGCGATGAACGCGGCGCACACCCCCTGCAGGAAGCGGAAAGCGACCATCTGTTCGAGCGACTGCGCCGCGCCGCACGCCATCGACGCCAGGATGAAGCCAAAGATCGCGCCCAGAAACAGCTCGCGGCGGCCGATGCGGTCGGCCAGCCAGCCGGTGATCGGCATCGCGACCGCGCTCGCCAGGATGTAGCTGGTCAGCACCCAGGTCACCGTCTCGCTCGTCGCGCCCAAGGCCGACTGCATATGCGGGATGGCGACATTGGCGATCGTCGTGTCGAGGATCTGCATGATCGACGCGCCCATGACCGCGACGGTCAGCAGGCCGCGATGACGGACGCGCGCGTGCAGCGGGACGCTGTCATCGGTGGGCAGCGCAGTGGCGGCAGGGCGGCGAGGGAGAGAGCGGGAAGCCATTATTTGCTTCTCGCGGCCCCACCATCGTCATTGCGAGGAGCCGGAGGCGACGCGGCAATCCCCAGCTCTCGGCCTTGCGCAAGATCGAGAGCTGGAGATTGCTTCGCTTTGCTCGCAATGACGAGATGTGGGTACGGAATACGCACTCCTACTCCCCCGCCACCGCACCACCATCGGTAAATACCCGCACTTCCGCCGACAGCCCGGCGATCATCTCGCGCGACGGCTTTTCGTCGAACGCGATCCGCACCGGCACCCGCTGCGTCACCTTGACCCAGTTGCCCGTCGCATTCTGCGCCGGGAGCACCGAAAATTCGCTGCCCGTCCCCGCGCCGATCGTCAGCACATGGCCGCGCACCTTCAGCCCCGGATAGGCATCAAAGCTCACCTCGGCGCGCTGGCCGACGCGCATGTCGGCAAGGTCGGTTTCCTTGAAATTCGCCTCTACCCACGGATGCGCGGTGTCGACCAGTGTGACCGCGGGCAGCCCCGCGACCATCATCTGGCCGATCTGCAAGCGGTCGGATTGTGCGACGCGCCCGGCGCTCGGGGCGCGAACCGTCGTACGGCCCAAATTCACTTGCGCCTGCGAGCGCTGGACGCGCGCCGCCTCGACCTGCGGATTGACCCCGCTTGCCGGACCCGCGGCCAGCTTGGTGCGCGCTTCGGCCGCCGCCGCCTGCGCCTGGCGGACGCGCTCGCGCGCCTGCGATACCGCATGGCGCGATGCGTCATAGGCGGCTTTGGTGGTGAAACCCTTCTCCATCAGCGCCGCCTGCCGCGCGAAATTGACCTCGGCGAACGATACATCCTCGCGCGCCGCGGCAATATCGACGGTCGAGGTGTTGGCGCTGGCCGACAGATTGCCGACCTCGACCTCAGCGGCGTCGATCGCCGCGGTCGCCTGCGCCACGCTCAGCGCATAGGCTTCGCCGTCGATCCGGAACAGCAATTGCCCCGCCGCGACCTGCTGGCCGTCGCGCACGGCCACTTCGGTGATCCGGCCGCCCACTTCGGCGGCGACCGACACCTTGTCCATCTGGACATAGGCGTTGTCGGTCGACACCGACCCGCCGCTGGTCAGCCAGTACCAGCCGCCCGCCGCGATCAGCACCGCGGGCAGGCCGAACATCAGCAGGCGGGTGCGCCACTTCGGCGCGTCCTTCGCGTCCACCGCGGTCGCCGCGCTGCCGGGCGGCAGCGGGTCGGCCTTGGGCGCTGCTTTTGCGTCGTCGGACGCGGGGCGGGTGGGGGACAGCTGGTCCATCAGGCGGCGGCCTCTTCTTTCTGGCAGATACGGCGCGACAGGTTCGCGCGGACGCGCTCGACCAGCGCGACCAGCTGGTCGCGTTCGGCGGCGCTCAGCCCTTCGGTCGCTTCGGCGGTCATCGCGTCGATGTCGGCACGCATCGCGTTCAGCAGGTCGCCGGTGCGCGGGGTCAGATACAGCAGCCAGGCGCGGCGGTCGGTCGGGTCGGCGCGGCGTTCGACCAGATCGGCTTCGACCAGCCGGTCGATCATCCGCGACAGGGTGATCGGCTCGACCTCGATCAGCTCGGCCAGCGGCCCCTGCCGGATGCCTTCGTGGCGGCGTAGATAGGTGATCAGCCGCCATTGCAGCGCGGTGATGCCGGTGTCGCGGGTGCGCGCGTTGAACGCCCGGCGGAACAGCCGCGCCGAATCGTTCAGCAGGAATCCGATCGTTTCACTCATGGCATGCAATATAATAGCAGATGCTACTATATTCAACCGCCTGATCCTGTTGCCAACAATCTCGAATATGGTGTAAAATTTCTTTACACTGCTTGCGTTGACCGGCTTTTTGGGCAGGATAGGGCGATGACATTGACCGCCGACCTTTTCTGGTCCTTCCGCTCGCCATACAGCTATCTGGCCATCGCCCGTTATCGCGCACTCGCGGCCAGTCATGACCTCGCGATCAACCTCCGCCCGGTCTATCCGCTGGCGATCCGCCAGCCCGATTTTTTCGAGCGCAACCACCCGAACTGGCTCAGCTACACGATGCGCGACATGATCCGCGTCGCACAATTCCATGGCATCCCTTTTGGTCCGCCACGCCCCGACCCGATCGTGCAGGATCTGGCGACGCGCGAAATCGCCGCCGAACAGCCGTATATCTATCGCCTTACCCGGCTCGGCCAGGCGGCGTCGCGCCGAGGCAAAAGTCTGGCGTTCGCGCATGAAGCGGCGCAGCTGATCTGGGGCGGTGCGGTCGACTGGCATCTCGGCGACCATCTGGCGGATGCGGCGCGGCGGGCCGGGCTTGATCTCGCCGAACTTGATGCCGAGGCGGAAGGCGATGCGGCGCTGCTCGACAACGAGATCGCGGCCAACCAGGTCGCGCTGGAAATCGCGGGCCATTGGGGCGTGCCGACGTTGGTTTTCGAGGGGGAGCCCTTCTTTGGGCAGGACCGGATTGAAATGGCGAAGTGGCGGATGGAGCAAAAGGGGCTGCGGCCGCGATGAGCGAGCCCGCATTTTTCGCGGCCCGCGACGGCGTGCGGCTCGCGTGGCGCGAGCAGGGCGCGGGGCGTCCGCTCGTCCTGCTCCACGGCCTGTTTTCGAGCGGCGAGGTCAATTGGATCAAATTCGGCACCGCCGCGCGCATTGCCGCCGCCGGCTACCACGTGGTCATGCCCGATCTCCGCGTCCACGGATCGAGCGAGGCGCCGCACGACGAGGAACATTATCCCCCCGACGTGCTGGTGCGCGACCTGGAGGATCTGATCGCCCATCTTGGCCTCACCGATTTCGACCTCGGCGGCTTTTCGCTCGGCGCGCGGACCAGCGTGCGCGCGGTTGTCGCGGGCATGCAACCGCGCCGGTTGATCCTCGGCGGCATGGGGCTCGCCGGGCTGGCCGGTTGGCAGCGGCGCGGGGCGTTCTTCAAGCGCGCCATCGCCGAATATGAGAGCGCCAGGCGCGGCGACGACACCTGGCTGTCGATCCAGTTCATGAAGACGATGAAGGTCGACCGCATCGCCGCGGGGCATTTGCTCGACAGCTTCACCGACACCCCGCCGGAAGCGCTCGCGGCGTTGACGATGCCGGTGCTCGTGGTGTGCGGCGAACAGGATCAGGACAATGGGTCGGCGCCCGAGCTGGTCGCGGCGCTCGCCAATGCGCAGCTTGCGACGATCCCCGGTACCCATATGTCGAGCGTGACCCAGCCCGAGCTGGGCGAGGCGATGGCGGCGTTCCTGACCGCTTGACCACGCCGCCGACGCGGTCCAAGTTTCGGCCATCGCGCCGCAGAGCGCCGTCCGATCATTCCAGAGGATCCATCCCCATGAAAGCCATGATTTCAAGCCTTTCGCTTGCCCTGTCGCTCGCCATCGCCGGACCCGGCATTGCGGCGGAGCAGAAGCCCGCGGCGTCGACCGCGAAAGCCGCGAAACCTACCGCTGCCGACGCCGACGCCTTTATCGCGGCGGCCGAAAAGGATCTTTTCGATTATACGGTCGAGGCGAGCCAGGTGAATTGGGTCAACAGCACTTATCTGACCGAGGACACCGATGCGATGGCGGCGCGGATCAATGCCGTCGGCACCGAGAAATCGGTCAAATATGCGCTCGAAGCCGCAAAATATGCAAATGTTGCGGGGTTGAGCGCCGACACGAAGCGCAAGCTCGACATCCTGCGCACCGGCCTTGTCCTGCCCGCGCCGACCAAGCCCGGCGCCGCCACCGAACTCAACCAGATCGCAACCAACCTGCAGTCGCAATATGGCAAGGGTCGCGGGACGCTCGGCGGCAAGGAAATTTCGGGCTCCGACATCGAGGAGCAGATGGGCAATATCGAACGGACGCCCGCTGAGCTCGCCGAAATGTGGACCAGCTGGCACGACAATGTCGGCGCGCCGATGAAAGATGATTATGCCCGCATGGTAGGCATCGCGAACGAAGGCGCCAAGGAGCTGGGTTTTGCCAACACCGGCGCGATGTGGCGGTCGGGCTATGACATGTCGCCGGAGGATTTTGCCAAGACGACCGAGCGGCTGTGGCAGGAAGTGAAGCCGCTCTACATGGCGCTCCACACCTATACGCGCTGGAAACTGAACGAGAAATATGGCGACGCGGTGCAGCCCAAGACCGGCCCGATCCGCGCCGACCTGCTCGGCAATATGTGGGCGCAGGAATGGGGCAATATCTACCCGCTCGTCGCGCCTGCAGGTTCGGGCGACCTTGGCTATGATGTCGGTGAACTGCTGACCGCGCAGGGCAAGTCGCCGCTCGATATGGTCAAGATCGGTGAGAATTTCTATTCGTCGCTCGGCATGGCGCCGCTCCCCGAAACCTTCTGGAAACGGAGCATGTTCACCAAACCCGCCGATCGCGAAGTCGTCTGCCACGCCTCGGCGTGGGACGTCGACAACAAGGACGACATCCGCATCAAGATGTGCATCAAGGTGAATGCCGACGACTTCACCACGATCCACCACGAGCTCGGCCACAATTATTACCAGCGCGCGTATAACAAGCAGCCGTTGCTCTATCTGAACGGCGCCAACGACGGTTTCCACGAAGCGATCGGCGATTTCGTCGCGCTGTCGATCACCCCGCAATATCTGGTCGACATCGGCTTGCTCGACAAGGCGAAGGTGCCGAGCGCCGACAAGGATACCGGGCTGCTGCTGCGCCAGGCGATGGACAAGGTCGCGTTCCTGCCGTTCGGGCTGCTCGTCGATCGCTGGCGCTGGGGCGTCTTCGACGGCACGATCAAGCCCGCCGCGTACAACACGGCCTGGACCCAGCTGCGCACCCAATATCAGGGCATCGTGCCGCCGGGCGAGCGGCCGGCGAACGCCTTCGACGCGGGCGCGAAATTCCACATTCCCGGCAACACCCCCTATACCCGCTATTTCCTCGCGCGCATCCTGCAGTTCCAGTTTTACGAGGCGGCGTGCAAGCAGGCAGGCTGGACCGGGCCGCTCCACCGCTGCTCCTTCTATGGCAACAAGGAGGTCGGCGCGAAGCTCAATGCGATGCTCGAAATGGGCGCGTCGAAACCGTGGCCTGACGCGCTGGAGGCCTTCACCGGCAGCCGCGAGATGTCGGGCAAGGCGATGGCGGATTATTTCGCGCCCCTGAAGGCCTGGCTCGACGAGCAGAACAAGGGCAAGCCGCAGGGGTGGTGAGCCAATCGTCCGCGCCCGCCGGGTTCGATCGCGCGCGCTATCTGGACCGGATCGGCGCCGCGGCGCCGGTCCGCCCTGATCTGGCGGCGCTCGGCGCGCTTGTTCGCGCGCATCTGGACCATGTGCCGTTCGAGAATCTCGACGTGCAACTCGGCCGCGTTCCGCCGGTGACGGTCGATGCCATCTTCGAAAAGGTGGTCAATCAGCGGCGCGGCGGCTGGTGTTACGAGGTCAACACGCTGTTCGGCGTTCTGCTCGCCGATCTCGGCTATGCCGTCACCCGGCTGAGCGGCGATGTGCGGCGCGGCGGCGATGTCGCCGAACGGCTGGGCAACCACCTCTGCCTGCGCATCGATCTCGACCGGCCCTATCTGGTCGATGTCGGCTTCGGCGGCTCGATCACCGCGCCGCTCGCGATTGTGCCGGGGGCGGGCGTTGACGGCCCCTATGCGATCCATCTGGCGCAGGTTGGTGGCGATCGCTGGACCTTCGACGAAACCGTCGGCGACGGCGCGCCCTTCGGCTTCGATTTCACCACAGGGGCGGCAGACGAAGGCGTACTGGATGCGATGCGATCGGCGCTCGCGCGCGAAGACTGGTCACCGTTCGTCCAGAATCTGGTGATCCAGCTGCGCCGCGGCGACACGCATTGGACGCTGCGCGGCCGCGTCCTCACCCAGCTGACGCCCGCCGGAAAAACGACGCGCTTGTTGGAATCGGCTGACGAAATGGCGGCGGTCGGGCGCGAGGTTTTCGCGATGGAGCTGCCCGAGGTCGCGCGGCTGTGGCGCCGCGCCGTCGATCGCCACACTCAGCTGTTTGGTACTGGCTGACCCGGCGCCGGGGTATTCGCCTCGACCGACTGTTTGAACCGCGCGAGTTTCGCGCTTGCCGCGGCGGCGTGGGGCCCGATCCAGCGGTCGTGAATGTCCTGGATCGGCGTCGCGTTCAGGTGGTTCCACCGCTCGCGGCCGCGGCGCTCGGCGATGACGAGCCCCGCATCCTCCAGCACCTTCAGATGCTGCATCACCGTACAGCGGTCGATGTCGGCGAAATGGCTACACAAGACCCCCGTGGTCAGCGGCTGATCCCTCAGATCGTCCAATATCTGCCGCCGGATCGGCGAGGCCAAAGCCTTGAAGGTCGCGTCGAACTGGTCGTGAATTGACATGTTATATAAATATAACATAAAGAGAGGCGACTCAAGCGGAGAATCGATATGGAATTGAAATTTCGAGTCGCGGCGCGGATCGCGAAGCCGGTGCATGAGGTGTTCGAGGCGGTCGCCGACCCCGCGAAACTGTCGAACTATTTCACCACGGGCGGCGCCAAGGGGCGGCTCGAGACCGGCGCGACGGTGACGTGGGACTTCCACGATTTTCCGGGTGCGTTTCCGGTCTATGTCACCGAGGTCGTGGCGGACGAGAAGATCGTGCTCGAATGGCAGGCGAGCGAAGGCGAGGCGCACAATGTCGAAGGCAGTGAGCCCAAGGATGCGGACTATCGCACGCGCGTGACGATGAGTTTCAAGGGCCTCGACGACGGCCGGACGCTGGTCGAGATCGCCGAAGAGGGCTGGCGCGAGAATCAGGGCGCGCTCGGCGCAAGCTATGGCAATTGCCAGGGCTGGTCGCAGATGCTGTGCGCGCTGAAAGTCTGGATCGAGCACGGCATCCATTTGCGCGCCGACATGTATCGCTGAATCGCCCGCCGCCGCCGCGGCGAGATACCCGGTACATTTTTGCGATAGCGTCGGCGCACCGGCGCGGCGATGACATTTGCCTTTGATGCAAGGAAAGGCAAATCGAGTGAAGCGTGTCATGCTGACGGCCGCGGGCCTGTTTCTGGGTGCCGGGACGGCGCAGGCCGCGACCTGCGAAGATAGTTTCGTCAAAAAGGGCAATCCGGTCACCGGGCTGCGTTTTGTCGCGACAACCACCGTGCCGAATATGAGCATGCGGAGCGCGATCGGCCAGCTCAACGGCATCGTCGCGTCAAAAGGCTATGCGATCCTGGCCGTCGAGCCCGACGGCGGTGCGATGCTGGTCGAGCCGCCGCCGACCGGCAAGTCGCGCCCTTTCCCGATCGAGATTGCCGCTGACGGCGCGGGCACGGTTCGCATGGAGGCCAAGCTGCGCGCCGGAATGGGCATCCCCGCCGCCGCCGCCAAGGCCGAAATGTGCGGCATCCTGGCCCAGCTGAAGGGCGGCAAGGCGGGCGAGGCGCTTGCTGCCAGGGGGCTGGGTGCGGCCAGCGCGCCCAGCGCGCCCGTCCGCATGAGCGTGCTGCGCTTTTCGCAGGACATCACCGGCCAGGCCGACAAAAATAACGCCGCGGTGCAGAAACGCTATGAGGGTCGGCAATTCACCCTTTATGGGCCGGTGTCCTATGTGGGGCCGGCGCGCGGCAGCTATCGCGTCGAATGGAAATTGCTGTCCAGCGTGCTGACCGACATCGTCCCGGGCCGCGCGTCGGCGGGTTTTTCGGTCAACTGCATCCTCGCCCCGGGGCAAAGTGTTTATGCGCTTCAGTTGAAACCCAACAAGCATGTCGAGCTGACCGGTACCTTCGACGAGCTCGATTATGGGCTGTCGTCGGTGTGGCTCAAGGATTGCCGACCGGCGAAATAGGGCGGGGCCGCGGCCATTTACATAGCTGTCGCCTCCGCGGAGGCGGGCGGCGCTATCGGTTTATACGGCGCGGCGGGAGCAGCCCGCTTGCGGCCCCCGCCTTCGCGGGGGCGACGTATCGATTACCGGAACGGCGGTTCGTTGAACGCGCGGAGTTTGCGGCTGTGCAACTTGGCGCCCTCGTCGCGCATCGTCTCGCATGCGCGGATGCCGATCTGGAGATGCGCGGCGATCGCTTCCTCGTAGAAGCGGTTCGCCTGTCCGGGCAGCTTGAGTTCGCCGTGGAGCGGCTTGTCGCTGACGCAGAGCAGGGTGCCATAGGGGACGCGGAAGCGGTAGCCCTGCGCGGCGATGGTCGCCGATTCCATGTCGATGCCGATCGCGCGCGATTGCGAAAAGCGCAGCGCGCTGTCGGTGTAGCGCAGCTCCCAATTGCGGTCATCGGTGGTGACGACGGTGCCGGTACGCATGCGTTTTTTGAGATCGGCGCCACTGGTGCCCGAAACGGACTCGGCGGCGGTGGCGAGCGCAACCTGCACTTCGGCGATCGGCGGGATAGGGATTTCGACCGGCAGCACTGCGTCGAGAATATGGTCGTCGCGGAGATAGGCGTGGGCGAGCACATAGTCGCCGATGCGCTGGCTGGGGCGCAGCCCGCCGCAATGGCCGATCATCAGCCACGCTTCGGGCCGCAGCACCGCGAGATGGTCGCAGATCGTCTTGGCGTTCGACGGGCCGACGCCGATGTTGACGAGCGTGATGCCGCCGCCGTCGGGCGCGATCAGGTGATAGGCGGGCATCTGGTGCCGCCGCCAGGCGCTGTCGGCGACGAGCGCGCTGGCGTTGACGCCAGGCTGGTCGACATAGAGTCCCGCGGCGCCGGCGAGCGCGGTATAGCGGCCCTGGCCAACCTGCGCGCCCGCCCAGGCGACGAACTCGTCGACATAGCGGTGATAGTTGGTGAACAGGATGTAGCGCTGAAAATGCTCGGGCGCGGTGCCGGTGTAGTGGCGGAGGCGCGCGAGCGAGAAGTCGGTGCGCAGCGCGTCGAACAAGGCGAGTGGCTGCGCCGCCGCCGGGTCTTGCCCGAACAGCCCGTCGGCGAGTTCGTCGCCGATGTCGGCGAGCTCGGTGGTCGGGAAATGGCGCGCGAGTTCGAGCGGGGTAACCCCACCCATGTCCGACCCGTCGCTGGCGTCGAGCACATAGGGGAAGGGGATTTGTTGCCCGGTGCGCGTGACTTCGAGACTGATGTCATAATGGCGTGCGAGCAGCATGAGCTGGTCGCGCAGATAATCGGCGAACAGGTCGGGGCGCGTCACGGTGGTTTCAAAGGTGCCGGCGCGCTCGAAACGGCCGAAAGCGAGATTATGCCCCTTTTGCCCCTCGCGCTGTTCGCCGGTGGTCGTCAGCCGGATCGCCGGATAGTCGAACAGGCCGGTGGCCGCGGCGTCGGCGGGCGGCAGGGTGCGGTCGCGGACATAGTCGGCGATGGCGGTTTTGAGGTTGGTGACCGAGGTGCGGAACCGCGTCTGGAGCTCGGCGATGATCGCGTCGACGAGGGCGGTGGGGTCGGTGATGTCGGGGTTTTGCGATGATGATGTCATCGCGTCGCTGTTGCACGAAAATATGACAAAAGGGAAGAGGGGCACGATCTTGGACGCCCTCCCCTTCAGGGGAGGGCTGCGAGACTTGGCAGCTTGCTGCCTAGTCGCAGCGGGTGGGGGCTCGCGAGGTTGCCCAAGGCCGATGGCCCCACCCCGCTCGACTAAAGGTCCGGCAAGAGCCGGACCAAGTCTCGCTGCCCAGTGCCGGGTGAACAGTCCCCCGGACTGTTCAGGTCATGCCGGGGGCATGACCGACCCGGCACTCCTGAAGGGGAGGGGCAAGACTTTGCCTTACAGCTGTTCGAGCATATGATCGGCGCTCGACACCTTGAATTCGCCGGGGGCTTCGACGTTCAGCTGTTCGACGACGCCGTCGTTGACGACCATCGAGAAACGCTGGCCGCGCTTGCCCATGCCGAACGCCTTGCCGTCCATGGTCAGCCCGACCGCTTCGGCGAAATCGCCGTTGCCATCGGCGAGCATGGTGACGCTGCCATCGGCGTTGCCGCTCTTGCCCCATGCGCCCATCACGAACGCGTCATTGACCGCGGTGCAGACGATTTCGTCGACGCCCTTGGCTTTCAGTTCAGCGGCCTTGTCGACGAAACCCGGCAGATGCTTGGCCGAACAGGTCGGGGTGAAGGCGCCGGGGACCGAGAACAAAGCGACCTTGCGGCCCTTGAAATAATCGGCGGTGCTGACCTGTTCGGGACCATTTTCGGTGACCTTTACAAAGGTGGCGTCGGGCAGCTTGTCGCCGGGCTGGATCGTCATGGTCGGCATCCTTTTCGTTGAGGGGATATTGGTCGGCGAGACATTGGGTCGGGCGGGGCGCGAGTCAAGGTTGGTGAGGGGGTTGGGGTTGGATTTTGGAGGGATTAGTGGTTGGCGATTTGGTTGCAGGCATAGAAGTCCGGGATGGCGAGGGTCAGCTAACGACCATTTCCTGTCATCCCCGCGAAGGCGGGGATCCCGCTTGGCGACGGCGAAGGAAAAAAGCGGGATTCCCGCCTTCGCGGGAATGACGAAGTTAGGTGAGAACGTCCGCTCACCACCCCGAAGCCGACATTCGCGCCAAAGATGCTGGACCACCCCGCCGCGCCGCTGCATGATGGCGCGATGGAGAGAGACCCCATTTGGTTCACCGGCCAGCTGCTGCTTGCGCTGCCCGGGATTGGCGATCCCCGCTTCGAGCATTCGGTGATCGCGATGATCAGCCATGATGAGGAGGGGGCGATGGGCATCGGGATTTCCGACCCGATGGCCGGGATGACCGTCGGCGCGGTGCTCGATCAGCTCGAAATCGCGCATGACGATCCGCTCGAACAGCCGGTGTTTCTGGGCGGCCCGGTCGAGCCGTCGCGGGGGTTCGTGCTGCACAGCCTGGACTGGAGCGGGCAGGAAGCGGTGCAGGTCAGCGATCGCTGGATGGTGTCGAGCTCGCACGACATCTTGCGCGCGATCGGCGACGGGCGCGGTCCCGCCCAATGGCTGGTGGCGCTGGGCTATGCCGGATGGTCGGCGGGGCAGCTGGAGGGCGAGATGGTGCGCCACGGCTGGCACGTCACCCCGGGCAGCGACGCCCTGTTGTTCGACACGCCGCCCGCCAGACGCTGGCAGGCGGCGTTTGCCGAAGCGGGAGTGGACGCCCGCTTGCTGACAACCGAGGGCGGCGAGGCTTAACGCGCTAGCGCGAGCAGCGGACGACCGGCGGCAAGATTGGCGCGCGCGGTGCGGGCGGCCCAGCGCGAATCGACATAACGCCCGTCGGCGAGTTCGAGATCGTAGCGGATCGGGCTGGCTATAGCGGCGTCGTAAGCGGCGGCGGCATCAGTGGTGCGACCCAGGCGAGCGTAAGCGGTGCCGAGGTTGATCAGCCGCGACGGGTCGCGGGCGTCGAGGGTGGTCTCGCCGGTCAGCTTGGCGATCGCGGCGTGATTTTCACCGGCGCGCAGCTCGGCATAAGCGACGGGCAGCGTCATCGAATCGGCCTGCGGGCCCGTGACAACGATGATCGATTGCGCGGCAGCCGGGGTCGCGAAAGCCAATGCGATCAGCGGCAGCAATATTTTTTTCATCTCTCTATCCCCTCGAAAACTTAGCCGATTTTCTCGCTGATCAGCGGAAAAGTCAATGTTTTCGGCACTTTGTAACACTCGTGTCACAATCGCAAATTATGCTGATCGCAAGGCGCATTATAAGTCAGGATTTTCAGAATCTTGGCGGTCGCGACTCGGTGTCACAATTTTGCGGCCCCGACTGTCACAATCGCGCCCGTTGAAAATAAATTCGCGGCCCGGTGCATTTTGCGCCTGCGATTCGCGCGCCCGCGGCGTTCGGCAGACCGACCCGTCATTGCGATATAAAGAAAAGTTTATATTTGATCCTGAGGGCGCTTTCGGATAGGGCGCGCAACATAATTACTCATGCTTTCGGGGCCGCTCGCCTGCGGCCGATACTCGCCTACAGGAGACACACCGTGGCCACTCTCGCCGCCGATACCCGTGATTATGTCGTTGCCGACATCGAACTTGCCGACTTCGGTCGCAAGGAAATCAACATCGCCGAAACCGAAATGCCGGGCCTGATGGCGCTGCGCAGCGAGTTCGGCGCGGCGCAGCCGCTGAAGGGCGCGAAGATCGTCGGTTCGCTCCACATGACGATCCAGACCGCGGTGCTGATCGAGACGCTGACCGCGCTCGGCGCCGAAGTCCGCTGGGCGACGTGCAACATCTTTTCGACCCAGGACCATGCCGCCGCCGCGATCGCCGCGACGGGCGTGCCGGTGTTCGCGGTGAAGGGCGAAAGCCTCGCCGATTATTGGGACTATGTCGGCCGCATTTTCGACTGGGGTGTCGAAGACGGCACGACCTGCAACCTGATCCTCGACGATGGCGGCGACGCCACGATGTTCGCGCTGTGGGGCGCGAAGCTCGAAGCCGGGCAGGACATGCCGGCCCCCGAGAATGAAGAAGAGATCGAGATGCAGCGTGCGCTGAAGGCGTTCGTCGCGGCCAACCCCGGCTACCTGACCAAGACGGTCAAGGCGATCAAGGGCGTGTCGGAAGAAACCACGACGGGGGTCCACCGCCTGTACCATATCGCGAAGAAGGGCGAGCTGCCCTTCCCCGCGATCAACGTCAACGACAGCGTCACCAAGTCGAAGTTCGACAATCTCTATGGTTGTAAGGAATCGCTGGTCGACGCGATCCGCCGCGGCACCGACGTGATGCTCGCGGGCAAGGTCGCCACGGTTGCCGGCTTCGGCGACGTCGGCAAGGGCAGCGCCCAGAGCCTCCGCAACGGCGGCGCGCGCGTTCTCGTCACCGAAATCGATCCGATCTGCGCGCTGCAGGCGGCGATGGAAGGCTTCGAAGTCGTGACGATGGACGAAGCCGTCAAACGTTCGGACATCTTCGTCACCGCGACCGGCAACGCCGACGTGATCACCGCCGAACATATGGCGGGCATGAAGAATATGGCGATCGTCTGCAACATCGGCCACTTCGACAGCGAGATCCAGATCGCGGCGCTCGCCAACTACAAATGGACCGAAGTCAAGCCGCAGGTCGACCTGGTCGAATTTCCGGATGGCAAGCAGATCATCATCCTGTCGAAGGGCCGCCTCGTGAATCTCGGCAACGCGACGGGTCACCCGAGCTTCGTGATGTCGGCGAGCTTCACCAATCAGACGCTGGCGCAGATCGAGCTGTGGACGCGCAGCGAGCAGTATCAGAACGACGTTTATGTCCTGCCCAAGCATCTCGACGAAAAGGTCGCAGCGCTGCATCTTGAAAAGCTGGGCGTGAAGCTGAGCCAGCTCTCGCAGAAGCAGGCCGACTATATCGGCGTGCCGGTCGAAGGGCCGTTCAAGCCCGACCATTATCGTTATTGATCACGTCCACTGAGGTGGATCAGAGCGGCCCGCTCCCGACGAGGGAGCGGGCCGTTTTCGTTCAGCGCCCGAGCGGCCCCAGTGTATCGCGCAGCGGCCCCAGCCAGTCGGCATAGGGTTTCCACACGTCCATGCCGTCGCGGTTGAGCGGGCGGCGCACCTGTTCGCTCGACGGGGTGCGGACGACGCGGTCGAGCTTGTGGAAATCGAGCAGCGCCGGATCCCAGTCGAGCCCGAGATGGGCGAGCGCGGGGCGGAGCTGGCTTTCGGGATCGGCGACCATCGCGTCATAGTCGATATGGTGGACCAGCGTCGGCGCGACGCGATCCAGGTGCGCCATCATCCGCACATAATCGGCGTAGCATTGGCCGATGTCGGCGAGCCGGAACGACGAAGCATGGGCGTGTGAAAAGCTTTGTGAAAAATTCGAGAAACAGCAGTCCATCGCGTCGCGGCGGATGTCGAGGAACTTCGCCTGCGGCAGGATGCGGCGGATGAAGAGGATGTTGCTCCAATTGTGCGGCAGCTTGTCGACGAAAAAGCCGCGGTCGGTCTTGCGGTGCAGTGCGGCGCGGCGGAGATAATCCTGCCCCATTGCCGCAGCCGCAGCGTCGGGGATCCGCGCGATCAGCTGCGGCACCGTCACCTTGCCGCGCCGCGTCGCCATCTCCATCGCGCCGCGCAGGATCGCGGGGGCATAGGGCAGCTCGCCGACGGGTTCGATCGCCGGATGGCTGCCGAGCATCTGTTCGAGCAGGGTCGAGCCCGAGCGCGGCAGGCTGACGATGAAGATCGGCACCGCGTCGCCGACCGGCTGGTCGCCGAGCGCCGCGATGAAGGCGGGATCGACCGCGGCCTCGATCTCGGCGACCTCGGCGGTGAGTTCGCGCGCGTCATAGGCGATGTCGTCGGCGCGCTGCTGGTTGCCCTGTTCATAATGGTCGAACGCCTCGCGGTAGCGGCCGCGGTCGTGGAGCGCGCGGGCGAGCGCGAAGTGGAGCGGGGCGCTGTTGCGGACGTCGATCGCGATGCCGATCATCCGCTGCATATGCGCGACGTCGGCGTCGGTGAGCACGCGGCTCTTGATGTTGGCGAGCGCCCACCAGGCCTCGCCGCATTCGTCGTCGGCGGCGATCGCATGGCGATAGGCGGCGATCGCGGCATCGACCTTGCCCGCGGCGCGCAGGCTGTGGCCATAGGCGATCCAGTGGTGCGGCTTGTCGCCATGCTGTTCGGCAAGCCTCTGCTGGATCGCCTGCGCTGCGGCGTTATGGCCCAGTTTGTCGAGGATCAGCGCGTGCATCGCGGGGATGACCGGATCGTCGATTTCGCGTTCCAGTGCGGCGAACAGCATGGCCGCCTCGTCCAGCCGTTCCTGCTGGTTGAGCACCGAGGCGAGGTGGCGGCGCACCGCGACGTCGCGGGCACCCGCGGCGAGCGCGCGGCGGAGGAAATGTTCGGACTGGCCGAGCGCGCCGAGCAGCATCGCGATCTCGCCCAGCTTGGCGAGTCCCTGCGGCTCGTCGGGGCGTTGGCGCAAGTGCGCGATCACCTGCTGCGCGGCGTCTTCGAGCCGCCCGGCATTGGCGAGCGAGGTCGCGCGGATCAGCAGCGGAAAGGCGCTGACGGTGCCGTCCAGGCTCATCAGCTGTAGCCGAGCAGCGCGCGCAGCCCCGGCGCCTGATAATCGACGAGGGCGCGGTGGCGCGGACCGAGCGCCGCCGGAAAGTCGAGCGCGACCCCGGTGAGGTTGGTGCGCGCGGTGCCGCTTTGCGCGGGGTCGGCGCCGGTGCGGACGCGCAGCTGCCAATCGTCGGGGCGGTCGATGCCGCAGGCGCCGAGCAGGGCGGAGAAAAAGGTCGCCGCCGCCGGGCTGTCCAGGTCGCCGAGATGCGTGAGCAGATCCTCATAGGTCACGGCATGGACGCGCGCGCCCAGCCATGCCGCGGCGTTCATCTCATAAATGTCGTTGAGCGAGGGCGCCTTGCCCGGCAGGCCGAAGATCATCATCGTGAGCAGTTCGTCGACGGTCAGCGCGCCGGTCTTGAAAAAATCCATATTGCCCGAAAATTGCTCCGACGCGAAAAACCGCGCGCGCGCGATCACCCAGTCATAGGGATCGCGGTAGAGCAGGATGCGCCGCGCCGGTGCGGTTTCGATCGCCGAGGCGTCGGCGAAGAATAAATGGCCCCAGCTGAGCATCGGCCGCGCCGGGTCAAAGGCGCTGCGATGCTGTTGCAGGTTCGGCCACTGGATGAAATCGCGCGCATATTGCTGTTCGACCGGCACGAACATGCGGATGATGTTGCGCAGCAAGTGACTGCCGCTTTTGGGCACGCTGTTCAGAAACACCGGCTGGCGCAGCGCGGCCTGGCCGAAGCGGCGGTTCTCGGCATCGAGCGTGTCGGCTTTCACCGTGACTTCGGGCATGGGGTGCGGGCGCTCCTGGCGGATAATAGAAACAATTGGGGCGGCATGTTGCCATGCCGCCCCAGAGTTTGTCGTGTCAAATCGATCAGAACTTGGATTTGACGCTCACGAAGCCGCGGCGTCCGCTGAACCCATATTGCGACGCGGCGACCACCGGCCCGATCATCGAGATCGTCCCGCCGTTCAGCGTCGACACGCGCGGCGGGCGCGTGTTGAACAGGTTGCTGACCCCCAGAGTGATCTCGAACCGGTCGTTGATCTCCTGCGTGATCGACGCATTGTGGTAGAAGACCGCCGGGGTCGTCAGCTTGGGACAATAGGTGCCGCGCAGCGCGTTGGTGATGCAGACGCCGCCGTTGCGATCGACAAATTCCGCCACGTTCGACGTGCCGCCGATGACGTTCATGCCGTAAAACAGCGTCGTGCCGCCGTTGGCGGCCCAGCTGAGGCGGAAATCGCCGACCCACTGCGGCGAGCCGACTTCGCCATTGTCATCCTCGGCCGTCGACGTCGGCAGCAACTGGAAGACGTCTTTCGTCTGCCAGGTCATGTCGGCGGTGAACGACAGGCGTCCCAATTTGCCCAGATCGTGGCGGATATTGACGTTGAGGTCGACGCCGCTGTTGCGCTGGCGCGCGATGTTCACGAACTGGTCGCGCACTTCGTTGATGTTGTTCGGCGCCGCGGTCTGGCCGCGGGTGAACAGGTCGCACAGCGGATCATTCGGGAAATCGTCCGAATCATAGCAGCCGAAGATGATGTTCCGGGCACCCAACTGGGTGATTTGGCCCTTCACCTTGATGTCGAAATAATCGACCGCGATGTTGATCGTCGTGTCGGGCAGGAAGTTGAACTTCGGCGTCAATACACCACCGACCACCATCGCCTTCGACGTTTCCGCTTCGAGCAGGCCAAGGCCGCCGCGCGAGGTGGCCGTCGCCGTCACGCCGCCGCCCGGATGGTTGTTCGGCACGCCGTCGGCTGAACAATTGTCGGCGATACGTTGCGTGATGCGGCCCGCCGCGAGGTTCGCCGCCCAGTTGACGCAAGGATCGATGTCGACCTGGCGCGGGAAGCTGGTTTCGTCGGCGAGGAACTGTTCGAACAGCGCCGGCGCACGGAACGACGTGCCATAGCTGGCGCGGAAGCGGATCGTGTCGTTGAGCGCCCAGTTGGCCCCCAGCTTGTACGTCCAGTTGCCGTTGTCGCTGTCCGACACGCCATCCGACGCGCGCGTCGATTTGACGCTGGTGATGCGCGCCGCGGCCGAGAGGGTCAGATTCTGGAAGAAGGGCTTGTCGGCCAGGACGGGGATGTTGATTTCCCCGAACGCTTCCTTCGTCATGCTCTTGCCCGCGGTGATCCCCGACGTCGAGGCGCCCCAGGCGTTGCCGGCGCGGGTGATTTCACCCGGCACGTCGTTGATGCGGTCTTCGCGCAGGGTGCCGCCCAGCGCGACCTGGACCGCGCCCGCCGGCAATTTGAACAGATCGCCGGTCAGCGTCGCTTCGCCCGACTTCTGGGTATAGACGGTCTTGCCTTCTTCCCATTCGAAGTAGAAATCCTTTTCCGCCTGCGTCAGGTTGCCGGCGAGGAAATCGGGATTCAGCCAGCGCATGTCGACGCACTGCTTGCCCGAAACCGGGGTCACGGTGCCGACGCACGACGCGGTCTGGAAATAGCCGGTGTCATACGCATCCTGCAGCGCCTGCTGGGTGCGATATTTGCCGATGCTCTTGCTGTACTGGCCATAGACCTCCCAGCGCCAGTTGCCGGTGCCGCCGAAGTCGCCGCGCGCGCCCGCCACGCCGCGATAATAATCGACGCGCTGGCTGCTGTCCGACTGGTCGGTGATCGCGGTCGGGCTGATCAGGTTGACGCCCTGCCACCCCTGCGCCCAGCTGGTCGCCGGGGTGCCGGTGCCGTAAAGGTCGCCGGTGTAGCCAAAGTTCCAGAACTGGCGCCAGCCGTTCTGATAGGTTTCGCGACGGTTGAACAGGAATTCGCCGAACAATTCGATCGAATCGGAGATTTCGAACGCGCCGTCGATGAACCCGGTGTACAGTTCGGTTTCGGGGATCAGCGTCTGATCGGCCTGGAACGGGTGATAGGAATTCTGGATCGCCAGCGACGCGGTATCGTAACCGGTCGGGAACCAGCCGGCGGGCATGCCGAAGTCGCCCGGATAGGCCGGCGCGCCATAGGTCGGAACGCCGAGCCGTTCGCCCGGATATTGGAACTGCATCAGCACCGTCGCGCCGGTCGGCGAGGTGTTGGTGCCGGTGTTCGGGCCGCCGGGGCCGTCGAGCTGGAGGTTGTCGATCAGATTATAGGTCCAGGCGTGGCCCCAGCGCAGATCTTCGCACTTGAACTGGCCGGTGCGCGGATCGATGATGTCGGCGCGGCTGCCGTCCTGGCGGAAGGTAAAGGCTTCCGGACAGGCCAGATAACTGCGATCGCCGCGCTTCAGCTCGTTGACCTTGGTATAATCGCCCGCGACCAGGATGTGGCCGCGGCTGAAGGTTTTGCCCCAGATCGCGTTGACGCGATATTCCTCGCCGCCGCCGCCGAACGGCGCCGAAACGGTGCCGTTGAGTTCGAGGCCGTTGGTGCTGGTCTTGGTCTTGATGTTCACGACGCCCGCGACCGCGTCCGAGCCATAGACCGACGATGCGCCGGTTTTCAGGATTTCGACGCTTTCGGCGATCGACTGCGGCAGGACGTTAAGGTCGAACGACGACACGCCGCCGCGGGTACCCGCGGGGCCGGCGCGGCGGCCGTTGAGCAGCACGAGGGTGCGGTTGGCGCCGAGACCGCGCAGATCGATCGTCTGTGCGCCCGGTCCGCCATTGGTGACGAAGTTGGACGAAATCGCGGCGGTGATCTGGGTCGAACCGGCGGCGATCGGCGAGCTTTGCAGCGTCGATGCCAGATCGAACTTGCCTTCTTTCGACGCGATATTGGGGTCGATGACCGCAATCGGATCGGGACTGTTGAACGGCGTCACATTGCGCAGACGCGACCCGGTGACGACGATCGCATCTTCGGGTGCCGCGGTTTCGGCGGCGTCGGTTTCGGCCGGTGCGGTGTCCTGCGCCGCGGCCGGCGATACCATCATCACCGCCATCGCGGAGAGGCTCGCGAAACCCAGAATCCGCCGCGCATGCAGCGACGCCCTGCTCAAATCATTCATAATGTAATCCCCGGTTTTAAGTGCCCAGGCCGCCCCCGATTGGGTGGGCCGTATAATATTGCCAAGCCTTTTCAGCCTCTTTGGGCCTTTTGACTTGCCGATGTACTAGCCTTCCAAGGCTTGGACGCCAAGTCAAGCGCCGCGGCGCGCCATTCACCGATTTGTCAATTACCTGTGACAGAATTGCCGCATATGCTGCGTCCCGGCGGCGATCGGCAGATCGGGCAGCCTGATCGGGCGTTCCGGCGCCAGGCGATTGAAACCCTCGGGGACAGGCGATAGGGCGGGCTGATGGTCCTTCGTCCCCCCCTTCATTTTTCGCACGGCGCGGCGCCCGCACGATGACGCTGTCGTCGGGCGCGCTCTTTGCCCTGGGCCTGTTTGCCGCGCTGTGGCTGCTCGCCGGATTGTGGGCGGTCGGGCGCGGAATCGCGATGCAGCGCCGCGCGGCCTTCGTCGCCGGGCAGGCCGAGCGGCTGGCCAGCCTGGTCGAAGCGTCGCCGCAATTGCCGATCATTGTCCGCGCCGACTGGCGGGTCGAGGCGAGCGAGAAGCTGGGCCGCTGGCTGGGGTTGGCGCAAGGGCCGCGCAATTTCGACGAATTGCGCGGGCTGGACAGCGGGCTCGACGCCGACGGCCATGACGCGCTGCGCCAGGCGATCCTCGGCGCGCAGCGCGGTGCCAAGCCCTTCACGCTGAGCCTGAAGCCGCAGGGCAGCGATCGCACGATAATATTGCACGGCGCCCCGGCGCCGCAGGCGGTCGGTGGGGCAGGCAGCGTGCTGCTGTGGCTGAGCGATGCGACCGACGGCCAGCATGCGCTGGCGCAGGCGCGCAGCGAGCGCGACGAGGCGATGGCGGCGTTCGAGGCGCTGTCGGGGCTGATCGAAGCCGCGCCCTTTCCGATGTGGTTCCGCGACACCGGCCTCAATCTGGCGCTCGTCAATGGCGCCTATGTCCGCGCGGTCGAGGCCAAGAGCGCGGTCGCGGTGATCGATGGCGGCATCGAGCTGTGCGAAACCGTCGCCGGGGTCAGCGCCGCCGAAGCCGCCGACGAGGCGCGCAGCGCGGGGGCGGCGCAGGTGCGCACGATCCCGGTGACGATCGAGGGCGAGCGGCGGATCATGCGCGTCGTCGACGTGCCGCTGGCGCCGACCGGCGGGCGGGTGATCGGCATCGCGGGCTATGCGATCGACATCCAGGAGCTGGAGAGCGAGCGCGGCGCGCACCGCCGCTTCGTCGATACCCAGCGCGAGCTGCTCGACCGGCTGTCGGCGGCGGTGGCGCAATTCGGCCCCGATCAGGGGCTGAGCTTCGCCAATCTGCCGTTCCGCCGCCTGTTCGCGCTCGACGCCGACGACGTCGCCGAGGCGCGGCCGTTTGCGCGGCTGCTCGACGCGTGGCGCGAGGGCGGGCGAACCCCCGAGGTGCGCGATTATCCCGAATGGCGGCAGGCGCACGTCGATTGGTTCGCGCAGGCGGGGGCAAGCGAAGAGGATTGGCTGCTGCGCGACGGCACCCACCTGCATGTCGTGGCCCAGCCGACCCCCGACGGCGGGCTGCTGCTGATCGCCGAAGACAAGACCGAGCAGGTCCAGCTCGCGGGTGCCCGCGATACGTTGCTGCGTGTGCGCACCGCGACCTTCGACAATCTGTTCGAGGCGATTGCGGTGTTCGCGCCCGACGGGCGGTTGCATTTGTGGAACCAGCGCTTCCGCCGCCTGTGGGGGATCGACGAAGGGACGCTGGCGGCGCATCCGCGCGTCGATGCGCTGATGGGCGGGCTGGCCGACCGGCTGGTGAAACCGAACCAGATCAGCATCGTGCAGGAAGTCATCCGCGCCGCGACATTGGAACGACAGCAGCGCGGCGGCGAAATCGGTTTCGCCGACGGGCGCTATTTCGATTTCGCGTCGATCCCGCTGCCCGACGGCAATGCGCTGCTGATCATGCTCGACATCACGCCGAGCCGTCGGATGGAGGGCGCGCTGCGCGAACGCAACGAGGCGCTGGAGGCGGCGGACAAGGTCAAGACCGCGTTCCTGTCGCGGATGAGTTACGAACTGCGCACGCCGCTGACCTCGATCGGCGGGTTCGGCGAGATGTTGCAGGCGGGCTATGCCGGCAAACTGAGCGATCAGCAGCAGCGCTACGTCGCCGCGATCATGGATTCGGTCGGGGTGCTGGGGCGCCAGATCGACAATGTGCTCGACCTGGCGCAGGGCGAGGCAGGGTCGCTGGTGGTCGAGCGGGCGCCGGTCGATGTCCAGACGCTGCTCGACGGCGCGCTGGCCGATGCGAAGGGCTTTGCCGCGGGTGAGAAGGTCGAACTGGTCGGCAATATCGCGCCCGACCTCGGCCGCATCGACGGCGACGCGCCACGGCTGTCGCGGCTGGTCGCGGGGCTGCTCGACAATGCGGTGCGCTATACCGCACAGACCCGCAAGACCGGCGGCCGGGTGCTGCTCCACGCCGCGGGCGATGCGCGCGGGATCGACATCATCGTGTCGGACAATGGCCCGGGGATGCCCGAAGCAGTCGCCGCGGTGACCAAGGGGCAGCAGGCGGGCACCGCGTCGGGCGGCATCGGCCTCGCCCTCGCGCGCCAGCTCGTCGCCGCGCACGGCGGGACGATGGAGGTGGTGAGCGAGCCGGGGCAGGGCACGCTGGTGCGGATCAGCCTGCCGCGCAGCGCATGAGCCACCGATACGACTATACCCTGGCCGACGCCGAGCGGATCGGTGCGGCGATTGGTTTGGCGTTGATGCCGGGCGATGTCGTCGCGCTGTCGGGCAACCTTGGCGCGGGGAAGACGACGCTGGCGCGCGCGATGCTGAAGGCGCGGGGGTTGGCGGGTGAGGCGCCCAGCCCGACCTTTGCGATCGTCCAGCCCTATGCGCCGCCCGAGGTCGATTTGCCCATCGCGCATGTCGATCTGTACCGGATCGAGGATGAAAGCGAGCTGATCGAGCTTGGCCTCGACGAGTATCTGTACGACGGCGCGCTGCTGATCGAATGGCCCGAGCGGCTCGGGTCGCAGGGTTGGCCGGGTGCACTGTCGATCACGATTTCGGGGAGCGGCGACGCGCGCGTCTTGACAGCCGACGTGCCGACGTCTTGGGGGAGCCGATGGCCGCTCCGATGATTCCGCCCCCCCATGCGCCCGCCTTCCTCGCCGCGCATGGCTGGGGCGATGCCCAGATTTTGCCGCTGGCCGGCGATGCGTCGTTCCGGCGCTATTTTCGCGTCGTCGACGGTGCGCGGCAGGCTGTGCTGATGGACGCGCCGCCGCCGCACGAGGATCCGCGGCCGTTTATCGCGGTCGCCGAATATCTGTGCGAGCAGGGGCTGACTGCGCCGACAATCTTTGCCCGCGACCTGGCGCAGGGATTGCTGCTGATCGAGGATTTCGGCGATGTGCGGCTGCGCGAGACAGCTGATGCCGCGCTCGACCGCGAGGTCGATCTGTACGCCGGGGTGACCGACCTGCTCGTCCACCTTCATGCGCGCCCGCCGATGCCGGGGCTGCCGGTGCTGGGGCTGGAACAGTGGCTCGACGAGGTGATGCTGTTCAGCGACTGGTATTGCCCGACGCTGGGCATCGAGGTCGACCGCGATGCCTTTCGCGGCGCATGGGAAGCGGTGCTGACCCCGATCGAGCATGACGGCCTGCCGCGCGTCACCGTGCTGCGCGATTATCACGCCGAAAATATCATGCTGGTTCCGGGCAAGGAGGGCGTTGCCCATTATGGCCTGCTCGATTTTCAGGACGCGCTGGTCGGGCACCCCGCCTATGACCTCGCCTCGGTGCTCGAGGATGCGCGGCGCGATGTCACTCCGGCGGTCGAGGCGGCGATGCTGGCGCGCTACCAGGGTGCCACCGGGCAGGACATCGAGAGTGCCTATTGGGCGCTCGCGGCGCAGCGCAACACGCGCATCCTGGGGGTGTTCGTGCGGCTGTGGAAACGCGACGGAAAGCCGTGGTATCGCCAGTTCCAGCCGCGGATGTGGGGGCTGCTCGAACGCGACCTGGCGCATCCGGGACTGGCGCCCGTGCGTGCCTGGTTCGACGAGAATATCCCCGCCGACAAACGCGCGGCGGCGTGGCTGTGAGCGTGAAGATCGACAGCGCGATGGTCATGGCGGCGGGGCTGGGCAAGCGGATGCGTCCGCTTACCGCTACGCGGCCCAAGCCGCTGGTGCGCGTCGCGGGCAAGGCGTTGATCGACCACAGCCTCGACCGGATCGAGGCGGCGGGGATCGGGCATGTCGTCGTCAACGTCCATTACCTCGCCGACGCATTGGAAGCGCATCTGGCGGCGCAGCAGCGGTCGTTCACGATCGGTATTTCAGACGAGCGCGACCTGTTGCTCGAAACCGGCGGCGGCATGGTCAAGGCGCTGCCGCAGCTCAGCGGCGATCCGATCCTGATCGTCAACAGCGACAATATCTGGACCGATGGCCCCGAGGACAGCATTCGGCATCTGGCGCGGCACTGGGATGGGGCGCGGATGGACGCGCTGTTGCTGGTCATTCGTCAGGCGAGCGCCACCGGGCACGGCGGCAAGGGCGATTTTCACATGGACCCCAACGGCCAGCTGTCGCGGCGCAAGCCCGGCCGCATCGCGCCCTTTGTTTATACGGGCATCCAGCTGATCTCGCCGCGCCTGCTCGACGGCGCGCCCGAGGGGGCGTTTTCGACGAACATATTGTGGGACCGCGCGATCGCGGCGGGGCGGCTTTATGGGTTGTCGCACATGGGCGAATGGTTCGATGTCGGCACCCCGGCCCGCATTGCGCCGACCGAAGCCGCCTTGAGTGAGGTTTGAACCTCCCCTTTCGTCATTGCTTCGCTACACTCGCAATGACGAGGTGTGAACCCGATGGCTGATACGAAGCCCACCGTCTTTTCCATCCCGGTCCAGCGGGCGTTCGCCGATGCCTTGGCCGCGGGGCTGATCGATCGTTTTGGCGATGGCGCATTGGGGCTTGCCGAAGGGCTGATCCTGCTGCCCAGCAATCGCGCGCGCAGCGCGGTGCAGGCGGCGTTTGTGCGCGCCAGCGGGGCGGGGTTGCTGATGCCGCGGCTGGCGGTGATCGGCGACGCCGATCTGGATGAAAGCGTCGCGCTGGCGCTCGATGCGATCGACGACGCCGAACCGATCCCGCCCGCGATCGATGCGCTGCGGCGGCGGTTGATGCTCGCGGCGCTGATCGAGCGGCACAATCCCGCGGGCGAGGAAGCGATCACCGGCGCCGCGGCGTTCCAGCTGGCCGAGGGGCTGGGGCGGGTGATCGACCAGCTGCAATATGAGGAGATCGCCCCGGCGCGGCTCAGCGACCTTGAATCGACGCTCGGCGATCTGGCCGGGCATTGGCAGGCGTCGTGGCAGCGGCTGCGCCTGCTCGTCGATCATTGGCCCGCGATGCTGGCCGCGACCGGGCATATCGACCGCGCCGACCGCCGCAACCGCCTGCTCGCGCGGGTCAGCGCCGGATGGCGCGTCGCGCCGCCCGCGCGTTTCGTCGTCGCCGCAGGGGTGACCACCGCAGCGCCGGCGATCGCGCGGCTGCTGCGCACCGTCGCCGACCTGCCGCAGGGGATGGTGGTGCTGCCGGGACTCGATCTGGGCATGGCGGCTGAGGAATGGGACGCGCTGGGGCCGGTCAAAGCCGACCCGGAAAAGCCGGGAGATCGCCCGCTCGAAACGCATCCGCAATATCATCTGAAGCTGCTGCTCGGCCGGATGGGGATTGCGCGCGACGAGGTGGGCGAATGGGCCGCGGCGTCGCCGTTCGATGGCCCCGATGCGCGCACTCCCTTTTTGTCGCTGCTGTTCGCGCCCGCCGCTTACACCGCGCGCTGGCAGGCCGCCGAAAACCTCCCGCCCGGCCTGGCCGGGGTCAGCGCGGCAACCTTCGCCGACGACGGGCAGGAGGCGCAGGGGATCGCGCTGATGATGCGGCGCGCGCTGGAAGAACCGGGGCGCACCGCCGCGCTGGTGACCCCCGACCGCCTGCTCGCCGAGCGCGTCGCCGCGGCGCTGGCGCGCTGGGACATTGCGGTCGACGACAGCGCCGGGCAGCCGCTGGGGCAGACGCCGCCGGGCGCGCTGCTGTTGCTGCTCGCCGAATTTGCCGCGGCGTTCGATCCGGTGCGGCTGGTCGCGCTGCTCGGCCATCCGCTGGTGCGCGCCGGCGAGGGACGGCTCGACTGGCTCGACCAGGTGCGGCGGCTCGACCTGGTGCTGCGCGGCCCGGGGCTGGTGCCGGGCTGGGCCGGGGTGACGGCGCGGATTGACGAGATTGCGGCCGCCAGCGATCGGCGCGGGCATGGCGCGGCGGCGGCGATCAGTGATTGGTGGGCCGAGGTGACGACGGGGCTGAGCGGTGCGCTCGTGCCTTTTGCCGCGGGAGTGCCCGCCCCGCCGTCGGTGCTGCTTGCCGCGTTGCAGGACGCGCTCGGCTGGCTGACCGGCGAGGGGGCGTGGACGGGGCATGCGGGCCGCGCGCTGTCCGACCTCTTCGATCGCTGGGCGCTGGCCAAGGGCGACGGTCCGGCGCTGGTCGCGCCCGCCGACTTCCCCAAGATGCTCGCCGACCTGTTGAGCGGCGAGAGCATCCGGCCGCCCTATGGCGGGCATCCGCGGCTGTTCATCTGGGGTCTTCTGGAGGCGCGGTTGCAGCGCGCCGACCTGATGATTTTGGGCGGGCTCGACGAAGGGCGCTGGCCGCCGCAGCAAAGCCCCGACCCCTGGCTTGCCCCCGGCATCCGGCGGATGCTCGGCCTCGCCGCCCCCGAGCGCCAGCAGGGGATGGCGGCGCATGATTTTGCCGGTGCCTTTGCGGCGCGCGCGGTGGTGGTGACGCGCGCGCTGCGCAGCGGCGGCGACCCGGCGGTCGCGTCGCGCTTCTGGCTCCGGCTGGCGGCGTTGGGCGGTGACTTACCCGCGGCGACGCTGGACGGGCAGCCGGTGACCGCGCTGGCGGCGACGCTTGATGTCCCGCCGGGCGACAGCCAGCCCGCCGACAAGCCGCGCCCGGCGCCGCCGCCAACGGCGCGGCCCGACCGGATCAGCGTCACCGGGGTCGACCAGCTGGCGCGCGATCCTTTTGCCTTTTACGCGGCCAAGATCCTGCGGCTGAGCGAACTTGAACCGCTGAGCAGCGGTCCCGACGCCAAATGGTTCGGCACGCGGGTGCATAAATTCCTGCAGGACTGGCAGGCGGCGGGGCTGACCGAGGCGGCCTTTGCGGCGGAAATCGCGGCTTTGCGCGCCGATCCCGCCCTCGACTCGCTGGGCCGCGCCTTCTGGCTGCCGCGCATCGAACCATCGCTGCGCTGGGCCGCCGAACGGGTGTGGGCGGCGCGCGAGGAACGTTGGCCGGTCGCCAATGAGGTGAGCGGCAAGCTGCTGGTCAATGGCATCATGCTGCGCGGCACCGCCGACCGCGTCGATCAGGCCGCCGACGGCACGCTGGCGATCGTCGATTACAAGACCGGCGCGGCGCCGTCGGCCAAGTCGGCGGGCGAAGGGCTGAACAGCCAACTCGGCCTGCTCGGGCTGATCGCCGAGGAAGCGGGGCTGGGCGATCTGGCCCCCGAGCCGGTTGGCGCGTTCGAATATTGGGAATTGAAGCGCGACCGGAAAAAGGGCGTCGATGGCGCGGTCAAGGCGATCAAGGGACAAAAGCCGAAACCGTCGACCGCCGCCGCCGTGATCGAGCGGGCGCGCGAGGCGCTGGCTGAGCTGAGCGCGCGCTTCCTGCTGGGGCAGGAGCCGTTCGTCCCTGGCGACAGCGCCAAACGCTACCCCGATTTCGACCAGCTGATGCGCCGCGACGAATGGTTCGGGCGGGGTGATCCCGATCCGGGTGCGACCGACGAGGGGGCGGCATGATCGACCCCGACAAGCTGCTCAAGACGCTCGACGGCGGCCAGCGCGCCGCGGCGCAGCCGGAAGACCATGTCTGGCTGGGTGCATCGGCGGGGACGGGCAAGACGCAGGTGCTGTCGGCGCGCGTGCTGCGGCTGATGCTGGCGGGGGTGTCGCCCGAGGCGATCCTGTGCATCACCTTTACCAAGGCGGGCGCCGCCGAAATGGCGCACCGCATCCACGAGCGGCTGGCGATGTGGGTGCGGATGGCCGACGGCGATTTGCGGCTCGACCTTGCCGCGCTGGGCGCCGACTGGGCCGAACCGGGCATCCTCGACCGCGCGCGGTCGCTGTTCGCCACCGTCATCGACAGCCCCGGCGGCGCGGTGCGCGTGCAGACGATCCACAGTTTCTGCCAGACTTTGCTCGCGAGTTTCCCGCTCGAGGCGAAAATATTGCCGGGGTTTCGCGCGCTGGAGGACAGCGAGGCGAGCGCGCTCCAGCGCGAGGTGCTGGGGCAATTGCTCGCGCGCGCCGATGCCGACGGCGATGCGATGCGGACGATCGCGGCGATGCTGGCGCAGCGGTTGGGGCAGGACGCGGCGATTGCCTTCCTGGCGCGCTGTGCGAGCAGTTTCACCGCCGCCAACGCCCCACGGCTGGCGCCGCGCGCCGCGGACCTGCGCGCGCAGCTGGGCTTGCCGCAGGGCGATCCGCTGAGCTGGCAGGCGGCGGCGCTGGCGGACGACGCGATTGCCGACGCCGACATCGCGGCGGTGGCCGCGAGCGGGCGCGGTTGGGGGACCAAGACCGGCGACGGCCGCGCCGACATCATGGACGACTGGTTTCGTGCCGACGCGCATGGCCGCGCCGCGATGCTGACCGCAGTGCGCGGCTGCTTCCTGACCGGCACCGGCGACATGCGCGCCGATTATACCAAGGACAAGGGCGGGATGCGCAGCTGCCTCGCCGCCGCCGAACGCATCGTCGCCGCGGCCGATGACCTGCTCGCCACCGCCACCGCGATGGCGGTCTCCGACGATCTGGCGGCGGCGTGGGATCTGGGCAGCCGCTTTGCCGAAGCCTATGCGCTGGCCAAGCGCGAGCGCGGGCTGGCCGATTTCGACGATCTGATCAGCATCGCGGGCCACCTGCTCGCACAAGGTGATTTCGGCGACTGGGTGCGCTTCAAGCTCGACCAGCGCACCGACCATATATTGGTCGACGAGGCGCAGGACACCAATGCGCGGCAATGGGCGATTGTCGCCTCGCTGGCCGGCGAGTTTTTCGCAGGAGTGGGCGCAAAAGATGATCGCGTCCGCACCATGTTCACCGTCGGGGACCGCAAGCAGGCGATTTTTGGCTTTCAAGGAACTGATCCGATAGCGTTCGAGGCTGCTCGACGTAGTTTTGCCCAAATGGCTGCGGCGGGCGGCAGGCCGTTCGAGGATGTCGACCTCGATACCAACTACCGCTCCAGCCCTGCGGTGCTCGACGTCGTCGACGCATGGATCGCGGCGGGCGCGACCGAATTGATGGGGCTCGACAGCGACGAGCCGCCGCACATTCCCGCTGAGTTCAACCGGGACCGCGCCGGGCGGGTCGAGTTGTGGGCGCCGCTTCCGGTCGGAAAAGCGCTCGATGCCGATGCCGAGGATGAGGGGGTCGGCGAGGTTGATGGCGATGACGAGGGCGGCGCTCCCCGCGACACGTCGGCCGCGGCGAGCGACCCTGCCAGCCTGCGGCTATCGCGCGCGATCGCCGACGAAGTGCGCGAGTGGATCGCGCATGGCAAGGACGGGCGTCCGGTGGCGCCGGGCGACATCCTGATCCTCGTCCGCCGCCGCAAGGATGTTGCGGCGCGGATCGTCGCGCGGCTGCAATCGCTGCACGTCCCCGTCGCCGGGGTCGATCGTTTTTCGCTCACCCAGTCGCTGGCGGTGCAGGATCTGCTCGCCGCGATGCGCTTTGCGGTGCAGCCGCTCGACGACCTCAACCTCGCCAGCCTGCTGGTGTCGCCGCTGTTCGGGTGGAGCCAGGACGATCTGTTCGGCTTTGCCCACGGCCGACAGAAACGGGCGCTGTGGGAACAGTTGCGCGCGCGCGAAGAAGTGGCTCCGCCCGAAACGATGGCGGCGCTGCGCGGCTTGCTCGGCATGGGCGATTTCACGACGCCGTTCCGCTTTCTGGAACGCATGTTGTCGGGGCCGCTCGACGGGCGGCGCAAGCTGTATCATCGGCTGGGGCGCGAGGCGCGCGACCCGATCGACGAACTGCTGGCGCAGGCGCTGGCGTTCGAGCGGCAGGAGGCGCCGTCGCTGCTCGGCTTCCTGTCGCACATCGCCGCGAGCAGTGCCGAAATCAAACGCCAGAGCGAGGCGCGCAGCAATGTCGTGCGGGTGATGACGGTGCATGGGTCGAAGGGCTTGCAGGCGCCGATCGTCATCCTGGCCGATGCGACCGACGATCCGAAGCCGCGGCGCGTGAGCTTTGGCCTGTCGATGGCCGGGTGGGACAAATTGCCGGTATTTCCGCTGGGCAAGGACGAGCGGCAAGGCGCAATCGCCGAGGCGCACGACGCCAAGGAACGCGCCGAGCGCGAGGAGCATTGGCGGCTGCTCTATGTGGCGATGACACGCGCCGAGGAGCTGCTGATCGTCACCGGAACGCGCAAAGCGGACGAGCTGCCCGAGGGCAATTGGCACAGCGCGGTCGATGCGGTGATGGCGGGCATGGGTGCCGAATGGCAGGACGCCGGATCGCACTGGGGACAGAAGCGCGTTCATGCGGTGGCGGGCAAGGCACGCGCGGCGAAGGAAAAGGCGCGGGCCGCTGCGCCGCCGGTTGCCATGCCTGCCTGGGCACGGCAACGGGCTCCCGAAGAAGCGCGTCCGCCGCGCCCGCTCGCGCCCTCGGCGCTGGGCGACGATGATGTCGCAACCGTGCCGCAGGGCACGGCGCGCGGCGCGGCGGTGAACCGTGGGCGGTTGCTGCACGCTTTGTTCGAGCGGCTGCCGCCAGTGACGCCCGATCGGCGCCGCGCTGCGGCGCTGCGCTGGCTGGAGGTGCAGGCGGCCGACCTTGACGCCGCTGCACGCGCTGCGATGGTCGATGAGGTGCTGAGCGTATTGGACGATTCGGCGCACGCCGCACTGTTCGGGCCGGGCTCGCTTGCCGAAGTGCCGTTGTCGGCGGTGGTCGACGGCGTGGTCGTCGCGGGGATCGCCGATCGGCTGCTGGTCACCACCGACGCGGTGACGGTGATCGATTTCAAGACGGGGCGCCATGTACCGGACAGCGCCGCCGCGGTGCAGCCCGCCTATCTGCGCCAGATGGCGGCGTATCGCGGCGCACTGGCGGCGATTTTTCCGGGGCGGCGGGTCGAGGCGGCGCTGCTTTACACCGGCGGGCCGCGGCTGATCGCGCTCGACGACGCGCTGCTCGACGCGCACAAGCCGGGCTTGGCGGCAACCAAGGCGAATTTGGGCGGTTGAGGTCTTGAGCCGGAGGCCGCGACCTCTTAGCTTGAGGGCAAGCGAAATTCAGGAGTTTATATCATGGGTACCAAGGCAATCAGCGACGACAGCTTCCAGGCCGACGTCCTCGACAGCGACACCCCCGTGCTGGTCGATTTCTGGGCCGAATGGTGCGGCCCGTGCAAGATGATCGGCCCGTCGCTGGAAGAAATCGCGAATGAACTCGGCGAAAAGGTCGTGATCGCGAAGCTGAACATCGACGATCATCCCAACGCCCCCGCCAAATATGGCGTGCGCGGCATCCCGACGATGATCCTGTTCAAAAATGGCGAGGTCGCCGACACCAAGGTCGGCGCGGCGCCGAAGAGCGCGCTCAAGGGCTGGCTTGAGGGGGCGCTTTAGTTCAACACCGTCATCCCGGCGAAGGCCGGGATCTCACCTGTGCGTCATGTCGCCGACGGCGAGACCCCGGCCTTCGCCGGGGTGACGGTTCGGGTAGGGCATCAGCTCCGGTAATCGGCGTTGATGCTGATGTAGCCGTGGGTCAGGTCGCAGGTCCAAACGGTCGCGCGGCCTTCGCCCAAGCCCAAATCCGCGCCGACGCGGATTTCCAGACCTTTCAGATGCGCCGCGACGGGCGCTTCGTCATAACCGTCAACCGGCAGCCCATCCCTCGCCACCCAGTGATCGCCGAAACGGATCGCCAGCTTGTCGCGGTCGGCGGGTTCGCCCGCTTTCCCTACCGCCATCACGACCCTGCCCCAATTGGCGTCCTCGCCGGCGATCGCGGTTTTCACCAGCGGCGAATTGGCGATCGCGAGCGCGACGCGTTTGGCGCTGTCGTCGCTGACCGCGCCGCTGACCTGAACTTCGATGAACTTTGATGCGCCTTCGCCGTCGCGCACGACCTGCTGCGCGAGGTCGAGCGCGACGGCGTGGATCGCGGCGTACAGCGCATCGGCGCCGGGATCGTCGCGGGTGGCGAGCGGCGCGTTGCCTGCCTGTCCGGTCGCAAACAGCAGCACCGTGTCGCTCGTCGAGGTGTCGCTGTCCACGGTGATGCTGTTGAAGCTGCCGCCGGTCGCGTCGCTGAGCATCTCCTGCAGCAGCGCCGGCGCGACCGCGGCGTCGGTGAAGATATAGCCGAGCATCGTCGCCATGTCGGGCGCGATCATGCCGGAGCCTTTGACGATACCCGCGACTTGGACGGTCTTGCCGCCGACGATCGCGCTCGCGGTCGATCCTTTGGCGAAAGTGTCGGTGGTGCAGATGGTTTCGGCGGCGGCTTCCCACGAGCAAGGTAGCGCGGTCAGTGCGGCCGCAACCCCGGCGCGCGCCCTGTCCTTGGGCAATGGGACACCGATGACGCCGGTCGAGCTGACAAACACTTCATCCGCGGCGCAGCCGAGGTGATCGGCGACCTGCGCCATGATCTGTTCGACCGCCTCGCGCCCGCGATAGCCGGTGAAGGCGTTGCTGTTGCCCGCGTTGACGATCAGCGCGCGGCCTTTTCCGCCCCTGACCTGCTCGCGGCCGAGCTCGACTTCGGACGAGCAGCACACATTGCGCGTGAACACGCCCGCGACTGTCGTGCCGGGGGCGAGTTCGACATAGGTGAGGTCGCAGCGGTCCCAATTCTTGTACTGCGCGCGCGCGACGCGGCGTGTGACCCCGGCGATGTCGGGGAGCGCGGGGAAGGCGGCGGGGGCGAGGGGGGAGCGGGTGGTCATGCGAGGGCGCATAATCGCTATCGGCCCAAAGCAAAACCCCTCCCGCATGCGGGAGGGGTATGGCCGTTTTTACGTCGCCCCCGCGAAGGCGGGGGCCGCTGGAGATTTATGCAGCGACGCCGAGAAATGACGCTGGCGGCCCCCGCCTTCGCGGGGGCGACGAGCGCTTTACCCCGGGATGCCGCTGATCGACTTCACTTCCATGAAGTCCTTCAGCCCGAACACGCCGCCTTCGCGGCCGTTGCCCGACGCCTTGTAGCCGCCGAACGCCGCGCCCGGGCCGGGGCCCCAGGCGTTGACCGCGACCATGCCCGCGCGCAGCTTCGGCGCCAAGCCGGCGGCCTGCGCCGGATCGCCTGAGATTACCGCCGACAGGCCATATTCGGTGTCGTTGGCGATATCGACCGCCTCGTCGAGATCGCCATAGGCCATCACCGTCGCGACGGGGCCGAAGATTTCTTCATTGGCGATCCGCATGTCGCGGGTGACGCCCGAGAAGACCGTCGGCTTGATATAATAGCCGCGGTTGACGTTGCTCGGCAGACCGGTGCCGCCGGTCTCGAGCGTTGCGCCTTCGTCGATCGCCGACTGGATCAGGCCCTGGATCTTGTCGAACTGCGCCTTGTTGACGACGGGGCCGATATGGCCGCCCTCGGCCTGCGGATCGCCGACCGACGTGCCGTCGAACATCGCCTTGATCACGCCGACCGCTTCGGCCTGACGCTCTTTCTGGACCAGGATGCGCGTCGGGGCGATGCAGCTCTGGCCGGTGTTGACCAGCACGCCCTGCACCGTCGGGGGCAGCACGGCGGCGAAATCGGCGTCGGGCAGGACGATGTTCGGCGACTTGCCACCGAGTTCCTGATGGACGCGCTTGACGGTGTCGGCGGCGGCCTTGGCAACGAGGATGCCCGCGCGGGTCGATCCGGTGAAGCTGACCATTTCGATGCCGGGGTGCGCGCTGATCGCGTTGCCGACCGTCGGGCCGTCACCCTGTACCAGATTGAACACGCCCGGCGGCACGCCCGCGGCGTCGAGGATTTCGGCAAAGATCGTCGCGTTGCCGGGGCATTCTTCGGAGGGCTTCAGCACCATCGTGTTGCCCGCGGCGAGCGCCGGGGCGACCTTCAGGGCGATCTGGTTGAGCGGCCAGTTCCACGGGGTGATCATGCCGACGACGCCGATCGGTTCATAGGCGATGACACCCGCGGCATATTTTTCGGTGAAGGCGAAATCCTTGAGCGCCGCGATGGTGCCGAGGAAACCGCCAATCCCGGCGCCGACCTGTGCAGTGCCGGCAAAGCTGACCGGGGCGCCCATTTCCGACGCCATCGATTTGGCGAGGTCGCCCGCGCGCTTCTTATATTCCTCGACGATGCGATTCAGCAGGTCGAGGCGCTCTTCGCGCGTCGTCTGCGACCAGCTTTTCAGCGCTTCGCGCGCCGCGGCGACGGCATCGTCAACGTCGGCGGCGGTGCCGAGCACGATCGTCGAGGCGGCTTCTTCGGTCGCGGGGTTGATCACGTCGTGCGATTTGCCGCCCTTGCTGTCGACCCACTGGCCGCCGATATAGTTCTGCTTGAGGTGCGTTGCGGTGTCGCTCATTTTCTCTCTCCCAATCGGCGTGAATTTACGTCTCGGATTGCTACCTAATCACTGTGGCGGATGAATCAAGCGAGGCCAACTGACAAAGGTGACGGTTTAGCGCTTTTCAGCACTCAGCCTTGACATCAATATGGCAGCGCGGGTCGCCTGGCGCGCGATGCTGGGGATGTCGACCGCCTCGCCGGGCGCATGGTCGCCGGTGCTGTACGGCCCGAGTCCCGCGAGGCCGTCGACATCGGCGGCGACGAAGCTGATGTCGCCGGCGCCGCGCTTCAGCGGATCGAGCGGTGTCATTTCGGCAAGCCCGAGGTCGCGGTTGACGCCGTTGAGCTTCGCCAGCAGCGCGCGGTTGCCGTCGGTCGGTGCCATCGACGGGTAGCCGCCGGGATCGAAGCTGATTTTCGCGTCGGTGCCGGGCGCGTGGCCCGCGACGATCGCGGTCATCTTTGCCTTCACGCGCTCGATCTGTTCGGGTGACAGCGCACGCAGGTCGCCGCGCGCGATCGCGATCGGCGCGATGATGTTGGTCTTGCCGTTTACGGCGGCGCGGATCCCGCCCGCGTCGAGTTCGGCCTGCTGCCCGCCCGCGATCAAGCCGACGTTGAAGGTCAGGTTCGGTTCGGGAAGCTCGGTGCGAAAGCGGTAGAGGATGCGGGTCAGTTCATAGATTGCGCCGTCGCCCGCCGCGGCGCTGAAGATGCCCGAGCTGTGGGCGCTCTTCCCCGTCGCGGTGACGGTCCAGCTGTCCGACGAGCGGCGCGCGACCGATCCCATGTCGGCGCCTCCATCGCGCACCAGCCCTTCGAAATCGAGCGCGACGTCGCTGCGCTTGCCTGCGGCGATCAGGTCGGCGCGCGCCTTTTCGATCGGGCTGCCGGCATCCTCTTCGTCGCCGGTCATATGGATTTCGATGTTGGCGCCCTTCAGCGTCCCCGCCGCCTGCATCGCGCGCAGCGCCGCGACGATGACGACCATCCCGCCCTTGTCATCGCCCGCGCCGGGGCCTTCGCCCTTATCGCCCAACCTCGTGAATTTCTGGAACGGCGAGTCGGGTTCGAACACGGTGTCCAGGTGGGCGATGAGGAGCAGGCGCTTGGTGTCGGGGCGGCCGACATGCGTGGCGATCAGATGCCCGGCGCGGCCGGTGTCGGTCATCGGCTTCCATTCGACCTTGAAGCCGAGGGGTTCAAGCTCGGCGCGCATCATCGCTCCGACCTTTTCGACGCCCGCCAGGTTGAGCGAGCCACTGTTCTGGTTGACCAGCTTTTCGAGCAGGGCGAGGCTGCGGTCCTGCTCGGCGGTCACCGTCTTTGCCATGCCGCTTTCGGCTTTCGACAGCTTCGTCGCCACGGCGGGGGCGAGCGCGAGCTGGAGGGCGACGAGAGCGGCAAGCGGCAGCGATTTCATGGGGAACTCCTCTGGACGCCGCCCTTGTGCCGGTTGCGCGCCAGTGGGGCAAGGGTCAGCCGGGGCGCACCATGAAAATGTCGCCGCCGATGCTGACGATGAACAGATTGCCCGCGCTGTCTTCGCCGAACGAGGCGATATTGCTCAGCGCGCCCGCATCGGGGGCGAAATCCTCGTTGCGCCGGGCAAAGCGCGACGAGGCGAGCGTCTGGCCGGGGACGAGGCTGGCGAAGGGCACCGACCAGATGTTGCCGGTGATGAAATCGGCAAAGACATATTGGCCGACGAGCGAGGTCACCGGGCCGCGATAGACATAGCCGCCGGTCACCGACCGTCCCTGGCGCGGACCGCTGCCATGGCCATATTCGGCGACGGGCGGGGTCAGCCCGGCGGGGGCGGTGCCCGAAAAGGGCTGGGTGCCTTCGAGGAAGCGCCAGCCGAAATTCAGCCCGGGCTGGGTCGTGGTCACCGCGTCGATTTCCTCGACCGCGCCTTGGCCGACGTCGCCGATCAGCAGCGTCGAACCCGAGAAGGAGGCACGGAACGGGTTGCGCAGGCCAAAGGCAAAAACATAGGGATCGCCGCCGCCCGCCAGAAACGGATTGCCGGGAGCCGGGGCGTAGCTGCTGCCGCCCGCGCCGACGGCAAAGCGCAGGATCTTGCCGAGCTGCACATTGCGGTTCTGGGCATTGTTGTTCGGGTCGCCGCCCCCACCGCCGTCGCCCACCCCGACATAGACATGGCCGTCGGGGCCGAAGCCGATCCAGCCGCCATTGTGATTGTCGAACCCGGGGTGCGGGATGTCGAGCACGGTGTCATAGCTGGTCGAGCTGTTCGGCAGGCCCAGCGTGTAGCGGCGCACCTGAACATTGCCGTTGGTCGCGGTCGCGACCGCGAACAGCCGCTGCGACGTCGCATGGTCGGGATAGGGCGCGAGGCCGAGCAGGCCGCGTTCGCCGCTGGTCGAAATGTCGGTGATGTCGAGCATCCGCGTGCGGCTGCCGTTCACCGGGTCGAAGCGATACACATCGCCGCCTTTCTCGACGACATAGACGCGGCTGTCGCCGGGGATCGCGGCGACATAGAGCGGCTGGTTGAAGCCGGTGCCGACGCGCGTCACCGCTATGCCCTCGCGGCTGTTGGTGACGGTGATGTTGACCGCCTGCGTGACGCTCGCCTGTCCATCGCTGACGCGCAGCACCACGGCATAGACATTGTCGCCGTCGGCGTCGCCGGGCAGGTCGAAATCGGGTGCAGGGCTGAAGCTGAGCGCCCCGGCGCCGGTGATCGCAAAGCGCCCCGCATCGGCGCCGCCGTCGATGGTAAAGGTCAGCGTGTTGCCGTTGGGGTCGGTCGCGGTCGCCTGATAGGCGGCGGCGGTGTTTTCCGCGACGCTGGCGGTTTGCAGCGAGGTGAAGCTGGGCGGGGCGTTGGCGGCGGGCGGGGTGCCGCCGCCGCTGCTGCCTCCGCCGCCGCAGGAGACCAGCAGAAGCGAGGTGAGGGCGACAGGGACGCGCATCCGCATGGCCAAACAGCCTTTCGTCGTCGAGCCCGCCCCGCCGATCAACCTGCCATCGGCGAACCGCGACGGCAACCCCGGCCGTTTACCACATTGCTGGCTGCGCGCGGCGCGTCAGGCGGCGTCCGCGACCTCTTCGAAATCGTCGAGCTTGTCGAGCGCCTCGCGCGCGATGCTGTGCATCTTGACCATGTTGACCGTCAGCCCTTCGGTATCGTGGCCGGTCAGATTGTCGACGTTGAACACCACGCGCGTCTTTGCCGGGGCCAGTTCTTCAAGGGTGAATTTCAGCCCGGTGGTCACCGCCCCGTCGTCGATGCTGTAGATGAGGTGCATTTCGCGCGGGATCTCCATCGCCACCGCGAATTTGACCTTATAGGCGTCGGGGCGTTCTTTGGGGACGATCTTGGCCCAGTCGGGGTCGCCCTTTTCGACGACCAGTTCGTAAAGCCGCGTCGAGCCGCCGTTGGTGACCAACGGCAGGCCCGAATCGCTGCCGTCGCCGAACATCTTGGCGAACACCTCTTCGCGCGGCGCGGCGACGGTGCGCGTCTGGCTCACCAGCTCGGCGACCTTGCCGCAGCTGGTGGTGAGCAGCATCGCGGCGATCAGACATATGGTGCGCAGCATCGCGATCCCCCTGAAAAGCAAAGCCTGCATAGCCCCGACGATTTACCAAAGCGTCAACGGCCGCGGCGGACTGTAAAGAGTGTTTGACAGGCCGTCATCGCGTCTGTAAAGAGCTCTTGACAGGCATGGGAGCGGCTGTGGAAAATCGGGTGCGCGAATATCGCGAAGCTGCGGGGTGGAGCCAGGGCGAACTCGCCCGCCGCCTCGGCGTGTCGCGCCAGACGATCAACGCGGTCGAAACCGACAAATACGACCCCAGCCTGCCGCTCGCGCTGCGCATGGCAGGCCTGTTCGCGCTCGAAGTGCGCGAACTGTTCATCGACCATTGGACCCCGAAGGAGTAGCGATATGACGACGCAGGCAAGCAAGGCGGCGGGATGGCGCAAGATGGCGATGCAGGCCGTGTTCGGGGCGATCGCGGGCGCCGGCGGCATGATCGCGGTGCTGGCGCTGGTCGAGGGGCAGGGCGGGCTCGACTGGGCGCCTTCGGCGATCATCCTGCTTGGCGTCGGCTTCATCTATGCGCTGATGGGACTGTTCGTCGGACTCGGCACCGTGGCCCCGAAACTGGTCGGCCAGCGGTTGCTCAACGTCGCCGATGCCGAGGAAATCGTCGAGGAACGGTCGAGCATGGGCGCCAGCGCGATCTGCTGCCTGATCCTGGGCGCGGCGCTGATGCTGCTCGCGCACGCCGTGGCGGCGGACGCCGCGGCGCTGGTAACGCCTGCGGCGGCCTATTGGATCCTGCTCGTCGTGCTGGGCGGTTTCACCGCCGTGTCGCTGTGGATGTGGAAAAGCTTCGACGAGCTGTGGCGGCAGCTGACCGTGGAGATCACCGCGATCACCGGCAATCTGCTGATGTTCGTCGCGATCGTCTGGGGCGGCGCGGCGGCGGCGGGGTTGGCCGCCGGTCCCCAGCCGCTCGACCTGGTGTCGCTGGCGTTCGGATCGATGCTGCTCGCCTGTTTCGTGGCGGCGAGCCGCCGCGGGATGATGGCGCCGCGATAGGCGCGGCGATCATTCGCCGCCGGGTGTCGCAGCCGGCGCAGGCGTCACCTGCGCATAGACCAGGTGCCAGGCACCGCCGCGCCACACCCAATGATCGGCATAGCGGTGACGATCGACAAAGGCTTCGCCGTCGGCGGTGCCGCGCAGGGTGTTGGTCGCGGCGAGCAGCGCCGTGTCGCCCGCAACGATCCAGCGCGCCTCGCTCGGACGGAAGGGCTCGATACGGATCGTGGGTGCGGTGAGCGCGGCGATGAAGGCCGCCTTGTCGCCCGTCGCGCCGCTGCCGCGGACCCACAGGAAATCGTCGGCGATCAGCCGCCGCAGCGCCGCCTTATCCTTGGCCGCGATCGCCGCGTCGAGCGCCGCCGCCGCCTCGCGATAGCCGGCCGGGGTCGCGGTGGGTGCTGCGGGGTCAGCGGCATCGCTGCACGCGGTCATCAGCAACAACAACGCCGATACCGCACCCCGCATCATCATTCTCCCTGCCCCGACGCCGACGACTTTTATCGCGCCCCGCGGGCTGTCGCGGGAAATGGGGCACCGGTGCAATTACCCGCGGCGTAGGGGGCCGTGGGAAGCACCAAAAAAGGGCGCCCGGTTCCCCCGAACCGGGCGCCCCCCTTGGCGTCGCTGATCGGGACGATCAGGCGCTGTAGTACATGTCGAACTCGACCGGGCTGGGGGTCTGTTCGAAACGATAGACTTCGTCCCACTTCAGCTCGACATAGGCCTCGATCTGGTCCTTCGAGAACACGTCGCCCTTCAAGAGGAAGTCGTGGTCGGCCATCAGGCTGTCAAGCGCTTCGCGGAGGCTACCGCAGACGGTCGGGACTTCGCTCAGTTCTTCGGGCGGCAGGTCGTAGAGGTTCTTGTCCATCGGGTCGCCCGGATGGATTTTATTCTGGATGCCGTCGAGCCCCGCCATCAGCAGCGCCGAATAGCAGAGATAGGGGTTCGCCATTGCGTCGGGGAAACGGAATTCGACGCGCTTCGACTTGGCGCCCGCACCGTAGGGGATGCGGCACGAGGCCGAACGGTTGCGGCTCGAATAAGCGAGCAGCACCGGGGCTTCGAAGCCGGGGACAAGGCGCTTGTAGCTGTTCGTCGTCGGGTTGGTGAAGGCGTTGAGCGCCTTGGCATGTTTGACGACGCCGCCGATGAAATAGAGGCACATGTCGCTGAGGCCAGCATAGCCGTTGCCGGCGAACAGCGGCTTGCCCTTTTCCCAGATCGAGATGTGGGTATGCATGCCGCTGCCATTATCGTCCTTGATCGGCTTCGGCATGAAGGTCGCGGTCTTGCCATAGGCATGTGCGACCTGATGCACGACATATTTGTAGATCTGCATGCGGTCGGCGGTTTCGGTCAGCGTACCGAAGGTCAGACCGAGTTCGTGCTGCGCGGCGGCGACTTCATGGTGATGCTTGTCGCACGGCAGGCCGAGTTCGAGCATCGTCGAAACCATTTCGGCGCGGATGTCGACCGCGCTGTCGACCGGCGCGACAGGGAAATAGCCGCCCTTGGCGCGCGGACGGTGGCCGAGGTTGCCGCCTTCGTAAGCGCGGCCGGTGTTCGTCGGCAGTTCGATATCGTCGATTTCGAAGCCCGACTTGTTGTAGCCGGTTTCGAAACGGACGTCGTCGAACATGAAGAATTCGGCTTCGGGGCCGACATAGACGGTGTCGCCGATGCCGGTCGAGGCGACATAGGCCTCGGCGCGCTTGGCAGTGGTGCGCGGGTCGCGGGCATAGCCTTCGCCGGTCGACGGTTCGACGATGTCGCAGAAGATCACGAGCATCGGGGTGGCCGAGAAAGGATCGTCATAGACGGCGTCGAGGTCGGGCTTGAGGATCATGTCCGACTCGTTGATCGCCTTCCAGCCTTCGATCGACGACCCGTCGAACATCAGGCCGTCTTCGAGCTCGTCCTCGCCGAGGACCGAGGCGACCATGGTCAGGTGCTGCCACTTGCCCTTGGGATCGGTGAAACGCAGATCGACCCACTCAATGTCGTTTTCCTTGATCCGGGCGATGATGTCCTTGGGCTTCGTAGCCATGTCAGATGCTTCCTTCTTGCGAAATGATCCCGGCGCACCGGGGCTTGTTGAACTGGATGGGTAAGGCGGGTTTACAGCGCGTCCTCGTTGCGCTCGCCGGTGCGGATACGGAGCGCCGTCTCGACCGGGATGACGAAAATCTTGCCGTCGCCGATGCGGCCGGTCTGCGCGGCGGCGGCGATCGCCTCGACGACGCGTTCGGCCATCGAATCCTCGACGATCACTTCCAGCTTCACCTTGGGCAGGAAGTCGACGACATATTCGGCGCCGCGGTACAGCTCGGTATGACCCTTCTGCCGTCCGAAGCCCTTGGCTTCGGTGACGGTGATGCCGCTGACCCCGACTTCGTGCAGCGCTTCCTTGACCTCGTCGAGCTTGAACGGCTTGATGATCGCCTCAATCTTCTTCACGCTTCTCTTCCCCCTTTGGGCCTTCACCCCCGTCTCGCGGTCAAACCCGGATCAGGCACGCCTGTCCGGTCCCCGTGAGTCGGTGCGGTGTGCCGCCATCTTGCACCAATCAAGAGCCGTGCCAATTGGCGAATCACGGGGATTTGGTAAGAAATTTGAAACGAAATTGCGGCGGTGCCCAAGGGGTGAGCAATGGATGCCGGCGGCTGCCCAAATTTTGGGCATCGATGCTGTGTTGGGGCGAGCGGTTGCGATTTTGGTTCGCACAAAGACACAAAGGCACGAAGGGGTCAGTGAGTGGTCGCCGGCTCGGCGCACCAAACGCGCGAAGCGCATTGGGGATCAGCGCCGCCTACGGCGACGATTTCGATTCGAACCTTGCGCGACGCTCTTCGTGCCTTTGTGTCTTCGTGCGAAATTCTTCTTTCTTGACTATCGCCCCATCGGCGCCGCGCTGTCCGCCAGGTTCGCCTTGGTCCAGTTCGACCGTTCGATGACATAGGCGCGGATCGCTTCGGCGTCCTGCGGGGTCAGCACTTTCGCGAAGCTGACCATGCCGCGGTCCTTCAGCGCCCCGTCGATGGTCACCGCTTTCCACGCTTCGGCATTGGCGAGCGTGCCTGATACGCGCAGGTCGGGGGTGAAGCCGTTGCCGATCGCGCTGTCACCGTGACAGACCATGCAATAGCGCCCGAACTGCGCCTTGCCCGCGGCGACCTGCGCCGCACTCGCGGTCATCGGCGGCGGGTTCCACGCCAGCGTCGTGCTGGCAGGCGGGGCGGGGAGTTTGCCGGTACCGCCGATCTTGAGCACGACGAGGCGCGGGATGTTGGGAATCTTGCGCGTCGCGCCGCCCGCGACCCCGGCGACGAGCGGGAAGGCGCCGCCCTTGCTGGTCATGAACGCGACATATTGGACGCCGCCGACGCGGAAGGTCGATGGTGCGCTGACGATCCCCGATTGCATGTCGAGGTCGAGCAATTGCTTGCCGGTGTCGGCGGTATAGGCGCGGAAGCGGCCGAGGCTGGTGCCCTGAAACACCAGATTGCCCGCGGTCGTCATCGTGCCGCCGTTCCACGCCGCCGGATGATCGACCGCCCACGCGACCTTGCCGGTGCGCGGGTCGAAGGCGACGAGGCGGCCGGTGGTCGCGGCGACCGCGGCGCGGAACGCCGCCTTGTCGTCGGGAAGCAGTGTGCCGGTGAGCGAGGTGCCGACGTTGAAGCCCAAGACCTTGCGCCGGTCGAGCTCGTTCATGTCGGTAAGATAGCCCTGCGGGATCTGCTGCGCCGGGATGTAAACGAGCCCGGTTTTGGGATTGTAGCTCATCGGGTGCCAGTTGTGCGCGCCCAAGGCGCCGGGGATCGCAATGAAGGGCTTGCCGGTCTTGTAGAAGCGCGCCTCGGGCTTCTCGATCGGGCGGCCGGTCGTCAGGTCGTAGCCTGTCGCCCAGTTGATCCCGTCGACGAAGGGCTTGGCATCGATCAGCTTGCCGTTCGACCGGTCGAGGGTGAAGAAAAAGCCGTTCTTCGGCGCATGGTACAGCACCTTGGTCGGTGTGCCGTTCACCGCCTGTTCGGCAAGGATGATCGGTTGGGTCGCGGTGTAATCCCAGGTTTCGGCCGGGGTTTCCTGATAATGCCATTTATAGGCGCCGGTCGCTGCGTCGAGCGCGACGATCGAGGACAGGAACCAGTTGTCGCCCTCGCCGTTCGAGCGGGTGCCATGGTTCCACGGATTGCCGTTGCCGACGCCGAGGTAGATCTGGTCGAGATCCTTGTCATAGACGATCGCGTCCCACACCGTGCCGCCGCCGCCCGAGGTCTGCCACTCGCCCTTGTCGGACCAGGTCGCGTTGGCTTTCGATGCGAAGATGTCGTCCGACGCCGCGCCGTCCTTCGCCTTGGCCGGGTTGGGCGCGGTGTAGAAGCGCCAGCGTTCCTTGCCCGTGTCGGCATCATAGGCGGTGACATAACCGCGCACCCCGAATTCGGCGCCGCCATTGCCGATCAGCACCATGTCCTTCACGACCCGCGGCGCGCCGGTGATTGTATAGGGTTTGTCGGCGTCGACCGTCTGCGCCGACCACAGCTCCTTGCCTGTCTTGCGGTCGAGCGCGATCAGTCGCCCGTCGATCGTCCCGACGAACAATTTGTCGCCCCACAGCGCGATGCCGCGGTTGACGACGTCGCAGCACGCGTTGACCGCGCTCTCGCCGGGAACCTTGGGGTCGAATTTCCATAGCGGCTTCCCTGTCGCGGCGTCCCAGGCGCTGACTTTCGACCAGGCGTGGCTCACATACATCACGCCGTCGACGACGACGGGGGTCGCTTCCTGTCCGCGCGCGTCTTCCAGATCGGCGGTCCAGGCGATGCCGAGCTGGCCGACGTTGCTGGCGTCGATGTCGGTCAGCGGGCTGAAGCGTTGTTCGTCGTAACTGAAACCGATCGCGCCCCAGTCATCGCCGTTGCCGCCGGTCTTGAGCAAGGTCTCGCTGGCCTTTTCGGCATCGTCGAGCGTCGCGGTGCCGGAGATGCTGTCGTTCTTCGACGCGTTGCACGCCGCTAATGCCAGTATCGCGCCACCCAGCAGCACGGCCTTCAAGACCCGTTTCGCCATCCCATGCTCTCCCGCTCGACGCCTATGCTTGACGTTAACGTCAAGACTGCGCTGGAAGGGAGGCGGGTGCAAGCGGGAAAATGGATGACGTGGCGGCGGGGGCTAATCCGCTCATATTATTCGATCGTCACCCCGGCGGAGGCCGGGGTCTCGCCGTATCGTTATCTGGCTAGGGTGAGATCCCGGCCTTCGCCGGGATGACGAAAAATGATGCTCAATTCCAAGGCGGCGCGTTCAGGCCCTTGGGGCTGGCGGTGAAAATCTCGCAGCCCGTTTCGGTGATCCCGATACTGTGTTCGAACTGCGCCGAGAGCGAACGGTCGCGGGTCACCGCGGTCCAGCCGTCGGCGAGCATCTTCACCGCATATTTGCCGGTGTTGATCATCGGTTCGATCGTGAAGAACATGCCGGGGCGCAGCTCCGGCCCGGTGCCGGGGCGCCCGGCGTGGACAACCTCGGGCGCGTCGTGGAACATCTGGCCCAGCCCATGGCCGCAGAAATCGCGGACGACCGAATAGCGGTGGCGCTCGGCGTGGGTCTGGATCGCGTGCGCGACGTCGCCCATGCGGTTGCCCGGCTTTGCCTGCTCGATGCCGAGCATCAGGCATTCATAGGTAACCTCGACGAGGCGCTTGGCCTTGATCGGCACGTCGCCGACCAGATACATGCGGCTGGTGTCGCCGTGCCAGCCGTCGATGATCGTCGTCACGTCGATGTTGACGATATCGCCCTCGCGCACCGGCTTGTCGTCGGGGATGCCGTGGCATACGACATGGTTGATGCTGGTGCAGCAGCTGTGGGTGAAACCGCGATAGCCGAGTGTCGCGGGGATGCCGCCGCCATCGAGCATCATCGTGCGGACAAGGTCGTCGATCTCTGCCGTGGTCACGCCGGGCTGGACGAAGGGGACGAGCGCGTCGAGGATTTCGGCCGACAGCCGCCCCGCCTTGCGCATCCCGGCAAAGCCTGCCTCATCGTGCAGCTTGATCGTGCCGTCGCGCACGGGGGTGGGCGCGCCGGCGTCGGCGGTGGTTACGGAGACATAGTCGTACATGGGAGGGGATATAAGCGATATGGCGCCGAATTGCGAGGGTGGTCCAAACCCCAATTCCGTCATCCCGGCGAAGGCCGGGATCTCACCGTTGCGTTTGGATGCGGCGATGAGATCCCGGCCTCCGCCGGGATGAAGATTATTCTATGGCGCTCCCTTACTCCGCCGCTTTCTTCGCCTTGTCAGCCTTGGGCACCTTCGCCTTGCCCTTGCCCGCTTTCGGCGGCGCCGAGACGATCTCGAACGCCAGCGGGTTGCCGACATGCGCGTCGTCGCCGGTCTTCATCTTCACCTTGACCTCGCCGCCATGGACGAGCTTGCCGAAGAGCAGTTCCTCGGCGAGCGGCTGCTTGATCTTTTCCTGGATCAGGCGGCCCATCGGACGCGCGCCATAGAGCTTGTCATAGCCCTTGCCGGTCAGCCATTCGCGCGCCGCATCGTCGAGCTGGATGTGGACGTTGCGGTCGGCAAGCTGCAGTTCGAGCTCGAGGATGAACTTGTCGACGACGCGCGCGACGACCTCGGGCGGCAGGTAACCAAAGGGGACGATCGCATCGAGGCGATTGCGGAATTCGGGGGTGAACATGCGCTTCACCGCTTCTTCCTGCACATCCTCGCGCGTTTGCTGGCCGAAACCGATCGATTCGCGCGCCATATCGCTGGCGCCCGCATTGGTCGTCATGATCAGGATGACGTTGCGGAAATCGACGGTCTTGCCGTGGTGGTCGGTCAGGCGGCCATTATCCATCACCTGAAGCAGGATGTTGAACAGGTCGGGATGCGCCTTTTCGATCTCGTCGAGCAGCAGCACGCAATGCGGGTTCTGGTCGATCGCATCGGTGAGCAGGCCGCCCTGATCATAACCGACATAGCCCGGGGGCGCCCCGATCAGGCGGCTGACCGAATGGCGTTCCATATATTCGGACATGTCGAAGCGCTGGAGCGGGATGCCCATGATCGACGCGAGCTGTTTGGCGACCTCGGTCTTGCCGACCCCGGTCGGGCCGCTGAACAGATAGTTGCCGATCGGCTTTTCGGGGTCACGGAGGCCCGCGCGGGACAGTTTGATCGCCGACGACAGCACCTCGATCGCGGTGTTCTGGCCGAACACCACGCGCTTCAGATCGGTTTCGAGGCTTGCGAGCGTCGCCTTGTCGTCGGTCGACACCGACTTGGGCGGAATGCGCGCCATCGTCGCGATCACGGCCTCGATCTCCTTGGCGGTGATCGTCTTCTTGCGCTTCGATGGGGCGACGAGCATCTGCATCGCGCCGACCTCGTCGATCACGTCGATCGCCTTGTCGGGCAATTTGCGATCGTTGATGTAGCGCGCCGACAGGTCGACCGCGGCGTTGATCGCATCCTGGGTGTAGCGCACCTGGTGGTGCGCCTCGAACGCGCTGCGCAGGCCCGCGAGGATCTTCTTCGTGTCCTCGAGCGTCGGCTCGACCACGTCGATCTTTTGGAACCGGCGGAGCAGCGCGCGGTCCTTTTCAAAATGGTTGCGGAACTCCTTGTACGTCGTCGATCCGATGCAGCGGATCACGCCGCCCGACAAGGCGGGTTTCAGGAGGTTCGACGCGTCCATCGCGCCACCCGACGTAGCGCCCGCACCGATCACGGTGTGGATCTCGTCGATGAACAGGATCGCGTGCGGCAGTCCTTCGAGTTCGGTCACGACCTGTTTCAGCCGCTCCTCGAAATCGCCGCGGTAGCGCGTGCCCGCAAGCAGCGCGCCCATGTCGAGCGAATAGATGACCGCGGGCAGCAGTACCTCGGGCACGTCACCCTCGATGATCTTGCGCGCGAGGCCTTCGGCGATCGCGGTCTTGCCGACGCCGGGATCGCCGACATAGAGCGGGTTGTTCTTGCTGCGGCGGCAGAGGATCTGGATCGTGCGATCGACCTCGGCGCTGCGGCCGATCAGCGGATCGACCTTGCCGACCTTGGCCTTTTCGTTGAGGTTGACGGTGAACTGGTCGAGCGCGGTTTCTTTCTTGTTCTTGCCGCCGCTGTCCTTGTCCTTCGTTTCTTCCTTTTCCTCGGGCTCGGCCTGCGGCGAGGGCTTGCCGCCCTTGCCGACGCCGTGGCTGAGGTAGGAGACGGCGTCGAGCCGGGTCAGATCCTGCTGCTGGAGGAAATAGACGGCATAGGATTCGCGTTCGGAGAACAGCGCGACGAGGACGTTGGCGCCCGTCACTTCATCCTTGCCCGATGACTGGACGTGCAGGATCGCACGCTGGACGACGCGCTGAAATCCGCTCGTCGGCGACGGATCGCTGTGTCCCTCGACCTTCAGGCTGTCGAGTTCGGTGTCGAGATAATGGACGACTGCGGTCTGCAGATCGTCGAGTGCGACGCCACAGGCGCGCATCACTTCGGCGGCATGGTCGTCGTCGATCAGCGCGTAAAGCAGATGCTCCAGCGTCGCATATTCGTGGTGACGCTCCGATGCGGCTTTCAGCGCATTGTGCAGGGTCTTTTCGAGGCTCTCCGAAAAGGACGGCATGGACTTTTCTCCTTGCGAGGCCCGCCGGGGGAGAGAGGCGGCCCCTAGGAACACAACGTGGCGATGCCGCCGCCGCGCCGCAAGGGAAAAGCGGAAGGCTTTGTGAAATTACGATGACGGGGGTTGCAACATGGTTAACGAGGCGTTGAGAATTTGGACGATCGATGACGGCAACCGCGCGTCAATCCCGGCGCTGCATGATCCAGCTGAACGCCATCGCGTTGAACATCGTATAAAGCCCGTAGAGCATCAGCGCGGTGAACCAGTTGCGCGTCGCGATCGCCATCGCGCCGACGAGCAGCAAAAATTCAAAAACATAGGTGATGTGCGGCCCCGCCTTGTCGGCCAGCGGCTTGACCATCTGCTGGATCAGCGGGTCGTCGCTTTCCATGAAGGCGCGGTGCATCGCGAAATTGCCGATCCCGGCACAGAAAATGGCGATGAGGGCGATTACCATAGGTTTGCAAATGGGGCGGGCGGGGTGGAAATGCCAGCCTCTTTCGGGTTATAGCGGGGCATCGCACCGCTTTGGCCCCGCGCCAAGGATCGAACGAACCCGGCCCCGTGGCCCAGCGAAGGACGTCTTCGGTGACCTCTCTCCCCCGACTGGCCGCGCTGTGCCTGCCGCTCGCGCTTGCCGCGCCGCCCGCGCATGCGGCGCAGGAACCCGCCAACCCGCCGCAGCCGAACCCCGCGCTCGCTGATCCGGTCCTGGCCAATCCGATTCCGACGCTGCTCGTGCCGCTCGATCCGCCATTGCCCGATGCGGTGCGCGCGATGATCAATGCTGCGTTCGCGAGCGGTGCGAACGCCGATGTCGAAGCGGTGGCCAAGGTCGCGCGGATGACCAACCCCGGCAATGTCGGCGAAATCGACGCCTTGCTCGCTTATTATCGCAGCGGCCACCCGCCGGTCGCGGCGCCCGACCCGATCGGCGACATGCTCGCCGCCGCGATGGCGAGCGGCAAGGACGCCGATGTCGAAGCGGTGGCCAAGCTGGCCAAGGACACCCACCCCGACGACGCGGCGGAGATCGACGTGCGGCTGGCCGCCTATCGCGCCGAACGGCAACGGCTCAAGGACGAGGCCGCGGCGGCCGAGCGCGCCCGGCTGGCGTCGGCCAAATTCTGGCAAAACTGGAAAGGCGAGGGGCAGATCGGCGCGTCGCAGAGCAGCGGCAATACCAAATCGGCGGGGCTGAGCGCGGGGATCGCGGTGGCGCGCAAGGGGATCGACTGGACCTATAAATTTCGGGCCCAGGCCGATTATCAGCGCACCAACGGACGCACCTCGGTCGAACGCTATATCACCGAAATCGAGCCGCAATATCGCGTCAACGACCGCGCCTTCGCCTTTGGGCTGGGGCGGTGGGAGCATGATCGCATCCTGGGCTATGACACGCGCTGGAACCTGTCGGGCGGGCTGGGGTACAAGGTGATCGACAGCAAGACGATGTCGCTCAGCCTGAAGGGCGGGCCGGCGTGGCGCCAGACCGAGTTCATCAGCGGACTGAGCGACAGCGAACTGACCGCATTGGGCGGGATCGATTTCGGCTGGCAATTGTCGCCGACCTTGCGGTTGACGCAGGTCGCCTCGACGATCGTCGGCGAAGCGAACAGCTCGACCAGCTCGTTGACCGCGCTCAACGCCAAGCTGACTGGCGCTTTGTCGGCACGCATCGCCTATTCGGCGCAGATCGACACCAGCCCGCCGCCGGGCATCGAAAGCGTCGATACCCAGACGCGGTTTACTTTGGTGTACGGCTTTTAGTCGAAGGCGTCCGCGCCGCCGATTTCCTCGCCATCGACGAGCAGGCCAGCGCCGGGGACGTGGTTGAATTCGATGCGGATGCCGTCGGGATCCTCGAACAATACCGAATAATAGCCTGGCGCCCACGGTTCTTCCTGCGGGGCGTGGACGATATGGATGTCGGCGCGCGCGGCGAGAAAGGCGTGAACGCGATCGATTGCGGCACGGTCGCGCATGCGGAAACAGGCGTGGTGCAGCCCGGGGGCGCCCTGGTCAAACCTTTTGCCGGCATTGTCCGGGCTGCCGGTGCGGATGCCGATCGCGGTGCGTCCGCCGACGCCGTACAGCATATGCTCGCTGTCGAGCACCAGCTTGAGCTGGAGATAGTCGATCATGTCGCGCCAGAAGGCGGTCGATCGCTCGAAATTCCCGGCGGTCAGGATGACGTGCGCGACGCCGTTGAGGTCGCTCATCTGCCCGCCCCTATTTGATCGCCGCCAGCGTGTAGAGGAATTCGGCGAAGCCCATCGTCGCGTCGACCAGCCCGGCGACCTTGGGATTGGTCGAATCGATCAGGAAATATTCGTCGGGGGCGTGCGCGCCCGACCCGTGGCCGGTGCCGAAATGCCCCGCCGGGATCGATACCGGCGGCGCGGTGAAGGTCGCCCCCGGCCAGCTGCCCGCGAGCCGGGCGTTGAGGTTGGTCGCGACCCCGAGCTTTTTGTAGCTGGCCAGCGCGGTGCGGATCAGGCGGCTGTCCTCGGCGACTTCGGTCGGGTCATAGCCGCCCGAGACATTGACCTCGACATCCTTGAAACCATGCTTGTCGAGATGCGCGCGCAGCTTCTGCTCCGCCTCGGCGCGGGTCTGGTTGGGGACAAGGCGGAAGTCGAGCTTCGCGACCGCGCGGCCGGGCAGGATCGTCTTGCCGCCGGGGCCGGTGTAGCCCGCGACCAGGCCTTCGATATTGACCGTCGGTTCCTGCGCCAGCCGGATCAGCGCGTCGTCATAGGCGAGGTTGTCGATCCAGTGGGTGACGCCGAGCGCCGCCTTTTGCTGCGCCTCGTCGCCTGCCTTCGCGGCTTCGCGGATGAGCGCCTTTTCGCGGGTCGTGAGCGGGCGGACATTTTCGAACCAGCCGTCAATCACCGGCTTGTTGCCATCGGGGGTGACGAGCGTCTGGAGCGCCTGCACCAGCCGCCAGGCGGGCGAATCGACCATCGCCTTCAGGCTGCTATGCACATCCCCCTTTGGCCCGCGCCCCCATTTCTCGCCGCTGGCGACCAGTTCGAGTTCGATGATCCCCTTTGATCCCAGATTGACCGTGACATTGCCGTTCTGCCCCTGCGAGGCAAAGGGGATGAAGATGCCGTCGCATTTCTTCAGCGCCGCGAGGATGTTGGGTTTGGTCGCGATCTGGCGGAAATGCGGCGAGCCGATCTCCTCCTCGCCCTCGCAGACGAGGACGATGTTGACCGGCAGCTTGGCTTTCGCGGCGCGGATCGCGTGGAGTGCGGCGAGGAAGGTCGCCTCCGGCCCCTTCTGGTTCACCGCGCCGCGGCCCATGATCGACTGGCCGAAACCGGGGCGATCGACCATCCGGCCCTCCAGCGGCGGCGACGACCATTCGGCGGGGTCGAACTGTTTGACGTCGTACATGAAATAGATACCGAGCGTGCGCGGGGCGCCGACGTCGATCGTGCCGAACACCCCGGGATGGCCGTCGGTGGGGACGATCTCGACATTGCTGAAACCCGCATCGCGCGCGAGCTCGGCCATATAGGCCGCGCCCTCGGCCATATTGCGGTTTTCGGCAGCGATCGAGGGGAGGGCGATCCAGTCGCGGATGCGCTTGATCGAGGCGTCCTTGCCGGCTTCGGCGGCCTTGCGGATGGCCGCGGACTGGCTGCTCGCGGCGAGGACGGGGAAGGGCGCCATGACCGCCGCGCCCGCGCCGAGCATGGCGGCGCCGCGAATCAGGTTGCGGCGGTTCGGTCGGTCGACGTTACGGAAATCCATGCTGCTTCCCCCTGCGGTGTCTGTGTCGCGGGGAGTGTTCTTCAAATTGAGCGACATGGCAAGGCGGCACCGGCGCGATCCCGGCCTTCGCCGGGGTGACGGCGGGGGCGATCAAGCCCCCTCCAGCAACCCCTCATCCTTGATCCGCTTCTGCCACAGCATCGGCGCGTTGACGTGGACATTCTGGCCTTCGCTGTCGACCGCGACGGTGACCGGGAAGTCCTGCACCTCGAACTCGTAGATCGCTTCCATGCCGAGGTCGGCGAAGCCGACGACCTGGCTGCCCTTGATCGCGCGCGCCACGAGGTAGGCGGCGCCGCCGACCGCCATCAGATAGGCGCTCTTGTGCTTGGCGATCGCCTGCGTCGCGGCGGGGCCGCGTTCGGCCTTGCCGACGCAGGCGAGCAGCCCCTGACCCAGCATCATGTCCATGAACTTGTCCATGCGCGTCGCGGTCGTCGGGCCCGCGGGGCCGACGACTTCTTCGCCGACCGGATCGACCGGGCCGACATAATAGATGACGCGGTCGCGGAAGCTGACCGGCAACTCCTCGCCCTTGGCCAGCATCTCGGCGATGCGTTTGTGCGCGGCATCGCGGCCGGTGAGCATCTTGCCGTTGAGGAGGATGCGATCACCCTGTTTCCAGCTCGCAACGACTTCGGGCGTCAGGGTGTCGAGGTCGACGCGGATCGCGGCGGTATCGGGCTGCCAGTCGATCTGCGGATAGTCGGCGAGCACCGGGGGTTCGAGGAACGCCGGGCCGCTGCCGTCGAGCGTCACATGAGCATGTCTTGTCGCGGCGCAGTTGGGGATCATCGCGACCGGCTTCGACGCGGCGTGGGTCGGCCAGTCGGCGATCTTGACGTCGAGCACGGTCGCAAGCCCGCCTAGCCCCTGCGCGCCGATGCCGAGCGCGTTGACCTTTTCATACAGCTCGATGCGCAGTTCCTCGGTCGGCGACGCCGGCCCGCGCGCGAGCAGCTCGGTCATGTCGATCGGGTCCATCAGCGACTGTTTGGCGAGCAGCATCGCCTTTTCGGCGGTGCCGCCGATGCCGATGCCGAGCATGCCCGGCGGGCACCAGCCGGCGCCCATCTGCGGCACCATTTCGAGCACCCAGTCGACGATCGAATCCGACGGGTTCATCATCTTGAACTTCGACTTGTTCTCGCTGCCGCCGCCCTTCGCGGCGACGTCGATATGGACCTTCGCGCCCGGAACCATTTCGACGTTGAGCACCGACGGCGTGTTGTCCTTGGTGTTCACGCGGCTGAACGCCGGGTCGGCGAGGATCGAGGCGCGGAGCTTGTTTTCGGGGTGCAGATAGGCGCGGCGCACGCCCTCGTCGACGACCTGCTGCAGGCTGCGCGGGCTGTCGAGGCGGCAGTCCATGCCCCATTTGATGAAGACGGTGACGATGCCGGTGTCCTGGCAGATCGGGCGGTGCCCCTCGGCGCACATGCGGCTGTTCGATAGGATCTGCGCCATCGCGTCCTTCGCGGCGGGCGAGACTTCGCGTTCGTACGCGGCGCCCAATGCGCGGATATAGTCCATCGGATGAAAATAGCTGATGTACTGGAGCGCGTCGGCGATGGTTTCGACCAGGTCGTCCTCGCGGATGATGACATTGTTCATGTGCAGCCTTTCGCCCTGTTTGCGGGATTCGCGCTTCCCTAGACCCGGCGGCGCAGGGTGGAAAGGGGGTCAGCTACGGCGACGGCCGAACCCTGCGCGCGGCATCGCGGCGGTTTGCGGCACGTCGGCGGAGGGGGCGGTCGGCGCGAAATCGACCAGCGGGCGTTTCTGGACCAGCGCGCGCCAGCTGCCCGCCGCGGCCAGCGCAAGCAGCAGGATCCAGCCGCCCGCCGCGGAGGGGATCAGTGCCCAGGCAAAGGCGGCGGGGGTGATGATCGCCATCACGGTCGGGATCGCGGCGAGGATCGCAACGGTGCCGAACAGCGCCCACCAGCGCCCCAGCTGCGTCGCCGCGGCGCCGATCGCGACATTGGTCGCCGCCAGCAACAGGAATTTCGCCGCGACCGGATAGGGCAGACTGGCCATGGCGGGCGAATATTCGCCCGCGGTAAAGGCAGCCTGGATGTCGAACAGCAGCCAGTTTTCATAACCATCGCACAGCGCCGCCGCGACCGGGAGCGCCGCCGCGGCCAGCACCGCCCGCGCGCGCAGCTCGCGCCAGAGCGCAAGGCAGCCGCTGGTCAGGAACCCGGCATAGAGCAGCATGTAGAGATAATCCTGCTCGTTCCCCGCGCGCATCGCGGCCAGCCGTGTCACCTGCTGCGGGTCGGTGAAGAAACCGAAGATCGCTTCGAGGTCGGCTTGCCCACCGGCAAATTCAAACGCGAGGACGGGCGGCCCATAACCGGGGGCGATGTCATGCCCCGCTTGCGGAAAGACCTGCGTCAGGTGGAGGCCGAACAGCACCACCGCGATGCCGAATGCCAAGGTGGCGATCCACCAGCGCGTCGGTGCGGGCGGGCGCGACCGCTGCACTTCGATCCACTGTTGGAGCCCCCTGACCATCGTTGGCGCTTATCCCGGTCCACCCCGTAGCTGCTCCCCGGCGAAAGCCGGGGTCCAGGGCGTTAGAAAACAGGCGTTGCGCAATGACGCCCTGGGCCCCAGCTTTCGCCGGGGAACAGCTCTAACCTGATGAAGGAATATAGGGGCCGGCTCCGAAGCGCGGCGGCTCACCCTATTGGCACTCGGCGCATTTACCGCGCACCTCGATCACCGGGCGCTCGGCAGCGAAGCCCGTCGCGTTGGCGGCAGCGCGAACGCCGGTCGACAGCTTGTCATCATCGACATGCACCGCGCTCCCGCAGCTGTCGCAGATCAGGAAGATGCAGTCGTGGAGGCAACCGGGATGGCTGTTGGCGACAAAGGCGTTGGCGCTTTCGACGCGGCGGACGAGGTTGTTGGCGACGAACAGGTCGAGGATACGATAGACGCTGTTCGGCGCCACCCGCTTCCCGCGCTTTTGCGACACGATGTCGGCGATTTCATAGGCGCTGGCGGGCTTGCCGATCGCGGCGACCGCATCGAAAATTTGCGCGCGCATGTCGGTCCACGCTTCGCCCGCGCCCTCGAGCGCGGTCTGCGCCGCCTTGGCGAGCGAGGCGCCGCTGGCCTCGACGTGCGGATGGTCATGCTTGCCCATGGACTGTTCCTCACGCGCGGGAAATCCCGCGCCAACTATCATCCCAATGTAGGCTGTTTACACGGCCCCCGCAAGCGGCGGACCGGTCCATTCCGGCGCCGGGTCCGTGGCGTCGTCAGTGTCTGGCGCGGCGGTTGAGGTCGTGGCCCAAGGCGACGACGGCGACGCCGATCATCGTCGCCAGCACTTCGCTGCCGTCGTGCGGCCGCGACAGCGCGCCCGCCATCATGCCGAGCCCGAAGCTGCCGACCGCAAACGGCATCATGTAACCGTGGCTGAGGACGCCCGAGACAAGCGTCACAAGCGCAAAGCCGATCGCGATGATCAGCCCGACCTCGTGGAACAGATGGTTGTCGAACGCGACCCCGACCGAAGCGATCGAGGCGAACAGGATCGTGCTGGCCAGACAATGGACGAGGCACAGTCCCGACAGTCCCATCGCCAGCTGGTCGCCGCTGAGTGACGTCAGCGGCCGCGCGTCGCGCGCAGCCCGCACCACCGCGCCGAAGCGCGTCAGGACAGGGGCAGGGCTGGCGACTTGGGTCACCCGATTCTCCGTTGGGGCAATTGCGATGCCGGATATGGCATAACATGACAAAGGTTACAATGTCTCATTGCAACCGCCGCCGCCATGTCTCTCGTCACCGCCCCGAATGCCGGTCCAGCGAAGCTGGTAGCGGGAATTCAAAGGTTCGAAAAAATTGCAGTGGCAGCTTTCGCGGCGCCATAGTGTTCCACTACGTGCAGGTCGATTCAGTCGCTCCCCCGCCGAGTTGATAACGTTCCGAGTAGTTGCGGAGCGGGATTTCCAATGCTTCATATCGTCGCGATACCAAATCCGGCCGTGGCTTCTCGATCAGATAACATCGACGCAATGTCGCGCGGCACAGGCGTCCAGGGAGCACATAGAATGAACGAAAAGGGAAAGTCGCATACACGCCGCGCGGTGGTCGCCACGACTGTGACCGGGGCCGGGGCAGCGATGGTGCTGGCGGGCGGTTTTCTTCCTGCCGCGGCTGTCGCGGGACAAAGCGAAGGCGCGCAGGAACTTGCCCCCATGGGTGCGTTGAGTGACTGGGACTTTCTTGTCGGGAGCTGGTCCGTTCGCCATCGTCGTTTGAAGGGGCGGCTTGTGGGCAGCACCGAGTGGCAGGAATTCGATGGCACCTGCGTCAACTGGAAAACCATGGGCGGATACGGCAACGTCGATGACAACGTCCTGGAACTGCCGTCGGGAACCTACCAAGCGGTAGGAATCCGAGCCTTTAATCCCGACACGCGGCAATGGTCGATCTGGTGGCTCGACTCGCGAGCAGCCAATATCGAACCGCCCGTGCGGGGCGGTTTCGAAGATGGGGTGGGCATATTTATCGGCGACGACGTCCATGATGGGCGGCCGGTAAAGGTCCGGTTCCGCTGGACGAAAATCACCTCGAGCACCGCCCATTGGGATCAGGCCTTTTCGACCGACGGCGGCGCAACCTGGGAAGAAAACTGGCACATGGACTTTACCCGCGTTGTCGCCGGCAAAGCGGTTTCTTGAGCTAGCAGCAAAATCATGAGCTATGCGAACAAGGAACGATGAATGTTGAAGGCAAAGCTTTTTGCGGCATTGGCGGCCGCTGCGGTTGCCGTAACGACACCGGTCGCGGTGAACGCCGGAGAGAAACCGATTGCGTCGAAGGACGATAGCCCATCGACCGGCCGCCACGCGATAAACGGTGTCGACTATTATTATGAAATACGCGGCAAGGGCGAACCTCTGCTCCTTCTGCATGGCGGACTGGGCTCGACCGAAATGTATGCCCCGATTCTGCCGACCCTGGCGACGAACCGGCGGGTGATCGCCGTTGATTTACACGGCCACGGCCGTACCGGGCTTGGCAAGCGCTCGATCGATATGGCCGACATCGGTGCCGACCTGGCAATTCTTGTGAATCGGCTCGGCCACGACGAGATCGATGTTCTCGGCTATTCATTTGGTGGTTGGGCTGCGCTTCACCTCGCCGCACATTCGCCAAATAAGGTACGCCGCCTCGTTCTGGTCTCGGTCCCCTTTGCCCGCGATGGCTTTTTTCCCGAGATGTTGCCGCAGCAGGCGCAACTGAGCGCGGCGTCGGCCGCGGCGATGATCGACACGCCAATGTATCAGTCTTACGTAGCGGTCGCGCCCGACGCCGCCGAGTTTCCTCGGCTGCTCGACGAGATGGGGAGGCTGCTGCGCGAGCCTTATGACTATTCGGCGGCCGTCGACAAGCTGACCATGCCGGTCATGCTGATCTACGGCGATTCAGATATGATCCGGCCCGAACATATCGTTGCCTTCTATCAGAAGCTGAACGGCGGGCTAAAAGATGCTGGCTGGCAGAGGGAGCACATGGCGCGCAACCGGTTGGCCATCCTACCCGACGTAACCCACTACGAAAGCTTCATGGCTCCCGACATGGTGCGTGCTGCGCTGCCGTTTCTAAACGGCAAGAACGGAATGAAAAGTTGGGCCGATGTTGTCCGGGACGGACAGATGAAGGACTATCCGTGACGGACCGGCGATCAGTCCATGAAGCGACCGATGCGGCAGAGATGCTGGCGCCGATGAGCGTTCGTCGGCTCGGCCCGGCTGACGTGACGCGGCTTCATGGCTTGAACGCGTTGTTCGGCGATGCGTTCGATGACCCCGGCACTTATCAAGGCGCACCGCCGACCGACACCTATTTGACCGAACTGCTCGCGAAAGAGAATGTTCTGGTTCTCGTGGCAATTGCAGGCACGGCGGTCGTGGGCGGCCTGGTTGCTTATGAGTTCGAAAAGTTCGAGCAAAGGCGCCGAGAGTTCTACATCTATGATCTCGCCGTCGCCTCAGAATATCGACGACGCGGTGTCGCGACCACCCTCATCGGGCATCTCAAAGAAATCGCGTTAGAGCGCGGCGTATGGGCGGTTTTCGTTCAGGCAGACCATGGCGATGAGCCGGCCATCGCGCTCTATGAGTCGCTCGGCGTTCGCCAAGAAGTGCTACATTTCGACATCAATCTTTAGACGCTGACACAAGTGCCATATTGCCGCATCCGCGTTTCTCCTGTCGAAGTTGAGCCGTAGCCCCGAGGCTGCCGGAGCGTGTCCCGTGCGCCTTCACCGGCCGGTGGGTGATCATCAGCCTCCTTCCTCGGCCCTGAGCGCCTTGCGGTCGAGCTTGCCGATCATCGTCTTGGGCAGGTTCAGCCGCACTTCGACCGCGTTCACCCGTTCGTGCTTGCCGAGCCGCGGGTTGAGCCAGGCGGCGAGGGCTTCGCCCGATATCTCGAACCCTTCCTCCAGCGTCACAAAGGCCTTGGGCGCCTCGCCGCGATAGGCGTCGGGGACGCCGAGCACGATCGCTTCCTTGACCGCGGGATGCTCGTAAAGATGCGCCTCGATCACGCTCGGATAGACTTTGAAGCCGCCGACCGCGATCATGTCCTTCAGCCGGTCGACAATGCGGATATAGCCGCCCTCCTCGACCACCGCGACGTCGCCGGTGCGCAGCCAGCCGTCCGCGGTGAAGCTGTCGAGATCGGCGTCGGGGCGGTTCCAATAGCCCTGCATGATCTGCGGCCCCTTGACCGCCAGCTCGCCGGGTTCGCCCGCGGGCGCGGCCTTGGCCGGGTCTTCCTTGTCGAGCAGGCGGATGCGCGTCGCGGGCAGCGGCTGGCCGATCGTGCCGGGCCGCACCGGGCCGTCATAGGGGTTGGTCGCGACGACCCCCGAGCTTTCGGTCAGGCCATAGCCCTCGACGAGCGCGGCGCCGGTCGCGGCGGTGAATTTCTCGCGCAGCTCGGCGGGCATCGGCGCGCCGCCCGAAATACAGATGCGCAGCGACGAGAAATCGGTCCGCGCGAGGTCGGGATGGTCGAGTAGCGCTTGATACATCGTCGGCACCCCGGGCAGCGCGGTGGTCCGCGTCCGGGTGATCGCCGCCAGCGCCTGCTTCGCATCGAAGCGCGGCAGCATCGTGATCGTGCCGCCGTTGAGGATCGTGCGGTTGAGCACGCAGGTGTTGGCGAAGACGTGAAAGAAGGGGAGCACGCCGAGAATGCGATCGTCGGCGTCATGGTCGGGATCGATCGCGTTCACCTGCCGCGCGTTGGCGGTCAGATTCTGGTGCGTCAGCTTCGCGCCCTTGGGCGTCCCGGTGGTGCCGCCGGTATATTGGATCAGCGCGATGTCGGTTTCCGCGTCGATCGCCACCGGATTGGGCCGCCCGTCGTTGGCAATCAGCGCCGAAAAGCGGATGATGCGCGGATCGGCGGGCAGCGGCGCGATCTCGGCGCGCTTGAACAGGCGGTAGAGCGCCGACTTCGTGGCGGGCAGCCCCCCGGCGACCGAGCCGACGACGAGCCGCTGGAGGCTTGAGCCGTCGAGCACTTTGAGCGCGGTGGGCAACAGCGCCGCGGCACTGACCGTGAACAATGTGTCGGTGCCCGAATCCTCGACCTGCTCCTCCAGCTCGCGGGCGGTGTAGAGCGGCGAGAAATTGACCACCGTCGCCCCGGCGGCGAGCGCGCCATAATAAGCGGCGACATAATGCGGGACGTTGGGCAGGAACAGGCCGACGCGGCTGCCCTTGCCGAGTCCAAGTTGCTGGAGGCCGCGCGCGACGCGCGCCGCGCCGCGCGCGACCTCGACATAGCTGAAGCGGCGGCCGAGGAAATCGAGCATTGCCGCATCGCCGCGCCGCTCCACGCTGGCGGCGAACATGTCGGGCAGCGACAGCGGCGCGAAGGACTGGTCCCAGATCGTCGGGTGATGATAGTCGCTCGCCCAGGAAAATTCGCTGTCCATTGCCCGAAAAAATCCTCTCGTCCCTATGCCATTGCCACGGCTTTCCTGACACTAGGGTCAGTAAGCCGACATCGCAACCGGGCGCGCTTGCGGCGCGCGGTCGGCCCCGCTAGGCAGAGCCATCTTTCTCGCCAGGGGGTTTTTGCCATGTTGCAGCTGTCATCGCGCGTCGCCATCCCGCTCGCCCTGCTTGCCGGCGCCATCGCCGTGCCGGCCGCGGCCAAGGACAAGGCGCCGACGGCGCGTCCGGTGCAGATTCAGGAACTTTATGCCTGCCGCGACATCGCTGATCCGGCCGCCCGCCTCGCCTGTTTCGACCGCGAGGTCGGCGAGCTGTCGAGCGCCGACACCGCGCGCGAGATTACCTTCACCGACCGCGAGACCGCGAAAAAGGCGCGGCGCGGCCTGTTCGGCTTTTCCTTTCCCAAGCTCGGCGGAATCTTCGGCGGCGATGAGGATGAGGTCAAGGAGATCGAAACGACGCTCCGTTCGGCCAGCGTCGACCGCTCGGGCAAATATACGCTGGTGATGGAGGATGATGCGGTGTGGGTGCAGATCGATTCCACCCAATTGGCGCGGCAGCCCAAGCCGGGGCAAAAGGTCAAAATCCGGGTCGCATCGATGGGCAGCTATTTCGCGAGCATCGAGGGCGGCCGCGGCATTCGCATGAAGCGCGACCGCTGATCGCCGCGCGCGATCACGCCGGGAGCCAGGGTCGTCGTGGCGGGTGAGATCGCGATTCCCGGGGCCGAGGCGGGCGCGCCGCCCTTTGTCCTGCTCGACGATGCGCGCGCGCAGGGCGCGGCCGCGGCGCGGCTGTTCGTCGATCCGGTCGAGATACTGACCGCGCGTTCGGCGGCGGAGGTGCCCGACCTGCTGGCAGCGCTGCAGGCGGCGCAGGCGCGCGGGCTCCATGCCGCGGGTTATCTGGCCTATGAAGCGGGCCAGGCGCTGGCGCCGGCGTGGCGTGGTCCGGTCGGTTCGGCAGGCGACGGCGATGCGCCGCTCGGCTGGTTCGGGCTGTTCGGCGGCGTGGTGCGGATCGACGCCGATGCGGTACCAGCGCTGCTGCCCGATCCCGAAGCGGCGTGGGTGGGCGCCGTCGCGCCGCGGGTGACGCGCGCCGATTATCTGGCGGCGGTCGAGGCGGTGCTGGCGCTGATCGACGCCGGCGACATTTATCAGGCGAATTTGACCTTTCGCGCCGACGTGCCGGTGCTGGGCAATCCGCTCGCGATCCACGCGCGACTGCGGCAGACGGCGCGCGCGGGCTATGGCGGAGTGATCTGGACCGGCGAGCGCGCGATCGTGTCGCATTCGCCCGAGCTGTTCTTCGCGCTGCGCGAGGGCCAGGTGATGGCGCGGCCGATGAAGGGTACCGCCACGCGGCAGGCTGACGCAGAGGCCGACGCGGCGGCGGCGCGCGAGCTGGCGGGCGATCCCAAGCAGCGCGCCGAAAATCTGATGATCGTCGATCTGATCCGCAACGACCTGTCGCGCGTCGCGGTGCCGGGGTCGGTCGCGGTGCCCGACCTGTTCCGCGTCGAAAGCTTTCCGACGATCCACCAGCTCGTCTCCGACGTCAGCGCGCGCCTGCCCGCAGGTATCGGCGCGGTCGATGTGCTGCGCGCCGCCTTTCCCTGCGGCTCGATCACCGGCGCGCCCAAGGTGCGCGCGATGGAAATCATCGACGAACTAGAGGCAGGCGCGCGCGGACTGTACACGGGTTCGATCGGTTTCATCGAACCCGGTGGCGACGCGGCGTTCAACGTCGCGATCCGGACGCTGGTGCTGCCGCGCGGGGATGGCTTGCACGATGGCGCAAATCGCGCCACGCTGGGATTGGGTTCGGGAATTGTCGCCGACAGCCGGCCGGCTGAGGAATGGCGCGAATGTCTGGCGAAGGGGGAATTTGTGGGAGCAGCGGGGGCGCGTTTCGACCTGATCGAAACCATGTTCTTCGATCCCGTCGAGGGGGTCCAGCGGCTGGAGGGGCATCTGGCGCGGATGAAGGCCAGCGCCGCGGCGCTCGGCTTTACCTTTGATCGCCACGGCGCGCGCAACAGCCTGCAATCGGCGACCTTCCGGCTGCGCAGCGCGGCAAGGGTGCGGATGCGGCTGGCGCCGTCGGGGGCGCTGGCGGTCGAGGTATCGCCGCTGCCGCGGCTTGCCGAACTGCCGGTGCCGGTCGCGGTGCGGCCGACGCCGATGGCCGCCGACGATTTCCGCCTGGCGCACAAGACGAGCCAGCGCGCCGCCTATGACGCCGCGCGGTTGGACAGCGGCGCCGCCGAGGTGGTTTTTGTCGACGAGCCGGGTTTTGTTACCGAGGGCAGTTGGAGCAACATCTTTGTCGAACGCGACGGCCAGCTGCTGACCCCGCCGCTCGCGCTGGGGTTGCTGCCCGGGGTGCTGCGCGCCGAGCTGATCGACAAGGGGCGCGCGGTCGAATCGCATCTGCGGCTCGCCGACCTGGCGGATGGCTTCTTCATCGGTAATTCACTGCGCGGGCTGATCCCGGCGCGGCTGGTGGACAAAATAGTGCAATGACGCTGCGCGGTCGATCTGTTAGAAAGTCGCCGCAGTGGTCGGGAGAGTCAGCCCGGCCGTAAGACCGAGTGCTGTCTGTCCTCTCGCTCGGCGCTGCCCTGCATTCGTAAATTATGCGACGCTGTGCTTGCGAACTGCGGGCGGAGGCTCTACGCGCGGCCGCGCAATTTCCTGTCAATTTGCCCGCGAAGGAAAGACCGTCCATGTCGCTGAAGCCGCATATCTCCGCCGCCCTGAAACGTATCCAGCCGTCGGCGACGCTCGCGATGACCGCGCGCGTATCGGCGCTGAAAGCGGCGGGCGTCGACGTGATCGGCCTTTCGGCCGGCGAACCCGATTTCGACACCCCCGATTTCGTCAAGGAAGCCGCGATCGAGGCGATCCGCAATGGTCAGACCAAATATACGCTGGTCGACGGGACGGTGGCGCTGAAGGAAGCGATCCGCGGCAAGTTCCGCCGCGACAACGGGCTGGAGTTCGGCCTCGACCAGATTTCGGTCAATGTCGGCGGCAAGCATACTTTGTTCAACGCGCTCGTCGCGACGGTCGACAAGGGCGACGAGGTGATCATCCCGGCGCCCTATTGGGTCAGCTATCCCGACATCGTCGCCTTTGCGGGCGGCACGCCGGTGATCATCGAAGGCAGCGCGGCGCAGAATTACAAGATCACCCCGGCGCAGCTCGACGCCGCGATCACCCCGAAGACGCGCTGGGTGATGCTGAATTCGCCGTCGAACCCGTCGGGCGCCGCGTATTCGGGCGAAGAACTCGACGCGCTGGGCGAGGTTGTCCGCCAACACCCGCATGTCATGGTGATGACCGATGATATGTACGAGCATGTCTGGTACGCCGATTTCGAATTTTCGACCTTTGCCCAGCGCTGCCCCGACCTTGCCGATCGCATCCTGACGGTGAACGGCTGTTCGAAAGCTTATGCGATGACCGGCTGGCGCATCGGTTACGCGGGCGGCCCGGCGTGGATCATCAAGGCGATGGGCAAGCTCCAGTCGCAATCGACGTCGAACCCCTGTTCGATCGCGCAGGCCGCCGCCGCCGCCGCGCTCGGCGGGCCGCAGCAGTTCCTCGACGACCGCAACGCCGCGTTCCGCAAGCGCCGCGACATGGTCGTCGCGATGCTCAACGACGCCCCGGGTCTCAGCTGCCCGACCCCCGACGGCGCTTTCTATGTCTATCCCGATGCCAGCGGCTGCATGGGCAAGAAAACTCCCGACGGCGCGCTGATCGACAGCGACGAGGCACTGATCGACTATTTCCTCGACGCGGCGAAGGTCGCGGCGGTGCACGGCGGGGCGTTCGGCCTCTCGCCCGCGTTCCGCGTATCCTATGCGACGTCGGAAGCGGTGCTGAAGGAGGCGTGCGTGCGCATCCAGCAGGCGTGCGCGGCGCTGCGCTGAAGCCGCGATCGCATAGGAATTCTATACCGATCGGTCTTGTAATGGGCGCGGCCGGCCCTATCTGAAGCTGAACCGCGGTTAAGCGCCCGGTTCACCGGATAGTAAGCCATCCTGTTTAGGGTGACGGTCATCACTGCACGGCTGGTCGGGGCGCTCCATATCGTCGGTGTAACCAAAGCGGTTCTGGCCGCGAACGACAGATATGAAAAAAAGAGGCTCCCATGCTCACTCTCCTCCGCTCCGACTGGTTCCTGACCATGCTTGCCGGCTTTGCTATTGGTGCGACGTTCATCGTCCTCAATCAGCCGGCGCTGCCGATCCCGGCGTGACGGCACCACCGCGCCGCAGATCTTTTTTTCGCGTCGTCGCGGCGCTGGCCGCCAGCGCCTTGGTCGCGCAATGCGCCCCGGCGCAGGCCGAAAGCATCGTTAAACTGCCCGCCGCCGCCGTCGATCCCGCGGTCAAGGCCAAGCGGGCCACCGCAGTGCTCGCGGGCGGCTGTTTCTGGGGGGTCGAGGGCGTCTTTTCGCATGTGAAGGGCGTCATCTCGGTCGAATCGGGCTATCATGGCGGCAGCGCCGCCACCGCGAAATATGAACTGACCCACGACGGTCGGTCGGGCCATGCCGAGGCGGTGCGGATCGTTTATGACCCCAGCCAAGTCAGCTATGGCACCTTGCTGCGGGTGCTGTTTTCAGTCGTCGCCGACCCGACGCTCAAGAATCGCCAGGGGCCCGACGTCGGCTCGCAATATCGCGCCGCGATCGTTCCGCTGGACGCGGTCCAGCGCCAGGTCGCGACCAGCTATCTGGCGCAGATCGGCAAGGGCAAATATTTCGCGCGGCCGATCGTCGTGCCGGTCGAAAGCTACAAACGCTTTTACCCCGCCGAACCCAGTCATCAGGATTTTATGCGCCGCAACCCGTCGAACGGCTATATCGTTCGCTGGGACGCGCCGAAGCTGGCGGCGCTGAAGCGGCTGTTCCCCGCGATAGTGCGCGCGGCGCCCGCGCCTTAGAAATCCGCGCGGTTCCGCCGCTCGTCGCGCCAGAGGAATCATTCGTCGCAAACCGCTGGTCCGCCTTGCCCGCGTGCGAGACCAGAAGGCCGGGGATTTTATACAAGTCGCAGCTTGCGGGGTTTGCATGAAGTTGAAGTTATCGGGCCGGCCGCTCCTCGCCATGACGATGAGCGCCGCCGTGCTTGCGGGCTGTGTCAGCAGTGCCGCGATCGTGCCGCCGGCGCGTTCGCAGGCGGCGGCGCCGCGGCCCGCGGGTTCGGTGACGGTCCCGATCGGCCAGCCGGTGCGGTCGGCCATGCCGCGCCCGATCGGCCCCCTCGATCCCGGTTTTCGCCGCGCCCCCGCCGGGCTGACCGAGCGCATCCATTTCCTGTGGCGCGCCTTTCCGGGCAAGACCGGGATCGCGGTGCAGCGGATCGACGGCGAATGGGCGATTGCCGAGCGCGGCGGCGAGCTGTTCCCGCAGCAAAGCGTGTCGAAGCTGTGGGTCAGCCTGGCGGCGCTCGACGCGGTCGATCAGGGGCGGCTGCGGCTCGACCAGCCGGTGCGGATCGGTCCCGAGGATCTGACGCTGTTCTACCAGCCGCTCGCCGCGCGCGTTCGCAGCGAAGGGTCGGTGACGATGACCGTCCGCAGCCTGATCGAAACCGCGATCACGCAGAGCGACAATACCGCGAACGACAGCCTGCTGCGCACGATCGGCGGGCCGGGCACGGTGCGCGCCTTCATGGCGAAAAAAGACCTGGGTGCAATCCGTTTCGGCCCCGGCGAACGCCTGCTGCAAAGCGGCATTGCCGGGATGTCGTGGCAGCAAAGCTATTCGGTCGCGCGCAATTTCGAAAATGCCCGCGCCGCGCTCGCCCCGGCGACGCGCCGCGCCGCGATGGACAATTATCTCGCCAATCCGATGGACGGCGCCAGCCCGGCGGCGATCGCCAGCGCGCTGACCCGGCTGGCGCGCGGGACGCTGTTGTCGCCCGAATCGACCGACTATCTGCTCGGGGTGATGGGCCGGACGAAAAGCGGCCCCAAGCGGCTCAAGGCCGGGCTGCCGCCCGGCTGGAAATTCCTGCACAAAACCGGGACGGGCCAGAATTTGAACGGCATGACCGCGGGCTATAACGACATCGGCATCGCCACCGCGCCCGACGGCACCCGCTATGCGATCGTGGTGATGATGGGCAGCACGACGTCGCCGGTTCCCGCGCGCATGGCGCTGATGCAGGCGGTGTCGGGCGCTGTCGCCGAATTTCATGGAAGATAATCGCTGATGCGTATCGTTGTTCTGTCCTTGTCGCTGCTCGCGCTTGCCGCCTGCGCCACCCCCGAAACGCGGCTGCGCACCGGGCTGGTCAATGCCGGGCTGTCGCAGGCGATCGCGTCGTGCATGGCCGAACGCATGGTCGACCGGCTGTCGCTGCTCCAGCTACGCCGCCTTGGCTCGCTGTCGAGCCTGAAGGACAAGCGGATGAGCGATTTGTCGCTGAACCAGTTCCTTCACAAGGTCCGCGCGCTCAAAGACCCCGAGATCTTGACGGTCACGACAAGCTCGGCGGCGCTCTGCGCTTTCCGCTAGAACCGCTGTCGTCATCCCGGCGAAGGCCGGGATCTCAACCTCGGGACAAGGCGCACCGGCGAGATCCCGGCCTTCGCCGGGATGACGAACGGATAAGTTTGCTCGCCGCGACGGATAGAATCTCTTGCTGCCCCAGGGGTAGCCTTGCCGCCAAACTTGTGCTTAGGCGGCGCCAATTGTCCCCGCCCCAGACTCGAAAGGCCCGGCAGACCTCATGAACATCCACGAATATCAGGCGAAAGAACTGCTCGCAAAATTTGGTGTCGCGGTGCCCAAGGGCATTGCCGCGATGAGCGTCGAAGAAGCCGTCGCCGCGGCAAGGCAGCTCCCCGGGCCGCTTTATGTCGTGAAATCGCAGATCCACGCGGGTGGCCGCGGCAAGGGCAAGTTCAAGGAACTCGGACCCGACGCCAAGGGCGGCGTCCGCCTGGCGAAGTCGATCGAGGAAGTCGAAGCGCACGCCAAGGACATGCTTGGCAACACGCTGGTGACGATCCAGACCGGCGACGCCGGCAAGCAGGTCAATCGCCTCTACATCACCGACGGCGCCGACATTAAGCAGGAATTCTACCTCGCCCTGCTCGTCGACCGCGCCACCAGCCGCATCGCGGTCGTCGCCTCGACCGAGGGCGGCATGGACATCGAAACCGTCGCGCACGATACGCCCGAAAAGATCCACACGATCGTCGTCGACCCCGCCACGGGCCTGCAGCCGCACCATGGCCGCAGCGTCGCCGCGGCGCTCGGCCTGTCGGGCGACCTTGCCAAGCAGGCCGCCAAGGTTCTTGCTGGCCTTTACGCCGCGTTCCTCGGCACCGATGCCGAACAGATCGAAATCAACCCGCTCGCGGTGTGCGAAGGCGCGAACGGCGACGAACTGCTCGTCCTCGACGCCAAGGTGGCGTTCGACGGCAATGCGATGTTCCGCCACAAGGATCTCGCCGAACTGCGTGACCTGACCGAAGAAGATCCGGCCGAGGTCGAGGCGTCGGAATATGACCTCGCCTACATCAAGCTCGATGGCAACATCGGCTGCATGGTCAACGGCGCGGGCCTCGCGATGGCGACGATGGACATCATCAAATTGAACGGCGAATTCCCCGCCAACTTCCTCGACGTCGGCGGCGGCGCGAGCAAGGAAAAGGTCACCGCGGCGTTCAAGATCATCCTCAAGGATCCCGCGGTGAAGGGCATCCTCGTCAACATCTTTGGCGGCATCATGAAGTGCGACATCATCGCCGACGGCATCGTTGCCGCGGCGAAGGAAGTGAATCTGTCGGTGCCGCTGGTCGTCCGCCTCGAAGGCACGAACGTCCAGCAGGGCAAGGACATCCTCGCCAATTCGGGGCTGCCGATCGTGGCGGCAAACGACCTTGGCGACGCGGCCAAGAAGATCGTCGCCGAGGTTCGCGCGGCGTGATGAAATCCCCTCTCCCCTTGCGGGAGAAGGTTGCGAAGACTTGCCAGCTTGCTGGCTAGTCGAAGCTGGGTGAGGGGTTGCGAGCCTTTGGCTCGCGCGGAGCGAAGCTCTGCCCACCTTCATCCAAGTTCGCCTAATCGCCTTCGGCGATAAGGCTTCCTATCCTTCTCCCTTCAAGGGAGAAGGGAGTCAGGTTGACGTTTACGTAAAGCGCAACTATGGCGCAGTGCACAATTTGCTGAGAGGAGCCAAGAGCCCATGAAAATCCTCGTCCCCGTGAAGCGGGTGCTCGATTACAACGTCAAGCCGCGGGTCAAGTCCGATGGCACCGGCGTCGACCTGGCCAATGTGAAGATGTCGATGAACCCGTTCGACGAGATCGGGGTCGAAGAAGCGATCCGCCTGAAGGAAAAGGGCGTCGCGACCGAAATCGTCGCGATCAGCGTCGGCCCGGCGAAGGCGCAGGAAACGCTGCGCACCGCGCTCGCGATGGGTGCCGACCGCGCGATCCTGGTGCAGACCGACGATGCCGTTGAACCGCTCGCGCTCGCGAAGATATTCAAGGCGATCGCCGACGCCGAACAGCCCGGCCTTGTCATTCTTGGCAAGCAGGCGATCGACGACGACAACAACCAGACCGGCCAGATGCTCGCCGCGCTGACCGGCTGGGCGCAGGGCACTTTCGCCAGTGCGGTCAATGTGGATGGCGACCATGTCTCGGTCACCCGCGAAGTCGACGGCGGCCTCGAGACGGTGAAGCTCAAGCTTCCCGCGATCGTCACCACCGACCTTCGTCTGAACGAGCCGCGCTACGCTTCGCTGCCGAACATCATGAAGGCGAAGTCGAAGCCGCTCGATACCAAGACCCCCGCCGATTACGGCGTCGATACGACGCCGCGGGTCAAGACGGTGAAGGTTTCGGAGCCGCCCGTCCGCTCGGCCGGGGTCAAGGTCGCCGATGTCGATGAACTGGTTGCCAAGCTGAAAGCGCTGGGAGTGCACTCATGAAAACTCTGGTTTGGGTCGAACATGACGGCAAGGCCGTCAAGGACGCCACGCTCGCGGTGGTCACCGCCGCGTCGAAGCTCGGCGAAGTCCATCTGCTCGTCGCCGGTTCGGGCGTCGATGCGGT